>CAVVQR010000015.1:0-211304 GCA_963750445.1 uncultured Actinomycetota bacterium | reverse complement strand
CCTTCATGTCGTCGAGGGTGGCCACCGAGACACCGGAGGTGCCGACCTTGCCGTAGACGTCGGGGCGCGGGTCGGGGTCGCGGCCGTAGAGGGTCACCGAGTCGAACGCCGTCGAGAGCCGGGTCGCGTCGTTGCCGTGGGACAGGATCTTGAAGCGGCGGTTGGTGCGCGCCGGGTCCCCCTCGCCGGCGAACATCCGGGCCGGGTCCTCGTTGTCGCGCTTGAAGGGGAAGACGCCCGCGGTGAAGGGGAAGTAGCCGGGGAGGTTCTCGTTGCGCCAGAACTTCACCAGCTCGCCGTGGTCGGTGAAGCGGGGCAGCGAGACGCGCGGGATCGCGTTGCCGCTCAGCGACTCCCTGGTCAGCTTGGTGTGGATCTCCTTGTCGCGGACCACGACCACCTGCTCGTCACCGGAGTAGGACTCCACGACCGCGGGCCACCCGGCGATCTGGTCGGCGACCTCGTGCGGCACCGCCTTGCGGGCATCCTCCAGCAGCGCGTCGGCGGCCCCGCCTCACCGGTGGTCGAGGCAGGACGAAGTCCGTTCGAGACCCAGCTGGTCGGCGACCCACTGCACGCGCTGCAGGTTGCGCGCCGCCTCCGCCAGGTCCACCGTCTGCGCGTGGTAGCCGCGGACCGTCTCGGTGATCTCGCTGAGGTAGCGCACGCGGTCGGCCGGGACGACCTGCCGGATGCCGGAGGAGTGGCGTACGTCGACGTGCGGCAGCGTGCCGTCGGTGACCTCGAGGCCGGCGTCGGCGAGCTCGCCGCGGAGGTGCTGGTAGAGCGCGGTGACGCCGTCGTCGTTGAAGGTGGCGGCACTGGTGCCGAAGACCGGCATGTCCTGCGGCTGCTTGCCGAAGGCCGCGCGGTTGCGGACCAGCTGGCGGCCGACGTCGCGCAGCGCGTCCTTGGCGCCGCGGCGCTCGAACTTGTTGATCGCGACGCTGTCGGCGAAGTCGAGCATGTCGATCTTCTCCAGCTGCGACGCGGCACCGAACTCCGGCGTCATGACGTAGAGCGAGTGGTCGACGAGCGGCACGATGCCGGCGTCGCCCTGGCCGATCCCGGGCGTCTCGATGATCACCAGGTCGTGGCCGGCGGCCTTCATCACGTCGATCACGTCGGCGAGGTGCTCGGGCACCTCGTGCGCGCCGCGGGTCGCGAGCGAGCGGAAGAACACCCGGTCCCCGTCGAGCGAGTTGGCCCGGATCCGGTCGCCGAGCAGCGCGCCGCCACCCTTGCGCCGGGTCGGGTCGACCGCGATCACCGCGATCTTCAGCTTGTCCTGCTGGTCGGTGCGGAAGCGGCGCACGATCTCGTCGGTGAGCGAGGACTTGCCCGAGCCGCCGGTGCCGGTGATGCCCAGCACGGGCACGACGCGGCGTACGGCCGCCTGCCGGATCTCGGCCAGCATCGCCTCGTCGAGCCGACCGCCCTCGGCGCCGGTGATCGCGCGGGCCACGGCGAACCGGTCACCGGAGAGCACCTGCTCGACGTCGACGGCGCTGTCGGCCCAGAGGTCGATGTCGCAGTCGGCGACGACGGAGTTGATCATCCCGACGAGGCCCATCTTCTGGCCGTCCTCGGGCGAGAAGATGGTGACGCCGGACTCGCGCAGCCGGGTGATCTCGGACGGCACGATCACGCCGCCCCCACCGCCGACGACGCGGACGTGTCCGGCCCCGGCCGCACGCAGCGACTCCACGAGGTACTCGAAGTACTCCACGTGCCCGCCCTGGTAGGACGACACCGCCACGCCCTGCACGTCCTCCTCCAGCGCGGCGTCGACGACCTCCTGCACGGAGCGGTTGTGCCCGAGGTGGATGACCTCGCAGCCCTGCGCCATGAAGATCCGCCGCATGATGTTGATCGAGGCGTCGTGGCCGTCGAAGAGCGCGGAGGACGTGACGAGACGGATCGGGTTCTTCGGGGTGTGCAGGTCGGCCATCTGGCGATAGTAGGACATCCAACTAATTACTGGCGAGTACCGGCCCGCGCTGCTGTAACGCCGGGTTAGGAGCTGTACCCACCGTGATGCATGGGGGTGGGTAGTTGTCGTAACCCGGCGTTACAGCGGCAGGCGGCGGAGGGAGGCGGCGCTCAGAGCGCGTCGCCGAGGCCCGTCCGCAGGGCGGTGAGCCGAGCGGTCAGGGCGCGTACGTCGCCGCCCGGCAGGCCGGGGGCCTCGAAGACCTCCGCGTTGAGGGCCGCCGTCGCGCCCTCGACCGCCTCGCGGCCGGCGTCGGTCAGCACGGCGCGTACGACGCGCTTGTCCTCGTCGCTGCGCACGCGCTCCACGAAGCCCTGCGCGACGAGCCGGTCGACCGCGCTGGTGACGCTGGTCGGGTGGACCTGCAGCAGCGAGCCGAGCCGCGACATCGGCATCGCCGCCTCGCGGGCGAAGGACAGCAGCCGCAGCACCTCGTAGCGGGCGAAGGTCAGCTCGCGCGGGCGCAGCACCGCATCGATCCGCTCCATCAGCAGCTGCTGCGCGCGGACCACCGAGGTCACCATCGCCATCCCGTCGGCAGCATCGGCCCAGCCGTGGGACACCCACTGGCGGTGGGCCTCGCTGATCGGGTCGCGCGTCATGGCTGGAGGTTAGCCAGCATCCGGTGCGCCTCGACCATCGCCGGGCCGTACCAGGTCAGCAGGCGACCCGACACCAGCCGGGTCGGGGTGGTGAAGGCCTCGGGGCCGTCGTCGGCGGTGAAGACGTAGGGCTCGTCCGGCAGGAGCACGACGTCCGCGCCGGCGTCGTCGATCTCCGCGGACGTGAGCGACGGATAGCGTCCCTCGCGGCCGGCGAGCACGTTGGTCAGCCCGGCCCGGGTGAGCAGGTCGTCGGTGTAGGTCGGCGACCCGACCACCATCCACGGGTCGCGCCAGATGGGGACGGCGACGGACAGCCGCGGCTGCGCGGGCGTCGACCAGAGCGAGCGCGCCTCGACCAGCCAGTGCGGCTCGACCGTGCCCAGCGCCTCGGTGAACAGTCGCGACATCGCGTCGATCGACTGCTCGACGGTCTCGATCCGGGTCACCCAGACCGCGACCCCGGAGTCGCGCAGCCGGCGGACGTCGAGCTCGCGGTTCTCCTCCATGTTGGCCACGACCAGGTCGGGGGAGAGGGCACGGATCGCGGCCAGGTCGGGGTTCTTGGTGCCGCGCACGCGCGGCACGTCGAGGTCGGCCGGGTGGGTGCACCAGTCGGTCGCACCGACGAGCCGGTCCGGCGCCGAGGCGGCCAGCGCCTCGGTCAGCGACGGGACGAGCGAGACGACGCGCGCCGGCGGCCCGGGCATCGGGACGTCGGCGCCCAGGTCGTCGCTCACCATCATCCGACCCTAGGGGCTGGCCCGTCCGGTTGGAGCCGGCAGGCCGACGTGATGGAGTGCTCCCATGAACAAGCACGCCGGGGGCGGCGTGGGGCTGCCCATCGACGGGGCGCTGCGGCCGACCGCCCAGGGCTGGACCTGGACCGTCCGCAACCCCGCCACGGGCGAGTCCCTGTGGGAGGTCCCCGACGCCGGCGTCACCGACGTGGACGCGGCGCTCGAGGCGGCATGGCGCACGGTCCACGCCACCGGCTGGAGCACGGACGGGCGGATGCGGCTGCAGGCGATGCGCCAGTTCGGTGCCGCGGTGCGTGCCGAGGCCGACGACCTGGCCGCACTCCTGGCGACCGAGACCGGGGTGCCGGTGGCGCTGCGTGCGTCGCACGTCGACACCCCGATCGCGGAGCTTCCGATCTCGCTGTCCCGGCGGAAGCCGGGGCTGACGGTGGTCCTCAGCCCGTCCACCGCACCCCTGTCCGCGGCGCTGCACGAGATCGGGAGGGCGCTGGCCGCTGGTGGGTCGGTCGTCCTCAAGCCGGCGCCCGAGGCCGCGACCGCCGCGCTCGAGCTCGGTCGCATCGCCCTCGAGCACCTGCCCCGCGGGGTGCTCAACGTCGTGACGACACGCGATGTCGACGTGGCGATCGGGCTCACCCGCGATCGTCGGGTCGACGAGGTGGCGTTCACCGGCTCGGCGGCGGTGGGCGAACGGGTCCGGGCCACGGCCGGCGCGACCGGCGCGCGGGTGCGCGTGGACACCGGTGGCGCCCGGTCCGTCCGGGCGGCCGATGACGACGACCTGGCCGCCGTGGTGTCAGCCGCGGCCGTCTCGGTCGCGGCCAACGCCGGTCAGGCATGCCGGCTGCCGACGAGCGTCGTCGTACCGATCCACCGCTACAACGAGGCCCTGCGTGCCGCGATCGACGCGATGGAGGACGTCGTGGTCGGCGATCCCCAGTCGCCCGACACGCTGTGCGGCCCGCTCCGCTCGTCCGTCGCCCGCGACCGCGTGCTCCGCTACCTGGACCTGGCCCGGTCCGAGGGCGGCGACGTCGTGCTCGGCGGGCGCGCGCTGGACCGCGCCGGCTGGTGGGTCGCGCCGACCGTGATCGGCGGCCTCGAGCCGCAGTCGCGCCTGGTGCACGAGGAGGTCCTCGGGCCGGTGCTCATGGTCGTGGCCGACACATCGGCAGGTGCATGATCCCGTCCTCGTCGAACTCCGGGCCGGTCGGCGCGAAGCCGTAGGCGGCGTAGAACCCCGCCAGCCCGGTCTGGGCGTCGAGCCGCACCTCGCGGTCGCCGCAGAGGCTCATCGCCTCGTCCATGAGCAGGGTCGCCAGTCCGCGGCCGCGTGCCGACGCAGCCACCACGACGCGGCCGATCCGCGCCCAGTCGCCGTCGTCGAGCACCCGCAGCGTGCCGATCACGGCGGCCGTCGGTGAGCCGTCCTCGAGCAGGACCACGTGGCGCGTGGTGTCCTCGAGGTCGCGCCCGTCGAGGTCGGGATAGGGGCAGTCCTGCTCGATCACGAACACCTGCTGCCGCAGCCGCCACACGTCGTACGCCGTCCGCGCGGGGAGGTCGTCGAAGCTCGCCAGTGAGCACCTGGGGAGTCGGTCCGGAGGGCATGGCGTGAAGCGTACAAATGCCGAGCGGGACCGGACGGATCAGCTCCGTCCGGTCCCGCTGTCGGTGCTGCTCAGGCAGCCCGGAAGGGAGCCCGCTTCTTCACGACCCGGACGTTGCCGGCCTTGTCGACGGCCTTGGCGCGGACGACGATGAGCTTGTCGCCGTTCTTGCGGGTCACCTTCTTGACCGTGACCGTGCAGTTCGCCAGGCCCGAGCGCGGGTCCGAGGCCACGCACCGGACCTTCTTCGGCACCGAGGTGTAGGTCCGCTTGCCGTCGAAGCCCTTGATGGCGGCCTTCGGGGCACCCTTGTCGATGTAGAGCCTGGTGGCGACGGTGGCGGTGTCCCCATCGGCCGTCCGCACCGACGCCGTGAAGGTGCGACCCCGCTGGGCCCGGGTGACCACCCGAGGCGCCGGGCAGGCGACGACTGCGCTCCCGTTGCCCTCACAGGTGTAGGTGATCGTGACGGGACCGCGGTGCCAGCCGAACTTGGTGATCGGGTGCTTGCTCGAGAGCGAGGCGGTGATCGTCGGCTGTGCGAGGTCGACCGTCACCAGCTGCGAGGCAGGAGTCGCGTCGGTGTTGCCCGCGGCGTCGGTCGCCCGCACCTCGAACGTCCAGGCGCCTGCGGCCAGACCCGTGAAGGCCTTCGACGTTCCCGCGCAGGACTGCCAGTCACCGGTCTGCCCGGCGGCCACGAGCCGGCACTCGAAGGACGACGGGACCTTGTCGGAGCCGAACCCGAAGGTCACCGACCCGGTCGCGACCACGGCCGCGGGGGCGGTGGTGATGGTCGTCTCCGGCGCGACGGTGTCGACGGTGAAGTCGTACGACGCCGCGGCACTGGCGTTGCCGGCCTTGTCGATCGCCACCACGCTGAAGGTGTAGGCACCGTCGGCGAGCGACGTCGAGGTGAGGCCCGCCGCGTCGCAGGCGGTCGGCGAGCCCGACCGGGCACCCGCGGCGCCGACGAGGCACTCGAAGTGGTCGAGGTCCGCCACGTCGCTGGTCCAGGTGAACGACGGGGTGGTGTCGTTGCCGAGTGCCCGGGGCGTCGACGTCAGGACGGGTGCGGCCGGCCGGTCGGTGTCGATGGTGAAGTCGTAGGACGCGGGGGTGCCGGTGTTGCCGAGGGTGTCGGTGGCGCGGACCTGGAAGGTCCACTCGCCGTCGGCGAGGTCACCCAGGGAGTCGCCCGAGGTGCAGGCGGTCCAGGTGCCTTCGGTGCCCGGACCGTCGAGGAGGCACTCGTAGGACGCGACGTCGGTCGCGGTCGAGGACCAGGTGAACGACGGGGTGGTGTCGTTGCCGCGGGTCTTCGGGGTGTCCTCGAGGACGGTGTCGGGGCCGGCGGTGTCGATGGTGAAGTCGTGTGAGACCGCTTCGCCGGTGTTGCCGGCGGTGTCGGTGGCGCGGACCTTGAAGGTCCAGTCACCGTCGGCGAGGTCGGTCAGTGGGTCGCCGGAGGTGCAGGTCTCCCAGGGTGAGGGCTCGCTGCTGCCGGGCCGGCTGAGCTGGCACTCGTAGGACTCGACGTCGGTGGCCTCGGAGGTCCACGCGAAGGTCGGGGTGGTGTCGTTGCTCAGCGCCTCGGCGGTGGTGGTGAAGGTGGTGGCGGGTGCGTCGGTGTCGATGGTGAAGTCGTAGGACGCGGGGGTGCCGGTGTTGCCGAGGGTGTCGGTGGCGCGGACCTGGAAGGTCCACTCGCCGTCGGCGAGGTCACCCAGGGAGTCGCCCGAGGTGCAGGCGGTCCAGGTGCCTTCGGTGCCCGGACCGTCGAGGAGGCACTCGTAGGACGCGACGTCGGTCGCGGTCGAGGACCAGGTGAACGACGGGGTGGTGTCGTTGCCGCGGGTCTTCGGGGTGTCCTCGAGGACGGTGTCGGGGCCGGCGGTGTCGATGGTGAAGTCGTGTGAGACCGCTTCGCCGGTGTTGCCGGCGGTGTCGGTGGCGCGGACCTTGAAGGTCCAGTCACCGTCGGCGAGGTCGGTCAGTGGGTCGCCGGAGGTGCAGGTCTCCCAGGGTGAGGGCTCGCTGCTGCCGGGTCGGCTGAGCTGGCACTCGTAGGACTCGACGTCGGTGGCCTCGGAGGTCCACGCGAAGGTCGGGGTGGTGTCGTTGCTCAGCGCCTCGGCGGTGGTGGTGAAGGTGGTGGCGGGTGCGTCGGTGTCGATGGTGAAGTCGTACGACGCCACGGCGCCCAGGGTGCCGAGGTCGTCGGTGGCGCGCACTGCGAAGGTCCAGCTGCCGTCAGCCAGCGCGTCGTACTGCTGGTCGTCCGCGCAGGCAGCCCAGCTGCCCTCGGTGCCCGGACCGTCGAGACGGCACTCGTAGGACGCGACGTCGGTGGCGGTCGAGGACCAGGTGAACGACGGCGAGGTGTCGTTGCCAGGGGAGGCCGGCTTGGTGTCGATGTTCGTCGTCGGGCCGGTTGCGTCCACGGTGAAGGTGGCCGACGCGGGAGTGGCGTCGGCGCTGTAGAACGCGTCGACTGCGCGCACCTGGAAGGTGTAGGTGCCGTCGGCCAGGTCGGCGTAGGACCTGCCGGCGTCAGGGCACGTGGCGAACGCAGCAGCGGTGGCACCGGAGGCCGTCAACCGGCACTCGAAGCGCTGGTGCTCGCTGGCATCGACGGACGAGGAGTAGGTGAAGGCCGCCGACGTGGACGTCGACCGGGCTGCGGGCTGGGAGGTGATCGTGGTGTCGGGGGGCGTCAACCCCGCCGGGCGTCCGGCGCGGAAGCGGAACACGTAGCGTCCAGCGACGTCGGACTCACGGGACTTGCGGACCAGACCGGTGGAGGTGTTGGAGTCCAGGAAGGCGCCCGACGTCCCGGAGCCGGGGAACACGTAGACGTGCTCACTGCTGCCGTCGGCCGCGTTGAAGCCGACCTGGGCGGGCGACAGAGCGGCTGAGCCTGTCTCCCACTGGACCTGGTTGTAGTTGAAGATGACGTCGAAGTCCCCGGTGGCGACGTCACTGCGGTCCACGAGGTAGACCTGGAACGAGTTGACCGGCGTGGCGTTGCCCGGGTAGGCGCGGACGCCTGGCCAGTTGGCGCAGAAGGCGGTTCGACCGCCGTAGGTCGTGGTCCCGTAGGTGACGACACCGGACGGGGAGAACCTGGTGTCGACGTCGCTGAAGAACGGTGCGATCACCGGCTGGGTCAGCGTGGAGAGGTGGCCGGAGAAGGAGTTCAGCGACCCGTTGAACGACAGGTTGCCGTTGTTGTTGACGTAGACGTTGCTGACGTCGCGGTCGTAGAAGTGGAGAGTGGAGGGCAGGGCGATGGCGCCCGTGCTGCCGTCGTCGTTGCGAGCGAGCGTCGACGTCCGGCAGCCGGCGTCGTCGACGACGGCGCTGGTCGCAGCGGACGCGGCGGACGGGACGAGAGCGACAGCGCCCGAGGCGGACAGGACGGCGACGGAGGCGACGCGTACGAGACGCGACCATCGCGCGGAAGACATGGTCATGCGGATCCTTCGGGAGACGAGGTGCCCACCCCCACGGCGTGCACGTGGTGCATCACATCCCGAGGCGCGCGCCGGATGACGTCGATCGCGAGCCTTGTGGATCTCCCGTTGCCGAAGATGGCCCGATGTGACTACGTCGGGCGACGAGCGTCGACGACCTGGCCGAGCGCGCGTCCACCCTCCGGGGTGGAGAGCGGCCGGGCTAGGCTGGCACCACCAAGACAGGGGAGCACGTGCAGGCGTGCTGAGAGTGCGGAACAGCCGCAGACCCTCTGAACCTGATCCGGCTAGCACCGGCGATAGGGAGTCCAGATGAAGCACGCACGCGTTCGCGCTGCCCTCACCACCTCGCTCGCGACGGGACTCGCGGCAGCGACGCTCGCCGGCTGCAGCCTCGTGGGCAGCGGCTCGGAGTCGACCGCGACCGAGCCGTCCTCCGACGGCGGTGAGCCGGGCGGCACCGTCGTCCTCGCCACCCACGAGTCGTTCCACCTGCCCAAGAAGCTGGTGAAGGCCTTCGAGGCGGAGACCGGCTACACCCTCGAGACCCGCGCGGCGGGTGACGGCGGCACCCTCGCCACCAAGCTCAGCCTCACGGCCGACAACCCGATCGCCGACGCGGCCTTCGGCATCGACAACACGTTCGCCTCCCGGCCGCTGGGTGAAGGCGTCTTCGCCGACTTCACGCCGACGACAACCCCGCCCGAGGAGTACGCCCTGGCCGAGGGTGGCGACCGGCTCGTCCCGATCGACTCGGCGAGCGTCTGCGTCAACGTCGACACCACCTGGTTCGACCGCGAGGGCATCGAGCCGCCGCGCACGCTGGGCGACCTCACCGATCCGGCGTACGCCGACCTGCTCGTGACGCCCGGCGCCTCGACCAGCAGCCCCGGCATGGCGTTCTTCCTCGCCACCGTCGCGGAGTACGGCGACGACTGGCCGGACTACTGGACCGACCTGCTCGCCAACGGCGCCAAGGTCGTCGACGGCTGGGAGGACGCCTACTACGGCGACTTCACCGCCGGCTCCAAGACCGGCACCCGCCCGATCGTGGTGTCCTACGACTCCTCGCCGGCCTTCACCGTCGCCGACGGGAAGTCGTCCACCGAGGCGCTGCTCGACACCTGCTTCCGCCAGGTCGAGTACGCCGGCGTGCTGGCCGGCGCCGACAACCCGGCGGGCGCCGAGGCGCTCATCGACTGGCTGCTCTCCGACGAGGTGCAGAGCGCGCTGCCGGAGTCGATGTACGTCTTCCCGGTCATGCCGGACGCGACCGTGCCGGCGGACTGGGCCGAGTTCGCGCCGCAGCCCACCGATCCCTACGAGGTCTCACCCGAGGAGATCGCGGCCAACCGCGAGCAGTGGCTGACCGAGTGGACCGACGTCGTCTCCCGATGAGTCTCGATACGGCCGGGCTCGTCCCTCGCCCGGCCACTCGACCACCGAAGGCGACGCGCCGCATCCTCGGCCTCCTCGCCCTTGCCGCAGGCCCGGTGCTGGTGCTCGGGGTGCTCTTCGTCCTCCCGGTCACGGGGATGGTCTCCGAGGGGTTCGTCGTCGACGGGCGCTTCGCGCCGGGCGAGGTCCTCGAGGTCCTCGCCCGCCCGCGGGTGCACCGGGTCGCGTGGTTCACCGTCTGGACGTCGGGCGTCGCGACCACGGTGGCGGTCGTCCTCGGCCTGCCCGCGGCGTACGCCCTGCACCGGCTCGCGCTGCCCGGCCGGTCGGCGATCCGGGCGGCGCTGCTCGTGCCGTTCGTGCTGCCGACCGTGGTCGTGGGCGTCGCCTTCCGCCAGCTGCTCGGCGAGGGTGGACCGCTCGGCTCCCTCGGTCTCGACGGGACGCCGGTCGCGATCATCTGCGGCCTGGTCTTCTTCAACGTCGCCGTCGTCGTGCGGACCGTCGGCGTGGCGTGGGAGTCGCTGGACCCCCGGCCCGGGCAGGCCGCAGCGGCTCTCGGCGCCTCGCCGTGGCAGGTGCTGCGCACCGTGACGCTCCCCGCCCTGCGGCCGGCGATCGTCGGCGCCGCGAGCATCGTCTTCCTCTTCTGCGCGACGGCGTTCGGCATCGTGCTCACCCTCGGCGGGGTCAGGTACTCGACCGTGGAGACCGAGATCTACCTGCTGACCACGACGATCTTCGACCTCCAGGCGGCGGCTGCGCTGTCGGTGCTCCAGATCGTCGTCGTCGTGGGCCTGCTCGCGCTGGCCGCGCGACTGCGCGCCACGCCCGACCCCACCGCCCAGCGCACCGTCAGCCCGGTCCGGGCCATCCGTCGCGGCGACCTCCCGGTGGTCGTCGCCACGCTGCTGGTCCTCGCCGCGATGCTGCTGCCGATCCTCACCCTGGTGCTCGGCTCGCTCAGCGTGGGCGACGGCTGGGGGCTCGCCAACTACCGTGCGCTCACGACCGCGGGCGACGACCAGGCGCTCGTCGTGCCGGTGACGACGGCGCTGGCCACCAGCCTCCGCACGGCCGTCGACGCGACCTGGATGGCGCTGCTGGTCGGTGTGTCGGTGTCCCTCATCGTGACCCGGCGCTCGCACTCGGTCGCCGAACGCCGGGTGCGCTCGACGCTCGACGGCTTCTTCATGCTGCCGCTCGGCGTGAGCGCGGTGACCCTGGGCTTCGGCTTCCTGATCACCCTCGACCAGCCGCCGCTCGACCTGCGGGACTCGCCGCTCCTCGTGCCGATGGCCCAGGCGCTCGTGGCGCTGCCCCTCGTCGTACGCACCCTGGCGCCCGTGCTCGGCGGCATCGACGACCGGCAGCGACAGGCGGCCGCGTCGCTGGGCGCGTCCGCGTGGCGCACCCTCCTCACCGTCGACCTGCCGGTGGTGTGGAAGCCGATGCTCGCCGCGAGTGGATTCGCCTTCGCCGCGTCGCTGGGCGAGTTCGGCGCGACCTCGTTCCTGGCCCGGGACGACAGTCCGACGCTGCCGGTCGTGATCTTCCGGCTGATCGGCCACCCCGGCGAGATGAACTACGGCATGGCGCTGGCCGCGTCCGTGGTCCTCGCCGTCGCCACCGCCGTGGTGATGCTCGCGGTCGAGCGGCTGCGCGTGCCCGGTGTGGGAGCGTTCTGAGGTGTTGACCCTGACCGACGTCACCGTGCGCTACGGCGACACCGTCGCGGTCGACGACGTCTCGCTCGACCTCGCCGCCGGGCAGGTGCTGGCCGTGCTCGGGCCCTCGGGCTGCGGGAAGTCCACGCTGCTCCGTGCGGTCGCCGGTCTCGAGCCGCTCTCGTCGGGCTCGATGTCGTGGGACGGCGCCGACCTCAGCGGCACGCCGACCCACAAGCGCGGCTTCGCGCTGATGTTCCAGGACGGCCAGCTCTTCGCCCACCTCACCGTCGCCCGCAACGTCGCCTATGCGCTCAAGCTGCGGCGTACGCCCTCGGCCGAGGTCGCTGTCCGGGTGGCCGAGCTGCTCGACCTCGTCGGCCTGGAGGGCTACGACGACCGGTTGCCCGGCACGCTGTCCGGCGGGGAGCGGCAGCGGGTGGCGCTGGCCCGCGCGCTGGCCGTCGAGCCCCGGCTGATCCTCCTCGACGAGCCGCTGTCCGCGCTCGATGCCACGCTGCGCGAGCGGCTGGCCGGCGACCTGCGCGAGATCCTGCGCACCGCCGGCACGACCGCCCTGCTCGTCACCCACGACCACGAGGAGGCGTTCGCGCTCGCCGACCGCCTGGCGGTGATGCGGGACGGCCGCGTGGTGCAGGGCGGCGCGATCGACGAGGTCTGGCGCGAGCCCGTCGACGAGGAGACCGCCCTCTTCCTCGGCTACGCGCGTGTGCTCCGGGACGCCGCCGCCGCCCGCCTGCTGGGTGCCGCGGGGCTCGCGCCCGCGCCCGCCGTCGCCGTACGCCGCTCCGCGCTGGTCCTCGACCCGGCGGGCGAGATCCGCGCCGTGGTCGAGTCGGCCCGGGTGACGCCCGAGCAGGTCCGGCTGGTGGTGCAGGCCGACGGCATCGGGACCGCCGACGCAGTGGCGCCCCTGGGCAGCCGGGTCTCGCTGGGCGACGAGGTCGCGCTCCGGGTCGATGTGACACGTCTCGCCGTGCTGCCGATCACGTCCGGCTCTTGACCCGTCCCTACACTGACCTCCGTGTACAGACCGGCCTATGCCTTGCTCGTCGGAGTCGCCGCCACCATGGGCGCGCTGGCTCTGACGGCTGCGTTCGCGCTCGACCGGCCGCTCGTCGACCCCGAAGGATTCCTCGGCCCGTCGTGGCTGCGGCTGCCGCTGCTGGTGCTCGGCGCCTTCCTGCTCGACCTGCTGCCGCGCACGCTCTGGCAGTCGAGGTTCAAGCCCGCGCTGATGCCGTCGATCGCGGTGGATCGGGTCAAGAGCCACTGGGACCGCGAGCGGATCATCCTCGTGGTGCTGGGCCTGGTCTCCTTCTACATCACCTACGTCTGCTACCGGAACCTCAAGTCGTTCCTGCCCTTCATCATGGGCGAGGACAAGTACGACCGTGAGCTGCACCTGATCGACCGGGCGCTGATGTTCGGCCACGAGCCCGCGACGATCCTGCACACGATCTTCGGCACCGGGATCTCGGCGCACTTCCTCTCCACGATCTACCTGTGGTTCCTGCCGCTCGTGCCGCTGGCGCTCGCCGCCTGGCTGGTGTGGTCGCGCAACATCACCTTCGGCTACTGGTTCGCCACGTCGCAGTGCCTGGCGTGGACGCTCGGCACGGCGTCCTACTACGCGCTGCCGACCCTCGGGCCCGGCTTCCAGTACAGCTACCTCTACACCGACCTGCCCGAGTCCGGCTCCAGCCAGCTGATGGAGGCCCTGTCCTACGGCAGGTCGGGCGTGCTCCGCGACGGCGCCGAGGGTGCCGTGCAATCGGTGGCCGGCTTCGCGTCCCTGCACGTCGCGATCACCCTGCTGGTCGCGCTGATGGTGCAGTACACCCTGCGCAACCGGATCCTCCACATCGTCTTCTGGGCCAACTTCGCGATCACCGTCGTCGCCACCCTCTACTTCGGCTGGCACTACATCGCCGACGACCTCGCCGGCGTCGTGATCGCCCTCTTCTCCTTCTGGCTCGGCGGACTCGCCAGCGGCCAGAAGTTCGACCGGCACGGGTTCGCCTCCCACCCGACCTCCACCACCCGTCAGGTCCCCGTCGACGCCGAGTGACCGGCGTACGGCTGCGTCGTTCCCCTCCTCGATCCGAGCCTTGTCGAGATCCCCCGCATCTGCGGGGGATCTCGAACTTCCGGGGTCTTGCACGCCCCGGGAAGTTCGCATTCCCCCGCGTAGGCGGGGGATCACAACAAGCGGGCGCTGGAATGACATTCGTGTAGTTCGCAAGCCGACACGCCGTAGCAAGGTGAAATAGTTGGGGAAACTGTTCCTTGTGTGACGAAAGTTGATTAGCGTGCCTCGAGTTGCCTGTGCGAAGGGGAAGTCGCGCAGGCGCCCGAGACCCCCAGGGGAGCCCCCGTGCCGTTCGTTCCACCGCCGGATCCGACACCGGCGCAGCGTCGTACGACGTCGCGCTGGGCGACCGCGCTCGTGCTGGTCGCCGGGATCGCGCTGGGCGAGCGGCCACGGAGTGGCGTTCGCCGACGACGGCGACGACCGGACGGGGATCCCCAGCGAGGCGGACGTCGCCACAGCTGAGAAGGACGCGGCCGACAAGGGCCGCGACGTCGCAGCCGTGCAGGCCGACCTCGTCCGCGCGAACCTCGAGCTCCAGGACGCCGGCGACACCGCCGCCCAGGCCGCCGAGGCGTTCAACGGTGCCCGGTGGCGGGCCGAGCAGGCGCGCGAGGACGCCCGCCAGGCCGGGGCCGCCGCCGAGTCCGCGCGGGCCGACGTCGCCGCCCAGCGCGAGCTGTACGCCGACACGGTCGTCCGCTCCTACGAGGAGGCCTCCCAGGTCCAGGGCCTCTCCGCCGTGGTCGAGGCCGACGGGATCGAGTCGCTCATCGACCGGACCGTCACGATGGGCAACACCTCCGACGCGCTCGACAACCAGTACGACGCCTTCATCGCCTCGTCCGCGGTCGCCGACGTCACCGAGTCGACGGCGGTCCAGGCCTCCGACCGCGCCGACGCTGCCGAGCTCGAGGCCGAGCAGGCCCGCGACGCCGCAGCCGAGGCGGAGGCCAGCGCCGGCGCGCAGGCGGAGTCGATCTCGGCGACCAAGTCCGACCTGATCGCCGAGCTCGCCGAGCTGCAGGGGATCAGCGTCCGGCTGGCCGAGAGGCGCCAGACGGCGCTCGAGCAGGCTGCCGCCGACGCCGCCGCGACGGCGGCCCAGGCGGAGGCCGAGGCCCAGGCGGAGGCAGAGGCAGAGGCCGAGCAGCCCACGCCGACGCCCACCCCGACGCCCACCCCGACGCCCACTCCGACGACGCTGCCCACCAGCAAGCCGACGCCGACCACGAAACCGACGCCGACCCCGACCGCCGACGCCGACCCCGACGCCCACCCCGACGCCGACCCCGACGCCGACCCCGACCCCGACTCCCACGCCGACCCCGACCCCGACGCCGACGCCCGACGCCGATCCCGACGCCCATCCCCACCCCGCCCCCCGCGCCCGGTGACGCATCAGCGGCGATCGCCTTCGCGCAGTCCCAGATCGGCAAGCCCTACCGCTACGGCGCAGCCGGCCCGGACTCGTGGGACTGCTCCGGGCTCACCGCGGCGGCGTGGGCGAGTGGCGGCAAGACGCTGCCGCACTACTCGGTGGCGCAGTACACGCAGTCCACCAGGATCGCCGCCAGCCAGCTGGCGCCCGGCGACCTCGTCTTCTGGGGCTCGTCCAGCAACCCGAGCTCGATCTACCACGTCGCGCTCTACATCGGCGACGGCCAGATCATCCACGCGCCGCGGACCGGCCGCAACGTCGGCCAGGAGTCGATGTACTACTGGCGGGCACCCAACTTCTTCGCCCGCCCCTGACGCAGGCGCTGCACCCGAGCCTCAGCGGACCTTCCGCGCCAGCCGGGCGGCCAGCTCGGCGGGGTCGAGGCCCCCGTCGAGGATGAGTCGCGTGGGCCAGGCCGAGGTGTCGATCCCGGACAGCTCCTCGAACAGCGCGAGGTCCTTCGCATAGACCTCGGCCACCCGCTCGAGGTCGTCGGCGGTCGGCGCCGTGCCCGGCACCAGGTCCGCGCCGGCGTGCCAGTTCTTCAACGGCGGCACGCGCTCGAAGCGCGGCAGGTCGAGGAAGTCGGTCGTGCGGTGCACGGTCTGCTCGAAGTCGCCGAGCATCTCGCGGAGCTCGAGGAGCAGCCACTGCTGCCGACCGAACAGCTCGAAGCCGCGCTGCAGCTGCTCGCCGTAGAACCCCCGGGCCAGGCCGGTCATGTGCCGCCAGCGCATGGTGCGTACGTCGTCGGGCACCTCGTCCGGGAGCGAGGTGTGCGGCCACTCGGTGAGGAAGTCCGGCCAGTCCGGCCAGGCCAGGTTGCGCGAGCGGAGCATCACCCAGTGGGAGAAGAGCCGCTCCAGCGGGTCACGGAAGACCGCGACCAGCGGCATGTCCGGCCGGTAGGCGCGCATCCGCTCGAGCGCGCGCGGCCAGTAGAGGTAGGTCGGGCTGGCGTCGCCGAGGAGCCGGTGGACCGGTGCCTTGCGGGGCGCGGTGTAGTCGCGGGCGTAGTCCGGGGCGGACCAGTCGACGGTCTCGTCGTCGAAGTAGTGCCGCTCCTTGTCGGGCGCCTGGCAGACCAGCCGGTGCTGGTTGAGCGTGACCGCCAGCGTCGACGTCCCGCCCTTCTGCACGCCGACGACGGCGAAGTTGTAGGCCATCACCCCCTCGGGGGTGGCTTCGGTCTCGTTCATCGCGGCGAACCTACCCGCCCGGCTACTTTGGGAGCCATGGCCACCGAGCAGGTTCCCCCGATCGCCGACGAGCTGCCGACCGTCGAGCCCGAGACGACCGAGACGACCGGGGCCCCGCAGGTCGACGACTCGGCCGTGCACGCGGGCGACGACGGCTACCGCCAGCCGGAGGTCGACGTGGCCGCTGTCCGGGCCGTCCTCGACGGCCGCTACCGCGAGGTGCGCGACCTGGTGCGCGACAACCTCGCCGAGCACGCGCAGGTCCTGCTCGACGAGGAGCAGATGACCATCCCCGCGTTCCGTGAGCGGGTCAGGGACGTCGTGGTGATGATGGCCGGCACCGGCCAGACCGGGATGGGATTCCCCGAGGAGTACGGCGGCGGCGGCGACATCGGCGCCTCGATCGCGGCCTTCGAGACGCTCGCCTACGGCGACCTGTCGGTGCTGGTGAAGGTCGGCGTCCAGTTCGGCCTCTTCGGCGGCGCGGTCCTCCAGCTCGGCACGAAGACCCACCACGACGCCCACCTCGCCGACCTCGTCAGCGGCCGGACCATGGGGTGCTTCGCGATGACCGAGACCGGTCACGGCTCCAACGTCCAGGCGCTCGGCACCGTCGCGACCTACGACGTCGAGGCCGAGGAGTTCGTGATCACGACGCCCGACGACGCGAGCCGCAAGGACTACATCGGCAACGCCGCCGCCCATGCCGAGCTGGCGGTCGTCTTCGCCCAGCTCGACGTCGAGGGCGAGCGCCACGGCGTCCACGCCTTCCTGGTGCCGATCCGCGAGGGCGGGCGCGTGCAGAGGGGCGTACGCATCGAGGACTGCGGCCACAAGATGGGCCTCAACGGCGTCGACAACGGCCGGATCTGGTTCGACCGCGTCCGGGTGCCGCGCACCGCGCTGCTCAACCAGTTCGCCGAGGTCACCCCCGAGGGTCGCTACCTCTCGCCGATCGACAACCCCAACAAGCGCTTCTTCACCATGCTCGGCACGCTCGTCCAGGGGCGGGTCTGCGTCGGCGGTGCGGGCATCAACGCCTCCAAGGTGGCGCTCGCGATCGCCACCCGCTACTCCGTGCGTCGCCGCCAGTTCGAGGCCACCTCGCCCGACGAGGAGCAGGTGCTCCTCGACTACGGCATGCACCAGCGCCGACTGCTCCCGCTCATCGCCAGGACGTACGCCCTCCACTTCGCGCAGGAGGTCGTCGCCGACCAGCTGCACCAGGTCTTCTCCGGCCCCGGGCCGACCGAGGAGGGCAACGACGAGCACGCCCGCCGGATGCTCGAGTCACGCGCCGCGGGCACCAAGGCGCTCGGCACCTGGCACGCGACCCGGACGATCCAGGAGTGCCGCGAGGCGTGCGGCGGTGCGGGCTACCTCAGCGAGAACCGGTTCGCCGCGCTGAAGGCCGACACCGACGTGTTCACCACCTTCGAGGGCGACAACCACGTGCTGCTCCAGCTCGTCGCCAAGGGCCTGCTCACCGACTACGCCGGCGAGTTCGAGGACATGGACCAGCTCGGCATGGCCCGCTTCGTCGCCGGCCTGGCCGTCGAGACGGTCGTCGAGCGCACCGCGGTGCACAAGCTCGTCCAGTCGGTCCGTGACCTGCTGCCCGGCGGCGACACGTGGGACCAGGAGGCCGGGCTGCTCGACCCCAACTACCAGCTCGCGATGCTCCGGTTCCGCGAGGAGCACATGATCGGCGGTGTCGCCCGACGCCTCAAGCGCGGCATGGACCAGAAGCAGAACCCGGGCGCCGTCTTCTCCCGCGTGCAGGACCACGTCATCGCCGCGGCCCGGGCACACACCGAGCGACTGGTGCTCGAGGCGTTCGTCGCCAAGACCGCCGCACTTCCCGACGGCGACCTGAAGGTCGCGCTCAACCTCCTGTGCGACCTGCACGCGCTCTCCACCATCGAGGCCGACCGCGCCTGGTTCATGGAGCACGGCCGGCTCTCCAGCACCCGCTCCAAGGCGATCAGCCGGGAGGTCGGCTCGCTGTGCCGCAAGGTCCGCCCGCTCGCGGTCGATCTCGTCGACGCCTTCGGGGTGCCCGAGGAGATGCTGCGCAGCCCCGAGCTCCTGGCCTGGGGCCCGTCCGGAGAGGCGCGGTGACGTGAGGCTCCCCGGGCTGGGCGGCTGGAGCGAGGACCCGCTGTGGTCCTACGTCTACCCCTGGCTCGTGGAGCACGAGCACGTCGGCGCCACGGCGTGGCGCGCGGGCATGGGGAGCGACCTGTCCCTGCTGCACGAGGCCGCGGCGGAGATCGGCACCCTGCCCGCCGGGTCGCGGGTCCTCGACATCCCGACCGGCTCCGGAGTGGCCCTGCGCGGGCTGCGACCGGGGCAGGGCCTCGACGTCGTCGCGGCCGACATCTCCACCACCATGCTGGAGCGAGCCGGTGCGACGGCGGCCCGGCTCGGGGTGGCCGACCAGGTCACCCCGACCGTGGCGGACGTCGGCGACCTGTCCTTCGCGGACGGCTCCTTCGACCTCGTCGTCTCGTTCACCGGGCTGCACTGCTTCCCGGACCCGCAGAGGGCGATCTCCGAGATGGTGCGGGTCCTCGCGCCCGGCGGCGTCCTCACCGGGAGTGCGCTCTTCACCGACACCGGCGCGCGCTACGTGCCGCTGCGACGGGCCGGCACGCGGGCCGGGATCCTCGGCCCGATGTGCACCTCGTCAGAGGCCCGCGCCTGGTTGAAGGAATCGGGCTGCGCCGAGGTCGAGCTGTCCCTGCACGGCGCCCTCGGCTACTTCCGCGCGACGAAGGGTGAGCAGCCATGACCTTCGGAGGAGCCCCGACCCGGTGGGAGCCCACCGGCCCCGGCCGCGGTGTCGCGCTGGTCGCGCCCGGCCGGGCCTACCCGCCCAGTGCCCCGCTCCTGGAGTTCGCCCGCCGCGCGCTGCTGCAGCACGGCTTCGCCGTCCAGCAGCTCTGGTGGGACTCCGAGGCGCGCGGCGAGGACGAGGACCCCGAGGCATGGGTACGCCGCCACGTCGAGGCCGCGCACGCCCGGGAGGACGCCGACCACGTGGTCGTCGTCGGGAAGTCGCTCGGCACCCGTGCATCGTCGTACGCCGCCGAGCGCGGGCTCGACGCGATCTGGTTCACCCCACTCCTGGTCGAGCCGGTGGTCGCCGAGGCGATCGGCTCCAACGCCGGCCACCAGCTCCTCGTCGGGGGACTGGCCGACGAGCTCTGGGACGCCTCGATCGCGCGCGAGCTGGCCGACAGCGGCTGCGACGTCCTCGAGGTCCCCGACGCCGACCACGCGATGGGCACCCGCGACGCGGTCCGCACGGCGGAGATCCACCTCGAGGTCGCGCGCGCCGTGGACACGTTCCTGTCACAGATCTGAGCCGGCCGGTGTCTCCATGTCACCCGACCCGCACAGATGGAGATGACATGCCCAGCCAGCTCAGACTGCCGAAGGCCGCGCTCGGCGGCGCCTACGGCGCGATCATGACCCGCGTCGCGAGGCGCATGTGGGGCCAGGTGCCCGACAACGCCTACGTGCTCTTCCACAACGTGCCCGTCGCCAGGGCGGTCTTCGGCTTCGAGCAGAAGGTCGCGAGGTGGAAGGCGCTCGATCCGCACCTCAAGGCCTACGCCGAGATGGCGAGCGCCGGCGCGATCGGCTGCTCGTGGTGCCTGGACTTCGGCTACTTCATGGCGCACACCCGGGGCCTCGACGAGTCCAAGGTCCGCGAGGTCCCGCGGTGGCGCGAGTCGGACGTGTTCACCGATCTCGAGCGCGACGTGATGGCCTATGCCGAGGCGATGACGGCGACGCCGCCGGAGGTCACCGACGAGATGGTCGCCGGCCTCGACGAGCAGCTCGGGCACGCCGCAGTGGTCGAGCTGACGATGATGGTCGCCGTGGAGAACGAGCGCTCGCGGTTCAACTCAGCGATGGGCCTGTCGGCGCAGGGCTTCAGCGACGTGTGCGAGCTGCCGCTCGCCACTCCCGACGGGGAGGCCGCGACGAGATGAGCACCGACCACTACCTCGCCCACCGCAGCCTCCTCTTCACGGTCGCCTACGAGATGCTCGGCTCCGCGGCCGACGCCGAGGACGTCCTCCAGGAGGTCTGGCTGCGGTGGGCCGAGGTCCCGGTCGAGGAGGTGCGCGACCCGCGTGCCTACCTGGTCCGGGTCACCACCCGGCAGGCGCTCAACAAGCTGCGCGGCAACGCCCGCCGGCGCGAGGACTACGTCGGCACGTGGCTCCCCGAGCCGCTGATGACCGCGGCCGACGTGGCCGACGACGTCGCCCTCGCCGACAGCGTGTCGACGGCGATGCTGCTGGTGCTGGAGACCCTGCCGCCCACCGAGCGGGCGGTCTTCGTGCTGCGCGAGGTCTTCGACGTGCCGTACGCCGAGATCGCGGAGGCCGTCGAGAAGTCCGAGCCCGCCGTCCGGCAGATCGCCAGCCGCGCACGTACGCACGTGGCGGAGCGCCGCCCGCGGACCTCGGTCACGACCCGCCGAGCGGGATGCCGTGATCGAGAAGTTCCGGGCCGCGACGGAAGGTGGCGACCTGCAGTCGCTGATGGACGTGCTCGCACCCGACGTGGTGCTGATGACCGACGGCGGCGGCAAGGTCCAGGCCGCGCTCAACCCGATCCACGGGAGGGACAAGGTCCTCCGCTTCCTCACCGCCGTCACGCCGGACGCACTCGAGCTGGTGCCGGTGTGGCTCAACGGCTCGCCGGCGATCCAGTTCGTCATCGCCGGTCAGCGAGACGGCGTGGGCACGATGCTGGTCGAGGGCGGCGTGGTCACCCGACTGTTCCTCGTCCGCAACCCCGACAAGCTCGTCTCGGTGTCCGGCGAGGTGCCACTCGCGCGGAGGTGACGGCCCGCTGCGCTGACGTATAGTGCGAATCCGGGGGGCACTCCGGTGCCCGGGATCGGGACCCCAGGGGACGCTGTGCGAGCAAGAACATGTGGGATGGCGGCGGCGCTGGTGCTCGCCCTGGTGTCGTTGGCCGGGACAGCCGCAGCGGTGCGCACGACGACCTACGCCCAGTGGGGTGACTTCACCGGTTCGGCCAACAACTACTCCACGAGCTTCCAGGTGCCGATCACCGGATTCCCGGCAGCATCGGTCACCTCCGACTCGCGGGCGGGCAGCGTCGGCATCCAGTCCGGAGCCACGACCTGGTTCGGGGACAACACGCCGATCGGGCTGAAGTACGGCTCGAGCCGCAACCAGCCCTACCTGGCCCTGCGGCCGAGGGTCGACAACCCCACGGGCGGGTCGACGACGACGTTCGTGTTCGACAGCCCCACGCCGCCGACGGGGTGGATGTTCGCCCTGTCGGACATCGACGCCGACCAGGCCACCGTGACCGCCACCGACGCCGACGGGGCGCCGGTGTCGGAGGACGACCTGAACTTCGTCAGCGGCTTCAACTTCTGCGACACGACACCTCGTCCGGGCGCCTGCTCGACGAGCATCGGCGACGTGCCCACGTGGGACCCCGGCACCCAGACGCTCGTGGGCAACGCCTCGGCCGCGGACACGGTCGGTGCAGTCGGATGGTTCGAGCCCAACGTGCGGATCAAGACGCTGACCGTCGTGTTCACCCGCCGGGCCGGGTTCCCGCAGTTCTCGTTCTCCGCCGCCGCGGTCGCGCGCACCCTGTCCGGCACCGTGGCCGACGCCTCGGTCGCCCCGGACTCCTGTGCGCTCGACACCGTGGCGGTGCGCCTCGTCGGCCCCGACGGCACGACGCTCGCCACCACCACGCCGGACGCCACTGGTGCGTACTCGTTCGGCCAGGTCGCCACCCAGCCCGGCTACGTCGTCAGCGTCGAGCCGCCGCCGGGCTGCGTGGCCGTGGGTCCCCGCAGCCAGACCGTGAGCACCGCCGCCGCTGACGCCGATGCGGACTTCACTGTCCGCGCGATCATCCCGCAGCCGGTGTCCGGCACGGTGACCGCCGACGGCACTCCGCTCGCCGGGGTGGAGGTCACCCTGCACCTGCCCGACGCGTCGACCAGGACGACCACGACGGACGCCAACGGCGGCTACCTGTTCGACGACAACGACGAGGGCGCCGGCTACTACGTCAGCATCGCCGTCCCCGACGGCTACTCCGGCCCCGACCAGCGCGCGCCGTTCGACGTCGACAACGACCTCGGCCCGGTCACCGGCCAGGACTTCGCGCTCGTGGCCGACCCCGACGTGACCGGGACCGTGACCGGAGGGGGTGCCGGGCTCGGCGGGGTGACCGTCACGCTCACCCCGGCGACCGGCCCGGCGCTCACCACGGTGACCGCAGCGGACGGCTCCTACGCGTTCGAGCGGGTCCCCGACGGCACCTACTCGATCTCGGTGGTGCCACCCGCGGGCTACGACCCGGCCCCGCCGCGGACCGGCGTGGCCGTCGCCGACGATGACGTCACGGGCCAGGACTTCGCCCTCACGCGCCCCGGAGCACTGGGCGGTCAGGTCACCGATCCGGTGACGGGGCAGCGGTCCCCGGGGTCGGGATCACCGTGCTCGGACCGGACGGCCCGGTCACGCTGACGACCGACGCCGAGGGCAACTACTTCCTCGACGACCTCCCGGCCGGGGACTACACGATCACCGCCACCGCGCCGGCCGGCTACGAGATCGTCGGGGCCCCCACGCGGAGCGTCACCATCACCGGGGCGGGGGAGGTCCGGGGAGCCGAGGACTTCCAGGTCCGCGAGGTCCCCGTCACCCCCACGCCCACCCCACGCCACCCCACGGCGACACCGACCAGCTCGCCGACGATCGCCCCGACCGTCCCGCCGACGCCGACGTCCACCCCGACGTCGACCCGACGTCCACCCCGACGTCGACCCCGAGCACGCCGACACCGACGCACGGCACGCCGACCAACCATGCCGACGACCAGCCGACCGACCAGGTCCTGCCGGACACCGGCTTCGGGAGCATGGTCCCGCTCTACGCCAGCATCCTCCTGGTCGCCGGGGGCATCGTGCTGCTCCTGCTCGGTCGTCGTCGCCGCTCCGGGTAGTCGTCGTTCGCGCTGGGCGAAACCCGAACCGGAATCATCCTCCGTTTGTCGCACGTTGAACCGGCATGACGCAGAACCTCTCCCTTCCCACCTCGCTCCCCGTGGTGTTCCTCCACGACACGGTCGTGCTGCCCGGCATGGTCGTGCCCATCGAGCTCGATGACTCCGCCCGCGCGGCGATCGACGCGGCCCGTCTCGCGCACGACGCCGAGCCGGACGCCGATCTCGATTCCAGGCCCACCCGGGTGCTGGTCGCCCCGCGGCTCGAGGACCGCTACGCCACGCACGGCGTGGTCGCGGTGGTCGACCGGGTCGGCCGCTTCGCCGGTGGCAAGCCCGCCGCGGTCCTGCGGGCCGAGCGTCGCGTCGCCATCGGCGCGGGTGTCACCGGCCCGGGCGCGGCCCTGTGGGTCGAGGCCGAGGAGGTCCCGGAGACGACCGTGACCGACGCCCTGCTCGAGCTCGCCGAGGACTACCGCACGCTGGTCGTGTCGATCCTCGAGCGCCGGGAGGCGTGGCAGGTGATCGAGACCGTACGCCGGCTCACCGACCCCGATGCGCTCGCCGACACCTCCGGCTACGCGCCGTACCTCTCCGAGGACCAGAAGCGCCAGGTGCTCGAGACGCCCGACGTGGGTGACCGGCTGCGCCTGCTCCTCGAGTGGACCCGCGCCTACGACGCCGAGGACGAGGTCAACGACAAGATCAGCCAGGACGTGCGCGAGGGGCTGGAGAAGAGCCAGCGCGAGTTCCTGCTGCGCCAGCAGCTGGCCGCGATCCGCAAGGAGCTCGGCGAGGGGGAGCCCGACGGATCGGACGACTACCGCGCCCGCGTCGAGGCCGCCGACCTGCCCGAGACCGTCCGCGAGGCCGCGCTCCGCGAGGTCGACAAGCTCGAGCGCTCCAGCGAGCAGGCGCCGGAGGCCGGCTACATCCGCACCTGGCTGGACACCGTCCTCGAGCTGCCGTGGACCGTGCGCACCGAGGACTCCCGCGACGTCGCCGCCGCCCGTGCGGTGCTCGACGCCGACCACCACGGCCTCGACGAGGTCAAGGACCGCATCACCGAGTACCTCGCCGTCCGCGCGCGGCGGGCCGAGCGTGGGCTGGAGGTCATCGGCGGACGCGGCTCCGGCGCCGTGGTGCTGCTCGCCGGACCTCCCGGGGTCGGCAAGACCTCGCTCGGAGAGTCGGTCGCCCGCAGCCTGGGCCGGACCTTCGTCCGCGTCGCCCTCGGCGGCGTGCGCGACGAGGCCGAGATCCGCGGCCACCGACGGACCTACGTCGGTGCGCTGCCCGGCCGGATCGTGCGCGCGATCAAGGAGGCCGGCTCGATGAACCCGGTCGTCCTGCTCGACGAGGTCGACAAGGTCGGTGCGGACTACCGCGGTGACCCGGCGGCGGCCCTGCTCGAGGTGCTCGACCCGGCGCAGAACCACACCTTCCGCGACCACTACCTCGAGCTCGACCTCGACCTGTCGGACGTGCTCTTCATCGCCACCGCCAACGTGGTCGAGCAGATCCCGTCGGCCCTGCTGGACCGCATGGAGCTGGTCACCATCGACGGCTACACCGAGGACGACAAGGTCGCCATCGCTCGCGACTTCCTCGTGCCCCGCCAGCTCGAGCGGGCCGCCCTGACCACCGACGAGGTCACCGTCTCCGACGACGCCCTCGGCGAGCTCGCCGCCAACTACACCCGCGAGGCCGGCGTACGCCAGCTCGAGCGGCTCCTGGCCAAGGCGTTCCGCAAGGCGGCCACCCGGCTCGCGACCGGCGACGTCGACCGCCTCGACATCGACCGGGACGACCTCGTGGGCCTGGTCGGGCGGCCGCGCTTCACGCCCGACAGCCACGAGCGCACCGACGTGCCCGGTGTCGCCACCGGCCTCGCGGTGACCGGCCTCGGCGGCGACGTGCTCTACGTCGAGACGTCCGTGGCCGACGGCCAGGCGGGGCTCACCGTCACCGGTCAGCTCGGTGACGTGATGAAGGAGTCGGCCTCCATCGCACTGTCCTGGGTGCGCGCGCACGCGGGCGAGCTCGGGATCGACGCGGCCGCGTTCGAGCGGTCGATCCACGTGCACTTCCCGGCCGGCTCGATCCCCAAGGACGGCCCGTCCGCGGGCGTCACGATGGTCACCGCCCTCGTCTCGCTGCTGACCGGGCGACCGGTGCGCTCCGACGTCGGCATGACCGGCGAGGTGTCGCTCGCGGGACGGGTGCTGCCGATCGGCGGCCTGAAGCAGAAGCTGCTGGCCGCGCAGAGGGCCGGGCTGACGACGGTGTTCGTGCCCGAGCGCAACCGCCCCGACCTCGACGACGTACCTGCCGAGCTGCTCGCCGAGCTCGACGTACGACCGGTGGGCCGGGTGACCGAGATCCTCGCCGAGGCCCTCGAGCCGGCAGCCTCGGACCTCGCCGCGAGGGGCGGCGCCGAGCTGGCGGCCTGACCGAGCCGCTGTAACGCCGGGTTACGGGCTGTACCCACCGTGATGCATGGGGGTGGGTAGTGGCACCAACCCGGCGTTACAGCGCGCGGACGAGGCTCAGGCGTCCTCGCCGAGGCTGTCGTCGGCGAGGTTGTCGAGGTCGTTGCCGTGGCCCTCGGTCTTGGCGCGCGCGAAGGAGGCGTGGACCTCTTCCTCGGCCTCGACGCGGCCGACCCAGTCGGCGCCCTCGACGGACTTGCCGGGCTCGAGGTCCTTGTAGACCTCGAAGAAGTGCTGGATCTCGAGGCGGTCGTACTTGGAGACGTGGTTGATGTCGCGCAGGTGCTCCAGGCGCGGGTCGTGGGCGGGGACGCAGAGGACCTTGTCGTCGCCGCCGGCCTCGTCGGTCATCCGGAACATCCCGATCGCACGGCACTCGATGAGGCAGCCCGGGAAGGTCGGCTGCTGCAGGATCACGAGCGCGTCGAGCGGATCGCCGTCCTGGCCGAGGGTGTTCTCGATGAAGCCGTAGTCGGCCGGGTAGGCCGTCGAGGTGAAGAGCATGCGGTCCAGGCGGATGCGCCCGGTCTCGTGGTCGACCTCGTACTTGTTGCGCTCACCCTTGGGGATCTCCACCAACACGTCGAACGTCAGCACGTCTTCCTCCAGTCTCCGGCACGCCATCGGGCCATCTCTACGGCGTCCGGCAGTGAGCCCGACGCGTACTCCTGGGGGCAGTGTCGCGCACAATGGCCCCGATGCGCGAAGCGAGAGGCCCGAAACGTCGACCACGTGAGGTACGCCACCTCCTCGGGGTGTGGCTGCCGACGGTGCTGGTGCTCGCCCTCCTCGGCTCCGGGCTCGCCGCCTACCGCTTCGAGTGGGGACAGCGCTACCTGCCGTGGCTGGCCGCCGACCCGGTCACCGAGCCCGAGCAGGTGCTGCCGCCCGCGGGCCTCGACCTGCCCGACTGGGACCTGCCCACCGCCGTCGCCCAGGCCGTCGACACCTCGGCCGCCATCGCGCCGGACCGGGTGGCCGCCGCCGTGATGCCCTCCTTGTCCGACCCTGACCTGGGCCGCCACGTCGTCGGCGCGGTGACGTCGCTGACCCCCGGCTCCGAGGTCTGGACCTCCGGCGACGGCCGCTACCTGCCCGCGTCGACCACCAAGCTGCTCACGCTGGGGGCGGCGCTGGAGACGCTGGGGCCCGAGCACACCTTCCGTACGACGGTGGTGCGCGGCTCGACGCCCCGCGAGGTCGTGCTGGTCGGCGGGGGAGACCCGCTGCTGGCGAGCCAGCCGCTCACCCTCGCCGAGGCCGGCGCCTCCTACCCGGCGCGCGCGGACGTCGCGACGCTGGCGCTCGCTGCCGCCGATGCGCTGGGCGGCCGGGGCCGGGTCACCGTCCGCTTCGACGACAGCCTCTTCTCCGGACCGACCGACAACCCGGCCTGGCGCCGCGACTACGTGCCCGACGACATCGTCAGCCCGATCACCGCGCTGATGGTCGACCACGGCATCGCACCCGACGGCCTGTCCCGCTCCGACGACCCGTCCCTCGCCGCCGCGCAGGCGTTCGCAGACGCCCTCGCCGCCGCCGGGCTGAAGGTGGCCGGTGAGCCGCAGCGGGTCGTCGTACCCCCGGACGCGGAGCAGCTGGCCGCCGTCGAGAGCGCGCCGCTGTCGGAGATCGCCGAGCGCATCCTCGACGTCAGCGACAACGAGGGCGCCGAGGTCGTGGGCCACCAGGTCGGCCTCGCCACGTCGGGCACCGGCTCCTTCGAGGCGGGGGCGGCCGGGGTGCTCGACACCCTCCGGGGTCTGGGCATCGACGTGTCCGGCGACGAGGTCTACGACGGCTCCGGCCTGTCGCGCCGCAACCGGGTCTCGACCACCACCATGCTCGACCTCATCCAGTACGCCGCCGGTCCGGACGGCGACACGATGCGCAGCCTGGTCACCGGGATGCCGGTCGCCGGGTTCACCGGGTCGCTCACCTACCGGTTCGCCGACGGGCCGGCCGTCGCCCGAGGGCTGGTGCGCGCCAAGACCGGGACGCTCACCGGCGTCCACGCCCTCGCCGGGATCGCCGTCGGTCGCGACGGCGAGCCGATGGCGTTCGTCTTCGGCGCCGACAGGTCGCCGCCCGCCGAGAAGGTCGACGCCCAGGAGGCCCTCGACCGCGCCGCCGCCTCGCTCGCGGCCTGTCGCTGCTCGACTCCTCCGGCGGTCGAGTAGGTCGGTGGTCGAGCAGGGCGAGGCTTTCGCTGGTCGAGCAGGGCGAGGCGCTTCGCTGGTCGAGTAGGGCGAGGAACGAGCCCGTATCGAGACCCCCGGACCTGGATCGCGAGCCCGGTACGCCGTCGCGGGTCTCGGTACGCCCCGTCGCGACCTCGCAGGCTCGGTCGCGGGGCCACTCGACCTCCCGCCACACGCGAGGCACTCGTTCCTCGTGCCCCGCTAGTGTCGTGAACATGAACCTCGTCGACTGGGACCTCGCCGTCACTGTGGGGTCCAAGGTGGCCGGCCCGGGCCCCGAGGTGTCTCCCGACGAGGCGGCCGCCGTGGTGGCCGAGCTGCGTGAGGGAGCCGCGCGTTCGACGCCGCTGGTGAGCGACTTCACCGGGCTCCACGCCACCGCCGGGACGGCTCCGGTGCTCGTGGTGGACCGCACCGGGTGGCTGCGCGCCAACGCCGACGGGTTCGCCACGATCCTCGCCCCGATCATGGACAAGCTCACCGAGAAGAAGGGCCCGCCGTCGGCCCTCGCGGAGGCGGTCGGCTCGCGGGTCACCGGCACCGAGGTCGGGCTGATGCTCGGCTTCCTCGGCAGCAAGGTGCTCGGCCAGTTCGACCCGTTCTTCGCCCCGCACGGCCGGCTGCTGCTCGTCGCGCCCAACATCGTCCACATCGAGCGCGAGATCGGGGCCGACCCCAGCGACTTCCGGCTGTGGGTGTGCCTGCACGAGGAGACCCACCGGGTGCAGTTCACCGCCAACCCGTGGCTCGGCGACCACCTGCTGTCACAGATGCACGGCATCGCCGACTCGATCGAGCCGAGCGCGATGCTCGACGGCCTGCGCCGTGGCGTCGAGGCGATCCGCGGCGGCAACGGCAGCATCCTCGACCTCGTCTCGACGCCCGAGCAGAAGGAGGTCCTCGACCGGGTCACCGGTGTGATGTCGCTGCTCGAGGGCCATGCCGACGTGGTGATGGACGGTGTCGGTCCGACGGTCATCCCTTCGGTCGCGCAGATCCGCAAGAAGTTCAACCAGCGCCGCCAGGGCATCGGCACCCTCGACAAGCTGCTCCGCCGCCTGCTCGGCCTCGACGCCAAGATGGCGCAGTACCGCGACGGCGCCATCTTCGTCCGCCACGTCGTCGACAAGGTCGGCATGGACGAGTTCAACACCATCTGGAGCGGTCCCGAGACCCTGCCGTCGAAGGCCGAGATCGAAGACCCCGACACGTGGGTCGCCCGGGTGCTGTGACGCTCCACCCGTCCCTCGCGGCGGTCCGGCTCCCGGTCCGGACCGCACTGTCCCGGCTGTCGGAGCGGGACGTGGTCGTGGTCGCGTGCAGCGGCGGCGCCGACTCCCTCGCGCTCGCCTCGGCCGCTGTCTTCGAGGGTCGCAAGCTGTCCCTGCGGGTCGTCGGCGTGACGGTCGACCACGGCCTCCAGCCCGGCTCGGCCGGGCAGGCCGACCGGGTCGTCGCCCAGCTCGCGGAGATCGGGGTCGACGAGACGCTCACCGCCCGGGTCCGGGTCGACACCGGCGCCGGCCTCGGTCCGGAGGCGGCCGCCCGCGAGGCGAGGTACGCCGTGCTCGAGGAGGTCGCCACCCGGCTGGGCGCGCGCGTCGTGCTGCTCGGCCACACCCTCGACGACCAGGCCGAGACGGTGCTCCTCGGCCTCACCCGCGGCTCGGGCGGCCGGTCGCTGCAGGGGATGCGGCCCGGCTTCGGTGTCTTCCAGCGCCCCCTGCTCGGCGTACGACGCGACGACACCGTCCGCGCCTGCCGGGCCGAGGGCCTGGACTTCTGGGACGACCCCCACAACCACGACCCCGGCTACACGCGCGTACGCGTCCGCGACCGCGTGCTGCCGACGCTGGAGGCCGAGCTCGGTCCCGGCATCGCCGAGGCGCTCGCCCGCACCGCGGAGCAGCTGCGCGAGGACACCGCGTTCCTCGACGAGCTGGCCGAGCGGGTGCTGGCCGACGTGTGCCGGGACGGCCGTCTGGACGTCGGGCTGCTGAGCGCCCAGCCATCCCCGCTCCGCCACCGGGCCATCCACCGCGCCGCCATCCGGGCCGGCGTACCCGCCTCCGAGCTCACCCGCAACCACGTCCTGGAGGTCGACAAGCTGCTGGTCGGCTGGCGCGGCCAGAAGTGGATCGACCTCCCCGGCCCCGTGCGCGTCGTCCGCCGCGACGGACTGCTGGTCTTCGAGGCTCCCTGACTCCGGTCTCCTCCGCACCGGTCCCTCCGCCGGCCGGATGGATTTCCACGCGTACGGGTGGAAGTTCATCGGCGGCTGAGCGTGGAGGTCCTCCGCTGCGCCCGCACTTCCACGCGTACGGGTGGAAATCCATCGTGAGTGGACGACCGGTCGCCCCTGGCGCCTGTGGCTGACGTACGACGCCAGCGTCGCGGAGTCGGCACGCCGAGGTGATGCACCGCGACCGTCCTTTCGATCCCCGGGAGCCGTTCCCGCGATTCCGTGCGCTCAGGGCCGGAGTGCCGCGGGCGACTGTCGACTCACCTGCGTTCCGCCGCCTGCTCCACGGACATCGTCGACGCCGATGTGCCGCGACTCGGCGGTGCTCCGCGTCGACGGCTGCCCTGGCCTGCTGTCTCCGACCTCGCGTGCGCCAGCTACGGGTCCGCGGCCCGCGTCTGGCACGCGCCGGTCAGACCCGTCCTGGGGAGCACGTCGACCGTCCCGACGACCCCGCACCGCCTCGGCGCGGCAGGAGCCTGCTCGCCTACCGACGACCGGGCGCAGCGACCGTCGTCACGGCGTGGTGTGCGGGTGTCGGTCCTGCACCGCGACCTGCTTCGTCGAGCTGGCCGACGCCGAGCTGCTCCCTCGTCGAGCTCGTCGTTGCAGGCGCCTGGATGGTTCGGCGCCACGGCGTGCGGCTCAAGGACCTGCGCCGCGCGACGATGCAGGCGGTCGGGTCGCGCTGCGGTCGTCTCCGCCAGGAGGTCGCCGCGGTACGCTCCGCGGCCAGGCGTGGACTCCCCGATGGAGTCGCGACTGCGGATGCTGATCGTCCTCGCGGGCTCTGCCGGAGCCGGTCGTGAACGTCTCGGTGCGCGTGGTCGACGGCGAGGTGGAGCGGCGCTTCGACCTCAGCTGGCCGGAGGTGCGCGTCATCGTCGAGTACGACGGTCGTCACCACGTCGAGCGCATCGAGCAGTGGGAGGCCGACCGGACCGCAGGGAGCAGATCGACGACGACTGCTCGCGCATCCTCGTCGTGGTCGAGGCGGGCATCTACACCGATCCCGGGCGTACGGTGCAGCGCATCTTCCGCCTCCTGCGGGCGCGTGGGCTCGAGGGTCTCCCGGCTCGCCCGAGCGAGGACTGGCGTCCACACTTCCAGAGCCGGCTTGCGGCCTGAACTTCCACTCGTACGCCTGGAAGTGCATCCGGGCCTGAGCGTGAACATCCCCGAGCTGGCCTGCACTTCCACCCGTGCGCGTGGAAATCCATCGGGCGGCGTGGGAGACCCGCGAAGGGGAGCCCTAGGCTGCAGCCATGGACACGTCCCACGTGGAGCACGACCTGGTCAACGTCCTCTTCACCGAGGCCCAGATCCAGCAGCGACTGGCCGAGATGGCGGTCCAGATCACCGAGGACTACGAGGGCCGCGACCTGCTCGTGGTCGGCGTGCTGCGCGGTGCGGTCATGGTGATGGCCGACCTGGCGCGGGCGATGCCGGTGCACCTCGAGATGGACTGGATGGCCGTCAGCTCCTACGGCTCGGGCACCAAGTCCAGCGGCGTCGTGCGCATCCTCAAGGACCTCGACACCGACATCAGCGGTCGCGACGTGCTGATCGTCGACGAGATCATCGACACCGGCCTGACCCTGAGCTGGCTGGTCAACAACCTCTCCAGCCGCAGCCCCGCGAGCGTCGAGATCGCCACCCTGCTGCGCAAGCCCGAGGCCCTCTCGATGCCGGTGGAGCCGAAGTACATCGGGTGGGACATCCCCAACGAGTTCGTCGTCGGCTACGGCCTCGACTACCGCGAGCGCTACCGCAACCTGCGTGACATCGGCACGCTGGCACCGCACGTCTACTCCTGATCGCGACCGGATCAGACGTGCTGGGGGTCGCCCGGCTTCACCCCGTTTGAAAGAATGGGCACCCGAGCGACGTGTAGCGTCGCGTTCTCATCTCCGAACCGCTGAAAGTTGCCAGTGAAGCGCATATTCAAGGGTCCTTGGCTGTGGATCGTCCTGTCCGCCTTCGCGGTGCTGCTGGCGATCCAGTTCCTCGCGCCCAGTGACGGCTACGACGAGGTCGAGACCTCGACCATGACGAAGTACATCTCCAAGGGCGAGGTCAAGGAGATCGAGTTCAACGGCGTCGAACTTCGAGATGCGCGCCACGCTCGACGACGGCGTCCGCGACGACGGCGACAAGGTCGTCGCGACCTACGTCGCCGGCGAGGAGGAGACCCTGATCGCCTCCGTCCAGGAGCAGGTCGACGCGGGCACCATCGAGTCCTACAAGTCCGAGACCCCGCAGCCCAGCTTCATCGGCTCGCTCCTCGCGACCCTGCTGCCCTTCGCGCTGATCATCTTGCTGTTCATCTTCTTGATGAACCAGGCCCAGGGCGGCGGCGGCCGCGGCGTCATGCAGTTCGCCAAGTCCAAGGCCAAGCTGATCACCAAGGACATGCCGAAGTCGACCTTCGCGGACGTGGCCGGCTGCGAGGAGGCCATCGAGGAGCTCGGCGAGATCAAGGAGTTCCTCCAGGAGCCCGCCAAGTTCCAGGCCGTCGGCGCCAAGATCCCCAAGGGCGTCCTGCTCTACGGCCCTCCCGGCACCGGCAAGACCCTTCTCGCCCGCGCCGTGGCCGGCGAGGCCGGCGTCCCGTTCTACTCGATCTCCGGCTCGGACTTCGTGGAGATGTTCGTCGGCGTCGGCGCGAGCCGCGTGCGCGACCTCTTCGAGCAGGCCAAGGAGAACGCCCCGGCCATCGTCTTCATCGACGAGATCGACGCGGTCGGCCGCCACCGTGGCGCCGGCATGGGCGGCGGTCACGACGAGCGCGAGCAGACCCTCAACCAGCTGCTGGTGGAGATGGACGGCTTCGACGTACGCGGTGGGGTCATCCTGATCGCGGCCACCAACCGCCCCGACGTGCTCGACCCCGCGCTGCTGCGCCCGGGTCGCTTCGACCGTCAGATCCAGGTCGACGCCCCCGACCTCAACGGCCGTCACCAGATCCTCAAGGTGCACTCGCGCGGCAAGCCGATCGACCCCGACATCGACCTGCTGAGCATCGCCCGCCGCACGCCCGGCTTCACGGGTGCCGACCTGGCCAACGTGCTCAACGAGGCTGCGCTGCTCACCGCGCGCACGAGCGCCAAGATGATCAACAACGAGTCCCTCGACGAGGCGATCGACCGCGTCATCGCGGGTCCGCAGCGGCGTACGCGCCTGATGAGCGAGCGCGAGAAGCTCATCACCGCCTACCACGAGGGTGGCCACGCGCTCGTCGCCGCGGCGCTGCCCGGCACCGACCCGGTGCACAAGGTCACGATCCTGCCGCGTGGTCGCGCGCTGGGCTACACGATGGTGCTGCCCGACCGCGACAAGTACTCCCAGACCCGCTCGGAGATGCTCGACAACCTGGCCTACATGCTGGGCGGCATGGCAGCGGAGGCGCTGATCTTCCACGACGTCACCTCCGGTGCCGGCAACGACATCGAGAAGGCGACCAGCCTCGCCCGGGCGATGGTGACCCAGTACGGCATGACCGAGCGCCTCGGCGCGGTCAAGCTCGGGGACAACAACTCCGAGCCCTTCCTGGGCCGCGACATGGGCCACACGCGCAACTACTCCGAGGAGACCGCGGCCGCGGTCGACGGTGAGGTCAAGGCGCTGCTGGGCCACGCCCACCAGGAGGCCTTCGAGATCCTGGAGCGCAACCGCGACGTCCTCGACACGCTGGTGCTCGCGCTGCTCGACAAGGAGACCCTCGACAAGGCGCAGATCGCCGCGATCTTCGAGGCGCTGCGGATGAGTCCCGAACCGACCGGCCTGGACCGGGTCGCCCGAGCGCGTGCCGTCCACCATCCCGCCGGTCGACATCCCGCAGGAGATCCGCGACCGGGCCCTGGCCAACTCGGTGCCGGAGGAGTCCGAAGGTGGCGTGATCCTCACTCCTCCGGGGGCAGGGGGAGACGTGCACGGGAGTCCCGACCTCGGTCCGGACACCCCGGCGCCCCCCACGCCGGGTGCCCTGTGACCGACCCGATCTCCATCCCGGAGCGGGCACCCGAGGACGTACCCGTCTTCGACCACGCCCGCGCCGAGGCGGCGGTCCGCGAGCTGCTGTTCGCGATCGGGGAGGACCCCGACCGTGAGGGGCTGCTCGACACCCCGGCCCGGGTCGCCCGGGCCTACGAGGAGCTGACCCAGGGCATCCGGCAGACCGCTGCCGAGGTGCTGACCACCACCTTCGACCTCGGCCACCAAGAGATGGTGCTGGTGCGCGACATCGAGCTGTGGTCGATGTGCGAGCACCACCTCGTGCCGTTCACCGGGGTCGCCCACGTCGGCTACATCCCGGCGAAGAGCGGCAAGATCACCGGGCTCTCCAAGCTCGCCCGGCTCGTCGACGTCTACGCCAAGCGTCCCCAGGTGCAGGAGCGGCTGACCACGCAGGTCGCCGACTCGCTCATGGACATCCTCGGGGCCCGCGGCGTCATCGTGGTGATCGAGGCCGAGCACCTCTGCATGACCATGCGCGGCGTCAAGAAGGCCGGCGCCCGGACGATCACGTCCGCGGTGCGGGGCTCGTTCCTCAAGGACCAGGCCACCCGCGCCGAGGCGATGGCACTGATCCACACCGGCACCAGGTGACCGTGGCCCCCCGGACCCCGTCGCCCCGGGTCATGGGGATCGTCAACGTCACTCCCGACTCCTTCTCCGACGGCGGCCGCTTCGTCACCACCGAGGCCGCCGTCGCCCACGGCCTGCTGCTCGTCGAGCAGGGTGCGGACCTGCTGGACGTCGGCGGCGAGTCCACCCGCCCCGGCGCCGTGCGGCCCGTCGTCAGCGACGAGCTCGACCGGGTCGTGCCTGTCATCCGCGAGCTCGTCGCGGCCGGCGCGGTCGTCTCGGTCGACACGATGCGGGCCGAGGTCGCCGCGGCCGCGCTCGAGGCGGGCGCGGTGGTCGTCAACGACGTCTCCGGCGGTCTCGCCGACCCGGCCATCCTCGACGTCGTCGCCGCCAGCGACGCGACCTACGTCGCGATGCACTGGCGGGCCCACGCCGACCGGATGCGCGACTTCACCGACTACTCACCCGACGGCGTCGTGGCGTCCGTACGCCGCGAGCTGGGCGAGCGGCTCGTCGCGGCCGAGGCCGCCGGCATCCCGCGTGAACGGATCGTGCTCGACCCGGGCCTGGGCTTCGCCAAGGAGCCACGCCACAACTGGGAGCTGCTGTCCGCGCTCGAGGTGCTGCAGGGGCTCGGCTGCCCGCTCCTGGTGGGAGCGAGCCGCAAGTCGTTCCTGGGCACCCTGCTGGCCCACGAGGGCAGGCCGCGGCCGGTCGACGAGCGCGAGCACGCCCACGCGGCGCTGGTGGCCCTGCTGGCCGACCGCGGGGTCGACGTGCTGCGGGTGCACGACGTACGCGCCACGCGGGACGCGCTGGCCGTGGCGGCCGCCATGGCCGGGAGCCGTGACGAGACGACGCACGAGGAGGACGACCGATGACCGACGAGCTCGCGGTGAGGGGGATCGAGTGCTTCGCGCACCACGGCGTCTTCGAGTTCGAGAAGCGTGAGGGGCAGACCTTCGTGGTCGACCTCGTGCTCGGCATCGACACCCGACGGGCGGCCGGGTCCGACGACCTCGAGGAGACCGTCAACTACGGGACCCTGACCATGGACGTGAAGGCCGCCGTCGAGCGAGACCCGGTCGACCTGATAGAAACCGTCGCTCAACGCATCGCCGATGTGTGCCTGTTGGACAGTCGTGTTGAATGGGCGCGAGTCACGCTCCACAAACCTGATGCACCCATCGACGCGACGTACTCGGATGTCGCGCTGACGATCACCAGAACGCGAGGCAACGCTCATGACTGAGACCCCCAACCCCAACATCGTGGACACCGACTCCCTCACCGGAGAGATGCACCCGATCCGTCGGGTCGTGGTGGCGCTGGGCTCCAACCTCGGTGAGCGGATGGCCACGCTGCAGGGTGCGGTCGACGCCCTGGCGGACACCCCCGACTTCTTCGTCACCGGCGTGTCGCCGGTCTACGAGACCGACCCGGTCGACGCCCCCGACGACTCCGGCCCCTACCTCAACGCGGTCGTCCTGGCCGACACCACGCTGCCGGCCGCACGCCTCATGGAGCGGGCGCTCGCCGTGGAGGACGCCTTCGAGCGTGAGCGCAGCGAGGTCCGCAACGCGCCGCGCACCCTCGACGTCGACCTGATCGTGGTCGGCGACCGCCGCTCCAACGAGGACTTCCTGCGCCTGCCCCACCCGCGGGCCCACGAGCGCGCGTTCGTGCTGCAGCCGTGGCACGACCTCGAGCCCGACGCGGTCTTCCCCGAGCGCGGTCCGATCGCCGACCTGCTCCAGTCCACCGACGCCACGGGTGTGCGCAAGCGCGAGGACCTCTCGCTCGAGGTGGAATGAGCCAGGCGGGACAGGAGGACGAACCTCCGGAGCCGCGCGGAACCCTCCGCCCCACCTCGCCCCGCGCCCTCACCGGGTTCGTCGTCGTGGGGCTCGCCCTCGGGTGGGGCATCCATCCCGTGACGAGCCGGATCGCCGGTCGTGCGCCCCTGATCTCCTGGAGCCAGGCGCTGGCCCTGGTGCTGGTGGCGGTGATCATGTCCTTCCTCGCCTGGCACACCTGGCAGACCGTCCAGGTCCGGGGCGAGCGGCTCGAGCCGCACCAGGCGGTGAACCGGCTGGTGCTGGCCCGCGCGTGCGCGCTGGGCGGTGCGCTCGTCGCCGCCGGCTACGTCGGCTACGCCGTCAGCTGGCTCGGCGACGCCTCGCAGGACGCCGACCGCTGGATCCTCCGCGCGGTCGTCGCAGCGCTCGGAGCGGGCGCGGTGACGCTCGCGTCGCTGGTGCTGGAGCGTGCGTGTCGCACGGACGGCGGCGATCCCCGGGCCTAGGGTGACCCCATGCCTTCCCAGCAGCCCCAGCAGTCACAGGCGTCCCGCACGCCTGCCCGTCGTCGCCAGCGCAGCACGCGCCTGGCCGTCGCCGTGGCCCTCCTCGCGGTCTCGGCTCTCATCGTGGTCGGCGCCCTGGTCTCCTCGTCCGCCGTCCTGACGGCCGTCGCTGCCGTCGTGGCCGTGCTCCTCGGTGCCGCCGCGACCCGGATCACCCACTCCGAGCTGATGCAGGCCCGCCGCGACGCGGCACAGGACCGGGCAGAGCAGGCCCAGGAGTTCCGCGCGCTCACCGAGCGTCGTACTGCTGAGTCGCAGGCGTTCGCAGCGGACATGTCGCGACGCATCACCGAGCGCGAGGGCGCCATCGCCGTGCTCGAGAGTGCGCTCTCGTCGGCCCAGAAGGCTGCTGCCGAGATGAGCCTCAAGCGCGGCCAGGAGGCCCGTCGCGCCGACGCGGCCGAGCGTGGCCGCAACGACGCCCAGCGCGGTCGCGACGACGCCGAGTCCCGGGCCGCGGAGGCGATCGTCCAGGTCGCCGAGCTCGAGGCCGAGATCGACGTGGTGCGGGCCGAGCTCGACTCGCTCCGCGCCGCCGCGGCGCGCAGCAAGCACCGCAGCGCCTGACCTCACCCACCGCTCGCGAGCGCGGTGCGTGACGCAGGTTTCGAGCGCTCCAGGACCTGCCCCACGCACCGCCCTGGGCGCGCGCGCGGCCGGTGGGGAAGAATGTTCCCTCGTGATCCCCGAGGACAACCGGTTCGAGAGCGACCCCACCGACGCACTGCCCCAGGACCCCGGACTGCCCGAGGGCTGGGAGGCCGGCACCCCTGACGGGAGCGACGCGGCCACCGTCGAGCGGCTGACCGAGCTGCTGCGCGGCCACGAGCGGGCGGGTCGCGGGTGGGCCGGGTCGGGCGAGGACGACGTCCTGGTCGAGGTCTCCGAGCACGGTCTGGCCATGCGGGAGAACGTCGTCGTCCGCGATCCCGACGGCCGGATCCAGGCCTGGGGCAGCGTGCACGACCGCGCCGAGGGCCGGATGCTCTTCGTCCACATCGTCGACCGCGAGATCGATGAACGGCTCGCCGACCGGTGCAGCGACGTCCTGTTCGAGTGGGCCGAGTCCCAGGCCAGGGCGGTCGGAGCGGCCCGGGGGCTGGCCGAGCAGCAGATCGACACCGGTGCCTTCGCCGACGACGAGCGCCAGCACCGCTGGTTGGCCGACGCCGGCTTCGACCGGGTCCGCACCTGGTGGCAGATGAGCCGCTCGGTCGAGGCCGCCGAGGCCGAGCTCGTGCCCGATCCCACGCGCTGGGAGCGCAAGGGCGTGGTCTTCCGGCTGGTCGAGCGGCAGGGAGGTCCGGACTCCGGCGGCCTGCCCGACGTCGCCGACCTGCGCGCCGTGCACGAGGTGCTCGAGGGTGCGTTCACCGACCACTTCAACTCCGCGGAGGAGACCTTCCAGGAGTTCATCCACCGCGTCCGCGAGGACCCCGGCCACCGCTGGGACCACTGGTGGCTCGCGGAGATCGTCGACGGCGATCACGTCGAGGCGGCCGGCGCCCTGGTCGGCACCGTGAGCGAGTCGAGCACCGGGCCGGACGGGTCGTACGTCTCCTACCTCGGTGTCCTGGAGTCCGCCCGCGGCCGGGGCGTGGCCACCGGCCTGCTGCGCACGATCATCGCCGACGCCGCGTCGCGCAACCGCGACCGCGTCGGGCTCGAGGTCGACGCGGACTCACCGACCGGCGCCGACGGCCTCTACACCTCGATGGGCTGGGGCACGAAGTACGTCACGGAGTCCTGGCACCAAGACGTGACCGGTCACCTAGGGCGTACGCCGTCAGCGCAGCGACGCGCGCAGCGCCCTGTGCACGCCGGCGGGGGTGAGCACGCCGAGGAACGTGGGGCCGCGGCGGACGCCGACGACCGGCTTGTCGTCGCGCAGCATCGCGGCGAGCGCCTCCTCGAGCGAGGAGTCGATGTCGATGGCCGAGCCGAGGTCTCCGGTGGCGATGCCGTCGAGCGGCTCGAGGTGCTCCTCGCGGAGCCGGGTCACGGTCAGGGTGCGAAGGCCGCCGGCGCCGACGAAGTCGGCCACCTGCTCGTCGGCCGGGTGGGCGAGCAGCTCGCCGGGGGTGGCGTACTGGGCGAGGCGGCCGCCGGCAGCGAAGACCGCCACCCGGTCGCCCATCCGGATCGCCTCGTCGATGTCGTGGGTCACCAGCACCACGGTCTTGCCGAGCTCGGCCTGGAGCCGGCGGAACTCGTCCTGGAGCCGACCGCGGACCACCGGGTCGACCGCGCCGAACGGCTCGTCCATCAGCAGGACCGGCGGGTTGGCGGCCAGGGCGCGGGCGACGCCGACCCGCTGGCGCTGGCCCCCGGAGAGCTCGTGCGGATAGCGACGGGCGTACTGCTCGGGGTCGAGGCCCACCGTCGCGAGCAGCTCGTGGGCGCGCTCGCGGGCGGTCGTCCTGGACTCGCCGTAGAGCAGCGGCACGGTCATCACGTTCTGCTCGATGCGCTGGTGGGGGAACAGGCCGATCTGCTGGATGACGTAGCCGATGCCGCGGCGCAGCTCGACCGGGTCGACGCCGGTGACGTCCTTGCCGTCGAGCCAGATCCGGCCCGTGGTCGGCTCGATCAACCGGTTGATCATCTTGAGGGTGGTGGACTTGCCGCAGCCGGACGGTCCGACGAGGCAGACCATCTCTCCACGGGCCACATCGAGGTCGAGCTCGTGGACCGCGACGGTCCCGTCGGGGTAGGTCTTGCCCACACCTTCGAGCCGAATCATCGGCTCGTCGCTCCGTGTAGCGTCCATGCGGTGACCTTACTGGGGGCCGCTGACGCCCCGAGCTGCTACAGCCGCGTCGTCAACGACTGGGTCTGCCTCGACTACGTCTCCGACCGCCAGCAGGAGATCGTCGACGCGACGATCCAGCACATCGGGATCACCGTCGTCTCCGTGCTGCTCGGCCTGGTCATCGCGTTCCCGCTGGCGCTGCTCGCCCGCCGGCTGCCGCGCCTCGAGTCGGCCATCCTGGCGGTCACCACCGGGATCTACACGGTGCCGTCGCTGGCGCTCTTCCCGCTGCTGGTGCCGTTCACCGGGCTGACGGCGACGACCGTGGTGATCGGCCTCGCGCTCTACGCCCTCACGATCTTGGTACGCAGCCTGCTGGAGGGCCTGCGGTCGGTGCCCGACGAGGTGCGGGAGTCGGCGACCGGCCTGGGCTACAGCCGCGGGTCCCTCCTCATGAGGATCGAGCTGCCGCTCGCCCTGCCGGTCGTGATGGCCGGGCTCCGCGTCGCCACGGTGTCGACCGTGGCGCTGACCACCGTCGGCTCGCTGGTGGCCTACGGCGGACTGGGCAACCTGATCAAGGACGGGGTGCTCACCAACTTCCGCGCCGAGCTCTTCACCGCCTCCGTGCTGTGCGTCGTGCTCGCGGTCCTCCTCGATGCGCTGCTGGTCCTGGCCCAACGGATGCTGACTCCCTGGACGAGAGGACTGCGGGCATGAGGGTCTTCGGTGACATGTGGGACTACCTCTCGGACGGCGCCAACTGGACCGGCAGCGACGGCATCGCCGCGCTGATGGGCCAGCAGCTCCTGCTCACGCTGACCGCGCTGTTCATGGCGATGCTGGTCGGACTGCCCGTCGCCCTGTGGCTCGGACACCTCGGACGCGGCGGCTTCCTGGCGATCAACGTCTCCAACGTCGGCCGGGCCATCCCGACCTTCGCGCTGCTGGGGCTGCTCGTGGTCGCGCCGTGGCCGGGGACCGACCAGCTCGGCCCCTACGGTCGCGCCGGGCTCGCCACGCTGATCGCGCTGACCCTCTTCGCGCTGCCCCCGATCATCACCAACTCCTACGTCGCCATGCGTGAGGTGGCGCCCGAGGTGCGCGAGGCGGCCCGGGGGATGGGCATGACCGGTCCGCAGCAGTTCTGGCGCATCGAGCTGCCGCTCGGTCTGCCGCTCGTGATGTCCGGCCTGCGCCTGGCCCTCGTGCAGGTCTGGGCGACGGCCACGATCGCCGCGCTGGTCGCCGGGCCGGGGCTCGGGCAGATCATCACCGACGGCTTCTTCCGCTCCAACTACGGCAAGGGCATCGCGGGTGCGCTCGTCGTGGCCGCCGTCGCCCTGGTCCTCGAGCTGATCGCCGCGCTGATCCAGAGGTCGGTGGACCCCACCCGTCGCAGCGGCCGCGCGAGCACCCCTCCAGGTGGTCGGACGGACGCGTTGTCGGTGGCCGGGGCTACCGTTGATCCGCCCGCCGAATCCGTCGGCTGACACCACGCAACTCCGGACACGCGCAGCGACCGCTGCGGGACACAGAAGGATCACCATGCACCTCGCACGCACGCTCGCCGCGGTCCTGGCCGCCAGCGCCCTCGCACTCACCGGCTGTGCCGGTGACGACCTCTCCGACGACAACGCCTCCGACGACAGCAGCTGCGTCGGCCGACAAGGGCTCGGTCACCATCGCCGGGCAGAACTTCCCCGAGGCGACACTCGTCGCCTCGATGTACTCGCAGCTGCTCGAGGACGCCGGCTACTCCGTCGAGACCAAGCTCGTCGACTCCCGCGACGCCTACATGCCCACGTTCCCCGGCGACGTCGACATCGTCCCCGAATACGTCGGCGGCATCGTCAACTTCCTCAACTCCCAGGCCAACGGCGCCGACGCCGAGCCGTTCGAGGCGGGTGACGGACAGCAGCTCGCCGACGACGGCGCGACCCTGCTGGACGACGCCGGCATCGAGCTCCTCGACGTCTCGCCGGCCACCGACACCAACGCCTTCTTCGTCACCCAGGACTACTCCGACGCCGAAGGGGTCACCACGCTCTCCGACCTCGAGGGCAAGAGCGTCGTGCTGGCCGCGGCTCCCGACTGCGAGGGTCGCCTCGACTGCGAGGGCGGGCTCTCCGACGACTACGGCATCGACGTGACCAAGGTGCTCGAGCTCGGCTACGCCTCCGACCAGACCTACCAGTCGGTGATCTCCGGCGAGTCCGAGCTGGGCGAGACCTCGACCACCGACGGCACCCTGGAGTCCCAGGGCCTGGTCGTCCTCGAGGACGACAAGGCGATCCAGCCCGCACAGAACCTCGTGCCGGCGGTCTCGGCCGACTTCCTCGCCGACAACCCCGACGTCGCCGACATCCTCAACCCGCTGATGGCGGCCCTCACGACCGAGGGACTGACCGAGCTCAACGGGCAGATGGCGGTCGACCGCGCCAAGCCGGAGGACGTCGCCAAGGAGTTCCTCACCTCCGAGGGTCTTCTGTGAGCCACGCAGCGACGCGCGCTCGCGCCTCAACCACCGACTGATGTGACCTCGTGGTCCCGGAGTGCCAAGGCCTCCGGGGCCACGGTCGTCTCGTCGACGACCGAGTGCGGCACCGCGAGCCGCCAGTCGCCGGTGGCCACGTCCTGGACCCGGGGGGCCGGACCGTCGAGGGTCGCCGCCCACTCCATCAACGCGGTGACCTCGGCACGCCGGTCCTCGGCGATCAGCCAGCCCGCCAGCCGGTGGACCGGAGGCAGGCCGCTGTGCACGAGGGAGCGCTGGCCCCAGAGCTCCAGGACGCCGGCGCGCAGCAGCCGCCACCACTCCTCCGGCGCCCCGGGCACGAGCAGGAAGTAGCGCCAGAGGTCACCTGCCAGCACGCGGTCGACGAAGACCGCCTCCACCGCGGCCGAGCCGTGGGCGCGCACCGAGGCGAGTGACTGCCTCTTGGTCTCCCAGCGGTCGGAGAGGTCCTGCACCGACGAGGCGCGCGTCTGGGTGATCGACCCCTCGCGGATCCGCCACCGGTAGACCACCTCGTCGAGCACGTCGAAGGACCCGTCGAGGAAGGCCCGCGTCGTGGTGGGCTGGTCCTCGTAGCGCACGCCCTCGGGCCAGGCCAGGCCGGCGGCGTCCCAGAAGGAGCGGCGCCAGACCTTGTTCCACGCGAAGACGTCGCCGAGGATCTCGGGCCGGTCCTCGATCCGGCCCCCTCGCAGCGGCCGGTGCAGGCGGCGCATCCACGGCGGCTCGACCAGCTGGTCGCCCTCCCAGCGCACGATCGAGCCGGTGGCGAAGTCGGAGCCCGAGTCCTGGAGAGCCCCGACCAGGTCGGCGTACGCGGTCGGGGGCAGGACGTCGTCGGAGTCGAGGAAGGCGAGGTAGTCGCCGCGCACCTGCTGGACGCCGACGTTGCGGGCGGCGCCGAGCCCGCCGTTGACGGAGTGGACGACGCTGATCCGGTTGTCGCGGTGCGCCCACTCGTCCGCGATCGCGCCGGTCCGGTCCGTGGAGCCGTCGTCGACGATGACCGCCTCCCACCGCTGATGGGTCTGGGCGAGGAGCGAGCGGACGCAGTCGTCGAGGTAGTCCTCCACGCCCCACGCGGGGATCACCACGCCCAGGAGGGGAGCCCGGGAGAACAGCCGCCGCATCATGGGCGCGACCCTAGGACACGGGCGCTCCGGACGGTCGCCGGTAGGCTCCCTGCCGTGACTGAGCAGGCCAGAGCGATCGACGAGATGAACCCCGACGGAGTGCCGCGGAAGGTCCTGTTCGTCGCCGGCGCCGGACGCAGCGGCACCAGCACGCTCGCCGGCATCGTGTCCAAGCTGGGCATGCACGTCCCGCTCCCCGAGGTGCCGCCCGACGACTCCAACCCGCGTGGCTTCAGCGAGCCGCAGTGGGTCGTCGACGTCCACGACCAGTGGCTGGCCGAGTCGCTGGTGCAGGTCTCCGACTCGCGACCGACGGCCTGGTTCGACACCGGCCGCATCTGCAGCCGCGAGCCCGCCCGGATCCGGGCGAGCGAGTGGCTCGAGCCGCACTTCGCCGACCATCCCGAGCTCGTGGTCAAGGACCCGCGGCTGAGCTGGTTCCTCGGCCTGTGGCGCGTCGCGGCGATCCGCACCGGCGCCACGCCGGTCTTCGCCACGATGCTCCGCCCGCCGGCCGAGGTCGTCGGGTCGAAGCAGAAGTACTACGCCAACAAGCTCGGCTCCGCCCACCTCGCCGCCAGCTGGGTCAACATGCTGCTCCACACCGAGCGGGCCACCCGCCCGGCCGAGGGCGACGGCGGCCGCGTGTTCGTCCGCTACGAGGACCTGCTCACCGACTGGGTGCGGACCACCACGGCCATGGGCCAGGCGCTCGACCTCCAGACGATCATCCACACCCGCAGCGACCAGATCCGCGAGGTCCACCGCTTCATCGACCCCAACCTCCGCCGGGTCAGCTCCACGCTCGACGACCTCGCCCTGCCCCAGCGGCTCCACGACCTCACCGGGCAGACGTGGGAGGAGCTCAACAAGCTCGCCGACGAGGGCGGCGACACCACCGACGCGCACGCGACCTTCGACCAGCTCCGCGACGCCTACGTCGACCTCTACGAGGAGGCCGAGGCGATCGCGCGCTCCTCGCAGGTCCACGCGCGCCTGCAGGGCAGGCGCCAGGCGCTGACCGAGGCCGCGGGCGAGGCGCCGGGCCGGTCGCTCGCGGACCGCGTGCCCCACGACGTACGCGCTGCGATCCCGCCGTCGGTGCGCCGCGGGATGCGCAAGGCGCTCGGCCGAAGCCGGGACGAGCAGTGACGATCCCGATCGGCTCCGGCCACGGGCTGACCAACCTCGAGGGCCACGAGGACTTCGACATCGTCTGGCCGTGGAACCAGCCCGGCGGGCTGCGTCGCGGCGCGACCGCGGTGCTGCGGGTGAAGAACGAGGCGCCGGGCCTGCGGTTCGTGCTCCCGCCGCTCCTGCGGGCCTGCGACCACGTGCTGCTGGTCGACAACGGCTCGGACGACGGGACCGCCGAGGAGGCCCTGCGGGTGGCCGCCGAGATCGGGCTCGGTCACAAGTTCACGGTGAAGGACTACCCCTTCCAGGTCGCGCGCGCGGGCGGCGAGCACCTCGCGGTCAACGAGCGCTCGGTCCACTCGCTGGCCTACTTCTACAACTGGTGCTTCTCGCACGTCCGCACCCGCTACTCGTGGAAGTGGGACGGCGACATGGTCCTCACCACCGAGGGCGAGGTGTCGATGGCCGACCTCTCCTGGCAGGTCGGGATGGCGGAGGCGGTGATCCGGTTCCCGCGCCACGGGCTCTACATCGAGTCCGACAGCAGGGCCTTCCTCGACCTCGGGCTCCGCAACATCGAGGAGTGGGGCTTCCCGATGAGCCCGGACTACGTCTACACCAAGGCGCCGGAGTGGGAGATCCGCACGACGCCCGACCGGATCGAGATGTTCGCCCTGCCCCAGGGGCTGTGCGTGGAGCTCAAGTGGCTCGACGGCGACGAGTTCGCCCACTGGACCAACCCGGAGGCCTTCGCGACCTCGATCCGCAACCGCCGCAAGCGTCGGGAGTGGCTCGTCTGGAACGCCCTGCACAACGGCGAGGTGCCCGAGGGAGTCGTGGAGATCGTCGCCCCCGAGGGCGTGCACGTGGTCGATCACGTCACCCACACGTGGCTGCCGCGTGCCCCGCGGCCCTTCGTGGTCGACGACCCCGACCACGCCAAGCTCCACCTGCGCGCCTGACCCACGCCCGGTCGGGGCGAGTGGCGTGCGTCACGCCCCAGCCGGTTCCGCCACGGAATCCGCGGGCGTAGGCTCGATGTTGATCGCAGTAGATCGGTACCCGCGAGGGACTGAAACGAAGAGGTCGACATGACGAAGTTCCGTATTGGTGTGGTCGGCGCAGGTCGCGTCGGCGCCGTGCTGGCTGCCGCGCTCCGCGCCGCCGGGCACGAGGTCGTGGCCACCGCAGGCGAGTCCGATGCCTCCCGTCGGCGCATCGGCGCGTTGCTCCCGGGTGTGCCGGTCGCCAAGCCGAGCGACGTGGCGCGGGCGTGCGACCTGCTCCTGCTGACCGTCCCCGACGACATGCTGTCCAACGTCGTCACGGTGCTGAGCGAGAGCGGCGCGATCCGCGAGGGCCAGTACGTCGTCCACACCAGCGGCCGCCACGGCCTGGCCGTGCTCGAGCCCGCCCGCGAGGTCGGTGCCCGGACCATCGCGATGCACCCCGCGATGACCTTCACCGGCACCGACGTCGACCTGCCCCGCCTGTCCGGCTGCGTCTTCGGCGTCACCGCTGAGGAGGCCGACCGTGAGGTCACCGAGTCCCTGGTCGCCGACCTCGGCGGTCGCGCGATGTGGGTGCCCGAGGACCGTCGCACGCTCTACCACGCAGGCCTGGCCCACGGGGCCAACCACCTCGTCACCCTCGTCGCCGAGGCCATGGAGATCCTGTCGGCCGCCGGCGCCGAGGACCCGGCCGCGACCCTGCGCCCGCTGCTGACCGCAGCCCTCGACAACGCGTTGGAGCAGGGCGACGCCGCCCTGACCGGACCGATCGTCCGTGGGGACGTCGAGACGGTCCGGGCACACGTCGCCGACCTCGTGGCCAGTGCCCCGCAGACACTGCCGTCCTACGTCGCCATGGCGCACGCGACCCTCGACCGCGCCGTCACCGACGGTCGGCTGCTCCCGATCCGCGCCTCGAAGATGCTCCGCGTCCTCGAAGCGGCCTCGGTCCGGACGGACCACGCGCCCGAGCCCGCCCGCTCCGACGACCGTCGATGACCTCAGCACCGGTCCTCGCGAGCACTCGCGAGGAGCTGGCCTCCCTGCTCGCCGGCGCGCGCCGGGCGGGTGAGCCGATCGCGTTCGTCCCGACCATGGGTGCCCTCCACGACGGACACGCCAGCCTGATGCGTACGGCACGGGCCGCCACCTCGGGCCCGGTCGTCGTCAGCATCTTCGTGAACCCGATGCAGTTCGCTCCCGAGCGAGGACCTCGACCGCTACCCGCGCACCCTCGACACCGATCTCGAGGTCTGCGCCGCAGAGGGGGTCGACGTCGTGTTCGCCCCGAGCGTCGACGAGATGTACCCGGGCGGCTTCAGCCACGACTCCGTCCACGACGGCGTCACCGTCGCCCCCGGCACGCTCGCCACGATCCTGGACGGAGAGTCCCGTCCCGGGCACTTCGACGGCGTGCTCACCGTGGTCGCCAAGCTCTTCGGACTGGTCCGGCCCGACGTGGCCGTCTTCGGGCAGAAGGACTACCAGCAGCTGACCCTGATCCGCCGGATGGTCCGCGACCTCTGCCTGGGCATCGAGATCGTCGGCGCGGAGACGGTGCGCGAGCCCGACGGCCTGGCCCTGTCGAGCCGCAACCGCTACCTCGACGTCGAGCAGCGACGAGCCGCGGTCGCGCTGAGCAGGGCGTTGCGTGCCGCGCAGGAGCGCGCGTCGTACGGCCCACCTGCTGCGCGCTGGGCCGCGATGTCGGTCCTCAAGGACGAGCCGGGCCTCGAGCTCGACTACCTGGCCCTGACCTCGACCGATCTCGGTGAGGCCCCGGAGGTCGGCGAGGGCCGGATCCTCGTGGCCGCGAAGGTCGGCAGCACGCGCCTCATCGACAACATGCCCATCACGTTCGACCGCACCACGCCGGACCTGATGACGGCGGGGACCGCACCTGCGGCCTCGACCACCGCTGAAAGGAGCGGCTGAGACTGATGCTGCGCACGATGATGAAGTCCAAGATCCACCGGGCGACCGTGACCCAGGCCGACCTCCACTACGTCGGCTCGGTGACGGTGGACGAGGACCTCCTCGACGCCGCCGACCTCCTGCCGGGTGAGCTCGTCCACATCGTCGACGTCACCAACGGCGCCCGCCTCGAGACCTACACGATCGCCGGCGAGCGCGGCTCGGGCGTGATCGGCATCAACGGCGCCGCGGCCCGCCTGGTCCACCCCGGCGACACCGTCATCCTCATCGGCTACGGCCAGATGGAGACCGCCGAGGCCAAGGAGCACAAGCCGCACGTGGTGTTCGTCGACTCCGACAACCAGGTGCTGGCCACCGGCTTCGACCCGGCCGAGACCTTCGGGGACAAGTCGCTGACCCGTGGCGACCTCATCGGTCGGTAGCCTGCCCGAATGACTGATCACCGGCCGGTCCCGGGCCGCCTGCGCGCGCCCGCACCCGGTTGGACCACTCGCGCCGACGTCGTCGTGGTGGGGTCCGGCATCGCCGGGCTCACTGCGGCCCTGCGGATCCATGCGGCTGATCCCTCCCTCCACCTGCTCGTCGTCACCAAGGACGTGCTCGCCGCCGGCTCCACGCAGTGGGCCCAGGGGGGCATCGCCGCGGCACTGGGCCCGGGAGACACCCCGGAGCAGCACGAGCGGGACACGCTCGTCGCCGGTGCCGGTGCCTGCGACGTCGAGGCCGTACGCATCCTGGTGACCGAGGGCCCCGAGGCCGTCCGTGAGCTCATCGCGCTCGGCACCCAGTTCGACCACCACCCCGACGGCGAGCTCTCGCTGACCCGCGAGGGCGGTCACCACCGCGACCGGATCGCCCACGCCGGAGGTGACGCGACGGGCGCCGAGATCCAGCGGGCCCTGATCGCGGCCGTGGAGCGCGCGCCCGAGATCGAGGTGATCCAGCACGCGCTGGCCGTCGACCTGCTCCGCGCCGAGGACGGTGGCGTCGCCGGGCTGACGCTCCACGTGCTCGGCGAGGGCCAGCACGACGGGGTCGGCGCCGTGCACTGTCGAGCGGTCGTGCTCGCCTCCGGTGGGCTCGGCCAGGTCTTCAGCCAGTCCACCAACCCGAGCGTCTCGACCGGGGACGGCATGGCGCTGGCGATGCGGGCGGGTGCGCGGGTGCGCGACCTCGAGTTCGTCCAGTTCCACCCGACCGTGATGTGGCTCGGCGCCGACTCGCAGGGGCAGCAGCCGCTGATCTCCGAGGCGGTCCGCGGCGAGGGCGCCTTCCTGGTGGACTTCGAGGGCAACCGCTTCATGCAGGGCCAGCACGAGCTCGCCGACCTCGCGCCGCGCGACGTGGTCGCCAAGGCCATCACCCGCCGGATGATCGAGACCGGGCAGCCGCACATGTGGCTCGACGCCCGCCACCTCGGTGCATGCGACTTCTGGGAGCGCCGCTTCCCGACCATCCTCGGCGTCTGCCGCCAGCACGGCGTCGACCCGGTCACCGAGCTGATCCCCGTCGCGCCCGCCCAGCACTACGCCTCCGGCGGCGTCGCCACCGACCTGTGGGGCCGTACGACCGTGCCGGGGCTCTACGCCACCGGCGAGGTCGCCTGCTCCGGCGTCCACGGTGCCAACCGGCTGGCGTCCAACTCCCTCCTGGAGGGGCTGGTCTTCTCCCGCCGGATCGCCGACGTGCTCCCCGGCGAGCTCCGGGCCTGGTCCGACGCTGCCGTCGACGATCGCGCCGAGGGCCTCGTCTCCGGCGACCTCCGCAGGGAGATGCAGGACGTGATGACCACGCGCGTCGGCGTGCTCCGCCAGGCCGAGGGCCTCGCCGAGGCGCTGGCCCACCTCGGCGCCCTCGAGCCCGGTGACGCCGAGATCGGTCCCGCCGCCTGGGAGACCACCAACCTGCTGGCCATCAGCACCGCGCTCGCCGAGGCCGCCGCGCTGCGCACCGAGACGCGTGGCTCGCACTGGCGCGAGGACTTCCCCGACCGCGACGACAGCAAGGCCGGCCACGTCGACTCGTGGCTGGAGAGACGGCAGCATCCGGGTCGACTGGACCTACTCCCCGTCGACCGATCCCAGCACCGACGAGGTCCCGGCATGACGAGCCTCGACGACGTACCCCTCGAGCTGCGCGACGAGCTGACCGCGGCCGGCCTCGACCTCGCAGGCCGTGTGGGAGCTGATCGGCCGCGCCATCAGCGAGGACGTCCCGGACCAGCGGATGGACGACCCGACCACCTCCTCGACCGTCGCCGCCCGGTGCCCGCGGCGAAGCGGTCTTCGCCGCCCGCGAGCCGGGTGTCGTGGCCGGCCTCGGCCTGGCGGCGGTCACCTTCTTCATGCTCGGAGCCGACGCGACGGTCACCGACCGCCTTCCCGACGGCGCCCGCGTCGAGAGGGGCGACGTGGTCATGCGCGTCTCCGGCCTCACCCAGCGGATGCTGGTCGCCGAGCGCACCGCCCTCAACCTCGCCTGCCACCTCTCCGGCATCGCCACCGCCACGGCCCGCTGGGTCGAGGCGCTGGAGGGGTCGCCGACCCGCGTGCTCGACACCCGCAAGACGCTGCCGGGCCTGCGCGCGCTCCAGAAGTACGCCGTCCGCTGCGGCGGGGGCGTCAACCACCGCCTGTCCCTGCAGGACATGGCGATGGTCAAGGACAACCACGTGATCGCCGCCGGGGGAGTGCTGCCCGCGCTCGAGGCCATCCGCGCGGACCATCCGGGGCTGCCGGTCGAGGTCGAGGTGACCACGCTCGACCAGCTCGAGGACCTGCTCGCGCTGCCCGAGCCGCCGGAGCGGATCCTGCTCGACAACATGAGCGACGAGCTGATGACCGATGCCGTACGACGTACGGCCGGGCGCGTGCCCCTCGAGGCCAGCGGCGGCATCACCCTCGAGCGCGCCGCGCGGATCGGCGCGACCGGCGTGGACTTCGTGTCGGTCGGCGCGCTCACCCACTCGGTGGTCGTCTTCGACATCGGCATGGATCTCGACGCATGAGCCTGCTCGCCGCCGACATCGGCAACAGCCACACCTTCCTCGGCCTGCTCGACGGTGACGAGGTGACCGCCCACTGGCGCGTCAACACCGACGAGCGGCGCACTGCCGACGAGTGGGCGGTCCTGCTCCGCGGGCTGCTGGCCGACCGGGTCGACGACGTCGACGGCATCGCCGTCTGCGCGACGGTGCCGGCCGTCCTGCACGAGTGGCGCGAGATGCTCGGGCGCCACTTCGGCGACGTGACGGCGATCGTCGTCGAGCCGGGGGTGCGGACCGGCATCCCGGTCCTGATGGACAACCCGCGTGAGGTCGGCACCGACCGCATCGTGAACTCCCTCGCCGCCGCGACGCTCCACGGCGGCCCGGCGATCGTCGTCGACTTCGGCACCGCGACGACGTTCGACGTGGTCAACGCCCAGGGCCAGTACGTCGGCGGCGCGATCTCGCCCGGCATCGAGATCTCCCTCGAGGCGCTGGGCCGTCGCGGCGCGCAGCTGCGCAAGGTGGAGCTGGTGCGCCCGCGATCGGTGATCGCGAAGAACACCGTCGAGGCCCTCCAGAGCGGAATGCTGTTCGGCGTCGCCGCCCAGGTCGAGGGACTCGTGGCGCGGATGATTGCCGAGCTCGGCGAACCCACCGAAAACGTCACGGTCATTTCCACCGGCCATTGGGCGCCGCTGCTCGTGGACGATTGCGGATGTTTCACCGTGCATTCGCCGTGGCTGACGCTCCAGGGTCTACGGCTGGTCTTCGAGCGCAATCGTTGAGCACATTTCCGACAGGGTGCTGCAAATCGCGAGCTCGCCAATCCGGTAATTGAATTCGTCAGGCGCCCCCTGACGCGTTTTGCGGAATCCTTTGAATGACTGACACACTGCTTTCGCCCCTGAATGCAGAATGAAAAGGAATTCCACATGGCACAGAAGGTCAACATCATTCTCGTGGACGACCTCGACGGCACCGAGGCCACCGAGACCGTCACGTTCGGCCTCGACGGGACGACCTACGAGATCGACCTGAACGACGCCAACGCCTCCGCCCTGCGCGAGGCGCTGAGCGGCTACGTCGGCCACGCCCGCAAGGTGACCGGTGGCTCGCGTCGGGGCCGCAAGCCCGCCGCCGGATCGTCCAGCAACACCAAGGACGTACGCGAGTGGGCCAAGGGTCAGGGCATGGAGGTCTCCGAGCGCGGCCGCATCTCGGCGGACGTGCAGCAGGCCTACGACGCGGCCCACTGAGGCACCTGCGCCCGGGTCCATCGCGCGGAGGGCGTTCGCTGTGAGCGGACGCCCTCGCGTGTGGGGTGGGAACACGTAGGCTGATGTCGGGCGTTGAGCCCAGTGTCCGCACCCCGGCCGCCCTGCGTCGGACCCGCGGACCACGCAGACGTAGAGGAGCGCACATGTTCGAGCGGTTCACCGACCGAGCCCGGCGAGTTGTCGTGCTGGCCCAGGAAGAGGCCCGCATGCTCTCCCACAACTACATCGGGACCGAGCACATCCTGCTCGGCCTCATCCACGAGGGCGAAGGCGTAGCAGCCAAGGCCCTCGAGTCCCTCGACATCTCCCTGGAGGCCGTGCGCGCCCAGGTCGAGGAGATCATCGGCCAGGGCCAGCAGGCCCCGTCCGGCCACATCCCGTTCACCCCGCGCGCCAAGAAGGTGCTCGAGCTCTCGCTCCGCGAGGCGCTCCAGCTGGGCCACTCCTACATCGGCACCGAGCACATCCTGCTCGGCCTGATCCGCGAGGGAGAGGGCGTCGCCGCCCAGGTCCTGCAGAAGCTCGGCGCCGACCTCAACCGGGTGCGCCAGCAGGTCATCCAGCTGCTCAGCGGCTTCCAGGGCAAGGAGTCGGCCGCGTCCGGCGCCCAGACCGCCGGCTCCGGTGGCGAGGCTCCGTCCAGCTCGCTGGTCCTCGACCAGTTCGGCCAGAACCTCACCCAGGCCGCCCGCGAGGGCAAGCTCGACCCGGTCATCGGGCGCGAGCAGGAGATCGAGCGCGTGATGCAGATCCTGTCGCGCCGCACGAAGAACAACCCCGTCCTCATCGGCGAGCCCGGCGTCGGCAAGACCACGATCGTGGCCGGCCTCGCGCAGGACATCGTCAAGGGCAACGTGCCCGAGACGCTGAAGGACAAGCAGATCTACACGCTCGACCTCGGCGCCCTGGTCGCCGGCTCGCGCTACCGCGGTGACTTCGAGGAGCGTCTCAAGAAGGTCCTCAAGGAGATCCGCACCCGCGGCGACATCGTGCTGTTCATCGACGAGATCCACACCCTCGTCGGGGCCGGTGCGGCCGAGGGCGCGATCGATGCCGCGAGCATCCTCAAGCCGATGCTGGCCCGCGGTGAGCTCCAGACCATCGGTGCCACCACGCTGGACGAATACCGCAAGTACCTCGAGAAGGACGCCGCGCTCGAGCGCCGCTTCCAGCCGATCCAGGTGCAGGAGCCGTCGATCGCGCACACCATCGAGATGCTCAAGGGCCTGCGCGACCGCTACGAGGCCCACCACCGCGTGACGATCACCGACGAGGCCCTGGTCTCGGCCGCGACGCTCGCGGACCGCTACATCTCCGACCGGTTCCTGCCGGACAAGGCCATCGACCTCATCGACGAGGCCGGTTCGCGACTGCGCATCCGACGGATGACCGCACCGCCGGACCTGCGCGAGTTCGACGAGAAGATCGCCGACGTGCGCCAGCGCAAGGAGGCCGCGATCGACGGGCAGGACTTCGAGGCCGCGGCCCGCCTGCGCGACGAGGAGAAGCAGCTCTCCGCCCGCCGTGGCGAGCGCGAGAAGCAGTGGCGTGCCGGCGACCTCGACGAGATCGCCGAGGTCGACGAGGAGCTGATCGCCGAGGTCCTGGCCGTGGCCACGGGCATCCCGATCGTCAAGCTGTCGGAGGAGGAGTCCACCCGTCTGCTCAAGATGGAGGACGAGCTCCACAAGCGCGTCATCGGCCAGGAAGAGGCCGTCAAGGCGCTCAGCCGCGCGATCCGTCGTACGCGTGCGGGTCTGAAGGACCCCAAGCGCCCCGGTGGCTCGTTCATCTTCGCCGGCCCCTCGGGTGTCGGCAAGACGTGGCTGTCCAAGACGCTCGCCGACTTCCTCTTCGGTGACGAGGACTCGCTGATCCAGCTCGACATGAGCGAGTTCTCCGAGAAGCACACGGTGTCGCGCCTGTTCGGCTCGCCGCCCGGATACGTCGGCTACGAAGAGGGCGGCCAGCTCACCGAGAAGGTGCGCCGCAAGCCGTTCTCCGTCGTGCTCTTCGACGAGGTCGAGAAGGCCCACCCCGACATCTTCAACAGCCTGTTGCAGATCCTCGAAGAGGGTCGTCTGACGGACTCCCAGGGTCGCGTCGTCGACTTCAAGAACACCGTCATCATCATGACCACCAACCTCGGTTCGCGAGACATCGCCAAGAGCGTGAACCTCGGCTTCGGTGCGGTCGGCGCCGACCCGGCCGGCTCCTACGAGCGGATGAAGAGCAAGGTGTCGGAGGAGCTCAAGCAGCACTTCCGCCCGGAGTTCCTCAACCGTGTCGACGAGATCGTCGTGTTCCCGCCGCTGTCGCAGGAGCAGATCGTGGCGATGGTGGACAACATGATCGCCGCCGTCGAGCTCCGGATGAAGGACCGCGACATGTCCCTGGAGCTCACCCAGCCCGCGAAGGCCCTGCTCGCCGAGCGCGGCTTCGACCCGGTGCTCGGTGCCCGGCCGCTGCGCCGCACGGTGCAGCGCGAGATCGAGGACGTCCTGGCCGAGAAGATGCTCTTCGGCGAGGTGGGTCCCGGACAGATCGTGCTGGTCGGACGTCGAGGGCGAGGGCCCGACGGCCACGTTCACCTTCAAGGGCCAGAAGAACTCCACGGTGCCCGACATGCCTCCGTTGGAGACCGCCGACCTGGCGCTCGAGCCGCAGCGCGACGACGAGGGCAACCTCGAGGGGCCTGACGACTCAGTGGGTCCGGTGGACGTCCCCCGCGACCCGGCCTGACCGACACGAAGGCACCAGATCACCCCGGGAGCGCCCAGCGCCCCGGGGTGATCTGCGTCAGGAGGCCGTCGTCGACGAGACCGGCCAGGCATCGCTCGCGCTGCTCCCGCTCCGGCCACGCCAGCTCGACCTGGTGCTGGCTGACCGAGGACTCGGTGTCGCGGGCGAGCGCCATGATGCGTCCGCGGCACTGGCGGTCGGTGCCCGCCCATGCCTGGCCGCGTCGGGGTGGACCGTCGTACGCCGGGAAGCCCGCGCCGCGCCAGGCGCAGAGGTCGGCGATCGGACAGGCGTCGCACGACGGCTGACGGGCGGTGCAGACCAGGGCGCCGAGCTCCATGGTCGCCACCGCCCAGGTCGCGGCGGTGGCGTCGTCGTCGGGCAGCAACGCGGTCGCGGTGTCCCGCTCCGCGCGGCTGACGGCGGCCGCCGGGAACTCCGTGCCGGAGACGGCCCGGGCCAACACCCGGCGGACGTTGGTGTCGAGGACGACGTGCCGCTGGCCGAAGGCGAAGCTGGCGATGGCGGATGCCGTGTAGTCACCGATGCCCGGCAGCGCCAGCAGGTCGTCGTAGGTGGCGGGGACCTCGCCGTCGTGCCGCTCCACGATCGCGACGGCAGCGGCGTGCAGTCGCAGGGCCCGGCGGGGATAGCCGAGCCGGCCCCACATCCGCACGGCCTCCCCGGTGGGCTCCGCCGCCAGGTCGGCGGGAGTCGGCCAGCGCTCGAGCCAGACCGCGTGCACCGGCAGCACGCGCGCCACCGGCGTCTGCTGCAGCATGAACTCGCTGACCATCACCGACCACGGGGTGGCCTCCAGCCCGCGCCAGGGCAGGTCGCGCGCGTGGTCGTCGTACCAGTCGAGCACGCGCGCGTGCAGCAGGTCGGGAGCGGAGGCGTCCATCGCGGCCGATCGTAGGTGAGCCGGTGCGCCTCCGCCGCGACGGGCCGCTCGCTCCCTAACCTGAGGCCATGCCGTCGACCGTACGACCCCGTGGGCCGCTCCCGGCCCGGGTCTACTGGATCCGGCGCGTCATCGTGATCGGCATCCCGCTCGTGCTCGTGGTCGTGCTCGCCCGCCTCCTGGGGGGCTCCTCGGACGGCTCGGACGAGGCCGCCGGCAAGGCCACCCAGGCCGGCGCCGCGGTCGAGGAGAGTCCGGCCGCGCCCAGCGCCGGCCCCACCTCCCAGGTGAAGAAGGGCAAGAAGGGCAAGGGCAAGAAGGACCTCCCGGTCGAGGAGACCCTGCCGCCCGAGCCCGTCCTGGCCGAGCCGAGCGGACCCTGCGCGGACTCCGACATCGTCGCCACGCCGGTGATCACGTCGGCAGCAGGTGGCGCCGACGTCCCGATCACCCTCAACCTGCGTTCCGTCGTGAGCGAGGCGTGCACCTGGCAGTCGTCTCCCCAGACGCTGACCGTGACCATCACCAGTGGCAACGACTTCATCTGGAGCACGCGCGAGTGCCCGGCTGCGATCCCGGTGCAGGACCTGGTGATCCGGCAGGCCGTCGACACGCCCGTCGTGGTGACCTGGAAGGACGCCAAGCGTTCGGACGAGACCTGCTCGGGTCGTACGGACTGGGCGAGGCTCGGTTTCTACCACGTCGAGGCCGCCGCCCTCGGCGGTGACGGCACCGATGTCCAGTTCGAGCTCGTCGCTCCCCAGCCGGGTGTGGTCACCCAGACCGCCGAGCCCGAGCAGGGTGGCGGGAAGAACGGTGGCAAGAACGGCGGCAAGAACGGCGGCAAGAACAAGAACGGCGACACCGCCCACACGCCCGGCGAGGACGGCACGGGCAACTCCGCCGGCTGACCGACCGGGCACTTCTTCCCCGTCAGGATCGCCGACCGGGCACTTCTTCCCCGTTGGGCATGGTGCTGGGCACTCCAGTTCCCCCGCCTCTGCGGGGGAATGCGAACCTCCGGGGGCGTGCACGCCACCAGAAGTTCGCACATCCCCGCCTATGCGGGGGAACCGAAGTGCGGCTGCGGAGGGGTACGCCGAGCTGCTGGGGTCTCCGAGGGTCTTGCCTCCACGGGGAGATCTCGATACGGCCTTGCGCGGCTTCGTTCCTCAGCCGCGGGCCTTACTCGATCTGGCCAGGCCCACGCCGCCAGCTCCTTCCTCGCTCGCGGCTGCCTGTCTCAGATGTACCGCTCGGTGATGCTGGACTCGGCGAGGCGGGAGAGCCCCTCGCGGACGCTGCGGGCGCGCAGCTCGCCGACGCCCTCGACGGCCTGGAGGTCGTCGATGCCGGCGGACAGCAGCTGCTGGAGCCCGCCGAAGTGGTCGACCAGCCGGTCGACGACGGCGGTCGGGAGCCGCGGGACCTTGGCCAGCAGCCGGTAGCCGCGGGGAGCGACGGCGGCGTCGAGGTGCTCGGCACCGCCGAGACCGATGGCACGGGCGCCCGCTGCCGGATCGACCAGCTCGGCCGGCGAGAGGCTCTCGAGCTCGGCGAGGTGCGACTCGGGGCTGGCCAGGCGGCGCTTGCCGTGGGGGAGGTAGTCGCGGACGACCAGCTCGCGTTCGGCGTCGACGCCGGTCACCAGCTCCTCGAGCTGGAGGGAGAGCAGCCGACCGTCGGTGCCGAGCTCGAGGACGTAGTCCTCGATCTCGCGGGCGATCCGGATCACCATCTCGAGGCGCTGGGCCACGACCGCGACGTCGCGGACGGTGACCAGGTCCTCGATCTCCAGCGCCGAGAGCGTCGCGGAGACCTCGTCGAGGCGGAGCTTGTAGCGCTCGAGGGTGGCGAGGGCCTGGTTGGCGCGGGAGAGGATCTTGCCGGAGTCCTCGAGCACGTGGCGGATGTCGCCGACGTAGGCGGCGATGATCTGCATCGACTGGGAGACCGAGATGACCGGGTGCCCGGTCTGCTTGGCCACCCGCTCCGCCGTACGGTGCCGGGTGCCGGTCTCCTCGGAGGGGATCGTGTGGTCGGGCATCAGGTGGACCGCCGCGCGGTGCACCCGGGTGATGTCCTTGTCGAGGATGATCGCGCCGTCCATCTTCGCCAGCTCACGGAGCCCGGTGGCGGTGAAGGGGACGTCGAGGGTGAACCCGCCGGTCGAGATGGAGTCGACCAGCTTGTCCTGCCCGAGCACGATCAGGGCGCCGGTGCGGCCCCGCAGGATGCGCTCGAGGCCGTCGCGCAACGGCGTGCCCGGCGCTATCGATGCAAGTGTCGCGCGCAGCCTGAGCTGGTCGTCGCTGCGCTCTGCCACCGGTCCTCCGTGTGCTCTGTGAGGGGGCACCCCCGTGTGCCCCCGGTGAAGTGTAGGGCGCCGCGCGGGAATCGAGGGTTCTGTTAGGAAGCCGTTATGTCGGTGCGCGGGGCGCTCAGAGCGGAGGTGTCAGCTCGAGGGTGAGCAGGGCACCGAACACGTCGTCGACCTCGATCACGCGGAGACCGTCGACGGTCCGGTGGCTGGGGATGCCGCGCTCGCCGGGAAGGTTGCGCCCACGCGGCACGACCGCCACCTTGAAGCCGAGGCGGGCGGCCTCGGCGATGCGCTGGGGGAGGTCGCGCACCCGACGCAGCTCACCGGCCAGCCCGATCTCGCCGATCGCGACGGCACCTCGTGGAGCCGCGACGCCGAGGTGGGAGCTGGCGACGGCGACCGCGATGGCCAGGTCGGCCGCCGGGTCGTGCAGCTTGGCACCGCCGACCGTCGCCACGAACGTGTCGCTCCCGGTGATCCGCAGGCGGGCGTGGCGTTGGAGCACCGCGAGCACCATGTCGACCCGGGACGACTCGACCCCGGAGACCGTGCGACGTGGCCGCTCCAGCGGCGACGGCGTCAGCAGCGCCTGCACCTCGGCGAGCAGCGGGCGCCGGCCCTCCATGGTCACCGCGACGCACGTGCCCGTGACGTCCTGGGTGTGGTGCTCGACGAACAGCCCGGTCGGGTCGGTGACCGCGGAGATGCCCTCGGAGGACAGGTCGAAGCAACCGACCTCGTCGATCGGGCCGTAGCGGTTCTTCATGGCCCGGACCATGCGGAAGCGGGAGTTGCGGTCGCCCTCGAAGTGCAGGACGACGTCGACGAGGTGCTCGAGCACCCGCGGACCGGCGATGGAGCCGTCCTTGGTCACGTGGCCGACGAGCATCGTGGTGATGTTGCGGGTCTTGGCGACGCGGATCAGGGCCGCGGCGACCTCCTTGACCTGGGTCACGCCGCCCGGCACGCCCTCGACGCCCGAGGCGCCGATGGTCTGCACGGAGTCGACGACCAGCAGCGTCGGGCGTACGTCCTCGATGTGCGTCAGCACCGCGCCGAGGTCGGTCTCGGCCGCCAGGAACAGCTCGTCGTGGACGCCGCCCGTGCGGTCGGCGCGCAGCCGGACCTGGGCCGCCGACTCCTCGCCGGTGACATAGAGGGTGCGCTGCCCGGTGGCCGCGGTCTGGGCCGCGACCTCGAGCAGGAGCGTGCTCTTGCCGACGCCCGGCTCACCGGCCAGCAGGATGGCCGCGCCCGGGACGAGGCCACCACCGAGCACCCGGTCGAGCTCCGGCACGCCGCTGAGCCGGGCCACGGACTCCGTGGTCGCGACCTGCCCGATCGGCACCGCGGGTGTCGAGACCGGCCCGGCGGCGGCGCGCAGGGTCGGCGCGCCTGCCTCGGCGACGGACCCCCAGGCCTGGCACTCGCCGCAGCGACCGACCCACTTGCCCGTCTCCCAGCCGCACTCGGAGCAGCGGTAGGAGGGGCGGGTCTTGGCCTTCGTCGACATGGGCGCCACGCTAGGCGAGAGCACCGACAGTGGAGCGGATGCTCACCGGGACAGCAGTGCGGCGATCTCGTCGAAGCCGCGGGATCGTGCGTGCTCCAGCGCCGTCACGCCGTCCGCGTCCGCCAGGTCGGGGTCGGCGCCCGCGTCGAGCAGGATCGCGACGATCCGCTGCCAGGGCTCGGTGCCCCTGCCGAGGATCACCGCCTCGAGGAGTGCGGTCCAGCCGAGGTCGTTGACGTGGTCGACGTCGATGTCGGTGTGGCGCACGACCCAGGAGACGTAGTCGACGTGGCCGCGCTCGGACGCCGGGATGATCGAGACGCCGCCGTAGCGGTTGCGCAGCGTCAGGTCGGGACCGACGCTCGCGAGCAGCCTGGCCATCGGCACCGACCCGGTCACACCGGTCACCAGCCACGGGGTGTCCTGCTGGTCGTCGACGGCGTCGGGGTCGGCGCCCAGCCACGTCAGGGTCCGGGCCACGGCGAGCCGGTCGTCGGTGACCGCCAGCAGCAGCGGCGTACGTCGTCGCGCATCGCGGGTCTCGAGCCGGGCTCCGGCCCTCAGCGCGAGCGCGGCCGCATCGGCGTCGCCGCGCACCGAGGCCGCCCGCAACGCCGCCGAGGGGTCGTCGACCGGACGGTCGGCGCGCGACAGGCAGACGGGCCAGGTCGTCGTGGCCGAGGTCACGGGCGTGCTGCTCGGCGGTGAGCCCGGCACGCCCGGACTCCACGGTCGTGTCGACGCCGGCAGCGAGCAGCACCCGCACCGTGGCCAGGGCGGTCGGTCCGCCGTCACCGAGCACGACTGCCTCGTGGAGCGCGGTCCAGCCGAGGTCGTTGACGTGGTCCAGCGCCATGTCCGTCTGCACCAGGCGCCCGACCACGTCGGCCAGCCCCCGCTCCGCGGCGCGGATCAGGCCGGTGCCGTCATAGCTGTCGTGGGCCCCGACGTCGGCACCGTGGCGCAGGGTGAGGTCGAGCAGCTCGACCGGACCTTCGCTGGTGGCGATCAGGAACGCGCTCTGCTGGGTGTCGTCCTGGGCGTTGACGTCGGCTCCGCGGTCGATCAGTCGGCGGGCGCGATCGACGTCGCCGGCCCACGCCGCCTCGATCAGCCGGGCGTCGAGCGCGGCCTGGGGCGTGTTCCCCGAGGGCGAGGTGGTGGGCTCGGGCACGACAGGGCTCTCCGTGGTGGTGGCGGGACTCGTGGACGTGGGCGAGGGGGTCGACGTCGACCCGGGTGATGTCGATCCGGAGCATGCGGCGGTGCCGAGGAGGCCGAGCGCGACGGCGAGGCGAGCAGCGGCCCGGAGCGATGCAGACGTACGTGACACCCCTGGATCCTCTCAACACGAGGCAACCCGCCGGTCCGGACCACCTCTCCACAGGTGAGGCCCTGTTCCTGTGGATCATGCCCGAAATCTGTGGACGAAGGACGGCGCAGCTGGGGATGGACCGGCCCGTTCGGTGGAGGAGCGGTGGAGGAGGAAATCGGTTTCCGGAACCTCTTGCGCGGCATGCTCGCGACCGCGTAGAACTTCTCCTACGCCGCCCCGCAAGGGGAGGCGGGATGACTCGGAGACGAGGATCCAACCGGACGGAAAGCTTCGGCGGACCGGACGCCGCGACTGGGTGACGCAGGAGCGGGGATCATCGGGGAAGAGGCATCGACCGGAGGTCGTCACACGATCCGGTCAACCGAAGGGCCCTTGCGACTCATACTCGCGAGGGCCCTTCACCTATTTGATCGCAGCCACGAGACAGGCCCGGCCCTATGCTGAGGCGCACTTGGATCGATCAAGGGCGTCCGGAGGGGGAGCAGTGGGCCGCAGCGACCATCGGACCGGCAGCCAGCTGCCGGTCACCCCGCCGACCCTCGCCGACGTCGCCGAGCGTGCCGGCGTCTCCCGGCAGACGGTCTCCAACGCGGTCAACAACCCCGACCTGCTCCGGCCCGACACCCTCGAGCGGGTGCGCCAGACGATCGCGGAGCTCGGCTACTCGCCCAACCGCGCGGCCCGCAACCTCCGCACCCGGACGTCGTCCCTGATCGGCCTGCGCTTCGCCCCCGCCCAGGAGGGCACCGCCAACGCGGCGATGGACCGTTTCGTCCACTCGCTGGTGGAGGCCAGCGAGGAGGTCGGCTACCACGTCCTGCTCTTCCCGGGCGATGACGAGGACCCGGTCGGCGGCTACGACAACCTGCTGCGCTCGACCGCGGTCGACGCCTTCGTCGTGACCGACACCTACCTGGGCAACCCGCAGGCCGCCTGGCTCAGCCAGCAGCGGGCGCCGTTCGTCGCCTTCGGGCGGCCGTGGCACGACGACGAGGCCCGTCATGTCTGGGTCGACGTCGACGGAGCGGCCGGCACCCGCCTCGCGACCCAGCACCTCATCGACCGCGGCCACACGCGCATCGCGTGGATCGGCTGGCGCAAGGACTCCCCGATCGGTGAGGACCGCCGCGCGGGCTGGCTCTCGACGATGCACGACCACGGTCTCTCCACGACCGGCCTGGCCTCGCGCGTCGAGGACGTCGTGCACAGCGGCGCCGAGGCGGCCGCGGTGCTCCTCGACGAGTCCCGGCCCACGGCGTTCGTCTGTGCGTCCGACACGCTGGCCATGGGGGTGCTCCACACCCTCTGGATCCGCCAGCTCGCCCCCGGCCGCGACATCGCGGTGGTCGGGTTCGACGACTCCCAGGTGGCGCAGGTCTTCCCGGTCGGCCTGACGTCCGTACGCCAACCGCTCGAGGACGCGGCGGTCGAGATCGTCCGGGCCCTGCGCTCGCTGCTGTCCCACCAGCCGGTCGAGGACGTGGGCGTCCTGCTCGAGCCGACCCTGGCGATCCGCGAGTCGAGCTGATCCGTCCGCACCGCACGTCAACCGGATCGGTCCCGGTGTCGTCTTCACGGGCAGAGGACCCACCGACCCCGAGGAGCATCCGTGGCTCGACGTGACGACGACTTCGTCGCCTTCGTGGACGCCCGCTCCGCAGCGCTGCTGCGGACCGCGCGCCTGCTCACCGCCGGCGACCAGCACGCCGCTGAGGACCTCGTGCAGACCGCGCTGGAGAAGGCCTATGTCGCGTGGTCGCGCATCCAGCGCAAGGGTGCGCAGGAGGCCTACGTCCGCTCGATCATGACCAGGGCCGCCATCGACCGCACCCGTCAGCGCACCCGCCGTGGCGAGGTCGTGACCGACGACGTGCCGGACGTGCCCGTCCACCAGGTCGGCCCCGAGGACCGTGACCACGTCTTCGCGCTGCTGGGAGCACTCTCGCCCCGTCAGCGCGCGGTGATGGTGCTCCGCTACTACGACGACCTCACCGAGGCGCAGATCGCCGCGGCGCTCGGGTGCAGCACGGGCGCGGTGAAGTCCCACGCCTCGCGCGCCATGGCCGTCATGCGCGACCTGTCCTCCTCCGACGCCACTGACTTCTCAGGAGCCCACCGATGACGCTCGACACCCTGCTCCGTACGCAGCTCCGCTCCGCCGTCGACGACACCACCGTGCCGCCCGGCCTGGCCCACACCGCCCTCGCCGGCGGCCGTTCCCGACGACGTCGTCGCAACCTCGGTGGCCTCGCGCTGGTGACGGCTGCCGTGGTGGGCGGGGTCCTGCTGCTGCCCCACACCGGACCGCGGGCGGTCGACGGACAGGTCGCCGACGCGGGTGCGGGCAGCACGGCCGCCTTCCGGTGGGCCGGCACGCTCCCCGAGGGCGCCGACCCGGCACTGCCCTACTTCGCCGACGGCTCGCTCCGGTCCGGAGACGAGAGCGTCACCCTCCCGTCCTCGGTCAACGCCTCGGTGGGGCCGTGGACGGTCGACGGCGGCTGGATCGTGATGCTCGGGAAGCGCGAACGCGGCTTCGCGTGGGCACTTCTCTCCCCGGACGGCGGGCTGCGCAACCTGCCGGCAGAGACCTACGAGGACGGGCTCGGGATGGCGCGCATGGACGTGTCACCCGATGGCCGACAGGTCGCGACCGGGAAGTGGCTGGTGGACCTCGTCGCCATGACGGCCACCGAGCTGCCACACGCCCCTCAGGCCGACGAGGCGGACGGCTACGTCACCGAGGTCCGGCCGTGGAGCTTCACCGACCAGGGCCTGGTCTACGAGGGCGCTCCCTACACCGACGGCTTCGGCACCGCCTACCTGCTGCGCCCGGACGGCTCCACCGTCCCGGTCGCCCTGCCCGAGGACACCCACGTCCCCGACAACTCTCCCGGCGACGTCGCGGTGGACTACGACTACGCCGCCGACAACTCCGACACCTGCATCACGGCGTACCGACTGCTCGACGCGCAGTGGGCGCAGGACGGGAGCGGCTGCCTGGGCAAGTCCCTGGGCGAGGCGCTGTCGATCTCGCCGGACGGCCGGTGGCTGATCACCGACGACCTGCCTCGGGTCTGGGACCTCCGGGCAGGGGAGTTCGCCGCGATCGACATCCCCCGCGAGGTCGTCACGTCGCAGGGTGACGCCCTCGTGGGCGGGATCGTGTGGGAGACCGAGGACACGTTCCTGCTCCCGGTGTCCGACCGCTCCGTGGAGCAGGACGCGCCGGGACAGGGCTTCGACCAGGTCGTCCGGGTGGTGCGCTGCACGATGTCGAGCGGCGTGTGCGAGCTGGCGGGCCAGGTCGAGAACCGCGTCGTGCTCGACGGCATGTCCAACACCGCGTTCCGGTTCGCGACGAGCTAGAACTGCCGCCACCACAGGTTGACGGCGTAGTCGACCTCGGTGCCGGTGTGGGAGGCGAGCGCCTCCTCGGCGGCCTCCGGCGGCAGCTCGATGCGGACCACGGACTCGAGGTCCTCGCGCGACGAGAAGGACCAGCCCATCTCGATCGGGCGTCGCCGCCAGCCGTGCCTGGACCAGAAGCGTTCGACCGCGACCGGGTCCACCTCGGGGAAGCCGCGGCGGAACCAGCCGCCGAAGGTCGAGCGGGTCGGGTCGTTGTCGATCACGAACGCGGTGCCCCCGCGGCGTACGACCCGGTCCAGCTCGCGCAGCCCCGGCTCGGACCCGGGTCCGAAGAAGTAGGCCCAGCGCGCGTGCACGACGTCCACCGACGCGTCGGGGACCGGCAGCGCCTCCGCGGCGCCGTCCAGGACGCTGACGTGGGCCAGCGAGCGCGTACGACGACGAGCCAGCGCGGCCAGCGGGGGATGGGGCTCCACCCCGATCACCCGCTCGGCGGTCGCGGCCCACAGGGGCAGGTGGAAGCCACTGCCGCAGCCGATGTCGAGCATGGTCCGACCGGCCCAGTCGCCGATCTCGCGCATCGCGGTCGCCACCCGGTCGTGCGGGTCGGCGGCGCGGTTCTCGAGCTCGTAGAGCTCGGGGGTGTTCCAGATGTTCGGGCTGGGCCGGGGCTTCATCGGAGGTGAGATTTCGACGCGCCCGTCACGACCTCGTCCCTCGGTCGTGGGGCTTGCTCAATCTGGCCGAGCCCACGCGACGAGCTCGTTCCTCGCTCGCCGCTGCTCGTCTCAAATCCGGACGAGGCCGTGGGGGGTCTGGAGCTGCACGGCGACGATGCCGGGGGTGCCGTTGGGGGCGACCCAGTCGACCTTGACGTCCTCGAGGGGCGCCTCGACGGTCTCGCCGAGCCACTCGCTGACCCGCTGCGGGTCGCCGGCGATCTCCAGGCAGGCCAGCGAGAAGTCGCCGCTGGCGCCGCTGCTGGGGTGCAGGTCGACGGGGGACTGCCACTGGATGAAGTAGGGGAGCTGCGGGTCGTTGAGCAGGCCGTTCACGCCGATCTGCTGCCACACCAGCTCGGTGCCGTCGGGGAGGTGGCGGTTGCCCTTGACGGCCTCGCGGCCCAGGCGGCTCTCGATCGGGGCGAGCTCGTCGACCGAGACGACCCAGCCCATCCAGCCGCCGCCGAGGAGCGAACGGGCGCGCACGGCCTGGCCGAACGGGGCCTTGTCGCTGGCCGGGTGGTCGAGCACCTCCACGATCTCCATGTAGGTGCCACCGCCGAGGGGCAGGATCATGTTGCGGGTGCCGAAGCGAGGGTGCACTCCGCCGGTGATGAAGTCCGTGCCGAGCAGCCCCCCGATGCGCTGGGCGGTGCTGGCAAGTCCATCTGGTCCGGCGGCGAAGCTGACGTGGTCCAGGCGCATGCAGAGATTCTGGGCCTGTGTCCTGCCCGGCCTGACACCGGGGTCGGGATCTCTTGACGTCGAGCGATCTCGAGGAGTGGTCAGCGCGGATCGGCGGGATGCAGCGCGAGGGCCGACCGGGATCTGACGTGGGCCTCGCAGTGACGGGTCAGCTCCACGTAGCCTTCGCGGCCCATCAGCTCGACCAGCTCGGGCTCGTGGGTGACGAAGACCGGCTCCACGGCGACGTGCGCCTCGGTGTTGCCCGAGCAGTACCAGTCGAGGTCGTGCCCGCCCGGACCCCAGCCCCTGCGGTCGTACTCGCCGATCGAGACCTCGGTGTAGGACGACCCGTCCTGCCGCTCGACAGCGCGGAACTGGCGACGGATGGGCAGCTGCCAGCACACGTCGGGCTTGGTCTCCAGCGGGTTGCGGCCCTGGCGCAGGGCCAGGCCGTGCAGGGCGCACCCGGCACCGCCGCCGCCGGCCTCGGGGGCGAAGTCGGTGCGGTTGTGGAAGACGCACGCCTGCTGGCCGTCGTAGTCCACCGCCAGCGTCTTGCGCTCGCCGTCGTCGTCGGTCTCGACCCAGTCGGACTTCTTCACCGCCCGCTGCGGGTGCAGCTGCCAGTCGTCGGGGGTCAGCTGGGCGACGAAGCCCGCGACCCGCTTCTCGTCGTCCTTGTCGGCGAAGTGGGCGCCGAGCGTGCAGCAGCCGACGTCGGGCGCATCGGCGTAGATCCCCTGGCAGCCCTGGCCGAAGATGCACATGTAGGAGGACGTCAGCCAGGTCAGGTCGCAGCGGAACACCTGGGTGTCGTCGGCGGGATCGGCGAACTCGACGAACGCGCGGGGGAACACCAGGTCGACTTCGGGCACAGGAGGAGCCTAGTAGCGTGGCGGGCATGCGCCTGGGCGTCCTCGACATCGGTTCCAACACCGGCCACCTGCTCGTGGTCGATGCGCACGGTGGTGCCGCCCCGCTGCCCGCCTCCTCGCACAAGCAGCCGCTGCGCCTGGCCGAGCACCTCGACGACGACGGTGCGGTCACCAAGAAGGGCATCGCCGCCCTCACCGACTTCTGCGCCTCCGCGACCCAGATCGCCGAGGACAAGGGGTGCGAGGAGATGCTCGGCTTCGCCACCTCTGCGGTCCGCGACTCGGTCAACTCCGACGAGGTGCTGGCGCACGTCGCCAAGCACAGTGGCGTCACCCTGGAGGTGCTGTCCGGTGAGGACGAGGCGCGGCTGACCTTCCTGGCCGTACGCCGCTGGTTCGGCTGGTCGGCCGGCCGGCTCGCGGTCTTCGACATCGGTGGCGGCTCCCTCGAGATCGCCGGCGGCACCGACGAGGCCCCGGACGTCGCGTGGTCGCTGCCGCTGGGCGCGGCCCGGGTGGCGCGGACGTGGTTCGGGGGCGGGCGTCCCTCCGACGACGACATCCGTGACCTGCGCAAGCAGGTCCGTGCCGAGATCGCCCGCGATGCAGGGCACCTGCTGCGGCCCGGCGTCCCCGACAAGGCCGCTGCCACCTCGAAGACCTTCCGCTCGCTCGCGCGCATCTGCGGCGCTGCTCCGAGTGGTGACGGGCCGCTGGTGCCGCGGACGCTCCAGCTGGCCGACCTGTCGGACTGGATCCCGAAGCTGATGGAGCTCTCCCCCGACGAGCTCGCCGCGCTGCCCGGTGTCTCGCCCAGCCGCACGCACCAGATCGTGCCGGGCGCGCTGGTCGCCGAGGCCTGCATGAACATCTTCGAGCTGTCCGAGCTCGAGATCTGTCCGTGGGCCCTGCGCGAGGGCGTGATCCTCGAGCGCCTCGACCAGATCTCCGTCGTCACGAGGCTGCGCTGACCCATGCCCTCGTCGACGAGCCCACTGATCGGCCTCTCCACCGCCTCGGTCTACCCCGAGTCGACCGCCCACGCCTTCGGGTGGGCGGCCTCGCTGGGCTACGACGCGGTCGAGGTGATGGTCGGCATCGACGCCCTGAGCCAGCAGATCGACTCCGTCAAGAAGCTCAGCGACCACCACCAGGTCCCGATCTGCGCGGTCCACGCGCCGTGCCTGCTCTTCACCCAGCGGGTCTGGGGGACCGACCCGTGGGGCAAGCTCGAGAAGTCCGCGGAGATGGCCGAGGCCGTCGGCGCCGACGTGGTCGTCGTACACCCGCCGTTCCGGTGGCAGAAGGACTACGCCGCCGGCTTCGTCGAGGGCATCGCGTCGCTGGAGGCCCGCACCGGCATCGCGTTCGCGGTGGAGAACATGTATCCGTGGCGGGCGTCCTCGCGCCGCGGGATGGAGATGTACCTCCCCGGCTGGGACCCCAGCGAGGAGGACTACGCCCACACCACGATCGACCTCTCGCACGCGGCGATCGCGCGCTCGGACGTGATCGAGATGGCCGAGCGGATGGGCGACAGCCTGCGCCACGTCCACCTGACCGACGGCAGCGGCTCGGCCAAGGACGAGCACCTCGTGCCGGGCCGGGGCGTGATGCACGCCCAGGAGTTCCTCGAGCACCTCGTCCGCACCGAGTTCGGGGGGCACGTGGTGCTGGAGATCAACACCCGACGTGCGGCCAACCACGCCGAGCGCGAGGCCGACCTCGTCGCGTCGCTGGAGTTCGCCCGGGCGCACCTCGGCGTCACCGCCACGTGAGCTCCCGCGGCCGCCGTCCGGGGGCACCGGACACCCGTGCCGAGGTGCTGGCCGCCGCGCGGGCGTCGTTCGCGGGCAAGGGATTCCGCGGTACGACGATCCGTGCCGTGGCCGCGGCCGCCGGCGTCGACCCGGCCCTGGTGCACCACTACTTCGGCACGAAGGACGACCTCTTCGTCGCCGCCCTCGAGATCCCCATCGATCCCCGCGAGCTGCTCGCGCCGGTGGTCGCCGCGGGTCCCGACGGCGCGGGTGAGCGACTGGTGCGCACGATGCTGTCCGCCTGGGACGACCCCGCCGTGCAACCGATGCTGCTGGCCGTGGCGCGCTCGGTGTTCGACGACGACGGTGCCCGCCTCGTCAAGGAGGGGTTCATCCCGGTGGTGATCGGGCCGGTGATCGCAGCCCTGGTGCCCGACCGGCCCGAGGTCCGGATCCCGCTCGTCGCCACCCAGATGATCGGCCTCATCGTGGCCCGCTACGTGATCGCCCTGCCGCCGATGGCGCAGATGCCCGCCGAGGACCTCGTGGCGCGCGTCGGTCCGGTGCTCCAGCACTACCTCACCGGTGAGCTGGGTGGCGTCCTACCGGACTAGACATGCGCAGGATCACCGATGCGCGGGTGTCGCGACAGGCAGACGCTGGAGCCATGTCACCAGTCCAGGGAAGGACCCCTCGCCACGGGCGCGAGAGCTTCTTCATCGAGGGCGAAGGGGTCGTGGGTCCTGAGGACTCCGCGGCCGTTCCGGCCACCACTGCCCGCACCAACACCACGGCCGCACGCGGTCCTGCACTCGCCGCCGCACCGACCTTCCGCTTCTCCCGACTCGGCCCGCCGGGCGTACGCCTTCCCGAGGCGACGCTGCGCAAGGTGGCCCTCGCCATGACGGGCGGCTCCGAGACCGACGGGACCATCCCGTCCGGCTTCACCTACCTCGGCCAGTTCGTCGACCACGACCTCACCTTCGACGCGACCACCGTGGCGTTCGGCGACAGCATCTCGCCGGCCGCGCTGCTCCAGGGCCGCTCGCCGACGCTCGACCTCGACAGCCTCTACGGCGCCGGGCCGCTCGACGCGGTCTCCGCGGAGTTCTACGAGGCCGACCGGACCAGGCTGAAGGTCGGGAAGACGACCCGGTCCGGCAGCGACCGGGCCCGGGTGGGCTTCGACGTGCCACGCGTCGGTGGCAGCGCCGCCGGCCGCCAGCTCGCGGCCATCCCGGACCGGCGCAACGACGAGAACCTCGTGGTCGCCCAGACCCACGCCGCGATGATCCGCTTCCACAACCGGGTGGTGTCGACGCTCGGTCCGGCCACGCCGGCAGCCGACCGGTTCGAGAAGGCCCGTCGCAAGGTGGTCCTGCACTACCAGTGGATGCTGCGCACCGACTACCTCGCGAAGATCTGCGACGGCGACGTGGTCACCGACGTCTTCACCAACGGCCGCAAGGTGGTCGAGCCGGGCGCCGATCCGCTGAGCATGCCGACGATGCCGGTGGAGTTCTCGGTCGGGGCCTTCCGGCTCGGGCACTCGATGGTGCGTGAGGCCTACGACTGGAACGCCCGCTTCCCCTCCGGCTCGGGGACCCTCAGCCTGCTGTTCTTCTTCTCCGGCACCAGCGGCGGCCTGGGCGGCGACCCGACCCTGCCGTCGAACTGGATCGCGGACTGGCGTCGGCTCTACCGGTTCGAGCAGATCGGGCACGGTGAGCTCAAGCCGCCGGCCGGCGAGTTCAACCTGGCCCGGCGGATCGACACCAGGCTGGTCGACCCGCTCGCCACCCTGCCGGCCGGATCCTTCGGCGGCAGCGTCTCGGACGAGCAGACCATCCGCGCCAACCTGGCCTTCCGCAACCTGGTCCGGGCGCGGATGCTCAAGCTCGCCAGCGGCCAGCAGATGGCCGCCCTCCTGCGCGCGTCCGGCGTACCGGTGACCACGCTGACCAAGGCACAGCTCCGCAACGGTGCGGGCGGTCGCAGCTCCGCGCAGCTGGACGACCTGACCGACACCCAGCGCGAGGCGTTCCTCGCGGACACGCCGCTGTGGTTCTACGTCCTGCGCGAGGCCGAGCTCAACGACGGGCGGCTGACCGGGGTCGGCGCGCGGATCGTCGTGGAGACCTTCCACCGGGCGATGGAGGGCAGCACGAGCTCCATCGTCCGCAACCCCGACTTCCGGCCCACGCTGGGGGAGAAGGACGGCCGGTTCCGGATGGCCGACCTGCTGCTCTTCGCCTTCGAGGGCCAGAAGTCGCTGCTCGCGCCGCTCGGGGACTGACGCCCGGGGTGGGCGGTGCGTGAGGCAGGTTCTGGCGCTCCGGAACCTGCCTCACACACCGCTCGGGGGGATCGGGGGTTGACGACCGGTCGGACCCGCGCGCACAATTCAACACATGATGAAAAACGTCGTGGAGGTGCGTGACCTCGTCGTCGTACGCGGTGAGCGGGAGGTGCTGCCCGGCATCTCGCTGGACGTGCCGGCCGGCGTCACCGGCCTGCTCGGCCCGAGCGGGTGCGGCAAGTCCACGCTCCTGCGCTGCCTGGTCGGTGCCCAGCGGGTGCGGTCGGGCAGCGTCGAGGTCCTGGGTGCGCCGGCCGGGAGCGCGTCCCTGCGGACCCGGATCGGCTACGTCACCCAGGCAGCGAGCGTGTACGACGACCTCACGGTGGCGGAGAACCTGTCGTTCTTCGCCCGCGTGCTGGGGGTCGACCGCTCGTCGGTCGACCGGGCGATCGACGCCGTCTCGCTGGGCGACCACCGCGACCAGGTGGTCGGCCGGCTCTCGGGCGGCCAGCGCAGCCGCGCCGGGCTCGCGGTCGCGCTGCTGGGCGAGCCCGACCTGCTGGTGCTCGACGAGCCCACGGTCGGCCTCGACCCGGTCCTGCGCCGTGACCTGTGGGAGCTCTTCCACCGCATCGCGGAGGACGGTGCGGCAGTGCTCGTCTCGAGCCACGTGATGGACGAGGCCGAGCGCTGCCACCGCCTGCTGCTGATGCGCGAGGGCCGGATCATCGCCGACGGCTCGCCCGACGAGATCCGCGCCCGCACGGGCGCGGCCGACATCGAGGAGGCCTTCCTGCACCTCGTCGAGGGCCGGCCGAGGAGGAGGCGTCATGAATCCCCGCATCACGCTCGCGGTGGCGGGCCGGGTGCTCATCCAGGTCCGCCGCGACCACCGCACGCTCGCGATGCTGCTGGTCGTCCCGTGCCTGCTGATCAGCCTGCTGTGGTGGATGTTCGAGGACCTGCCGGGCGACTTCTTCGACCGCTTCGGACCGGGTCTGCTGGCGATGTTCCCGTTCATCGTGATGTTCCTGGTGACCAGCGTGACCACCCTGCGCGAGCGGTCCTCCGGCACGCTCGAGCGGCTGCTGACGATGCCGCTCGGCAAGCTCGACTTCCTGGTCGGCTACGCGCTGGCGTTCGGGCTGCTCGCCGCCGTCCAGTCGGCGCTGGCCGTCGCGGTCAGTGTCGGACTCCTCGGGCTCGACGTGCAGGGACCGGTGTGGTTGCTCGGTGTCGTCGCCGTGGTCGACGCGGTCCTCGGCACCGCGCTCGGCCTGCTGGTGAGCGCCTTCGCCACGACCGAGTTCCAGGCGGTGCAGTTCATGCCGGCCTTCGTGCTGCCCCAGATCCTGCTGTGCGGGCTGTTCGTGCCGCGAGCATCGATGCCGGGGGTGCTCGAGGCGATCAGCAACGTGCTGCCCCTGTCGTACGCCGTCGACGCGATGCAGGAGCTGGTCGGAGCGGCCGACACCGGGGAGGTCTGGCGCTCCGTCGTGGTCGTCCTCTGCTTCGCGCTCGCCGCACTGGGGCTCGGGGCCGCGACCCTGCGCCGTCGTACTCCCTGATCTTCGGACCCCGCCAGGTCCGGCGTAGCCTTTCGGCCATGTCGTTGCTCCGTCAGCCGATCCTGCTCCTCGCTCGCAGCCAGGGGGTCAAGAAGCTCGTCTCGACGATGCCCGTCTCGAGCGGCATCGTCACCAGCTATGTCCCCGGCGAGACCACCGCCACCGCGGTCGAGGCCACCGCCGGCCTGGTCTCCGACGGGCTGGTGGCGACCCTGGACTACCTCGGCGAGGACACCGCCGACGCGGCCCAGGCCGACGCCACCGTCGCTGCCTACAAGGAGCTGCTGGCCGACCTCACGGCCAAGGGCCTCTCGGCCAGGGCCGAGGTGTCGGTCAAGCTCAGCGCGATCGGCCAGTTCCTCCCCGACGGCGGCCACAAGATCGCGCTCGAGAACGCCCGCGACATCTGCCGCGCCGCACGCAACGCCGGCACCACGGTGACCCTCGACATGGAGGACCACACCACCACCGACTCCACGCTCTCGATCCTGCGCGAGCTCCGCAAGGACTTCCCCGAGACCGGTGCGGTCCTGCAGGCGATGCTGCACCGCACGGAGGCCGACTGCCGGGCCCTGGCCTACGAGGGCTCGCGGGTCCGGTTGTGCAAGGGCGCCTACATGGAGCCCGAGGAGGTCGCGTTCACCGACAGGGTGGAGATCGACAAGTCCTACGTCCGCTGCCTGAAGGTCCTGCTCGGCGGCCAGGGCTACCCGATGATCGCCACGCACGACCCGCGGATGATCCAGATCGCCTCCTCCCTCGCCAGCCGCTTCGGCCGCCGCCCGGGCACCTACGAGTTCCAGATGCTCTACGGCATCCGGCCCGAGGAGCAGAAGCGCCTCGCGGCCGCTGGCGAGACGATGCGCGTCTACATCCCCTACGGCACCGAGTGGTACGGCTACCTGATGCGCCGGCTGGCCGAGAAGCCCCAGAACCTCGCCTTCTTCGCCCGCTCCCTCGTCTCGAAGAAGTGAGACCGCAGCGTCCGCGACGAAGGAGCGGGCGCGTCGCGGGCCAGGTTGAGCAAGCACCGCGGTCGAGGTACGAGACCGCGACGTGCGCGTCGAAACCCCTGACCACGCAGTAGATTGCCCCCATGAGCACAGCGATCATCGGCGCCGGCGTGATGGGGGAGACCCTGCTGTCCGGACTCGTGCGGGCCGGGCGCCGCGTCGACCAGCTGATGGTCGGCGAGAAGCGGGCAGAGCGGGCCGCGGAGCTCGAGGACCGCTACGGCGTCGCCGTGGTGTCCAACCGCGAGGCGGCCGCCAAGGCCGACACCGTCGCGCTGGTGGTCAAGCCGCAGGACATGGCCGACGTGCTCGCCGAGATCTCCCCCGACCTGCGCCCCGGACAGCTCGTGGTCTCGCTCGCGGCCGGGATCACCACCGCCTTCATCGAGTCGCGCGTGCCCGAGGGCGTGGCCGTGGTCCGCGTCATGCCCAACACCCCGGCCCTCGTCGACGAGGGGATGGCCGCGATCTCGCCCGGCTCCCACTGCGACGAGACCCACCTCGCCGAGGTCGAGTCGCTGATGGCGTCGACCGGCAAGGTGCTCCGCATCCCCGAGAAGCAGATGGACGCGGTCACCGCGATCTCCGGCTCCGGCCCGGCCTACATCTTCTTCGTCGTCGAGTCGATGATCGAGGCGGGCGTGCACCTCGGGCTGCCCCGCACCACCGCCACCGAGCTCGTGGTGCAGACGCTCGTCGGCTCGGCCGCGATGCTGCGCGAGACCGGCACCCACCCCGTCGTCCTGCGCGAGCAGGTCACCTCGCCGGGTGGCACCACCGCCTCCGCGCTGCGCGAGCTCGAGATCCACCGCGTCCGGGCGGCCTTCCTCGCGGCCATGGAGGCCGCGCGCAACCGCTCGCGCGAGCTGGCCGAAGGAAGCTGACGACCTCGTCGCTCCGTCAGGCCCGGTGGACGGCCTCGCGCACGTCGTCGCGATCGAGCATCGCCACGCACCAGGCGAAGTGCCCGTCGGAGAGGTCGGTCCCGAAGCAGCACGCGGTCACCAGGGCGTACGCCGCGCGGTAGGTCGCCAGGCGGGTCGGGTCGTGCCCGAAGGACGACACGAAGGCGACGTCCAGCTCACGCTCGACCTCGCGCGCCCGCGGGCCCCACATGTCGTAGACGCTCGCCGCGACCGCGGCGTCGAAGGCCGGGTCGCCCGCCGTGCTGAGGAAGCCGAAGTCGAGCACCGCGGAGGCTCGCCCGTCCGCGACCAGGACGTTGGCCGCGATCAGGTCGCCGTGGACCAGGGCCGGTGCGGCGGGGGTGAGCGCCTCGAGGGCAGCGACCGTGTCGGCAGCGAGCCGGTCGACGTCCGGACGAGCCGCAGCCAGGAACGACTCGAACCGGGCGGCCCTGCGTCCGACGAGGTCCGCGAGCTCGAGCTCGAAGGTCCGTGTCGGACCGAACGCCGGCTCGTCGGGCAGCACCGGAAGCGACCGGAGCGCCGGCGATCCAGGCACGGCAGCCAAGGCACCGAGCGCCTCGGTCATCGCGTCGATGTCGTCGGTGGTGAGGGCGGGTGACGAGCCGTCGGCCTCGAAGAGCGGACGCCCGGCCAGCCTCCGCTCGATCGTGACGGAGGTGCCGTCGACGTCGAGCAGGTCGTCGATGCGGGGAAGCGCGACGCCGGAGCCGGGGGAGTCGATCGCGTCGTAGAAACCGCGCAGCAGCACCAGGTCGTCGTGCGAGCGGCGGGACCAGACCTTGGCGACGGCGTCGTCCGAGAGCGCCACGACGACGCCCTCGACGCCGGCGCCGAGCACGCCGAGGCTCGCGAACCCCAGCCGCTCCACCACCTCGACCGCCTCGGCCTCCAGCCCTCGCACCGGCCGCACTCCTCAGGCGCCGCGGAGCTGGCGCACCAGCCCGAGCGCGTCGTCGACCAGCCCGCGGACCAGGGGCAGCCGGGTCAGCCGGACCGACCGGTCGATGATCGGGACGATCCCGGCGACGAGGGTCCGCGTGCGCCGCTGCCCCTCGCTGTCGTCGTAGACCCAGAAGAGCACGACGCCCATGTGCAGCAGCCACAGCAGCTCGGGCAGCTCCTGGCGCAGCGCCGGGGCGACCTTGAGGTCGGAGCCCTCGACCGCCCGGCGGAACAGCTCCGTGCTGGCCTCGCGCGCAGGCGTCGACTGCTCGGAGAAGGGCGAGAGCGGCGAGCGCGGGTCGGCGGCGTTGCGGAAGAACTGGCCGCCGAAGTCGTGGAACGGCTCGGCCACGTCGAGGAAGGCCTCCATCACCGCGCGCAGCCGGTCGGCGAAGACCGGCTGGTCGTACGCCGACCCGGCCGCCGCCGCGTGCTCGACCTGCAGCTGGTCGTAGAACGCCTGGACCAGCTCCTCCTTGCCGGAGAAGTAGTAGTAGGCGCTGCCGAGGGAGACTCCCGCCTCGTCCGCGATCGCCCGCATGGTGGTGGCGTCGTAGCCCCCGGCCTTGAACAGGGTCAGCGCCGACGCGACGATGCCGGCGCGCGTCTGCTCGGCCTTGGCCGTCCGCTTCTGCGCCACGGTCGTCAGCCCTAGGAGACAGGCGTGGCGGGCATCGTGAACCGCGTCGCCCACCACGCGAGCGGGCCTCCGATCACGCCAGGTACGAGAAAGACGCGCAGCTCTGACCAGCTGTCGATCTCCAGGTTGCCCAGGAACGCCGTCGCCACAGCGCAGAGGGCCACGGGGGGCAGGACCGCTCCGAGGACGAGCGCGCGTCGTCGCTGGGCAGCGAGTGGCAGGTGACCGTTCGATCAGGACGGCCATCACGGCCCCCACCAGCAGCCCGGTCAGGACGCCGACGAAGCCACCGAAGACGATGCCGAGGTAGTACCGCGTCCGACCAGCGCTCGGCGATGTAGGCGGTGTCCGGCTCCTCCACGCGGCCCCACACATCGCTGAGCAACAGACAGCACGGCGACTGCGGCACCTGAGGTGGCACCGAGGACGGCGCCCTTCAGCAGCCAGAACGGTTGGGGGCGGTAGCTGTCGGACATGTTTGCTCCAAGAAGAGTTGAACGTGTTCGAAAAAGGGTGGCACGAAAAGTGAACATGTTCAACTCTGTCCGCCGATCGGATGCGGAGGTGCGCGGGGGTAACGTCCGCCACATGGAGTGCGAGGGCCCCACGTCGGTCGTGTTCGACCAGACGCTCTGCGAGTACGACTTCGGCCCCGGCCACCCGATGTCTCCGATCCGCGTCGACCTGACCATGCGACTGGCCGAGGAGCTCGGCGTGCTCGACGGGATCAAGCGGGTCGACGCGCCCATCGCCACCGACGAGCAGATCCTCACCGTGCACGAGCAGGGCATGATCGACGCGGTCATCGAGGCCGGCTCGACGCCCGGCTTCGAGGACTCCGCCCGTGGCCTCGGCACCGAGGACGACCCGGTCTTCAAGGACATGCACCTCGCCAGCGCGCACGTGGTCGGCGCAAGCCTGGAGGCCTTCCGCCAGGTGTGGAGCGGGGAGTCGCTCCACTCGGTCAACATCGCCGGCGGCCTCCACCACGCGATGCCCGACCGGGCGAGCGGCTTCTGCATCTACAACGACGTCGCGATCGGCATCAAGCAGCTGCTGGCCGACGGCGCGGAGCGGGTGGCCTACGTCGACATCGACGTGCACCACGGCGACGGCGTCGAGAAGGTCTTCTGGGACGACCCGCGGGTCCTCACCATCTCCCTGCACGAGACCGGCCAGATGCTGTTCCCGGGCACCGGCTTCGCGACCGACACCGGCGGTCCGGAAGCCGAGGGGAGCGCGGTCAACGTGGCGCTGCCGCCCGGCACCTCCGACGCGGGCTGGCTGCGCGCCTTCCACGCCGTCGTGCCGCCGATCCTGCGCGAGTTCCGGCCCGAGGTGCTGGTCACCCAGCACGGCTGCGACTCCCACATGGACGACCCGCTCGCGCACATGATGCTGAGCGTGGACGGCCAGCGGGCGGCCTACCTCGCGCTCCACGAGCTCGCCCACGAGGTCGCCGAAGGCCGGTGGGTGGTCACGGGCGGAGGCGGCTACGCGGTCGTCGAGGTGGTGCCGCGTGCCTGGTCGCACCTGCTCGCGATCGCCTCGGGGCGCCCGCTCGATCCGGAGCTCGCGACCCCGCCGGCCTGGCGCGAGCACGTCGAGCAGGTGCTGGGAGCCACGGCTCCGCACCGGATGACGGACGGGCGTACGCCGGCCTACCGCGACTGGGCGTCGGGCTATGACCCCGACTCCTGGCTGGACCGGGCGATCAACGCCACCCGGACCGCGGTGTTCCCGCTCCACGGGCTCGATCCGCTGCCCTGACGGCTGCTGTCGCACGGGGTCGAAACGGGCGCCGTTGACCTATCGGTAAAGAATCAACCCGACACGCCGCTAGTCCCACAAGTTTCTTTGGCGTTCCTCTTCCCCACGCGTCACGCGAGCCCTATTGTCACCGGAAGCGGCACGCCTGTGACGCCGGTGGGGAAGCCGGCGCCGTTCCGCGCAGAAGGATCGGTGCACACCCATGGCTGAGAACACCCCTGGCGACATGTCCGAGGCGCATTTCCTCACGATTGCCGAGGTCGCGGCCAAGATGCGCGTCTCGAAGATGACGGTCTACCGCCTGGTCCACGGCGGTGAGCTCCCGGCGGTCCGCGTCGGCCGCTCGTTCCGGGTCACCGAGGACGACGTCAACGAGTACCTGCGCAAGAGCTTCTACAACGCCGGTTGACCCCCGCGAGACGCGATTCCTCCCTCCGCACCCCTGACAAGTAGGGTATGCGAGGTCCGGCCGACGAGCGTCGGCCGAAAAGGAAGGTCTGATCCACGTGGGTTCTGTCATCAAGAAGCGGCGCAAGCGCATGGCCAAGAAGAAGCACCGCAAGCTGCTCAAGAAGACGCGCGTCCAGCGCCGCAAGCTCGGCAAGTAACACCCCTCGACCATGGGACGGGTCGTGCTGGTCACCGGGATCTCCCGGGACATAGGGCGACGCTTCGCGCGCGCCGCGGCCGGCGACCCGTCCATCGAGCGAGTCATCGGGGTGGACGTCGTCCCCCCGCGGGGCGACATCGGTGATGTGTCCTTCGTCCGCGCTGACATCCGCAACCCCGTCATCGCGAAGGTCCTCGCCAAGGAGGACGTCGACACGGTCGTCCACATGAGCGTCATCGCCACGCCCGGCTCGGCCGGCGGGCGCGGGACGATGAAGGAGCTCAACGTCATCGGCTCCATGCAGCTGCTGGCTGCCTGCCAGAAGTCGACGACGGTCGACCGCCTGGTCGTGAAGTCGACGACCACGGTCTACGGCTCGAGCCCCCGCGACCCGGCGATGTTCACCGAGGAGATGGGGCCCAAGCGCCTGCCGTCCTCCGGCTACGCCAAGGACGTCTACGAGATCGAGGGCTACGTCCGCGGGTTCGCCCGCCGGCGCCCGGATGTCGACGTCACCATGATCCGCGCCGCCAACGTCGTCGGGCCGCACGTCTCGAGCCCGCTGACCAACTACTTCCGGCTGCCGGTCGTGCCGCGCGTGCTGGGCTTCGACCCCCGGATGCAGTTCCTCCACGAGGACGACCTGATGCGGGTCCTGCGCCACGCCGCGATCAGCGGCATCCCCGGGACGTTCAACGTCGCCGGCGGCGGGTTGCTGACCCTGAGCCAGGCCGTACGCCGCCTGGGCAAGCCGTCGATCTCGATGCCGCGCTTCGCGGTGGGCCGCCTCGGGGCGACCATGCGCCAGGCCCGCCTGTCGGACTTCTCGCCCGAGCAGGTGGGATTCCTGACCTACGGTCGGGGTGTGGACACGACCCGGATGCGCACCGAGCTCGACTTCGCGCCGAAGTTCTCCACCGCCGAGGCGTTCGCCGACTTCTGTCGCGCGATGGCGCCCGCGCCGCTGGAAGGGGCCGGTCGTGGCTGAGGAAGCGCGCCCGGAGGCCAGCCAGGACGCCGTCGTCATCCCGATCGGCACCGGCGGCCGTCCCGGCCGCGGCTCGGGCAGCGCCCGACCGTCGTCGGCGGCCCGCAACCTGGCACCCGCAGCGAGGAAGCCGGCCCCACGGAAGGGCGCGGCCCGGACGCCGGCCGCGAAGAAGGCTGCCCCGAAGCCGGCTGCCCCGAAGCCGGCTGTCCTGAAGCCGGCTGCCGTGGAGCCGGCCGGCCCGACGGACGAGCCCACGGTCCCGCCGCGTGCCGAGAAGATCACCGAAGCGCCGCCGCGGACCGGGATCCCCGTGGGCGAGTGGCTGGCCGCCGCCCAGACCGCCGCGCTCGAGGTCTTCGGCGACGACTGGGAGCGCCGGCTCGCCGAGCTGATGGCGTTCGTACGCCGCCGGCTCGAGGGCGACTACGAGGTCGACGACTACGGCTTCGACCGGGAGCTGACCGAGCGCTTCTTCATGGCAGCCCTGCGACCCGTCGCCGAGAAGTGGTTCCGGCTCGAGGTCCGCGGTCTGGAGAACATCCCCGCCGAGGGCGGGGCGCTCGTCGTCTCCAACCACTCCGGCACGGTCCCGCTCGACGGACTCATGACGATGCTGACCGTGCACGACCACACCGGTCGCTTCCTGCGCCCGCTCGGCGCCGACCTGGTCTTCAAGATGCCGCTCATCAGCTCGCTGGCCCGCAAGGGCGGCGCGACGCTGGCCTGCATCGAGGACGCCGAGCGGATGCTCTCGGGCGGTGACCTGGTCGGTGTCTGGCCCGAGGGGTTCAAGGGCATCGGCAAGCCGTTCAGCGAGCGCTACAAGCTGCAGCGCTTCGGTCGCGGCGGCTTCGTGTCCGCGGCGCTGCGCACCGGCGTACCCATCGTCCCGCTGTCCGTGGTGGGCGCCGAGGAGATCTACCCGCTCGTCGGCAACGTGCCGTCGCTGGCGCGACTGCTCGGCGTGCCCTACATCCCGATCACGCCGTTCTTCCCGTGGCTCGGCCCCCTGGGCATGGTGCCGCTGCCGTCGAAGTGGATCCTGGAGTTCGGCGAGCCGATCCGCACCGACTCCTACGACGCAGGAGAGGCCGAGGACCCGATGCTGGTCTTCAACGTCACCGACCAGGTGCGCGAGACCATCCAGCACACGCTCTTCGACCTGCTGCGCGAGCGCGACGGGGTCTTCAGCTAGCCCGGTCCGCTGGTCAGGGCAGCAGGCCGCCGGTCGCGTGGCCGAGCAGGCCCCCGGTGGCGTTGTCGACGGTGCCGGTCACCTCGCCGATCAGGCCGCCGGTGGCGTTGTCGACGGTGCCGGTGAGTCCGCCGAGCGCACCACCGGTGGCGCCGTCGATCTGGTTGACCAGGTTGCCCGTCGTCTCGGTCACGCCCTCGGTGAGTCCCTTCACCGGCTGGGTCGGATCGGTCTTGGTGGGCTCGACCTTCGTCGGCTCCGGCAGCAGCGGCGTGCTGGTCGCCTGTGTCGGGGTCGTCTGTGTGGGGGTGCCCTGCGTCGTCGGCGCGTTGGTCTCCTTGACCGGCGGCGGCGCGAGCTGCTCGGGGACCTCGATCCCGGTGAGGTCCTGGCCCGACACGGGTGCCCCCTCCAGGGTGATCGCGTCGATGTCGAGACCGGTGAGGAGGTCGGGCTGCGCGCTGGCGAGCAGGAAGTCCGGCGTCGTGGTGATGCCGCCGATGCAGGTCGGGCAGACGCTGCTGACCTCGAGGTCGAGGTCGGTGAGGGTGCGTCCGGCGGCGATGAGGTCGTCGTGCGAGCTCGGCGGCAGCTGTCGCTGCAGCGTGTCGAGGCGGTCCAGGCTCGTCGCGGTGAAGTCGCGCGCTGCCTGGACGTCCTTCTCGGCGCCACCGTTGTCATAGCTGGAGATCAGGCTCCGGACGCCTTCGCTGGTCTGCTCGGTGAAGGTGTCGATGGTGTCGGGGATCAGCTGTTCGCTGCCACCGCTGTCGCCGGCAGCGAGCTCCTCGATCTCGACCAGCCGGTTGTCGGCCTGTGCCAGCAGCGTCCGGCCGCGCACCGCGTCGTCCGTCGCGAGGCGTACCTGGGCGGACTCGATGCCGCGCTTGACTCCGTAGAGCGACTCGCCCGGCAACGAGGTCTGCGCGGCGACCGCCATCGTCGCCGTCGCGCCGACGAGGGCGAGGCCGCCGAGGACGGTGGCGATGCGCCGCTCGCGCCTGCGTGTGGTGGCAGGCATCGCGAGTCGCGCCGGGGCGGTGGGCTGGGACACCAGGACTGTGTCGGCCTCGGCCATCAGGCGCTCGCGCAGCGACCCGACGAACTCGGGTCGAGCGGTGACCTCGGGCAGGGCGCGGAGGTCGGTGACGACCTCGAGCAGGGCAGCGAAACGCGCCGCATCACGCTCGGTGAGCGGGCTGTCAGGGCCTCGGGAGAGGAGTGCCTCGAACTCGTCGGCACGACGGCGTGCCGAGAAGGGGGCTGTCATGGTGCTCGTCCTGTCTCACTGCTGGTGGGTCCTCCCACACAGACGAACGACAGGGACGAGGTCGGGGTTACGGGTGGGGTCATGTGTCCCTCAACCCCTCCGGCATGAGCTTGGCCAGATTGCGGATGCCGCGCAGCTGGAGCTGCTTGACGGCGCCGTCCGAGCGGTGGAGGGCCAGCGCGGTCTCCGCGATCGAGAGGCCCTGGAGGAAGCGCATGATCAGGCACTCGCGCTGCTCGGTCGGCAGCTCGGTGAGGGCCTTGAGCAGGACCTCGTTGGTGAGCCCGGCGATCACGGCGCTCTCGGGGCCCTCGGTGGTGTCGTCGTGCGGCGTCATGTCCTCGGTGGTCATCTCGAGGCGGGTGCGGCCGGCCTTGAAGTGATCGGTGGTGAGGTTGCGCGCGATGGTCATCAGCCAGGCGCCGAAGTCCTTGCCCTGCCACCGGAAGTTGTTCATGCTCCGCAGCGCCCGGAAGAACGTCTCCGAGGTCAGGTCCTCGGCCAGGGTCTGCGAACGGGTGCGGTAGTAGAGGAAGCGGAAGACCGAGGACTGGTAGTGGTCGAAGAGGAGACCGAACGCCTCCTTGTCACCTGCGCGGGCGAGCTCGACGAGCGCGATCAGCCGCTGGCGCTCGGACTCGTCGACCTCGGAGGAGGTGGCCTGGTCCTCGTCGCCGACCGGGCTGGACCCGGACGGTCCGCGAGACGATCCGGCACCCGGGGACGAGGATCCCGACGTGGCCGTCTCGGCCAGCAGGACCTGGGGCGACAGGGCAGCGAGGACCGCGCGCCGAAGCGCGTCCATGCCTTCGTCGAAGGCATGCTCGAGGTCGTGTCGTGACCGCATGCGGTTTCCCTCCCGGTTGCAGCATTCTCCACGATAAGTGGCCGGGACGATCCTGTGAACCCGCGAGTAACTATCGGTTACACGTCAGTTCTGGTGGTCCCTGCCGCGCAGGCTCACCCCTGCGGCTACTGCCCCGGACACGGCGCCGGCGACGGCGGCCGCCATCAGCCCGGCGCGGGCGGCCTTGCGGCCGGTGCGGTAGTCACGGACCCGCCAGCCGTTGGCGCGGGCGTAGGCGCGCAGCCTGGCGTCGGGGTTGATGGCGCAGGGATCACCGACCATCGACAGCATCGGCAGGTCGTTGCTGGAGTCGGAGTACGCCGAGCACCGGGCGAGGTCGAGACCCTCGCGGGCCGCCAGTGCCTTGATCGCCTCGGCCTTGGCCGGGCCGTGGAGCAGGTCGCCGACCAGGCGTCCGGTGTAGACGCCGTCGACGTGCTCGGCGACCGTGCCCATGGCGCCGGTGAGACCGAGCCGGCGGGCGATGATGCTGGCGATCTCGATCGGTGCGGCGGTGACCAGCCAGACCCGCTTGCCCTCGTCGAGGTGGAGCTGGGCCAGGGCCCGGGTGCCGGGCCAGATCCGGTGGGCCATCGCCTCGTCGAAGATCTCCTCGCCGAGCTCCTCGAGCTCGGCGGTGGTGTGGCCGGCGATGAAGGACAGCGCCGAGGTCCGCGCGTCGGCCACGTGCTCGGGGTCCTCGACCCCGACGATCCGGAAGTAGGCCTGCTTCCAGGCCGCCCCGGCGATCTCGCGGGTCGTGAAGAACTCGCGGCGGTGCAGGCCGCGGGCGAGGTGGAAGATGCTGGCGCCCTGCATGACGGTGTTGTCGACGTCGAAGAACGCCGCTGCGGTCAGGTCGCTGGGTGTGCTGAGCGCGCTCTCGACCTCCGCCGAGGCCGCTGCGGCCTCCCCCGCGAGCGCCGAGCGCTGCTGCAGGTTCAGCCGACGGGCGCGCTCGGACGGGGTCACCCGTTCAGCGTAGCGGCGCCGATCGCCGGTGCCGGGCTGTGGAAGTATCTGCCCATGCCGCGCAACGACATCTCCGCGTTCGTGGCCGAGGCGGCGGTGGACGTGCCCGAGCGCCAGGCCCTCGTGGAGAGCGGCGGCCGCATCCTGACGTGGGCCGCCCTCGAGGACGAGGTCGCCCGGATCGCGACCGGTCTGGGTGCCCGCGGGATCCGCGCCGGACAGCGCGTGATGATCGTGGTGGGCAACCGGATCGAGTTCGTCACGACCTACCTCGGCGTGCTGCGTGCCCAGGTCGTCGCCGTCCCGGTCAACCCCCGCTCGACGCCGGGGGAGGTCGCCCGGATGATCACGGACTCGGGGACGCGACTGCTCGTCGTCGACGACAACGCGCTCGAGGTCGTGCGGGCCGCGCTGATCGAGCTGGGCGACTCCCCGGCTCCCACCGTCGTCGTCACCGGCGCCGAGCCCGCCGCCGGAGAGGTCGCGTTCGCCGACCTCCGCGCGGACGTCGTACGCCCGGTGCCGCCGCTGCCCGACCCCGAGAAGCTGGCGGCCCTCCTCTACACCAGCGGCACCTCCGGCCGCCCGCGTGCGGCGATGCTCAGCCACCGTGCGCTGCTGGCCAACATCGAGCAGGTCGCCGCCGTCGAGCCGCCGATGATGCACGGCGACGACGTCGTGCTCGGCGTGCTGCCGCTCTTCCACGTCTACGGCCTCAACGCCGTCCTCGGCGGGGTGCTCCGCCACCGCGCCCGCCTGGTGCTGGTCGAGCAGTTCGACCCGCAGGGGGTCCTCGACCTGATCGACGACGAGGCGTGCAGCGTGGTGCCGATCGCGCCACCCGTCTTCGCCCACTGGCTGCCCGACGAGCACCTCAAGGAGCGCCTCGGCCCGGTGCGCCTGGTGCTGTCGGGCTCGGCGCCGCTGGAGCCGGAGGTGATCGAGCAGTTCACCGCGATCACCGACATCCCGGTGCACCAGGGCTACGGCCTGACCGAGGCGTCGCCGGTCGTGACGAGCACCCTGTGCAGCCAGCAGAACCAGCCCGGCTCCGTCGGTGCGGCCCTGCCCGGCATCGAGCTGCGACTGGTCGACGAGACCTACGGCCAGGTCGAGGGGGAGGACCCCGGCGTCATCCAGGTCCGCGGTGACAACCTCTTCAGCGGCTACTGGCCCGACGGTGCCGACGGCCCGGGTGCCGAGGGTTGGTACAGCACCGGCGACGTGGGTTTCCTCGACGCCAGCGGCGACCTCTTCCTGGTCGACCGGGTCAAGGAGCTCGTCATCGTCAGCGGCTTCAACGTCTACCCGACCGAGGTCGAGGACGTGCTGCGCGAGGTCGACGGCGTCGCCGACGCCGCCGTCATCGGCGTACCCGACGAGGCGACGGGCGAGGCCGTGGTGGCCTACGTCGTGGCGTCGCGGCCCATGACGCACCTCGAGGAGGCGGTCCGCGCGCACGCGATCCTGCGGCTGGCGCGCTTCAAGCACCCCACGCGCATCGAGGTCGTCGACGAGCTGCCGCTCACCGTGACGGGCAAGGTGCAGAAGGGTCGCCTCCGCGGCATCGAGCGCCGCCGGCTCGACGGGCTGCTCTGATGGCTGATCCGGCACCCGTGCGCGTCACCCTCTACTCCCGGGTGGGCTGCCACCTCTGCGACGACGCCCGGGTGGTCATCGCGTCCGTGTGCGACGACCTGGGTGAGACGTTCGCCGAGGTCGACATCGACTCCGACCCCGACCTGGAGGACCGCTTCGGCGAGGAGGTCCCGGTGACCTTCGTCGACGGCAAGCAGCACGACTTCTGGCGGGTCGACGCGGGTCGGCTGCGGGCGGCGCTGGGCGCCTGAGCGATCCGCGGCCCGGTTTCGCCGCAGATCATGCACGTCGGAAGACGACCGGGGGCTGATGCGTTGAGGCGGAGGTGAAGCTCTCCCTCCTCGACCGCTCCAGGTCACGGCTCGGCTCGTCGGACGCCGACGCCCTGGGGGACACGGTGGATCGCGCCGCGCGCGCCGAGGACGCCGGCTACGACCGCTTCTGGGTGGCGGAGCACCACGCAGTTCCGGGGATCGCATCCGGCGCGCCGGCAGTCCTGCTGGCGGCGATCGGCGCGCGCACCTCCCGCATCCGGATCGGCTCGGGCGGTGTGATGCTGCCGCTGCACCAGCCCCTCGTCGTCGCCGAGCAGTTCCTGGTGCTCGACGCGCTCCACCCGGGCCGCGTCGACCTGGGGCTCGGTCGCTCGCTGGGATTCACCCCGCCCGTCCGCCGCGCCCTCCGCCGCGACCTCGACGACCCGGACTCGTTCGAGGCCGACGTGGTCGAGCTGCGCCGCTTCCTCGACGGCACGGCCGAGGTGACCGCGCGCCCGGCCACCGGCCGCACCATCCCCGTGCACCTGCTCGCCACCGGCCGCGGCCTGGAGGTCGCCGCGCGGCTCGGGCTGCCCGTCGTCGTGGGTGGTCCGGTTCTCCAGTCCGCCGAGCTCCCCGAGCTGTTGGCCGGCTACCGCCGGTCGTTCCGCCCCCACGACGCGAGCGCTCCGCGGGTGACCATCTCGCTCGACGTGCTCGTGGCCGACGACGACGCGGCCGCGCGCGAGCTCGCCCTTCCCGAGGCGTGGGCGATGGCGGTGTCGCGCCGGACCGGTGAGTTCCCGCCGCTGCAGAGCCCGGCCGCCATCCGCGGCTCCTCGTGGCCGAGCCAGCTGCGGCAGCGCGTCGAGGCGTCGCTCGACCGTGCGGTGGCGGGGAGCCCCGACACCGTGCGACGTCACCTCGCGGCGCTGGCCGAGCGGACCGCCGCCGACGAGCTGCTGGCCAGCGGGTCGACGTACGACCGCGACGCGCTGCTCGCCTCCGACCGGATGCTGCGCGAGATCGTGGCCTGACGGCGACGCGGTCGGAGCACGCCCGCGCGAGTCCGGATACGCCCTCGGAGGCCCTTCGCGCAAGTCGAGGGACCCCCCTGTGGGGTGGGTCATCTCACATGTGCTAGCCCGTGCTCGTCTCGTTTTGTTCCTTCGTTCACAAACTCCTACAGTGACGGAGTCAGGCGATCCCCGTCACCTGGCTGGAGAGAAGCAAAGCTGTGACCGCACGGACCCCCGACTCTGCCCGGGACATTCCCGAGGCAACCGTCGCCAGGCTTCCCGTGTACCTGCGTGCCCTGACCTCGCTCACCGAGGAGGGCACCACCACGTGCTCGAGCGAAGAGCTCGCCGCCTCGGCCGGCGTCAACAGCGCCAAGCTCCGCAAGGACCTCTCCTACCTCGGCAGCTACGGCACCCGCGGCGTCGGCTACGACGTGGAGTACCTCCACTACCAGATCGCTCGCGAGATCGGCGTGACGCAGGACTGGCCCGTGGTCATCGTGGGCATCGGAAACCTCGGCCACGCGCTCGCCAACTACTCCGGCTTCCGCAGCCGCGGCTTCCGCGTCGTGGCCCTCCTCGACGCCGACCCGGACCGCAAGGACGAGGTCGTCGCAGGTCTCGACGTCCGCTCCTTCGAGGACCTCGAGTCCATCGTCGGTGAGCACGACGTCTCGATCGGTGTCATCGCGACGCCCGCGATCGCCGCCCAGGCCGTGGCCGACCGGATGGTCGCCGCCGGCATCACGAGCATCCTCAACTTCGCGCCGTCGGTCCTCTCGGTGCCGGACGGCGTCGGCGTACGCAAGGTGGACCTGTCCATCGAGCTGCAGATCCTCGCCTACCACGAGCAGCGCAAGTCGGTCGCGCCCCGGACGGAGGATGCGTCGTGAACGAGCGAAGCGAGCGAACCATCCAGTGCAGCGTGTCGAGTGCCTCGTGCGCGCACGGAGCGAAGCGAGTACGCGCATGAGTGTTCTGGTGGTGGGGATCTCCCACAAGTCGGCCCCGGTGGACCTCCTCGAGCGGCTCGCGCTCGACCCCGACGGCGTGGTCAAGCTGATCGCCGACGTCGTGGGTGGCGAGCACGTCACCGAGGCCACCGCGATCGTCACCTGCAACCGCCTCGAGGTCTACGCCGAGGTCGACCGCTTCCACGGCTCGGTCGAGGACCTGTCCGGGCTGCTCGTCGCCCGCGCCGAGAAGTCCACCGAGGCGCTGCTGCCACACCTCTACGTCCACTACGACGAGGGCGCCGTCTCGCACCTGTTCCAGGTCGCGGCCGGACTCGACTCGATGGTCGTCGGCGAGGGCCAGATCCTCGGCCAGACCCGCGACGCGCTGCGGGTCGGCCAGGAGCACGGCACCGTCGGCCCCGCCCTCAACACCCTCTTCCAGCAGGCCCTGCGGGTCGGCAAGCGTGCCCACGCCGAGACCGACATCGACCGCGCTGCCCCGTCCCTCGTCAGCGCCGCACTCGAGCGCAGCAGCGTCGCCGTCTCCGGTGCCCGCACCGTCGTCATCGGAGCCGGCGCGATGGCCTCGCTCGCCGTGGCCCACCTCGCCCGCGGCGGTGCCGCGAGCATCTCCGTGCTCAACCGCACCTCGTCCAACGCCGAGCGGCTGGCTGCCGAGTACGGCGCGACCTCGCTCCCGCTGGGCGCCCTGGTCGGCGAGCTGGCGGACGCCGACCTCGTCGTGTCGTGCACCGGTGCTCCGGAGCCGCTGGTCCGGCTCGCCGACGTGGTCACCGCGCGCGGCGGCAGCGACCGCCCGCTCACCGTGATCGACCTCGCCCTGCCGCACGACGTCGACCCCGCGCTGGCCGACCTGCCGGGCGTCGAGCTGATCAACCTCGCCGGCCTCGCCGACGAGCTCCGCGGACTCGAGGCCACCGCCGGCGTCGACGACGTACGCACCATCGTCGGGCAGGAGATCGCCGCCTTCCTCGCCGTACGCCGGCAGGCCAGCGTCACCCCGACCGTCGTGGCGCTGCGCTCGATGGCGACCTCCGTGGTCGACGCCGAGATGGCGCGCCTCGCCGCCCGCCTGCCCGACCTCGACGACGCCACCCGCGCCGAGGTGCTGCAGACGGTCCGCCGGGTCGCCGACAAGCTGCTCCACGAGCCGACCGTCCGGGTCAAGGAGCTCGCCGACGCCGAGCCGGCCGTCTCCTACACCGCCGCACTGGCCGAGCTGTTCCGCCTCGACCCCGAGGCCGTCGACCGGATGACGCGGGCGGAGGGGCAGCCGTGAGCACCACCGCCCTGCGCCTCGGCACCCGTGCCTCCGCGCTGGCCACCACCCAGTCCGGCCACGTGGCCGACCTCATCCGCGACCGTCTCGGGCGCGAGGTCGAGCTCGTCGAGATCGCGACCGAGGGCGACCAGAGCTCGGCCCCGCTGGCCACCATCGGAGGCACCGGAGTGTTCGTCAGCGCTCTCCGGGACGCCCTCCTGGCCGGCCGGGTCGATGTCGCGGTCCACTCGCTCAAGGACCTGCCGACCGCACCCGCCGACGGGATCGCGCTGGCCGCGGTGCCGTTGCGCGAGGACCCGCGCGACGTCGTCATCGCCCGCGACGGACTGACGCTGGGCGAGCTGCCCGTCGGCAGCCGCCTCGGCACCGGCTCCCCGCGACGGGTGAGCCAGCTCGCCGCGCTCGGCCTGGGCCTCGACCTCCGGGGCATCCGCGGCAACGTCGACACCCGGATCCGCAAGGTCCGCGAGGGCGAGGTCGACGCGGTCGTCCTGGCCCGCGCCGGACTGGCCCGGCTGGGCCGGCTCGACGAGGTCACCGAGGTCCTCGACCCGCTCCAGATGCTCCCCGCGCCCGGCCAGGGTGCGCTCGCCGTCGAGTGCCGCTCGGACGACGCCGACCTGGTCGCCGAGCTGGCGCAGCTGGACGACGACGCCACCCGCGCCGCGGTCACCGCCGAACGTGCCGTCCTGTCCACCCTCGAGGCCGGCTGCTCGGCCCCGCTGGGTGCCCTGGCGGAGGTCGTCGAGGGGGAGGACGGAGTGGAGCTGTGGCTGCGAGCCGTGGCCCTCTCCGAGGACGGCGGGCTCTCCATCCGGATGAGCGCCACCGGACCGGTCGCCGACGCCGCGGCCCTCGGAACACGCCTCGCGAGCGAGATGCTCGACGAGGGAGCAGCAGACCTGATGACGGCATCTCTCGAACAGGGACCACCAGTGAGGAACCAGCACGCATGACGCGAGTACAGACCCCGCAGGCCAGCACCCCCGAGGTCAAGGCGGCCACCGCCCACGGCTGGGTGTCGTTCGTCGGCAGTGGACCGGGAGACCCGGGTCTGCTGACGGTGCGCGCCGTGGAGCTCATCGAGACCGCCGAGGTCGTCGTGACCGAGGCGCCGGAGCACGCCGACCTCGTCCGCTCGATCCTCGGCCTCGCCGAGGGTGAGGACGGCCCGGAGATCGTCGACGGTGGCTTCGGTGAGGACGGCCAGCCCCTGACGCACGCCGCCCGCGCCAAGGTCGTCGTACGCCACGGCAAGAAGCAGCGCGTGGTGCGCCTGATGATCGGCGACCCGTTCCTCTACGCCTCCGGCCCCGAGGAGGCGCAGGCCTGCGTCAAGGCGGGCGTCGGCTTCGAGGTCGTGCCCGGTGTCTCCTCCGTCAGCGCCGTCCCGGCCTACGCCGGCATCCCGCTGACCACCAAGCGCCACCGGGAGATGGCCGTCGTCACCTGCGGCGAGAAGGTCGACTGGAGCGCCTACGCCGACGACCGCACCCTCGTCCTGCTGTCCGGGGTCGGCAGCATCGGCGAGACCGCCGCTGCCCTCATCGAGGCCGGCCGCTCGCCCGAGACGCCCGTCGCGATGACCCGCGTCGGCACGACGACCGAGCAGCAGACGCTCATCTCGACCCTGGCCAACGTCGCCGCCGACGTGCGCGCCGCCCGCATCGCCCCGCCGGCGATCACGGTGATCGGTGACGTCGTCGACCTGCGCCAGACCCTGTCGTGGTTCGAGACCAAGCCGCTCTTCGGCTGGCGTGCGCTGGTGCCCCGCACCAAGGAGCAGGCAGGTTCGCTGTCGCGTCGCCTCCGCGACTACGGCGCCGTGCCCGAGGAGGTGCCCACCATCTCGGTCGAGCCGCCGCGCAACCCGCTCCAGATGGACAAGGCCGTCCGCGGTCTCGTCGAGGGCCGCTACGAGTGGATCGCCTTCACGTCGGTCAACGCGGTGAAGGCCGTCCGCGAGAAGTTCGAGGAGTACGGCCTCGACGCGCGTGCGTTCTCCGGCCTCAAGATCGCCGCGGTCGGCGACAAGACCGCCCAGGCCATCGCGGCCTGGGGCCTGCGTGCCGACCTGGTGCCGGCCGGTGAGCAGTCCGCGGCCGGCCTGCTCGAGGAGTGGCCGCCCTACGACGCGCTGCTCGACCCGATCAACCGGGTCTTCCTGCCGCGCGCCGACATCGCGACGGAGAACCTCGTCGCCGGCCTGATCGACCTCGGCTGGGAGTGCGACGACGTCACCGCCTACCGCACCGTGCGGGCCACCCCGCCGCCGGCGCCGGTCCGCGACGCGATCAAGACGGGCAAGTTCGACGCGGTGGTCTTCACCTCGTCCTCGACCGTGCGCAACCTCGTCGGCATCGCCGGCAAGCCGCACCCGTCGACGATCATCGCCGTGATCGGGCCGGCCACCGCCAAGACCGCCGAGGAGCACGGCCTGCGCGTCGACGTCCTCGCGCCCACGCCCGACGTGGAGGTCCTCGTCGACGCCCTGGCCGACTTCGGCTCCTCGCGCCGCCTCGCGATGCTGGAGAGCGGCGAGCCCGTCACCCGGCCGAGCGAGCGCACCGCGTCGGGGCGCCGGAAGGCCCGCGCCAAGTAGTCATCACGGTTGGGGGAGGATGGGCGGGTGACTGACGAGTTCCAGGTCGAGACCCCGCTCATCCGCCCCCGCCGGCTCCGTCGTACCCCTGCGCTGCGACGCATGGTCGCCGAGACCCACGTGGTGCCCAGCTCGCTGGTGCTGCCGGTGTTCGTGCGGGAGGGCGCAGCCGAACCGCGACCGATCGCCTCGATGCCCGGCGTCGTGCAGCACTCACGCGACTCGCTCAAGCAGGCCGTGACCGAGGCGGCCGAGCTCGGGCTGGGCGGCGTCATGCTCTTCGGCATCCCCGAGCACAAGGACGCGACCGGCTCGGGGGCGATCGATCCCGCCGGCGTCCTCAACCTGGCGATCACCGACGTGGTCGCCGAGGTCGGCGACCAGCTCACGGTGATGTCGGACCTGTGCCTCGACGAGTTCACCGACCACGGCCACTGCGGACTGCTCACGCCCGACGGTGAGGTCGACAACGACCAGACCCTGGCGGCCTACGCCGACATGGCGCTCGCGCAGGCTGCCGCCGGTGTCGACATGGTCGGTCCCAGCGGCATGATGGACGGTCAGGTCGCCGTGGTCCGGCAGGCGCTCGACGCCGCCGAGCACAGCCACGTCTCGGTCCTGGCCTACTCCGCGAAGTACGCCTCCGCCTTCTTCGGCCCCTTCCGCGAGGCGGTCGACTCCTCGCTGATCGGCGACCGCCGGACCTACCAGCAGGACCCCGCCAACGCCGTCGAGGGCGTCCGCGAGGTCCTCCTCGACGTGGCGCAGGGTGCGGACATCGTCATGGTCAAGCCCGCCCTCGCCTACCTCGACGTGATCCGCCGCGTGCGCGACGCCGTCGACGTACCCGTCGCGGCCTACAACGTCTCCGGCGAGTACGCCATGGTCGAGGCCGCCGCCGCCCACGGCTGGATCGACCGCGAGGCCGCCATCCTCGAGACCCTCACCTCGATCAGCCGCGCCGGCTCCGACGTGATCCTGACCTACTGGGCCTCCGAGGCCGCCCGCCTCCTGCGCCGCTGAGCGTCACGGCGTGCGCGGTGGTTGAGGAGGTCGCGCAGCGACCGTCACGAAACCGGGTCGCTTCTCGACCACCGGCGGACGTTCGATGGTTGAGGAGGTCGCGCAGCGACCGTCACGAAACCGGCCCACCTGGTTCGCCAGATCGCCGACGCTCCTGTTGCGCTGTCCAGCTCCGGCTGGCCAGGCCGGGAAGCCGATCGGTGTCGCCGTCGACCAAGGCCTGGCGCTTGGCGCGTGACCAGCCCTGGATCCGCTTCTCCATGGCAAACGCCTCGTCGACCCGGTCGTAGTCGGCGCACCAGACGAGCTCCACGGGTCGCCGGCGACGGGTGTACGCCGCTCCGAGGCCGAGGTTGTGCTCGCTGATGCGGCGTTCGAGGTCCCACGTGCTGCCGACGTAGAAGCTGTCGTCGGCGCACCGGAGGATGTAGACGTGGGGCATCCGGTCAGGGTGGAGTGCCCGGCCCTCGGTGCGCCAGAGCGGTGTGCCGATCTGTGGATGGCGGGGTCTCGTGACAGGCGCCAGGGCGCCTTCCTCGACCACCGGGCGGACCTTCGGTGGTTGAGGAGGTCGCGCAGCGACCGTCACGAAACCGGGTCGTCGAGCGGGACTCGAGAGTGCGGTCGTGGTGACGTGGCTGGCGCGTCACGGCGACCGCACTCCCGGTCAGAGGTCTCGTGACAGGCGCCAGGGCGCCTTCCTCGACCACCGGGTGGGATCTCGCGAGGCGCCCACCGGTGGTTGAGGAGGGACGAAGTCCCGTCACGAAACCTCCCAGCCGGAGCCGGGGGTCTCGTGACAGGCGCCAGGGCGCCTTCCTCGACCACCGGGGGCGCCAGGGCGCCTTCCTCGACCACCGGAGCGCCGGGGCGGCGCGTGTGCGGCGGAGATCAGGTCCGACTCAGGGGTTGAGCAGGTTCGCGACGCACTGGTCGAAGGGATCGTTGGCGTTGAGCAGGTTGTCGACCAGTCCCTGGGCGAGGCACTGCGTCGCTGCCTGGAGCGGCGTCAGGAGCGGCGGCAGGGTCGTCGGGATCGGGAGGGTCGGCAACGTCGTCGGGATCGGGAGCGTCGGCAGCGTCGTCGGGGTGGTCGGCACGACGGTCGGGTTCTTGGTGGGGCTCGACGTCGGCGTCGCGGTGGGCGTGGTCGTCGGAGTCGGAGTCGGAGTCGGCAGTGATGGTGGGGGTCGGGGTGGAGGTCGGCGTCGGGTTCTTGGTCGGCGTGCTCTCCTCCTGACCGCCCTTGGTCCCCTTCGAGCCCTTGTCACCGCCCTTGTCTCCCTTGCCGTCGCCGGTGGGGGAGGTGGAAGGCGTGATCACGGCGGTGGTCGGCGTCGAGTTCGGCACCGCGCTGAAGTCGCCGTCCATGTAGGCCTGCATGATCGACAGGACCAGGTCGACGTAGTCGTTGGAGTGGTTGTAGCGGTAGACCGAGGCGCGCTGGCCCTTCTCGCCGGACAGGTCGTCCTCGCCCGAGCAGAGGTAGACGGCCGTGGCCAGGGCGGCGTCGTCGATGTCCTGCGGGTTGCGGGTGCCGTCGCTGTCACCGTCGACGCCCACGACCGACCAGGTCGAGGGGATGAACTGCATCGGGCCGACAGCCCGGTCGAAGCGGGTGTCGTTGTCGTACTGCCCGCCGTCGGTGTCGGCGATCTGCTGGGTGTTGTTCTTGCCGTTGAGCGCCACGCCGTAGATGCCGGGGCGGGCCACGCCCTTGGCGTCGAGGGAGCTGCCGCCGAAGCGACCGTGGTCCGACTCCACGCGGCCGATGGCGGCGATGAGCTCCCACGGGAGGCTGCAGCCCGGGTCGGCCTTGTTGATCACGGCCTCGGCGCGCTGGTAGGCGGAGAGGGCGCCCTGCGGGATGTCGCTCGCGGAGCCGGGTGTGAGGGCGGCCTCGCGGCTGACGGCGTCTCCGACGCTGGCGGGGGCCTGGATCGCGGCGGCGGGGAGGGCGGTGCCGTCGGGGAGGGTCTGGGAGCCTTCGGGGTCGGCGCTGGCTGATCCGATGCCGCCCATGAGGCTCGCCGTCCACGCAGCGGAGAGCACCGCCAGCGGGATGATGGCGGTCGCTCGGTGCAGCCGGGCGGAACTCGACATGCGATGCACTCCCCTTGCTCGTTCAGCTGGTGGCAGCCAGTGTCATGATGCCCCCTCCGGACCCACGCACACCTGTCCAACGAGGATTGTTGAACCCAAGTTACGCGCGAGTTCACGTGTGGGCCAGTGCACAGGGTTCGAGGCTGCGTGCAGTCCGGATGGGGCTCCCTTGCACGACTGCGTGACAATGAGTCGGTGACCTCCGCGACCTCGTCGACCAGCCCCGCCACGACCGCGGCGAGCGAGGCCCTGTTCGAGCGAGCACGGGCCGTGACCCCGGGAGGCGTCAACTCGCCGGTCCGCGCGTTCACCGCCGTCGGTGGCACCCCTCGCTTCATCACCTCTGCCTCCGGAGCGTGGCTCACCGACGCCGACGGCAACGACTACGTCGACCTGATCTGCTCGTGGGGCCCGATGCTGCTCGGCCACGCGCACCCCGACGTGCAGGCGGCGGTCGCCGGCGCGGTGGCCCGCGGTACGTCCTACGGCACGCCCACCGAGCCGGAGGTCGAGCTGGCCGAGGAGATCGTCGCGCGCACCCCCGTCGAGCGGGTCCGCTTCGTCTCGTCCGGCACCGAGGCGACCATGTCCGCCATCCGGCTCGCGCGCGGCGCGACCGGGCGCGACCTCGTCGTGAAGTTCGCCGGCTGCTACCACGGGCACGTCGACACCCTGCTCGCCGAGGCGGGCTCCGGCGTCGCGACGCTCGCGGTCCCCGGCACCAGCGGCGTACCCGCATCGTCCGCGGCGGAGACCCTGGTGCTGCCCTACAACGACCGCGACGCGGTGACGGCGGCCTTCGCGGCGCACGGCCCGCGGATCGCGTGCCTGATCACCGAGGCCTCGCCCGGCAACATGGGCGTCGTCCCGCCCGCCCCCGGCTTCAACGCGTTCCTCGCCGAGACCTGCCGCACCCACGGCGCACTGTTCATCAGCGACGAGGTGATGACGGGCTTCCGCGCCACCCAGCAGGGCGGCTGGGGCCTCGACGGCGCGATCGAGGGGTGGACCCCCGACCTGATGACGTTCGGCAAGGTGATGGGTGGCGGCTTCCCCGCCGCGGCCTTCGGTGGTCGGGCGGACCTGATGGCGCACCTCGCGCCCGAGGGGTCGGTCTACCAGGCCGGCACGCTGTCGGGGAACCCTGTCGCCACGACCGCCGGTCTGGCCACCCTCCGGCTGGCGACCCCCGAGGTCTATGCGCAGCTCGACGAGACCGCGGCGACGATCCGCGCCGCCGCCTCCGAGCACCTCGCGGCGGCGGGCATGCCGCACACGGTGCAGGCCGCCGGCACCATGTTCTCCGTCTTCTTCCGCGAGGCCCCGGTCCGCGACTTCTTCGGCGCCAGCCAGCAGGACACGACGGCCTACGCCGCGTTCTTCCACTCCATGCTCGACCAGGGGGTCTACCTGCCCCCGTCGGCCTACGAGGCGTGGTTCGTCTCGGCTGCCCACGACGACCGGGCGATCTCGACCGTCATCGACGCGCTCCCGGCGGCTGCCCGCGCGGCCGCCGCGGCAGGAGGTCACTGAGATGGCTGAGCAGACCACGGTCCACCTGCTGCGCCACGGCGAGGTCCACAACCCCGAGGGCGTGCTCTACGGCCGCCTCGACGGCTTCCACCTCTCCGCCCTCGGCAACCGGATGGCGCAGCGGATCGCCGAGACGGTCGGCGACCGCGACATCGTCCACATGCGTACGTCACCGCTCGAGCGCGCCCAGCAGACGGCCGCGCCGCTCGCCGCCGCCCGCGGCCTGGTGCCGGTGCTCGACACCCGGGTGATCGAGTCGAGCAACCGCTTCCAGGGCGTCAACTTCGACGGCGGCGCGAAGACCTTCCTGCGCAAGCCGCAGCTGCTGCGCCACATGTACAACCCGCTCAAGCCGTCGTGGGGCGAGCCCTACGACGAGATCGCCGGGCGGATGGTCGCCGCGATCCACGACGCCCGCGACGCCGCCCGTGGCCACGAGGCCGTCATCGTGTCCCACCAGCTGCCGATCTGGACCACCCGGCTCTTCCTGGAGAAGCGCAGCTACCTGCACCACCCCAAGACCCGTCAGTGCACGCTCTGCTCGCTCACCAGCGTCGTCTTCGACGGCGACCGGATGGTGCAGGTGCGCTACTCAGAGCCGGCCGGCGACCTGATCCCGGCCGGCGACCGCTCCGCCCCGTTCTCGTCCGGTGGCTCCGCGCAGGAGGACCGGCCCTGAAGCTCCTCCGCACCTTCGCTGCACTCCCGGTCGCGCTGGCCTGCCTGCTCGTCCTGGTGGGCTGCTCCAGCCTGTCCGGGACCGGCGACAAGGGCTACATCAGCGGTGAGGGCGTGCCCGTCGAGGTCGCCGCCGCCGACCGCGGTGACCCGGTCGAGCTGACCGGAGCCGACCTCGACGGCACCGACGTCGACCTCGCCGACCTCCGTGGCAAGCCGGTCGTGATCAACATCTGGTGGTCGGAGTGCCCGCCGTGCCGCGTCGAGCAGCCCGACCTCAACGAGGCGGCCACCGAGCTGGGCGACACGGTCACCTTCCTCGGGCTCAACATCCGGGACTCGTCGGCGGAGAAGGCCCAGGCGTTCATCCGCACCAACGACGTCCCCTACGACTCGCTCTACTCACCCGACGGGCGGGCCCTGCTGTCCTTCGCCGGCACCCTCAACCCGCGCTCGATCCCGAGCACGGTGGTGCTCGACCCCGAGGGCCGGGTCGCGGCGTCCGTGCAGGGCCGGATCCCCACCACCCAGACCCTGATCTCACTGGTCGACGCGGTCCTCGATGAGTGACTTCTTCCAGGAGACGGCCCTGTCCGGGTCGCTGATCCTCGCCCTGCCGGTCGCGCTGCTCGCCGGGCTGATCTCCTTCTTCAGCCCGTGCGTGATCCCGCTGCTGCCGGGCTACCTGTCCTACGCCACCGGGCTCTCGGGCGCCGACCTCGAGGACGCCCGCCGCAGCCGGATGGTCACCGGAGCCGTCCTGTTCGTGCTCGGCTTCTCGGTCGTCTTCGTGCTGCTGGGCAGCCTCACCGGCGCGGCGGGCGCGTGGCTGTTCACCCACACCCGCGAGCTCAACCTGGTCCTCGGCGTCCTGACGATCCTGCTGGGCATCGCCTTCCTCGGCGGGATCGGCTTCCTCCAGCGCGACTGGCGCGTCCACAAGGTGCCGGCCGTCGGGCTGGCCGCGGCCCCCCTGCTCGGCTTCCTGTTCGGCGTCGGCTGGACGCCGTGCGTCGGACCGACCCTGGCCGCGATCAACGTCCTGTCCGTCAACGAGGCGACCGCGGGCCGCGGTGCGGTGCTCTCCGGGGTCTTCGCGCTCGGCCTGGGCCTGCCGTTCATCGCGGCCGCCGTGGCCTACCGCCGGATGCTCCGCGCCTTCACGGCGATCCGTCGCCACCAGGTGCTGATCATGCGCATCGGCGGCCTGATGATGATCGTGGTCGGGCGTCCTGCTCGTGACGGGCTGGTGGGACCGCATCGTGCAGTGGCTGCAGCTCCAGGTCGTCCAGGGATTCTCGGTGCCGGTGTGAGCGATCTCCAGAAGCGGCCGTCCGACGACCGCCAGGCCACGGCGCTGCCTGCGGACCTCAACGTCCGCGAGCTCGCCCGCTGGTCGTGGCGCCAGCTCACCTCGATGCGTACGGCGCTCGTGCTCCTGCTGCTGCTCGCCCTCGCTGCGATCCCGGGCTCGGTGATCCCGCAGGAGAACATCGACTCGTTGAAGGTCACGCAGTGGCGCGACAGCCACCCCAGGCTGGCCCCGATCTGGGACCGGCTGGACCTCTTCTCGGTCTACGGCTCGGTGTGGTTCTCCGCGATCTACATCCTGCTGATGATCTCGCTGGTCGGCTGCATCATCCCGCGCCTGTTCGTCTACGCGCGCGCGCTGCGGGCCCGCCCGCCCAAGGCGCCGCGCCAGCTCCTGCGGCTGCCGGAGAGCACGTCCTACACCTGCGACGAGGACCCCGAGGAGGTCCTGCGCCTGGCGGACGACGTGCTGCGCCGCCGGCGGTTCCGGGTCGACCGGCTCGAGGGATCCGACGCCGTCTCCGCCGAGAAGGGCTATCTCCGCGAGGCCGGCAACCTGGTCTTCCACTTCGCCGTGATCGTCGTCCTGGTCGGCGTCGCCGCCGGCAGCCTCTTCGGCTACAAGGGCGGCGTCATCATGTTCAACGGCAAGGACTTCGGCTTCGCCAACAACCTGACCCAGTACGACGACTTCGCGCCGGGCAACCTGTTCGACCCGGCCGTCATGGAGCCGTTCTCCTTCAGCATCACCGACTTCGACGTCTCGTGGGTCACCAAGGGCCAACGGGCCGGGATGGCGCGCGAGTTCGTCGCGCACCTCGACTACACCACGGAGCCGGGGGCCGAGACCAAGAAGTACGACCTCAAGGTCAACCACCCCCTCACCATCGGTGGCACCGACGTCTTCCTGATCGGTCACGGCTACGCGCCCGTCATCACCGTCCGCGACGGTGACGGCAACATCGTGCAGGACGGACCGAGCGTCTTCCTGCCGACCAACGCCCAGACGTTCGAGTCGTTCGGCGTGGTCAAGGCACCCGACGCCCGACCCGAGCAGCTCGGCCTGGAGGGCACGTTCTACCCGACCTTCGCGATGGGCAAGGACGCCGACGGCAACCTGACCATGCCGGCCTCGATCTGGGGCGACGCGCTCGACCCGCTGGTCTCGCTGCAGGTCTACACCGGCGACGTGGGGCTCGACGACGGCACCAGCGCCTCGGTCTACGTCCTCGACAAGGCCAAGGCGACGCAGCTGATGAAGGCCAACGGGCAGCCGTTCCGGATGGACCTGCGACCCGGCGACACCGTGACGCTCCCCGACGGCCTGGGCAGCGTGACGTTCGACGGGCTCCAGCGCTGGAACAAGATCCAGATCAGCCGCAGCCCCGGCACCAAGGTGGCCCTGATCGGCGTCGTGACGGCCCTGATCGGGCTGCTCGGCTCGCTCTTCATCCGGCCGCGCCGGGTCTGGGTCCGGGCCCGACGACGCGAGGACGGCACCACCCTCGTCGAGGTCGCCCGCCTCGACCGCTCCAACGGCGCCATGCCGGGTGAGAGCACCGAGCTGGACGAGATCGTGAAGTCCCTGCAGGGATCTGAGAAGGAGGCGTCGTGACCGACGCACAGTGGGAAGTCTTCAGCTACCAGGGCGTGATCGGCGCGGGAGTCCTCTACTTCCTGGCCATGCTCGCCTACTTCGTCGAGCTCGCCGGCCTGCGCTCCCTCGGCGCGGACGAGGAGGTCGAGAACCACCGTACGGCGCTGGCCGGGCGCCTCGGCATCGTCCTGATGTCCTTCGCCGTCCTGGTGCACTTCGTCGCGCTCGTGGGGCGCGGGCTGGCCGCCGACCCCAACCGGGTGCCGTGGGGCAACATGTACGAGTTCACCATCACCGGCACCTTCGTGGTGGCCCTCGTCTTCCTGGTCGCCAGCCGGGTGTGGGGCACCGAGTGGCTGGGCCCGCTGGTCTCGACGTTCGTCGTGGCCGCGCTGATGGCCGCGTTCCTGGCCCTCGACGACGCGGTCCTGCCGCTGCCCGACGCCCTCAACTCGTACTGGCTCGTGATCCACGTGGTCTCGGCGGTGATCTCCACCGGAGCCTTCACGATCGGCGGGCTGCTCTCGATCCTCTACCTGGTCAAGAGCCGGTCGACCGCCGAGAAGGGCTACCTCGCCCGGGTGCCCGACCTCGCCAAGCTGGACCGGCTGTCCTACCGGATGCACGCGTTCGGCTTCCCGGTGTGGACCTTCGCGGTGCTGATCACCGGACCCATCTGGGCCCACCAGGCCTGGGGCGCCTACTGGAACTGGGACCCCAAGGAGGTGTGGGCGTTCATCACCTGGGTGGTCTACGCCGCCTACCTCCACGCCCGGGCGACGGCCGGATGGCGCGGCCGCAACGCCGCACTCCTGGCGCTGCTCGGCGTCGCGACCCTGTGGTTCAACTTCGTCGGGATCAACTTCTTCTTCGGCTCGGGGAGCCAGCACTCCTACGCCGAGAGCCTCGCGGCAGGAGCGGTCAGCTGTCGTCGGGCTTGCGTGGCCGGTCGAGGCCGCGCAGGAAGTCGGGGTCGTCGTCGGGTCCGATCACCCGCGGGCGTGAGCCACCGCTGCCACCCTCGAGACGCCGCAGCGTCAGCCTGACCAGGGTCCACACGACGAACGCGATCACGGCGACGACGAGCAGGACCTTCAGCATTCCTCCAATGTAGTCGGGCACGTCCTAGGCTGGAGTGCGTGAAGGAGTTCGTCATCTACACCGTGCTGAGGATCGTGCTGTTCCTCGCCTCGCTCGGCATCGTCATCGGCGTCATGGCGCTGGTCCTCGGCGGTCGCTACAACCTGTTCCTGGCCGTGATCCTGGCCTTCCTGATCTCCGGCATCGCGTCCTACTTCATCCTCGACCGGCAGCGCGAGGAGTTCGCCCGGCGGGTCGAGACGCGCGCGGCCAGGGCCACGGCCGCCTTCGAGGAGCGCAAGGCTCGCGAGGACTCCGAGTAGGTCCCGACGTGGCGACCATGCAGGTGACCCGGCAGCAGGCGCTGTCGTGGCGCCTGGGGCGCCAGCACCTCCTGGCCGGCGCGGCCGACGCCTCGGAGGTGGTCCGCACGCTGGCAGCGGTCTCCGTCTTCGGCATCCGACCCCGACCTCGCCGTACGCCGCCGCCTCGCGTCGCCGGGAGCGCCGGGGGAGGTGGGGCGGGCCCTGGCCGACGGCCGGCTGATGCGCACCTTCTCGTTCCGCGGGTCGGTGCAGGTGATGGCGCCCGAGACCGCGGGCGCCTACCTCGCGCTCCGGTCGGCGGGACGGCAGTGGGCGCTGAAGAGCTGGGTCGACCACTACGCGCTCCCGCCCGACGAGTGGCCGGACCTGCGCGAGGTCGTCCGCGGCGTCGTGGCCGCCGGCCCGGTCGCCCCGCAGGCGGTGGCGGACGAGCTCGCCGGGGTCGCGAGGTTCGCCCACCTCGCGCGGGAGTTCGCCGAGCCCAACTACACCTTCCTCAAGCCCTTCGCCTGGCAGGGCGACATCGCCCTCGGCCCCGACCTCGACGGCCCGCTCGTGCTGCAGAGCCCGGCTGCTGCGCCCACCTGGGCAGGGATCTGGCCGCTCGACCAGGCCGGGCCGTTCGCCGTCCTCGACTACCTCGCTGCCTACGGACCCGCCACGCCCGAGCACCTCGACCACTGGCTCGGCGGCGGCCTCAGCGCCGGCCGCTCCCGGCTGGCGCGGTGGTGGACGGAGGTGGAGGACCGGATCGTCGAGCTCGACGTCGAGGGCGATCGCCGGTGGATCCTCGCCGAGCACGCCGACGAGCTCGCGGCCGAGCAGCCGACGACGTCGGTGGTCCTCCTCCCGGGCAAGGACGACTGGGTGATGGGGCCCGGCACCAAGGACACCTGGGTCGTGCCTTCCTCGCACCGCACCGACATGACCCGTGGCGCCCGCCCGGTCGTGGTGGACGGCGTCGTGGCCGGGACCTGGCGGATCGAGGGGGACACCGTGGACGTCTCCGCGGCCCTGGCGGGCGACGCGCTGGAGGTGGCGCGGGCCGAGGTCTCCCGGCTCGGCGACCTCCTCGGGACGAGCCTGTCGCTCAGAACCCCGTGAGGCAGTAGGGCTGCTCGCCCAGGTCGGCCATGCCGGCGAACCGGCGTACGGCCTCGTCGGTGCCGTCCAGGCGACCCGCGCGGTGGAGCGTCCGGATCCCGACCGCACCCAGGTAGAGCGCGCCGAGGGTCTCCGCGGTGAGGCGTACGTCGGCAGGCTGGTCGGTGCGCGCGACGGTCGCGACGCCGTCGCGCGTGGCGACCTCGAAGCGCCCTGCCGCATGGCCCTGGGCGTCGTCGACCTCGAGGACGACCGTCCCGTCGGCGGTCCACGGCCTGGCCGCGAGCGCACGAGGGACGTCGAGGATGCGGATCCAGAGGAACTCCTGGACCTCGGTGGTCTTCGCGCGGTTCATGTCGGTGAGCGCCCAGACCAGTGGGTCGTCGGGGTGGAAGAGGTTGAAGGTCACCGTCCTGATCCGGTCCATCCGGCCCAGGAACGACCACATCCCGAGCTGCGCCTCCGGGGTCAGCGCGATCATCTCCTCGATGCGGACGGAGTACTTCTCGCCGTGCTTGAAGATCAGGAAGCCGTCGACCGCTCCGGCGCCGTCGAGGTGCACGGCCGCCCGGAGCTTGCGGTCGGCGCCACCGCTCTCGAAGTTGTAGGCGCCGGTGTGGATGTCGCGGTAGGGAGCCGGCCACTCGACGGATCCGCGCTGACGGGCGTGGAAGGTGTCGAAGACGGCCTTCACGTGCGGCCAGGCATCGATCGGCTCGATCAGCTCGACCCGACCGGGGTCGGTGGAGGAGCGCAGCTCGAAACCGGGGGTGGTGTCGACCTCGACGCCCTGGCGGAACGTCGCCGGACCGAACCCCCAGCGGCCGTAGATCGTCGCCTCCGACGCGGTCAGCGCGGCGATCGGCACCCCCTTCGCGACAGCGTCGTCGAGGTCGTCCTCGATCAGGCGGCGCAGCAGCCCCTGGCGGCGGTGGCTGGCGCTCGTGGTGACGTCGGTGATCATCCGGAGCGGGACGACCTCGCGGCCGGCGTTGAGCGTCTTGTCGAGACTGGCGTAGGTCGCCACGGGCATCGGCCCGGCACCGAACTCGCCCGCGGGCAGCCAGGCTCCGGTGACCAGGACGTCGTCGGTCCGGTAGTGACCGACCCACTTCTCGATCAGCTCGTCCTCGGGGCGGTCGTCGCGGAAGCCGCGCAGCACGGCCTCGATCCAGCCACGCCGGCGCGCGACGGCCTCCTCGGAGTCATCGAGGAAGTCGAGCGTCGCGAAGTCGTAGTCCACCCGGCCAACGCTAGTGAGCGCTGTCGCCGTGGGCCACGGGTTATCGGCTCAGCCGGGTCGGCCGACCCCGGTAGTTCAGGGTGAGACCGTCCTTCGTGGCCCGGCTGGACGACGGTCTTCCCCTGAACTAACGGGGTCAGCCCAGCACCAGCAGCGGGGCGGCCACCAGGACGGACCAGACCAGCTCGGAGGCGCCGGTGCCGGCGAGCACCGGGATCAGTGCCGGCCCGGCGGCGCCGGCGAGCACGGCCCGGGTCGGCGCCGCAGCACGGGCGAGGAAGCCGAGGCCGAGCAGGGCCCACCAGGTGGTGGCTGCAGCGACGGCGACCACCGCGGCGGCCGCGACGAGGACGAGGAAGGCGTAGAGGTAGCGGGTGCGCTCGTCGCCGAGACGTACGGCCAGGGTGCGCTTGCCGGCGACGGTGTCGGTGGGGATGTCGCGCAGGTTGTTGGCGACCAGGATCGCGCACGCGAGCGCGCCGATGCCGATGCCGGCGTAGAGGGCCGGCCACTCCCAGGTCTCGGTCAGCACGTAGGTCGTGCCGATCACGGCGACGAGGCCGAAGAAGACGAAGACCATCACCTCGCCGAGCCCGAGGTAGCCGTAGGGCTTGTCGCCGCCGGTGTAGAACCAGGCGGCCACGACGCAGACCACGCCGACCGCGACGAGCCACCACGCGGTCGTCGCGGCGAGGACCAGGCCGGCCACTCCTGCCACGCCGAACGCAGCGAAGGCGGCGGCCTTCACGGACTTCGGGGTCGCCGCACCGGAACCGACCAGGCGCATCGGCCCGACCCGGTCGGCGTCGGTGCCGCGGATGCCGTCGGAGTAGTCGTTGGCGTAGTTGACCCCGACCTGGAGCGCGAGGCTGACGACGAGCGCGAGGAGGGCCTTCCACCACTGGAGGTCAGCGAGCGCGGCGTGGTCGACGTAGGCCGCCACGCCGGTCCCGGCCAGCACGGGTGCCACGGCGGCAGGGAGGGTGCGCGGGCGCGCGCCGGCGAGCCAGTCAGCGGAGGAGGTCACCGCCGGATTGTGTCAGGAGCCGAGGGGGCTCACGCCGCCAGGCTCCGCCGGCTGCTCGACCGTCGGCGGGCCGACCGGCGCGGGCGTGAGCGACGTCCCCGACGAGGTCGCGTCGGCGAGGATGTCAGCCGGGACGTGCTCCTCGAGGAAGCGCCGGGCCATGGCGACCGAGGGGTGCAGGCCGACGGCCGCAGCCGTGACGAGCGCCGCGATGACGAGCCAGCCCAGCGAGCTCCAGTCCATCACCAGGAACGTGTAGAGCGCGGGCGCCCACACCTTGCCCAGCGTGCCCATCAGCTCGGCCGCGCCCTGGTACTCGCCGCGTCGGCGCGGGTCCATCAGCTCGGCCTCGAAGGTCCAGCTCGCGGCCGACAGGAAGAGCTCGGCGCCGGTCAGCGTGATGTGGCCGAGGAAGAACAGCACGATCGTGAGCAGGCCCAGGGTGTGGTGGGTCGAGAGCGTGATCACGCAGGACACGATGAAGAAGACCGACGAGATCCTGATCGCCCGCAGGCCGGTGGACAGGTCGCGGACCCCGCGCGCCGCGGCCAGCGGCAGCAGGATGCACATGACCGTGTTGGTGCCGAAGAGGAAGGCCAGGACGACCCAGGGGGCGTCGGTCTTCTGCACCAGCCAGAGCGGGATGACCAGGTTGAGGATGACCTGGTTGGTCCAGAGCGTGCCGTTGCAGAAGGACGCAGCCAGCCAGCCGACGTTCTTCAGCGGACCGGGACCCTCGACCCGGACCATCCGCTCCGCGGTCGTCTTGAGGTCGTGCGAGGCGGGTGGCAGGCGGGTGATGTTGACGGCGTTGACGAAGAACACGACCGCGGTGAACCACGGCAGGGCCGAGATCACGCTGAGTGACTCGGTGGCCAGCGCGACCCCGCCGGCCAGGGCGCCGAGGGTGAAGCCGACGTTGAGCGCGGAGTACATGTAGGCGCGCGACTCCACGCGCTCGGCCGCCGGGAGCACGTCGATCGTGTACGCACCGTGGGCCGCTCCGCCGAGCGATCCGACGACCTCCAGCGCCACCGCGAGGGCGACGTAGCCGGCGAAGCGTGTCGATGAACGGCCACGAGCACACCAGGGCTGCCTGTCCGGCCGAGCTGATCGACCAGCAGCGCTTCGGGCCGAAGCGGTCGACGAGCCTGCCCATCGGGTAGGCCGCGATGAACGCGGCGATGCCCGCCAGCGTCAGGCCGAGGCCGACCTGCGGCCCGGTCAGGCCGACGACCGCGGTGAAGAAGACGGCGGAACCTGCCATGAACGTGCCCTCGCCGAGGGCGAACAGCAGGGACTGGGTCGAGAGTCGGCCGGCGAGCCGCGAGGGCGGGGTCAGGTAGGTGATCAGGGCAGTGAGCATCGCGCCACCATTCTCACCCGTGAGGGTGGCGTGCGTCCTGTGATTAACGCGTGGATCGGCAGCGACGGCGCCCGAGCAGGTCGGATCTGCGAATTCCTGGTACGCAGGGGCTCCCGCCCGGCGACACTGGGCCCTCCTTTGCCTGGGAGGCACCCTGTGAATCGCAAGCTCGCTGTCCCTGCTCTCGCCGTCGTGCTGGGCTTCCTCGTCGTCACCAACCCGGTCGTGGCCGAGGCCGCGAAGCAGATCACGGGCCGTGACATCAAGGACGGCTCACTGACGTCCGCCGACATCAAGGACAAGTCGCTGCTCGCCGCCGACTTCAAGGCGGGACAGCTCCCCGCCGGTGCCGCCCGGTGCAACGGGAGCAACCGGTGCGACGGGAGCGACGGGTGCAACCGGCGCGACCGGTCCCGCAGGAGCGAAGGGTCCCGTCGGCCCGGTCGGACCGGAGGGAGCGGCGGGTCCGCAGGGAGCTGCCGGGAACGACGGCGCGGCGGGCGCGCAGGGCGTGGTGCGCGTCAACACGGTCAGCGGCTCGATCAGTCCGGCGACGCAGCTGTCCAACTTCTGGGGGTGGATGGGGCCGAACACCACGACCGTGGTGAGCAGCCTCGACGACCTCCTCACCGCCACGGCGATGGTGCCGATCGGGACGTCGCAGACCACCACCTACGGCGTCCACGAGACCCGGGTCGCCATCGACTTCTGCTACCAGCCCACCGGCGGCGGCCAGATCCTCCCGCTCCTGGGCAGCGAGTACTCGATCTTCGACCTCAGCGGCACGCGGATCTCGTACGCAGTCACCTCGTTCGGGCGGCTCCCCGTCGGCAGCTACACGATCGGCGTGTGCGGCAAGGCTCTCAACGTCACCTCGCTGCCGGTCGACAACACCGACTGGGTCAACGGCTACGTCATGGTGGTCAACGCGCCTGCATCGAGTGGCTCCACACTCAGCTCCTGTTGTGTGCCACGGCCTCGCGGACCAGGGCCACGAAGGCATCCCCGTCGAGGTCATTGTCCTTGAACACATCGATGGCGCGCCGCGTGCCGGCGTCGAGGCTGGCGTTGAAGATCCCGCCGGGGTCGTCGAGCGAGGCACCCTTGGCGAAGGTGACCTTCACCTTGTCCTGATAGGTCTCGACGGTGCAGATGAGCCCATCGAGGGAGAAGGTCGGGACTCCGTCGGGGTTGGACGCCTTGCGCCACTTCGCCTCCTCCGAGGCCTCCGGTGCGGCCTCGAGGACCAGTGCCCGGACGACGTCGACGACCTGGGCGCGCCAGTCGCGTGCTCACTGGCGGCGCTCCTACGCGCCCGGTACGACGCGCAGGTCGCGGTCGGCACCGTCGCCGAGGGCGCGGAGCGCGGCCTGGTAGCCCTCGCTGTCGTGCGCGGCCACGGCCGCCTCGACGGACGGGAACTCGATGACGACCGTGCGGGTCGCCTCGCCCTTCTCGAAGGTGACCTCGGGCAGTCCACGCGCCAAGAAGCGGCCACCTCCCGCCTTGATCGCGGGACCGGCGAGCTCGGCGTAGGCCGCCACCTTGTCGGGGTCGTGCACGGCCTTGTAGACGCAGATCCAGTACGCACTCATGGCGCCGACCCTACGACGTGGGTCCGCCCTCAGGCAGCGGAGCCGTGGCGGGCGAGATAGCGCTCCGCCGCACGGGCCGAGGGGCCCATGGTGAGGGTCGAGACGATGACGATCGCGGCGATGGTGATCCAGCCCAGCGAGCCGTGCTCCATCGCGAGGTAGGTGAACAGCGCCGGCGCCCAGACCGAGCCGAGGGTGCCGCCGATGTGGGCGGCGCCCTGGTATTCCGCGCGCTGGTCGGCGTCGGTGAGCTCGGACATGAAGCCCCAGTGGCCCGCGGACTGGAACAGCTCCGCGCCGGTGACGGTCACGTGGCCCAGCCAGACCAGGAAGATCGTCAGCCACCCGATGGTGTCGTGCGTGACGAGCACGATGCCGCACGAGAGCACGAAGAAGCCCGCGGAGACGTACGACGCCCGCAGCGAGCGCGCGACCGAGTCCACCCCGCGGGCGGCCGCGACCTGGAGGAGCACGGCCATCACCGTGTTGGTGCCGAACAGCCAGGCCAGCAGCACCCGCGGGGCATCGGTCTCCTCGACCAGCCAGAGCGGGATCACGATGTTGAGCAGGACCTGGTTGGTGCCGAGCACGCCGTCGCCGGTCATCAGGGCGAGGAAGGGCCGGTTCTTGAGCGCGGCCGGCTTGATCACCGCCTCCTCGGCGGCGATCGGCTCCCTGGCGGGCGGGTCCGGCAGTCGCGTGATCCAGAAGGTGTTGGCCAGCAGGATCGCGCCGGTGAGGATCGGCACGGCACGGACCACGCCGTCGCTGTTGGTGGCGAGCGCCAGGCCGCCGATGAGGGCGCCGAAGGTGAAGCCGATGTTGAGCGCGGCCCGCATGAAGGCCTGCGACTGGACGCGCTCCTCCTTGCTGAAGATGTCGAGCGTGTAGGCGCCGCGACCGCTCCAGCCCGCCTGGCTGACCACCTCGAGCACGACCATCATCGCGAGGTAGGCCGCGAAGCCGTGGATCAGCGGCCACGTGAAGTAGAGCAGGGCGGTCAGCCCGGCGCTGATGGCCCAGATCCGCTTGGTGCCGACGCGGTCGGCGAGCTTGCCGGCGGGCACGGCGAAGAAGAACGACGCGATCCCGGCGACGGTGAGTCCGACACCGACCTGGGCCGCGGACAGGCCGACGATCTGCGTGAAGAAGACTGCCGAGCCGGTGAGGAAGGTCCCCTCGCCGACCGCGAACAGGATCGACTGGATCGACAGGGTCCTGGCCAAGGGGCTCGGGGGCAGCTGTCGCTGCCACCACGAGGGCGTCGTCGCAGCCTTGTCGGTCTCGGTGCCGTCCATCGCGCCCCATGGTGGCAGAGCCGATAGCGTTCGTCGTGTGAGTTTCCTCCGGCCCTCGGACGAGCCCTCGGTCGCGATCAGGCAGCTGGCGCGGTGGCTCGAGGCCGACAACCCCGAACCGCTGCTGATCGCGACGTCGGGCTCCACGGGTCGGCCCAAGGGGGTCGTCATCCCGCGCCGTGCGGTGCTGGCCAGCGTCGAGGCGTCCGCCCGTCGGCTGGGGGAGTCCGGCCGGTGGCTGCTGGCGCTGCCGTCGTCGTACGTCGCCGGGGTGCAGGTCATCGTGCGGTCGCTGGTCGCCGGCCAGGAGCCGTTCGTCGTCGACGGACTGGACGTGGGGAGTGCCTCCGCGGCCGACCACACCGACACCCCGACCTTCGTCTCGCTGGTGCCCACGCAGCTGCACCGGATCATGGACGACCCCGAGCAGGCCGCCTCTCTGGCGCGCTTCCACACCGTGCTCGTCGGCGGGGCCGGCCTCGATCCCGGGCTGCGCCGCCGGGCCGAGGACCGGGGCATCCACCTGGTCGCCACCTACGGGTCCTCGGAGACCGCCGGCGGGTGCGTCTACGACGGCGTGCCGCTCGACGGTGTCGGCGTCACCCTCGGAGACGGGGGGCGGGTCCGGATCTCCGGACCGACCCTGTTCAGCCACTACGACGACGACCCCGACCTCACCGCCGAGACCGTCGTGGACGGCTGGTTCCTCACCTCCGACGCCGGCCGGTTCGACGACGACGGCCGGCTCAGGATCGTCGGTCGCATCGACGACGTGGTGATCAGCGGCGGCGTGAAGATCCCGCTGGCCGCGGTCGCCGAGCGGCTGCGCAGCCACCTGCGCGTCGAGCAGGTCGAGGTCCTCGGCGTGGCCGACCCGGAGTGGGGCCAGAAGCTGGTCGCGGTCCTCGTCGGCACCGCCCACGACGCCGAGCTGCGCGACTGGATCAGCATGGAGCACCCGAGGTCGTGGGCGCCGCGTGAGTTCCGGTGGGTGGAGAGCCTGCCCCTCCTGCCCAACGGCAAGGTGGACCGACAGGCCATCCGGGCCGGCCTCTGATGGCGGACCTGCACGTCTTCTCGATCCCGCTCCGGATCCGGTTCCGCGGCATCACCCTCCGTGAGGGCGTCCTGCTCCGTGGCGACGCGGGATGGGGGGAGTGGTCGCCCTTCCTCGAGTACGACGACGACACCTCGCGTCCGTGGCTGGCCTGCGCCCGTGAGGCGGCCGACCTGGGCTGGCCCGCGCCGCTGCGCGACCTGGTCCCGGTCAACGTCACCGTCCCGGCGACCGACCCCGAGCGGGCGCACGCCATCGTGCTGGCCGGCGGCTGCCGGACGGCGAAGGTCAAGGTGGCCGAGCGCGGCCAGACGCTGGCCGACGACGTCGCCCGCGTCGAGGCGGTGCGTGACGCCCTCGGCCCCGAAGGGCTGGTGCGGGTCGACGCCAACGGAGCCTGGGACGTCGACGAGGCCGTCCGGGCGATCGCAGCGATCGACCGCGCGGCAGGTGGCCTGGAGTACGTCGAGCAGCCCGTCGCCGACGTCGAGGACCTCGCCGTCGTACGCCGTCGCGTGGACGTGCCGATCGCGGCCGACGAGTCGATCCGGCGGGCCGAGGACCCCTACCGCGTCCGCGACCTCGAGGCCGCGGACATCGCGGTGCTCAAGGTCCAGCCCCTCGGCGGGGTCCGGGCCTGCCTGCGGATCGCGGAGGACATCGGGCTGCCGGTCGTGGTCTCCAGCGCCGTGGAGTCCAGCGTGGGGATCGCCGCAGGCGTCGCGCTGGCCGCGGCACTTCCCGAGCTGCACCACGCCTGCGGGCTGGCCACGGTCCAGCTGCTGACCGACGACGTCGTCACCGACCCGATGCTGCCGGTCGACGGCATGCTGAGGGTGGCGCGTCCCGAGGTGGACGAGGTCGCGCTCGCCCGGCTGGCGGCCGACGAGGAGCGGACGGACCACTGGCGTCGGCGGCTCGAGTCGGTAGGGCAGGATCCGTCGTCATGACCAACCCCTCGACCGAGCTGGCCCGCGACGTGGTGACCGCGCTCCGCGGCGCCGCTGTCCGCGAGGTCGTGCTCGCCCCGGGGTCGCGCAACGCGCCGCTCTCCTTCGCACTCTTCGACGCGGCCGCGCAGGCCCCGGGGTCGAGGCAGGGTCCCGGGCCGGGCCTGCGGCTCCACACCCGCAGTGACGAGCGCACCGGTGGCTTCCTCGCCCTCGGCCTCGCCAAGGTCAGCCGCCGACCCGCGGCGGTCGTCTGCACGTCCGGAACGGCCGTCGCCAACCTGGTGCCCGCCGTGGTCGAGGCCGCCCACGCCGGCGTGCCGCTCGTGGTGGTGACGGCCGACCGCCCGGCCCGGCTGCGCGGCACCGACGCCAACCAGACCACGGACCAGACCGACTTCTTCGGTGCGTTCGCGCCGACGCTCGACGTGGCGGGGGCGGACCTCGAGGCGCTCCTCGCCTTCCTCCGCACGCACGAGCACCGGAGGCCGGTCCACCTCAACGTCCAGCTCGACGACCCGCTGCTGCCGGACGACACGTGGGACGGCGGCGAGGTCCCGCCGTGGGCGGTCGAGGCGATGCGTACGTCGCCGACGAGCACGACCCTCGACCTCGGTCCGCGCACCGTCGTGGTCGCGGGGACGACGCCGGCCCGCCGGCTCGTCAGCTGGCCGAGCATGCCGGCTGGCCGCTGCTGGCGGAGCCGTCGAGCGGGTGCCGCACCGGCGACGCCGTCATCCGCACCTACCGCCTGCTGCTCGGCGGCGAGCTCGGCGACCGGATCGAGCGGGTCGTGGTCTTCGGGCACCCCACCCTGTCCCGGCCGGTGTCCCGCCTGCTGGCCCGCGACGACGTCGAGGTGGTCTCCGTGCGCCACACGGGCAGGTGGTCGCAGCGGCCGTTCCCCGTCAGCCTGGAGGCCGAGGCGCTGCGGGTGGACGCCGCCGACGACCCGCAGTGGCTGGAGCTGTGGCGCGACGCCGACCGGACGACCTCGCGCGCCCTCGACCGGCTCCTCGCTGCCGAGCCCGACCTCACCCCCCACGAGGTCGCAGGCGCGGTCAGCCGCGCGCTCCCGCGTGGCGGGCTCCTGTTCGTGGGCGCGTCCAACCCGATCCGCGACCTCGACCTGATGGTCGCCCGCTACGAGGTCGGCGGGCGGCGCAAGGTCATCGCCAACCGTGGCCTGGCCGGCATCGACGGCACGATCAGCTCGGCGATCGGCGCGACCCTCGGTCGCCCGCAGTCGACACGGGCGCTGGCCCTGATGGGCGACGTGACCTTCCTGCACGACACCACGGGCCTGTTCCTCGGCCCGCGCGAGGAGCGGCCGGACCTCACGATCGTGGTGACCAACGACGACGGCGGCTCGATCTTCGCCACGCTCGAGCAGGGGGCACCGGCACACGCCGATCGCTTCGACACGCTCTTCGGCACCCCGCACGGCGTCGACCTGGCCAGCCTCTGCGCCGCCGCCCGGGTCCCGCACCTGCGCGTCGACAGCCTGCCCGAGCTCGAGCAGGCCCTCGCGTCGCCCAACGGCGGCATCGAGGTGGTCGAGGCCAGGGTGCGTCGCGACAACCGCAGGGACCTCGACGAACGAATCCGCGCGCTGACCCTTCCCTGAAGTGCGGGGAGCGGATCAGCGCGCGGATCGGTGGTGCTGGTGGATCAGTCGATCAGGGCTGCGGGGTCTCCCACACGCGCACCCAGTCGACGTACATGTGCTGCGGCAGCTTCGAGTCCTTCATCTCCAGGGCCTCGTAGTCGGACGCCAGCAGGCTCAGGATGAGGTACTGCTGGGCCTTCGAGACGCGGGCCGACGTGCGCCAGGTCTCCTTGCCGTCGATCCGCATGATGATGGCCTTCGGCGTCCACTGGACGGAGAAGACGTGGTAGTTCTTCGACCAGCCGTCCTTCTTGTTCTTGAGGAACGACGTCGAGTCCTTGATCCACGAGCCGGTCTTGATCAGGCGCTTGCCCTTGTACCAGTGGATGAAGCTGGTCAGTCCGCCCTGCGGGTGCTTGTCACCGAAGTACTCGATGATGTCGATCTCGTGGCCGTCGCTGCCCGGCTGGTTCTCGCCGATGGGCTGCATCCAGAAGCTGGCGTGCTGGCCCTGGCTCTTCTGCATCTTGATCCGGGCGGCGGCGACGCCGTAGCGGAAGCTGAACGAGCCGGCGGTGCCGACGTGGCCGTTGAGGCGGTAGGAGATCTTCTTCTTCAGCTTGCGGGACTTGGCCGTGCACTTGCCCGAGCGGCTGCTGTCCTTGATCACGCTGAGGCGCAGGGTGCCACCGGTGACCTTGACGGCGTCCGGCGAGCCCTTCGAGCACACGCGCTTGCTGCTGGGCTCGTAGTCCTGGCCACGCATGCCCCACACGGGGCTCAGCGTGCTGCCGCTGAACTCGTCGGAGAAGGTCGGCGTGATCCACTGCGAGGTGTCGGCCGACTTGCTGGTGAGCTTCTTGAGGCCCTTGAACTTCTGGGCGGTGGCGCGGTAGGTCAGCGGCTGGCCGCCCTTGGACACCGCTGCCTTGAAGTTGGCGTCGCCGGACTTCTCCTGCTTGGCGGTGCCGACCTTCTTCCACGACGTGCCGTTGAGCTGCTCGAGGACGACCTTGCGGCCGACCTTGACCGGCTTGATGGTGGCGGTGACGGCTGCCTTGGCCGAGTTCGCGCTGGCGGTGCGCTTGCCCTGCTGGACGATCTGCGGGAGCACCTCCAGCGAGATCTTCTGGCCGGCCTTCTTGGCCACCGACGTCGACGCGGGGCGAGCCGCGGAGTCGGATGCCGAGCCACTCTCGGTCGACAGGAGCAGGGACGCGGGCAGGAGCAGCGCGGCGACGCTTCCTGCGATCACGCGGCGTGCAGACATGTGAACTCTCTTCGTCTCGGGTGCGATTTGGCTTTCCCCCAGGGCACTCCACCCGTCGGAGGCGCTCGGCCACCCTAACCGCGCACCCCATTGCTTTCCGATTCGCCGTGCCTAGGCTGGCCGACATGCGGATCACGAAGTTCGGCCATGCCTGCGTGCGGATCCAGGGCGACGGAGGGGTCGTCGTCATCGATCCCGGCGTGTTCACCGACCCCGCTGCGCTCGAGGGCGCCGACGCCGTCCTGATCACGCACGAGCACGCCGACCACGTGCACCCCGACCACCTGCGGGGAAGCGGTGCGCCGATCTGGACCATCGCCGCGGTCGAGCGACTGCTCCGCGAGCAGGCGCCGGAGGTGGCCGAGCGCGTCAGCGTCGTACGACCCGGAGACCGGCTGGAGATCGCCGGCACCGCAGTGGAGGTGATCGGCGAGAAGCACGCCGTGATCCATCCCGACTACGACCGCTTCGACAACTCCGGCTACGTCCTGGAGTCGGGCGGCGCGAGCGTCTACCACCCGGGCGACTCGCTGACGGCTCCCGGTCGCGCCGTCGACGTGCTCCTCGCGCCGGTGAGCGCGCCCTGGCTCAAGGTCGGCGAGGCCATCGACTTCGTGCGCGCGGTCGGCGCGCCGACGTCACTGGGCATCCACGACCGCGTCTACAGCGACATCGGCCTCGACATGGTGGCCGGGCACATGGCCAACCTCCTGCCCGACGGCCAGGCGTTCGAGCGCCGGGAGCCCGGCCAGGACCTCTGAGTCGGCCGGAGCCGGCTCGGAGTCAGCCGGCGTCGAGCGCGTCGCGCACCGGGACGAACTTGGCCTGCGACTCGGCCAGCTCGGCCTCGGGGTCGGAGCTCGCCACGATGCCGCAGCCGGCGAACAGGCGTACGCCGTTGTCCGTGACCATCGCCGAGCGGAGCGCGATGCCCCACTCGCCGTCGCCGGAGGCGTCCATCCAGCCCACCGGGCCGGCGTAGCGGTCGCGCGGCATGCCCTCGATCTCGGAGATCAGGCGGGTCGCCGCCGGGGTCGGGGTCCCGCCCACGGCAGCGGACGGGTGCAGCGACTCGGCCAGCTGGAGCGACGTCGCGACGTCGTGGACGACGCCGTTCACGTCGGTGGCCAGGTGCATCACGTTGGGCAGGTGCAGGACGAAGGGCGCCTCGGGGACGTTCATCGACGAGCAGTGCGGCTCGAGGGCGTCGGCGACCGAGCGCACGGCGTACTCGTGCTCCTCGAGGTCCTTCGACGACCGGGCGAGCGTGGCGGCCAGGGCCAGGTCGCGCTCGTCGTCGCCCGTACGCCGGATGGTGCCGGCGAGCACCCGTGAGGTCACCAGGCCGCGCTCGCGCCGCACCAGCATCTCGGGGGTGGCTCCGAAGATGCCGTCGACGTGGAAGGTCCAGCACATCTCGTACTGGTCGGCGAGGCGTCGCAGCGGCCAGCGGATGTCGAGCGGCTCGTCGGTGGTGGCGATCAGGTCGCGCGCGAGCACGACCTTCTCCAGGTCGCCGGACTCGATGCGACCGACCGCCTCGGCAACGACGGTCATCCACTCCTCGCCGTTGCGGGCGCCGTCGGAGAAGGCCAGGCCCACCGGCGCGGCAGGCTCGGGCGTGGCCGCCAGCGTGGGGGCCTCGACCGAGACGGTCGTCAGCCAGGTGCGGTCACCGCGGCGACCGACGACGACCTGCGGGATCACCAGCACGGAGTCGCCGGGCTCGTCGGCGAAGGCGAACGTGCCGAAGCTCACCAGGCCGGTGCCCGGCTCGCCGACGTGGTCCTCGACCTCGGCGCGGGCGACGGTCTCCGACCACCACTTCACTGCGTCGCTGAAGCGGGTGTGGCCCGACGTCTCCAGGCGGGCGGCGACGCCCCAGCCGACCAGGCCCTCGCCCCGTCGGATCCAGCTGACCGGCTCCTCCCGGGGGAGCAGGTCGAGCAGTGGGAGGTCCGCCAGGTCCACGGGGACGGTCCGCACGATCAGCGGCGCCGCAGGGGCGGACGAGGGGGACGTCACGAGGCAGGAGCCTACGCCGGAGGTCCGCACCACTGACCCACAGATGGGCGAAACCGTGAACACGGGGCACCGACCTGTCCTACGTTGCGTCGACACACCAGTGATGGGAGGGGGCGCACGTGCCTGTTCAGGAATCGCCGCTCACGCGGTTGACGCGTCACGCACGCAACCGGTCCCTCGAGGTGGCCGTCATCGAGCAGGTCGGTCAGGCCTGGTCCTCGCTGACCTGGAACGAGCTCTACCGCCATGTGATCGACGGCGCGGCCGGGATGATCGAGGCCGGGGTCAACCCCGGCCAGGTCGTCGTGATCCGCGTCCCCACCGGCATCCGCCAGCTCGAGCTCGAGCTCGCGACGCGGGTCGCGGGCGCCGTACCCCTGCTCCTGCCCGAGCACATGGACGCCGCCGAGGTGGGCCGTCTCCTCGACGAGATCCAGGTCCGCCTGGTGATCGTCGACCGGGAGAGCCGACTGTCCCTCCTGCGCAAGGCCGGCCTGGTGGACGCCCAGCTCTTCGAGTGCGACGACCGGTCGTGGGAGCGGCTGCGCGGCATGGGCCTCGAGCGTCGCAAGCGCCAGCCCGACGTGCTCGCCTGGGTGGACTCCGTCCGTGTCGGCGCTCCGTCCAGCACGGTGCTCGGGCTGCCGAGGGAGAAGAGCCAGGCATGGCTCTTCCGTCCCGAGTCCTCCGGCACCCTCGCGGACCTCACCGCCGACGACGTGGTGCTGCTGACCGGGGAGGCCACGGACCGGTTCACCACGGTCGTGCGCGACGCCCACCTGACTGCCGGCTGCACGTTGGCCTGGGTGGAGACGCCGGTCCAGCTCCAGGCAGCGCTCGCCCACGTCTCGCCGACGCACGTCCTCCTGGACCGCCTCACGGCGAAGGTCCTGGAGGACCTGATGGAGGCGGGCGAGGTCGATGGCGTCGCGTGGCACGAGACGCCGCGCGAGGTCCTGGAAGCGACCTCGGCGCGCGTGGCCGGGGCCAGGCTCAGCTCGAAGACCAGGAAGCTCGCGGACGACGTGACGGCGCTGGCTCCGTGGTGGGGAGGGCGCCTGCGCGTCCTGGTCCTCGACGCGCGTGTCAACCGGACCGTCAGCGGTCTGGCCACTGTGCTGGGGGTCAAGATCGGGCGCATCGCGCACCACCCCGCCGTGAGGCTCACCCTCGCGGACGAGCACGCCGTCGTGGCCGTGCCGACGCCGCCGCCGATCACGGTCGCGTCGACCGACGACCTGCCTCGCCGCGGCCGGGCCGGTGCGGGCGTGGACGCCGCGTTCTCGCTCGCGGGTGCCTCCGAGGCCTGAGCCTCCTCGGGCGTCGGTCCCACCCGTTGGGACTCTCCACACGAGTCCGGAACGCACCGGCCACGCCTCAGTAACAACGAGGACGGTGGGCAGCCGTCACGGAAAGATGTTGATCGATCAACCTCATGTTCCCGGCGCCCAGGAAGGAGCGCGAATGGCACACATCCCGGTCACCCGTGCACCCGCTCTGCCGCGCGCCGCGCAGCCCGTCCACGACGAGATGATCACGCCCTACCGCCTGCTCGCGCACCACGCCCGCACCCGCGGTGACGAGGTCGCCTACGTCGTCCGCGTCCACGGACGCAGCCTGTCGCGCACCTGGGCCGAGGTGGCCGAGACCGTCGAGCGCGCCGGCGCGGGCCTGATCCGCAGCGGGCTCCGCGCCGACCAGGTCGTCATCTCCCTGCTGCCGGCAGCGCACGCCTGTCCCGAGCTCGACCTGGCGCTGCGCATCATCGGAGCGGTCGTCGTCAACGTCGCGCCGGACGCCTCGCCCGACGACCTGTCGCGACTGCTCAGGGGGGTCGACGCCCGGCTGATCGTGGTCGAGTCGGAGGACGACCTCGACCGACTCCGTGGACTCAACTTCTCCCGGGCCGAGCTGTTCGCGCTCGACGGCGGCCGTGGGTGGCAGACCCTCCTCGCGCTCGGGGCCGAGCGGTTGGTCATGGACCCCTCCGCGATGGAGCGGGTCGACCAGGTGGTCGACCCCGGCTCCGCCGTGCCGCGCTTCCTGGAGCCACGCACCGGGCTCACCCGGCTCGCGCCCGTCGACCCCGGGGCCGTCCCGCTGCGAGCCGGTCAGGTCGCCATCACGGTCGGGCACCACTCCGACCCGCTCGTCCAGCTCGTGCACGAGGTCCACCTGGCAACCGGCGCGACACTGTGCCTGGTCGCGGACGCGGCGGGTCTCTTCGAGGCACTGGACGACGTGTCACCCTCCGTGCTGGCGCTGTCGGCGAGGACCCGGGCGGCCGTGACGTCGCGGGTCCGCCGACTCGTGACCGACACCGGCGCGGTCGTGGTCGAGCCGACGGCGGCGCGGGTGACCGTGGCCGACCTGCCCGAGCCTCCGCCCGTCATCATGGGCGACCCCAGCCTGCTGCCGCGGCGATCGCGTGGAGTGCCGGGACGTGAGTTCCAGTTCGACACCGAGCGCGAGGACGAGCCCGACGAGCCGGAGGCATCCGCCTTCAAGCTCCCCTCCCTGCCCCTGTTCGGCGGCGAGTCGGTCCTCGACCAGCTGCTCCGCGAGCAGGCCCGCGCGGGCACGCGATGAGCGAGGGCCGCCGCCGCATGCCCCGTGGCGTACGCCGCCGGGCACGCACCACACCACAGACCACTCCGGACCACCGAGGTCCAGATGAAGCAGAAGGAACGACAGACATGACGAACGTTGACGTGATCCTCAAGGAAGCCGTGGGCATCGACGGTGCCATCGCCGCACTCCTCGTGGACTACCAGTCGGGCATGGCCCTCGGCCAGGCCGGCGACACCACCGTGATGAACCTCGACGTGGCCGCCGCCGGCAACACCGACGTCGTGCGCTCCAAGATGCGCACGATGGAGAGCCTCGGCCTCGACGACACCATCGACGACATCCTGATCACCCTGGGCAAGGCCTACCACCTGATCAACCTGCCCAAGGACCACCCGGGCCTGTTCATCTACCTGGTGCTCGACAAGAGCCGGGCCAACCTCGCCATGGCGCGCCACAAGCTCTCCACCCTCGCCTCGCAGCTGGAGATCTGAGCACGCTGCGATCCGGTCAGGATCGGTAGACGATCACCTTGTCGCCGATCCTGACCTGGTCGAAGAGCCACTCGACCGTCGCCCGGTCGCGCACGTTGACGCACCCGTGCGAGGCGCCGTTGTAGCCGTTGGCGGCGAAGTCGGGGGAGTAGTGCACGGCCTGGCCGCCGGAGAAGAACATCGCGAACGGCATCGAGGTGCCGTAGAGGCTCGACACGTGGTCGCGCGACTTGCGGTAGACCGCGAAGGCGCCCTCCCGGGTCGGCAGCTCGTCGGAGCCGAAGCGCACCTCGACGGTCCTGACCACGACTCCGTCGACCACCCAGCGCAGGGAGCGTGACGTCTTGTCCACGCACATCGCCCGCCCCGTGGTGCAGCGTGCATCGAGCGCGGGACCGGTGGCGACGATGTTGAACAGCTCGGCCCTGGTGGGCGTGCGCGTCATCTCCTTGAGCCGCGTGAGCGTGCGCCGGTCCACCTGGCCGGTGACCGGGATCCTCCGCTTGGCCTGGAAGCCGCGCACGGCCTTCGCGGTCGCGCCCGTGTAGCGGCCGGTGACCAACTGGTCGAACCACCGCACCTGCTTGAGGCGGGCCTGGACCTGGCGGACGAACATCCCGGAGTCGCCGCGCTCGAGCAGTGCCCGGCCGGGCGTGTAGACGTTGTGCAGCGCCTCGGTCGTGGGCTCCGTGGTCCTGGCCACGATCTTGAGCCAGGTGCGCTCGTCGACCACGCCGTCGGCGGCCCAGCCGCGACGGCGCTGGAAGGTGGCCACCCCGGCCCGCGTCTCCTGGTCGAACCGGCTGGTCACGACCTCCGAGTGCAGGTCGAGCTGGTGCAGCCGGCTCTGCAGGACCCGCACCGCCCAGCCCGTGTCGCCGAGCTGCAGCGGGGCGAACGCGCGGGCCGACGTCGTCGACGAGGCCGAGGCGCCCGGTGCTGTCGCGACCGTGGCCAGGCTGGTGAACATGCAGAGCAGCGCCACCAGCAGTGCGGTGGTGCTCGCTCGGGTCGGGCGTGGAGCGTGGCGTGGCATGTGGTTCCTCCCCCGGGAAGCCATCGACGTGATGATTGTAGGGACGCATCGCGACACCCCCGCGTTGCACGCACCGGGGTTCGGACGCCTACGCTCGCCGCGTGGCCCGCGCTGACCTGGACAAGCAACCGACCGACGTACGTCGCATGTTCGACACCGTGGCCAAGCGCTACGACCTGACCAACGACCTGATGACGGCCGGCATCCAGCGCAGCTGGCGCCGCTCCATGGTCGAGGCGGTCGGCCCGCAGCGCGGCGACCTGGTCCTCGACCTCGCCGCCGGCACCGGCTGCTCCAGCGAACCGTTCTTCAAGCACGGCGCCACCGCGGTGGCCTGCGACTTCTCGGTCGGGATGCTCCGGCAGGGCAAGCTGGACCGGCCCGGACTGCCGTTCGTGGCCGGCGACGGGACCCGGCTGCCCTTCCTCGACGACACCTTCGACGCCGTCACGATCTCCTACGGCCTGCGCAACTTCGTCGACCCGGTCGCGGGCCTGAAGGAGATGCTCCGCGTGACCCGCCCCGGTGGCCGGCTGGTCGTCTGCGAGTTCAGCCGACCGACCAACGGTGCGCTGCGCACGGTCTACCTCGACGGCGTCATGCAGGCACTGCCCAGGATCGCCTCGGTCACCGCCAGCGCGGCCGACGCCTACGTCTACCTCGCCGAGTCGATCCGCGCCTGGCCGGACCAGCCCGGGCTCGCCGCGATGATCGCCGAGGCCGGCTGGCAGCGGCCCGAGTGGCGCAACCTCACGGGCGGGATCGTCGCCCTGCACCGGGCCACCGCCTGACATGTCAGCCGACGACGCCGGTGTCGTCCGGAGCACGCGCGAGATCACGACCGCTGATCAGCGCGCCGTGGTCGCGCAGTGCAGCCGGTGCGTCGTGCGGGACGCGTCCGTGCTGGATCGTCCCCGGCGTGCTTGCGGGCGCGGCCGTGGGTCTCGTCCAGGCACGGACCCCGGGCGCCGTCGTGGCGCCGATCGTGCTCGGGCTGCTCCTCGTCGCTCATCCAGGTGGCCGCCGCCCGCCGCTGGCTTCGCAGCTCCTACCCCGTCGGGCTGTCGGCCGAGACCGTGATCGGACCGCACCACCTCGAGCACCTGATGGGGGACGTGGCGCTGCCGCAGGTCACCGGCATCAGGCCCGAGGGTCGGCTGCTCCGCCTCGAGTGCGGCAAGGACCACTCCCACGTCCTGCCCGGCCACGTCGACGTCGAGCTCGTACGCCGTCACGCCGGCGTCGCGGCGCCGGCTCCGGGTCCCGGCCCGTCCGGTCGTGGTGGTCCCGGCCGGGCTCGGCGCCCGGGCCGCCCGACGGGTCCTGGTGTGGAGGGTCTGGCACGACAACAACGTGCTCTTCGCCCTCGGCGCCGGCGCGCTCGTCTGGGCCCTCGGCCAGCCCGAGCTCGCGACCACCCTGGTCGTGGCGCAGACCGGGTCGTTGGTCGCGGCGGCGGCCGCGGACCGCCGGGTGTTCGACCGCACCTATCCCGCGAGCATCCCGGTCGAGGCCCAGTGGCGCGGCCGCATCCTCGAGCTGCGCAGCACGCAGGGACAGTGGACGGTGGACCTCGACCCCGTCACCTCCGCCACCCGTGCGGGCGACCTCGTCGTCGTACGACGCCGGGGGATGCCGCCCCTGGTGCTCCCCGACGTCCTGGTGGGCGACGACGCTCCGCGCGGCGTCTGCTCCGATCGAATTAGGGCACGCCTTTCTTGCCTAAATGTGCAGGTCAGAGCCGGTATCCATGGTCCAGACCCCGACGTGACGCACGCCGCATGTGAGTCCTAGACTGTGGCCCGCGCCACTCGTGAAGCCATTCACAAAGTCACATGGCTCCACGCCAGACGGGGCGCTGGTCCACCGGAAGGGAAGCGATGGAGCTCTACACGCCGATCCTGGCGCTGCTGGCCATCGCGACGGGCTTCGCGGTCTTCTCCGTGATCATGAGCTCCGTCGTGGGTCCCAAGCGCTACAACCGCGCGAAGCTCGACTCCTACGAGTGCGGCATCGAGCCGACCCCGCAGCCGGTCGGCGGTGGACGGTTCCCGGTGAAGTACTTCATCACCGCGATGCTGTTCATCGTCTTCGACATCGAGATCATCTTCCTCTACCCCTGGGCCGTCCACTTCGACGCCATGGCCGTGTTCGGCCTCGTCGAGATGGTCCTGTTCATCGCCACTGTCTTCGTCGCCTACGCCTATGTGTGGCGCCGCGGCGGACTTGATTGGGACTGAGGAAGAAACCCATGGGAATCGAAGAGAAGCTGCCCAGTCGGTGTCCTGCTGACCACGGTCGAGGGAGTCGCCGGCTACATGCGCAAGGCGTCGTTCTGGCCCGCGACGTTCGGCCTGGCCTGCTGCGCCATCGAGATGATGACCAGCGGTGGCCCCAAGTACGACCTCGGACGCTTCGGCATGGAGGTCTTCCGCGCCAGCCCGCGCCAGGCCGACCTGATGATCGTCGCCGGTCGCGTGAGCCAGAAGATGGCCCCCGTCCTGCGCCAGATCTACGACCAGATGCCCGAGCCCAAGTGGGTGCTCGCGATGGGCGTCTGCGCCTCGTCCGGCGGGATGTTCAACAACTACGCCATCGTGCAGGGCGTCGACCACGTCGTCCCGGTCGACATGTACCTCCCCGGCTGCCCGCCGCGCCCGGAGATGCTCATCGACGCGATCCTCAAGCTCCACGACCAGGTCCAGCAGACCAAGCTCGGCGCCAACCGCCGTGCCGAGATCGCCGAGCTCGAGACCTCCGCGCTGCGCGCCCTGCCCACCTCGGAGATGAAGGGCCTCCTGCGGTGAGCGACGACAAGACCGACCAGAACAAGGCGGCCCGTCCCGCCGAGGAGCGCAACCTCGAGGCGGCCAAGGAGAAGACCGGCACCGGCAGCGGCGTCGAGCAGGCTGCGCCCGACCAGTCCCCGGACAACGTGCCGGCGCCCACCAACGAGGTCCGCGCCGTCGGCGAGCGCCGCGGCATGTTCGGCGTCCAGGGCTCCGGAGACACCTCCGGCTACGGCGGCCTCGTCAGTGCCAAGGTCTACCCCGCAGCGTCCGAGAAGCCCTACGGCGGCTACTTCGACGAGGTGGCCACCGCCCTCGAGGCGCGACTCGAGGCCACCGACCTGGTGACGGCCATCGAGAGCGTCGTGGTCCACCGCGGCGAGATCACGTTCCACGTACGCCGTGAGGACCTCCCGTTCGTCGCCCAGATGCTGCGCGACGACGAGGCGCTCCGCTTCGAGCTCTGCTCCGGCGTCAGCGGTGTGCACTACCCCGACGACGCCGGCCGCGAGCTCCACGCGGTCTACCACCTGACCTCGATGACCCACAACCGGTCATCCGCGTCGAGGTCACCGCTCCGCAGGACGACCCGCACGTCCCCAGCCTGGTGAGCATCTACCCGACGCTCGACTGGCACGAGCGCGAGACCTACGACATGTTCGGGCTGATCTTCGACGGTCACCCGGCGCTCACGCGTGTCCTCATGCCCGACGACTGGCCGGGCCACCCGCAGCGCAAGGACTACCCCTTGGGCGGGATCCCCGTGGAGTACAAGGGTGGGAGCATCCCGCCGCCGGACCAGCGAAGGTCGTACAACTGATGACTACCGAGGAAGACTTCTTCGCCGCCCCCGGAGAGACCAGCCAGGGCCGCGTCTTCACCGTCACCGGCCAGGACTGGGACTCGATCACCCAGAGCATCGGCGAGTCCGCCGAGGAGCGGGTCGTGGTCAACATGGGCCCGCAGCACCCGTCCACCCACGGCGTGCTCCGACTGATCCTCGAGCTCGAGGGCGAGTCGGTCACCGAGGCCCGCTGCGGCATCGGCTACCTCCACACCGGCATCGAGAAGAACATGGAGTACCGCTCCTGGGTGCAGGGCGTCACGTTCTGCACGCGGATGGACTACCTCTCCCCGTTCTACAACGAGGCGACCTACGTCCTGGGCGTCGAGCGGCTGCTCGACATCGAGGACGACATCCCGGAGAAGGCGCAGGTCATGCGCGTGCTCCTGATGGAGCTCAACCGGCATCTCCTCCCACCTGGTCGCGATCGCGACCGGCGGCATGGAGATCGGCGCGCTGACCGTCATGACGATCGGCTTCCGCGAGCGCGAGCTGGTGCTCGACCTGTTCGAGCTGATCACCGGCCTGCGGATGAACCACGCGTTCTTCCGTCCCGGCGGTGTCGCGCAGGACCTGCCGCCCGGTGCCCTCGACGAGATCCGCGACTTCATCGCGCTGATGAAGAAGCGGCTTCCCGAGTACGCCGCCCTCTGCAACGCCAACCCGATCTTCAAGGGCCGCCTCGACGGCGTCGGCCACCTCGACCTGGCCGGCTGCCTGGCGCTCGGCATCACCGGCCCGGTGCTCCGCTCGACCGGCTACGCCTGGGACCTGCGCAAGACGCAGCCCTACTGCGGCTACGAGGACTACGACTTCGAGGTCCAGACCTGGGACACCGCCGACGCCTACGGCCGGTTCCGGATCCGGCTCAACGAGATGTGGGAGTCGCTGAAGATCGTCGAGCAGGCCGCCGACCGGCTCGCCAAGCTCGAGGGTGCGCCGGTCATGGTCGCCGACAAGAAGATCGCCTGGCCCAGCCAGCTCTCGATCGGCAGCGACGGCATGGGCAACAGCGCCGACCACATCAAGCACATCATGGGTGAGTCGATGGAGGCCCTGATCCACCACTTCAAGCTGGTGACCGAGGGCTTCAAGGTCCCGGCCGGCCAGGCCTACGTCCCGATCGAGTCCCCGCGCGGTGAGCTGGGCGCCCACGTCGTCTCCGACGGCGGCACCCGACCGTTCCGTGCGCACTTCCGCGACCCGTCGTTCACCAACCTGCAGGCCACCAGCGTGATGAGCGAGGGCGGCATGGTCGCCGACGTCATCGTCGCCATCGCCTCCATCGACCCCGTCATGGGAGGAGTCGACCGATGACTCTGGAAGCACAAGACGCTGGCGGAGCTGCGCGAGATCGCGGCCCGCTACCCCGAGGCCCGCTCGGGACTGCTCCCGATGCTGCACCTGGTGCAGTCGGTCGAGGGGCGCATCACCCCCGAGGGCATCGAGGAGTGCGCGGAGATCCTCGGGATCAGCGCCGCCGAGGTCAACGGGGTCGCGACCTTCTACACGATGTACAAGCGCAAGCCGGTCGGCGACTACCACGTCGGTGTCTGCACCAACACGCTCTGTGCGGTGCTGGGCGGCGACCTGATCTTCGAGCGGCTCAAGGACCACCTCGACGTCGGCAACGACGAGACCACCGAGGACGGCAAGATCACCCTCGAGCACATCGAGTGCAACGCGGCCTGTGACTACGCCCCGGTGATGATGGTCAACTGGGAGTTCATGGACAACCAGACCCCCGAGTCGGCCGTCCAGGCGGTCGACGACCTCCGTGCCGGCAACGAGGTCCACTCGACCCGAGGCCCGCGACTGTGCACCTGGCGCGAGGCCGAGCGGGTGCTCGCCGGGTTCCCCGACGACCGTGCCGACGAAGGCCCGACGGCCGGGCCCCGTCGCTGGCCGGCCTGAAGATCGCCCGCGAGAACGGCTGGACCGCCGCCGGAGGAGAACCATGGCTGACACGTTGACCCCGGTCCTCACCGACAACTGGGACACCGAGCGCGCCTGGACCCTGGCCGCCTACGAGGAGCGCGGTGGCTACGCCGCCCTCGACAAGGCGTTCGCCATGTCGCAGGACGACGTCATCACCGCCGTCAAGGACTCCGGCCTCCGCGGTCGCGGCGGCGCCGGCTTCCCCACCGGCATGAAGTGGGGCTTCATCCCGCAGGACAACCCCCGGCCCAAGTACCTCGTGGTCAACGCCGACGAGTCCGAGCCGGGCACCTGCAAGGACATCCCGCTGATGATGGCCAGCCCGCACACGCTGGTCGAGGGCGTCATCGTCAGCTCCTACGCCATTCGCGCCAACACGGCGTTCATCTACGTCCGCGGTGAGGTCCTCCACGTGGTCCGCCGCCTCCAGCGCGCGGTCCAGGAGGCCTACCTCGCCGGCCACCTCGGCACCAACATCCACGGCTCGGGCTTCGACCTCGACCTGATCGTCCACGCCGGTGCCGGTGCCTACATCTGCGGCGAGGAGACGGCGCTGCTCGAGGGCCTCGAGGGTCGTCGCGGCCAGCCCCGCCTGCGCCCGCCGTTCCCGGCCGTCGCCGGCCTCTACGCCAGCCCGACGGTCATCAACAACGTCGAGTCGATCGCCTCGGTGCCGAGCATCCTGACCCACGGTCCCGCCTGGTTCGCCGGGATGGGCACCGAGAAGTCCAACGGCTACGGCATCTTCAGCCTCTCGGGGCACGTGAAGACCCCCGGCCAGTACGAAGCCCCGCTGGGCATCACCCTGCGCCAGCTCATCGACCTGGCCGGCGGCATGCGTGAGGGCCACGAGCTGAAGTTCTGGACGCCCGGCGGATCGAGCACCCCGCTCCTGACGCCCGAGCACCTCGACGTACCCCTCGACTTCGAGTCGGTGGGCGCCGCCGGCTCCATGCTCGGCACCCGCGCCCTCCAGCTCTTCGACGAGACCACCTGCGTGGTCCGGGCGGTGCTGCGCTGGACGGAGTTCTACAAGCACGAGTCCTGCGGCAAGTGCACCCCGTGCCGCGAGGGCACGTGGTGGCTGACCCAGACCCTGGCGCGGCTGGAGAAGGGGCAGGGGAGCGAGGAGGACCTCGACCTGCTCCTCGACCAGTGCGACAACATCCTGGGCCGCTCGTTCTGCGCGCTCGGTGACGGTGCCACCAGCCCGATCTCGAGCTCGATCCAGCACTTCCGCGAGGAGTACCTCGCCCACCTGACCACCGGCGGCTGCCCGTTCGACCCGGCCGCCTCCACAGTCTTCGCACCCGTGGGAGCCGACGCATGACGACCACCCCGGAAAAGACCTCTCCGGAGAAGACGCAGGTGGACGCGGTCACCCTGACCATCGACGGCGTCCAGGTCAGCGTCCCCAAGGACACCCTGGTGATCCGCGCCGCCGAGCAGGTCGGCGTCCAGATCCCGCGGTTCTGCGACCACCCGCTGCTCGAGCCGGTCGGTGCCTGCCGCCAGTGCCTGGTCGACATCCCCGACGCCGGCAACGGCCGCGGCTTCCCGAAGCCGCAGGCCTCCTGCACCCTGCCCGTCGCCGAGGGCATGGTCGTCAACACCCAGGCGACCAGCGAGGTGGCCGACAAGGCCCAGCAGGGCGTGATGGAGTTCCTGCTGATCAACCACCCGCTCGACTGCCCGGTCTGCGACAAGGGCGGCGAGTGCCCCCTCCAGAACCAGGCGATGAGCAACGGTCGCGGCGAGAGCCGCTTCGCCGAGTCCGGTGGCGTCAAGCGCACCTTCCCCAAGCCGATCAACATCTCCGCGCAGGTGCTCCTCGACCGCGAGCGCTGCGTCCTGTGCGCCCGGTGCACGCGCTTCTCCGAGCAGATCGCCGGTGACCCGTTCATCGCCCTCGCCGAGCGCGGTGCGCTCCAGCAGGTCGCGATCTACGAGCGGGAGCCCTTCGAGAGCTACTTCTCCGGCAACACCATCCAGATCTGCCCGGTCGGTGCGCTGACCTCGGCCGACTACCGCTTCCGCTCGCGCCCCTTCGACCTGGTCTCGACGCCCGGCGTGGCCGAGCACGACGCCTGCGGCTCCGCGATCCGCGTCGACCACCGTCGCGGCAAGGTGATGCGTCGCCTCTCGGGCAACGACCCCGAGGTCAACGAGGAGTGGATCAGCGACAAGGACCGCTTCGCGTTCCGCTACGCGACCACCGAGGACCGGATCACCTACCCGATGGTCCGCGAGGACGGCGAGCTGCCGTCCGGCGTCCTGGACCGAGGCCTTCGCCGTCGCTGCCCGCGGGCTCCGCGCCGCCGGCGCGGGCGCCGTGCTCACCGGCGGCCGCCTCACCGCCGAGGACGCCTACGCCTACGCCAAGTTCGCCCGCGTCGCCCTCGACAGCAACGACGTCGACTTCCGCGCCCGCCCGCACAGTGCCGAGGAGGCCAGCTTCCTGGCCTCCCACGTCGCCCTGTCCGGCGACGTGACCTACGCCGACCTCGAGGCCGCGCCCGTCGTGGTGCTCCTCGGCCTCGAGCCCGAGGACGAGGCCGCGACGATCTTCCTGCGCCTGCGCAAGGCCGCGAAGCAGGGACGTACGCAGGTCGTCTCCGTCGCGCCCTGGTCCTCGCGTGGCCTCCACAAGATGAACGGCCGCCTCGTCCCCGCCGTGCCCGGCACCGAGCCCGAGGTGATCGCCTCGCTCGCCGACGCGGAGCACGGCGTGTCCAAGGACGCCGTCATCCTGGTCGGTGAGCGACTGGCCGGCACCCACGGCGCCCTGTCCGCCGCCGTCGACCTGGCCGCCCGGACCGGTGCCCGGCTGGCCTGGGTCCCGCGTCGCGCGGGTGACCGCGGCGCGGTCGAGGCCGGTGCCCTGCCCAACCTCCTCCCCGGCGGACGTCCCGTCGCCGAGGCTGCGTCACGCGTCGACGTGGCCGCTGCCTGGGGCGTCGACTCGCTCCCGGCCAAGGTCGGCCGTGACGGCAACGCCATCGTCGCCGCGCTCGCCAAGGGCGACCTCGGCGGCCTCGTGGTCGGCGGCGTCGACCCCGACGACACCAGCGACCCTGCTGCCTTCCGTGCCGCGCTCGACGCGGCCGGCTTCGTGGTCAGCCTCGAGCTGCGCGAGACCGACGTGACCCGGGCCGCCGACGTCGTGCTGCCCGTGGCGCCGGTGACCGACAAGGCCGGCACCTTCGTCACCTGGGACGGTCGCGCCCGCGAGTTCGACGCAGTCTTCACCAACCCGGCCTCGCTGCCCGACCTGCGGATCCTCTCCGGCATCGCCGACGAGCTCGGCCGGCCGCTGGGCTTCCGCACGGTCGGCGAGGTCCGCTCCGAGATGCAGGCCCTCGGCCCGTGGGACGGCGCGCGCCCGGCCCACGACGCCGGCAAGCCGCCGCGACCGGCCAGGGCCGCGAAGGTCGTCAAGGGGGAGACCCCGATGGCCCTCGCCACCTGGAAGCAGCTGATCGACCTCGGCTCGATGCAGGACGGTGAGGAGCACCTCCGCGCCACCGCCCGCACTCCGGTCGCGCGCCTCAACCAGGCGACCTACGAGTCGGTGTTCGGGATGCTCGAGACCCAGCCGGGTGCCGAGCAGCTCGCCACGATCACCGGTGACCGCGGCAGCGTCACGCTGCCCGTCGTGGTCGCCGACCTGCCCGACGAGGTGGTCTGGGTCCCGACCCGGTCCTTCGGTCGGGGCGTCCTCGCCGAGCTGGCCTCACCCGGCAGCCCGGTGACCGTGAAGGGAGCTTCCCAGCGATGAGCACCGTGATGAGCATCCTGCCCCTGGCAGCAGACCTGCCGGCCCCGGAGCTGAGCGCCTTCGGTCAGGACCCGTGGTGGGTGATCGTGCTCAAGGCCGTCTTCATCTTCCTGATCCTGGTGCTGCTCACGCTCTTCAACATCTGGTTCGAGCGCCGGGTCGTGGGCCGGATGCAGCACCGCATCGGCCCCAACGTGCACGGCCCCTTCGGCCTGCTGCAGTCGCTGGCCGACGGCGTGAAGCTGGCGCTGAAGGAGGACATCATCCCCAAGGCGGCCGACAAGGTCGTCTTCCTGCTGGCGCCGATCATCGCGACCGTGCCCGCGTTCGTCACCTGGGCGGTGATCCCGCTCGGTCCCGAGGTGAACTTCTTCGGACACCGCACCCCGCTCCAGCTGACCGACATGCCGGTGGCGGTGCTGTTCATGCTCGCCATCGCCTCGATCGGCATCTACGGCATCGTGCTCGGCGGCTGGTCGTCCGGGTCGACCTACTCCCTGCTGGGCGGCCTGCGCTCGAGCGCCCAGATGATCTCCTACGAGGTCGCGATGGGCCTGGCGCTCGTGGCGGTGTTCCTCTACGCCGGCTCGATGTCGACCTCGGAGATCGTCGCCGCCCAGGACAAGCTCTGGTTCGGCCTGATCCTGCTGCCGTCGTTCGTGATCTACGTGATCTCGATGGTCGGCGAGACCAACCGCGCTCCCTTCGACCTCCCCGAGGCCGAGGGTGAGCTGGTCGGTGGTTTCCACACCGAGTACTCCAGCCTCAAGTTCGCACTGTTCTTCCTCGCCGAGTACATCAACCTCGCGACCGTCTCGGCCATCGCCACCACGCTCTTCCTCGGCGGCTGGGCCGCTCCGTGGGGCATCGAGCACGTGTGGGAGGGCGCCAACACCGGCTACTGGCCGCTGCTCTGGTTCTTCGGCAAGCTGTTCATCTTCATCTTCATGTTCGTCTGGCTGCGCGGCTCGCTGCCCCGCATGCGCTACGACCAGTTCATGGCGCTCGGCTGGAAGGTCCTGATCCCGGTCTCGCTGGCCTGGATCGTGGCCGTCGCCACCATCCGCGTCATCTCGCTCGAGGGCAACATCAACCGCACCTACCTGGTGGCCGCGATCGCGGTCCTGCTCGTCGTCACCGTCGCGCTGATGTTCATCGGCGAGACGAAGGACAAGGGCGAGGTCGAGGCGATCGACGAGCCCTACGACGCATTCGCGGGCGGCTTCCCGGCCCCGCAGATGCCTGCGGGTGGTGCCGTACGCGGTGCTGCCGCGCCGCTCACGTTCGCCCACTCGCCGGGGGGCCGCACCACCGTCACCGCTGCAGCGGAGGAGAGCAATGACTGAGTCCGCCCCGAAGTCCGCCCGAAGTCCGACCCGGACTCGAAGAGCATCAAGGAAAGCCTCTGGGACCCGATCGCCGGGTTCGGCGTCACCTTCCGCACGATGTTCAAGAAGGTCGTCACCGAGCAGTACCCGTTCGAGAAGCTCCCGACCGCCCCCCGCTTCCACGGTCGCCACCAGCTCAACCGCTGGCCCGACGGCCTGGAGAAGTGCATCGGCTGCGAGCTGTGCGCCTGGGCCTGCCCCGCGGACGCGATCTACGTCGAGGGTGCCTCCAACTCCGAGGACGAGCGCTTCAGCCCCGGCGAGCGCTACGGCCGCGTCTACCAGATCAACTACCTGCGCTGCATCCTGTGCGGCCTGTGCATCGAGGCGTGCCCGACGCGCGCGCTGACCATGACCAACGAGTACGAGCTGGCCGACAACAACCGGGCCGACCTCATCTACGAGAAGTCCGACCTGCTGGCCCCCCTGCTTCCCGGCATGGAGCAGCCGCCCCACCCGATGCGACTGGGTGACGACGAGGGTGACTACTACCGGGGGACGACCCGATGACCTTCTGGCTCCTCGCCCCGATCATGGTCGCCGCCGCGCTCGGCATCCTGTTCGTCCGCAAGGCCGTGCACGCCGCGCTGCTGCTGGCCGTGGTCATGATCAGCCTGGCGTTCCTCTACGCCGTGCTGGACGCCCCGTTCCTGTTCGCGGTCCAGATCATCGTCTACACCGGCGCCATCTTGATGCTGTTCCTCTTCGTGATGATGCTGATCGGTGTCGACGCCTCCGACTCGACCGTGGAGACGATCCGCGGCCAGCGGGTGATGGCGATCGTGCTCGGCCTGGTGTTCGGCGCCGTGCTGGTCGTCGGCATCAGCCAGGTCACGCTCGGCACGGTGGTGGGCCTCGACGAGGTCAACGCCGACGGCAACGTCCCGGCCATCGCCAACATCCTGTTCTCCAAGTACGTCTTCGCGTTCGAGGCGACCAGCGCCCTGCTGATCACCGCCGTGCTCGGCGCGATGGTGCTCGCCCACCGCGAGCGCCTCGCCCCGAAGCTCACGCAGGCCGACATGGCGGCCCAGCGGATGCGCGACTACGCCGACCACGGCAAGCACCTCGGCCCGCTGCCCTCGCCCGGTGTCTACGCCCGGCACAACGCGGTCGACACCCCGGCCCTGCTGCCCGACGGCACCGCGGCCGAGTCGTCGGTCTCCCGGGTGCTCGCCGCCCGCGGCACCGTCCGCTCGGCTCCCGCGCTCGCCGACGACATCGACGACGTACGCCGTCAGATCGCCGGCTTCGACGGGCACAGCGATCCGTCGACCGCGCCCGAGACGTCCGGCAAGTCCGGCGCCCCTGCGAGCACCGAGGAGGACGTCAAGTGACGCAGTACGTGGTCCTGTCGGCGATCCTGTTCACGATCGGCTGCGTGGGTGTCCTCACCCGCCGCAACGCCATCGTCGTGTTCATGTGCGTCGAGCTGATGCTCAACGCCTGCAACCTGGCGTTCGTCGCCTTCGCCCGCCAGCACGGCAACCTCGACGGCCAGATCACCGCCTTCTTCGTGATGGTGGTGGCTGCTGCCGAGGTCGTGATCGGGCTCGCGATCATCATGACCATCTTCCGCACCCGACGCTCGGCCTCGGTCGACGACGCCAGCCTGCTGAAGTACTGAGGGAGAGCTCGTGAACCTGTTGTCCCACTCAGTCCTCCTGGCAGGACTTCCGATGGCGGAGGGCGGTGGCCACGCTCCCGTGGTCGCGCCCGACACCGGCGCCGGCGGGGTCTTCGACCTGCTGTGGCTGGTCATCGCGCTCCCGCTCCTCGGCGCCTTCCTGCTGCTCGGCGTGGCCCCGTTCCTCCAGGGCTCGCTCAAGTCGACCGTCGACAAGCACGGCCACCTCGTCGGCACTGCCGCAGCCGTGCTGTCCTTCGTGCTCAGCCTGGTGCTGTTCCTCTCGCTGCTCGGCCGTGGCGCCGAGGAGCGGCAGGTCGGCCAGCACCTCTGGACCTGGTTCGAGACCGGCTCACTCAGCGTCGGCATGGACCTGCTCTACGACCAGCTGGCGGCGTTGTTCCTGCTGCTGATCACCGGTGTCGGCTCCCTGATCCACGTCTACGCCATCGGCTACATGGAGCACGACGCGCGCCGTCGCCGGTTCTTCGGCTACCTCAACCTCTTCGTGGCAGCCATGCTCACGCTGATCCTGTCGGCCAACTTCGTGGGCCTGTTCCTGGGCTGGGAGGGCGTCGGCCTGGCGTCCTACCTGCTGATCGGCTTCTGGCAGCACAAGCCCTCGGCGGCCGCAGCGGCCAAGAAGGCCTTCGTGATCAACCGCGTCGGTGACATCGGACTGTCGCTGGCGATCGCGCTGATGTTCGCGACGTTCGGCTCCACCGACTTCGGTGTCGTCAGCGAGCTCACCGGCGAGGCGTCGCAGGACACGCTCACCGCGCTGGGCCTGCTGCTCCTGCTCGGCGCCTGCGGCAAGTCCGCGCAGGTGCCGCTCCAGTCCTGGCTGCTCGACGCGATGGAGGGCCCGACCCCGGTCTCGGCGCTGATCCACGCGGCCACCATGGTCACCGCCGGTGTCTACCTCGTGGTGCGCTCGAACTTCATCTTCGAGCTCGCCCCGATCGCACAGACCGCCGTCGTCATCGTCGCCACGGTCACGCTCCTGTGGGGCGCGATCATCGGTTGCGCCAAGGACGACATCAAGAAGGCGCTGGCCGGCTCGACGATGAGCCAGATCGGCTACATGATGCTGGCCGCCGGACTCGGCCCGGTCGGCTACCCGTTCGCGATCTTCCACCTGCTCACGCACGGCTTCTTCAAGGCCAACATGTTCCTCGGCGCCGGCTCGGTCATGCACGGCATGAACGACGACGTCGACATGCGTCGCTACGGTGCGCTCAACAAGGCGATGCCGGTGACCTTCCTGACCTTCGCGATGGGCTACCTCGCGATCATCGGGTTCCCCGGCTTCTCGGGCTTCTGGTCGAAGGACCGGATCATCGAGTCGGCGCTCGCGGACAACCTGGTGATCGGGCTGCTCGCCATGCTGGGTGCCGGTGTCACCGGCTTCTACATGACCCGGCTGATGCTGATGACGTTCTTCACCGAGAAGCGCTGGCGGGAGGACGTGCACCCGCACGAGTCGCCCAAGGTGATGACCGTGCCGCTGATGGTGCTGGCCGCGCTGTCCGTCCTCGGCGGCGTGCTGCTGGTGGGCGACTGGATCGTGAACTGGCTCGAGCCGGTGACCGGCGTCGCCGAGCACCACGAGCCGCCCCTGCCTGCGCTCGTGATCACCCTGATGATCACCGCGGTCGTCGCCGTCGGCGTCGCCGCCGCCTGGTTCCTCGTCGGCAAGCGCGACGTCCCGCGCGAGGCGCCGCAGGACGTGTCGTTCGCGACGCGCGCGGCCCGCGCCGACCTCTACGGCGACGCGATCAACGACGCGGTCGTGGTCCGTCCCGGCGCCTCGCTCGTCGGTGGCCTGGCCACCTTCGACCGGGTCGGTGTCGACGGTGTCGTCGAGGGTGGGTCCTCCGCGGTCGGCGGCCTGTCCACGACGCTGCGACGTGTCCAGAACGGCTTCGTCCGCTCCTACGCCCTGTCCCTCCTCGGTGGCGCCCTGCTGGTCGTCCTCGCTCTCCTGGCGGTGAACTTCGGATGATCCTGACCATCCTCATCCTGCTGCCGCTGGTCGGCGCGCTCGTCACGGCCTTCGTGCCCGACGCGCTCGCCCGACTCGTCGGCCTCGGCTTCGCCGCCGCGACCCTGGTCGCCGGCATCGTGGCCGCGACCCAGTACGACGTGGGCGACGGCATGCAGCTCACCGAGACCCACACGTGGATCGAGGCGCTCGGCGTCCACTACGCGTTGGGTGTCGACGGCCTCGGCCTGCTCATGGTCCTGCTGACGGTCGTCCTCGTGCCGATCGTGCTGCTGGCCGGGTGGCACGAGTCCGACGACGCGGGCAACAGTGGCGCCCGGGCGTTCTTCGCCTGGACGCTGGCCCTCGAGGCCATGTCGCTGGCCGTGTTCACCGCCACCGACGTGCTGCTCTTCTACGTCGTCTTCGAGGCCACGCTGATCCCGGCCTACTTCCTCATCGGCGGCTTCGGCAAGGCCGGTCGGGGACGCGCCGCGACCAAGTTCCTGATCTACCAGCTCGCCGGCGGGCTCATCATGCTCGCCTCGGTGATCGGCCTCTACGTCGTCTCCGCCAACGCCGGCACGCCGAGCTTCCTGATCACCGACCTCGCGGCGATCGACATCGACCCGATCACCCAGCGCTGGCTGTTCGTCGGCTTCTTCATCGCCTTCGCGATCAAGGCGCCGATGTTCCCGGTCCACACCTGGCTGGCCGACACCACCGAGAAGGCGACGACCGGCACCTCCGTGCTCCTGGTCTGCATCCTCGACAAGATCGGCACCTTCGGCATGCTGCGGTTCTGCCTCGGGCTGCTGCCCGACGCCTCGCAGTGGGCGACGCCGGTCGTGGTCGTCCTCGCGCTGGTCTCGATCATCTACGGCGCGCTCGTCGCGATCGGCCAGGACGACGTGCTGCGCCTGATCGGTCTCACGTCGCTCTCGCACTTCGGCTTCATCGTGCTGGGCATCTTCGTGTTCAGCTCGACCGGCTCGTCCGGCGCGATCCTCTACATGGTCAACCACGGCATCGCGACCGCGCTGATGTTCCTGGTCGCCGGCTTCCTGATCCGTCGCACGGGGACCGCGTCCATCCGCGAGATGGGTGGCGTGGAGAAGTCCGCGCCCATCCTGGCCGGCTTCTTCCTGGTCGCCGGCCTCGCAGCCTGCGGCCTGCCCGGCCTGTCGCCGTTCGTGTCCGAGCTCATGGTGATCGTGGCCGCCTTCGACCACCACTGGCTGGCCGGCTCGGTCGCGGTGCTGGCCATCGTCCTCGCGGCGTTCTACGCGCTCTGGATGTACCAGCGCGCCATGACCGGTCCCGACCGGGTCGACGCGGTCCCGGTCACCGACCTCGACCGTCGTGAGGTCGGCATCCTCGCCCCGCTGCTGCTCGCACTCGTGCTGTTCGGCTTCTTCCCGATGCCCCTGCTCGACGTCATCAACCCGTTCGTCCATGACTCCCTCGCCGGAGTGGGCATCGGCCAGGAGGGTGGTCACCAGTGACCGAGTTCGTGAAGCCGAGCATCGACTACTTCGAGCTCTGGCCCCTGCTGGCCGTCTTCGGCGTCGCCTGCCTGGGTGTCGTCGTCGAGGCCTTCCTCCCGCGTGCCGTGCGCTACACCGCACAGGTCACGCTGGCGCTGGGCGGGCTCGTCGCCGCGCTGGTCGGCGTCGTCCTGGTCGCGCGGGACGTCAAGACCTACGACGACGGGGCTGCCCGCGGCGTGCTCGCGGTCGGCGGCACCGTCGCCGTCGACGGGCCGAGCCTGTTCATCTGGGGCCTGGTGCTCGCCCTGGCCATCGCCGGTGTCCTGCTCTTCGCCGAGCGCCACCTCGACGGCGGTGTCTCCGCCTTCGCCGGCCAGGCTGCGGCCGTGCCGGGCACCGACGCCGAGAGCGCGGCCATCGCGGCCAACCGTGAGCACACCGAGGTCTACCCGCTCATGATGTTCGCGGTCTTCGGGATGATGCTGTTCCCGGCCGCCAACGACCTGCTCACCATGTTCGTCGGCCTCGAGGTCCTCTCCCTGCCGCTCTACCTGCTGAGCGGCCTGGCCCGTCGTCGCCGCCTGCTGAGCCAGGAAGCCGCCCTCAAGTACTTCCTGCTCGGTGCGTTCTCCTCCGGCTTCTTCCTCTACGGCGCAGCGCTGCTCTACGGCTACGCCGGCTCGATGGACTTCTCCGCGATCAACGAGGCGGTCCGCAACGACGTCGGCAACTCCAGCCTGCTGCTGATCGGCACCGGCCTGCTGTCCGTCGGCCTGCTCTTCAAGGTCGGCGCGGTCCCCTTCCAGGCGTGGACGCCCGACGTCTACCAGGGTGCGCCCACCCCGGTCACCGCCTTCATGGCGGCCGGCACCAAGGTCGCCGCCTTCGGCGCGATGATGCGGCTCTTCTACGTCGCCCTCGGCGCCGACCGGTGGTCGTGGCAGCCGATGCTGATGATCATCGCCGTGCTCTCGATGTTCGTCGGCGCCGCGCTGGCCATCACGCAGAGCGACATCAAGCGCCTGCTGGCCTACTCCTCGGTGGCCCACACCGGCTTCATCCTCACCGGGGTCATCGGCCTCCAGACCTCCGACCAGCTCGCGGTCGGTGAGATCACCTCGCTCCAGGCCGTGCTCTTCTACCTCACCACCTACGGCTTCGCCACGATCGGCGCCTTCGCCGTGGTCAGCCTGGTGCGCGACGGCGGCGGCGAGACCACCGCCATCGAGAAGTGGGCCGGGCTGGGCAAGGAGTCGCCGATCGTGGCGGCGGTGTTCGCCTTCTTCCTGCTGGCCATGGCGGGCATCCCGCTCACTGCCGGCTTCGTCGGCAAGCTCGCCGTGTTCTCGGTGGCCCTGGCCGCGGGCGCCTGGCCGGTCGTGGTGGCCGCCGTGATCGCCAGCATCATCGCCGCGTTCCTCTACATCCGGGTCATCAAGGTCATGTACTTCGACGAGCCCGTCGGTGCCGGCCCGAGCGTGGCGTACCCGTCCGTGCTGACCGCGACCACCATCGCCGTGGGCGCTGCGGTGACCCTCGTCCTCGGCGTACTGCCGGGGCCGGTGCTCGACCTGGCAGCCGTTGCGGGAGAATTCATCAGGTGACCGACTCGCCCCTCGCACTGCCCGTCGTCGACGCCGACCTCGAAGCTCGGCTCGTCGAGCGGTTGGCGCGCATCGACGTGCTGCTCGAGGGGCACTGCCAGGGACGTACGCCCTACGTCACCCGGGCCGCGACCCACCTGATGATGGCCGGCGGCAAGCGGTTCCGGCCGCTGCTCGTGCTGCTGGCCGCGGAGGTCGGCACGCACCCCGAGGCCGAGGAGGTGCACACCGCGGCCTGCGTCGTGGAGCTCACCCACGTCGCCTCGCTCTACCACGACGACGTGATGGACGAGGCCGCCCTGCGCCGCGGTGCCGACACGGCCAACGCCCGCTGGGACAACCACGTCGCGATCCTCACCGGCGACTTCCTCTTCGGCCGCTCCTCCGAGCTCACCGCCGACCTCGGGCCCGAGGCGGTCAAGATCCAGGCGCAGACGTTCACCCGCCTCGTCGAGGGCCAGATCCTGGAGACGGTGAAGCCCGGGCCGGGCGAGGACCCGCTCGCGCACTACCTCGAGGTCGTCGCCGGCAAGACCGGCTCGCTGATCGCCACCTCCGCCCGCTACGGCGCGATGTTCGGAGGCGCGCGTCCCGAGGTGGTCGAGGCGATGCGGGCCTACGGCGAGATCGTCGGCTCGGCGTTCCAGCTCTCCGACGACATCCTCGACATCGAGTCCGAGTCCGACACGTCCGGCAAGACGCCGGGCACCGACCTGCGCGAGGGCGTGCCGACGCTCCCGGTGCTCATGGCCCAGGCCTCCACCGACCCTGCCGACGCCCGCCTCCTGTCCCTGCTGGGCCGTCCTCTCACCGACGACGCCGAGCACGCCGAGGCCCTCGACCTGCTGCGCCGCCACCCGGCCATGGAGCGCGCCCGCGCCTACGTCCTCGACCAGGCCACCCAGGCCAAGAAGCACCTCGAGGCGCTCGACCCCGGTCCGGTCCGCACCGCCCTGGAGTCCTTCGCCGACGTCGTGGCCACCCGCTCCTCCTGATCCACCCCTCGCGCGGTGGCGGAGGCGCGCTCCGAGCCGGGCTCGGACCGTGGCGTGGAGCCACCGCCCCGAGCGAGGACGTCAGGCGGCGCTGGCGTGGGCGACGAGGCGCAGCTGCCGGCGGCGGTGGTTGACCGCCTCGACGGTGAACATCACCAGCGCGACCCACACGAGCCCGAAGCCGATCCAGCGGCTGGCGGGCATCTCCTCGTGGAAGACGAGGAGGCCGAGGGCGAACTGGATGGTCGGCGCGAGGTACTGCAGCAGGCCGAGCGAGACCATCGAGACCCGGATCGCCGCAGCGCCGAAGAGCATGAGCGGGACGGCGGTGATGATGCCGGTCGTCGTGAACAGCAGCGCGTGGCCGACCCCGTGGGAGCCGAAGTTGGACTGGCCCGCTGCCGTCAGCCACACGACGTACGCCAGTGCGAACGGCGTCAGCACCACGGTCTCGACCGTGATGCTCTCGACGGCGCCGACCCCGGCCTGCTTCTTGAGCAGGCCGTAGGTGCCGAACGAGAAGGCGAGCAGCAGGGCGATCCAGGGCGGTCGACCGTAGTCGATGGTCAGCACGACCACGGCCACGAAGGCGACCACCATCGCCACCCACTGGAGCTGCCGCAGGCGCTCGCCCAGGATCAGCACGCCCATCAGGACGGTGACGAGGGGGTTGATGAAGTAGCCGAGCGAGGTCTCCACGACGCGGTCGTTGTTGACGCCCCAGATGTAGCCGCCCCAGTTGAACGTGATGACCACGGCCGCGCTGCAGATGAGCAGCGAGCTTGTGGCGGTCGCGCAGGAGCGCCATGAGCTGGGGGATCCGCCGCCAGAGGACGAGGACGAGGACCATCGTGATGCTGGACCACACGATGCGGTGGGCGAGGATCTCGATCGCCCCGCCCGGCTCGAGCAGCGTCCAGTAGAGCGGGAAGGTGCCCCACAGCGTGTAGGCCAGCGCGCCGAAGACGAGTCCGCGACGGCTATCTGGCACTCCGGAAGTGTAGGGCCGGGTTGTCGCCTACGATGGTCGGGTCTCGGGGTTGGGACCCCGACCGATCAGTCGTCAACGTCTCCTAGGGGGAGTCCACCATGCGCAAGTTCCGCGCCGTCCTGGCAGCATTCATCGCTGCACTGCTCGTCATCCCGGCCTTCGCCATGAGCGCCGACGCGGGCTCGTTGCCCAAGCGCCTCATCGACGAGGTGCCGCCGAGCACCAACCAGGTGTCCTACAACGCCTTCAAGCTCAAGGGCACGGTCACCGAGCCGCAGGCCGACGGCACCGTGCTGCCCTACGCCAAGCAGAAGGTGAAGATCCTCAAGAAGGCGTGCGGCTCCTGCAAGTGGAAGACGGTCAAGAAGGTCAAGACCAACGACCGCGGCATCTTCAAGACCCGCATCTACGCGCCGTCGAAGGGCCGCTGGAAGTGGCGCTCGAAGGTCGACCACTCGGCCGGCTTCGGCAACACCAAGGGCAAGGTCTGGACCCTCTACTTCAAGTGATCCCCACCGGGACGATCCCTGGCCGGCTCGGTCAGAGGATCGTCCAGGTGTCGCCGCCGCCGATCAGCGCTGCCAGTCGGGCAGTGCGGTCGGCGGCGTCGCCATGTGCGGCGGTGGCGACCTGCTCGCGGGCAGCGTCGTCGTAGGTCGGGCGCTCGACCTGGCGGAAGATGCCGATCGGCGAGGTGTTGAGGTAGCCCGCGTCGGTGAGCCTCGAGATCGCGAACGCCATCGTGGGGTCGTCGCTGTGGGCGTCGTGCACGATGATGTCGGCGGCCGCCACGTCGGCGGTCGCGACGACCTTCACGCCGCCGGTCTGCTCGTCGCGCACCAGCGCCTTCGCGCCCTCCACCCCGAAGGTGACGGGCTCGCCGTGGACGAGCGGGATGATGGCGTCGGCCTTGGTGTCGGGCGACTTGATCGCGTCGAAGGCGCCGTCGTTGAAGATCGGGCAGTTCTGGTAGATCTCGACCAGCGACGTGCCGCGGTGGGCGGCGGCCGCAGCGAGCACCGACGGTGAGGTGCTTGCGGTCGGAGTCGATGGTGCGCGCCACGAAGGTCGCCTCGGCGCCGAGCGCGAGGGACACCGGGTTGAACGGGTGGTCGAGCGAGCCCATCGGCGTCGACTTGGTGACCTTGCCGGTCTCCGAGGTGGGGGAGTACTGCCCCTTGGTCAGGCCGTAGATCCGGTTGTTGAAGAGCAGGATCGTCATGTTCACGTTGCGGCGCAGCGTGTGGATCAGGTGGTTGCCGCCGATCGACAGCGCGTCGCCGTCGCCGGTGACGACCCAGACCGACAGGTCCTCGCGCGCCGTGGCGATGCCCGTGGCGATCGTCGGCGCCCGGCCGTGGATCGAGTGCATGCCGTAGGTGTCGAGGTAGTAGGGGAACCGCGAGGAGCAGCCGATGCCGGAGACGAAGACGATGTTCTCGCGGCGCAGCCCGAGGTCGGGCAGGAACGACTGCACGGCCTTCAGCACGGCGTAGTCACCGCACCCGGGGCACCAGCGGACCTCCTGGTCGGAGGTGAAGTCCTTGCCCGTCTGCTTCTCGTCCGTGGTGGGCACCGCCTCGGTGCCGGAGCGGAAGGCGGGGATGCCCAGGTCGGTCAGGGGCTCAGTCATCGATGCTCTCCTGCTGGAGTGAGGTGGGGGTGAGGTCGACGTCGATGCCTTCGGCCTGGGCCACCAGCCCGCCGATCACGTCGGCGAGGACGGCTGCCTTGAGGGGCAGGCCGCGGACCTCGTTGTAGCCGACCACGTCGACGAGGTACTTCGCGCGCAGCAGCAGCGACAGCTGGCCGAGGTTCATCTCGGGCACCAGCACCTTGTCGTAGCGCTTGAGCACCTCGCCCAGGTCGTGCGGGAACGGGTTGAGGTGGCGCAGGTGCACCTGGGCCACCTGGTAGCCGGCCTTGCGGACCCGACGTACGCCGGCGCCGATGGGGCCGTAGGTCGAGCCCCAGCCGAGCACCAGCACCTTCGCGCCACGGCCGTCCTCGGCGCCGGGGTCGTCGACCTCCAGCGGAGGCAGGGAGTCGGCGATCCGGTCGATCTTGGCCTGGCGGGTGCGGACCATGAAGTCGTGGTTGGCCGGGTCGTAGGAGATGTTGCCGTGCCCGTCGCCCTTCTCCAGGCCGCCGATGCGGTGCTCGAGGCCGGGAGTGCCGGGGATCGCCCACGGGCGGGCCAGCGTGGCGTCGTCGCGGAGGTAGGGCCAGAACTCGGCGTCGTCCCCGGAGCCGTAGTTCTTCTCGGTGGCGAAGTTCGGGTCGATCGCCGGGAGCTCGTCGAGCGAGGGGATGCGCCACGGCTCCGAGCCGTTGGCGAGGTATCCGTCGGAGAGCAGCATCACCGGGGTGCGGTAGGTGACGGCGATCCGGACGGCCTCCACGGCTGCGCTGAAGCAGTCGCCGGGCGACTGGGGCGCGACGATCGGGACCGGGGCCTCGCCGTTGCGGCCGAACATCGCCTGGAGCAGGTCGGCCTGCTCGGTCTTGGTCGGCAGGCCGGTCGAGGGCCCGCCGCGCTGGACGTCGACGACGACGAGCGGCAGCTCGGTCATCACGGCCAGGCCGATGGCCTCGCCCTTCAGCGCCACTCCGGGGCCGGACGTGGTGGTGACCCCGAGCTGGCCGACGAAGGAGGCGCCGATGGCAGCGCCGACGCCGGCGATCTCGTCCTCGGCCTGGAACGTCGTCACGCCGAAGCCCTTGTGCTTGCTGAGCTCGTGGAGGATGTCGGAGGCCGGGGTGATCGGGTAGGACCCCAGGAACACCGACAGGCCCGACTGCACGCCGCCGGCGATGAGGCCGTAGGACAGCGCCAGGTTGCCGGTGATGTTGCGGTAGTTGCCCGCAGGCATCACGGCGGGCTTGACCTCGTAGCGCACCACGAACGTCTCGGTGGTCTCGCCGAAGTTCCAGCCGGCCTTGAAGGCCGCGATGTTGGCGTCGCGGATGTCGGGCACCTTGGCGAACCGCTTGGCGAGGAACGCGTTGGTGGTCTCGGTCGGGCGGCCGTACATCCAGGACAGGAGGCCGAGGGCGAACATGTTCTTCGCGCGCGAGGCGTCCTTGCGGGAGAGGCCGAACTCCTTGACCGCCTCGACGGTCATGCCGGTGAGGTCGACCTTGTGCACGGCGAACTCCGCGAGGACGTCGCCGTCGAGCGGGTTGTCGGTGTAGCCCGCCTTGGTGAGGTTGCGCGCGGTGAAGTCGTGGGTGTCGACGATGATCGTGGCGCCCTTGGGGAGGTCGCCCAGGTTGGCGCGCAGTGCCGCCGGGTTCATCGCGACCAGGACGTCGGGGGCGTCGCCCGCGGTGAGGATGTCGTGGTCGGCGAAGTGGACCTGGAACGACGAGACGCCCGGGAGCGTGCCCTGGGGCGCGCGGATCTCGGCAGGGAAGTTGGGCAGGGTGACCAGGTCGTTGCCGAACGCCGCTGTCTCCTGGGTGAACCGGTCACCGGTGAGCTGCATGCCGTCGCCGGAGTCGCCCGCGAACCGGATGATGACGCGGTCGAGCTGCTTGACCTCTTTCTCGGGTGCTACCACAAGCGGCAACGATAGCCGCCGTACCCGCGCCGACAGCCGGTTCCTGCCCTGTGGGACGGGGTCGCGGCGTGGCAGGTGTCGGGCTCCGTGCCGGGGCAGCGAGGCGTGGTGGCGCGTCCGACGTTCCACGATGCGAGACACAGCGCCGACGAGTTCCCGACCACGCCGCGGGAGGCGACGTACGGGGTGACCTGCTCTTTTGTTAGTTCTCCGTACGAATCACCGCGAGGTAATTGGTAAAGACATCTAACTAACCCCTTGTGAGCCGGGTCACAGGGTCCCTACGGTCGACGGACCGGGCGCACCTGCGTCCCATCCACTCGGGAGGATCCATGCTGTCCACGTTTGTCCCTCGACTCCGGACGCCGCGCGTCGCCGGCCTGCTGGCCGTGCTGGTCGCGGCTGCGGTCGTGCTGCCGTTCGCGCTCGCCGCTCCTGCCTCCACGCTGACGCCGGCCAGCCCTGCCGCGGCTGCGGCGTGCACCGCTCCGGCCTGGAGCGCCAGCGCGGTCTACACCGCCGGCGGCCAGGTCACCCACGCGAGCCACACCTGGCGCGCCAAGTGGTGGACCCAGAACGAGACGCCCGGCACCACTGGTGAGTGGGGCGTCTGGGAGGACCTCGGCGCCTGCGGTGGCACCACGACGCCTCCGACGACCCCGCCCACCACGCCGCCCACGACTCCTCCCACCACCAACCCGCCGACGAACCCCCCGAGTGGCAAGAAGGTCGTCGGCTACTTCACCAACTGGGGCACCTATGGCCGCAACTTCCACGCCAAGAACCTCGAGACCTCCGGCTCGGCCGACAAGCTGACCCACATCCTCTACGCCTTCGGCAACGTGCAGAACGGCCGCTGCACCGTCGGTGACTCCTATGCCGACTACGAGAAGGCCTACACCGCCGACCAGAGCGTCGACGGCGTGGCCGACACGTGGGACCAGAGCCTGCGGGGCAACTTCAACCAGCTCCGCAAGCTCAAGGCCAAGCACCCCAACCTCAAGGTCATCTGGTCCTTCGGTGGCTGGACCTGGTCCGGTGGCTTCGGCCAGGCGGCGCAGAACCCGCAGGCCTTCGCCGACTCCTGCCGTGCGCTGGTGGAGGACCCGCGCTGGGCGGACGTCTTCGACGGCATCGACATCGACTGGGAGTACCCCAACGCGTGCGGTCTCTCCTGCGACACGAGCGGCACGCAGGCGTTCCCGCGGCTCATGCAGGCGCTGCGCTCCTCGTTCGGCAACGACCTCGTGACGGCGGCCATCACGGCCGACGGCACCAGTGGCGGCAAGATCGAGAAGGGCGGCTACGGCGATGCCGTGCAGTACGTCGACTGGTACATGCCGATGACCTACGACTACTTCGGTGCCTTCGCCGCGCAGGGACCGACCGCGCCGCACTCGCCGCTGACGTCGTACGCCGGCATCCCGACGCAGGGCTTCGACTCGAGCACCGCGATCGCCAAGCTCAAGTCGCTCGGGGTCCCCTCGTCCAAGCTGCTCCTCGGCCTCGGCTTCTACGGCCGCGGGTGGACCGGCGTGACCCAGTCCGCTCCCGGCGGCTCGGCCACGGGGCCCGCTCCGGGGACCTACGAGCAGGGCATCGAGGACTACAAGGTGCTCAAGCAGACCTGCCCCGCGACCGGCACGGTCGGTGGCACGGCCTATGCCAAGTGCGGCAACCAGTGGTGGAGCTACGACACGCCCCAGACCATCGGCACCAAGATGGCCTACGCCAAGCAGCAGGGCCTGGCCGGAGCGTTCTTCTGGGAGCTGTCCGGTGACACCTCCAACGGCGAGCTCATCACGGCGGTGCGCAACGGCCTGAACTGAGCCCCACCACGTCACCCGTGCGGGGTGGCACCCACGAGCCGGGAGCGGTCGACCGCTCCCGGCTCGTGGCATGCCCGGGCGAGGACCGGTCTGGACAGGTGATCCTCGACACGCGGCTCAATGTGCTCGGTGTCAATAAAGTCATGTATGTTTCTCGACATTGCTCACCGATCCAGAAAGTCGAGTACCCCCCATGCAGATCCGTTCACGTGCCGCCCTCGCGGCAGCACTCCTCGGCCCGTTGGCGCCTGTCCGCCTGCTCGGGTGACTCGGAGCGCCGGCGACGGCGACGGCGGCACCAACCTCGCGGTCGTCGGCTTCTCCGTCATGGAGAGCCCGAACGACGCGGCGTTCACCGCGTTCGAGAAGACCGACGCGGGCAAGGACGTCACCTTCGACGGCCCCGCCTACGGCGCCTCCGGCGACATGAGCCGTGGAGTCGTCGACGGCCAGGACGCCGACCTCGTCCACTTCTCCCTCGAGCCCGACATGACCCGTCTCGTCGACGCCGGCATCGTGGCCGATGACTGGAAGGACGGGGACACCGCGGGCATCTGCACGCAGTCCGTCGTCGTCATGGTGGTGCCCAAGGGCAACCCCAAGAACATCGACAGCTGGGACGACCTGGTCAAGGACGACGTCTCCATCGTCACGCCCAACCCGGCCTCGTCGGGCTCGGCCAAGTGGAACCTGCTCGCCGCCTACGGCTCCGTCATCGCCGACGGTGGCAGCGAGGACGACGCGGCGGCCTACATGACGGACTTCTTCGAGCACGTCTCGGCGCTGCCCGACTCCGGTCGTGACGCCACGACGGCCTTCACCTCCGGTCAGGGCGACGTCCTGCTCTCCTACGAGAACGAGGCCATCCTGGCCCGCCAGAACGGTGAGGACTTCGACTACGTCGTGCCCGACACCACGCTGCTCATCGAGAACCCGTGCGCCGTGACGGTCGACGCGCCGGACCAGGCGCCCGACTTCCTGGACTTCCAGCGCTCGGAGGAGGGCCAGACCCTCTACGCCGGCTTCGGCTTCCGCCCGCTGATGGACGTCGGCGTACGTCGAGGTCGAGGGCGCCCTCGACCCGGCCGCCGCGTTCCCCGAGCCGGCCACCGAGCTCACCATCGACGGCGACTTCGACGGCTGGGGCGAGGCCAACGACAAGTTCTTCGGCGACGGCGAGGAGGACAACCCCCTCGGCATCATCACCGAGATCCAGTCCCAGTCCGGGGTCGGTAGCTGACCTGTCCCTCTCGACGTCCACCGCGACCCTCACGACCGGTCGGCCGGCGCGCAAGCGCCGGTCGGCCCGGCCGCGTGCCCTGACGCCAGCGCCAGCCTCGGTCTCGGCGTCGGCCTGCTCTGGTTCAGCCTGCTCGTCCTGATCCCGCTGTCAGCCGTGGTCGTCGAGGCCTCGGGTGGTGGCTGGAGCACCTTCACGTCGGCGCTCACCAACAGCCAGACGCTCAACGCCCTCCAGCTCACGGTCGGCGTGGCCCTGCTGACGACCATCGTCAACATGGTGATGGGCACCGTCATCGCCTGGGTGCTGGTCCGTGACCGGTTCTGGGGCAAGCGTGCCCTCGACCTCATCATCGACATCCCGTTCGCGATGCCGACGATCGTCGCCGGTCTCGTGCTGCTCGCGCTCTACGGCAGCCGAGGGCCCATCGGCGTGGAGTTCGAGAACACGCGCAAGGCGGTCTTCCTCGCCATCGCCTTCGTCACGCTCCCGTTCATCGTGCGCACGGTGCAGCCGGTGCTCGAGGAGATGGAGACCGAGGTGGAGGACGCCGCCGCGTCGCTGGGCGCCAACCGCCTCACCGTCCTGCGCCGCATCGTGCTGCCCACGCTGGCGCCGGCCATCTTCGCCGGTGCTGCGCTCTCGTTCGCCCGCGGCATCAGCGAGTACGGCTCCCTGGTGCTGCTCTCGGGCAACCTGCCCAACGCACCGAGGTGACGTCCTACCGCATGCCTCGCTCCTCGAGGGCGGCAACCGCCCTGCGGCGGCGGCGCTCGCCACGATCATGCTCGTCGTCGCCCTCCTGGCGATCGTGGCTCTCGACGTCATGCAGCGAAGGCTGGCCCGCCGTGGCTGACACGCTGATCACCGTCGCCGAGCGCCGCCGGTCGGGCACCGCCGGCAGCCAGGACCGCCACCCGGATCCTCCGCTCGTCGTCGTCGTGGCCTACCTCGTCATGCTGGTCGCCTGGCCGACCGGCCTGATCGCCCAGAACACCTTCGCCGACGGCTTCGGTGGCATGCAACGGGCGCTCAGCGACCCCGACGTCACCACGCGCTGTGGTTGACCGTGCGCGTCGCGGTCATCGCCGTGGCGATCAACCTGGTCTTCGGCGTCGGGATGTCGCTGCTGCTCGTGCGCTACGACTTCCCCGGCAAGCGCCTGTCAGCCCTGATCGACCTGCCTGCTGTCGGTCTCGCCGGTCGTCGTCGGCCTCGCGCTGGTGCTCGTCTACAACGCCCGCTACGGCTGGTTCGGCGACGCTGCACGAACGCGGCATCCACATCATCTTCGCGACGCCGGGCATCATCATGGCCACCTGCTTCGTGGCCCTGCCGCTGATCATCCGCGAGGTCGTGCCGGTGCTCGAGGAGATCGGCATCGAGCAGGAGCAGGCGGCCCGCAGCCTCGGGGCCAACGCGCTGCAGACGCTTCTGGCGGATCACCCTGCCCGGCATCAGCTGGGCGATCGTGTACGGCGTCGTGCTGACCCTGGCGCGCTCGCTGGGCGAGTTCGGCGCGGTCAAGATCGTGCTCGGGCACGTCATCGGCCAGACCGCACCGCCACCCTGCTCGTCGAGGAGAGTACCAGAACTTCCACCAGCACGGGGCCTACGCGGTCGCCCTCCTCCTCGTCGATGGTCGTCGGTCTCCTGCATCATCGTCGTCGCCATCCTCCGCCCCAAACGAGCGGGCTCGCACACCTGAGCACCACTGAAGGAGACGAAGCCCATGAGCATCGAGGTCCGCGCCTGAACAAGCAGCTTCGGCGACTTCGTCGCGCTCGACGACGTCAACGTCACCATCCCGACCGGCCAGCTGACCGCCCTGCTCGGGCCCTGCGGTGGCGGCAAGTCCACCCTGCTGCGCATCATCGCCGGGCTGGAGTACGCCGACTCCGGCACGGTCACCATCGAGGGCGTCGACGCCACGCACCTCCCGCCGCAGAAGCGCAACGTCGGCTTCGTGTTCCAGCACTACGCGGTCTTCAAGCACATGACGGTGGCCAAGAACGTCGCCTTCGGGCTCGAGATCCGCAAGCGCCCCAAGGACGAGGTCGCGCGACCGCGTCGACGAGCTGCTCAAGCTCGTGCACCTCTCGCAGTTCGCCCACCGGCTGCCCTCCCAGCTCTCGGGTGGGCAGCGCCAGCGGATGGCGCTGGCCCGCGCGCTCGCCGTCGAGCCGACGGTCCTGCTGCTCGACGAGCCGTTCGGCGCCCTCGACGCGAAGGTCCGCAAGGAGCTGCGCGAGTGGCTGCGGCGCCTGCACGACGAGGTCCACGTCACGACGGTCTTCGTCACCCACGACCAGGAGGAGGCCCTCGAGGTCGCCGACGAGATCGTGGTGATCAACGAGGGCCGCGTCGAGCAGGTCGGCACCCCCGACCAGCTCTACGACGAGCCGGCCAACGACTTCGTGATGTCGTTCCTCGGCGAGGTGACCCACCTCGGCGGCGTGTCGCTGCGGCCGCACGACATCGAGCTCGAGACCTCGCCCAGGCTCGCCGGCGGCTGTCGAGGGCACCATCTCGCGCATGGTGCGGATCGGGTTCGAGGTGCGCCTCACCGTCCTCACGGTCGAGGGCGACGAGGTGTCCGTGGTCGTCGACCCGGACCCACGCCCGCTCGCACGGCCTCGCGGAGGGCAGCACCGTGTGGCTCACCCCTGCGGATGGGGCCATCGTGGTGCCGCGGATGGCGGCGGCCGTCTGAGCCGTCCGACGCCCGCGTGCGGCGGGTGGGGCGTGGCTATTGCCACTAGTGTTCGAGCGTGGACACCACGACCAAGGAGGAGCTCTGGGTCGCGGTCGACTCGTTCGACGCCGAGGCCGCGGAGATCGCCATGGCCAAGCTCCTCTGGGACATCCCGCTGTCGGGGGCCGTCGCCGGAGTGGTGCTGCCGTTCCTCCAGGAGGTCGGTGAGCGCTGGGACGCCGGCACCCTGTCGGTCGCCCACGAGCACTTCGTCAGCGACATGCTCCGTCGCAAGCTCGAGCGCCCTGTCGTCCGTCCCGCCCCAGCCGGTGCTCGACGACGCGGCCGCCAAGGCGCCGGTCGTCCTGCTGGCCTGCCCGGCCGGCGAGCGGCACGACCTGGTGCTGCTCTGCGTGGCGCTGATGCTGCGCGAGCGCGGCGTACGCACCCGGTTCCTGGGCGCCGACACCCCGATCCCCGCCGTGCTCACCGCCGCCCGTGCCACGAAGGCCGACGCGGTCGTGCTGGCGGCGATGCGGACCACGACGTTCACCGCCCACGCCTCGGCCCTGCGCCGGATGGCGCAGGACCACCCGCTCTACGTCGCCGGCCGCGGGGCGGACGAGCAGACGGCCGCCGAGATCGGCGCGACCGCGCTGCCCCCCGACGCCGTCCGCGCGGTGGTGGTGCTGGTGGGGGAGCTGGCCCGGCTCAGCGGTAGTTGGTGAACTGCACGGCGAACTCGTAGTCCTGGGAGTTCACCAGCTGCTGGACGGCCTGGAGGTCGTCGCGCTTCTTCGAGCTGACGCGCAGCTCGTCGCCCTGGACCTGCGCCTTGACGCCCTTGGGGCCCTCGTCGCGGATCAGCTTGGAGATCTTCTTGGCGTCCTCGGAGGTGATGCCCTCCTTGAGCGCGATGTCGATCTTGGAGACCTGGCCGGACTGCCGCGGCTCGGAGGCGTCGAGGATCTTCAGGCTCTGGTTGCGCTTGATCAGCTTGTCCTGGAAGACGCTCAGCACCGCGCTGGCGCGGTCGTCGGCGGACGCCGTGATCTCGATGGCCTGCTCGCCCTTCCACTCGATGGACGCCCCGGTCCCCTTGAAGTCGAAGCGGTTGGCGATCTCGCGGGCGGCCTGGCTCAGGGCGTTGTCGACCTCCTGGCGGTCCAGCTTGCTCACGATGTCGAAGCTCGAGTCAGCCATTCATGCCTCCTTGTGGGGCCTCCCACTGGGTGCCCCGTCGATTCGTAGCGGTGTTCGTGTCTTGCTATTGTTCCGCACGGCCCGGCAGGTTGCCCGAGCGGCCAAAGGGAGCTGACTGTAAATCAGCCGGCAACGCCTACAGAGGTTCGAATCCTCTACCTGCCACTGGACGGATCAACGGGTCCAGTCGCAAGACCCCCGCACCTGTGCGGGGGTCTCGTGCGTTGGGGGAGTCCCGACATCGCACGTGCCTGTCGGTCGACGGACGACCACCGGCATGATGGGGGCATGACGGACGCAGCCCCGCGGATCCTCGTCGTCGGCGAGGCGCTCGTCGACGTCGTACCCGACAGCAGCGGTCAGCCGCGCGACCTGCCCGGCGGCAGCCCGGCCAACGTCGCGATCACCCTCGGCCGCCTCGGCCGCGACGTCCGGCTGGTGACCCTGCTGGGGGAGGACCCGCGCGGCGACCTGGTGCGGACCTGGCTCGAGGCCAGCGACGTCACCGTGAGCTCCGTCCCGCCCGGCAGCGGCCGGACGTCGAGCGCGGCCGTGACCCTCGACGCGTCCGGTGCCGCGACCTACGACTTCGACCTCTCCTGGGACCTGGCCGAGGTGCCGGACGACGAGTGCGACGTGCTCCACGTGGGCTCGATCGCGACCGTGCTCGAGCCCGGCGCCGACACCGTCCTGGAGGCCGTCCGGGCCCAGCGGGGCCGCGCGGTGGTCTCGCTCGACCCGAATGCCCGGCCCGCCATCACCCCCGACCGCACCGGGCCGGTGGCCCGCGTCGAGGAGCTGGTCGCCCTGGCCGACGTGGTGAAGGTCAGCGACGAGGACCTCGCGTGGCTCCACCCCGACGACGGCCTCGTCGAGACCGCCACGCGGTGGGCGTCCATGGGCCCGGGTCTCGTCGTCGTCACCCGCGGCGGTGACGGTGCGATCGCCTTCCGTCCCGACGGCACCACGCTCGACGTGCCGGGGGTGCCGGTCACGGTCGCCGACACGGTCGGCGCCGGCGACACCTTCAGCGGCGTCCTGCTCGATGCGCTCCTGTCGCTCGGGGTCCGCGGCGCCGACGGCGGTGCCGCGCTGCGCGGGCTGTCCGACCGCGACGTGCTCGGTGCCGTGACCACCGCGGCGATCGGTGCTGCGATCAACGTCTCCCGCCCGGGCGCGAACCCGCCGTGGCGCGCCGAGCTCTCGGCCGCCCTCGGCCTGCCCGCAGCGGGCGAGGAGTGACCGAGCAGATCCACGACATCGGCAGGCGCCGGGCGTGGGTGATCTGGCTCGTCGCGCTCTCGGTCTACATCCTCGCGGTCTTCCACCGCAGCTCGCTCGGGGTCGCGGGCATCATCGCGTCCGAGCGCTTCGACATCAGCGCCACCAGCCTGGCGACGTTCACGGTGCTGCAGCTCGTGGTCTACGCCGGGATGCAGGTGCCCGTCGGCGTGCTGCTCGACCGCTTCGGGTCGCGCACGATGCTGGTCTGCGGCCTGGTCCTGATGACAGCCGGCCAGCTGGCCTTCGCCTTCGCCGGGTCCTTCCCGGCGGCCGTCGCAGCGCGCGCCGCGGTGGGCGCGGGTGACGCGATGGTCTTCATCAGCGTCATCCGGCTGGTCACCACCTGGTTCCTGGTCCGCCAGGCGCCGATGGTCACCCAGGTCACCGGACTGTCCGGCCAGCTCGGCGCGATCGCCGCCGCCGGCCCGCTGGCGTACCTCCTCCACGCGCTCGGCTGGACCCGCGCCTTCGCGCTGACCTCGAGCCTGGGCGTGGTGCTGCTCGTGGCCGTCCTCCTGCTGGTCAAGGACTCGCCCTACCGCAGGGAGGAGGTCGTCGCGATCAAGCTGCGGGCGCTCGCCGGGTCGGTCCGCACCGTCTGGGGCAACCCCGGCACGCGGCTCGGCATGTGGTCCCACTTCACCTCCCAGTTCTCCGCCACCGTCTTCGCGCTGCTGTGGGGCTTCCCGTTCCTCGTGCAGGGGCTGGGCTGGTCGACCGGCGGCGCGAGCACCCTGCTGATGGCCATGACGGGATGGGCCGTGGTCAGCGGCCTGGTCCTCGCCCGGCTGGTGGCCCGGCTGCCCTACTACCGCTCGTGGATCGTGGTCGGGGTCGTGATCACGATGGTCGTGCCGTGGACCGCGGTCCTGCTCTGGCCGGGCGCGGCACCGGACTGGCTCGTGGTGCTGATGGCCTTCGCCACCGCCAGCGGCGGCCCCGCCGCGATGGTCGCCTTCGACCTCGCGAGGTCCTTCACCCCGACGCACGAGACCGGCCGTGCCAACGGCCTGATCAACGTCGGCGGCTTCACCGCCTCGCTGCTCACCATGGCCCTGATCGGCGTGGTCCTCGACCTCTCGGCGCCGGGCGGGATGGGCACGTACACCCTCGGCGACTTCAAGCTCGCCATGGCCGTGCAGTACCTCTTCTGGGCGCTCGGTGTCTTCCAGACCCTGCGCTACCGGCGGCGCGGCCTGGCCCACCTCGCCCGCGTGCACCCCGGATCGGTGGAGCAGATGAGGGCCGGTCGGCCGTTCGTCCACCCGGGCATCGGCACCGAGGGCGTCTGACCGCTCCGCTGGATCCCCGGTCAGCCGGGGATCGCTGAATGCGTGGACGGCACCGTCAGCCGACCTTGCGGTACTTCCGGTGCATCGTCTGGCGGGTGACGCCGAGCAGGGTGCCGATCTCGGCCCAGCTCAGCCCGGAGTGCCGGGCCTTGCGCACGGCGACCTCCTCGCGGCGGGAGAGCTCGCGCTTGGCCTCGCGCACGGCGGCCAGCTCGGGGAGCACGCCCCCGTCGTCACCGGTGTCCACGGACGTCTTCATGGTGTCAGCATATGCTGACGGTCAAGGAGCGATCGCGGACCTGTGAACCCCGTACGTCCGCTTCCGGGTCGGATCTCGGCCGATGAAGCGGTCGTGGTCCCCGGATCTCCGGGGGCTCCGGCCGGTCAGCCGATCTCGCCGTCGTCGTCGGGGTCGAGGTCGCCGGTGGGATCCTCGGCCGTCGGGTCCTCCAGGTAGTCGCCACCGACCGGGTGGCCCTGCCACGACACCAGCCGCCAGCCGGCGTCGGGGTCGCCGTCGAGCACGATGAGCGCGGTGTTGTGCAGGGGTTGGGTGGCCGGGGGAGCGGCGGGGTCGGGGTCCATGCGGGTCGAGACCCAGGTGCGCAGCGCGGCTCCGTGGCTCACGATCAGGGCCGCGTCGTGGCCGGCGTCGGCGATCGTGCGGACCGCCGCGTCGAAGCGAGCCAGGAACTCCTCGCCCGTCTCGCCGCCGGGCATCCGGTGGGACAGGTCGCCCTCCAGCCACGTGGCGACGGAGCCGATGTAGCCGGCCACGGCGTCGTGGTCGCTGCGCATCTCGAAGTCGCCGGCCGCGATCTCCTCCAGCCCGTCGAGCTGCGTGAGCGCGAGGTCGCGGTCCTCGGCGGTGGGTGCCGCCGTCTGGTGCGTACGCACTCGGCTGGACACGTAGATCGCATCCAGCCGCTCGTCGGCGATGGCCCTGGCTGCCGCCACCGCCTGGGCGCGGCCGAGGTCGGTCAGGTCGACGCCGGGGTGGGCGGTGTCGAGCGCGCCCGACACGTTGGCATGGGTCTGGCCGTGTCGCATCAGCAGAAGTCGCAAGGGAGAGTTCCTGGTCGGTGGGTCTAGTTGTTGAACTGGGACTGCTTGGAGGACGCGAGCTCGCGGGCCTGCTCCAGTGGGACGGACTCGATGGCCTCGGCGATGTCGGAGCCGACGTGGCTGACCTCGGTGCCGCGCTCCAGCGGGACGAGGGTGTGCACCAGCCGGTCGTCGTAGGTGTGCACCATCGTGAAGGCCTGGCCGCCATCGACGCCCGAGACGAAGCGGTCCACCGGCGCCGGGTCGGTGGAGTAGCAGCTGGCGGAGGCGACCGAGACGGGTACGCCGGCGAACGTCGACCACGTCGAGAGGTGGAGGTGGCCGGCCAGGATGCCGCGCACGTCGGTGCCGGTGATGACGTCGGCCAGCGACTGCTGGTCGTGCAGCTCGATCAGCTCGGCTGCCCGGATCATCGGCAGCGGGAGCGGCGGGTGGTGCATCGCGAGCAGGGTGCCGTGCTCGGCCGGGGTGGCCAGCACGTCGGCCAGCCACGCCAGCTGCTCGGGGCGGAGCTCGCCGTGGTGGTAGCCCGGGACGCTGGTGTCGAGCGCGACGATCCGCAGTCCGTCGACGTCGTGCACCCGGTCCTGGAAGCCCGCGTCGTCGGAGTCGTAGAGCCCGCGTGCGAACGGTGCGCGCTCGTCGTGGTTGCCCATCGTCCAGATCACGATCGCGCCCATCTCGGCGGCCGCGGGCTCGACGATCGAGCGCAACGTCTCGTAGGCGTCGGGCTCGGCCTGGTCGGCGAGGTCGCCGGTGAACACCAGCGCCTGGGGCGCGGGGCGCACGGCCGCGAGGCGGTCGAGTGCGAGCCGGAGGTGGGCGACGTTGTCGATGACGCCGTAGTGCAGGCGGCCTCCGCCGATCAGGTGCGGGTCGGAGAGGTGCGCGACGGCGTGCCGCGGTGGGGCGTACTGGCCGAGCTGCTTCACGCCCGACAGCCTAGGACCCCGGCGGGAGGCGGCGCAGGGGTTGGTCCGGCGTTCATCCGGGCGTCGGTTCGCGGTCGGGAGCAGTCCCTACCGTCCGCTGCGTGGTGTCACGGGGAGTCGTCGGGAGCGTCCTGGTCCTGCTCGGGGGACTGGTCGTCGCGACCATCCCGCCCAGCGCCACGGTGGCTGACGTCGACGCCCTGCAGCTCCTCCGCGGATCGGCCGTCGGCCGGATGGCCGGACTGGTCGTCGTCCTCGTCGGGCTCGGCATGCTGGCCTCGGCGTGGCTGCACCTGTGCCGGGTGGCCGCCCGTGCCGCCGGGTCCGAGCAGGCGACCGTGCTCGCCCGGGTCCGCACGGCGACCCTCGCCTGGTCGCTGCCGCTGCTCCTCGCCCCGCCCCTCTTCTCCCGCGACGGCTGGTCGTACGCCGCCCAGGGCACGATGGCGCACCGCGGGATCTCGCCCTACGACTACGGGCCCTGGAGCCTGGTGGGGCCGCGCTCGATCCCCGGCCCGATCGTGGAGGGTGTCGACCCGCGCTGGATGGCGACGCCCACGCCGTACGGCCCGGTGCCGCTGATCGGTGGCGACGTCGCGGCCGGGCTGACGGCCGACCCGTGGCTGCTCGTGGTCGCTCACCGGCTGATGGCCCTCGCCGGTCTCGTCCTGCTCGCCTGGGCGGTGCCGCGGCTGGCGCGCTGGTGCGGCGCCAACCCCGCCCTCGCATCGGCCCTCGTGCTGGCGTCCCCGCTGATGATCGCCAACGGTGTGGCCGGCCTGCACAACGACCTGCTCATGGTCGGCCTGATGGCCGCCGCGCTGGTCGTCGCGCGCGAGCACGGATGGATGGCGGGTGCCCTGCTCGGCGGTCTCGCGGCCGGGGTGAAGCTCCCCGGTGGCCTGGTCTGCGTGGCGGTCGTCCTGCTCACCGCCCCTGCCGCCGCGGGCGCGGCGACGAGAGCGCGCCACGCCTTCCGGGTGGCGTCGGTCGCTGTGGGCGCGCTGGTCCTCCCGGGCGTCGTCTGGGGCCTGGGCATCGGCTGGCTCGGCGCCCTCGCCGTGCCCGGCACCGTGAACACGCCGCTGTCGCTCCCGACCCTGCTCGGCGGCTGGCTCGACCTGATGGCCCGGCTCGTCGGGCTCGGCACCCCCGACGAGACCTTCCTCGACCTGGTCCGGCTCCTGGCCCAGGTCGCCCTGGTCGCGATCGCGGCCGGGTGCTGCTCACGCGGCCGGCGGGCGACGCGCGCGAGTCCGTCCGGGCGCTCGCCCTGGTGATGGCGGCCGCCGTGGCGCTCAGCCCGGTCGTCCACCTCTGGTACTTCCTGTGGGCGGTCCCGTTCATCGCGGTGCTGCGGCTGGGCCGGAGCGCCATGGCGGCGCTGGTCGCGGTCTCACTGGTCTCCGGGCTGGTCGCCCCGATGGACTCGTCCCTGCACGGCGCCTACCTGGCGATCGTGATCGGCTCGCTGGTCGCGGCGGCCGCGGCCGTCCTGCTGCTGATCACCCGGCGGGCCCGCGAGCGGCTGGCCGGCATCGCGACCGACGAGTGGACCGCCAGCATCGACTCGACGGTCGCCGACCACGGGTAGAGCTCGGCGCGCTCGCGTGCGCCCGTACGCCGACTCGCGACCGGTCGCGCGGCGACCTCGAGGACCGCGTCGGCCAGCGCAGCAGGGTCGGGCGTGGCCCAGGCCCCCGAGGCCTCGTCCACGAGCTCGCGCGCTCCGCCGCGGTCGGCCGTCACCACGGGCGTGCCCGACGCCAGGGCCTCCAGCACCGCCAGCCCGAACGTCTCGCCCGGACACACGCTGAGCGCCACGTCGGCGTGCGCCAGCGCCCGGCTCAGCCGGGCCGGGGAGTCGACGTAGCCCCGGAACCGGACGGGGGCGTCGCCCGCGATCTCGACGAGCTCGTCGCGGTGCGGCCCCACGCCGTAGACGTCCATCCGCAGGGGTACGCCGCGCCGGTGCAGCTCGACGGCCGTCGCCACCGCCAGGTGCGGGCTCTTCTCGCGCGAGAGCCGGCCGGCGTGGACCAGCCGGAGCACCTCGGCGGGCCCGCGCGGGTGGGGGCGGGGGTGGGGGCGGAAGGTGTCGAGGTCGACGCCCAGCGGCACGCGGACGACGGGGCAGCCGGCGGAGTCGGCGACCTGCTGGAACTCGCGCCGGCCGTAGTGGGAGGTGACGACGACGGTGTCCACGCTGCGCACGAGCAGGCGGTTGAGCAGGCCGATGGACACCTTGGACGTCGTGTCGAGGCCGGTGCGCAGGGCGAGCATGTCGCCGAGCCGCTCGTGGGAGAGCAGGACCGATCCGACGCCGCTGCGCCGGGCCCATCGCGCGACCGGCAGCAGGGTGAGCTTGTCGCTCAGCTCGATCGAGGTCGGCTCCCACTGCTCGAGCACCTCGGTGACCCGCCACGGCTCGACGATGAGGCGGTAGCCGCCGCCGACCCGCGGCGCGCGGAGCTGGACCACGTCACCCAGCGGCGTGGAGGTGCGGGCGTCCTCGGGGCCGGGTACGACGAGCAGGCGCCGGCAGCCCGCCTCCACGTATCCCGCGCCGAGGGCCTGCAACGCCGTCCGCATGCCACCCGAGGCGGGTCCGACGAAGTTGGCCAGCTGGGCGATGCGCATGGGCGCACGGTGGCGCAACCAGGTGAACGGCCGCCGAAGCAGGACTGGACGTCAGCGGGCCGGCAGGATGCGCCCGGTCACCTCGCCCAGCGAGATGCGACCACCGCCGGTGCCGGGAGCCGTGTAGCGCAGCGTCACCTCGTCGCCGTCCTCCAGGAACGTGCGCTCCCGACCGGCCACGGTGAAGGGCTCCTTGCCGCCCCAGCTCAGCTCCAGCAGCGAGCCGCGCTGCCCGCGATCGGGGCCGGAGACGGTGCCCGATCCCCAGAGGTCGCCCGTGCGGACGCTGGCACCGTTGACCGTCGTGTGCGCGAGCATCTGGGCCGGCGACCAGTACATGGTGGCGTAGGGCGGACGCGCGACGACCTCGCCGTCGAGCACCACCTCCACCTCGATGTCGAGTGCGGCAGGGCCGTCGACCCGGAGGTAGTCGAGCACCTCCGGGTCCTGGCCGGGCAGCTCGGTCCAGGCCGCGTCGAGGGCCGCGAGCGGGGTCACCCAGGCGCTGATCGAGGTGGCGAACGACTTGCCCAGGAACGGCCCGAGCGGGACGTACTCCCAGGCCTGGATGTCGCGGGCGGACCAGTCGTTGAGGCCGACGACGCCGAAGGTGTGGCTCGCGAAGTCGGCGGTGGCGATGCGATCGCCCATGGCCGAGGGCACCCCGACGACGAAGCCGAGCTCGGCCTCGATGTCGAGCCGCTGGGACGGGCCGTAGGTCGGCCGCTCGTCGGCGGGCGCCTTCCGCTGGCCCATCGGCCGGACCACGTCGGTGCCCGAGACCACGACCGTGCCCGAGCGCCCGTGGTAGCCGACGGGGAGGTTCTTCCAGTTGGGCAGCAGCGGCTCCTGGTCGGGCCGGAACATCCGGCCGACGTTGGAGGCGTGGTGCTCGGAGGCGTAGAAGTCGACGTAGTCGCCGACGGTGAACGGCAGGTGCAGCTCGACCGCCTCCAACGGGTGGACGTGCGGTGCCGTGCGGGCCTGGTGGACGTCGTGACCCAGCACCTCGACGATCCAGGTGCGCGCGACCTGCCACTGCTCGGGGCCCATCGCCATGAAGGCGTTGAGGCTCGGGGTGCGCCAGGCCGCGGCGAGCACGGATGCCGGGCTCTGCCCGTCTGGCGTGGCGATCTCCGCGACGGGAGCCAGGTCGAGCACGTGGTCGCCGATGCGGACGCCGACGCGTGGCTCCTCGCCGGCGCGCGAGAAGACGCCGTAGGGGAGGTGGTCGAGGTCGAAGCCGGAGCCGGCGGCCCCGTCGACCCAGGGCTGGTCGGCCTGGCGTGAGGAGGTGGTCATGGCTGCTCCAGCAGTCCGAGGGCGGTCAGGTCGTCGCGCGGCTCGATCACCGAGCAGGAGCCGAACGAGGTGAACCAGCGGCGGGCCGAGGAGACGTCTGCCGCGGCGAGGGTCGCGCCGTCGCGCTGCTCGAGCGCGTCGGTCGCGTCGGCGACCGAGCCGCCGTCCCAGAGCACCTGCGTCGCGACGAGGACGTTGAGGAAGCCGTGCGCGCCACCGCCCTCGGGGTCGTGGCGTACGGCGCGGTGCAGGCCGGCGGTGCACTTGAAGGGCGTCTCGCGGTCGAGCGCCGCGTCGATCCAGGTGGCCACCGTGCCGGCGTCGGGCACCAGGTCGTGGTCGACGTGCCCGAGGCGGAGCTTGAGCCGGAGGTCGGCCGCGGCCACCTCGTCGGCCGCCGCCAGCCACGTGGGAGTGGCCGGCCCGGGGATCTCGACGAAGACCGGCACGTCGTCGCCCAGCGTGCCGTCGGCGCGCACCTGGTCGAGCGCGGCCACCACCCGGCGGACGTTGCCCACCGGGTCGTCGGGGTCGCGCAGCGCGATCTCCACGGCTGCCACCTCGAGGCCGATCCGGGCCGCGGCGCCGAGGGGGCCGGCGACCTGCCCCGCGCCGCCGGTCACCACGACGGAGAGGGGAGCGCCGAACCCGCGGACCAGCGGCACGTCGGTGTCGCGGAGCACGAAGGTGCCGACGAGGTCGGCGTACCACTCACCGCGCCGGGCGGTCCACGCCGCCGTGGCGTCGTGGATCGGTGCGTCACCGGGCGGGAAGATCGCGGCGTCGTCGATCAGGCCGCGCCACGTGTCGGGCCACATGGCGGGCAGAGCAGGTGCAGGTCGGGGGGCCACGGGTCTACTCTAACCACCAGATAGCGGACACTCTTGTCCGATAATCGGATGATTGGAGCGGGCGGATGGCCTACTACCGAGCACTCGGGCGACTGCCCCGCCAGCGCCACACCCAGCTGCGCGACGACGACGGCCACCTGTTCCGCGAGGAGCTGATGGGCGAGGAGGGCTTCTCCTCCGACTCCTCGCTGCTCTACCACCGCGGCGTGCCGAGCGCGATCACCGACAGCCAGGTCTGGGAGCTGCCCGACCAGACCCGCACCCCCAACCACCCGCTCAAGCCGCGCCACCTCAAGCTGCACGACCTCGCGACCGGTCAGTGCCCGGTCGAGGGCCGCCGGCTGGTCCTGGGCAACAACGACGTCCGGATCACCTACGTCGTCACCGGCACCGAGCCCTCTCCGCTCTACCGCAACGCCATCGGTGACGAGTGCGTCTACGTCGAGTCCGGCACCGGCACGGTCGAGACCGTCTTCGGCGTCGTGGCCTACCGCCCCGGCGACTACGTGGTCGTCCCGCGGGCGACCGACCACCGCTGGGTCCCGGCGGAGCCGTCGCGCCTCTACGCGATCGAGGCCAACAGCCACATCCACCCGCCCAAGCGCTACCTCTCGCGCTTCGGCCAGCTCCTCGAGCACGCCCCCTACTGCGAGCGCGACCTGCACGGGCCGACTGCGACGTTCGAGGCGACGGGCACCGACGTCGACGTGCTCGTGAAGCACCGCACCAGTGCGGGCATCGTCGGCACCCGGCTGACCTATGCCACGCACCCGTTCGACGTGGTCGGCTGGGACGGCTGCCTCTACCCCTACACGTTCAACATCGAGGACTACATGCCGATCACCGGCAAGGTCCACCAGCCGCCGCCGGTGCACCAGGTCTTCGAGGGCTGGAACTTCGTCATCTGCAACTTCCTGCCCCGCAAGGTCGACTACCACGACCTCGCGATCCCGGTGCCCTACTACCACTCCAACGTCGACTCCGACGAGGTCATGTTCTACGTCGGCGGCGACTACGAGGCGCGCAAGGGCTCGGGCATCGACATCGGCTCGATCAGCCTGCACCCGGGCGGCCACGCCCACGGCCCCCAGCCCAGCGCGATCGAGGCGAGCCTCGGCGTCGACTACTTCGACGAGTCGGCCGTCATGGTCGACACCTTCGCCCCGCTCGAGCTCGGTGAGGGCGGCCTCGCCGCGGAGGACCCGGCCTACGCCTGGACCTGGGCGGGCCGCGGACCCGACACCGGCGACGACGGGGGACCGGCGGTCTTCAGCAACAGCTGACGCGGCGACGCCCCCCTTCGGGTGATCGTTAGCGTGGCTGGCATGACCACCACAGTCCCCGCACTCTCGGTTCCCCGGGCCTCCGCCGACTTCGAGCCCACCACCATCGAGCGCCGCGACCTGCGCGGCAACGACGTACGCATCGACATCCGCTGGGCCGGGATCTGCCACTCCGACATCCACCAGGCCCGCGACGAGTGGGGCGGCGGGATCTTCCCGATGACCCCCGGCCACGAGATCATCGGCACGGTCAGCGAGGTCGGGTCCGACGTCACCGACCACGCCGTGGGTGATGTCGTCGGCGTCGGCTGCTTCGTGGACTCGTGCCTGGAGTGCGAGGCCTGCAAGGACGGCGAGGAGCAGTTCTGCGCCACGGGCGTCGTCTCGACCTACGGCGCCACGGGCTTCGACGACGAGATCACCTACGGCGGCTACAGCCGCCAGGTGGTCGTGCGCGACCACTTCGTGGTGAAGATCCCCGACGGCGTCGACCTGGCCGGCACGACGCCGCTGCTCTGCGCCGGCATCACCACCTACGCCCCGCTCAAGCGCCACGGCGTCGGCGAGGGCACCCGCGTCGGTGTCATCGGCATGGGCGGGCTCGGGCACGTCGCGGTCAAGATCGCTGCCGCCATGGGCGCGGACGTCGCCGTCCTGAGCCGGACCGACGCGAAGAAGGACGACGGCCTCGCGTTCGGCGCGAAGGACTACTACGCGACCGAGGACGAGTCGGTCTTCGAGGACCAGCAGGGCACCTTCGACCTGCTGATCAACACCGTCGGCGCCGCCGTCTCGCTCGACGCCTTCCTGGGCCTGCTCGGCCGCGGCGGCACGATGGTCAACCTCGGTGCGCCCACCGAGTCGCTCGAGGCCTCGGCCTTCTCGCTGCTCACGATGCGGCGCGGGCTGGAGGGCTCCATGGTCGGTGGCCTGGAGGAGACCCAGGAGATGCTCGACTTCTGCGCCGAGCACGGCATCACCGCCACCGTCGAGGTCATCGCCGCCGACCAGGTGGACGACTACTACGACAGGGTCGTCGACGGCGAGGTCCGCTACCGAGCGGTCATCGACGCCGAGACGATCGGGGCCTCGGGCCGGTGAGCACCGCCGCCGATCGCGGGGACGCCGCCCTCGCGCCCCACGTCCTGCTGCTCTTCGGGGCGACCGGCGACCTGGCCGCGCGCAAGCTCTTCCCGGGCCTCTACCGGCTCGCGGCCGCAGGGCGGATGCCGCAGGACTACGCCGTGATCGGCAGCGGACGGCACTCGCCCGGGTCGGACGAGGAGTTCCGCGACCAGCTCCTCGAGGGACTGCGCGACACCGTCGACGACCTCGATCGGGACCTCGCGCACGAGCTGCTCGCGCGGGTCTCCTTCCAGACCTCCGACGCCGACGACGGCAGTGACCTGGCCGCGCAGGTGCGCGAGGCCGAGCAGGACCTGGGCGAGGACGTACGACGCCTCGTCTACCTCTCCGTGCCGCCGACCGCCATGTCCGGCATGGTCGCGATGCTCGGGCGCGAGGGCCTCTCGGAGCGAGCCCGGCTGGTGATCGAGAAGCCCTTCGGGCTCGACCTCGACTCGTTCGACCAGCTGGACGCCGACGTCCACGAGGTCTTCGACGAGGACCAGGTCTTCCGCATCGACCACTTCCTCGGCAAGGAGGCCGTGCAGAACCTGCTGGCGCTGCGCTTCGCCAACGCCCTCTTCGAGCCCGCGTGGAACCGGGCGAGCATCGCCTCGGTGCAGGTGGACGTGCCCGAGACCCTGGCGATGGAGGGTCGCGGATCCTTCTACGAGTCCACCGGCGCACTGCGCGACATGGTCTCGACGCACCTGTTCCAGATCCTCGGCGCCGTCGCGCTCGAGGACCCGGGTGAGTGGTCCGCCGACGCCGTGCGCAGGGCGCGCGCCGACGTCTTCGACGCCGTGCGTCCGCTCGACCCCGCCCGGGTCGTGCTCGGTCAGTACGACGGCTACCGCGACGAGGACGACGTCGCGGAGGACTCCACGGTCGAGACCTTCGTCGCCCTGGAGGCCTGGGTCGACAACGACCGGTGGCGCGGCGTGCCCTTCCACCTGCGCACCGGGAAGGCCATGGCGGAGACCCGGCGCACCGTGACCCTGCGCTTCCGGGCACCGGAGTCGACAGTGTTCGGCGCGGGCCTGGCCCCCGACGAGCTCGTCCTCGAGCTCACCGACGAGGCGCAGGTCCAGGTCGACCTCCTCGGCAAGCGCCCCGGCCCCGAGATGGAGCTCGCGCCCGCGTCGATGCACCTCGACCTGGGCGAGGAGCTGCCGGACGCGGACCCCCTGGAGGCCTACGAGCGGCTGCTGCTGGACGTGATGCACGGAGACCACACCCTCTTCGCGCACGCCGCGGAGACGCGTCGCCTGTGGGAGGTCTGCCAGCCCGCGCTCGACGACCGGCCGGAGCCCGTCGGCTATGCCCAGGGCTCGTGGGGCCCCCAGCAGGCCCTCGACCTGCCCGAGGAGGGCTGGCGGCTCGGTGACGACGGGGCCGACGATGCCTGACCCCGCGCCGAGCGGCCAGTCGACCATCGCCGACCACGGCCTGATCGGAGACCTGCGCACCGCCGCGCTCGTGGCGACCGACGGGACCATCGACTGGTTCTGCCCCGGTCGGTTCGACGCACCGAGCGTCTTCGCCTCGATCCTCGATCCGGACGCCGGTTCGTGGCGGCTGGGGCCCGACGACCCCGACGCGCGCAGCCAGCAGTACTACCACCCGGAGACCAACATCCTCGTCACCCGGTTCATGACCGAGAGCGGCGTGGTCGAGGTGCAGGACTTCATGCCGGTGCTGCGCGCCGAGGACCCCGACCACCGCCAGCGCGTCGTACGCCGGGTGGTGGGCCTGCGCGGTCGCGTCGACCTCACCGTCTCGATGGCGCCACGCCCCGACTACGGCGCGATCGAGCCCGTCCTGAGCGAGGACGGCGACGTGGTCCGGTTCGCCGACGGCGAGGTCCACCTCGCGCTGTCCAGCACGGTGCCGCTGCAGGTCGACGACACCACGGTCAGCGCGCGGCTCTCGCCGGAGGCGGGGGAGTCGGCCCTCTTCGTGCTCGAGGTCCTCGCCCCCGACGAGCCCGCCCAGGGCCTGGGACCGGCCGACGTGGACGAGCTCTTCGACGCCACGGCGTCGTTCTGGCGGGGGTGGCTCGCGCAGAGCACCTACACCGGCAGGTGGCGCGAGTGGGTCAACCGCTCGGCGCTGACCCTGAAGCTGCTGTGCCACGAGCCCAGCGGCGGCATCGTGGCAGCCCCGACCACCAGCCTGCCCGAGGTCGTCGGTGGCTCGCGCAACTGGGACTACCGCTACGTGTGGGTCAGGGACGCCGCCTTCAGCGTCTACGCGCTCCTGCGCCTGGGATTCACCCAGGAGGCATCGGCGTTCGTGCGCTTCCTCTCGGAGCGGCTCGGCGAGGTCCCCGAGGACGGGGCCGACGCCGAGCGCCTCGGCCCGCTGCGGGTGCTCTACGACCTCGACGGCGCCGTGCCCCACGAGCGCGAGCTCGACCACCTCGCCGGTCACCGGGGCTCGCGGCCGGTCCGCGTGGGCAACGGTGCGGTCGACCAGCTCCAGCTCGACGTCTACGGCGAGCTCATCGACTCGGTCTACCTCTTCGACAAGCACGGTCGCGGCATCAGCCACGACGCCTGGACCGACCTGACCCGGATCGTGTCGTGGTTGCTGGACAACTGGGAGCGCCCCGACGCCGGCATGTGGGAGATCCGGGGCGAGCCGCGCACCCACACCACCTCGCTGGTGATGTGCTGGGTGGCGGTCGAGCGGATGATGCGCGTGGCCCGCCGTCGCGGCCTGCCCGGCGACCTGACCGAGCTGGCCGCGACCCGTGACGCCATCTACGAGCGCGTGATGACCGACTGCTGGAACGACGAGCTCGGCGCCTTCACCGCCTTCGCCGGTGGCGACGTCCTCGACGCCGGGACGCTGCTGATGCCGATGGTCAAGATGCTGGCTCCCGACGACCCGCGCTTCCTCTCGACGCTCGCCCGCATCGAGGAGCGCCTGGTCTCCGACAGCCTGGTCCTGCGCTACGACCCGGACGCCTTCGACGACGGCGTCAGCGGGTCGGGCGAGCGCGAGCCCGACGCCGAGGGCACGTTCTCGCTCTGCTCGTTCTGGTACGTCGAGGCCCTCACCCGCTCGGGTCGGCTCGACGACGCCCGGGTCGCGCTGGAGAAGATGTTCACCTACGCCAACCACCTCGGCCAGTACGCCGAGCAGGTCGGGCTCAACGGCGAGCAGCTGGGCAACTTCCCCCAGGGGTTCACCCACCTGAGCCTGGTGAGCGCCGTGATCAACCTGGACCGTAGCCTCGACGCATGACCACCACCACCGGCCGACCCGCGGTCCGGGCGGTGGCGCTGGTGCCGTTCGTCCTCGCGATGCTGTCGATGATCGGACCGTTCAGCATCGACACGCCCTTCCCGGCGTTCGCCTCGATGCGCGCGGAGTTCGCCGTCGGGTCGAGCGAGCTCCAGCTCGTCGTGACGGCCTACATGCTCGCGTTCGCCGGGATGAGCCTCTTCCACGGCCCGCTCTCCGACGCCGTCGGGCGCAAGCCGGTGATCCTGTGGTCGCTGGCCGTCTACGGCGTCGCCTCCGTGGCATGTGCGTTCGCGCCGTCGCTGGAGTGGCTCCTCGTCGGGCGGGTCGCCCAGGGCCTGGCCGCGGGTGGGTCGACGATCGTCAGCCGTACGGTGATCCGCGACCTGTTCGAGGGCCAGCAGGCGCAGCGGATGATGAGCCAGGTCGCCGTCATCTTCGGGGTCGCGCCCGCGGTCGCTCCGATCGTGGGCGGCCTGCTCATCCAGGTCGGTCCGTGGGAGTCGGTCTTCTGGTTCATGGCAGCGATGTCGGTGGTCCTGGTCGTCGCCGCGGTCGCGCTCCTGCCCGAGAGCCACCCACCCGAGCGGCGGGTGCCCCTGCAGGTCGGCGAGATCCTGCGCGGCCTGGGCGAGGTGCTCCGGGAGCCGGCCTTCCACCGGATGGCCTGGGCGGGGACGCTCGTGTTCGGCGCCCAGTTCCTCTACATCGGGGGTGCCGCGATCTTCGTGGTCGACCTGCTCGGCGAGGGCGAGCTCGACTTCTGGAAGCTCTTCGTGCCGATGATCGGCGCCATGGTGGTCGGCTCGGTGAGCAGCGGCCGCCTCGGTGGGTTGTTCACCAGCTCGCAGCTGGTCACCCTCGGCTACGCCGTCAGCATGGTGGGCGCCGCGGTCGGGGTGGCGCTCGCGCTGGTGCCCGCGGGGAAGTCGCTCCCGTGGGCCGTCGTGGGCATCTCCCTGGTGGCCTTCGGCAACGGACTGGCCTACCCCAACATCCAGCTGCTGATGCTCGACCTCGTCCCGACCCGTCGTGGTGCGGTGATGTCGGCGTCGTCGTTCGTGACCCTGGTCTTCAACGCGGTCAGCGCGGCCGTCCTCGCGCCCTACGCCGGTGGCTCCGTGCTCGGCTTCGCGGTCGCGGCGGCCGCCTGCGTGCTCCTCGGCTGGGCCTTCTGGCAGTGGCACCGCGCTGGCCGGCCGGCGCGCGGTCGCGGCCCTCGCCCTCACCCTCCCGGGATAGTCCGCATCAGAATTCTGGTCCGGTGGCCGTGGGCACCAGAAGATTGATGCGGACTATCGGGCGCGGGTCAGGACGTCCAGGCGCGCCAGAGGGCGGCGTACTCCCCGTCGAGGTCGAGCAGCTCGTCGTGGCTGCCCAGCTCGGCGATGCGCCCGTCGATGACCACCGCGATGCGGTCGGCGTCGTGGGCGGTGTGCAGCCGGTGGGCGATCGCGACGACGGTGCGGCCCTCGAGCAGGTTGTTCATCGAGCCCTCGAGCGTCCGGGCGGTGCGCGGGTCGATGAGCGACGTGGCCTCGTCGAGCACCAGGGTGTGCGGGTCGGCGATGATCAGCCGGGCGAGGGCGACCTGCTGGGCCTGCGCGGGGGTGAGGGCGTAGCGGCCGGAGCCGATGACCGTGTCGAGGCCCTGCGGGAGCCGCTCGACCCAGAGCAGGGAGCCGACCGCTCGCAGCGCCTCCCGCACGGCGTCGTCGTCGGAGCCCTCCCGGGCCAGCACGATGTTGTCGCGCACGGACCCGATGAAGACGTGGTGCTCCTGGGTGACGAGCGCGACCTCGGTGCGGAGCACCTCGAGGGGCAGGTCGACGAGCTCGACACCGCCGACGCTGGCCGAGCCGGTGCGGGGACGGTTGATCCCGGACAGGAGCCGGCCCAGGGTCGACTTGCCCGACCCGCTCGGCCCGACGATGGCGAGCCGCTCGCCCGGCCCGAGCCGGAGGTCGACGCCGTGCAGCACGTCGTGGCCCTCGCGGTAGGCGAAGCGGAGGTCCTCCCCGACGAGGTCGATGCCGTCGGGCAGCCGGTCGCCCGGGGTGCGGTCGGGCCTGACCTCGGCGATGCCGAGCAGCCGGCTGGTGGAGGCCGCGCCGACCTGGAGCCGGTCGATCTCGCCGATCAGCCGGTCGAGGGGGTCGGCCAGCGCCTCGACGTAGAGCACGGCCGCGGTGATCTGGCCGAGGTCGACCCAGCCGCGGGAGTAGGCGTAGGCGCCGACGAGCAGGGTGATCACCCGCGGCGTCTGGAACGCGAAGTTGAGGGCCGCGAAGAGGATGTTGCGCAGCGACATCGTGTAGCGCTCGGCCTGCGCGGACACCTCGATGTCGTCGTTGCCGGCGCGCACGCGGACGCCGGAGAGGCCCAGCGACTCGAGGGTGCGGGCGCCCTCGACCGTCTCGGTGAGGGTGGTGTTGATCCGGGAGTAGGTGGCGCCCTCGGTGATGTAGCCGCGAGGTGCCCGGCCGAGATAGGTGCGGACGGCCCAGGCCGAGGTCGCGAACGTGAGCAGCGCGGGCACGGCGAGCACCACGGAGTTGAGCAGCATGGCGCCGATCGAGAGCACCACGGTCAGCAGCGAGATGATCGCCATCGGGACGCCGTACTGCACCGAGCGGCTCATCGTGCCGACGTCGCGGGTCACCCGGGTGACGAGGTCCCCGGTGCTGGCGCTCTCGACCGCCCCGAGCGGGAGCCTCAGGATCGTGCGGACGATGAACTCGCGCGCGTTGGACAGGAGGTCCTGCCCGAACAGCGTGGACGTGCGTTGGGCGAGGAACGTGAAGCCGGCCTGGGCCAGCACGACGCCGATGATGATGAGGGCGAGCTGGCTCAGCGAGCGGCCGCCGCCGTCGACGGTGGTGTTGACGAGCTCGCCGAGCAGGCGCGGCACGACGAGCCCGGCTCCGGCGGCGAGCGCGTTGAGCACGACGAGCGTCGCGAACGCCCGCCTGCGGTTGCGCACCAGGTCGCGGAAGAAGGCCAGCACCTCGTGGTTGCCGGCCACCGGCCAGCCGCGCGTGGGGTTGCGGGACGCGGCGTAGACGTCGTCGGCGCGCTGCCGCCTCAGGTCGTGACGCTCCCAGAACGCACGGGTCCGCTCGCGCGGGGTCCCGCTCTCCGGCGGCACCAGCTCCGGCGGCACGACCGGCGCGTCCTGGGTGCGGTCGCGCCAGGTGTCGGGGGAGCTCTGGAGGAGGTCGGTCATGACGAGACCCCCGAGTCCACGGTCGAGTCGAGGGTCGAGTCGAGGGTCGGGTCGAGGTCGTCCAGCGAGCGGATCACGACGTCGCGGTAGGCGGCGTTGCCCTCCAGGAGGTCGGCGTGCTCGCCCTCGGCCACGACATCGCCGTCCTGCAGGAGCACGACGCGATCGGCGTGGTGCAGCCAGAGCGGGGACACCGTGCACACGACCGTCGTACGTCCGCGGCGCAGCTCGCTCACCCGCTCGGCGATGCGTGCCTCGGTGTGGGCGTCGACCGCTGAGGTGGGCTCGACCAGCACCAGGATCGGCGCGTCCGCGGCGAGGGCACGCGCCAGCACGACGCGCTGTCGCTGACCACCGGAGAGCCCGCGGCCGCGCTCGTCGAGCTGGCCCTGCCAGCCCTCGGGCAGCGCGTCGTAGACGTCCTCGGCGTTGGCCACGCGCAGTGCGGCCTCGGCCTGCTCGCGGCTCAGTCGGCCGTGCGGGTCGATGGCGTCCTGCAGGGTCCCGGCGAACAGGCTGCTGCCGGTGTCGCTCACCAGCACCTGGCGACGTACGTCGTCGAGGCGGGCCGCCGACAGGTCGATGCCGCCGAGTCGCACGCCCCACTCACGCGTGGCAGCCGCCTCGTCCAGTGCGGCGATGCGCTCACGACGGCGTTCGCGGTCGGCGCGGGCGCGGCGGGCGGCGCGGCCCTTGAGCCCCTCGCCGTCGTCCTCGCCCACCGGGTCGGTGTCCGGCGGCAGGTAGCGGCCGAGGCGGTCGGCCAGTGCCGAGCTCTGCTCGGGCACGGGGCTCACCACCACGGTCAGCAGTCCCGGGTGGGCGGTGAAGCCGCTGAGGTCGTCGACGAGCTCGCGGCGCCCGTCGAGGGGCTGCGGGTCGGCGGGCTCGCGCCACGGCGGACGCTGCTCGAAGATGGCGATCGCCTTGCGCGCGCTCACCAGCGCCCGGGTGGCCTTCTGGGCGAGCTCGAAGAAGGTCCGGATCGGCCCGACCATGAACAGGCCGTAGCCCAGGAAGCTCACCAGCTGGCCGACGCTCAGGTCGCCGGCGTCGACCTGGCGGGTGCCGAGCCAGACCAGGCTGACGAGGAAGATGCCGGAGAGCAGCACGCCCACGGCCTCGACCGCGGCCTGCCAGATGCCGGAGGAGACGCCGGCCCGGCGGGCCTGCTGCGACTGGTCGGCGTAGTTGCTCCCGAAGGTCTCCTCGCCGCCGATCCCGCGGAGGATCCGCAGGCCGGCCACGATGTCGGTGGCCATCGAGGTGAGCTCGGAGTTGCGGGCGCGCTCGACCTGCTGGCGGCGGTGCAGCGGCCGCAGCAGCGGGAGCGCGGCGCCGAGGAGCACCGGGGCCGCGACCAGCACGAGCACGCCGAGCTGCCACGACATCGACAGCACGATCGCCGCCACCGTCAGGTAGGACACGAGCTGCGCCGCGGAGCGCGCCAGGATCTCGGTCAGTGCGCCGAACTCGTCGGAGTCGCTCGACGCGACGCTGAGGATCTCGCCCGTGGGTGAGCGGCGCGGCAGCACGTGGCCCATCTGGGCGATCTTGCGGGTGACCATCTGGGTCGTGCCGTAGAGGCTGATCAGCCAGCTGCGCACGACCAGCGTGTGGAAGACGACGCCGAAGACGCCGCCGACCAGGACCACGCCCAGCATGACGCCGGCCCAGGACAGGAGGGCGCTCGTCGATCCGGCCAGGATGCCCTGGTCGACCGCCCGGCCGAAGATGTAGGGACCGAACGTCAGCGGCAGCAGCCACATCAGGCAGGACAGGGTCGACAGCGCGATGACCTGCCACTGCTGTCGCAGCATCCACCGCAGGAACGCCGCGGGCGACCGGGTGTCGGGGTCCGGCGTGGGTGCGTCGTCGGTTCCGGTGAAGAACGTCGCGATCCGGGGTGGGAAGTCCTGCATGTCGTGAAAGACCCTAGGCGCCCGTGCCAGGTCGGCACGACGCATTAACGAGGCTCAGGCAGCCCCGAAGGCCGGGTAGTCGGTGTAGCCCTCGGCGTCGCCGCCGTAGAACGACTCCGGGCGCGGCGGGTTGAGGGCCAGGCCCTCGTCCAGTCGTCGGGGCAGGTCCGGGTTGGCGATGAACGACCGGCCGAAGGCGGCCGCGTCGACGAACCCCGCCTCGATCAGCCGGGTGGCCTTGGCGAGGTCGTAGTTGCCGGCTCCGACGATGGGTCCGGGGTGGGCCTCGCGCAGGGCGCGTCGGTAGTCGTCGTCGAGCTCCGGGCCGCCGGCCCAGTCGGGCTCGGAGAGGTGCAGGAACGCCAGGTCGCGCCGGGCCAGCTCGCCGGCGACGTAGAGCCCGGCCTCGGCGCCCGCCGGGTCCTCGGTGCCGTTGAACGACCCGATGGGGGAGATCCGGATGGCGACCCGGTCGGAGGACCAGGCGCCGATCACGGCGTCGGTGACCTCGAGCATCAGGCGGGCCCGGTCGGCCAGCGCGCCGCCGTACTCGTCGGTGCGCAGGTTGCTGTCGGCGGCCAGGAACTGGTGGAGCAGGTAGCCGTGGGCGCCGTGGATCTCGACCAGGTCGAAGCCCGCCTCGCGGGCGTTGACGGTGGCGCGACGGAAGTCCTCCAGCAGCCGCGGGATCTCCTCGAGGCCCAGGGGACGCGGGACGGGGCAGCTGACCCGCGTCGGGCGACCGTCCTCGCCGCGGACGGTGGTGCGGTTGCGGTAGGGACCGGCGCTCGCCGACACCGGCAGCTCGCCGTCGTGGAACGACTCGTGCGAGACGCGGCCGACGTGCCACAGCTGCGCGGCGATCAGGCCGCCCGCCTCGTGCACGGCGTCGGTGATCCGTCGCCAGCCCGCGACCTGCTCGTCGCTGTGGATGCCGGGGGTGTCCATGTAGCCCTTGCCCTCGGGGCTGATCTGCGTGCCTTCGGAGATGAGCAGGCCCGCGCTCGCCCGCTGGACGTAGTACTCGCGCATCAGGTCGTTGGGCACGTCGCCGGGCACCGTGGCGCGCATCCGCGTCAGCGGGGCCATCAGGACCCGGTTGGCGGTCCGGACGGCGCCGAGGTCGAGCGGTTCGAAGAGTGAGGGCACGGTGGCCGCAACTCCTCCCATCCCTACGGCTATTCCTCCGCACCCGGCCGCGAGGCAGGATGGGGCTGTGACGCTTATCTCCCAGCTTCGAGACGTGCCCGCCCGACTTCGCAGGGAGTCCCGGCAGGTGCCCACCGACGACATCGACGAGGCGGACGTCGAGGTGGAGTCGACGGCCCACGCCGCCGCCGGTGCCACCGCGGTGGCCGTGGCCATGCGCCGCGCGATCGGCCAGATGGGCGTACGCCGCACCGCGTCCACGCTGACCCGGCTCAACCAGGTCGACGGGTTCGACTGCCAGGGCTGTGCCTGGCCCGACCCGGCGCCGGGGCACCGGCACGCCGCCGAGTTCTGTGAGAACGGCGCGAAGGCCGTCGCGGAGGAGGCGACCCGCCAGCTCCTCGACCGCGAGTTCTTCGCGACCCACTCGGTCGAGGACCTCGCGGGCCGCACCGAGTTCTGGCTCGGCAAGCAGGGCCGCATCACCGAGCCCATGGTGCTGCGACCGGGCGCGACCCACTACACGCCGATCTCGTGGGACGACGCCTTCGCCACCATCGCCGGGCACCTCCAGCGGCTGGACTCGCCCGACCAGGCGACGTTCTACACCTCGGGCAAGACCTCCAACGAGGCCGCGTTCACCTACCAGCTCTTCGTGCGCTCCTTCGGCACCAACAACCTTCCCGACTGCTCCAACATGTGCCACGAGTCGTCGGGATCGGCCCTCGTGGAGACGATCGGCATCGGCAAGGGCTCGGTCAGCCTCGAGGACATCCACCAGGCCAAGCTCCTCCTGATCGTCGGGCAGAACCCCGGCACCAACCACCCGCGGATGCTCTCCGCGCTGGAGGAGGCCAAGTCCCGCGGCGCCCGCATCATCTCGATCAACCCGCTCCAGGAGGCCGGCCTGGTCCGCTTCAAGAACCCGCAGAACGCCAAGGGCCTCACCGTCGGGACCGCGCTGGCCGACCTGCACCTCCCGATCCGGCTCAACGGCGACCTCGCCTTCTTCCAGGCCGTCGGCTCCCTGCTGGTCGAGTGGGACGCGCTCGACCACGACTTCCTGGACCAGTACGCCACCGGCTTCGAGGACTACGTCGCCCACGTCGCCGACCTCGACTGGACCAAGGTCGAGGCCTCGACCGGCCTCTCCCGCGCGCAGATCACCGAAGCCGCCCGGATGATCGCGGACTCGCCGGCCACGGTCACCTGCTGGGCGATGGGCATCACCCAGCACCACAACGCCGTGGGCACGATCAAGGAGATCGTCAACGTCGCCCTCCTGCAGGGCAACATCGGCAAGCCCGGTGCGGGGGTGTGCCCCGTGCGTGGCCACTCCAACGTCCAGGGCGACCGGACGATGGGGATCTGGGAGCGCGTGCCCGACCACTTCCTCGACGCGATCCGCGACGAGTTCGGCTTCGAGCCGCCCCGCGAGCACGGTCTCGACACCGTCGGCTCCATCGAGGCGTTGCGCGACGGCAAGATCCGGGTCTTCTTCGCGATGGGCGGCAACTTCGTCGGCGCCGCGCCCGACACCGAGGCCACCGAGGCGGCGATGCGCAACGCGTCGCTGACCGTGCACGTCTCCACCAAGCTCAACCGCTCGCACATCGTGCACGGCGGCGAAGCGCTGATCCTGCCCGCCCTCGGCCGCAGCGAGAAGGACATGACCGGCGGCCGGGCGCAACGGGTGACCGTCGAGGACTCGATGTCGGCCGTGCACGCCTCGCGCGGGCCCCTGGACCCGCCGTCGGAGCACCTCCGCTCCGAGGTCGACATCATCTGCTCCCTCGCCCTCGCCACCCTGGGCGAGGACTCCCCGGTCCCGTGGGCCGCCTTCCGCGACGACTACACCGAGATCCGCCGGAGGATCGCCCGCGTCGTCCCCGGCTGTGCGTCCTACGAGGAGAAGGTCGACGAGCCCGGCGGGTTCGTGCTGCCGCACCCCCCGCGCGACAACCGGGTCTTCGAGACGTCGAGCGGCCGTGCGGTCCTCACCGCCACGCCGCTCGAGGTGCTCGAGGTGCCGAAGGGCCGCTTCCTGCTGCAGACGATGCGCTCGCACGACCAGTTCAACACCACCATCTACGGCCTCGACGACCGCTACCGCGGCGTCAAGGGCGGTCGACGGGTGGTCTTCGTCAACCCCGACGACCTCCGCGACCTCGGTTACGCCGAGGGCGACGTCGTCGACGTGGTCAGCGAGTGGCGCGACGGCGTCGAGCGGACGGCCCCGTCCTTCCGCCTCGTCTCCTACGACCAGCCGCGCGGGTGCGTCGCGGCCTACTACCCCGAGGCCAACCCGCTCGTCCCGCTCGACTCCACGGCCGAGAAGAGCAACACCCCGGTCTACAAGTCCATCGTCGTGCGGCTGGACCGTCCGGGAGCAGGCGGGACAGCGGGGCAGGGGAGCGGATCCGCCCACGGCTCCGGCGACCAGGGGTCCGGGTCGACGCGCGACGACGCCCCGCACCACCTGAGCTGACCCGACCCGCACCCCGACCAAAGTCGCGGGTCTCTGGACTCTGCCCCGCGGATTCACCCCTGCGGGTACCGTGGCGTCCGATGACCCCGCACATCGACGTGCTCACCTCGCGCGAGGTCCCGCTCGGCGGTCCCCGGGCCATGCGCGTACGACGCACGCTCCCGCAGCGGCACCGTTCCCTGATCGGCGCCTGGTGCTTCGTCGACCACTACGGGCCCGACGAGGTCGACGCGACCGGTGGGATGGCCGTGGCGCCGCACCCCCACACGGGGCTGCAGACGGCGAGCTGGCTCTTCGAGGGCGAGATCGAGCACCGCGACTCCGTGGGCAACCGCGCGATCGTCCGCCCGGGCGAGCTCAACCTGATGACCGCGGGCCGCGGGATCAGCCACTCGGAGGTCTCCACCCCCGACACGGCGGTCCTCCACGGAGCCCAGCTCTGGATCGCCCTGCCCGAGGGCAGCCGGGACACGGACCCCGGCTTCGAGCACTTCGCGCCGCAGCCGGTGCGCGGACCGGGCTGGGAGGCCCGGGTCTTCCTCGGCTCGCTCCTCGGCGCGGAGTCCCCGGTGACCACCCACACCCCGCTGCTGGGCGCGGAGCTGATGCTCGCCACCGGCAAGACCCTCGAGCTCGAGGTCGACGAGACCTTCGAGCACGGCCTCATGCTCGACGTCGGCGTGATCGAGGTGGACGGCACCGAGCTGAAGCCCAGCGACCTCGCCTACGTCGCTCCCGGCGCCACCACCCTCACCATCACCGCCCACGAGGAGTCCCGCCTGCTGGTGCTCGGCGGCCCGCCGTTCGGCGAGGCGATCGTGATGTGGTGGAACTTCATCGGTCGCACGCACGACGAGATCGTCGGGTTCCGTGAGGAGTGGCAGGCCCAGGTCCAGGACGGCACGCAGGTGGACGGGCGCTTCGGCGTGGTCGACATCGCGATGGAGCCGATCCCGGCCCCGAGCATGCCCAACGTCCGGCTCAAGCTCCGGCACTGAACATCCTCGATCGAGGGCATGGACCCCGGCTGCGCAGGCCCTAGGGTCGGCCCATGGAGGAGGTCTCGGGCGCCCGCCGACTGGCCGATGCGGCCGCGGCCTTCACCAGCAACGCCCGCAACCCCGACCTCCGCCGGGCGCAGCTGAGCTTCCTGGGGGCCTGGACCGCCGAGTGGGCGTTCACCGTCGCGCTCGGCATCGTGGCCTACCGCGACGGCGGCGCGGCGGCGCTGGGACTGGTCGGCCTCCTGCGGATGGTCCCGTCGGCTGTCTGCGCACCACTCCTGTCGCCCTACGCCGACCGCGGGCGCCGCGAACGGGTGCTGGTGGTCGTCTCGACGGTGCGGGGCGTCGTCACCGCCGCGGCGGCAGTCGTGGCAGCGACGGGCGGTGCCCCCGGCGCGATCTATGCACTGGCCGTGCTCTCGACCATCGCCGCGACCCTCTTCCGCCCGGCGCACTCAGCCCTGCTGCCGTCCCTCTGCCACACGGGTCACGAGCTGGCCAGCGCCAACGTGGTGCGCGGGATGCTCGACTCCGCCGCGACGCTCGTCGGTCCGCTCCTCGCCGCGGTCCTGCTGGCGGTCGCGGACGTCGACGTCGTCTTCGCCGTGGCCGCCGCGGCCTCGTTCTGGTCGGCCGCGCTGCTGCTCCGGCTGCGCTACGACGCCCCGCCCCGCCCGTCGGCAGTCACGCCACACCTGGTGCGCGAGGTGGTCGAGGGGCTGGGCGCGGTGGCGGGCAACCGTGACCTCGCGCTCGTCCTCGGCCTGGCGGCCGCCCAGTCCTTCACCCGTGGGGCGCTCACGGTGTTCTCGGTGCTGGTCTCCATCGACCTGCTCGGTCGTGGCGAGCCCGGCGCCGGCACCCTGATGACCGCCGTCGGGGTCGGCGCCGTGGTCGGCTCGTTGGCGGCGTCCCTCCTCGTCGGCACCCGCCGCCTCGGTGCCTGGTTCGCCCTGGGCGTCACGCTGTGGGGGGTTCCCCTCGTGCTGGTGGGGCTGGTCCCCGAGGACCTCGCAGCCCTCGGCTCGATGGCGCTCATCGGCGCCGGCAACGCCCTCATCGACGTCGCGGGCTTCACGCTCCTGGGCCGGATGGCGCCGGACGCCGTGCTGGCGCGGGTCTTCGGCGTGCTGGAGAGCATGGTCGCGGTCTCGATCGGCGTCGGTGCCGTGGCTGCGTCCTGGGCCGTCGGCGCCTGGGGGCTGCGGCCCGCCATCGTCGTGGTCGGGCTCGTCTGCCCCGTCCTGGCCGCCGCGTCGTGGTGGCGCCTGCGGGCCCTCGACCGCGCCGTGGGCGTGCACGACGCGGACGTCGGCCTGCTCCAGCGGGTGCCGATGCTGCGCACCCTGCCGCTGCCTTCGGTCGAGCAGCTCGCCCGCGGCCTGGAGCCGCTCGAGCTTCCCGCCGGCGCCACTGTCTTCGAGCGCGGCGACGTGGGGGACCGCTACTTCGTGGTCGAGACGGGTGAGGTGGAGGTGCTCGGCGACGGCCGCCTGATCGCCACCCTGGGTCCGGGCGAGGGGTTCGGTGAGATCGCGCTGCTGCGTCGCGGCACCCGCACCGCCACCGTCGTGGCCCGCACCGCCGTACGCCTCCGGATGCTGGGGTCCGAGCACTTCCTCGCCGTCGTCCTCGGCTACACGCCGAGCGCGCGGGAGGCCACCTCGGGTGTGGCGGTCCTGCTGGATCGCTACGACCCCGACCGCCCGCCCGCGGATCCGCCGCCCTCGCACCCTTGAGGGGTGGTGGTGCTTCTGCGATCGTGAGCCATGGCTTCAGCTCGCGGGCTCATGCTCATCGCCGACATCGGCGGCTACACCGACTACATGAGCACCCACCGGATGAGCCTCGCGCACGCCGAGGTCAACACCGGTCGGCTCCTCGGCACGGTGATCGACGCGGTGCCGGGGCTCGAGCTCATCGAGGTCGAGGGCGACGCCGCGTTCCTCTACCGCGAGGTGGGCTCGACCGGCCACGACGAGCTGGTGGGGGAGGTGGCGAGCGCCGCCGCCGCGATGCACCGCGCGTTCCACATCGAGCGCGAGTACGTCGCCAAGAACCTGTGCCCCTGCAAGGGCTGCAAGGAGGCGGCCAACCTCACGCTCAAGTTCGTGGCGCACGTCGGGGAGGTGGCGACCCAGACCATCCGCGACCGCCTCAAGCTGGTCGGCATCGACGTGATCCTCGTCCACCGCATGCTCAAGAACCCGGTCCCGGTGCGGGAGTACGTCCTGCTCAGCGACGACCTCTACGCCGGAGGGTCCGACTCCCTGCCGGACGCGGTGCACGGCGTCGACCAGGAGCTCGACGGCTTCGGGCAGGTCCGCGCCTGGTACGTCGACGTGGGCCAGCTCCCCGGCGATCCCGTGCCCACGCCGGCGCCGACCTGGCGCGGACGCCTCGAGCGCACGGCCTACGCCGCAGGGGCGGGGCTGCCCTACATGCTCGGGCGCCGCAGCAGGGGACGCGGCAGGGCGCGAGCCGCGGCAGGCTGAGACCGGGTCGGACGTGGTGTCGGTGCCGTGCGCGAGGATGGCGTCGTGAGCATCGGACAGGGCGCGGTCGTCGGCGACGACGGCGTCGCGCGCTGCCCCTGGGGGGCCGGCGACCCGGTCAACCGGGCCTACCACGACACCGAGTGGGGCATGCGCGTCGCGGGCGAGTCCGCCCACCTCGAGCGGCTCACGCTGGAGGCCTTCCAGTCCGGCCTCTCCTGGCTCACCATCCTCAACAAGCGCGAGAACTTCCGGGCCGCCTTCGCCGGCTTCGACGCCGAGACGGTCGCCGCCTTCGGCGAGGCCGACGTCGAGCGGCTGATGGCCGACGTCGGCATCGTCCGCAACGGCCGCAAGGTCGACGCCGCCATCGCCAATGCCCGGGCCACCGTCGCACTGCGCGACCAGGGCGGGCTGGAGGAGCTCATCTGGTCCTTCCGCCCCGACCCCGGCCCGGCGCCCCGCACGACCGCCGACGTGCCCACGACCTCGCCCGAGTCGCTCGCCCTGTCCAAGGCCCTCAAGAAGGCCGGCTTCGCCCACGTCGGGCCCACCACGATGTATGCCCTCATGGAGGCCATCGGCCTCGTCGACGACCACCTCGAGGGCTGCCACCGGCGCGGCTGTGCGGATCGCTGAGCGACGTCAGACGGGCTTGCGCCAGACCGAGACGTGGCTCTCGCTGTCGTTGGTGAAGGGGGTGCCGTGCCAGTCGGCGACGCGGCGCTCGAGCTCCATCCCCGCGAGCTGTGCCATCAGGTCGCACTCCGCCGGCCAGATGTAGCGGAAGTTGCTCTCGCCGTAGGCCACCGTGCCGTCGTCGTGGCGCCGGTAGTGGTGCGAGGTGCCCTGCTGGGTGGTCATGTCGTAGGTGTCGAAGCCGACGTGGCGGCGCCCGACGTGGAACGGCACCGCCGCCTGGCCGGGTGGGAAGCGCCGGATGCCGGGGACCCCGAGCTCCACCACGAACCGACCGCCCGGGACGAGGTGGCGCGCGGCGTTGCGGAAGGTGGCGACCTGCTCGGCCTGCGTGCGCACGTTGCCGATGCTGTTCCAGACGACGTAGACGAGGCTGAACTCGCCGGGGACGGTCGTGGTGGCCATGTCGCCCACCGTGACGTCGAAGCCCGGGCTCTTCGCGAGGAGCCGGTCGGCCATCGGCCGGGAGAGCTCGATGCCGCTGACCGCGACTCCGCGTCCGACCAGCGGGATCGCCACCCGCCCGGTGCCGACCGCCAGCTCGAGGGCGGCTCCGTCGCCCGCGAGCCCGGCGAGGAGGTCGACCGCCGGATCGAGGACCTCCGGGTCGAACATGAATGCCGAGGACTCGTCGTACGTCTCCGCGCTGGCCGCGTCCCAGTAGTCGCTGCTGCTCTCCATGGCACCCACGCTGCCTCACCGAGCCGCTCCGTCTCCACTGATTTGGCACTGCCGCCACGTCCGGCACTCGTGCCTCGTGCCGCACTAGTGTCGTGACATGACCCGCGTGCACGCCTTCGCCACCGATGACGCCCTGACCGACCTCGACGCCACGGGGCTGGTGGAGGCGCTGCGGGCCCAGAAGGTGTCCGTGCCCGAGGTGGTCGAGGCCGCGATCGCCCGCACCGAGCAGGTCGACGCGACGCTCGGCGCGGTGGCCCACGCCGCCTACGACCGGGCCCGCGAGGAGGCGAGCAGGCCGCGAGGCGGCTTCTTCGCGGGAGTGCCGACCTTCGTCAAGGACAACTGCGACGTGGCCGGCATGCCCACGCAGCACGGCACCGACGCGTTCACCGCCCGGCCCGCGGCCGCCGACGGTGACTTCGCCCGGATGTACCTCGCGACCGGGCTGGTCCCGCTGGGCAAGACCCAGCTCTCGGAGTTCGGGTTCTCGGGCGCCGCCGACCACGTCCGCCTCGGCCCGGTGCGCTCGCCGTGGAGCACCGACCACTACGCCGGCGCCTCGTCGGCCGGCTCGGCCGCGCTCGTCGCCGCCGGGGCCGTGCCGATCGCCCACGCCAACGACGGCGGCGGCTCCATCCGGATCCCGGCCTCCGTCAACGGGCTGGTCGGGCTCAAGCCCACCCGTGGCCGCCTCGCCCAGGACCGGATGATGCGCGAGATGCCGGTCCGGATCGTCTCCGACGGCGTGCTGACCCGCAGCGTGCGCGACACCGCCGCGTTCTACCGCGAGGCCGAGAAGGTCTGGCGCAACCCGGTGCTCGCCCCGATCGGCGACATCACCCGGCCGAGCCGCGCCCGGCTGCGGATCGCGGTCGTCACCCAGGGCATCGGTCGCGAGTCGAGCCCCGAGGTGCGCGAGCTGACGCTCGCGACGGCCGCGCTCCTGGAGTCGATGGGCCACCACGTCGAGGAGATCGACAACCCGGTGCCGGACAGCTTCCCGGAGCACTTCGTGCGGTTCTGGTCGATGCTCGCGCTGGCCATCTCGCGCCGTGGGAAGAAGGACTTCGGTCCCACCTGGGACCCCGCCAAGCTCGACAACCTCACGCTCGGCCTGGCCAGGCACGCCGCCCGCAACCTGCACAAGCAGCCGTTCTCGATCGCGGTGCTGCGCAGCTCCCAGCGGGCCGCGGCCCGCCTGCGGACGTCGTACGACATCACGCTGACACCGACGCTGGCCACCGAGACGCCCCGGGTCGGGCACCTGCGCCCGGACCAGGACTACGACGAGATCATGCGCCGGATGATGGACTGGGTGGCCTTCACGCCGCTGCAGAACGCCACCGGCGAACCGGCCGTCTCGCTGCCCCTGGCGACCACCGCGGGCGGGCTGCCGCAGGGCATGATGCTGGGCGCCGGAGCCGGTCGCGAAGCCCGCCTCCTGGGCCTGGCCTACGAGCTCGAGGAGGCGGTCGGATGGCCCCGGATCCAGGCGGTCTGAAGGACCGGATGTGAGCCGTCGGGAGCCGATTTCTCATCGTGGCGGGGCGTGTGTATCGTTCTCCGTCGTTGCCCCTTTAGCTCAGTCGGCAGAGCGTCTCCATGGTAAGGAGAAGGTCTACGGTTCGATTCCGTAAAGGGGCTCTGGATCGGATCTCCCTCCGGGGTCGTCCTTCCTCCGCGGCGGGGTAGCTCAGGTGGTTAGAGCACACGGCTCATAATCGTGGTGTCGCGGGTTCGAGTCCCGCCCCCGCTACCACCGAATCACTCCGCACCACCCGCAAACCCAAGGATCTCCCATGGCCAGCAAGAGCTCTGACGTTCGCCCCAAGATCACGCTCGCGTGCACGGAGTGCAAGGAGCGCAACTACATCACCAAGAAGAACCGTCGCAACGATCCCGACCGGATCGAGCTCAACAAGTTCTGCCCGCGTTGCCGCGCACACACCGCGCACCGCGAGACCCGCTGACGCTCTTCTTCGTCGCACCCGACCCGTCCGAGTCCTCGGACGGGTCGCTGTGCTTTGTCGGGGCTCCGCTGTTGGAGCGACCCCCTGCCACGGCCTAGGGTCGAGGAATGCCTGTCGACCCCTCCCTGGTGGGCCGCGAGTTCCCCGCGCCGGCACCCCTGACCGTCACTCCCGAGCGGGTCAGCGCGTTCGCCGCTGCCGTCGGCCACCCCGGGGACGCGGTCCCACCGACCTTCCCGATCGTGCTCGCCTTCGACGCGATGCTGGCCTTCTTCGAGGCCGAGGGCATCGACCTGCACCGGATCGTCCACGGGGAGCAGCGCTTCGCCTACGCCCGCCCGCTCGAGGCCGGCGACGAGCTCAGCGCCACGCTGACGGTCACCGGGCTCCGCCAGATCGGGGCAGCCGACATCATCGCGACCGCCAGCGAGATCACCGACGCCACCGGCGCCGTCGTCTGCACCGGCAAGGCCACCCTCGTCCACTCCGCGGGAGGTGCCGCATGAGCGCCCCGACCAGCCTGACCGCCGGCGACGTCCTGGACCCGAAGGTCTTCACCGTCACCCGCGCCGACCTGGTCGCCTACGCCGAGGCCAGCGGTGACCACAACCCGATCCACCAGGACGAGGACGTCGCGCGCAGCGTCGGCCTGCCCGGGGTGATCGCGCACGGCATGTACACCCTCGCCCTCGTGGGTCGCGCCGTCGCCGAGTGGACCGGCGGAGCCGAGGTCGTCGACCTCGGTGCGAAGTTCACCAGCCCCGTCGTCGTACCCGCCGAGGGCGGAGCCGACGTCGTCGTCCAGGGCACCGTGAAGTCCGTCGGGGACGGTCTGGCCGTCCTCGCGCTCGAGGTGACGTGCGAGGGCCAGAAGGTGCTCGGGATGCCCAAGGCGGTCGTGCGGGAGGCCACCGTCCGTGCCTGACCTGCGCGACCACACCTCCCTGCGACTGGGCGGCCCGGCCGGGCGCTGGGTCGAGGCCACCACGGAGGACGAGCTGGTCGCCGCCGTCAGCGAGGCTGACGCGTCGGGGGAGCCCGTGCTCGTGCTGGGCGGGGGCTCCAACCTCGTGGTCTCCGACGACGGCTTCCCGGGCACGGTCGTCCGGGTCGCCACCCGCGGCATCACCGCAGACGTGGACTCCTCGGGTGATCCCTCCTGCTCCGGAGCGACCGTGACGGTCGCCGCCGGTGAGTCGTGGGACGGGCTGGTCGCCCGGGCGGTCGAGCGCGGATGGCTCGGCATCGAGGCCCTCTCCGGCATCCCCGGCTCGGTCGGCGCGACCCCGATCCAGAACGTCGGCGCCTACGGCCAGGAGGTCTCCCAGACCATCGCCCGGGTGCGGGTCTGGGACCGCGTCCTGCGCGGCCCCCGGACCTTCGCCGCGGCCGAGTGCCAGTTCGGCTACCGCTCCAGCCGGTTCAAGGCCGACCCCGGCCGCCACGTCGTCCTCGACGTCACCTTCCAGTTCCGGCAGGGCACCCTCGGCGCCCCGGTCGGCTACGCCGAGCTCGCCCGCACGCTGGGTGTCGGCGAGGGGCAGCGTGCCCCGCTGGCCGACGTACGCACGGCCGTCCTCGGCCTGCGCCGTGGCAAGGGGATGGTGCTCGACCCGGCCGACCACGACACGTGGAGCGCCGGCTCGTTCTTCACCAACCCCTTCCTGACGCCCGAGCAGGCGGCCGCCCTGCCCGAGGGTGCGCCCCGCTGGGAGCAGCCCGACGGCACCTGGAAGTCCAGTGCCGCGTGGTTGATCGAGCACGCCGGCTTCGGCAAGGGCTGGACGAGCGAGGCCGCAGGGGAGCGGGTCGGCCTGTCGACCAAGCACACCCTCGCGCTCACCAACCGCGGCGGTGCCACGACCGGCGAGCTGCTCACCCTCGCCCGCGAGGTCCGAGACGGGGTCCGCGACACCTTCGGCGTCACCCTCGTCAACGAGCCGGTGACGGTCGGCTGCTCGCTCTAGGCGAGCCAGGCGGCGATGTCGCGCCGCGCCTGCTCGACCACGTCCGAGGGCGCCTGCGAGGCCTCGAACGACATCTCCGCGAGCCGGGCCAGGGTCGCGTCGTCGAGCTCGTGGGCGGCGCGCATCGTGGCGTACTGGCCGGCCAGCTGCGAGCCGAACAGCAGCGGGTCGTCGGCACCGAGGGCCACCGTGGCGCCGGCCGCCAGCAGCTGCGGCAGGGGCACCGAGGTGAGGTCGGAGTAGACACCGAGCGAGACGTTGGAGACCGGGCACACCTCGAGCGCGACGCCCGCGGCCACGATGCGGTCGAGCAGCTCGGGGTCCTCGGCACTGCGGACGCCGTGCCCCAGCCGCCGCGCGCCGAGGCTGTCGAGGCACTCGCGGACGTGGTCGGGGCCGCGCAGCTCGCCGCCGTGCGGCACGAGCAGCAGGTCGGCACGCTCGGCGATCCGGAACGCCGCCCGGAAGTCCTCGGTGCGGCCGCGGCGCTCGTCGTTGGACAGGCCGAAGCCGACCACGCCCCGCCCGGCGTACTGCGCCGCCAGCCGGGCCAGGGTCCGTGCGTCGAGCGGGTGCCGGGTGCGGTTGGCCGCGATCACCACGGCCATCCCCAGGCCGGTGCGCTCGGAGGCGTCGCGCACGCAGTCGAGCACCAGGTCGGTGAACTCGGTGATCCCGCCGAACCGCGCCGCGTAGCCGCTCGGGTCGACCTGGATCTCCAACCAGCGCCCGCCGTCGCGGACGTCGTCCTCCGCAGCCTCCAGGACCAGGCGGCGTACGTCGTCGGGCGTGCGCAGCACCGAGCGGGCCACGTCGTAGAGCCGCTGGAAGCGGAACCAGCCCTTCTCGTCCGCCGCACTGAGCTGCGGCGGCCAGTCCTCGACGAGGGAGTCGGGAAGCACGATCCCGTCGCGCTCGGCGAGCTCGAGCAGCGTCTGGTGCCGCATCGATCCGGTGAAGTGGAGGTGGAGGTGCGCCTTGGGCAGGAGGGACACGTCGCGCAGCCGGTCCACCTCGCCCACGTCCGTTCGCGCCATGCGTCGAATCGTAGGTGGGGGCCGTGAAGTCAGGACCGCCGGTTCGCTGCCTCGGTTCGACTGACGCTGGATCGGGCACGTATGCTTCTCCGATTGGTGGTTTCACCACATGCTTCGGCATGCCCCAGCGATGGGGGCGAAGTCACCGGAGGGCACTAGCTCAACTGGTAGAGCATCGGTCTCCAAAACCGAAGGTTGGGGGTTCAAGTCCCTCGTGCCCTGCAAGGAAGATTGCACCCAGCAACAACGAGAAGGTGGATGACGTGGCCGATGGCAACGCGGTTCAGGACCGGCGCGACTCGCGCGGTGACGACCGTGGGCGCACCAGCCCTGTCACGTTCATGCGTCAGGTGGTGGCCGAGCTCCGCAAGGTGGTGTGGCCCACCCAGCAGCAGCTGATCACCTACTTCTTCGTGGTGCTGGTCTTCGTCATCACGGTGATGGCGCTCGTGACGGTCCTCGACCTGGCGTTCGGCAAGCTGGTCTTCGAGGTCTTCACCGGCGGCGGCACCGTCCAGTGACGGCTGAGCAGTAGTTCCACCAGCTCTCCATCCCGCCGGATGAGTCCGGCCCCGGTCCCGGTGACCGGGACCCCCAGCAACGACGTACGGAGTGAACGTGTCTGAGAACAGTGACGTGGACCAGGTCGACGACCAGGTCGAGTCGATCGACGAGGCGACCCCGGAGGACGCCGTCGTGGACTCCGTCGAGGACACCGATGACGTGACCGACGAGCCGACCGACGTCGAGGCCGACGCGGAGTCGGACGAGGGTCCGACGAGGAGTCGGACGAGGACGCCGACGAGACCTCGGACGAGGCCTCGGAGGAGACCCCCGACGAGAACGACCCGCTCGAGGCCTTCCGCCGTGAGCTGTGGGCCAAGCCGGGCGACTGGTTCGTGGTGCACACCTACTCCGGCATGGAGAAGCGGGTCAAGCACAACCTCGAGAACCGCATCATCTCCCTCAACATGGAGGACTTCATCCACGAGATCGTGGTCCCCACCGAGGAGGTCGCGGAGATCAAGAACGGCCAGCGCAAGATGGTCACCCGCACCGTCCTCCCCGGCTACGTGCTGGTCCGCATGGACCTCACCGACGAGTCCTGGTCCGCCGTGCGCCACACGCCGTCGGTCACCGGCTTCGTGGGCCACAGCCACCAGCCCGTGCCGCTGAGCATGCGCGAGGTCGAGGACATGCTGGCCCCGGCCGTCGTGGCCCTCGCCGAGGCCGAGGCCGCCTCGTCCGGCGAGAAGGGCTCGTCCACCACCCCGCGCAAGCCGGTCGAGGTCGCCGACTTCGACGTGTCCGACTCCGTGATGGTCGTCGACGGTCCGTTCGCCACGCTCCACGCGACGATCACCGAGATCAACGCCGAGTCGCAGCGCGTCAAGGCCCTCGTCGAGATCTTCGGCCGGGAGACCCCGGTCGAGCTCTCCTTCTCGCAGATTCAGCGAGTCTGACCGCGTAGCGGGCAGAACCGAGCGAGGTCGAGCGAGCGCACGGCTGAGCCTGCGAAGCCGTGACCGCGGGTCGAGACCCACCAGGGCGGCCCGATTTCCGGAGAAGCCCGGCCGCGCGCGACAATGAGTTGGCACCAACGAAGTAGCGACAACCCGTGGCAGAGGGCATCCGTCCTCGTCGTGACCACAAGAGAGAGAGAAGAAGGCAATGCCTCCCAAGAAGAAGATCGCCGCACTGGTCAAGGTGCAGCTGCAGGCCGGCTCGGCCACCCCGGCTCCGCCGGTCGGTACGGCACTCGGCCCGCACGGCGTCAACATCATGGACTTCTGCAAGGCCTACAACGCCCAGACCGAGTCCATGCGCGGCAACGTCATCCCCGTCGAGATCACCATCTACGAGGACCGCACGTTCGACTTCATCACCAAGACCCCTCCGGCCGCCGAGCTCATCAAGAAGGCCGCCGGCCTCTCCAAGGGCTCCGGCGTCCCGCACAAGGAGAAGGTCGGCAAGCTGACCAAGGACCAGGTCCGCGAGATCGCGACCACCAAGCTGCCTGACCTCAACGCCAACGACATCGATGCGGCCATGAAGATCGTCGAGGGCACTGCGCGCTCGATGGGCATCACGACCGACTGATCCGTGGGAGAGCCGCGCTGGCTCGCTAACCACATCCTTCGCACCACAGAAACGAGAAGATCATGCAGCGCAGCAAGACCTACCGCGCGGCGGCAGAGTCGTTCGACACGAACGAGATCTACGCCCCGCTCGCCGCCATCAAGATCGCCAAGGGCGGCTCCAAGAAGAAGTTCGACGAGACCCTCGACGTCGTCATGCGCCTGGGCGTCGACCCGCGCAAGGCCGACCAGATGGTCCGCGGCACCGTCAACCTCCCGCACGGCACCGGCAAGACCGCCCGCGTCCTCGTGTTCGCCAACGGCGACAAGGCCGACGCTGCGCGTGAGGCCGGCGCCGAGTTCGTCGGTAGCGACGAGCTGATCGAGAAGGTCGCCGGCGGCTGGCTCGACTTCGACGCCGTCGTGGCCACGCCCGACATGATGGGCAAGGTCGGCCGCCTCGGTCGCGTCCTCGGCCCCCGCTCGCTCATGCCCAACCCGAAGACCGGCACCGTGACGCCCGACGTCGCGAAGGCGGTCACGGACATCAAGGGCGGCAAGATCGAGTTCCGCGTGGACCGTCACTCCAACCTGCACTTCATCATCGGCAAGGCCTCCTTCTCCGAGTCGCAGCTCGCGGAGAACTACGCCGCTGCCCTCGACGAGGTGCTGCGTCTGAAGCCGGCCAGCTCCAAGGGCCGCTACATCAAGAAGATCACCGTCTCGACGACGATGGGCCCCGGCATCCAGGTCGACCCCAACCGCGTCAAGAACGTTGCTGCTGAGGACGACGCCGTCCAGGCCTGATTCCCCAGTCGCACCCGGCCCGGTCGCCCCTTCGGGGGTGGCCGGGCCGTTCTGCTCCCGCCTCCTGCAATCCCTCTCGTGAACCGTTTCGGTGTGGAACCATCGGGTAGGAAGTGGTCAGGCAGTCAGCCTCCACCCGTCGTCCGGTTCGTCCTCAGGAGAAGCACCCATGCGCGTCACCACCCTTGCCCACCGTCTCGGCTCCGCCGCCCTGGTGCTGACCATCGGCGTCGGCGTCACTGCGTGCAGCAGCGACTCGGACACCTCGGACTCCTCGAGCTCGGCCAGCGACGAGAGCGCTGACGACCCGACGACCGACGAGAGCGAGGCGCCGGAGGAGAGCGAGGCGCCGGAGGAGGCCTCGCTCAGCGAGATGTCCGCCGCCGACTTCTACCCGTCGGTGATGGCCGCGATGAAGGAGGCGGAGACGTTCAACTTCTCCACCACCTCGGGTGCCGCAGGCCAGACGCAGGAGATGACCGGCCAGGCCCGCTTCAGCGACGACGGCGTCGAGATGAAGGCGTCCAGCACCGGTGCCCAGGCGATGGAGCTCATCCTGCTCGGCCAGGCGATGTACCTGAAGTCGCCCGACCTCGGCACCGGCGACAAGTGGGTCAAGATCGACCTCAGCGACCCGAACTCGCTCTTCGGCATGATCGGCAAGGCCACCGACCCGGAGGTCATGTTCAAGGCCCTGGAGGCCCCGAAGAAGCTCGAGCTCATCGGCTCCGAGGAGGTCGACGGGGTGGAGACCAACCACTACAAGATCACCCTCGACCCGGCCCAGTACCTCAAGGCCATGGACTTCCCGGCCGCCATGGCGGACATGCTCCCCGACGAGCTGGTGACCGAGATGTGGGTCGACGGCGACAACCTGCCGCGCAAGTTCGCCCAGACGCTCGAGGTCCCCGCCACCGGCGGTGGCCAGGCCACCTCGTCGACCACGGAGGGCACCTACTCCGACTTCGGCACCGACGTCGAGATCGAGGCCCCGCCGGCCAGCGACGTCACCGAGGACTTCCCGGGCGCCTGAGCCGGCACCCCGCCCGGGTGCCACGACGCGACAGGGGCGTACGCGCTGGATCCAGCGCGTACGCCCCTCGCGTCATCTCCGCCCCGGTCATCCCTGCGGATCGGCCGGGCAGGTCACTCGCGGAAGACGCGCTCGTCGATCAGCTGCTCCTTGACCTCGGTGCCCTCGTGCTCGAAGCGGCCCTGGTCGAAGCGGGTCCGGAACTGCAGCACCACGCCGTCGCGGCCGAAGCGGTTCTTCTCCACCGTCAGGACGGCGAAGTCCTTGAAGCGGGCGGCGTTGGTGAGGTCGTAGGTCAGGTGGTGGCGGGCGACGATGTCGAACTTGTTGTTGAGCACCAGGACCACGTCGGCCTCGTAGGCCAGGGCGCTGGAGCCGCGGAGGTCGCTGGCCCGCATCCGCTTGCCGGAGCGCAGCGCCGACTTCTCGGCGGCGGCGATGGCCAGGACCGGGGCATTGATGTCGATGGCGAGGTCCTTGAGCCCCTCCACGATCTCGGTCGAGCGCGCCTCGTCGTCGGCGTGCGTCGACTTCACCTTCTGCAGGTAGTCCACGATCACCAGCGGCGTCGTGCCCGAGATCTCGCGGACGGCCTGGATGGCGGACTGGATGGCGGCGAGGTCGGTGCGTGTGCCGGTCGAGCGGTGCACGAAGAGCATCTCGGAGTAGTGGGCCACCTTGGTGAGCGCGGCGACGCCCGACGGGACGGACTCCAGCCGGTGCTCGAGCGAGCTCACCCACAGGTCGTCGAAGATCGACCGGATGCTGTTGACCCGCACCTGGTCGGACTCGTCGAGCTCGCCCGCCTCCATGGCGATCAGCTTCTGGGTGATGTCCTCGGCGTCGTGCTCGTAGGAGAAGTAGACGACCGGGCGCCCGGTGGCGGCGTTGTTGCGCGCGACCTGGAGGGCGAACGTCGACTTGCCGAGGCCCTGCGGCCCGGCGAGCAGGACCAGCGAGCCGGCTCGCATGCCGCCGCCGATCATCGGGTCGAGACCGCCGAAGCCGGTCTTCCAGACGCGGCCGGCAGCGTTGCGTCCGGTGAGCATGCGTTCGTCGCTCCGGGCCAGTGAGGCCCCGACGGTCGTGAGCTGGTGATCCACCGTCACATGGAACCAGTGTTGGGCGTCCGGTGGAGGTCGAATGGCACGTTTGGTCGGCCGTCGCCGATTTGTCTGGCCCGGGCCGCACGCGTACTGTTCCAACTCGAAACCAGAGACCGCAGGTTGTCACGAGCTCCTCGCCCGTGACCGAAGGTTCGCAGCAGCGAATGGCCGGCGCAGGTGACAGAGCAGCGGCCTCGGCCGTATTCGCCCTGAGCCTGCGCTCAGGGCGTTCGTCATCTGTGGGCCCGGACGCCGGTGGTCAACCCCGGAAGGAGACCCCATGGCGCGGCCAGAAAAGACTGCCGCCGTTGCGGAGATCGTTGATTCCTTCAACGATTCCGCCGGCGCTGTGCTGACCGAGTACCGCGGTCTCACCGTGAAGCAGCTGCAGGACCTGCGGCGCTCACTCGGCGAGAACGCCCACTACGCCGTGGTCAAGAACACGCTGGCCAAGATCGCCGCCACTGAGGTGGGCATCGAAGGCTTCGACGACCTGTTGACCGGCCCCACCGCCATCGCCTTCATCAATGGAGACGTGGTCGAGGCCGCCAAGGGTCTGCGTGACTTTGCCAAGGCAAACCCCGCTCTTGTCATCAAGGGCGGTGTCCTGGACGGCAAGTCCCTCGACGCTGCAGAGATCGCCAAGCTGGCCGATCTCGAGTCGCGTGAGGTGCTGCTGGGCAAGCTGGCCGGCGGCATGCTGGCCTCGCTGTCCCAGGCCGTCTACCTCCTCAACGCCCCGCTCGCCCAGGTCGCCCGCCTTGCCGGTGCCCTGGAGGCGAAGGCGACCGAGGACCCCTCGATCCTCGCAGGTGGTGCCGGCACTCCGGCAGCTCCGGCTGCAGAGGACGCCCCGGTCGAGGAGGCCGCCCCTTCGGAGGCGGCCGCCGAGCCCGAGGCGACTGACGAGGTGGCCGACGAGGCCACCGAGTCCACCGACGCCTGAGCCCAGGTCGACGTACACCACCTGAAAACCCCTGACCCGCGCGGACGCGTGGGTCTCAGATCGGAAGGAACCGCCACCATGGCGAAGCTGTCCACCGTCGAGCTGCTCGACGCGTTCAAGGAAATGACCCTCATCGAGCTCTCCGAGTTCGTCAAGGAGTTCGAGGAGACCTTCGGCGTCACCGCTGCTGCTCCCGTTGCCGCCGCCCCCGCCGCCGGTGCCCCGGCCGCTGGTGGCGCCGACGCCGCCGAGGAGAAGACCGACTTCGAGGTCGTCCTCGAGGCCGCCGGTGACAAGAAGATCAACGTCATCAAGGAGGTGCGCGCCCTGACCTCCCTCGGTCTGAAGGAGGCCAAGGACCTCGTCGAGGCCGCGCCCAAGACGATCCTCGAGAGCGTCGACAAGGCTGCCGCGGACAAGGCGAAGGAGGCCCTCGAGGCCGCCGGCGCCACCGTCACCGTCAAGTGACGATCCGCTAGTCGCATCCGCGAGGGGCGGTCACCGAGAGGTGACCGCCCCTCGTGTCATTTCGGGGCGGATCGGGCCCTGTTGCCGGAGGCGCTGACGCACTAGAGTCAGTACTCTCGATGCGCATCACGAAATGAGTTGCACTATGCGCAACAAACGAACCGCCGCCACGCTCACCCGGCTGCTGGACAACGCCCGCTACGAGGTGCTGCCCACCGCGTCCACCGAGGACAAGGTGCTCGAGCACCTGCCGCGCGACCGGACCATCACCGTGACCGCGTCACCGTCCAAGGGGCTCGAGTCCACCTTCGACCTCGCCGAGCGCCTGACCGGGCACGGCTACACGACCGTCCCGCACATCGCTGCCCGGATGGTGACGGGTCGGACCGAGCTCACCGAGATCGTCGACCGGCTCGTCGGCAAGGGCATCACGAGCGTCTTCGTGCCCGGTGGGGACGCCGAGGCGGCCGGCGACTACCCCGACGCGCTGGCGCTGCTCGAGGACCTGAAGGCGCTCGGCTCTCCCTTCGCACACGTCGGCATCACCGGCTATCCCGAGTCGCACCCGACGATCCACGACGACCTGACCGTGCAGTCCATGTGGGACAAGCGCCGCTACGCCACCCACATCGTCAGCAACCTGACCTTCGACCCCGCCGTCGTACGCGACTGGGTGCACCGGCTGCGGTCCCGCGGGGTCGCGATGCCGCTGCTGCTCGGCATCCCGGGCCCGGTCGAGCGCACCAAGCTGCTCGGCATGGCCACCAAGATCGGGGTGGGGGAGTCGACGAAGTTCCTCGCCAAGAACAAGGGCCTGTTCGCGCGGCTCGCCGCTCCCGGCGGCTTCACCGGCGAGAGCTTCCTGGAGAAGTGCGCCCCCGCCCTGGGTGAGTCGAACGCACTGGTCGAGGGGCTGCACGTCTTCACGTTCAACCAGATCGGCGAGACCGAGGCGTGGCGCGTCGACATGCTCGAGCGGCTGAAGCACTAGCCGACAGGCTGGCCGATCAGGTCGGCCAGCGCGCGCTCGAGGCCCTGGTCGCCGGTCTCCACGACGGTGAGCGGGAGGCCGATGCTCGCCGCGGCGCCCTCGGCCAGCGTCTGCAGCTCGGCGTCGGGCGACTGGGCCAGCCACACCACCCGGGTGTAGTTGCCGAAGTAGGTGTCGCGCAGCTCGGGGTAGCGGTCCAGGCCCATCTCCTGGAGCACCGTGCGGGCGAAGGAGCGGACCAGGAAGTCGGTCAGCAGGTAGGTGCCGGGCTGCTCGTCGAAGAACCGCTCGAGGCGTGACGGTCCGGCGTAGAGGTCGTAGCAGTGCAGGCCCGGAAGGCGCGCCACCCCGAGGTCGCGGCACACCTCGTCGAGGGCGCCGTAGGTGCCGCAGTCGGCGTAGCCGATGACGACCCGGTCGTAGGACTCCTCCAGCCGGAGCGCCACCGCACGCACCTCGGTGGCGATGCGGTCCGGGTGGTTGTGCAGCAGCGGGGGGAGCGGGTGCACGTCGACGGGCCACGCGTGGCGCTCGACCACGGCGGCCGCGGGCTGGGCGATGGCGCCGCAGGCGATCAGGGCGACTCGTCCCGTGCGGTCAGTGGAACGAGAGCTGCTCGACGAAGGCGTCGTTGAAGTCGGGGCGGTCGGAGAGCTCGACATAGGTCACCTCCTCCAGCAGGGCCAGCGCACCGGCCCGCTCACGCACCGACAGCAGCGCCATCTTCGCGCCCTCGCCGGCGACGTTGCCGGCGGCGACGATCCGCAGGACCGGCAGCTGCGGCACCAGGCCGATGCGGACCGCCGAGGCGGGGGAGAGGTAGCTGCCGAAGGATCCGGCGAGCAGCACCTGCTGCACGTCGCGGTGCTCGAGCCCGAGCTGCTCGAGCAGCAGCGACCAGCCGGTCGAGATCGCGGCCTTGGCGAACTGGAGCTCGCGGACGTCGCGCTGCGAGAGGTAGACGCACTCCTCGGGCTCGGCGTCCGGTGTCGGGCGGTGCAGCACGAAGACCCGCTCCTCGCCGATCTTCGCCAGCCGGTCGGCGAGCGCGGGTGCGATCTCCTTGGCTGCCTCGTCGGTGACCAGTCGCCCGGTGGAGTCGAGCATGCCGACCCGGACCAGCTCGGCGACCGCGTCGACGAGGCCGGAGCCGCACAGGCCCATGGGCTCGACGTCACCGATCACCCCGAGGGTGACGGCCGGGTCGTCGCCGGTGGCCTGCGCGTCGACCTTGATGACCTCGATGGCGCCGTCGGCGGCGCGCATGCCGCACCGGATCGCCCCGCCCTCGAACGCCGGCCCTGCCGGGGCGGCGGTCGACAGGATGGTCTCGCCGTCGCTGAGCACGATCTCGCAGTTGGTGCCGACGTCGATGAAGAGCCGCGTGCGCTTGTCGCGGTCCATGCCGGTCGCGAGCATGCCGGCCACGATGTCGCCGCCGACGTAGGCGCCGAGCGCGGGGAAGAAGAAGGCGCGGGCGCGCGGGTGCAGGCTGAGCCCGATGTCGGCCGCGAGCACCGACGGGGGCTGGGCCGACGACATCACGAAGGGGGCCACGCCCAGCGGCTCGGGGTCGATGCCGAGGACGAGCGCGGTCATCGTCGCGTTGCCGGCGACGGCGACCTCGTAGACCTGCGCCGGGTCGACGCCGGCCTCGCGGCAGACCTGGGAGGCCAGCTGGGACAGCGTGCTGCCGGCGGCCCGCTGGAGTCGGCCGAGTGCCTCCTTGTCCATCATCGTGGCGCTGATCCGGGTGATGACGTCGCCCCCGAACGGCTGCTGCTCGTTGAGCATCGAGGTGACGGCCATCGGGGTGCCGGTGCCGACGTCGAGGAGGGTGCCGACGACGGTGGTGGTGCCGAGGTCGAACGCGATCGCGTAGCGGGCGGCCGTCGTGTCGCCGGGCTCGACGTCGATCAGCGCCTCGTCGACGATGACGGCGGTGACCTTGAAGTCGGACTCGCGCAGCACGGTGGAGAGGCGCCGCAGGACGTGCAGGTCGGCGGTCAGCTCGAGGTCGTCGATGGCGTCGGTGAGGCGTACGAGGTCCGTGCGCTGGTCGGCCAGCGTGGCCTCGGCCAGCTCGACGTAGCGCTTCTGGAGGGCCGGTCGCAGGATGACCTGGCGACCGATGCCCACGGTGGCGGCCTTGGGTCGGGTGGTCAGGGGCGGCACCTCGACGGCGAGGTCGCGGGTCGCGTGGACCAGGCAGCCCAGCCGCCAGCCCTCGGTGAGCTGGCCGGGCGTGAAGGTCCGGGTGTCGTGCCGGGTGACCGGGACCTCGACGTCCGAGGTGATCTTGATCTTGCACTTGTGGCAGGTGCCGTGGCCGCCGCACGTCGAGTCGATGGCGATGCCGTTCCAGGACGCCGCGTCGAACACGGTCACCCCGGGAGGGACGCGTACGCCGCGCTGGGCCGGTGGCTGCTCGACGCCGTCCTCGGCCTTGCTGTGCACCGTGAAGGAGAGGTCCACCCGGCCGGTGCCGTCGTGCGTGGCGGGCCTCGGCCCCCGGCCTCTCCATCAGGCCCTCGCGGGCGACGTCGGCAAGCGAGAAGTCCGGCCCCTCCGGCCCCTCAGGGGTCTGGTTCACGCTGAGGCCGCCTCCGCTGCCAGCTTGGCGCGGTGGGCCGAGATCCAGGCCGAGCCCCAGTCGTCGTGGCCCAGGAACAGGTCGGCGGCCTTGACCGCCTCCACGACGTGGGGCGTACGGGCGTCCATGATCGCGCTCGTCAGGCCGGAGGTCATGGCCATCGGCAGCCAGGTGCCGTTGAGGGTGTGTCGGCCCGGCATGCCGAACGAGACGTTGGAGGCGCCGCAGGTCATGTTGACGCCGAACTCGTCCCGGATCCGGCGCATCACCTCGAAGGTCACCAGGGTGGTGCCGGCGTCGGCGCCGATGGGCATGGCCAGCGGATCGATGACGATGTCGGCCTGCGCGATGCCGTACTCCTGGGTGGCCACCCGGATGATCTTGGCGGTGAGGTCGAGGCGCTTGTCGGCCTCCATCGGGATCTCGTCGTGGTCGTTGGGGAGCGCGATGATCGCGGCGTCGTACTTCTTCACCAGGGGGAGGATCGCCGCCATCCGGTCGTCCTCGGCGGTGATCGAGTTGACCAGCGCTCGGCCCTGGTAGACCGAGAGGCCCGCCTCGAGCGCCTCGACGACCGAGGAGTCGATGCAGATGGGGAGGTCGCAGAGCTCCTGGACCATCGTGATCGCCTTGGCGAGCAGCTCGGGCTCGTCGGTCAGCGGGACGCCCATGTTGATGTCGAGGACGTCGGCACCGCCCTCGACCTGCGCCTTGACGTCGCGCTCGATGGCGGAGAAGTCGCCTGCCCGCAGCTGCTCCTGGAAGATGCGCCGGCCGGTGGGGTTGATCCGCTCGCCGATGAGGGTGAACCGGTTCTCGTGGCCGATGACGTGCTCGCGGGTGGCCGAGCGGAGGACGGTCCGGAGGGGCTCGGCGGCCATCAGGCGGGGACCTTGGTGCGCTTGGCCTCGATCAGGGCCTTGGCGCGCTTGACGGTCTGCGAGGCGTCCGCGGCGTAGCCGTCGGCCCCGACCGCGTCGGCGTACTCCTGGGTCACGGGCGCACCGCCGACCATCACGATCACGTCGTTGCGCATGCCGGCCTTCTCGAGAGCGTTCATGTTGGCCTTGAACATCGGCATCGTCGTGGTGAGGAACGCCGAGAAGCCGACGATGTCGGGCTGGTGCAGGTCGATCGCCTCGATGAACTTCTCCGGGGCCACCTGCACGCCGAGGTCGATCACCTCGAAGCCGGCGCCCTCGAGCATGATGTTGACGAGGTTCTTGCCGATGTCGTGGACGTCGCCCTTGACGGTGCCCATCAGGAACTTGCCGATGGTCTGCACGCCGGTCTCGGCGAGCAGCGGTCGGAGTCGCTCCATCGCGCCGGACATGGCGCGACCCGCGATCAGCATCTCCGGGACGAAGAAGTCGCCGCGCTCGAACCGCGCCCCGACCTCCTCGAGGGAGGGGATGAGGGCGTCGAAGAGCAGCGTCTGCGGCTCCATGTCGAGGGTCAGGCCCTCGTTGGTCAGGTCGAGCACCCGCGGGGCGTTGCCCACCAGCGTCTCGTCGTAGAGGGCCTTGAGGATCTCTTCGGGGGTCATGCGACCACCTCCTGGGTGCGAGCGGTTCGGTGGGCAGGGTCGGTGTGGGTCGGGCCGCGGAGCAGGGACGACAGCGCGGTGGACTGGTCCAGCAGGTGGTGGCCGAGCGCGTCGAGCCGGTCCTCCAGCCGGGGCGTGGGGCCGGAGATCCCCAGCGAGGCGACGACGTCGCCGTGGATCCCGAAGACGGGCACGGCGATGCCGATGAGGCCGATCTCGAGCTCGTCCTCGGTCAGCGCCCAGCCGCGCTCGCGGCTGCGCAGGCCGTCGCGGCGCAGGGCGGCGCGGTCGGTGAGCGTGGCCTGCGTGGGTCCTTCGAGCTCGCCCTCGGGGATGGCGAGGGCGTTCCACGCGAGGAAGACCTTGCCCAGGGCCGAGCAGTGCACCGGCACGTCGACCTCGGTCCAGTCGCGGGTGCCGAGGAGGTAGGTCGAGTCGATCTGTGCCACCTGCACGACGCGGTCGCCCCGCGTCACGCTGAGGTGGACCGTCTCCCCGGTGTCGGCGCCGATGCGCTCCATGACCGGTCGGGCGAGCCGGACCAGCTCCTCCCACGGGTCGTGGCGCGCGGCGTAGAGCCAGAAGAGCCGACCCGCGACGTAGGACCCCGCGCTGTCGCGCTCGAGCAGGCCGGAGCGCTCCAACGCGGTGAGCATCCGCGACGTCGTCGACTTGGCCAGGCCGCTCGCGTCCTGGAGCTCGGCGAACGACATCGGCTCGTCGGCGTGCACGACCGTGGCGACCAGGTCGGTGGCGCGATCCAGCGAGCGCGTGCCGGTGGCGGCGTCGCTCACGGCAGCTCCTTCGCTGGAGGGGTTCCCACAGGTTCCATGATGTGGAACCGTGTTCCACATCATGAGGCTAGAAGCCGTCGTGAGTCGAGGTCAAGGCCTCGGGCGCGTCGGAACTGCTCACCGCCATCACCAGGAGGATCCGTGTTCCGCAACACGATGCCGCGCTACGAGGTGCTGTCCGAGGACGCCATGGCCACCCTGGACAAGGGCTGGCGACGGCTGATGACCGAGATCGGCGTCGAGTTCATGGACGAGCGCGCCCTCGAGCTGTTCCGCAAGGCGGGCCAGCGGGTGGAGGGCAACACCGTCTACCTCGACCCCGACTTCGTGCTCGAGCAGGTCGCCAAGGCGCCGCGCGAGTTCGACGTGCAGGCGCGCAACCCCGACAACAACATCCACATCGGCGGCGACGCGATGGCCTTCGGTGCGGTCTACGGACCGCCCTTCGTGCGGCAGGGCGACGTACGCCGCGACGCGACGATGGACGACTTCCGCAACTTCACCAAGCTGGCCCAGTCGTTCTCGGCCCTCGACTCCGCCGGCGGCATCATCTGCGAGCCCAACGACACCCCGCTCGACAGCCGCCACCTCGACATGACCTACGCGCTCCAGACGCTGACCGACAAGGTCTACATGGGCAACGTCGTCTCCGGCGTCAACGCCGCGGACACCATCGCGATGACCTCGATCCTGTTCGGCTCGCGCGAGGCGATCGAGGAGACGCCGGCGACGATCTCGCTGATCAACTGCAACTCCCCGCTGCGCTGGGACGACCGGATGCTGGAGGCGCAGTTCGAGTACTCGGCGGCCGCCCAGCCCGTCGTCCTCACCCCCTTCATCCTGATGGGCGCCATGTCGCCGGTGACGATCCCGGCCGCCCTGGTCCAGCAGATCGTCGAGGCGCTCTCGGGCATCGCGCTGTCGCAGCTGATCCGTCCCGGGACCCCGGTGATCTTCGGGTCCTTCCTCTCCAACATCGACATGCAGTCGGGCTCGCCGACCTTCGGCACGCCCGAGTCGGGGATCGGCCTGCTCTGCACCGGCCAGATCGCACGGCACTTCGGCCTGCCCTTCCGCACCGGTGGCGGGCTGACGTCGTCGCAGGTGGCCGACGCCCAGGCCGGCTACGAGGCCCTGATGACCCTGATGCCGACGTTCCTGGCCGGCGCCAACTGGGTGATGCACTCGGCGGGCTGGCTCGAGGGCGGCCTGGTCGCCGGCTACGAGAAGTTCATCGTCGACATCGAGCTGCTCCAGATGCTGCGCCACGAGTTCACGCCGCTCGAGATCGACGAGGCGTCGATGGCGTTCGGTGCACACGAGGAGGTCGGGCACGGCGGCCACTTCCTCGGCGCGATGCACACCATGGAGCGCTTCCGCACGTGCTTCTACCGCCCGCTGCTGTCCTCCTCGGAGAACTACGAGCGGTGGATGCGCAACGGCGGCAACGACGCCAACGACCGCGCCACCGTGGCCTACCAGAAGACGCTGGCCGACTACGAGCAGCCGACCCTCGACGACGCGGTCCGCGAGGAGCTCGAGGACTACGTCATCCGGCGGCGGGCCGAGCTCGGCGACTGAGACCTGGTCGCTGTTCGCCCCGCCGGTTTCACGAGCCAGGCGTCCGGCGTGCCTGCAGCTGGTCGACCAGGATGTCCGCCGTGTCCGGCGTGACGCGCCAGCTCGCGGACGAGGTGCAGCAGCACCCAGCGCACGGTGACCGGTGTTCCGCGCCAGTCGAGCACCATGTCCACGTCGAGGTCGGCGGCAAGCTCGCGGGAGCGGTCGCAGGCTGCGCGGTGGCGCGCGCGTACGGACGACACCGTGTCCGCCGGCGTGAGGGTGTAGCTCTCGTCGACGGTCTCGGGGAGGCCGACCTGCGCGCCGTACGCCCTCCGATGCGGTGCTCGAACCACACCTGCTCGACGAAGGTGGCGTGCTTGACCAGGCCGAGGACCGTCGTGAGGGAGGGCACCAGCCGGGCTCGGGCCTCCTCCTCGGTCACCTCGTCGAGCAGCCCTGCGACGGCGGAGCGCTGGTCGTCGACCATTGCGCGCAGCATCTCGCCCTCGGGCGCGGTGAAGGTGTCCATGGCCGACACGCTAGATCCAGGCCAGAAGTTGGTGTCCCCCCTGCCGTGGATGAACTTCCACCCGAGCGGGTCGATCTTCATCGAGGGCTGAGCGTGGGAGCGCCCTTCAGGCCCTGAACTTCCACTCGTACGGGTGGAAATCCATCTGGGGGGAGCGACGGGCGAGCGAGGGCCGTTCAGCTGAGGCCGATGATCGTGCCGTCCTCAGCCAGGTCGATGCGGGCCGCGGACGGGGTCTTCGGCAGCCCGGGCATGGTCATCATGTCGCCGCACACCACGACCACGAAGCCCGCGCCGGCGGAGAGGCGTACCTCCCGCACGTGGAGCTCGTGGCCCGACGGTGCGCCCAGCGAGGCGGGGTCGGTCGAGAAGGAGTACTGCGTCTTGGCCACGCAGACGGGCAGGCCCGAGAAGCCGTCGCGCTCGATGCGCTGGAGCCGGCGACGCGCCTTGGCGTCCCACGTCACCAGCCCGGCGCCGTAGAGCTTGGTGGCGATGGCCTCGACCTTCTCCGTGAGCGACACGTCGTCGGGGTAGGTGAAGGAGAACTCGTAGGGCGAGGGCTCGGCCAGCGAGGCGAGCACGCCCTCGGCGAGGTCCTTCGCGCCGTCGCCGCCGTCGGCGAAGTGCGTGGCGGGGAACGCGCGCACGCCCTCGTCGGCGACCAGCTCGACGACCCGGGCCACCTCGCTGTCGGTGTCGGTGGGGAAGCGGTTGATCGCCACGACGCAGGGGATGCCGTAGACACCGCGGACGTTGGCGAGGTGGCGGCGCAGGTTCACCATGCCGGCCTCGACCGCGGCGACGTCCTCGGTGCCGAGGTCGGCGAGCGCCACGCCGCCGTGGTACTTCAGGGCACGCACGGTCGCGACGACGACCGCCAGGTCGGGTCGCAGCCCGGACTTGCGGCACTTGATGTCGACGAACTTCTCCGCGCCCAGGTCGGCTCCGAAGCCCGCCTCGGTGACCACGATGTCGGCCAGGCGCAGCCCGGCCCGGGTGGCCATCACCGAGCTGCAGCCGTGCGCGATGTTGGCGAACGGGCCGCCGTGCACGAAGGCCGGAGCACCCTCGAGCGTCTGGACGAGGTTGGGGGCGAGAGCGGTGCTCAGCAGCACGGCCATCGCACCGTCGGCACCGAGGTCGCGCGCGGTGACCGGGTTGGTCGAGCGGTCGTAGCCGATCACGATGTCGCCGATGCGCTTCTTGAGGTCGGCGCGGGACTCGGTGAGGCAGAAGATCGCCATCAGCTCGGAGGCCACCACGATGTCGAACCCGTCCTCGCGGGGGAAGCCGTTGGCGTGCCCTCCGAGCGCGACGGTGATCTCGCGCAGTGCGCGGTCGTTGGTGTCCAGGACCCGCTTCCAGGTGACGCTGCGGACGTCGATGTCGAGCTCGTTGCCGTGGTGGATGTGGTTGTCGATGAGCGCGGCCAGGAGGTTGTTGGCCGCCGCGATCGCGGCGAAGTCGCCGGTGAAGTGCAGGTTGATGTCCGTCATCGGCACGACCTGGCTCCAGCCGCCGCCGGCCGCGCCGCCCTTCATGCCGAAGACCGGTCCCATCGAGGGCTCGCGCAGGCACGCGACCGTACGGTGGCCCAGGCCGTGGAGCGCGTCGGTGAGGCCGACGGTGGTGGTCGTCTTGCCCTCGCCCGGCGGGGTCGGGGACAGGGCCGTCACCACGACGAGCTTGCCGAGGGGCCGGTCGGCCAGCGACGTGAGGTAGCCGATGTCGACCTTGGCCTTGTCGTGGCCGTAGGGGACGAGGTGCTCCTCGCTGATCCCGAGGGTCTCCGCCGCGATCTCGCGGATGGGGCGCAGGACTGCGGCGTTGGCGATCTCGATGTCGGACTGCATCTCGGGCTCCCTGGTGGATGGCGGTGACGGACAGCGGTGGGGCAGTGGTGGGGCGGTGGTGGGGCAGTGGTGGGGCAGTGGTGGGGCTGGCTCGTCAGCGGAAGACGACGGTGCGGTCCCCGTTGAGCAGGACGCGCGACTGGGCGTGCCAGCGCACGGCGCGCGAGAGGACCTGGGCCTCCACGTCGCGTCCGGCCGAGACGAGGTGCTCCTGGTCGTAGCCGTGGTCCACGCGCAGGACGTCCTGCTCGATGATCGGCCCCTCGTCGAGGTCGCCGGTCACGTAGTGCGCGGTTGCGCCCACCAGCTTCACGCCACGGTCGAAGGCCTGGTGGTAGGGCCGGGCTCCCTTGAAGCTGGGCAGGAACGAGTGGTGGATGTTGATCGCGCGCCCCGACAGCTGGCGGCACAGGTCGTCGGAGAGCACCTGCATGTAGCGCGCGAGCACGACCAGGTCGGCGCCCGTCTCGTCGACGAGCTCCATCAGCCGCTTCTCCGCGTCGGGCTTGGTGTCCGGCGTGACCGGGACGTGGTGGAACTCCAGGCCGTAGGACCGCACCAGGGCGCCGGCGTCCGGGTGGTTGGACACCACGGCCGGGATCTCGATCTGGAGCGCGCCGGTGCTGGCCCGGAAGAGCAGGTCGTTGAGGCAGTGCAGGTGCTTGGACACCATGATGAGCGTGCGGTAGGGAGCGGTGGCGGCCCACAGCTCGAAGACCATCTCGAACCGCTCGGCGACCGTGGCGAACTCCGAGCGCAGGCTGTCGGCTCCGGCCGCGGTCTCGGCGTCGAAGCCGATCCGCATGAAGAACCGGTCGGTGAGGCGATCACCGAACTGCTGGCTCTCCACGATGTTGGCACCCCGCTCCACGAGGAAGCCGGAGACGGCGTGGACGATGCCGGGACGGTCCGGGCACGAGAGGGTGAGGACGTACGCGGCTCCGCCTGGACCGTGGGGCATGCTCTCTCCTGAGGCGTGGTGTGGTGCTCGTTGTTGCGCTCGACGAAACGCAGTCTGCGATACGCAACAGCGACTGCGCTAGTGTCCCCCCATGGCGAACGCGGCCGACACGCAGGAACCGGATGTGCCGGTGGGTGCGGAACAGGCGCCCCTGAGCTCCGCCGTCACGGGCGCGGGCGTGCAGTCGGTCGACCGGGCGCTGGGCATCCTCGAGGTGCTGGCCCGCACCGGCGAGTCCGGGGTCACCGAGATCGCGATCGAGCTCGGCGTCCACAAGAGCACGGCGTTCCGGCTGGTCGCCACCCTCGAGGCGCACCGCCTCGTCGAGCAGACCTCCGACCGCGGGCGCTACCGGTTGGGGATGGGGATCCTGAGGCTGGCCGGCGCCACCACCGCGCGGCTCGACCTCGTGCAGGAGGCGCGCCCGATCGCGCGCCAGCTCGCGGCCGACACCGGGGAGACGGTCAACATCGCGGTCCTCTCCGACAGCTCGGCGCTCTACCTCGACCAGGTCGCCGGCTCCTCGGCGCTCCAGCCCCACAACTGGGTCGGTCAGCACATCCCGCTGCACGCGACCAGCAACGGCAAGGTCCTGCTGTGCGGCCTCGACGAGGCCGCTCTCGACAAGGCTCTCGGCAAGCTGGCGACCTACACCTCCCACACGATCACCGGCCGTGCCCAGCTGCGCGAGGAGCTGGCGCGCGTGCGTGAGCAGGGCTACGCCGTGGCGGTCGACGAGCTCGAGGTCGGCCTCACCGCCGTGGCCGCCCCGATCCGCAACGCCCACGGTGACGTGGTCGCCTCGATGAGTGTCTCCGGCCCGTCGTTCCGGCTGCCCGACGAGCGCGTCGCCGAGGTCGTCCGGTCGGTGATCGGCGCCGCCCTGGAGGTCTCGCACCGGCTCGGCTGGGGTCACCGGTAGGTCACGCTCTCGCGACCACCCTTGACCGAACGGGTGTCCGCGCACCATCCTTCGAAAGTCTGCTGGTTGCGCTCGGAGCATCCGGTTGCGACATGCGCAACAGAACTCACCCGAGGAGACGCGTGCCGGATCTGTACGTCAACGGAGCATGGGTCGCCGCGCTCTCCGGTGAGCGCCGGGAGATCCGCTGCCCGGCCGACGGGACCCTCGTCGCCGAGGTGGACGAGGCCGGGGCGGCTGACACCGAGGCCGCCATCGCCGCCGCGCACGCGGCGTTCGTCGACGGGCCGTGGCGAGCCACCTCGAGCCGCGAGCGCGGCGACCTGCTGCTGAGGCTGGCCGACCTCCTCGAGCGCGACACCGACGACATCGCCCGGATGGAGTCGCTCGACACGGGCAAGCGGTTCGTCGAGGGGCAGTACGACGTCGCCGACGTGGTCTCGGTGTTCCGGCACTACGGACGGATCGCCGCCGAGGAGTCCGGCCGCATGGTCGACACCGGCAACGCCGACGTGGTCAGCCGGATCGTCCACGAGCCCGTCGGGGTCTGTGGCCTGGTGACGCCGTGGAACTACCCGCTGCTGCAGGTCTCGTGGAAGGTCGCGTCCCTGCCTGGCCGCGGGCAACACCTTCGTGCTCAAGCCGAGCGAGCTGACGCCGCACTCGGCGATCCACCTGATGCGCCTGCTCGAGGAGGCCGGGCTGCCGGCCGGGGTCGGCAACCTCGTCCTCGGCGCCGGGCCCACCGCAGGTGCGCCGCTCTCGACCGACCCCCGGGTCGACATGGTCTCCTTCACCGGCGGCCTCGAGACCGGTCGGCGGATCGCCGCAGCGGCCGCGGCGACGGTCAAGAAGGTCGCCCTCGAGCTCGGCGGCAAGAACCCCAACATCGTCTTCGCCGACGCCGACCTCGACGTCGCCCTGGACTACGCGCTCACCGCCGTCTTCCTGCACTCCGGCCAGGTCTGCTCCGCGGGTGCCCGGCTGCTCGTCGAGGAGTCGATCCACGACACCTTCGTCGACCGGCTCGTCGGCGCGCGCGCAGGAGATCCGGCTCGGCGGACCGTTCGACGACCACGCCGAGACCGGCCCGCTGACCAGCTCCGCCCACCGCGACAAGGTGGAGGCCTACGTCGCCCGCGGGCTGGCCGAGGGCGCGGTGCTGCGCTGCGGTGGCGCCCGACCCGACGACGCGGCGCTGGCCGACGGCTTCTACTACCTGCCGACCGTGCTCGACGGCTGCACGACGGAGATGTCGGTGACGCAGGACGAGTCCTTCGGCCCGGTGCTCACCGTCGAGACCTTCCGCGACGAGGACGAGGCCGTGGCGATCGCCAACGACAGCATCTACGGCCTCGCCGGCGCCGTCTGGACCCAGGACGCGGGCCGCGCGCAACGCGTCGCCGGGCGCCTGCGGATGGGCACGGTGTGGATCAACGACTACCACCCCTACGTGCCGCAGGCCGAGTGGGGCGGCTACAAGCAGTCGGGCACCGGACGCGAGCTCGGTCTCGCCGGGCTCGAGGAGTATCGCGAGACCAAGCACGTCTGGCACAACATCCGGCCGGCCGTGCAGCACTGGTTCTCGCCGGCCGGCTCCTCACCAGGCGGGGCGGAGTAGAGGGCATGGCTGCGCAGCGCTACGACTTCGTCATCGTGGGTGGTGGATCCGCCGGTTGCGCGCTCGCGAACCGGCTCTCCGCGGACCCCTCGACCTCCGTGCTCGTGCTGGAGGCGGGACGCACCGACCGGTTCGACCCGCTGATCCACGCGCCGGCCGCGTTGCCGTTCCCGATCGGGAACCCGCTCTACGACTGGAAGTACGAGTCCGAGCCGGAGCCGGCGATGGACGGTCGCCGGGTCTACCACGCCCGCGGCAAGGTGCTCGGCGGCTCGTCCTCGATCAACGGGATGATCTTCCAGCGCGGCAACCCGATGGACTACGAGCGCTGGGCCGCCGACCCGGGCATGGAGGCGTGGGACTACCGCCACTGCCTGCCCTACTTCAAGCGGATGGAGTCGCTGATCCTGCCCGACGGGATGGTCGGCGCCGACGCGTGGCGTGGCGGCTCGGGGCCGCTGAAGCTCGAGCGCAGCCCGGCCACCAACCCGCTCTTCAGCGCCTTCTTCGAGTCCGCCGAGCAGGCCGGCTACCCCCTGACCGACGACGTCAACGGCTACCGCCAGGAGGGCTTCGGGCGCTTCGACCGCAACATCGTCAAGGGCGTCCGGATGTCCGCGGCGCGCGCCTACCTGCACCCGGTGATGGGCCGCAAGAACCTGAAGGTCGAGACGTTCGCCCACGCCACCAAGGTCCGCTTCGAGGGCACGCGCGCGGTGGGTGTCGACTACCTCCGGGCGGGTCGCCTGCACGAGTCCGTCGAGGCCGGCGAGGTGATCCTCTGCGGCGGCGCGATCAACTCGCCCCAGCTCCTGCAGCTCTCCGGCATCGGCAACCCCGAGCACCTCCAGCCGCTGGGGGTGGAGATGGTCCACGACCTGCCGGGTGTGGGGGAGAACCTCCAGGACCACCTCGAGGTCTACATCCAGTACGCCTCGCTCCAGCCGGTCTCGATCGTCGAGGGCCTCAAGTGGCGCAACCGCCCGCTGGTCGGGCTCGAGTGGCTGCTCAAGCGCACCGGCACGGCGGCCTCCAACCACTTCGAGGGTGGCGGCTTCGCCCGGTCCAACGAGGACGTCGGCTGGCCCAACCTGATGTTCCACTTCCTGCCCATCGCGATCCGCTACGACGGCTCCGCGCCGGCGGGCCAGGACAAGTACGCCCACGGCTACCAGGTCCACATCGGCCCGATGTACGCCGACACCCGCGGCTGGGTCCGGATCTCCTCGACGGACCCCCGGCAGAAGCCGAAGATGCTCTTCAACTACCTCTCCACCACCAACGACCGCCGCGAGTGGGTCGAGGCGGTGCGGGTGGCGCGCGACATCCTCAACCAGCCGGCGTTCGCGCCCTTCAACGGCGGCGAGATCTCGCCCGGACCCTCGGTGGAGACCGACGAGGAGATCCTCGACTGGGTCCGCAAGGACGCCGAGACGGCGCTGCACCCGTCGTGCACGGCGAAGATGGGCACCGACGAGATGTCGGTGGTCGACCCGCTCACCATGGGCGTCCACGGCACCGAGGGCCTGCGCGTGGTCGACGCCAGCGTCTTCCCCTACGTCACCAACGGCAACATCTACGCCCCGGTGATGATGGTCGCCGAGAAGGCCGCCGACCTCATTCTGGGTAACTCGCCCCTGTCGCCCGCCGATGTGCCGTACTACCGGCACGGTGACGGCATGCCGCTCTACCCGCCGGGCGACCCCCGCAACGCCCGGACCCCCGCCCTCGAGGAGTCCCCATGACCGCAGCCCTGTCAGTCGACGGACTCTGGAAGATCTTCGGCCCTCGGTCGGACAAGATCATCGGCACGCCCGACGCCGATCTCTCGCGCGCCGACCTCAAGGCCAAGACCGGCAACGTGGTGGGCGTCAAGGACGTCTCCTTCGAGGTCGACCCGGGCGAGGTCTTCGTGGTCATGGGCCTCTCCGGGTCCGGCAAGTCCACCCTGGTCCGGCTGCTGACGCGCCTCATCGAGCCCACCAGCGGCACGATCTCGCTCAACGGCATGGACGTCACCTCGGCGTCGGCGAGCCAGCTGCGCGACGTACGCCGCAAGCAGGTCTCGATGGTCTTCCAGCACTTCGGCCTGCTGCCGCACCGCCAGGTCATCGACAACGTCGCCTACGGCCTCGAGATCCGCGGCGTGCCGAAGAAGGAGCGGCGGGCGAAGGCGGCCGAGATCGTCGACCTGGTGGGCCTGCAGGGCTACGAGAAGTCCTACCCCGACCAGCTCTCCGGCGGCATGCAGCAGCGCGTCGGCCTGGCCCGGGCACTGGCCGGCGACCCGGAGATGCTGCTCTTCGACGAGCCGTTCTCCGCGCTCGACCCGCTGATCCGCCGGGACATGCAGAACGAGGTCATCCGGCTGCACCGCGAGCTCGGCAAGACGATGGTCTTCATCACCCACGACCTCGCGGAGGCGCTCAAGCTCGGCGACCGGATCATGATCCTGCGCGACGGCGAGATCGTGCAGATCGGCACGCCCGACGAGGTGGTCGCCCAGCCGGCCGACGACTACGTCAAGGACTTCGTCTCCGAGGTGCCGAAGGCCCACGTCCTCACGCTGAAGTGGGTGATGCGCGACCCGCGTCCCGGTGAGTCGATGGACGGGCCCGCGCTTCCGGTGTCCACCATCGTGCGCCAGGCCGCTCGCGCCGCCATCGCCTCCGACGCCCCGATCCGGGTGATGGACGGCGACACGCTCCTCGGCGTGGTCGACGAGGAGGACATCATGCGCGTGGTGGTGGCCGAGGAGGAGTCGTGAACACCCCACGACGTTCTTCTCCTCCGCTCCGCTCCCCCGAACAACGCAGCGGGGGCCCCGAATGAGCATCGGGCCGCCGATGGCGAATCGCGACCAGGTCTTCTACGACAAGACGAACGCCGCGCAGGACAAGAAGCCGGTCGAGCCGGGCGCCGCTCCGCCGGTCGTCGAGGAGTCGAGCATCAGCCGCTGGGTCCCGGCCCTCGGCGTGCTCGTCGTCTGGATCGTCGTCTGACCACTTCACCAAGGGCAACAACACCCTCGCGCTGCCCGGTCGTGAGCACACCGACCTGCACCAGTCGTTCACCGACTTCAACAACACGCTCCTCGCCAGCCGCGACACCAACCCCGTCATGCAGGTCACCAACTCGATCTCCGAGGTGCTGCGCAACCTCTTCGACTGGCTCCAGCGGATGCTGGTCCGGCCCAACCTGCCGCGACCGGTCCCGGAGGTCGGCTGGCTCGGCGTCGTCGCCGTCGCCACCTGGGTCGGCTACGCGATCGCGAGCTGGCGGATCGCCGCTGCTCGTGCTGCTCTCGTTCCTCTCCTTCGGCGTCTTCGGCTTCTGGCAGGACTCCCTCGACCTGCTGATCGTCACGGGGATGGCCGTCGTGATCACCGTCGTGGTCGGCCTGCCGCTCGCGGTCCTGGCCGGGACCAACCCGCGGGCCAACAAGGTGATCACGGTCGTCCTGGACTTCATGCAGACGATGCCGACCTTCGTCTACCTCGTGCCGATCGTGCTCTTCTTCGGCATCGGGGTCGGCGGCGCCGTCGTCTCGACCCTGATCTACGCCGTTCCGCCGCTCGTGCGGATCGGCGGCTTCGGCATCCGCGAGGTCTCCACCACGACCATCGAGGCCACCGACTCGGCCGGCCAGACCTACTGGCAGCGGCTGCTCAAGGTGCAGCTCCCGATGGCCCGCAAGACCCTCATCGTCGGCCTCAACCAGACCATCCTGGCCGCCCTCTCCATGGCGACCATCGCGTCCTACATCAACGGTCCCGGCCTCGGGAAGCCCGTCCTCAACGCGCTCGTCGCCAACGACTTCGGCGGCAGCTTCGTGCCCGGCGTGCTGATCGTGGTGATGGCCGTGATGCTCGACCGCACGACCACGGCCGCGAGCGAGCGCTCGGAGAAGGTGGCCCGTGGTGGTGGCGGCAACGTGCGCGTACGCCGCATCGCGCTGGCCGGGACCGGGGTCGCCGCCCTCGTCGCGGTCTGGCTGTCCCGCCGCGAGCTCGACCTGGCCGAGTTCCCGGAGTACGCCCTGGGCCAGAAGGTGTCCGACGCTGCGGACGACGCGATGGGCGGCATCGTCGACCTCGTCGGCGGCTTCACCGAGGCGTTCAAGGACGCGATCAGCTATGGCTTCCTCAACCCGCTCCAGTCCCTGCTGGCCGAGTCCCCGTGGTGGCTCGCCGGACTGGCCATCCTGGTCCTCGCGGTCGTCTTCGGCGGCGTCCGCGCGCTCCTGACCACCGTCGTCTGCCTCGCCGGCATCTGGTACCTCGACCTGTGGCACGACACGATGCTGACCCTCACCATGGTGCTGGTCGGCACAGTGCTCGTGATGGTGCTGGCGCTGGTCTTCGGCGTCTGGATGGCCCGCAACCGCTGGGTCGACCTCGGCATCCGGCCCGCTGCTGGACGCCGGACAGACGATCCCGCCCTTCGTCTACCTGATCCCGGTGCTCGCGCTCTTCGGCCCGTCCCGCTTCACCGCCATCGTCGCCGGCGTCGTCTACGCCGCCCCAGCCGCGATCAAGCTGGTGGCCGACGGCGTCAAGGGTGTCTCCCCGACCACGATCGAGGCGGGTCGCTCGACCGGCCAGACCACCTGGCAGGAGATCACCAAGGTCCAGCTGCCGATGGCCAAGGGCTCGCTCGTGCTGGCCACCAACCAGGGACTGCTCTACGTGCTCGCCATGGTCGTCATCGGCGGGCTGGTCGGCGCCCAGGCACTCGGCTACGACGTCGTGCTCGGCATCTCCCGCAGCGAGGAGTGGGGCAAGGGCGCCGCCGGCGGCCTGACCATCGTGCTGCTCGGCGTGATGCTCGACCGGATCACCCGTGCCGCGGCCGACGTGCGTCGCGACGACGGCCCCGGCACCCGCCGCGCCTTCAACGTGCGCCTGCCCATCGGGCCGCCGCGACTGAGCCACCTGAGTTTTCGCAGACCAACACAGCAGACAGAGGAGAAGCAGCATGACGATTGCCAGAAGCAGGGGGGCACGACTCGGGGCGATCGCTGCCGTCGCCACCATGGCGCTCTCCGCCTGCGGCGGCGGAGGGTCCATCGACGAGGAGACCAAGGCCAACGAGGAGCAGGCCGCCTCCGGCGGTGGTGACTGCGGTGAGCTCAACATGGCCGTCAACCCGTGGGTCGGCTACCAGGCCAGCGCCTACGTCGTCGGCACCGTCGCCCAGGACCAGCTGGGCTGCACGGTCAACTACAAGGACCTGAAGGAGGACGTCTCCTGGCAGGGCTTCGGCACCGGCGAGGTCGACGTCGTGATCGAGGACTGGGGTCACCCCGACCTGGAGAAGAAGTTCTTCGCCGACCAGGGTGACGGCAGCGCCGAGGACCTCGGCCCGCAGGGCAACGTCGGGATCATCGGCTGGTTCGTGCCGCCGTGGCTCGCCGAGGAGCACCCGGACATCCTCGACTACAAGAACCTCAACAAGTACGCCGACGAGTTCGCCACCTCGGAGTCGGGCGGCCAGGGCCAGTTCCTCGGTGCCGACCCGTCCTACGTCCAGTTCGACGAGGCCATCGTGAGCAACCTCGACCTCGACTTCAAGGTCGTCTTCTCCGGCAGCGAGGCCGCCTCGCATCGAGGCGTTCCGCAAGGCCGAGGAGAACAAGGAGTGGGTCATCGGCTACTGGTACGAGCCGCAGTACTTCAACGCCGAGGTGGCGATGCAGCGCGTCGCACTGCCCGAGTACACCGACGGTTGCCAGGACGACCCGCAGACGGTCGCCTGCGACTACCCCGAGACCGAGCTGAAGAAGATCGGCGGCACCGACTGGGTCGACTCCGGCTCCAGCGCCGTCGACCTGGTCAAGAACTTCCAGTGGACCAACGAGGACCAGAACGTCGTGGCCGGCTACATCGCGGCCGACGGCATGTCCCCCGAGGACGCCGCCGCGAAGTGGATCGAGGAGAACCAGGACAAGGTCGACGCCTGGCTGGGCTGACCGACTGACTGGTCGACGGCTGACCGACTGGCCGATCGGAACGACCGTGCGTGCCCCCGGGCGAACCTTGACACCCGCCCGGGGGCGTAGCACTGTACGAACGTTGCAAGTCACGCACTAGGTTGCGCTGGGCGCAACCACATCGGGAGGCGTCATGGCCATCAAGGAACCCATGGGCGAGCCGGACACGGCGGCGCCACCCGAGCACGGAGAGGGTCACTTCCCGCTGGACCGGGTGACCTTCGGAGTCTCGGCCGCGATAGCGGTCGCGTTCCTCGTCTGGGGGACGGTCGACTCCGCGGGCATGACCAGCGGCACCAGTGAGGTGCTCGCCTGGCTCGAGAAGAGCTTCGGCTGGTTGTTCATCCTGGTGAGCGCCTCCTTCCTGGTGTTCTCCGGCTACCTCGCGCTGAGTCGCTACGGCAACATCAAGCTCGGTCCCGACGACTCCGAGCCGGAGTTCTCGACCTTCTCGTGGGTGTCGATGATGTTCGCGACCGGCATGGGCATCGGCCTGATGTTCTGGGGCGTCGCCGAGCCGCTGACCTACCTCACCTCGACCGACGCGGGCAGCATCCCGCCCGGCCGCGGCGATCCGTCCACGCCCGGACAGCGCGCGCGTCGCCATGGAGTACGCCTTCTTCCACTGGGGCCTCCACCCGTGGTCGATGTACGCCGTCATCGGCCTGGCGATCGGCTACTTCGCCTACCGCAAGGGCGCCGGCAACCTGGTCTCCGGCGCCTTCGGTCCGCTGCTGGGCAGGCGCGCCAAGGAGGGCCCGGGCAAGGCGATCGACGTGATCGCCATCTTCGCCACCCTCTTCGGCTCCGCGACGTCGCTCGGTCTCGGCGCCCTGCAGATCACCGGTGGCCTCGACGACGTCTTCGACACCGGCCAGTCCAAGTGGCTGACCGTGCGTCGTGATCGCGGTGCTCACCGCCTGCTTCGTGCATCTCGGCGGTGACGGGCATCGAGAAGGGCGTCCAGTTCCTCTCCAACGCCAACGCGATCGCGGCCGTGCTGCTGGTCTTCTTCCTCTTCGTCGTCGGCCCGACCGTCTTCATCCTCAGCACCTTCACCGAGTCGCTCGGTGGCTACCTCACGCACCTGCCGACGATGGCCTTCCGCACCGGTGCCTTCGGCAACAGCGAGTTCCTCAACACCTGGACGATCTTCTACTGGGCCTGGTGGATCTCGTGGACGCCGTTCGTCGGCATGTTCATCGCCCGCATCTCCAAGGGCCGCACGATCCGCCAGTTCGTGGTCTACGTGATCCTGGTGCCGAGCATCGTGTCGTTCGTCTGGTTCTCGATCCTGGCCGGCGCGGCCTTCGACCTGCAGCTCTCCGGCGCCAAGGACCTCGGGGCGGTGCTCGCGGAGGAGGGGCACCGAGAGCGCGCTCTTCACCACGCTGCGCGAGTACCCGCTCGCGAGCGTCACGGTGGTGCTCGCGGTCTTCCTGGTGGCGATCTTCTTCATCACCGGGGCCGACTCGGCCTCGATCGTGATGGGGATGCTCAGCCAGCACGGCAAGGAGGAGCCGATGCGCTGGCTGGTGATCTTCTGGGGCGTCGCCCAGGGCGCAGTGGCCGCGAGTGCTGCTCTTCTCCGGCGGGCTCGGGGCGCTGCAGACCCTCGTGATCATCGTGGCGGGGCCGTTCATGCTGGTGATCTGCGCGATGTGCGTCTCGCTGATGAAGTCGCTGCGCGCAGGAGCCCTACGAGTCGACGCTGCCGTCCCGCGTGCGCAAGGCCGTCCTGCACGCGCAGAAGTACGACTCGATGGACCAGCACTCCGTGGCCCTCGCCGCCCTCGGCGCCGATCCCGAAGAGGTCACCGCCGGCTCCGAGCAGTCGAAGGAGTCCTGACCCGGGCCGTCCCCCGCGGCCCGCAACCCGCCGCCCCCGGGCACCTTGACAGTGCTCGGGGGCGACGGCGTACATTTCTCGTGTCGCACATGACGCAACGGGTTGCGCATGACGCAACCCCGTTCACGCAGCACCCACCCAGATTCGCCCGTCCGGCCCAGGAGGCTAGCCATGGCAGAGGTACCCGCGACCGCTGACGTCGTCGTGATCGGAGCCGGCATCGTCGGCAACAGCCTGGTCCACCACCTGACCCGGCTCGGCTGGAAGAACGTCGTCCAGATCGACAAGGGCGCCCTGCCCAACCCGGGCGGCTCGACCGGTCACGCGTCCAACTTCATCTTCACCGTCGACCACTCCCGCGAGATCACCGACATCACCCTCGACTCGGTCGCGCAGTACAAGGAGATGGGCGTCTTCACCGAGTCGGGCGGCTTCGAGATCGCCCGCACCGAGGAGCGGATGGAGGAGCTGCGGCGCCGCATGTCGAGCGCCAGCGCGTGGGGCATCGAGTCCGAGCTGGTCAGCCCGGCGTTCGTCAAGGAGAAGGTCCCCTTCATCGAGGAGGACCAGTTCATCGGCGCCTTCTGGACCCCCGGCGTCGGCGTCGTCGACTCGCTGCGCGCGGGCACGATCATGCGCGAGCGCGCCCTCGCCACCGGCGAGCTCACCGTCGTACCCACCGTCGAGGTCATCGGCCTCGACACCGAGGAGGGCGCCGCACGGCCAGCGCCGCATCACCCGCGTCCGCACCACCGGCGGCGACATCGAGGCCGGCACCGTCGTGA
>CAVVQR010000014.1:0-63517 GCA_963750445.1 uncultured Actinomycetota bacterium | reverse complement strand
CCTTCACGAAGGACGCAGCGATCGAGGCCATCGACGCCGCGATCCCGCTCCTCGTGGTCATCACCGAGGGCGTCCCGGTCCAGGACTCGGCCGAGGTCGTGGCCTACCTGGAGGGCAAGTCCACCCGGATGATCGGCCCCAACTGCCCCGGCATCATCACGCCGGAGGAGTCGCTGGCCGGCATCACGCCGCACACCATCGCGGGCAAGGGCCCGGTCGGCCTGGTCTCGAAGTCGGGCACCCTGACCTACCAGATGATGTTCGAGCTGAAGGACTACGGCTTCACCACCGCCATCGGCATCGGTGGTGACCCGATCATCGGCACCACGCACATCGACGCGCTCGAGGCCTTCGAGAACGACCCGGAGACCAAGGCGATCGTGATGATCGGCGAGATCGGTGGGGACGCCGAGGAGCGTGCCGCGGCCTACATCAAGGACCACGTCACCAAGCCGGTCGTCGGCTACGTCGCGGGATTCACCGCGCCCGAGGGCAAGACCATGGGCCACGCGGGCGCGATCGTGTCGGGCTCGTCGGGCACCGCCCAGGCGAAGAAGGAGGCCCTCGAGGCCGCCGGCGTGAAGGTCGGCAAGACGCCGTCCGAGACGGCCGCCCTGATGCGCGAGGTCCTTCAGAACCTCTGATCCACGCTCACAGCACTGCCTTCCAGACGGCTCCGCAGGTCTATCCTGCGGGGCCGTCTGCACGTCGTGGCCCGGCCGCCTGGCCTCCCACAGCACGCGCCAGACGACGTGGGCGCCCAGGAGTCGTACGGGCGACACCGCCGAGAGCCGACGCGGCGAGGGAAGGGTCGGACAGGCCGAGCTGGCCAAGGTCGAAGGAATGGACATGTCTAGCACCCCGTTTTCGTGAACACGCACATCGCTGGAACGAGCTTCTCCGTGGTCCCCGTGACCGCATCGGCCTGCGCATCCAGCGAAGCGAGTGAGCCTTCACCGTACGTGCTGACCATCAGGCGCGCAGCCCCCACGCGACTGACCTGGAAGACCGAGCTGCCGAGGCCGTCGGAGTAGGTCAGGCCCACCGTCACCGTGTCGTAGCCGGTGTCGCGGTCGAGGACCGTCCACACCTGGTTGCGCACCGTGCGACAGTCCTGCGCGGCCCGGCGGAAGACCTCCATGGCCGCCACGGCCTCGTCGGCCTCGGCGTGCACGACGAGCTCGCGCCCGTCGAAGTACTCCGGTCCCACGGCGCCGGTCACGAGACGTCTCGTGGCGCCGGTCGTCCCCGCTCCGGGCCAGACGACCTGGCCGCACATCTCGACCTCGCCCATGCCGTCGCCGTCCGCGGACGGCTCGCTGACCGTGGTCTCGCCGTCGTCCTCCGGGAGCCCCAGGGCGAGCGGGAAGTCGCGGGGGATCTCGGTGACCGCCGTGGGCTCCTGGGTGGGCTCCTCGGTCGGCTCCTGGGTGGGGGTCGAGCCGTCGTCGAACTGCTCCATCGCGGCCACGGTCTCGCGCAGCGGCTCGACGGTGGAGGCGACGCCCTCCTCGAGGTCGTCGAGGGACCACTGCCCGTAGGTCGACGTCACCAGCAGCGCGGCGCCGGTGGGGACCACGTGGATGACGGTCGCGCCGGTGCCGGGCTCGCCGTCGAAGGTGTAGGTCTGCACCAGCGTGGCGGCCGGTCCCGGACCGAAGGGCGACTCCCGCACCTCGGTGACGGTCTCCACGCCCCCGCTCGTGTCGGGGGCCGAGCAGCTCTGCGGCAGGTCGGCGATCGACCGGGCGACGAGGGCCGCCTCGTCGGCACTGCCCATGAGCACCAGCTCACGGGTGTTGGCCGACTCGCCGCCGCTGTTGTCGGCGACCATCCGGTCGCGCAGGCCCAGCCCCCGCAGCGGTGAGGTCTTGCACAAGGTCAGGTCGCGCAGGCCCGTCCCGCTCCGGGAGGTCCCGATGGCGTCCTGCGGGCCGCCCATCCCGCTCGCGAGAGGGAAGTCGTCGGGGATCTCGGTGCTGACCGTGGCGGACGCCTCCGGCTCACCCGCCGCCTCGGTGGATCCGTCGCTCGCGTCGGCCCCGGCTCCGGACGCGTCGTCGGCCGACGGCTCGGTCCCGCAGCCGACCAGCGCCAGCGTGCAGGCCAGGGCGGCGGTCAGGAGCCGTGCGCGGTGCCTCATGACACGTAAGACCCCGCTGGGGACGAAAAGGTTGCCACCGGCGGGCAAACTTCCCGCGGCGCGCCGTCAGCCCGAGGACGTGAGCGCCTCGAGGCGCTCGAGCATCCGCCTGGACAGCACGACGAAGTCCGGGCGGGTCATCGTCATCTTGCCGACGGGGGAGAAGCCGAGCTGGGAGACGGCCGTGCCGTCGCGGGCGATCGCCATCAGGAACGAGAACGACTGCTGGTCGTTGAGCTCGAACGTCAGCGCCCAGACGCTCAGGTCCGAGGTCTTCGACGTCGAGCTGGCCAGCATCGTGACGCTGGTGCCGAGGTTGGCCTGCCCGCACTGCCGGATCCGACTGCGGACCTGCTCCACGAGACCGCGGGCCTTCGCCTGGTTCATCACGCCGACGGTCTGGGTGAGACCCAGCCGGGAGGCGTTGGGCGTCTCGGGGAAGACGAAGTTGCGGGTCAGCGCCTGGGTGATGCCCTTGCCCTGGAACGTCGTCCGGTCGCAGCGCGTGGAGGCGTAGTTGGTGCGGGCGCGCTCGGGGTCGGGGCCGACCCAGGGGCCACGGACGGCGGCGACCGGCGGCAGGTCGACCACGGACAGCAGGCCCGGGTGCTCGCTGATCTTGAGCGGGGCCGCGGTGGTGGCGCGGGCACGGCCGGCGCAGGTGGCCGCACCCGTGGAGCCGCAGAGCGCGTTGACCGCGGCGGCGAGCCCCGTGACGGCGTCCTTGTCGCTGACGGCCTTGCCCTGGCTGCGTACGACGTGGGTCACGACCAGGCTGCCCGTGCGCGCCACGCCGACGGAGATGGTGGCGGGCTGCTTGCCCCAGGCGCGCAGGCGGAAGGCGCGGGCCTGGTCGCCCACCCGCTTCACGGTGCGGGTGGAGACCAGCTGGGTGCGCGGGTCGACGCATCCGGCGTACCACATGGAAGCGGTCTCGAACCCCTGGACGGCGGCCTTGTCGTTGCGCGACAGCTCGACCATCTGGACCGCGGTCGACTCGACCTGGGTGACCTCGCGCTTCTTCGTGCGCTGCTGGTCGCCCTTGCCGACCTGCTCCTTCACGACCCGGGTGGCCGACCCCTTCCACGTGCGGGCCAGCTCGGTGAGGCCGTCGGGGTCGGCGAAGCGCTCGCGCTGGCACGGCGCGAGCAGCCCGTCGCCGGCGAGGTTGTCGGTGGTCGCCTTCTCCGTCCAGTCCAGGTCGGAGCCGAAGCGCGACATCTGCGCGGGGGACAGGAGCGCGTCCTCGGGAAGGATCTCCTCGCCGGAGGTGGTGCTGACGGGGTCGTGGACGGTGACGCTGCCGCTGGCCTTCTCCTCGCTGAGGCTGGTCGCCTCCGCGTCGGAGCCGGTCGCGACGAGCGAACCGGACACCACGAGCGCGGCCGTCGCGAGCGCGGCGCCGATCACGGTGTGCGTACGTCGTCGCGCCGCGCCGGAGCGGCGGATCACGGTGGCACGGGGCCAGCGGATCGACTCCAGCGGCCCGGCCAGGTCGTGGAGCAGCCGGGAGACGTCGGTCGTCAGGACGTCGCGGTTCAGGGCGAACTGGGAGCTGGCGGTCTGGAGCTCGCGCTCGGCGTCGGAGCGGGGGAGCCCGACGGCGCGGGCCATGTCGGAGAGCGAGAGCGCGGACAGCCCGTTGAGCACGAGCAGCTCGCGCTGGCGGGCGGTGAGCTTGGACAGCGCCTCGAGCGTGGCCCTCGTCTCGGCGTCCAGCGACTTGTCACGGTGCCAGATGCGGGCGGTGTGGCGTCGCCGCGCGCGGCCCAGGGCGATCGGGCGGACATAGCCGTCGCGGTCGTCGAGGACGCCGACCTTGCCCCAGTGGTGCCAGGCCACGACGAAGGCGTCCCGGACGGCTGCACGGGAAGCCGGTGCGTCGCCGGTCAGGGCGTAGGCCTCGTGCAGGAGTCGGGTGCGTGTCTCGACGTAGTAGGCGTCGAAGGTCTCGGGGCTCCTCATGACCGTTCCACGGTACGGGAGCGGGCCATGCGGCGCACATCGATCGGGTCGCCGGCCGCGGCGGCGTGGGAGCGCCATCGGTGCCGACGAACGGGTGATGATGGCTCGGCCATGACGTCGCTCCTCACTCGACCCGACAGCGCCCGGGCCGACGCTGCCCGACCGCGCCCGCTGGTGCTCATCGCGACGCTCGGCGGCGCGTTGGCAGCGCTCGGGCCCGCTCGTGGTCCTGCTGGCCGTCGGCGTGATCGGCTGGTTCGTCACCGACGCCGGCGCCCACGGCGCCCCGCGCGACGGGATGCGGACGGGTGCGCTCGTCTGGCTCGCCGGTCACGGCTCCGGCCTCACGGTGATGGGTGCCCGCATCACGATCGTGCCGCTGGGCGTGACGGCGATCGTCGTCTGGTCGATGTGGCGGCTCGGTCACCGCGTCGGCGACGCGGTCTCCGGGCACGGTCCCGACGCCGACCGGATCTCCGACGGTGAGCGCGACTTCACCGTGCCCATCGCCATCTCCACCTTCTTCGCCGGCTACGCCGTGGTGGCCGTGGTGGTCGCCACGCTCGCTGCCGGCACCACCGTCGACCCCTCGGTGCCGCGGGTCCTGGCCTGGACGATCGTGATGACCGCCCTCGTGGCCGCGCCGGCGATCGCCGTCGGCTCCGGGCGCGCCGCGATCTGGGCGGCGTTCACGCCGGCCACCGTCCGGGCGGGTGCCGCCGTGGCAGGTGCCGTGCTGCGGAGCCTGCTCGTCGTCTCCGCCCTCGTGTTCGTCGTCGCGCTGGCCCTCTCCTTCGACGAGGCGGCCACGATGACCTCGCGGCTCCACACCAGCCCCGGCGAGGCCGGTCTCTACGGCTTCGCCAACGCTGCCTTCGCCCCCAACGCCGCGCTCTTCGCCGGCTCGTGGCTCCTCGGTCCGGGGTTCGCGGTCGGTGGTGCCACCCTGGTCTCGCCCAGCGCAGTGGTGCTCGGCCCGCTCCCCGTCGTACCCCTGCTGGCCGCGCTGCCCACCGTCGGTACGCCGGCAGGCTGGGTGGGCAGCCTGATGGCGTTGCCGCCCCTGGTGGCCGCGGTCTTCGCCTATCGCGCCCTGCGCGGGCGACCCCTCACCTGGGACCGGATCGCCCTCGCGGGGTGCGGCGGCGGCCTGGCCGCCGGCGTCGGCTTCGCGGTCCTCGCCTCGATCTCCGGCGGCGCTGCCGGCCCCGGCCGGATGCGCTTCATCGGCCCCTTCGTGCCCGACGTGCTCGTGCACGCCATGACCGCGTGCGGCATCGGCGCCCTGCTGGGCGCCGCCGTGGTCGCCCTGCAGGTGTGGCGCGGCGCCCGGGCCGTGGTCGACGAGGACTGAGCGTGGGGGCTGGGCACAGCCACGGCGACCATCCCTCACTGGGGCCGGCGCCGCGGCAGCTGAAGGTGTTGATGGCGCTCGTCGTCGGTCCGCTGGTGCTCGCGACCGTGCTGGGGCTCGCCCTGCTCTGGCCCGACGGCGACCTCGAGGTCACCGGACCGGGAGTCGACGTGGAACGGGGGACGGCCGAGGTGCAGGACATCGGGCCGTGCCGTCAGGACGTCGACGGCTGCGAGCTGGCGCAGGTGCAGCTGCTCAGCGGCCCGGGAGCACCGGGCGCGGCCGAGGCCCTGCTGCCCTACGGGTCGCAGGCGCCCGAGGTCGACGTCGGCGACCGGATCATCGTGTCCTACGCCGAGCAGGCGCCGGAGGGGGAGCAGTACGCCTTCCAGGACTTCGACCGCGGCCGGCCGCTGCTGGTGCTGGTGCTGCTCTTCGCCGTCGGCGTCCTGGCACTGTCGCGGTGGCGTGGCATCGGGGCGCTCGCCAGCCTGGCGTACTCGCTCGTGCTCATCGTGGTCTTCACGCTGCCCGCGATCATGGAGGGCTCCTCGCCGCTGGCCGTCGCCGTGGTCACTGCCGCCGCGATCATGCTGGTCACGCTCTACCTCTCCCACGGCTTCGACGTCCGGACGACGGTGGCGATGCTCGGCACGCTGGTCTCGCTGGTGGTGATCGGCGGGATCGGCTGGATCTTCACGAGCGTGGGGCACTTCACCGGCCTGGTCGACGAGGGCAGCCAGTACATCTCCGGCATCGCCGCTCAGGTCGACCTCCGCGGGCTGCTGCTCGCCGGTCTCGTCATCGGCGCCCTCGGCGTGCTCGACGACGTCACGGTCACCCAGACCTGGGCGGTGTGGGAGCTCGCCGACGTCGACCCCGACGCGAGCGCGCGCTCGCTGTTCGTGCGAGCCATGCGGATCGGGCGATCGCACGCCGCGTCCACCGTCAACACGCTCGTCCTGGCCTACGTCGGTGCGACGCTGCCGCTGATGCTGGTGTTCTCCGCGCTGTCGCTGCCGTTCGGGATCGCGGTCAGCCAGGAGGTGGTGGCCCAGGAGGTCGTCCGCGGCCTGGTCGGCGGGCTCGGCATCCTCGCCGCCGTCCCGGTCACCACGGGCATCGCCGCGCTGGTCGCCGGACGGCTGGTCCGCGACCGGACCGCGGACGCCGGGCCGTCCCACCGCGCCTAGACTTCGGGCGTGCCCGCACCCGCCCGCCTCGTCGTCCTGGTCTCCGGATCCGGCACCAACCTGCAGGCCCTGCTCGACGCCTGCGCCGATCCGGCCTACGGCGCCCGCATCGTGGCGGTCGGCGCCGACCGCGAGGACATCGAGGGCCTGGCGCGTGCCGAGCGGGCCGGCATCCCGACCTTCGTCCGCCAGGTCTCCGACTTCGAGACCCGCGAGGGCTGGGACTCCGCGCTGACGACCGTGATCGAGCGCTTCGAGCCCGACGTGGTCGTCTCGGCCGGCTTCATGAAGCTCCTCTCGTCGGACTTCCTCGACGCCTTCCTCACCCTCAACACCCACCCCGCGCTGTGCCCGGCCTTCCCCGGGATGCACGGCCCCCGCGACGCCCTCGAGCACGGCGTGAAGGTCACCGGTGCGACGCTCTTCGTCGTCGATGCCGGCGTCGACACCGGTCCGATCGTCGCCCAGGTGCCGGTCGAGGTGAGCGAGGACGACGACGTCGAGTCGCTGCACGAGCGGATCAAGGTCGCCGAGCGCGCGATGCTCGTCGACGCGGTCGGCCGCATCGCCCGCGAGGGCATCACGGTGGAGGGACGCCGGGTTCGCATCGGGGCGCCCTGATCCGTAGTCTGCTGCCACACGACTGGCGCAGGTGGGCCACCACCAGGGAGTGACACGCGTGAGCATCGAACGCCTGGGTGCTCCCGACTCGCAACCAACCGAGGAGTCCCGTGTCGCACCCCGCCCCCGAGGCCACTGCTGACGTCCGCATCCCGATCAGGCGGGCGCTCGTCTCCGTCTATGACAAGGCCGGTCTCGACGACCTGGTCCGCGGCCTGCACGAGGCCGGTGTCGAGCTCGTCTCCACCGGTGGCTCCGCCGCACTCATCGAGTCGCTCGGCCTGCCGGTCACCAAGGTCGAGGACCTCACCGGCTTCCCCGAGTGCCTCGACGGCCGGGTCAAGACGCTGCACCCGCGCGTGCACGCCGGCATCCTCGCCGACCGCCGCCTCGACTCCCACGTCGCGCAGCTGAAGGACCTCGGCGTCGAGCCGTTCGACCTGGTCGTGAGCAACCTCTACCCCTTCACCCAGACCGTCGCCTCCGGCGCGAGCCCGGACGAGTGCGTGGAGCAGATCGACATCGGTGGGCCGTCGATGGTGCGAGCGGCCGCGAAGAACCACCCGAGCGTCGCCATCGTCACCTCGCCCGCTGCGTACGACGACGTGCTGGCCGCCGTGGCCGCCGGCGGCTTCACGCTGGCCGCGCGCAAGCGCCTCGCCGCCGAGGCGTTCGTGCACACCGCGACCTACGACGTCCACGTGGCCTCCTGGATGGGCAACGTGCTCACCGACACCAGCGAGGGCACCGGCTTCCCGGCCTGGGTCGGGGGCACCTGGGACCAGGCGGCCGTGCTCCGCTACGGCGAGAACCCCCACCAGCCGGCGGCGCTCTACCGCAACGGGCAGGGCGGCCTGGCCGACGCCGAGCAGCTGCACGGCAAGGAGATGTCCTACAACAACTACGTCGACACCGACGCGGCCCGCCGGGCGGCCTACGACTTCGACGAGCCGGCGGTCGCGATCATCAAGCACGCCAACCCCTGCGGCATCGCCGTGGGCGCCGACGTCGCCGAGGCGTACGTCCGGGCCAACGCGTGCGACCCCACCTCGGCCTTCGGTGGCGTGATCGCGGTCAACCGCCCGGTCTCGGTGGCGATGGCCGAGGCCCTGCGCGAGACCTTCACCGAGGTCGTCGTCGCGCCGGCCTACGACGACGGGGCGCTCGAGGTGCTCCGCTCCCTCCCGCGCGGTGGCAAGAACATCCGGATCCTCCTCGCCCCGGACCCGGTCCCCAGCGGCGTCGAGATGCGTCCGATCAGCGGTGGGCTGCTGATGCAGGTCGCCGACCACGTCGACGCCACCGGTGACGACCCGGCCACGTGGACGCTGGCCACCGGCTCGGCCGCCCCCGACGACGTGCTGGCCGACCTGGCCTTCGCCTGGACGGCCTGTCGGTCGGCGAAGTCCAACGCGATCCTGCTGGCGAAGGACGGCGCCTCGGTCGGCGTCGGGATGGGCCAGGTCAACCGGGTCGACTCGTGCCGGCTCGCGGTCGAGCGCGCGGGGGACCGGGTCACCTCGGCGGTCGCGGCCTCGGACGCCTTCTTCCCCTTCGCCGACGGCGCGCAGATCCTCATCGACGCCGGCGTGCGCGCGATCGTGCAGCCGGGCGGCTCGGTGCGCGACGCCGAGGTGGTCGCGGCGTGCGAGGCAGCCGGCGTGACGATGTACTTCACCGGCACGCGGCACTTTTTTCACTAGGGGACGCGCCAGCGGACCCGCAAGTGAAAAGGTCGAGTGCGCCCGCGACCGACGAAGGAGGTCGCGACGGCGTGTATCGAGACCCACTGATCCCTAGGATGTCGAACGTGACCGCACAGACCCTGGACGGCGCAGCGACGCTGCGGACCATCAAGACCGAGCTCGCCCAGCGCGTGGCGGTCCTCAAGGAGCAGGGGGTCGTCCCCGGGCTCGGCACGGTCCTCGTCGGCGACGACCCCGGCTCGCACTGGTACGTCGGTGCCAAGCACAAGGACTGCGCGGAGATCGGCATCACCTCGATCCGGCGCGACCTCCCCTCCACGGCCAGCCAGGCCGAGGTGGAGGCGGTCATCGACGAGCTCAACGCCGACGACGCCTGCACCGGCTTCATCGTGCAGCAGCCGACCGGGCTCGACGAGTTCGCCCTGCTGTCGCGCGTCGACCCCGACAAGGACGTCGACGGCCTGCACCCGACCAACCTCGGCAAGCTCGTCCTCGGCGAGGCCGGACCGTTGCCGTGCACGCCGGTCGGCTCCATCGAGCTGCTGCGCCGTCACGGCGTCCGGATCGCCGGCGCCGAGGTCGTGGTGGTCGGTCGCGGCATCACCGTGGGCCGTCCGCTCGGCCTGCTCCTGACCCGGCGCTCCGAGAACGCCACGGTCACCCTCTGCCACACCGGCACGGTCGACCTCGCCTCCCACGTCCGCAACGCCGACATCGTCGTCGCGGCCGCCGGTGTGCCCGGGATCATCACCGCCGACATGGTCAAGCCCGGAGCGGCCATCCTCGACGTCGGCGTCTCGCGCGTCGACGGCAAGGTCACCGGAGACGTCCACCCCGACGTGTGGGACGTGGCGGGCTGGATCTCGCCCAACCCCAAGGGCGTCGGTCCGATGACCCGCGCGATGCTGCTCACCAACATCGTGGAGATCGCCGAGAAGACCGTCCGGTCGTGACATGACCGAGCCCGACGCCCTCGAGCCACCCGAGTCGGTCGAGCCACTGTCGGCCGAGCCGGTCGACCCCGACGACCCGCGGCGCTACCCCTCGACGATCGGTGGCGCGTTCTACCTGCTCGTCCTGGCCGCCGTCGCGGTGTCGATGGTGCTCGTGGTGCTCGAGGAGTGGCGCACCGGCATCCGGCTGATGGGCGGGGCGTTGATCTTCGCCGCCGCCATCCGGCTGGTGCTCCGCCGTCGCGACGCCGGCATGCTCGCCGTACGCCACAAGCTGCTCGACGCGATCATCCTGATCGTGCTCGGTGGTTCGCTGATCTTCCTCGCCGGGTCGATCCCGGACCAGCCCGGCTCGTTCTGACCGCGGGCAGGCCCTGAAATCCGCACGAGCGGTGAGTGAGCCACATTCCCAGGCTCAGGAATGTGGCTCACTCACCGCTTCGGTGTGTGGCGTGGTGCGGTGCTCGGCGTCAGATCAGACCGAGCTCGGTGACGGCGGCGCGCTCGTCGGCGAGCTCGGCGGTCGAGGCGTCGATCCGGGCCCGGGAGAAGTCGTCGATGTCGAGGCCCTCGACGATCGACCAGTCGCCACCGGAGGTGGTGACCGGGAACGAGGAGATCAGGCCCTCGGGGACGCCGTACTCGCCCTGCGAGGCCACGGCCATCGAGACCCAGTCGTCGGCGGCCGAGCCGAACAGCCAGTCGCGGGCGGCGTCGATCGTGGCGGACGCGGCCGAGGCGGCCGAGGACGAGCCCCGGGCGTCGATGATCGCGGCGCCGCGCTTGGCGACGGTCGGGATGAAGTCGTTCTCCAGCCAGGCCTGGTCGCCGACCAGCTCCGCGGCGTTCTGGCCCTTGACCTGGGCGTGGAACAGGTCGGGGTACTGGGTGGCCGAGTGGTTGCCCCAGATCGTCATGTGGGTGATGTCGGTGACGGCCGCGCCGGTCTTGGCCGCGAGCTGCGAGATCGCCCGGTTGTGGTCGAGGCGGGTCAGCGCGGAGAAGCGCTCGCGCGGGATGTCGGGTGCGTTGGTCATCGCGATGAGGGCGTTGGTGTTGGCCGGGTTGCCGGTGACACCGATCCGCACGTCGTCGGCCGCGACCGCGTTGAGGGCCTTGCCCTGCGCGGTGAAGATCGCGCCGTTGGCGGACAGCAGGTCGCCGCGCTCCATGCCGGGACCGCGCGGGCGGGCGCCGACGAGCAGGGCGAGGTTGACGCCGTCGAAGATCTGCTCGGCGTCCGAGCCGATCTGGACGCCGGCGAGGTTGGGGAACGCACAGTCGTCGAGCTCCATGACGACGCCCTCGAGCGCCTTCAGGGCGGGCTCGATCTCGAGCAGTCGCAGCTCGATCGGCCGGTCGGCGGCGAGCGCGCCACTGGCGAGGCGGAAGAGCAGGCTGTAGCCGATCTGGCCGGCGGCGCCGGTGACGGCCACCTTGAGGGGTTCAGCGGAAGTCACGGTGGTGTTCTCCTCGTGGGTGAGCGTGAGGTCTGTGCCTCTGACGCTAGCAGCGCCGCCGGTGCTGACGATGGGGGGCTGGTGAGCGGCTGGCATGCTGGCGCCCATGTCCTCAGCCGTACGACGCCCGCGCGCGGTCGCGGCGCTCGCCGGGCTGCTCCTCCTGGGGACCGCCGGGTGTGCCGGGATCGGCCAGCCCGCGCCGTACGACTCCCCGGGGATCAACGGCCTCGAGATCCCCACCCCGTCGCCCGCGCCGGACGACTTCGTCGACGGCATCGACAACCCGTGGCTCGCGCTCGAGCCCGGGGCCACCTGGCACTACGACGTGACCGACGATGGACGATCGCTCGGCGCCATCGACACCGAGGTCGTGACCGGCACCAGCGAGATCGCGGGACTGTCCGCGACCGCGGTGCGGACCACCTCCGACATCGACGGCGACACCGAGGTGACGACCCGGTTCTACGCCCAGGACGAGCCGGGCAACGTCTGGCTCGTCGGCGCTGACTCCGACGCGGGCTTGCTGGCGGGCCGGGCGAGGACGGTGCCGAGGCCGGTCTGGCGATGCCGGCCGAGCCGCGGCTGGGCGACGGCTGGCTGAACTACGCCGCCCCGGACCTGCCCGAGTCGAGCACCACGGTCGAGGAGCAGTCGCGCGAGATGGTGCAGACGCGCGACGAGGCCGACACCACGACCCAGCGCATCTATGAGTCGGGGGTCGGCCTCGTCAGCATCGAGGACCTGGATGCCGGCTGGACGGCCGTGCTCGAGGACTAGTCGGGACTAGTCGGGACGGCGGACCTGGGTGCGGCCGTCGTCGTCGCCGTCGGGGTTGCCCCAGTGGCCGGGAGCGCTCTGCTGCCGGGCTGCTGGCCGGGCTGCTGACCGGGCTGCTGGGCCGGCGGTGCACCCCACTGGCCGGGCTGTGCCGGGGGCTGCTGCTGTGCGGGCTGGCCCCACTGGCCGGGCTGCTGCTGCGGTGCGCCGTAGGCCGGGTCGGGCTGCTGCTGCGGCTGCTGGGGTGCGGGCTGGCCCCACTGCTGCTGCGGGGGAGCGCCCCACGCGGCGCCGGGCTGGCCCCAGCCACCCTGCTGGCCCTGGTTCCACTGGGCCTCGTAGTTGCCGGGGACGAACTGGTCCTTGCGACCGCCGCCGAAGTTGAGGCCGGAGCCGGCGACCGGCTCGGCGCCGTGGCCGAAGAGGATCGGGTAGGTGAGACCTGCGATGGCCGCGCCCACGAGCGGGGCGACGACGAAGAGCCACAGCTGGACGATCGCGTCGGTGCCGGCGAAGACGCCGACCCCGATGGAGCGGGCCGGGTTGACCGAGGTGCCGGTGGCGCCCATCGAGGCGAAGTGGATCATCGCGAGGGCGAGGCCGATGGCCAGCGGGCCCATCGCCGCGTTCATCTCGTTGCGCTCGTCGGTGACCGCGAGGATCACCCAGAGGAAGACGGCCGTCAGCAGGATCTCGAGCAGGAGGGCTGCCCACCAGGCGTAGCCGGAGCCCTGGTCGCCGAAGGAGTTCTGGGCCATCCCGCCCTCGGCGTTGAAGCCCTCGAAGCCGTGCATGAGGCCGAAGAGCGCGGCACCGGCGGCGAGGCCGCCGAGGAGCTGGGCGGCCATGTAGATGCCGACCTGGTTCCACGGCAGGCGGCCGCCGAGCACGGCGCCGAGCGTCACGGCCGGGTTGAAGTGGCCGCCGGAGATGCGGCCGACGGCGTAGGCCATGACGACGACCGTGAGGCCGAAGGTGAGGCCGGTGGCGACGTAGTCGCCGCCGCTCAGCAGGGCGGCGCCGCAGCCGAAGAACACGAGCACGAAGGTGCCCAGCACCTCGGCGGTGAACTTCTGCCCGGTGGTCGGTGTGTCTTCGGCAATGTCGCTCATCGCGAGTCCCCTCCAGAGTCGGTCGGCCGCACCCCGCGGCGGCCAACGAGGAGCCTAGCCGCGGTGAAGTTCGGGTGCGAGGCTAGGCGAGTCGTCAATGCTGGGCGAGTCAGGTATCTTGACGTCAAGAGTTATGTCCCACCCCTTGGATCTACAGGAGCTGTCGTACCCATGGCCAAGATCATCTACACCCACACCGACGAGGCGCCCCTGCTGGCGACGTACTCGTTCCTCCCGATCATCGCCGCGTACGCGAAGACCGCGGGTGTGGACGTCGAGACCCGCGACATCTCGCTCGCCGGTCGCGTGATCTCGCAGTTCGCCGACCGCCTCACGGCCGAGCAGCGCGTCGACGACGACCTCGCCGAGCTCGGCGAGCTGGCCACCCAGCCCGAGGCCAACATCATCAAGCTGCCCAACATCTCCGCCTCGATCCCGCAGCTCAAGGCGACCATCGCCGAGCTGCAGTCGCAGGGCTACGACCTCCCGGCCTACCCCGAGAACCCGCAGACCGACGAGGAGCGCGAGACCCGCGCCCGCTACGACAAGGTCAAGGGCTCGGCCGTCAACCCGGTGCTGCGCGAGGGCAACTCCGACCGCCGCGCGCCGGCGTCGGTGAAGAACTACGCCAGGTCGCACCCCCACTCGATGGGTGCCTGGAGCAGCGAGTCCAAGACCTCGGTCGCGACGATGGGCCACGACGACTTCTTCAGCAACGAGAAGTCGGTCGTCCTCGAGGGCGACGACACCCTCTCGATCGTGCACGTCGGCGCCGGCGGCGAGGAGACCGTGCTCAAGGAGGGCCTGGCGGTCCTCGAGGGCGAGGTCGTCGACGCCACCTTCATGAGCGCCGCCACGCTCGACGCCTTCCTCGAGGAGCAGGTCGCGAAGGCCAAGGCCGACGGTGTCCTGTTCTCCGCCCACCTCAAGGCCACGATGATGAAGGTCTCCGACCCGATCATCTTCGGCCACGTCGTGCGCGCCTACTTCGCCGACGTCTTCGCCCAGTACGGCGAGGAGCTGGCCGCCGCCGGCCTCTCGGCCAACGACGGGCTGGGCGCCATCCTGTCCGGCCTCGACTCCCTCGACGACGGGCCCGCGATCAAGGCCGCCTTCGAGGCCGGCCTCGCGTCCGGTCCGTCGCTGGCGATGGTCGACTCCGACAAGGGCATCACCAACCTGCACGTGCCCTCCGACGTCATCATCGACGCCTCGATGCCGGCGATGATCCGCACGTCCGGCCAGATGTGGAACGCCGCGGGCGAGCAGCAGGACACCCTCGCGGTCATCCCCGACTCCTCCTACGCCGGCGTCTACCAGGCCGCGATCGACGACTGCCGCGAGCACGGCGCCCTCGACCCGTCGACCATGGGCTCGGTGCCCAACGTCGGCCTGATGGCCAAGGCGGCCGAGGAGTACGGCTCCCACGACAAGACCTTCGAGGTCCCGTCCGCGGGCACCGTCGAGGTCCGCAACGCCGCCGGCGAGGCGCTCCTGTCGCACGCCGTCGAGGCCGGTGACATCTGGCGCGCCTGCCAGACCAAGGACGCCTCGATCCGCGACTGGGTCAAGCTGGCCGTCACCCGGGCCCGCGCCAGCGGGACGCCGACCATCTTCTGGCTCGACGAGACGCGCGCCCACGACGCCAACCTCATCGCCAAGATCGGGGCCTACCTGCCCGAGCACGACACCGACGGCCTGACCATCGAGATCATGGCGCCGGCGGCAGCGACGACGTACTCCCTCGAGCGGATCCGCAAGGGCGAGGACACCATCTCGGTGACCGGCAACGTGCTGCGCGACTACAACACCGACCTGTTCCCGATCCTCGAGCTCGGCACGAGCGCCAAGATGCTCTCGATCGTCCCGCTGATGAACGGTGGCGGCCTCTTCGAGACCGGCGCCGGTGGCTCGGCCCCCAAGCACGTGCAGCAGCTGGTCAAGGAGGACTACCTGCGCTGGGACAGCCTGGGCGAGTTCTTCGCGCTGGCCGCCTCGCTCGAGCACCTCGCCGGCTACGACGACAACCAGCGGGCCAAGCTGCTGGGCGAGGCCCTCGACCGGGCCACCGAGACCTTCCTCAACGAGGACCGCTCGCCCGGTCGCCGGCTCGGCACGATCGACAACCGCGGCTCGCACTTCTACATCGCCCTCTACTGGGCCGAGGAGCTCGCCAAGCAGACCGAGGACGCCGCCCTCGCGGACGCCTTCGCGGCTCTGGCCGGCACGCTGCGCGCCGACGAGGAGAAGATCGTCGAGGAGCTGCTCGCGGTGCAGGGCAAGCCGGCCGACATCGGCGGCTACTTCCGGCCCGACCCGGTCAAGGCCGACGCGGTCATGCGTCCCTCGGCGACCTTCAACGAGGCCCTCGCCTCACTGGCCTGAGCCGGCAGCGACCCACGTCACAGACAGGGCCCTCGGGGAATACCTCCCCGGGGGCCCTGTCTTGCATCCTGTGATGACCATGACGACTGCCTCCGCCACCGACCTCCCCGGTTCACCGTCTCCGGAGGACCTCGACGTCCCGTCGGTGACCGCGCGCCACTTCGGGCTCGCAGTCCTCGCGCTGGCGATGGGCGGCTTCGCGATCGGCACCACCGAGTTCGTCACGATGGGCCTGCTGCCGCAGATCTCCGACGGCGTCGGCGTCTCGATCCCGACCGGCGGCCACCTCATCTCGGCCTACGCCGTCGGGGTGGTCGTGGGTGCCCCGGTGCTCGCGTTCCTCGGCGCACGTCTCCCGCGGCGCGCGCTGCTCGTCGCACTGATGGCGGCCTTCGCGGTCGGCAACAGCGTCAGCGCGCTGGCGACGTCCTACGAGCAGCTGATGGTGGCGCGGTTCGCCGCCGGCCTCCCGCACGGCGCCTACTTCGGTGTCGCCTCGCTCGTCGCGGCCAGCCTGGCGCGTCCCTCGCGCAAGGGGCGTGCGGTCGCCCAGGTGATGCTGGGCCTCTCGGTCGCCAACGTGCTCGGCGTCCCGGCCGCGACCCTCCTCGGGCAGGCGCTCGGGTGGCGCTCGGCGTTCTGGGCGGTCAGCGTCCTGGGCCTGATGACCCTGGCGCTCGTGGTCTGGTTCGTCCCCTCCTGCCCCGGTGACGCCGGCGCCAGCGGACGGCGCGAGCTCTCCGCCTTCCGGGTCCCGCAGGTGTGGCTGACCCTGCTGGCCGGTGCCATCGGCTTCGGCGGCATGTTCGCCGTCTACTCCTACATCGCGCCCATCGTCACCGACGTGGCCGGGCTGGGGGAGCGGTCGGTGTCGATCTACGTCCTCTCCTTCGGCCTCGGCATGGTGGCCGGGACCTACCTCGCCGGGATCATGGCCGACTGGTCGATCTTCCGGTCCCTGATCGTCGGCGGGATCGGCATGGCCGCGGCCCTGTTCGGCTTCTGGGTGCTCTCGCCCTACGGCTGGGCCGCCCTGCCCATGGTCTTCCTGATCACGACCCTCGGCTCCGTGCTGGTCGTCAACCTCCAGCTCCGCCTGATGGACGTCGCCGGTGAGGCCCAGACGCTGGGCGCGGCGATGAACCACGCCTCGCTCAACGTCGCCAACGCCCTCGGCGCCTGGCTCGGCGGCCTCGTCATCGCCGCGGGATGGGGCCTCCGCGCCCCGGCGCTCGTGGGTGTGGGGCTCTCGCTCGCCGGGGTCGTCGTGCTGCTGGTCTCGGCCCGGCTCCACGTGCGCGACCGCGGCGTCGTACCTGCCTGACACCCGCCTGATCCCCCGCTTGAACACGACCGACCGCTTCCGAACGCCGCCGGTATCCCCCGATATCCGCCGAATCTCTTCGTTCATGTTGCATGGAGTTAACACGATGGGAACTCCTGCGTAGCGCTGGCTTGTAACGATCCAAGCCATGGGGGTGGACAGGCCACCCGGAAGAATTGCGGAGGCGGGGACATGGTGGACGAGAAGAAGGTCGAGGCGGAGATGGAGCGTCGGCGTTTCCTGGCCGACCGCAACGTCGGGGATGTCGTGACGCTGCTGGAGCGTCGCCAGGAGCTGCGCGGGATCTACCCGGCTGCCGACCTGGTCGCCGAGAACGTGGGCTGGGTCGTCTGACACACGGCTGCATCGGACGGCCGCCGGGAAGTCCGCTCCGGGTCCGGGTGCAGGGTCTAGATCCGCCAGCAGTTGCTGAGCTGCGGCAGCCCGGCGAAGCGCGCCTCGAAGAACGGCAGTGCCTCGACGGTCTGCGGCACGATGCCGCCCACGTGGAGCGGCGCGACGTTGGTGGAGAAGTAGACGTTGGCGCCCTTGCCGCACCACGACCTCGCCATCTGCCTGCCCACGGCGTAGGGGATGACGTCGTCGAGCGCCGAGTGCGTGACGAGCACCGGCACGGTGGGCTTGATCGTGCCGATGCGCTGGGCCTCGACGATCGACTTGAAGGGCTCCCTCGCCATCAGCTCCGACATCGGCCGGCCGTCGGCGCTCAGCGTCGAGGACTTCACGAAGGCGTGGTTGAGCAGGTCGAAGACGCACTCCTGCTCCACCTGGTCGTTGGTCGCCCGGCCCTTGTCGTTGAGGTACGGCGACAGGTCGAGGTCATAGCTCGCCGACAGGCCGCGGAGGGCGAAGAACGCGAACGCGGAGTAGAGCCCGCCGTCGAGGGACGACGCGACCTTGGCGAGGTCGGCCGGCACGGCGCCGACGACGGCGCCCTTGACCTTGAGGTCCGGGGCGTACGTGCTGGCCAGCTCGACCGCCGATGCCGCGGCGCCGCCGCCCTGCGAGTAGCCCATGATGCCGACCGGGCTGTTGGCGCTGAGTCCGGTGCCCGGCAGGCGCTGGGCGGCGCGGATCACGTCGAGCGTGGCCCGGCCCTGGGCGACCCGGTCGATGTAGGTGTGGACGCCGGCCGTGCCGAGGCCCTCGTAGTCCGGCATCGCGACGGCGTAGCCGCGCAGCAGCAGGCCCTCGATCCCGATCCCTTCGTACTCGATGCCCTCGGAGAACTGGCGCGACGGCGCGCACCGGTCGGCCATCCCCTGGGTGCCGGGCGCGTAGCCGATGACGGGACGCGACCCGAGGCCGATCCAGGGCGACGTGGGGACGAGCACCGTGCCGGAGACCGCGATGGCCTTCCCGGCGCGGTTGGTCGACCGGTAGAGGACCCGGTTGGCGTTGCGCACCAGGCTGGTGGCGTCGAGCGGGTCGAGCAGGAAGCTCATCTTCTCGCTGCGGATGACTGCGCCGTTCGCGCTGGGCAGCGTGGCGGGCGTCTCGTAGAACGCAGGTCGGGGCGGCTCCGGCACGACGGCGTCGGCCGCCGTCGTACCGAGGGTGCCGACCGCGAGCGTGGCGGTGAGCAGGGTGACGAGTGACGCGATCGCGCGACGTACGGGTGCGGCTGCCATGGTGGCTCCCTCCGAGGGCCGGACCGCCCGGCCGATCCCGCGAAACTACTGGTGAGTAGCGTCACTGCGACAGAGGGTTGCACTCGGGGTTCGCTGTGACGTGCGTCACAGCAGAGGAGTCAGGCGTAGACCATGCCCATCGCCTCGCGGACCTCCGCCAGGGTCGCCTCCGCGACCTCGTTGGCACGCGCGTTGCCGCGCCGGAGCACGTCCGAGAGGTAGCCCGGGTCGGCCTCCAGCTCCGCGCGTCGGGCCCGCAGGGGGGCGAGCTCGGTGTTGATCGCGTCGGTCAGCCGGCCCTTGAGCGCGCCGCCGCCGCCGTCGCCGATCTCCTCGGCCACCGCGGCCGGCTCGACGCCCTCGCAGAGCGCGATCAGGGTGAGCAGGTTGGCGACCTCCGGGCGGGAGTCCGGGTCGTAGGTGATCACCCGGTCGCTGTCGGTCTTCGCGCCCTTGAGCTTCTTGGCGGTCTCGTCGGCGCTCATCCGCAGCTCGACGACGTTGCCCTTGGACTTGCTCATCTTGGTGCCGTCGGTGCCGAGGATCAGCGGCGCCTCGGACAGCAACGCGCCGGGCTCGGGGAAGACGGGGGCGTAGCGGTCGTTGAAGCGGCGGGCGACCACCCGGGTCTGCTCGAGGTGCGGGAGCTGGTCGCGACCCACCGGCACCACGTTGGCCTTGCAGAACAGGATGTCCGCGGCCTGGTGGACGGGATAGGTGAGCAGCAGGCCGCCGATCGAGGTGATGCCGGCCGACCTGGCCTCGTCCTTGACGGTGGGGTTGCGCTGGAGCTCCGCGACACTGACCAGGCTCAGGAACGGCAGCATCAGCTGGTTGAGCGCAGGCACCGAGGAGTGGGTGAAGATCGTGGCCCGCTCGGGGTCGAGACCGGCGGCGATGTTGTCCAGCAGCAGGTTGCGCACGTTGCCCGCGATGTCGCCGGCCACCTCGCGGTCGGTGATCACCTGGTAGTCGGCGATCAGCTGCCAGATCTCCGCGCCGCTGTCCTGCAACCGGAGCCGGTTGCGGATGGATCCGAAGTAGTGGCCGATGTGCAGCGCGCCGGTCGGACGGTCGCCGGTCAGCATCCGCAGCGAGGCCGGGTCGTCGGCCATCTGCTGCTCGATGGCGTCGCTGCGGGCCTGGGCCGCGCGGAAGGTGTCACTCACGACGAGCGAGCCTACTAAGCGGCTGTCGGAGGCCGCGAACGGGTTCTGTAGGGTCGGAGCCGTGCCGACCATAGGAGTAGCGATCGCCATCCCAGAGCCCTGGGCGAGCGAGCTCCAGGACTACCGGACGTCCGTCGGTGACACCACCGCGACGCACATCCCGACGCACATCACCCTCATCCCTCCGGCCGAGGTGGGGGAGTCCGACCTGGGAGTGGTGGCCGAGCACCTGAGCGAGGTCGCGGCCACCGTCGCGCCGTTCGACATCCACCTGCGCGGCACGGGCACCTTCCGCCCCGTCTCGCCCGTCGTGTTCGTGACCCTGGCCGAGGGGATCTCCGGCTGCGAGCTGCTCGCGGACGCCGTACGACAGGGGCCGCTCGCGGTCGACCTGGAGTTCCCCTACCACCCGCACGTGACGATCGCGCACCACCTCGACGACCCGACCCTCGACCGTGCCTTCGACGACCTCGCCGCCTTCGAGTGCCGTTTCGCCGCCGACGCGTTCAGCCTCTACGTCCATGACGCCAGCTCCGGCTGGCGACCCACCCACGAGTACGAACTGGGCTGAGCGTGCCTCTTATCTCGGACCTCAAGCAGCGCCTCACCGATGCACGCGAGCGCCGTCCCTTCCTCGACCACGTGCTGCGGATGGTCGAGCACTACGGGGAGGTCAAGGGCAGCGCCCTCGCGGCCTCGGTGACCTACTTCGCGTTCCTGTCGTTCTTCCCGATCCTCGCCCTCGCCTTCGCGGTGATCGGGCTCGTCTCGCGTGCCTACCCCAACGCCGACGACGACCTCCTCACCGCGATCAACGACGTCCTCCCCGGCCTGGTCGGCGGGAGCGACGGGCTGTCCCTGTCGACCTTCCAGGACAACGCCCCCGGCATCCTGAGCGTCGGGATCCTGCTCGCGCTCTACTCCGGGCTCGGCTGGCTCTCGGGCATGCGTACGGCGCTGGTGCAGGTCTTCGAGGAGCCCGAGGGCGAGCAGCCCAACTTCATCGTCGGCAAGCTGCGTGACCTGCTCGCCCTGCTGACCCTCGGCTCGGTGCTCGTCGTCAGCGTCGCGGTGTCCGGTGTGGCCACGAAGGTCGCCACGCCCATCCTCGACCTCGTCGGGCTCGGCGCGGGCGCGAAGCCGCTGCTCTGGGTGCTCGCCCTGCTGCTCGGCCTCGCGGCCAGCACGCTGCTCTTCTTCGCCTTCTTCAAGCTCCTCGCGGGTCCCGACATCCCCTCGCGCTCGCTGTGGTCGGGCGCGCTGCTCGGCGCGGTGGCCTTCGAGCTGCTCAAGCAGCTCTCGACGGTGCTGCTCCAGGCCACCCGCGAGCAGCCGGCCGTCCAGGCCTTCGGCATCGCGCTGATCCTGCTGATCTGGATCAACTACTTCTCCCGCGTCGTGGTCTACGCCGCCGCCTGGGCGCACACCTCGCCCGAGGCTCGGGCCGCCCGAGAGGCAGCCGTCGTCGCGGAGCAGACCGTCGAGGGGCCGCGGATCGACCTCGCCGCGGCAGCGGACGTCGTACGCGCCGAGCCGGGGGTCGCCTCGTCCGCCAAGGCGGCCTTCGCCGCCGGGGCCGCGACGATGCTCGGCCTGGTCGCGCTCGTCCGCCGTCGCCGCTGACTGTCTGCGCCGTTCGATCCGCCGCTGAGCGGTGAGTGAGCCACATTCCGCGCGCTCCGAATGTGGCTCACTCACCGCTCGAGAGACGGACCACGAACCGTCCACACGGCGCACCATGGGCGCTCCATCCACAGCCAGGACGCTTTCGGTGTGCGGCGTCGGCCGGGGCTGTGGCGACATGCATGCATGAGTCGCATCCCGGAAGCCTTCGCCCACGGCCCGTTCAGCCGTCAGTCGGCGCTGGACGCAGGGATCACTGCGCGCATCGTCGAGGGCGTGCGGTTCCGTCGCCTCCACGAGGCCGTCTACGTCCACCGCGACCACGAGATGACGTGGGCGGACCACGTCGAGGCAGCACGCCTGGCGCTGCCAGACACAGCGCGTACGACGGGCTCGACCCGACTGCGGCAGCTCGGCGTCGACGTCGGCGCTCCGTTCCCGCTGCACTTCGTGGTGGAAGGAGACCATCACCTGGCACTCGACGGCGTCTTCCTCCATCGCACCGTGAAGATGCCGCAGTGCGACGACAGGGACGTCGCGACGAGGCTGCGTTCGTCGCCTTCTGCGCAGACGCTCGCCTCATCGACGCGATCAAGATCGGCTGCTTCCTGCTGCACCAGGAGTGGCTGGACGGACACCTCCTCGACCAGCTCCTGACGGAGGAGAAGTGGCGACGCGGTGCGCCGGAGACGTCCTACGTCCAGCCGTTCCTCGACGGCCGGCCGCGCTCGATCCCCGAAGCCGAGCTGCTGGCATACGTCCTGTTCGCCGGGCTGGTGAATCCTGAGGTCAACAAGACGATCGTGCTGGCCGACGGGACGGAGCTGACGCCGGACCTGTTCTTCGAGGACTACGACGTCGCGGTCGAGTACGAAGGAGGTCAGCACGTCGACGACCGCAGTCAGTACGTCGCCGACATCGATCGCTACGCCGCCTACCGCCGCAACGACACGGCCTACGAGCAGGTCACCAAGGAGCTGATGCGATCTCCGAAGGCCACCGTGAGGCGGGTGCACGCCGCGCTGGTCGCGCGCGGCTACGACGGTCCGGAGCCGGACTTCGATGGCGCGTGGCCGCTGCTGTTCATGAGGTTGTCAGACCTCGCCCGCCTGGCGCGCGCGGCCTGATGAGCGGTGAGTGAGCCACATTTCCAGTGCGTCGGATGTGGGTCACTCACCGCTCACGGCACGTCGTACGGCGACACGAGGTCGGGCGGTGCCACAGCCACATTCGGCCGCCGGGGAATGTGGCTCACTCACCGCTCCGGCGGGCGGGCGGGCGAGCCGAGACGCACACGAGGGCCGGGGGAGCACCCCCGGCCCTCGTCACGCGCGGATCAGTGGCCGTGCTTGATGGCCGTACGCAGGTCCTTGTTGAGCTGGGAGATCACGTCGAGCGGGATCTCCTTGGGGCACGCGGCGGTGCAGGCGCCGATGTTGGTGCAGCCGCCGAAGCCCTCGTGGTCGTGCTGGGCGACCATGTTGACCACGCGGCTGTCGCGCTCGGGCTGGCCCTGGGGCAGCTCGCCGAGGTGGGTGATCTTGGCCCCCATGAAGAGCGAGGCGGAGCCGTTGGGGCACGCCGCGACGCAGGCGCCGCAGCCGATGCAGGTGGCGACGTTGAAGGCGCGCATCGCGTCGTCGCGGGGCACGGGCACCGAGTGGGCCTCGGGGGCCGAGCCGGTGTTGACCGAGATGTAGCCGCCCTGCTGGATGATCCGGTCGAAGGCGCTGCGGTCGACGACCAGGTCCTTGAGGACCGGGAAGGCGTCGGAGCGCCACGGCTCGATGGTGATCGTCTCGCCGTCGGTGAACGAGCGCATGTGGAGCTGGCAGGTCGTGGTGACCTCCGGCCCGTGCGCGTCGCCGTTGATCATCAGCCCGCACGAGCCGCAGATGCCCTCGCGGCAGTCGGAGTCGAAGGCGATCGGGTCCTCGCCCTTGTCGTTGAGCTGCTCGTTGAGCACGTCGAGCATCTCGAGGAACGACATGTCCGGGGAGACGTCGGAGAGCTGGTAGGTGTGCATCGCACCCGCCGACACGCTGTCGGGCTGGCGCCAGATCTTCAGGGTCAGGTTCATGTCGCTCACTTGTAGCTCCGCTGCTTCATCTCGATGGCGGTGTAGACGAGGTCTTCCTTGTGCAGGACGGGGTCGGCGTCGTCGCCGGCCCACTCCCAGGCGGCGACGTAGGCGTACTCGTCGTCGTGACGCATCGCCTCGCCGTCCTCGGTCTGCGACTCGCCACGGAAGTGGCCGCCGCACGACTCGCGCCGGTTGAGGGCGTCGATGCACATGAGCTCGCCGAGCTCGAAGAAGTCGGCCACCCGGCCGGCCTTCTCGAGCGACTGGTTGAGGCTCTCGGCGGTGCCGAGCACCTTCACGTTGCGGTAGAAGTCGTCGCTGAGCGAGCGGATCAGGTCGATCGCCTTCTTCAGACCGGTCTCGGTCCGCTCCATGCCGCAGTACTCCCACATGATGTTGCCGAGCTCGCGGTGGTAGGAGTCGACGCTGCGGGTGCCGTTGACCTTCAGGAAGTGGTCGATGCGGCTGGTGACGGCCTCACGCGCCTCGACGACGGCCGGGTGGTCCTCGGCGATCTCCTCGAACGGGCCGTCCGCGAGGTAGTCGCGGATCGTGTGGGGGAGGACGAAGTAGCCGTCGGCCAGGCCCTGCATCAGCGCCGAGGCGCCGAGGCGGTTGGCGCCGTGGTCGGAGAAGTTGGCCTCACCGGTCACGAACAGGCCGGGGATCGTCGACTGCAGGTCGTAGTCGACCCAGAGTCCGCCCATGACGTAGTGCACGGCGGGGTAGATCCGCATCGGGACCTCGTAGGGGTTCTCGCCCGTGATCCGCTCGTACATGTCGAGGAGGTTGTCGTACTTCTCCTCGACCCCGGCCCGGCCGAGGCGCTCGATGGCGGCAGCGAAGTCGAGGTAGACCCCGCGTCGTACGCCGTCGACCTCGGGCCCGACACCGCGGCCCTCGTCGCACATGTTCTTGGCGGAGCGCGAGGCGATGTCGCGCGGGACCAGGTTGCCGAAGGAGGGGTAGATCCGCTCCAGGAAGTAGTCGCGGTCGTCCTCGGCGATGTCGCGCGGGTCCTTCTCGCAGTCGGCCTGGTTCTTGGGCACCCAGATCCGGCCGTCGTTGCGCAGCGACTCCGACATCAGCGTCAGCTTGGACTGGTGCTCGCCCGGAGACCGGGATGCAGGTCGGGTGGATCTGCGTGAAGCACGGGTTGGCCATGTAGGCGCCCTTGCGGTGCGCGCGCCACGCGGCCGTGACGTTGCAGCCCATCGCGTTGGTCGAGAGGTAGAAGACGTTGCCGTAGCCACCTGAGGCGAGCACGACGACGTCGGCGAGGTGGGTCTCGATCGCACCGGTCACCATGTCGCGGGCGATGATGCCGCGGGCCCGGTCGGTGCCGTCGTCCTGCTTGACGGTGATCAGCTCGAGCATCTCGTGCCGGGTGTACGTCGTCACGGTGCCGGCGGCGACCTGGCGCTCGAGTGCCTGGTAGGCGCCGATCAGCAGCTGCTGGCCGGTCTGGCCGCGAGCGTAGAAGGTGCGCGAGACCTGCACGCCGCCGAAGGAGCGGTTGTCGAGCAGGCCGCCGTACTCGCGGGCGAAGGGGACGCCCTGCGCGACGCACTGGTCGATGATGTTGGCGCTGACCTCGGCGAGGCGGTAGACGTTGTCCTCGCGGGAGCGGTAGTCGCCGCCCTTGACGGTGTCGTAGAAGAGCCGGTGGACCGAGTCGCCGTCCTCCTTGTAGTTCTTCGCGGCGTTGATGCCGCCCTGCGCCGCGATCGAGTGGGCGCGGCGCGGGGAGTCCTGGTAGCAGAAGGACTTCACGTTGTAGCCGGCCTCGCCGAGGGTCGCGGCGGCCGAGGCGCCGGCCAGGCCGGTGCCGACGATGATGATGGAGAGCTTGCGGCGGTTGGACGGGTTGACCAGCCGCGCCTCGAACTTGCGCGTGCTCCAGCGCTCGGCGATCGGGGCGTCGGGCGCCTTGGTGTCGCGCAGCGGCGTGCCGGGCTGGTAGTAGCCGGCCGCGTCGTCGTAGTCGCCGTCGAGGAAGCCGGAGGCAGAGGCCTCCGCCGCGGTGATCGTGTCGGGCATGTCCATGTCGTGGCTCATGTGGTGGACCCCTTACTTGGTGATGATGCCGGCGATGACGCCGAGGGGGACGAGGGAGAAGCCGACCGAGACGATCAGCGCGATGACGAAGCCGATGGTCTTGGCCCGCTGACGCTTGGCGGCGGTGCCGGTCCAGCCGAGCGTCTGGGCGGCGCTCCAGATCCCATGGTGCAGGTGGGCACCCAACGCGAGCATCGCCACGATGTAGATGAGGGTCAGCCACCACACGTCGAAGGTGTCGACCATGCAGGTTGTAGGGGTCGTTGGTCGCCCCGCCCTGCACGTTGACCTTGCCGATGCTGAAGTTCAGCAGGTGCCAGACCAGGAACAGCAGGATGGTGAGCCCGCCCCAGCGCATCAGCAGGCTGGCGCGCGTGGCACCGGTCTGCTTCTTGACGACGTACTTGGTCGTCCGGGCGCGAGCGGCGCGTCGCCACAGCACGACCGCGCAGTAGACGTGCACGACGAGGGACGCGATCAGGCCGACGCGCAGGATCCAGAGGAGCCCTGCGTGCGGGAGCATCGGCTCGCCGATCTCGCGCAGGTGCTCGGCGTACTCGTTGAAGGCGTCGTGCCCGGCGAAGGCCTTGAGGTTGCCGTACATGTGTGCCAGCACGAAGCCCAGGAAGATGATCCCGCTGAGGGCCATGCCCAGCTTCAGCGCGATGGTGGTGCGCGAGGCCCGCGCGCCCTTCACCAGGGTCGGGCCATTCTTGCGCGGATCTGTGAGTTGGGTTGCCACACCTGCACGGTATCGCGGCCCTCATCCACCCGACGCGCCGAGGCCGTGTGAGGTTTTCGTGGGCGCGTTGTCTTCCGCTCAGGTGTGACACAGGCCATAGTCGGGGGCGTTGCCCGGAGCCCCACTCCGGACCCTCCTGGAGGACGCATGGCATCGACCGAGCTGCCCACCGACCGTGGCGTGACCAGTCCGACCCGCGCGCACATCGAGGCGCGCACGCTCCGCCAGGATCGGTGGTGGCTGCAGCCGCTGACGACGTTCGTCGTGTTCTCGGCGTTCGTCGTCTACGCCACCGTGCGGGCGTTCATGGGCCGCGACTACTACGCCTCGCCCTACCTCTCGCCGTTCTACTCGCCCTGCCTGGGCGACTGCGTGGAGGGCGCGTCCGACTTCGGGCAGCCGTTCGGGTGGTGGCCGCTGTCGGCGGCGCTGATCATCCTGATCTTCCCGCTGGGCTTCCGGATGACCTGCTACTACTACCGCAAGTCCTACTACCGGGCGTTCTGGCTGAGCCCGCCCGCGTGCGGGGTCGCCGAGCCGCACCAGGCCTACTCCGGTGAGACCCGGCTGCCGCTGATCCTCCAGAACGTGCACCGCTACTTCTGGTACGCCGCCGTGCTGGTGGGCATCGTGCTGACCTACGACGTGTTCCTCGCCTTCCGGCCGATGCCGGCCGAGTACGCCGTCGGCGACGGCGAGACCAGCGGCATCCACATGGGCCTGGGCACCCTGCTGATGATCGCCAACGTCGCCTTCATCTGGCTCTACACGCTCTCGTGCCACTCGTGCCGCCACGTCGTCGGCGGCCGGCTGCGGCACTTCTCCAAGCACCCCGTCCGCTACAAGCTGTGGACCTGGGTGTCGAAGCTCAACACCAGCCACGGCAGGTGGGCGTGGTACTCGCTCTTCTCGGTCGCGCTGGTCGACCTCTACGTCTTCCTGCTCGCCACCGGCACGATCCAGGACCTGAGGATCTTCTGATGACTGAGGCAACCGCGCCCGGCGAGGGCCGCCACCCGATGACCGGCAACGCCCTGTCGGGCGACGCGCGAGGTGGCATGGAGCGCCACACCTACGACGTCGTGGTCGTCGGGGCCGGCGGGGCCGGCCTGCGGGCCGCGATCGCGGCGCACGAGGCGGGCGCGCGTACGGCGATCATCTGCAAGTCGCTGCTCGGCAAGGCCCACACGGTCATGGCCGAGGGCGGCATCGCCGCGGCGATGGGCAACCGCTGGCCCGAGGACAACTGGGAGGTCCACTTCCGCGACACCATGCGCGGCGGCAAGATGCTGAACAACTGGCGGATGGCCCAGCTGCACGCGCAGGAGGCGCCCGAGCGGGTGCAGGAGCTCGAGGACTGGGGCGCACTGTTCGACCGGACCGAGGACGGGCTGATCTCCCAGCGCGACTTCGGCGGCCACAAGTACGCCCGGCTCGCCCACGTCGGCGACCGCACCGGCCTCGAGATGATCCGCACGCTCCAGCAGCGCGCCGTGGCGCTCGGCATCGACGTCTTCATGGAGTGCACGGTCACCGACGTGTTCAAGGATGGCGACAAGGTCGCCGGCGCCTTCGCCTACTGGCGCGAGTCGGGCCGCTTCATCGTCTTCGACGCCCCCAGCGTGATCCTCGCGACCGGCGGCATCGGCAAGTCGTTCAAGGTCACCTCGAACTCCTGGGAGTACACCGGCGACGGCCACGCCCTGGCGATGCGTGCCGGCGCCAGCCTGATCAACATGGAGTTCGTCCAGTTCCACCCGACCGGCATGGTCTGGCCGCCCGTCGGTGAAGGGGCTGCTGGTCACCGAGTCGGTGCGCGGCGACGGCGGGATCCTCAAGAACTCCGAGGGCGAGCGGTTCATGTTCGACTACATCCCCGACTTCTTCAAGGCGGAGACGGCGGACACGGTCGAGGAGGCCGACGCCTGGTACGACGACAAGAAGAACAACCGGCGTCCCCCCGAGCTGCTGCCGCGCGACGAGGTCGCCCGGGCGATCAACTCCGAGATCAAGGCCGGTCGCGGCACTCCCCACGGCGGGATCTACCTCGACATCGCCTCGCGTCGTACGCCGGAGTTCATCCGCAAGCGGCTGCCGTCGATGTACCACCAGTTCAAGGAGCTCGCCGACGTCGACATCACCGCCGAGGCGATGGAGATCGGCCCGACCTGCCACTACGTGATGGGCGGCGTCGAGGTCGACGCCGACACCCAGGAGAGCGCCGTGACCGGGCTCTACGCCGTGGGCGAGTGCTCCGGCGGCATGCACGGCTCCAACCGGCTGGGCGGCAACTCGCTGGGCGACCTGCTGGTCTTCGGCAAGCGGGCCGGCGAGCACGCGTCGTCCTACGCCGCCTCGCTGGGGACCCGGCCGCAGGTGGACGAGTCGCACGTGAAGGCGGCCCAGGAGAGCGCGCTCGCGCCGTTCGAGGTCGAGGGCGGGGAGAACCCCTACACGATCCAGTCCGACCTGCAGCAGTCGATGAACGACCTGGTCGGCATCATCCGCACCCGCACCGAGCTCGAGGAGTCGCTGAGCGAGATCGAGGCGTTCAAGGTGCGCGCGAGCACGATGGTCGTCGAGGGGCACCGGCAGTACAACCCGGGCTGGCACCTCGCCCTCGACCTGCGCAACATGCTCATCGTCAGCGAGTGCATCGCCAAGGCCGCCCTCGCCCGCGAGGAGTCGCGCGGCGGTCACACCCGCGACGACTTCCCGGGACCCGACGCCGAGTGGGGCGCCAAGAACCTGGTGGTCAACCTCGACGCCGCGGGCACCGGGGTGGACCTGCACGAGAAGCCGTTGCCCGAGATGCCCGACGAGCTGAAGGGGTACTTCGCATGAGCTACACCTTGAAATTGAGGATCTGGCGAGGGGACAAGGACGGCGGCGAGATCGAGGACTTCCCGGTGGAGGTCTCCGAGGGCGAGGTCGTGCTCGACGCGATCCACCGCGTGCAGGCGACCCAGGCCGGCGACCTCGCGGTGCGCTGGAACTGCAAGGCCGGCAAGTGCGGCTCCTGCAGCGCCGAGGTCAACGGCCGCCCGCGGCTGATGTGCATGTGCCGGCTCTCGGACTTCGAGGAGGACGAGACGATCACGGTGACGCCGATGCGCACCTTCCCGGTGATCCGCGACCTGGTCACGGACGTGTCGTTCAACTACGAGAAGGCCAAGGAGCTGCCGTCGGTGCAGCTCGGTCCCCGCGACGCCGACGGCAAGCGGCGGATGGCGCAGATCGACGTCGAGCGGGGCCAGGAGTTCCGCAAGTGCATCGAGTGCTTCCTCTGCCAGGACGTCTGCCACGTGGTGCGCGACCACGAGGACAACAAGGAGGCGTTCGCCGGACCCCGCTTCTTCCTGCGCTACGCCGAGCTCGACATGCACCCGCTCGACACCCACGACCGGCGTGAGCTGGCCCAGGGCGCGGCGGGCCTGGGGATGTGCAACATCACCAAGTGCTGCACCGAGGTCTGCCCCGAGGGGATCAAGATCACCGACAACGCGATCATCCCGATGAAGGAGCGCGTGGTGGACAAGAAGTACGACCCGCTCGTCTGGCTGGGCAACAAGATCGGGCTGCGCAACAAGGACAACGAGGGCCGCACCGAGGTGTGAGGCCCCGGCGGCTCAGTCCGTCGAGGCGACCGAGCGGGACTCGGCCTCACGTGCGTGGTGGGTCAGCTGGATGCGGCTGGTCTCGTCGTCGGCCGCAGCCCCGCGGACCGTCACGGTGACCAGGCCGTCCTCGAAGGCGGCCGCGATGTGCTCCGGCGTCGTGCCCTCCGGCAGCGTGATCGCCCGGCGGAACTCCCCGTGGTACCTCTCGCGGACCAGGAACGCCGACTCCTCCGCACCGTCGTCCTCCGGGGCGTGCCGCGCGCCCGACACGGTGAGCACGCCGTGGCTGAACCTCAGGTCGACGTCGGAGGGGTCCACCCCGGCCAGGTCGATCCGGAGGACCAGGTCGTCACCGCTCGCGAGGATGTCGGTGCTGGGCACCCAGGCCGAGGCGTGGGTGCGCTCCGGGTTGTCCCCGCTGCCCTCGAGCGCACCGTGCACGCCCAGGGAGCGCAGCCGGGAGAGCTCGCTGACGAAGTCGGTCACGCCTTCGAACGGATTGCGGCGGTCGGGCATCGGATCCTCCTGCTGGGGATGGGGGGACGTGCTAGCTGCGCAGCGGGGTCATCAGCCCGACCCGCCGCAGGAAGGCCCGGGCGACCTCGGTCTCGCTGCGGCCGTCGGTCACCTCGGCGTTCATGTCCACCATCGCGTCCTCGGTGAGCTCGGAGTTGACGGTGTCGATGACGTTCATGAACGCCTCGGAGTCGATCGAGTCCAGCTTGCCCTCGTCGACGACCATCACGACGTTCTGCGAGCCGAACAGCAGCTCGGGGTCCTCGAGCAGCGTGAAGCTGCCGCCTCGCAGCTGCGGGTCGGTGGTGAAGGCGTCGACCGCGTCGGCCTGGCCGTCGTCGAGGAGGGCGTACTGCTGGCCGAGCTCGACCGGCTCGAACTCGGCGTTGTCGAGGTCGTAGACGTCCCGGAGCCCGGTGAGCCCGAGCTGCAGGTCCTCGAACTCGGGGCGGGCGGCCAGCACGAAGGAGTCGAGGTCGGCCAGGTCGGCGATCGAGGTGAGGCCGTTCTCCTCGGCGTAGGCGTCGGTGACGGCGATGGCGTCCTTGTTCTCGAACGGGGTCGGATCGCTGACGACCATGTCCTGGTCGGCGTAGTAGTCCTCGACCTGGTCGTAGGTCTCGGTGGCGTCGAGCCCGGAGACCTCCTGCCCGGCCACGATCGACAGCACGGTGCCGGTGTAGGCGACGTAGCCGTCGATGTCGCCGTCACGCAGGGACTGGTCGAGGTCCTCGGCCGGGCCGACGCCCTTGCGCAGGTTGACGGCGTAGCCGTTGACGGCCAGGGCCTGGCGCCACAGCTCGCCCAGGACGAGGGCCTCGGGGAACTCCTGGGTGCCGATCGTGACCCGGAGGCTGGCGCCCTGCGGCTGCTGCGAGGCGTCGCGCTCGGAGTTCTCCCCGCACGCGGCCAGGACCAGGAGCGCGGCCAGTGCGGCGACGGCGCGGACTGCGCGCGTGCGCCGCATCACGACCCGCCGCCCGAGCGCGCGCGTTGCTTCTCCGGCACCTCGGACGGTGGCCCGGCGTCGCGGCCCTCCTCGCGCAGCGCCTTGATCCAGCACCAGGCCACGCCGACGAGCACGAACGTGAACGGCACGGATCCGAGGATCGCTGCCTGCTGCAGCGCCGTCAGTCCGCCGACCAGCAGCATCGCGCAGGCGATGCCGCCCATCAGCAGGCCGAGCACCACCACGACGAACTTCGACGGGTTGATCGAGCCGCGCGACGCCATGGTCGCCATGACCACCGAGGCGGCGTCGGCACCGCTGATGAAGAACAGCGCGATGAGCACGATGCAGAGGGCGGCGCTGATCACGGGGAGGGGCATCACGTCGAGCGCGGTGAACAGCGACAGCTCGGGGGTGGAGAGCGAGCCGACGATGTCGGCCTGGCCGGACCGCTGGAGCTCGATGCCGGTGCCGCCGACGATCGCGAACCAGAGGAACCCGAAGCCGGTCGGGGCGGCGACGACGCCGATGATGAACTCGCGGATCGTGCGGCCGCGGGAGATCCGGGCGACGAACATGCCCACGAAGGGAGCCCACGAGACCCACCAGGCCCAGTAGAAGAGCGTCCAGCCGGCCATCCACTGCTCGTCGCCGACGCCGGTCTGCAGCGACATCGGCAGCACCTGGAGGACGTAGTTGCCGATCGACTCGATGCCCTGCGAGATCACCAGGACGGTGGAGCCGCCGGCGACGAGGAAGAAGAGGAACAGGCCGATCGTGGCGAAGGAGCCCAGGTTGGCCAGGAAGTTGATCCCCTTCTCGACCCCCGAGGTCGCGGAGACCACGAAGAGCAGCGTGACGACGACGATGATGGTGACCGCCACGGCGTTGGACTTGGGCACGTCCAGCAGGTAGTTCAGGCCGCTGTTGAGCTGGAGGCCGTTGAGCCCGAGCGCGGTCGCGGTGCCGAAGAGCGTGGCCACGATCGCCAGCGCGTCGATGAGCCGGCCGATCGGCCGGTTGTTGGCGTCGGGCCCGAGGATCGGGGTGAACGTCGAGCTCACCAGGATCGGCAGTCCCTTCCGGAAGCTGAAGTAGGCCATCGCGCCGCCCATGACGGCGTACATCGCCCAGCCGTTGAAGCCCCAGTGGAAGTACGTGTAGCGCAGCGCCACCAGCGCGGCCGCCTCGGACTCCGGCTCGGCGAGGCCGTGCGGGGGCGAGGCCCAGTGGGAGACCGGCTCGGTGATCCCGTAGAAGAGGAGCCCGGCGCCGAGACCCGCGGCGAACATCATCGAGACCCACGAGAACGTGCCGAACTCGGGACGGGAGTCGTCGGGTCCGAGCCGCAGCCGGCCCCACGGGTGGATGGCCAGGAAGATGCACAGCGCAAGGACCGAGAAGGCGATCAGCACGAACACCCAGCCGAAGTTGCCGATCACCCAGCCGAGGGCGGCCGTCATCACCGAGCCGAGGCTGGTCGGCCCGAGCAGGCCCCAGCCGACGAAGGCGGCGATCAAGGCCGCCGACCCCCAGAAGACGACCGGGTCGACGTCCTTGAGCAGTCGCTTCACATGAGCTCCCGAGAGGCGGTTCGGGCAAGGGGTTCACCCGGAGTGCGGACCACGATGGTGGGCGGCCATCGACGTGTCAATGGCATTGTCATGTTCTTGGACTTACATTGACGACTGACGTCGGTCAGGTCATGGCAGTCGTCCGTGCCGGCTCCCGCACCAGTCGGGTGACCTGCCGGACCACCACGACGGCGAGGACGGCACCGATGATGCCGACCAGGCAGCACCAGCGCTCCCACGACGCCGCCTGGGCGAGGGCGTCGACGTACTCGGGTCCGTCGGGCGCCGTCGACGCAGTGTCGTAGAGGGCGGCCACCACGATGCTCAGCAGGCTGTTGGCCACCCACATGCCCCACCACCACCCCTGGGCGAGGGTGGCGGAGGCGTTGTGGTCCCCGGTGGCGCCCCGGCGCACGTCCGTGACCATCTGGAAGGGACGCCAGAGGCCGAGGACGGGGACGAACCAGCCGCCGATGGCCCAGCCGGAGCCGTGCTCGAGCACGGACCGGTCCATCCGCTGGCTGTGGTGGACCGTGTGGAGCCACACGATGAACAGCACCCCGGTCGCGAGGTAGGCCACGATCTCGATCGTCGTCCACACCGTCAGGGAGTCGATGCGCGCGGCGTCGGCCAGCGTCACCGTGTCGGGACGCAGGCGGATCTCCTCCACGAACGCGAGGGTCTCGAGGTCGACGTACAAGGTGAAGGCGGACGCCAGCAGGCAGACCCCCAGCGCGACCTGGAGGACGACGGCCAGGCGGAACCACGAGGGCTTGAGCGCCGGCGCCCCGTGGTGCGGTCCGACCAGGGGATGGGTGTGCTCGGTCCACGCGCTGCCGTCCCACCAGCGCAGCCGCTGTCCGTCCTGCGGGTCGGCGAACCAACCCTCCCCCGAGGTGCTCATGCCCGAATGATGGCCCATGCGGAGCCCGCGCATGAGACAAATGACATAGGTCCGCCCCTGCCACCGCCCCGTGGGCCGTCCTATCCTGCGGCTTATGACGGACCGTGACGGTGGCCACCCAGCTGGGCCCGAGGCTGGGCCTGAGGCTGGGCTCGAGGGTGGGCTCGACGAGCCCCAGGACCTGCAGCCCGAGGAGGGCTCCCTCCGGCTCGTGGGCGACGGTGACACCTACGACGTCGCGGCCTGGGAGGCAGCCACCGCCGCGGTGCTGCGCAAGGCGCGCCGCCTCGGCGAGGACGCGCCCGACTCCGATGTCTGGGCCGCCCTGACCCGGACCACGCTCGACGGCATCGACGTCGCGCCGATCGGGCAGCGCGCCGACCTCGAGGACCTCACGACGGCGGGCCGTCCGGTGCGCGCCGGCGCCTGGGACGTACGCGCCTCGCTCGTCGGCGGCGACGCCGCGGCGGTCAACGAGGCCGCGCTCGTCGACCTGGACAACGGCGCCACCTCGCTGCACCTCGACCTCTCCCGCACCGTCGACCTCGCTGCCGCCCTCGACGGGGTCATGCTGGACCTCGCGCCCGTCACCCTCGAACGACCGGAGGCCGACGAGTCCGAGGCCCTGGCCCGGCTGCTCGCGGACACCCCGAACGACCCGCATCCCGGCAACAACCTGTCCGCCGACCCGGCCACGGCCGAGATGTTCGGCCACCGGGTCGCCGACGACGGGCGGACACCGAGGGAGTCCTTCGTCGAGACGGTCCGGCGTGCGCCAGTCGCTCGGCGTCCTCGGCGCAGTGGTCGACGGCACCGCGCTGCACGACAGTGGCGCGAGCGACGCCCAGGAGCTCGGCTGGACGATGGCGGTCGGGGTCCACTACCTCCGGGTCCTCACGGACGCGGGCTTCTCGATCGACGAGGCCGCCGCCCTGATCGAGTTCCGCTACGCCGCGACCGACGAGCAGTTCCCCACGATCGCGAAGGTGCGAGCAGCACGTCGGCTCTGGGCCCGCGTGCTCGAGGCGTCGGGCGGCGGCGAGGTCCCGCAGCGCCAGCACGTGGTGACCAGCCGCGCGATGATGGGCAAGGTCGACCCCTGGGTCAACATGCTGCGCAGCACCATCGCCGCCTTCGCGGCCGGTGTCGGCGGGGCCGACGCGATCACCGTGGTCCCCTTCGACGAACGGCTCGGTCTGCCCGACGCGCTCGGGCGTCGCATCGCCCGCAACACCTCCTCGCTGCTGATCGAGGAGTCCCACGTCGCCGCGGTCACCGACCCCGCTGGTGGGTCCTACGCGGTCGAGAAGCTCACGGACGACCTCGCGGTCGCCGGCTGGGCCGAGCTCGGCCGGATCGAGGCCGACGGCGGCTTCGGGGAGCAGGCTGCGGTGGGTGTCAAGGCGCGGGTGCGCGCCGTACGGGACGAGCGCGAGCGCGGCGTCGCCGACCGCTCCCGCCCGCTCACCGGGATCTCGGAGTTCCCCAACCTCGCCGAGTCGGTCCCCGAGCGCGAGCCCTGGGGCCGGGCCGGCTTCCACTACGGCGGTTCCTTCGAGGACCTCCGCTCCGAGCCCGCCGACCGCCCGGTCTTCCTCGCCACGATGGGCCCGATCTCGGCCCACACCGCCCGGGCCACCTTCGCCACCAACCTGTTCGCCGCGGGCGGCGTCGCCGTCGAGGCCGCCGGAGCGACGTCCGACCCGGCCTCCGTGATGGAGGCCTACGCAGGCCAGTCCGTCGTCTGCCTCGCCGGCACCGACGCCGCCTACGCCGAGTGGGGTGCGGACCTCGTGGGTGCGCTGCGTGCGGCAGGAGCGTCGTACGTCGTGCTGGCGGGCAAGCCGGGGGAGCGCACGGTGGCCGACGTCGACGACTCGTGCGCGATGGGCGTCGATGCCTTGGCCTTCCTGGCCCGGATCCGAGAGGAGCTCTCCTGATGGGGATCCCGAAGAACTTCGCCGAGGTCCCGCTCGGAGGTCTCGATACGCCTCGTTCCTCGGCTGCTCGACCAACGGGTGGTCAGGCTCCGTGGAGCAGCCCGGAGGGGATCGACATCCTCCCGGTCTACGGCCCCGAGCACCTCGAGGGCCTCGACGGCCTCGACACCTGGCCGGGCATCGCGCCGTTCCTGCGCGGGCCCTACCCGACGATGTACACGACGCAGCCGTGGACGATCCGGCAGTACGCCGGCTTCTCGACCGCCGAGGAGTCCAACGCGTTCTACCGCCGCAACCTCGCGGCCGGCCAGAAGGGTCTCTCGGTCGCGTTCGACCTCGCCACCCACCGCGGCTACGACTCCGACCACCCGCGCGTGCGCGGCGACGTCGGCATGGCGGGCGTGGCGATCGACTCGATCTACGACACCCGCACCCTCTTCGACGGCATCCCGCTCGACGAGATGTCGGTGTCGATGACGATGAACGGCGCCGTGCTCCCGGTGCTCGCCCTCTACATCGCGGCGGCCGAGGAGCAGGGGGTGCAGCCGGAGCAGCTCGCGGGGACCATCCAGAACGACATCCTCAAGGAGTTCATGGTCCGCAACACCTACATCTACCCGCCGTCGCCGAGCATGCGGATCATCAGCGACATCTTCGCCTTCACCTCGCAGAAGATGCCGCGCTTCAACTCCATCTCGATCTCCGGCTACCACATCCAGGAGGCCGGGGCGACGGCCGACCTCGAGCTGGCCTACACGCTCGCCGACGGGGTGGAATACATCCGCGCCGGCCTCGACACCGGCATGGGCATCGACGACTTCGCGCCGCGGCTGTCCTTCTTCTGGGCCACCGGGATGAACTTCTTCATGGAGATCGCCAAGATGCGCGCGGCCCGGGCGCTCTGGGCGCGGCTGGTCGACGACTTCGACCCGAAGAACCCCAAGTCGCGCTCGCTGCGCACGCACAGCCAGACCTCGGGCTGGTCGCTGACCGCGCAGGACGTGTTCAACAACGTCGGCCGCACCTGCATCGAGGCGATGGCCTCCACCCAGGGCCACACGCAGTCGCTGCACACCAACGCCCTCGACGAGGCGATCGCGCTGCCGACCGACTTCTCGGCCCGGATCGCGCGCAACACCCAGCTGCTGCTCCAGCAGGAGAGCCGCACCACCGAGATCATCGACCCGTGGGCCGGCTCCTACTACGTCGAGAAGCTCACCCACGACCTCGCGGAGCGCGCGTGGGCGCACATCCTCGAGGCCGAGCGCGCGGGCGGCATGGCCGCCGCCATCGAGCAGGGCATCCCCAAGATGCGCATCGAGGAGGCGGCCGCGCGCACCCAGGCGCGGATCGACTCCGGGCACCAGAAGGTCATCGGCGTCAACACCTTCCGCCTCGCGGCCGAGGACAAGCTCGACGTGCTGCGGGTGGACAACGACGACGTCTACCGCCAGCAGGTGGCCAAGCTCGAGCGGCTGCGCGCCGAGCGCGACGACGACGACGTACGCCGTGCGCTGGAGGCGCTGACCGCGTCGGCCGAGCGCGGACCGGTCGGCGGGGGCTCGCTGGAGGGCAACCTGCTCGCGCTGGCCGTCGACGCGGCGCGGGCCAAGGCCACGGTCGGGGAGATCTCCGACGCGCTGGAGAAGGTCTACGGCCGCCACCAGGCCGTGATCCGTACGATCAGCGGCGTGTACCGCGAGGAGGCAGGCGCCGCCGAGGGCAGCGCCGTGGCCGCCGTGCTGCAGGCCACCGAGGAGTTCGAGGCCGAGGAGGGGCGCCGTCCGCGCATCCTCGTCGCCAAGATGGGCCAGGACGGCCACGACCGCGGCCAGAAGGTCGTGGTCACCGCCTTCGCCGACCTCGGCTTCGACGTCGACGTGGGCCCGCTGTTCTCGACGCCCGAGGAGGTCGCCCAGCAGGCGGTCGACGCCGACGTGCACATCGTCGGGGTCTCCTCGCTGGCGGCCGGACACCTCACCCTGCTGCCGGCCCTCAAGCAGGCGCTGGCCGACCAGGGACGCCCCGACATCATGATCGTCATCGGTGGCGTGATCCCGCCCGACGACGTGGCCACCCTCAAGGAGATGGGCGCCGCCGCGGTGTTCCTGCCGGGCACCGTGATCGCGGAGTCCGCGCTCGACCTGCTGGCGCGGCTGCGCAGCTGATGGCGCGGCCGGTCGACGTCGCGGCGCTGGTCGACGGGGTCCGCTCCGGTCGGCGGGCCGACGTCTCGCGCGCCATCACGCTCGTCGAGTCGTCGCGCGCCGAGCACCGTTCCGCCTCGCGCGAGCTCCTCACGCGTCTCGCCGATCCGCTGGTCGAGGAAGGCGCGCAGGCGCCTGTCACGAGACCCCTCGCGACCCGCGTCGGCATCTCCGGCGTGCCGGGCGTCGGCAAGTCCACCTTCATCGAGAGCCTCGGCACCCGGCTGACCGCGGCGGGCCACCGCGTCGGCGTGCTCGCGGTCGACCCGTCGTCGGTGCGCACCGGCGGCTCGGTGCTGGGCGACAAGACCCGGATGGCCGCCCTGTCGGTCGACCCGAACGCCTTCATCCGGCCCTCGCCCGCGGCCGGCACCCTCGGCGGCGTCGCCCGGGCCACGACCCAGGCGATGCTGGTGCTCGAGGCCGCCGGCTACGACGTCGTGCTCGTCGAGACGGTCGGCGTGGGGCAGTCGGAGGTGACCGTCGCCGGCATGGTCGACACCTTCCTCTTCCTCACCATCGCCCGCACCGGCGACCAGCTCCAGGGCATCAAGAAGGGCATCCTCGAGATCGCCGACGTGGTGGCCGTCAACAAGGCCGACGCCTCCGGTGGGGGAGAGCACGAGGGCGAGGCACGCGTCGCCGCCCGCGAGCTCGCCGGCGCGCTGCGACTGGTCCGCGGGCACGCCGAGTGGGCGCCGCCGGTGGTCACCTGCTCGGGACTCACCGGCACCGGCGTCGACGACGTGTGGCAGCGGGTCGAGTCGCACCGCGAGCACCTCGGCATCGACGGGCTGGCCCACAAGAGGGCCGGCCAGCAGCTCGACTTCACCTGGGCGCTGGTGCGCGACGAGCTCGACCAGCGGCTGCGGTCCTCGGCCGGCGTCGCGGCGGTGCGAGACGACGTACGACGTGCGGTCCTGTCGGGCGAGCTGCCGGCGCCACTGGCCGCTGATCGGATCCTCGCCGCCTACGACGGGCAGCCGAACTAGACTGGGGAGGTCATGCCAACTCCTTCCCTCCCTGCCACCTCCGTCATCGCCGAGGTCGTCGACAAGTACGCCGACGACCTCGTCACCCTCCGTCGCGACCTGCACGCCCACCCCGAGCTGAGCTGGGCCGAGGAGCGCACCTCCGACGCGGTCGTCTCCGCGCTCGAGGGAGCCGGCTGGCGGATCACCCGTCCCGAGGGCGGGGGAGTCCTCGCTGAGATGGGCACCGAGGGGCCGCTGGTCGCGCTGCGCGCGGACCTCGACGCACTGCCGGTCGACGACCTGATCTCCGACCCGTGGAAGAGCACCACGCCTGGCGTCGCGCACGCCTGCGGGCACGACGTCCACACCGCCGGGCTCGTCGGCGCGGGGCTCGCCCTCGCCGAGGTCGCGACCCGCGGGCTGCTGCCCGGCCGCGTCCGGCTGCTGTTCCAGCCCGCCGAGGAGGTCATGCCCGGCGGAGCGCTGCACCTGATCTCCACCGGCGCGCTCGAGGACGTCAGCCACGTGTTCGGCCTCCACTGCGACCCCAGCCTCGACGTCGGCAGCATCGGCCTGCGCGAGGGCCCGCTGACCGGCGCCGCCGACGCGCTGACCGTCCGGCTCATCGGCAAGGGCGGCCACACCTCGCGCCCGCACCTCACCGAGGACCTCACCTTCGCCCTCGGCAAGGTGATCACCGAGCTGCCCGCCATCCTGAGCCGCCGCCTCGACCCCCGGGCCGGGGTCAGCGTCGTGTGGGGCATGGTGCGTGCCGGCTCCGCCCACAACGTGATCCCGCACGGCGGCGTCGTCGCCGGCACCGTCCGGATGCTCGACGCGGTCGCCTGGGCCGACGCCGAGCACCTGATCCGCCAGCTGATCGCCGCGATCGTCGCGCCCTACAGCGTGACCGCCGAGGTGACCTACCAGCGTGGCGTGCCTCCGGTGGTCAACCACCCCGTCTCGACCGGTCTGCTCGGGACCGCCCTCGACAGCGTGCTGGGTCCCGCACGGGCACGTCACCACCGCGCAGAGCCTCGGCGGCGAGGACTTCGGCTGGTACCTCGACTCGGTCCCCGGCGCGATGGCGCGGCTCGGCACCCGGACCCCCGGCGGCCCGACCTACGACCTCCACCAGGGCAACCTCCGCATCGACGAGGCCGCGACCTGCATCGCGTCGAGGGTGCTCGCCGAGGCCGCCGTGACCGCGCTCGCGGAGACCGACTAGGCCGCAGGGTCCTCGTCCGCTGCCGACGACAGCGGGAAGCCGAAGGTGAAGGTGCTGCCCTCACCCGGCGCCGACCGCGCGTGCAGCCGACCGCCCATCAGGTCGACCAGCTCCTGACAGATCGCCAGTCCGAGCCCGATGCCCTGACGGGCACGCGCCGGGCAGGGGTTGACCAGGGTGAACGGCTCGAAGAGGACGTCGAGGTGCTGCGGCGCGATCCCGATCCCGGTGTCGTCCACCTCGATCTCGACCCAGGTGCCGCTCGCCTCGCCGTCGGTGGTGGCTCGTGAGCGCACCACGGATGGCGACCGAGCCGGCCTCGGTGAACGTGATGGCGTTCTGGACCAGGTTGCCGAGGACCTGGCTGACCCGTCGGCTGTCACCGACGCCGGTCGCCGGCACGGAGTCGTCGACGTGGCAGGAGAGCGTCAGGCCACGCTCCTCGGCGTGGGGGACGGCCCACGAGGCGACGTCGTCCACGACCGCCCGGACCTCGAACGGCCGGCGGCGCAGCATGGTCTGGTGGGCCTCGAGGCCGGAGAACTCCAGGATGTCCTCCGCCACGTGCATCAGGCGCACGCCGGAGCGGTGCACGATCTCGGCGTAGTGCCCCGGCTCGGCGTCCAGCTCGGCGTCCATCAGCAGCTCGGCGGCGCCGACGAGCGCCGCCAGGGGCGTACGCACCTCGTGGCTCACCGTGGCCAGGAACAGCAGCTTGGCGGCATTGGACTCCTCGAGCTCGCGCACCAGACGCCGGGCCTCGGTGACGTCCTCGGTGATGCCGTGCACCCCCACGATCTCGCCGCCCACCACGTCGGGGATCGCCGTGCACCGGATGTCGAGGACCTCTCCGTCGACCCGCACGACACGCGCATCGATCACCTGGGGCTCACCCGTGAGGGCCCCCTCGAAGCCGGCCTGGAGCAGGTGCACGTCGTCGGGGTGGATGACCTCGGAGAAGTGCGTACGCCGCATCTCCTCCAGGCTCAACCCGGTCATCTCGAGCGCGTGGTCGTTGGCGTCGGTGTAGTAGCCGCGCCGGTCCACCGAGTAGGCCGCATGGGGGTGGTGGGTGAACATCGAGGCGTAGCGCTCGGAGGCGCGGTCGGTCTGTTGAGGATCCTGCGGTGACATCCGAACCTCGTTCCGGTCGATCTGGAAGGCCTGTTCGTGCCCTGACGGGGCGTGTACCCACCCCAACGATCCGGATGCCTGTTGGGCACGAGAAATCCGGGCGCGCGTGACGGTCGTCACCTGCACGACTGTCGGTCGCGGTGGTGGGCATCCACGTCGCGCTGGAGTCGCTCGAGGGTCCACCCGACGGCCGCGCCGGAAGCCTCTCAGTAGCGGACGGTGACCTTCTTCTTGACCGTGGCGCCGTTGCCTCTGAGCGACAGCGTGAGCTTGACCTTGCCGTTGCGGGCGAACCGCTTCTTGCCTGCTTTCGTGAGCTTCAGCGTCACCTTGCCGGTCCTGCCCGCGCCGACCGCGTAGCCCTTCTTCGCCAGCACTGTCTTGCCCTTGCCCAGAGTGGCCCTTCCGGTGCATTCGCCCAGTCCGGCGCAGGCGATCTTCACCTTGACCTTCCCGGCCTTGACCCTCACCGACCTGCCTCGCACCGACGCGGCGGCGTTGTCGCCGCCCTGCTGGCTGCGGGTGCCGCCCCACGACGGGTAGACCCCCGGACCGACGACCCGCTCGGCCCCGGTGGCCACGTCGACGATGACGATCTGGTCGTCCCGCTCGAAGGCGACCCGGTCGCCCTCCTGCGACAGCGTGGGTGTGACGTCGTTGGGGTTGGACGTGAGGTCCTTGACGACCGCGCCGGTGGCGGCGCTGAACAGCGCGATCGGACCGTCCACGCCGCCGAACTCCGAGCCGCCGACGTCGACGGAGGCCACGTAGGTCTGACCGTCGGCCGAGCCGTCGGGGAAGGCGAGCTGACCGCGCGTCTCGGAGACCAGCACGGCCACACAGCTCGAGTCACCGCTGCGGTCGAGCCTGCAGATCCGGCTCGGCCGACCGTTGTCGGTGGGGAAGACGCCGATGGACGTCGGACCCGCCCAGCCGTGCGTCACCGTGCAGGAGCACGCCGAGATCCCGTAGACCTCCTGCGTCGCCACGTCGAGCCGGTAGGTGTAGTAGAAGCCGTTGACCGGCACGGCGAACTGCCACAGGAACGACGCACCGTCCGGGGAGATCACCGGCTGGAACCCGACCGCTCCGGTGTACACGGTCGTCGGTGCGCCACCGGCGGTGGGCGCGGTGACGAGGTTCCCGTCCGGCTGCACCCACGCCACGGTCCGCCCGTCGGCGGTGACGCCGGCGAACCGGCCGTCCGGGACCACGACCACCGGTTGTGCGGCCGGCACGTCGGGGTCGATGAGGCAGACCCCCTCCCCGCACTGGTAGCCCAGGACGGACCCGGTCCCCGTGGCCACCCGGGGGATCCGGGTGTCCGCACCGACAGACCCGGTTGCGGTCGCGTCGGCCGTGACGGCAGAGGAGGGCACGAGGACCGCGGCGACGACCGCTAGAGGGAGGGCAGCCACGAGGGCGCGCAGGCGAGACATGGCACGACAATAACCCGGCGAAGGCGCGCGGGGTCCTGGCCTCACGCCACGCTCAGGCCCCTTCGCCACCCCAGCGCCCGAGCGCGACGATCGCCTCGCGCAGGGCCAGGCCGCGGTCGGTGAGGGCGTACGCACGGGTGTTGTGCCGGAGGGGCAGGCGGGTCAGCACGCCGGCCGCCTCGAGCTCCCGCAGGCGGGTCGCGAGCATGTTCGTCGGCACCCCGAGGTCGCGTTGCAGGTCGCCGTAGCGCTGCGGCCCGTCGAGCAGCCGCTCCACGATGAGCAGTGCCCACCGTGACCCGACGACCTCGAGAGCCGCGGCCAGGTCACTCACGCGGGGGCTGGGCGTCCGGCTTCATCCAGAACGGCGAGTAGTGGTAGCCGTCGAGGTCGTCGAACTGGCGCTGGTACATGAAGGGGTAGTCGTCGGTGTCGCCGATGCGTCCTCCGGCAGCGCCGGCGCGCTCGACGAGCTCGTCGACGGCCTCGCGGCTGCCGAGGTCGAAGGAGACCGTGACCTTCGACGGGGTGTCGGGTCCACCGATCAGCTCCTCGACGCCGCCGACGCCGGCGTACATCTCGCGGCTGCCGAGCATGACGTACTGCTCGGGCGCGATGGCGAAGCACGACACGTTGTGGTCGGACATGTCGGCGTTCAGGGTCCAGCCGAGGGAGGAGTAGAAGTCGGTCGCGCGCTCGACGCTGTCGACGGGGCAGGTGATGAAGAGGCTCATGCGGTGACACTTGCAAAATGCAAGTGCGCCGTCAAGCCCCTGAGCCCGGGACGACCTATTGCTGCTTGTAGGGCACGCCGTCGGCTGCCGGCGGCCGCGAGCGACCGACCAGGCCAGCCACCGCGAAGATCGTGATGACGTAGGGGAGCATCAGCATGAACTGGCTCGGCACGGGGGAGCCGAGGGCCGAGAGCACGCCCTGCAGGTTGGAGGCGAAGCCGAACAGCAGCGCCGCGAGCGTGGCCCGGACCGGGTCCCACTTGCCGAAGATGACGGCGGCCAGCGCGATGTAGCCCGCACCGCCGGTCATCTCCCGGTTGAAGCCGGCGACCGAGACGAGGCTGAAGTAGGCGCCGCCGAGACCGGCGATCGCGCCGGCGAGCAGGATCGTGCGGTAGCGGGTGCGGTTGACCTTGATGCCGACCGTGTCGGCGGCCTTCGGGTGCTCGCCGACCGCTCGGACGCGCAGCCCCCACCGCGTGCGGTAGAGCGCCCAGGCGACGAGCGCGACGATGATGTAGAGGACGTAGACCAGGGCGGTCTGGCGGAAGAAGATCGGCCCGACGAGCGGGATGTCGCCCAGGACGGGGATCGGCACGCGCGGGAAGCGGTCGGGGGAGTTGAGCGTCGCGGCGTTGGGCGTCAGCACCTGGCGGAACATGAAGTTCGTCAGACCGACCACCAGCACGTTGAGCACCACGCCGACGATCACCTGGTCGACGAAGTAGGTGATCGCGAAGAGCCCCAGGATGAGCGCGACCAGGGCGCCGGCCACGGCAGCGGCCACCAGGCCGGCCCAGGGCGAGCCGGTCAGCGAGGCGGTGATCGCGGCGGCGAAGGCGCCGAGGAGCAGCTGGCCGTCGATCGCGATGTTGACCACGCCGGCGCGCTCGCCGAGCACCCCGCCGAGGGCACCGAAGACCAGCGGGATCGCCAGGGCGATCGCGCCACCGAGGAGGCTGACGAGCAGGATGCGGCCGTCGGCCGCCGCCCAGCTGAGGAAGCCGACCATCCACGCGACGGCGAAGACGATCGGGATCCACATCGGCTGGCGCAGGCGGCCCAGCATCCGGCGGGTGGCCTCGGCGGTCAGCGCCAGGCACACCACGACCATCACCCAGGCGGTCGGCCCGGACGGTACGACGATGTCGGGCAGGCTGACGAAGTCGGTGTCGGTCGCGAGCCGGAAGGTGGTGTCGCCCGAGTGTGCCGAGCGCAGCAGCACGATGCCCAGGCCGAGGGCCAGGACGCCGAGGATGATCGGCAGCTTGCGCGAGCTCGCGCCCTTGGTCGGGGTGACGACGGTGTCCGGCGCCAGCCCGCCGCTGTCGGGAGTGGGCTGGTCGGTCGCGGTGCTCACTTGGCCTCCTGGGCGGGGAGCCGGAAGATCGCGCGCACCAGAGGCGGTGCGGCGAGGAAGAGGACGATCAGCGACTGGACCACCAGCACCAGGTCGACGGAGATGTTCTCCGAGGCCTGCATGGTGAAGCCGCCCGCCTTGAACGCGCCGAACAGGATGCCGGCCGCGAGGATGCCGAGCGGTCGGGACCGGCCGAGCAGCGCCACGGTGATGGCGTCGAAGCCGATGCCCGCGTCGATGTCGGTCGAGACGCCGCTGGTCACGGTGCCGAGCACCTGGTTGACGCCCGCGAGGCCGAGCAGCGCGCCGGCGATCATCATGACCACGGTGTAGGTCCAGCCGACGTTGATGCCGGAGGCGCGGGCGGCGTGCGGGTTCTCCCCGACGGCGCGGATGCGGTAGCCGAGGGTGGAGCGGCTGAGCAGCCACCACACGATGGCCACGGCGACCAGGGCCAGCACGAAGCCGAGGTGGAGGTTGAACTGGTCGCCCAGCACCTTCGGCAGGATCGCGGAGTCGTTCATCGGCGGCGACTTCGGGTTGACCGAGCCGGGCGTGGCGAGCAGCCACTCCTTGGTCAGCGCCCAGAAGACGAGGTAGTAGCCGACGTAGTTGAGCATGATCGTGACGATCACCTCGTGGGCGCCGGTGCGGGCCTTGAGCAGGCCGGCCAGGCCGCCCCAGAGGGCGCCGAACAGCATGCCGACGAGGATCGCGAACGGCAGGTGGATGACCATCGGCAGGTCGTCGAACCGGAAGCCGACCCAGGCGGCCGCGCCGCCGCCGATGATCATCTGGCCGCGGCCACCGATGTTGAACAGCGAGGCGCGGAAGGCGATGCCGACACCGAGGCCACCGAGGATCAGCGGACCGGCGTACTTCAGGGTCTCGGTGAGGGGACGCCACTGCTTGGCGGGCTCGGTGACCAGGTTGTTGTAGATCGCCCCGCGGAACATCGCGCTGTAGGCGCCGGAGATGGCGTCCCACACGGCCGAGAAGAAGTCGGAGGGACGTGCCGTGATGTAGGTGGCCGTCTCCCGCACGGTCGCGTCGGTCGCGGCGATCATCACCGAGCCGACGAGGACCGCCAGTACGACGGCGAGGACGCCGGCCAGGGCGTTGCCCGAGGCGATCTCGCGCAGCATCGACCGGGAGCGGTCCTCGGGCGCGACGCTGGCGTCCTCCGCCACCGCGACGTCCGTGGTGTCGGGCGCACCGGGCGACGACTTCGGGTCCTCCGACACCGACTCCGACTCCGATGCCGACTCCGGCTTCGACTCCGGCTGGGGCTGGTCCTTCTCGGTCACGCGACCACGTCCTTCAGGTCGTCGGGGCGTTCGCCGGTCATCATGAGTCCGAGGGTCTGGCGGGGGGTGTCGGCCGGGACGATGCCGACGATCCGCCCGCGGTAGAGCACCATGATCCGGTCGGCCAGCGCGACGACCTCGTCGAGCTCGGTGGAGACCACCAGGACCGGGATGCCGCTGTCGCGGGTCGCGACGACCTGCTTGTGGATGAACTCGATCGAGCCGACGTCGACGCCGCGGGTGGGCTGTGCCGCGACGAGCAGGCGCAGGTCGCGCGAGAGCTCGCGGGCCACGACGACCTTCTGCTGGTTGCCGCCCGAGAGGTTCGCGGCCAGCGAGTCGATGTCGCGGGCGCGGACGTCGTACTCCTTGAGCTTCTTCTCGGCGAAGGCGCGCAGCGCGCCGATGCGCAGTCCGCCGTTCTTCACGAACGGCGACTTGAAGCTGCGGTTGAGCATGAGGTTTTCCGCGATGGTGAAGTTGGGCACCAGGCCGTCGATCTGGCGGTCCTCGGGGATGAACCCGACGCCCGCGTCGAGGATCTTGCGCGTCGAGCGCCCGACCAGCTCCACGCCGTCGAGCGTGATCGAGCCGGTGACGTCGTCCTGGAGGCCGAGGATGGCCTCGGTGAGCTCGGTCTGGCCGTTGCCCTGCACGCCGGCCACGGCCAGCACCTCGCCGGCGCGGACGGTGAAGCTGAGGTTGTCGACCTGGGTGTGACCGGCGGCGTCGACCACCCGGAGGTCCTTGACGACCAGGGCATCGGCGCCGAGCGTCGGCGCGTCCTTGTGGACGGTCAGCTCGACCGGGCGGCCGACCATCATCGAGGCGAGCTCGGCGTTGCTGGCCTTGGGGTCGGCCTCGCCGACGACCTTGCCGAGGCGGATGACGGTGATCCGGTCGGCGACCTCGCGGACCTCGCGGAGCTTGTGGGTGATGAAGACGATGGCCTTCCCGGCCTCCTTGAGCTGGCGCATGATGTCCATCAGCTCGTCGGTCTCCTGGGGCGTGAGCACCGCGGTGGGCTCGTCGAAGACGAGCAGCTCGGCGTCGCGGGAGAGTGCCTTGATGATCTCCACGCGCTGCTGCACGCCGACGGGGAGGTCCTCGACGAGCGCGTCGGGCGTGACGTGGAAGCCGAAGCGCTCGGAGATCTCGGTGACCCGGTCACGGGCCGCGTCGAGGTCGAGGGTGCCGGCGAAGCCGGTGGACTCGTTGCCGAGCATCACGTTCTCCGCGACCGTGAAGACGGGGATGAGCATGAAGTGCTGGTGGACCATGCCGATGCCGGCCGCCATGGCGTCGCCGGGCCCGGTGAAGCTCTGCACCACGCCGTCGAGCTCGATCTCGCCCTCGTCGGCCTTGTAGAGGCCGTAGAGCACGTTCATCAGGGTCGACTTGCCGGCGCCGTTCTCACCCAGCAGGCAGTGGATCTCTCCCGGCTCGACGGTGAGGGACATCGAGTCGTTGGCCACCACGCTTCCGAAGCGCTTGGTGATGCCTCGCAGGACGAGTCTCATGGCATCGCATCCTAGGGGTCGGTACAGGCGGGGGCGCGGGGAAGGGTAACCGCCGACGGGCCGACGGTGCTGGCCACAGATCTGCCAAAGGTCGGGGCGTCGTTCTGGCAACAAGAGAGGGAGGCCGACGGAACCGTCGGCCTCCCTCCTCGGTGGAGCGTGGTGGTGATCAGCCCAGGTAGGAGTTCACCGTGATCGAGCCGTCGACGATGCCGGCGGAGATGTCGTCGAGCTCGCCCTGCAGGTCGGGGTTGACCTTGCTCTCGAAGTTGTGGAACGGCGCGATGCCGACTCCGTCGTTCTCGAGCGTGCCGACGTAGGGGTCGAACGTGAAGGTGTCGTCGCCCGCGGCCATGATCGCCTCGTAGGTCGAGATCTTCATGTTCTTCAGGACCGAGGTGAAGATGACGTCCTGCGTGGTCGGGTCGGTCTCGAACACGTCGGCGTCGGCGCCGAGCATGACGACGTCCTTGCCGGAGTCCTCGATGGCCGTGACGGCGCCCTGGTAGATCGGGCCACCGACGGGAAGGATCACGTCAGCGTCCTGGTCGATGAGCTGCTTGGCGGTGTTGGTCGCGGCCTCGTTGGCCTCGAAGCCACCGGTGAAGGAGCCGTCCTTGCCGTCCCAGCCGACGACCTTGATGTCCTTCTTCTTCTCGTCGGCGTAGTACTCAGCACCCTGCTTGAAGCCGTCCATGAAGATGGTGACGGTCGGGAACGGCATGCCGCCGTAGGTGCCCACGACGCCGGTCTTGGTGTAGTCGGCAGCGGCGTAGCCGGCCAGGAACGCGGCCTGGGCGGTGTTGTAGAGCAGCGGCTTGATGTTGGGCTGGTCGGCCTTGCCGTCGAAGGTCGCACCGTCGTCGCCGCCGTCGGCGGAGTCGTCGATGAGGACGTACTCGATGTCGGGGTTGGCCGCGGCCGACTCCTTGGTCGCCGAGGCGAGGGCGAAGCCGACCGTCACGATGACGGTGCAGCCCTGGCCGACCAGGCTCTCCAGGTTGGGGGCGTAGTCGTTCTCGCTGTTGGACTCGACCGGGATCATCTCGACACCCAGCTCGTCGGCGGCCTGCTCGACGCCCTCGAAGCTGAGCTGGTTGAACGACTTGTCGTCGAAGCCGCCGGCGTCGGAGACGATGCAGGGCTTGACGTCGCTGGCGGGGGCGCTGCTCTCGGAGCCGCTGCCTCCGGTGGTGGTGTCTTCCTCGGGTGCGTCGCCGCACGCAGCCAGGGTCGCGGCCGCAAGCAGCGCCACGAGGCCGCTCGAGACGACCTTCCTCGTCTTCAACACAAATGCCTCCAAAATCGTGCACCCCCAGGGTTGGGGTCAGCTTTCCGGCGTCATGATGCCTGTCCCCGGGGTCATGCGTCACGCGGTTGGGGCGTTCCGAAATGCGTTTGAGACATAAAACCTGCAGGAGATCTTTCGGCGGAACCTGCCAAAGACCACCGCTTCGCGGTATGCGCCATAGTTGCGGCGTGGAACAGACGGAGTGGGACGAGCTCAAGCAGGCCGCCGTCGAGGTGATGGGCCGCGCCTACGCGCCCTACTCGAACTACCCGGTGGGCGCCGCCGCGAAGGTGGACGACGGCCGCGTGGTGGTGGGCTGCAACGTGGAGAACGCGGCGTACGGCGTCGTGCTGTGCGCCGAGTGCGGACTGGTCTCCCAGCTGCACGCCGGCGGGGGTGGTCGGCTGACCCACTTCGTGTGCGTCAACGGCGCGGGCGAGGTGATCATGCCCTGCGGTCGCTGCCGCCAGCTGCTCTTCGAGCACGGCGGGCGCGACCTGCTGGTCTGGACCGTTGCCGGGGTCAGGCCGATGTCCGAGGTGCTCCCCGATGCCTTCGGACCCGACGACCTGGCAGGAGTCCGCTGATGCCCGCACACGACGCCGTCGAGGTGATCCTCGCCAAGCGCGACCGCCACGAGCTCAGCGACAGCCAGATCGACTGGGTGATCGACGCCTACACCCGCGGCGAGGTCGCCGACGAGCAGATGTCCGCGCTGGCGATGGCGATCCTGCTCAACGGGATGAACCGCACCGAGATCGCCCGCTGGACCGCCGCGATGATCGCGTCGGGGGAGCGGATGGACTTCTCCACGCTCTCGCGGCCCACTGCCGACAAGCACTCCACCGGTGGCGTGGGCGACAAGATCACCCTCCCGCTGGCCCCGCTCGTGGCCGCCTGCGGCGTGGCCGTGCCCCAGCTCTCCGGCCGCGGCCTCGGCCACACCGGCGGCACCCTCGACAAGCTCGAGTCGATCCCCGGCTGGCGTGCGGCGCTCAGCAACGACGAGATGTTCGCGATCCTCGAGGACGTCGGCGCCGTCATCTGCGCGGCCGGCGACGGCCTCGCGCCCGCCGACAAGAAGCTCTACGCCCTGCGCGACGTCACCGGCACGGTCGAGGCGATCCCGCTCATCGCCAGCTCGATCATGAGCAAGAAGATCGCCGAGGGCACCGGGGCGCTGGTCCTCGACGTCAAGGTCGGCAGCGGCGCCTTCATGAAGGAGCTCGCCACGGCGCGCGAGCTCGCCGAGACGATGGTGGCGCTCGGCACCGACGCAGGCGTGCACACGGTCGCCCTGCTCACCGACATGGCGACGCCGCTCGGCCTGACCGCCGGCAACGCGGTCGAGGTGCAGGAGTCGGTCGAGGTGCTGGCCGGTGGTGGACCCGCCGACGTGGTCGAGCTGACCCTGGCCCTGGCGCGCGAGATGCTCGCCGGCGCCGGCCGCGACGACGTCGACCCCGCCGACAAGCTGGCCGACGGCTCCGCGATGGACGCCTGGAAGGCGATGATCCGCGCCCAGGGCGGCGACCCGGACGCCGCACTCCCGCAGGCGAAGGAGTCGCACGTCGTCACCGCGCCCGCGACCGGCACCCTCACCCGTCTCGACGCGATGGCGGTCGGGCTGGCCGCGTGGCGCCTCGGTGCCGGCCGGGCCCGCAAGGAGGACCCGGTGCAGGCCGGGGCCGGAGTGGTCTGGCACGCGCGTCCGGGCGACCGGGTGAGCGAGGGCCAGCCGCTGTTCACGCTCCTCACCGACGAGCCCGAGCGCTTCGACCGCGCACTCGCGTCGCTGGAGGGTGGCTACACGGTGTCCGACGAGGCGGGCGGCGACGGCGCCGGCTTCACCCCCACTCCGCTCGTGCTCGACCGGATCACCTGATCGCCGAGGTCCGTCACCAACTCTGGCGATGACCGGCCGGTAACCGCCCAGCACTCTCCACGGCGCCCTACCGTTCCCCTGTTCCGAGGATCGGGGGGTCCCATGAACACGGTGGACGCGCGCGGCGGGGGCCGCGCAGGCATGTCGTTGTCATCTGTCCTGGTGGTGGCGCTGCTCGTGACCAGCCTGCTGGTCGGTGGCGGTGGCGTCTGGTGGGGCCTCTCGCGAGGCGGGACGCCGGCTGCCAGTGCCGACGGGTGCGCGCACTACCGCACCCTCGACCTGTCGGTCGCGCCCGCGGTCTACGGGGTCGTGCTGACCGCGCTGGACGAGGCGGCGCCGGCCTGCACGCGGGTCGAGCCCGTCATGCGCTCGGGCATCGAGGTGGCGGCCGGCGTCTCCCTGGGCGGGGCGCTGCCCGACATCTGGATCCCGGAGACGCACTTCCTGATGACGCCCACCTACGTCGGGACGACGGCACGGCTGCGCACGCTCTCGCGGAGCGTGGCGCAGACGCCCGTCCTGCTCGTGGGCGGCCGTGCCGCCCACCAGTTCGACTCGTGGGGCGAGGCGGAGGACTCCGGCCAGGTGTCGGTGCCCGATCCGGAGAAGTCCGTGGTCGGCACCCTGGCGGTGCTGGCCCCCCGGGCCGAGTCCCGGGCCACCGGTCGTCGGCCCGCTGACGCCCAGCAGATGATCGTGCCGTTCGCGCAGGCCTACGGCGCCCGTCGAGCACGCGGCGCCGACCTGTCGGTCGGACCGACGATGTTCACCCGCCGCTCGCCCCGCCTCGTCGTCACCACGGAGCAGGAGCTCGCGACCGGGCCGGGGCGCAGCGACCTCCGCGACCTCACGCCCGAGGTGGGCGCGCCGGTGCTCGACTTCCCGGTCGCGGTCGACGCGGACGCCCAGCCCGGCGCCCGGGCCGTCGCCCGCAGCCTGATCGACTACCTCACCAGCGACGAGGGCAGGTCCGAGGTCCGCAAGCAGGGGCTCCGGGCGGCCGGCGACGAGACGTCACCGGGAGCCGTCTCGGACGTCACCACCCTGCTGCGTACGCCGTCGGCAGCCGCGATCGTCGCGGCCGTCCAGTCGTGGCGCACCCTCGCCGTGCCGTCCGCGATCCTCGCGGTCGTGGACGCCTCGGGGTCGATGGACATCGACGCCGGCAACGGCACCCGGATGGACCTGCTCGCCGATGCGGCCGGGGTCGGGCTCTCGTTCCTGCCCGGCCACGCACGGGTGGGCCTGTGGGTGTTCTCCATCGACAAGGGTGGTCCCGGCCAGGACTGGCGCGAGCTCGAGCCGATCCGCCGGCTCGACGACCTGCGCTTCGGACGGACGCAGCGCTACGCCCTGCGCGAGCGGGCCGCCGAGCTCCCGGGGCTCACCGGTGGTGGGACGGGTCTCTACGACACGGCGCTCGCGGCCTATCGCGAGGCGTTGCGCAGCTATCGCCCGACCTACTCCAACGCGGTGGTCCTGATGACCGACGGTCGCAACGAGGACCCGGGGTCGATCGGGCTGCAGGCGCTGCTGGACCGGTTGCGCGAGCTGCGGGACCCGGCGCGTCCGGTCCGGCTGGTGGGCATCGCCATCAGCGGGGACGCCGACCTCGACGCACTGCGCCAGATGGCGCACGTGACCGGCGGCGAGGCCTACCTCGCGGCCCAGCCCGACGACGTGCTCGAGGTCTTCGCGCAGGCGGTGCTCTCGCGCTGAGGGCTCCCGGGACGGGTCAGGCCAATCCGGCCGGTCAGGCCAGGAGCAGGACGACGTGCGCGGCCACGCACGCGGGCTTGTCCTGACCCTCGATCTCGACGGTGTGCTCGACGATCAGCTGCTTGCCGGCGGGCAGCTCGCGCACCTCGCCGAACCGCACGTGCGAGCGCAGGCGGCTGTCGACCGGCACCGGGCTGGGGAAGCGCACCTTCTCCAACCCGTAGTTGAGGCGAGCCCCCGGCGTCTCCAGGCTGAACACCTGCGAGGCGAAGTGGGGGAGCAGGCTGAGGGTCAGGAAGCCGTGCGCGATCGTCGTGGCGAACGGGCCGGAGGCGGCGCGCTCGACGTCCACGTGGATCCACTGGTGGTCGAGGGTGGCGTCGGCGAAGGAGTCGATCCTGGCCTGGTCGATGTCGAGCCACTCGCTGGTGCCGATCTCCTGACCGGCGGCCGCGGCGACGTCCTCGAGCGTGGTGAAGGTGCGCATGGGCACGAACATAGTGCTTGAACGGTGGCCGTCCTGATTGGATGGGCCGATGACCACTCCCACCCGCGCACAGGTGCACGCGGCGCCCAAGGTGCTGCTGCACGACCACCTCGACGGCGGACTGCGACCGCAGACGATCGTCGAGCTCGCCGCGGAGATCGGCCACGAGCTGCCGGCGCCCGATGCCGCCTCGCTGGGCCGTTGGTTCGCCGAGTCGGCCGACTCCGGGTCGCTGGTGCGCTACCTCGAGACCTTTGACCACACCGTCGCCGTCATGCAGAACGGTCCCGCCATCGCCCGCGTCGCCCGCGAGTGCGTCGAGGACCTCGCCGCCGACGGCGTGGTCTACGCGGAGGTGCGCTACGCCCCCGAGCAGCACGTGTCCGGACAGATGTCGCTCGACGAGGTCGTCGCGTCGGTCCAGGAGGGCTTCGACGCGGGGATGGCCGCGAGCGGCGGCAGGATCGTCGTACGACAGCTGCTGACCGCGATGCGGCACCAGGCCCGGTCGATGGAGATCGCCGAGCTCGCCATCGCCTGGCGCGACCGCGGTGTCGCGGGCTTCGACATCGCGGGCGCCGAGGCCGGCTTCCCGCCCACCCGGCACCTCGACGCCTTCGAGTACATGCAGCGCGAGAACGCCCACTTCACGATCCATGCGGGGGAGGCCTTCGGGCTGCCGTCGATCTGGGAGGCGCTCCAGTGGTGCGGCGCGGACCGCCTCGGCCACGGCGTGCGGATCATCGACGACATCACCGTCGCCGAGGACGGGTCCGTCGAGCTGGGTCGCCTGGCCGCCTACGTCCGCGACAAGCGGATCCCGCTGGAGATGTGCCCCAGCTCCAACATCCAGACCGGTGCCGCCGAGTCGTTCGCCGAGCACCCGATCGGGCTGCTCACCCGCCTGCGCTTCCGGGTCACGATCAACACCGACAACCGCCTGATGAGCGGGACGTCGATGACCGACGAGATGCACGGGCTGGTCGAGGCGTTCGACTACACGCTGGAGGACCTGCGCTGGTTCACCATCAACGCGATGAAGTCGGCGTTCCTGCCCTTCGACGAGCGTCTCGCGATCATCGAGGAGATCGTCAAGCCGGGCTACGCCGACCTCGCCGCCCAGCTCGCCGCCCAGGGCTGAGGAACCTCAGGCGGTCAGGTCAGGTCAGGTCGGCGTAGGCCTGGTCGCCCGTGGCCCTGCGGCAGCCCTGCCGGAGCGCGTGGGCCACGACGCGCTGCTGGTCGCGCATCAGCGCCGTCCCGCGGCGTACGAGCATCAGCGGGGGCTTGCGGTGCTCGCGCAGGTCGCGGGTCAGGCGGCGCCAGAAGGTGACCAGCGGGTGCTGGGTGATGCAGTAGGCCGCGGCGAGCATGCCCTCGTCGCGGCAGGCAGCCACCACCTCGGGGGCGAAGATCCCCTCTGCGACGAAGCGCGTGCTGCCGCCGAGGTCGACGGTGCGCGAGCCGCAGCGCCCGTTCTGGGCGATCTCGTAGATCGGTACGTCGCTGTGCCCGGTGGCGCAGAGCTCCCGCAGGGCCACCAGCGCGTCCTCCCGGTGCCAGGAGTCGGGGTGGTCCCAGTCGACCAGCCCCTCGTTGGCCCCGTGGGTGATCCGGGGCAGCGTCGGGTCGTCGCCGTCCTTGTAGAAGTCGTCCAGGCGCAGGACGGGCAGTCCGAGGCGCTCAGCGAGGCGTGACTTCCCGGCGCCGCTGGGACCGGCCAGGACGACCACCTGGGCTGTGTGCATCGTTACAGACTCATTTCCTCGTTCGGCCACGGACGGTCAGGCTGCAGATTAGCCTCGCCCAGACCCCCGATTGACACCTCTGTGGGAGGACCCTCATGAGTCTCAGCGACTCGACCGCGCCCGAAGCCGCGGACACCGCCGGAGGCGCCGGCCGGCGCATGCCGAACATCTGGCTGTTCGCCGGACTCGCCCTGCTGCTCGTGGTGGGCCTCATCGGCTTCTTCGCCATGCGCAGCGACAGCGCGACCGAGGCCGCCGACTGCGTCTCCGAGGAGGTCACCCTCACCACGGCTCCCGTGATGGAGGACCTGGTGAAGCAGGCCGTCAAGGACGTCAACGCCGACGAGCCGTGCATCGACATCCAGGTCAGCACCGGATCGGTCAACGACGTGGTCGCGCTCCTGAGCGACCCCAACGCCGAGCTCCCCGAGATCTGGATCCCGGACAGCCCGACCTGGAAGGGCCAGCTCACGGCGGCCGGCTGGACCGGCACGCCGATCGCCGACGTCCTCGCCCAGACGCCCGTCGGGCTCATCGGCGGTCCCTCGGCCCAGGCTCCCGCGTCGTGGGTCGGCACCCTCGGCGGCGGCAGCCCTGGCGATGGCCGACCCCAACGCGGAGGGCGCCTCCGCGCTCGCCCTGCTGGCGCCGTACGCCGAGATGAAGAAGACCGGCGAGACCGCTGCCTCCATCGAGGAGAAGACCGTCCCGGTCGCCCAGACCTACGGCGAGCGCGCCGTGGCCGGCAGTGCCAACGAGACCGACCTCGGCACGATCTCCGCGTCCAGCACGCAGCTGGTGCCCGCCACCGAGCAGGCCTACCTGACGGCTCGCCGCAGCAACGACCAGCTCACCCTGGTGGCGCCCAAGACCGGCGTCCCGATGCTGCAGTACCCGCTGATCGACGTGAACCGCGGCACCAAGGACATCCTCTCCTCGGGCGGCGACATCTCCGCCCGCGTGGGCCGTGCGATCACCCGCTGGTTCACCTCGAGCGCCGGCACGGAGGCGATCGCGGCCGCCGAGCTGCGCGGCCCCGACGGCGCACCCCTGCCCAACGACATCGGCCTCGGTGACGAGCAGGTCCTCAACACCGTGGCGCAGAAGACGACCGACGACACGCTGCGCAAGTGGCGCGTGCTGGCCGTCCCCTCGAGCATCCTCGCGGTGGTCGACCTGTCCGGGTCGATGAAGCTCGCCATCGGCGACACCACCCGCGTCGGGCTGGCCGTGCAGGCCTCCCAGCTCGCGCTCGACGCCTTCCCGGCACAGGCCCGCATCGGCATCTGGGGCTTCTCGAAGAACCGCGGTGCCGACGGCGCCTCCTGGGCGGAGTACGCCACCCTCGACCGCCTCGACGCCGACGCGGGCGCTGCGGGCACCCACGGCGACGTGGTCCGCAGCGAGGCCGACAAGCTGATCGGCCGGGTCCGCGGCGGCACCGGCGTCATGGACACGACGCTGGCGGCGTACAAGTACGCGCAGGAGAAGTGGGACCCGGCGTGGTTCAACTCCGTGGTGATCTTCACCGACGGCGCCAGCGACGACACCAGCTCGCTCTCGCTCGACTCGCTGATCAACCAGCTCAAGTCGCTCCGCGACCCGGCCAAGCCGGTCAAGGTGATCATCATCGGCATCTCGCAGGACGCCGACACCGGTGAGCTCGACCAGATCGCCGCGGCGACGGGTGGCCAGAACTACCTGGTGAACAACCCCAACGAGATCCTCGGCGTGCTGGCCCAGGCCCTGCTCAACCGCTGAGCCGCCCACGCAGAAGGCCCCCGGAGATCTCCGGGGGCCTTCTGCTGTGCTGCGTCGCTATGAGGGTTCAGACGCCGATCGGGTGCCAGACCGTCTTGGTCTCGAGGAACCGGGTCATCCGGTCCAGCGGCGGCTCGGCGAGCCAGTCGGTGTCGGGGGCGGGACGGCGTACGCGCTTGAGGTTGTCGGCGCCCGCCGCCTCCAGGTCGGTCGCGAGCCCGCTGTCGGTGATGCCGGTGAGGTCGATGCCGTTGACGTCCATGTGCGAGGCCAGCCAGGGGGCGATCTCGGCCTGCGAGCCGGTGAGCACGTTGACCACGCCACCGGGCAGGTCGCTGGTCGCCATCACCTCGCCGAGGGTGATCGCGGTCAGCGGGTGCTGCTCGCTGGCGATCACGACGACGGTGTTGCCGGTGATGATGAGCGGCGCGACGACGCTGACCAGGCCCAGGAGCGGGCCCTGCGGGGCGACGACGGCGATGACGCCGCTGGGCTCGGGGGTGGACAGGTTGAAGTAGGGGCCGGCCACCGGGTTGGCGTTGCCGACGACCTGGGTGATCTTGTCGGCCCAGCCGGCGTACCAGACCAGGCGGTCGATCGCGGCGTCGACGTAGGTGCGGGCCCTGGCCGCGGAGATGCCCTCCGAGGCGCGGAGCTCGGCCTCGAACTGCTCGCGGCGACCCTCCATCACCTCGGCGACCCGGTAGACGACCTGGGCGCGGTTGTAGGCGGTCCGGCCGGACCAGCCACCGAAGGCGGCGCGGGCCGCGACGACGGCGTCACGGGCGTCCTTGCGGGAGGCCAGCGCGGCGTTGGCGAGGAGCTTGCCCTTCGCGTCGTTGACGACGTAGGAGCGGCCCGACTCCGAGCGGGGGAACTGGCCGCCGATGTAGAGCTTGTAGGTCTTGCGCACGTCGATGCGGGACATCAGCTGTCCGTTCCCTTCTCGTTGGTCCTGAGGTAGGCCTCGAGCCCGTGGCGGCCGCCCTCGCGGCCGTAGCCGGACTCCTTGTAGCCGCCGAACGGCGAGGTCGGGTCGAACTTGTTGAACGTGTTGGCCCAGACCACGCCGGCCCGCAGCCGGTTGGCCATGGACAGGATCAGCGAGCCCTTGTCGGTCCACACGCCGGCCGAGAGGCCGAACGGGGTGTTGTTGGCCTTCTCCACCGCCTCGGACGGCGTCCGGAAGGTCAGCACGGACAGGACCGGGCCGAAGATCTCCTCGCGGGCGATCCGGTGGGCCTGGGTGACGCCGGTGAAGACGGTCGGGGCGAACCAGTAGCCGTTGGACGGGAGGTCGCACGGGGCGGACCAGCGCTCGGCGCCCTCGGCCTCGCCGATGGCGGAGAGCTCGCGGATCTTGGCCAGCTGCTCGGCGGAGTTGATCGCACCCACGTCGGTGTTCTTGTCGAGCGGGTCGCCCACGCGCAGGGTCGCCATGCGGCGCTTGAGCCGCTCCATCACCTCGTCGGCGACGGACTCCTGCACGAGCAGGCGCGAGCCGGCGCAGCACACGTGGCCCTGGTTGAAGAAGATGCCGTTGACGATGCCCTCGATCGCCTGGTCGAGCGGGGCGTCGTCGAAGACGATGTTGGCGGCCTTGCCGCCGAGCTCGAGGGTGACCTTCTTGTCCGTGCCGGCGACCGCGCGGGCGATCGCCTTGCCGACCTCGGTGGAGCCGGTGAAGGCCACCTTGTCCACGTCGGGGTGCGAGACGATCGCGCGGCCGGTGGCACCGGCGCCGGTGACGATGTTGACCACGCCGGGCGGGAGGTCGGCCTGCTGGCAGATCTCCGCGAACAGCAGGGCGGTCAGCGGGGTCGTCTCGGCCGGCTTGAGCACGACGGTGTTGCCGCAGGCGAGCGCCGGGGCGATCTTCCACGCCAGCATGAGGAGCGGGAAGTTCCACGGGATGATCTGGCCGGCGACACCGAGCGGCGTCGAGCCGTAGCCGGAGTGCTCGAGCTTGTCGGCCCAGCCGGCGTAGTAGAAGAAGTGGGCCGCCACGACCGGGATGTCGACGTCGCGCGACTCCTTGATCGGCTTGCCGTTGTCGATCGACTCCAGGACGGCGAGCTCACGGCCGCGCTCCTGGATGATCCGGGCGATCCGGTAGAGGTACTTGGCGCGCTCGGCACCCGACATCCGCGACCAGACGCGGGTGTAGGCGCGGCGCGCTGCCTTGACGGCCTCGTCGACGTCGGCGTCGCTGGCCTCGGCGACCTCGGCGAGGACCTCCTCGGTGGCGGGGTTGACCGTCTTGAACGACGAGCCGTGGCCGTCGACGAACTCGCCGTTGATGAACAGGCCGTAGGACGCCTTGATGTCGACGATCGCGCGCGACTCGGGTGCGGGGGCGTACTCGAACATGTGAGCCTCAGTCCAGCGTGAAGTAGTCGGGACCGGAGTAGCGACCGGTCGTCATCTTGGTGCGCTGCATCAGCAGGTCGTTGAGCAGGGTGGAGGCGCCGAAGCGGAACCAGTCGGGGTCCAGCCAGTCGGGCCCGGCGATCTCGTTGACCATGACGAGGTACTTGATCGCGTCCTTGGTGGTCCTGATGCCACCCGCGGGCTTCACGCCGACCATCTGGCCGGTCTGCTCGCGGAAGTCGCGCACGGCCTCGAGCATGACCAGGGTGACCGGGAGGGTCGCGGCGGGCTGCACCTTGCCGGTGGAGGTCTTGATGAAGTGGCCGCCGGCCATCATCGCCAACCAGCTGACGCGACGGACGTTGTCGTAGGTCTGCAGCTCACCGGTCTCGAAGATCACCTTGAGGTGCGCGCTCGTCCCGTCGGGGCGGGCGCACGCCTCGCGGACCTGGGCGATCTCCTCGTAGACGTCGAGGTAGCGGCCGGACAGGAAGGCGCCACGGTCGATGACCATGTCGATCTCGTCGGCGCCGGCCTCGACCGCGTCACGCGTGTCGGCGAGCTTGATGTCCATCGCCGCCCGGCCGCTGGGGAACGCGGTGGCGACCGCGGCGACGTGGACGCCGCTGGTGCCGAGGGTCTGCCTGGCGGTCGCGACCATGTCGGGATAGACGCAGACTGCGGCCGTGGCCGGGCAGGACGGGTCGGCGGGGTCGGGGCGCATCGCCTTGGACGCCAGGGCCCGGACCTTGCCGTGGGTGTCGGATCCCTCGAGCGTGGTCAGGTCGACCATCCGGATGGCCAGGTCGATGGCGTAGGCCTTCGACGTGGTCTTGATGGAGCGCGTCCCCAGACCGGCGGCGCGGGCCTCGCAGCCGACCTGGTCGACCCCGGGGAGGCCGTGGAGGAATCGGCGGAGCGAGGAGTCCGAACGCACGATGTCGTCGTGGACCCCGTGCGTGGAGCTGGAGCTCGCCGTTGAGCTGGCAGTGGGTGTCACCGGCCCAGCATAGAGTTGGCCGGGAGGACCCCGGCAATCCCCAGGGGACCAAGAACTGCCCAAATGGACGAGGAGAACATGGCACGCCTGCAGGACGACCCGGACGCCGTGGTCGAGCGTTTCCACGCCACGAGTGGCCGGGTGACCGGCTGGCTGACGCTGGGTCTGAGTGCCGTGCTGGTCGTCTTCGGGCTGGTCTACCTCGACGAGGGATTCCCGCCGTGGGTGGTGGGTCTGGCGCTGCTGGTCGGGGTGCTGGCGTGGGCGTCGATGCTGCGCCCGGCGCTGTGGGCGACCCAGCACCACCTCGTCATGCAGAACCTCGCCGAGACGGTCCACATCCGGCTCGCCGCGGTCGAGGAGATGGCCGTGCGCCAGGTCCTGGCCGTGCGTGCCGACGACCGTCGGTGGGTCTCGTCGGTGGTCGGCCGGTCCTGGCGCAAGGCGATCACCGCGCGCCGAGCCCCGGACGCCTCGGGCGAGGCGCGCGAGGGCATGCCCTACGCCGAGTTCGTGGAGAACCGTCTCCACGACCTGGTCGACCGCGCCCGCACCGCCGCCGGGGTCGTTCCCGGCTCGCCCGAGCAGCTGGCCCTGCCCGACCCCGTTCACCGCGAGCGGGCCTGGCTGCCCGTCGGCCTGATCGCGGCGGCCCTCGTGGTCCTGGTCGTGACGTTCTTCCTCTGAGCTTCCTCTGAGCTTCCTCTGAGCCTCACCCACCGAGAGCGTCGAGCCTGCGTGCGGCCTCCGTCCCCGGTGTCGGGAACCAGCGGGTGATGACGGCCGACTGGCCGAGGGTCCAGGCGGAGTTGAGCACCCAGTAGGCCAGCAGGGTGACCGGTACGACGCTGGCGGCGACCAGGAGACCCACGGCCGACAGGGCCGGCATCACCCGATGTGCGGTGGCCATCGCCTCGGGCAGGCCGTCGAGGGACGTGTTGGGCGACACGAAGAACCTCTGCGTGACGTAGGACAGCGTCGCTGCGGTGATCGCGAGGCCGGCCACCACGCCGAGGTGGGCGATCCCGGAGCCGAGGTAGCCGTGCGCGGCGAGGGAGACGCCGAGCAGGGAGGCCGCGCCGAGCGACGAGACCAGTGCGGTGCTCATCGCACCGACCGTCGTGCCCGAGGCGACGTCGCCGAGCAGGTGGTAGAGCGCCAGCCAGACCGGCACCTGGGCCAGCACCGGCAGGCAGCCGAGCCGGCTCACGCCGTGCTCCGCCGAGACGTCGCGACGCTCCGCCATCAGGCGTCGCAGGCTCTCGGCATCGGTCCGGCCGCGGTAGCGCTCGGCCACGCGCTGGAGGTGGGGCCGGGCGCGGGCGGCGGCATGCGCCTGGCGTACGCCGTGGACGACGAGCGGGAGCAGGGCGGTGCGCACCAGCACCACGACGGCCGCGACGCAGAGCAGCCAGGTGAGGGCGGAGTCCGGCGACGTGCCGAGCGTGGTGAGGGCGTCGTGCGTGGCCGCGAGGACCGCGGCGAGGGCGTGCGAGAACGGTTCGAGCAGGGACATGGGTGGCTCCTGGATGAGGTGGGACGGGTCTGACGTGCCTCGCGCAGGGCGAGGGTCAGACGAGTCCAGGAGCGCGCGGACGGACCGGGTGGTGGCCCACGTCGGTGGTCCGGCCGGCCAGCACGAGCGGCACGGCGGTGGCCCGGCGGGGCGGGCGCAGCGACTGCACGCCGGCTGCGGGCACCGCCACGAGGCCGTGCATCCCGACCAGCGCGGTGGCCGCCGAGAGGGCGGTCAGCAGCACGATCGCCTGCGTGGACAGGGCCGGCGCGAGTGAGGCAGCGGCCACGACCGACGCGAGACCGGCCAGCGCGAGGACGAGCGCGAGCCGCGCACGCGCCACGTCGGAGCCGGTCAGGACCATGAGGTCGACACTACCGGAGCTCGTGGGCCCCGAGGTCGGATCGACCCACAGCCTGGCGGCGGACCAGCCCGGCCGGGGCGACGTACTCCCAGCGTGCCTGCCACGCGGGCGGCACGCGTGCTCCCCGGTCGACGGCGGGGGAGGACGGGCGGAGCCGGAAGTCCTCCGTCGCGGGGGAGACGAAGCCGCGGGGTCCGACGCGACGGTTGGCACGGGCGTCGCCCGCGGCCGGGATGCTCAGGTCGCCGGGCCCGACGAGCAGGTTGTTGCGCAGGTGGGCGCGGGTGCCCTCGGCGAGCGCGACGAAGGTGCCGGAGGTCCGCCGGTTGACGAAGGTGTTGTTGACGACCCAGAGCGTGTGGGACGCGTTGGTCAGGCCCTCGGCGCCGTAGGAGACCAGGGCCGGGTTGTCCGAGCGCGGACCCTGGACGATGACGTTGCCGGCGACCAGGGAGCGCCCGCCGTTGGGCAGGTCGATCGAGTAGCTCGCGGTGGCGTCGCCGTCGCTGATCCGGTTGGCCACGATCGTGTTGCGCTGCCGCGCGGGACTTGAGCTCGTGGCCGGTGTCGGCGTCGGAGAGCCAGCTGCCGGTCACGGTGAGCGAGCGCACCGCGCCGACGTAGAGGTTGTGGGAGTAGCCGTCGCCGGCACCGTTGCGGAAGAAGCGCGACCTGCGGATCACCACGTCGCTGGCCGGGTCGGCGCCGGTGAGGATGCCGTTCTCGTTGTCGTGGAACCAGCTGCGCGTGACGGTGAGCCCGGTGCCCTCCTGCCGGATGCCCGCGCCGTTGCGGTCCGCGACCGCGGCACCACTGAGCTCGATGCGGTCCACCGTGGTGCGGTCGCCGGCGATCACCCAGATCGCCTTGCCCTGGGCGTCCTGGCCGTCGGCACGCAGGTGCGCGCGGCCGCCGTCACCACGCAGGGTCAGGTCGTCCTGCGTCCATGTCGCGACGTCGCCGGAGTAGGTGCCCGGGTCGATCAGGACGGTGTCGCCGTCGCGGGCCACGGCGGCGGCCTGGCTCGGCACCGTCAGGGCACGGTCCGGACCGACCCGCCAGGTGCGCGGCCCCTGGGCCTGGTGCGTCGCGGCGTAGGACTGTGCCGGCGGCACGAGGCAGGTGAGCAGTGCGGCCGTCAGGGCGAGGACGAGAGGTCTCGAGGCTCGCCGCGCTCGCACCTCAACCACCGAGTGGCTGGCCGAAGGCCGCGCCCCGCAGGTCGGCCTTGATCGCGTCGAGCCGGCCCGCGGCGGAGATCCGCGCGGCGTCCACGTCGCCCTCGACCGGGATGACGACCTCGAGGTAGCACTTCACCTTCGGCTCGGTCCCGCTCGGGCGCACGATGACGCGGGCGCCCTCGGCGAGGGAGTAGCGCAGCCCGTCGGTGGGGGGCAGCTCGGGCGAGCCCAGGGAGAGGTCCTCGGCCTTCTCGACCGCGAGCCCGCCGAGGGCGGTCGGCGGGGTGGCGCGCAGGCGGTCCATGGTCGCCGGGATGTCGGAGAGGTCGTCGAAGCGCACCGAGAGCTGGTCGGTCGCGTGCAGCCCGTGCTCGTGGGCGATGTCGTCGAGGATGTCGGTGAGGCCGCGGCCCTCGGCCTTGGCGGCGGCCGCCAGCTCGCAGACGAGCAGGAGCGCTGACAC
>CAVVQR010000013.1:0-32280 GCA_963750445.1 uncultured Actinomycetota bacterium | reverse complement strand
GAGGCTTCGTCTACCCGTGCGGTGAGATCTACGGCGGCACCCGCTCCCGCGTGGGACTACGGCCCGCTGGGCGTGGAGCTCAAGGAGAACATCAAGCGCCAGTGGTGGAAGTTCATGGTCACCCGGCGTGACGACGTCGTGGGCCTCGACTCCGGCGTCATCCTCCCGACGCGCACCTGGGAGGCCTCGAGGCCACCTGAGCACCTTCAGCGACCCGCTCGTCGAGTGCCAGTCGTGCCACAAGCGCTTCCGCGAGGACCACCTCCAGGAGGACCACGCGGCCAAGAAGGGCATCCCAGACCGACCCCGACGACGCTCGACATCAACGAGTCGGTCGCGTGCCCCAACTGCGGCACCCGCAACGCGTGGACCAAAGCCGCGCAACTTCAACATGATGCTCAAGACCTACCTCGGCGTCATCGAGGACGAGTCCGGCCTGCACTACCTCCGCCCGGAGACCGCGCAGGGCATCTTCCTCAACTTCGCCAACGTGGTGACCCTCGAGCCGCCAGAAGCCACCCTTCGGCATCGCCCAGATGGGCAAGAGCTTCCGCAACGAGATCACCCCCGGCAACTTCATCTTCCGCACCCGCGAGTTCGAGCAGATGGAGATGGATTCTTCGTCAAGCCCGGCGAGGACGACGAGTGGTTCCGCTACTGGATCGAGGAGCGCACCCGCTGGTACGTCGACCTCGGCATCAACCCCGACAACCTGCGCCACTACGAGCACCCGGAGGAGAAGCTGTCGCACTACTCCAAGGGCACGACCGACATCGAGTACCGCTTCGGGTTCTCCGGCCGTGACTTCGAGGAGCTCGAGGGCATCGCCAACCGCACCGACTTCGACCTCAAGCAGCACAGCGAGTTCTCCGGCAAGGACCTGTCCTACTACGACCAGGCCGCCGACGAGCGCTACCTGCCCTACGTCATCGAGCCCGCTGCCGGCCTGACCCGCTCGCTGATGGCCTTCCTCATCGACGCCTACACCGAGGACGAGGCGCCCAACACCAAGGGCGGGGTCGACAAGCGCGTCGTGCTCAAGCTCGACCCGCGCCTCGCGCCGGTCAAGGTCGCCGTGCTGCCGCTGAGCCGCAACGCCGACCTCTCGCCCAAGGCCAAGGCGCTCGCCGCCGAGCTGCGCCGAACTGGAACGTCGACTTCGACGACTCCGGGGCCATCGGCCGTCGCTACCGCCGCCAGGACGAGATCGGCACGCCCTACTGCGTCACCGTCGACTTCGAGACCCTCGAGGACCACGCCGTCACCGTCCGCGACCGCGACACGATGGCGCAGGAGCGGGTCAGCCTCGTGGCATCACGCGCTGGTTCCGAGGCTTCGTCTACCCCTGCGGTGAGATCTACGGCGGCACCAAGTCCGCCTGGGACTACGGCCCGCTCGGCGTGGAGCTCAAGGAGAACATCAAGCGCCAGTGGTGGAAGTTCATGGTCACCCGGCGCGACGACGTCGTCGGCCTCGACTCCAGCGTCATCCTCCCCACCCGCACGTGGGAGGCCTCCGGCCACCTGAGCACCTTCAGCGACCCGCTGACCGAGTGCCAGTCGTGCCACAAGCGCTTCCGCGAGGACCACCTCCAGGAGGACTACGCCGCGAAGAAGGGCACCCCGGAGAAGCCGATCGACCCCGACACGGTCGACATCAACGAGCTCATCGCCTGCCCCAACTGCGGCACCCGCAACGCGTGGACGCCGCCGCGCAACTTCAACATGATGCTCAAGACCTACCTCGGTGTGATCGAGGACGAGTCCGGCCTGCACTACCTGCGGCCCGAGACCGCGCAGGGCATCTTCCTCAACTTCGCCAACATCGTGACCTCGAGCCGCCAGAAGCCGCCGTTCGGCATCGCCCAGATGGGCAAGAGCTTCCGCAACGAGATCACGCCCGGCAACTTCATCTTCCGCACCCGCGAGTTCGAGCAGATGGAGATGGAGTTCTTCGTCAAGCCCGGCGAGGACGACGAGTGGTTCCGCTACTGGATCGAGGAGCGCACCCGCTGGTACGTCGACCTCGGCATCAACCCCGACAACCTGCGCCACTACGAGCACCCGCAGGAGAAGCTGTCCCACTACTCCAAGGGCACGACCGACATCGAGTACCGCTTCGGGTTCTCCGGCCGTGACTTCGAGGAGCTCGAGGGTGTCGCCAACCGCACCGACTTCGACCTCAAGCAGCACAGCGAGTTCTCCGGCAAGGACCTGTCCTACTACGACCAGGCCGCCGACGAGCGCTACCTGCCCTACGTCATCGAGCCCGCCGCCGGCCTGACCCGCTCGCTGATGGCGTTCCTGATCGACGCCTACACCGAGGACGAGGCCCCCAACACCAAGGGTGGCGTCGACAAGCGCGTCGTGCTCAAGCTCGACCCGCGCCTCGCGCCGGTCAAGGTCGCGGTCCTGCCGCTGAGCCGCAACGCCGACCTCTCGCCCAAGGCCAAGGCCCTCGCCGCGGAGCTGCGCCAGAACTGGAACGTCGAGTTCGACGACTCCGGCGCGATCGGCCGTCGCTACCGCCGCCAGGACGAGATCGGCACGCCCTACTGCGTCACCGTCGACTTCGAGACGCTCGACGACAACGCGGTCACCATCCGCGAGCGCGACACGATGGCCCAGGAGCGCGTCAGCCTCGACGGCATCACCCGCTGGTTCGCGGAGAAGTTCGTCGGCTGCTGATCCGTCCCGGTGTGGCACTGTGGGCAGTGAGCCACTCACGCATCGGGGGATGACATGCGAGCTCGAGCACGGCTTCCTGGGCCTGGCCCTGCTGGTCGGTCTGACGGTGCCCGCGGCGGCCGCCTCGGCCGCACCGGCCTATGACGACGGCGCTCGCGCCGGCGATCCGCCGACCCGCACGATCGTGGCGACCCGCCTGCCGCGCGGGCGCGACGCAGCGATCGACTTCATGCAGGACGGCGTCATCCACACCGCCGGCGGCGCCACGCTCCCGATCCGCACCCCTGTCAACGGCGAGCAGCGCCAGCTGCTGGGGGAGAGCCGCAAGGGCTGGCTCGTCGCGGTCCGCAAGGGCTACCTCAGCCGGGTCATCGCCGTCCGCCCCGGTCGCCGGCCCGCGGAGATCAAGCACAGCCGCGTGACCTCCTACGGCCAGGGCGACTCCGCGATCGGCTGGCTGCTCGCCCGCGACGGGAAGATGCTGGTCTCCAGCGTCTTCGACCGCGGCGGCAGCACCCGGGACGCGATGACGCTCGCCGGCAAGTACCTCGGCAGCAGCTACACCGGTGCCTTCCTGACTCCGATGGACGTCGACGCGGGACACATCGCCACCTATGCGGAGAACAAGTTCGGCCGGCTCCGCCTGATCGACTGGGTGCCGCGCACGTCGAAGACCGAGATCGCCAACAACGCCACCTACGTCTCGTTGCGTGACGACCTGATGTTCGTCCGCACGACCGGACGGCTCTACGGACCGACCACGATCTCGGCGCCGGGCACGCCCGCATGGGCCGAGGCCTTCAGCCCGCTGGCGATCTCGCCCGACGGCACGACCGTGGCCGGTCTCCGCATCGCCAGGTCCGGCTTCAACAGCCCCGCCATCCTCGACGTACGACGGATGGACGACGGCACGCTGCTGGACTCGATCGCCTTCGGCAAGCGGATCACCATGGACAACTGGTCGATCACGTCCGCCCACGAGCAGACCGTCCGGTGGGAGTCCGACGAGCGGCTCGTCCTCCAGCTCGGATCCCCGCGCGGCGCGGTGCTGGTGCGGTGCAGGGTCGGCGGAGCCTGCCAGCGGGCCTCGGACTTCGGCGGCAACATCAGCACGCCCTACGAGTCGTACATGTGGTGGTGACCCTCGCAGCCCCGGTGCGCGGCTGATTTGGGCCGCAGCGCGCGCCGGTTCGACAATGGGGGAATGACCTCGCTGCCCGACTCCCTGACGCTGGGGTCGCTGCGCGTCGAGACGCCGGTCGTGCTGGCGCCGATGGCGGGCATCACCAACGCCGCCTACCGCCGGCTGTGCGCCGAGCAGGGTGCCGGCCTCTACGTCTGCGAGATGATCACCAGCCGCGGGCTCGTCGAGGGTGACGAGACCACCAAGAAGATGCTGGTCTTCGACGAGCTCGAGTCGGTGCGCTCGGTGCAGCTCTACGGCTCCGACCCGGTCTACATCGGCAAGGCCGTGGAGATCCTCTGCGCCGACCACGGCGTCGGCCACGTCGACCTCAACTTCGGCTGCCCGGTGCCCAAGGTCACCCGCAAGGGCGGCGGGGGAGCGCTGCCCTGGAAGCGGGGCCTGCTCGGCGAGATCCTCGAGCACGCGGTCGCCGCAGCGGCGCCCTACGACGTGCCGGTGACGATGAAGACCCGCAAGGGACTCGACGACGACCACCTGACCTACCTCGACGCCGGCCGGATCGCGCAGGAGACCGGCGTCGCCGCGATCGCCCTGCACGGGCGCACCGTGCAGCAGGCCTACTCCGGCGAGGCCGACTGGGACGCCATCGCCGCCCTCGTCGACCACGTCGACATCCCGGTCCTCGGCAACGGCGACATCTGGGAGGCGGCCGACGCGGTGCGGATGGTCGAGCAGACCGGCGTCGCGGGCGTCGTCGTGGGCCGCGGCTGCCTGGGCCGTCCGTGGCTGTTCCGCGACCTGGCCGCCGCGTTCGCGGGCGACGACGTCGCCACGCTGCCCACGCTGGGCGAGGTGCGCACCATGATGCGCCGCCACGCCGAGCTCCTCTCCCAGCACATGGGGGAGGAGCGGGGCTGCAAGGAGTTCCGCAAGCACGTGACGTGGTACCTCAAGGGCTTCGGCGCCGGCGGCGAGCTGCGTCGCCAGCTCGCCCTCGTCGACTCCCTCGAGACGCTCGACGGCCTGCTCGACGCGCTCGACCCGACCGAGACCTTCCCCGAGCGCGAGCTCGGCACGCCCCGCGGACGGCAGGGCTCGCCACGCTCCCGGGTGGTGCTCCCCGAGGGCTGGCTCGACGACACCGACGGCCGCGGCGCGCACGTGCGCGAGGACGCCCACGAGACGACCGGCGGCTGACCGGCTGACCGGGGCTGACCTGGGGCTGCAGGCGGCACCTGTCGGCGTACGAAGCGATCCGTGCCGGGTGAGCACGAACACGTCTGATTTAACTGTGGACAATTGGGACAGGGCGAGAATCCTGTGCTTCACTCGATGATCGCGTCGACGTGGGCACGAGGTCTTCCCCCGCTTTCACCTCGTGGTTCGGCGCAGTCCCCCGTCAGCAAACGCAAAGGATCAGCGCTGTGGCTCAGCATCGCCACAAGCGGGAAACCCCTGCTGCCCCCCGTCCGTCGAGAGTCCCTCGTTCCGTCCTGGTGTCCGCACCGCTCGCCGTCGTGGCGACGCTGTCCGCGGTGACCATGGGCGTGCTCGCTGCGAGCCCGGCCCCCTCCGACGACGACAGCCTCCTGGCCTCCGCCGACACCGGCCAGTACCTCTCGAACACGACGGCCCTGAGCCGGCGCGGTGACGCGATCGCCTCGCGGTCGCAGATCCGCACGGCCGCCAAGGCCGAGTCCGCCGCGCGCCAGGACATCGCCGTCGACCAGCAGGCCCGCCGCCTGGCCAAGAAGGCCGACGACAGCTTCTGGACCACCGAGACCCTCAACCTCTGGGCCGGCCCCGGCGAGAAGTCGGACAAGCTCGGCGAGATCGGCGCCATCAAGCAGGTGTCCGTCACCGGTCGCGAGCAGGCCGGTCGCACCCAGGTCGTCATCGACGGCCAGTCGCGGTGGGTCACCTCCGACTACCTCAGCGAGGACAAGCCCGAGCAGGGCCCGAGCCTCGGTGGCACGTGCAGCAACGGCTCCGTGATCGACGCCGGCCACGCCGCGCTCTACGAGATCCACGACGTGGTCTGCGCCAACTGGCCGCAGATCACCAGCTACGGCACGTGGCGTGGCGACGGCGAGCACGGCCAGGGTCGCGCCATCGACATCATGGTCAGCGGATCCACCGGTTGGCTGGTCGCCAACTTCCTGCGGGCCAACTACTCCTCGCTCGGCATCGAGTACATCATCTTCTCGCAGCAGATCTGGTCCGTGGAGCGGTCCGGCGAGGGCTGGCGCGGCATGCCGAACCGCGGCTCGGTCACCGCCAACCACTACGACCACGTGCACGTCACCGTCTACTGACGGCCCTCCGCCGGGTCAGGCGTCCGCACCCCAGTGGTCCCGCGGGTCCACGTCGGGGTGCTCGGTGACCGTGTCGAGCAGCTCGATCGCCGGGTGAGCGTTGCCGGGCGTGGCCGCTGCGAGCAGGGCCTCCTCGCCCTGGTCGTCGGTGAAGTCCGGCGGCACCACCAGCACCCGGAGCCGGGGCTGGGTCGTCGTCGCGAGCTCGATCAGGTGCGTGTCGTCCCGCGCCACGGACTCGACCGTCACGTCGCCGGCGTTCGACGGGACGGAGCGGATCCGCGCGTCCCAGTCGGGCGGCGAGACGACGACTCCGGTGATCCGGCCCAGCGACGCAGGGAAGTGGTCGGCCAGGTCCGCCAGCTCCACCGCCAGGTCGCGGCTGCGCGGCCACCACCCGCCGTCGAGCACGTCGCGGCCCGGACTGTCGGTCATCCGGAGACGCAGCGCGCCGTCGATCTCCGCCAGCTGCGGGGGAGTCGGTTGCGGGGGAGGGGTGGGGTCCGTGGGCGTCGACATGACGTCCGCCTCTCGACCGGTGCGACCTGCCAGGTGCACGCCCCATCGCCGGTCAGTCGCCCCCAACCTATGCGGGCGGTCAACCCGACGTCGCCGCTCGTCGCTAGGCTCACCGGGCGATGAGCATCGAGGACCTGTACGACGACTCGGCGCGCGAGCGCATCGTCGCGGAGCCGCCCAAGAGGGTGGACGCACCGGTGCGGCTGGCGTTCGAGCGCGACCGCGCGCGCGTCGTGCACGCGGCGGCCTCGCGCCGGCTCGCGGCCAAGACCCAGGTGGTGGGTCCGCAGACCGACGACTTCGTGCGCAACCGGCTCACGCACAGCCTCGAGGTGGCCCAGGTCGCCCGCGACCTGGCGCGGGCGCTCGGGACGCACCCCGACATCGCCGAGACCGCCGCCCTGGCCCACGACCTCGGCCACCCGCCCTTCGGCCACAACGGTGAGCGGGTGCTGGCGGAGCTGTCGGCCGACTGCGGTGGGTTCGAGGGCAACGCCCAGACGCTGCGGCTGCTGACCCGGCTGGAGTCGAAGACCTTCGACGCCGAGGGCCGGTCGGTCGGGCTCAACCTCACCCGCGCCACCCTCGACGCCTGCACGAAGTACCCCTGGCCGCGCTCGGAGGCCACCGGCCCCCACGGCGTGCACGCCGACGGCACCCCGCGGGTCGTGGTGAAGTTCGGTGTCTACGACGACGACCGGCCGGTCTTCGACTGGCTGCGCACCGGCATCCAGGGTCGACGGCGCTGCCTCGAGGCGCAGGTGATGGACCTCGCCGACGACGTCGCCTACTCCGTGCACGACGTGGAGGACGGCATCGTCGCCGGTCGCCTCGACCTCACCCGCCTCGACCGCAGCGCCCTGTGGGAGACCGTCCGCTCGTGGTACCTCCCGGGCAGCGACGACGCCGCTCTCGACGCCGCTCTCGACGACCTCTGTGCGGTCGGGAGCTGGCCCCAGTCGTCCTACGACGGGAGCAGGCGGAGCCTGGCTGCCATCAAGAACCTCACCAGCGACCTGATCGGCCGCTTCTGCGGCAGCGCCCAGCAGGCGACGCTGGCCGCCTCCGAGGGGGAGCCCCCCGTACGACACCGGGCCGACCTCGTGGTGCCCGAGCGCACCGAGGTGGAGATCGGCGTGCTCAAGGGCATCGCCGCCCACTACGTCATGCAGGCCGACGACCGCGTCACCCTCATGCAGCGCCAGCGCGAGCTGGTCGCGGAGCTCGTCGAGGGCCTGTGGGCCCGCGGATCCGACGGACTCGACCCGGTGTTCCTCGCCGACTGGGACGAGGCGGCCGACGACGCCGAGCGGCGCCGCGTCGTCATCGACCAGGTGGCCTCCCTCACCGACGCGAGCGCCGTCACCCGCCACCACTCGCTGGTCGAGTAGCGAGCGCCGACCCCTCGCCGATCGCTGGTCGAGCAGCCGAGCGCCGACCCTCTCGCTGGTCGAGTAGCGAGCGCAGCGAGCGTATCGAGACCCCCGACCTACGGCAGGTCGCCCTGCGGGTACGGGTTGTCCTGCAGCGCCACGTTGTCGGGGTTGAGCTGGTCCTCGAGCTCGGAGCGGTGCTCGCCACCACCTGACCCGCCTGACCCACCTGACGGGGTCACCTTGCGGGCCGCGGTGCCGGCCGCCGAGACGACCGTGTCCTTCACGACCGGTGCCGTCTCCTTGACCTTCTCCTTCGCCACGTCAGCCGCCTGGTGGGCCTTCTCCTGCACCCGCGGGTCGTCCTTGACGCGCAGGACGGCCTTCTTGATCTGGTCGTAGCGCTCCCGTCCGGCACGGGTGCCGAGCACGTAGCCGGCGCCGGCGGCGATGAGCAGGGTGAGCTTCTTCATGTCAGGTCTCCTCTGGATGTGGGTCAGCGGTCGCGGCGGAGTCGCCAGACCACCAGCACGACGGCCATCGCGACCAGGGACCCGACCGCAGCCAGGACCTCGGGTCGCGGGTTGCCGTCGTCGGTGGTCGCGGAGTCCTTGAGCGAGGCCACCTTGCGCTGTGCCTGCGACTTGACGTCGAGCTTGGCGGCGAGGTCGTCGACGGTGCCGGCGAGCTGCTCGCGCTGCAGCACGATCTCGGCCTCGAGCTCCTCGGGTGTCTTCTGGTCAGCCATGGTGGTCCCCCTTCACGGTGGCGATGTCTTCCTTGAGGCCCGCGATGGCGCGTTCGGGAGCCGGCGGGGTGGCCTCTCCGACCTTGTTCTTGCCCGCCAGTCCGGCCACGGCCGCGCCGGCCAGCAGGACGACAGCCACGATCAGGGCGGCCAGCCAGGCGTCGACGACGTGGGACAGACCCAGGATGGCTGTGGTCACCAGCGCGGCGAGGGCGAAGAAGGCCAGCAGCCCCGCCACGCTGAACATCCCGATCCCGACACCGACGCGCTTGCCCTTCTGGGCCACCTCGGCCTGGGCCAGCCGGATCTCCGAGCGGACGAGCTCGGGGATCTGCTGGGAGAGCTGGTGGACGAGTGCTCCGAGAGTCTGGCTCTCCGGCTCGTCGTGCTGGGCGGACATGCTTCGACCTTCGCAGACACGGTCACCGCGCACCAGCGACGTACGCCCCAAGGGGTGGCCGGCCCGGCGTCGGCGGGGATGTGGAGACGGCGACGTGACGGTGGGTGCGCGCCCGTAGACTCCGGGGCGTGGCAGGCCGGATTCGCGACGACGACATCGCCGAGGTGCGCGAGAAGGCGCGGATCGACGACGTGATCTCCGGCTACGTCAACCTCAAGCGCGCCGGCGGCGGCTCGTTGAAGGGCCTCTGCCCCTTCCACGACGAGCGCACGCCGTCGTTCAACGTCAACCCGGCCCGCCAGTTCTTCCACTGCTTCGGCTGTGGCGAGGGCGGCGACGTCATCGCCTTCCTCATGAAGGTCGACGGCCTGACCTTCACCGAGACCGTCGAGCGACTGGCCGAGAAATATGGCGTGCAGCTGCGGCGCGAGGAGGGCGACGACGAGCCGGTCCGCCCGCGCGGCCCCGCCCGCGGGCGCCTGATCGAGGCGCACAAGGTCGCCCAGGAGTTCTACGCCGAGCAGCTCGGCACCTCCGACGCCGTCGTCGCCCGGCAGTTCCTGGACCAGCGCGGCTTCGACCAGGCCGCTGCGCTGATGTTCGGGGTCGGCTTCGCCCCGCGTGACGGTGAGGCGCTGACCCGACACCTGCGTGGGCGCCGCTTCACCGACGAGGAGTCGGTGGCCGCCGGCCTCGTCGCGCTCGGCCGCTCCCACTACGACCGCTTCCGGGGCCGGCTGGTGTGGCCGATCCGTGAGGCCAACGGCGACACGATCGGCTTCGGCGCCCGTCGGATCTTCGACGACGACCGCATCGAGGCGAAGTACCTCAACACCTCCGAGACCGCGATCTACAAGAAGAGCCAGGTGCTCTACGGCATCGACCTGGCGCGCACGGCGATGAAGGACAGCCAGCAGGCCGTCGTCGTCGAGGGCTACACCGACGTGATGGCGTGCCACCTCGCGGGCGTGAAGACCGCGGTGGCGTCGTGCGGCACCGCCTTCGGCACCGACCACGCCCGGGTGCTGCGCCGGTTCCTCGGCGACCACAGCACCACCAGCGGCGAGGTGATCTTCACCTTCGACGGCGACTCCGCCGGCCAGAAGGCCGCGATGAAGGTGCTCGAGAGCGACCAGGTCTTCGCCTCGCAGACCTACGTCGCCGTCGCGCCCGAGGGCATGGATCCCTGCGACCTGCGGCTCAAGGAGGGCGACGAGGCGGTCCGCGAGCTGGTCGCCACGCGCCAGCCGCTCTACCGCTTCGCCCTCGACAACATCCTCGCCCGCTACGACCTCGACCGCGCCGACGGCCGCATCGACGCGCTCCGCGACGCCGCGGGGCTGGTGGCGGGCATCCGCGACAAGACCAAGGTCGACTCGTTCTCCCGCGAGCTGGCGCACATGGTCGGTGTCGACGTCGACGAGGTCCGCACCGAAGTACGCCGTGCCGCCAACCGTCCGGCCCGCACCGAGGAGCGACGACCCGCGCGGGCCGCCGAGGTGCCCGAGGCCCCGGAGCCGGCCCGTCCGGCACTGCCGAGCCTCTCCGACCCACGGTTCCTGATCGAGCGCGAGCTGCTCAAGCTCGTCATCCAGCACCCGTCCGGCGTCGGGCGGACCACGGCCCACGTCACGACCGCCGACTTCACCCACCCGACCTTCCAGGGCGTCTGGGAGGCGGTCGCCGCGGCAGGCGGCCCCGCCGACGGCGCCGACGACCCGGGCTGGTCCAACAAGGTGCGCAGCGCTGCGACCGAGCCCGCCGTGATCGCCGCGATCACCGAGCTCGGCGTCGAGCCGGTCCGCGGCACGTCCGACCCCAACCCGACGTTCGCCGTGGCCTACGTCTACCGACTCCAGGAGCTCACCACGTCCCGCCGCATCGCCGACGTCAAGGCGCGCCTCCAGCGCACCAACCCGGTCGACCACGCACTCGACTACAACCGGATGTTCGGCGAGCTCGTGATGCTCGAGCAGCACCGCCGCAAGCTGCGCGACGGGGCCGTCGGGCAGTCGGGGAGCAAGGCGTGAGCCCCCTGTCGATGCCCGGCCGGGGACGTACGTCCTCGCGCTCCGTCGCGGTCGCGCGGGGGGAGAAGGTGCTGGCCGTCGCCACCGCCGAGGACGGCACGGTCCTGGCCGGCACCCGCGACGCGTTCTACGTCGTCGACGACGAGACCCGACGCGTCCCGTGGGAGCAGGTCGAGGCGGCCCACTGGGACCGCGACACCGACCTGTTCACCCTCTCCGAGGTGGGCGCCTGGGGCGAGCAGCGTCCGGTCCACGCCATCACCCTGGCGGAGCCGGGACGGCTGCTCGAGCTGGTCCGCGAGCGGGTCACCGCGAGCGTGGTCCTGCAGCGCCACGTCACCGTCGACGGACGTCGCGGGCTGCGGGTGATCGCCCGTCGTGCGCCGTCCGGTTCGGGCGGCGTCCAGTGGGTCTACGAGTACGACGAGGGCGTGGATCCGGCCGACCCGACCGTGCGCGCCGTGGCCCGCGAGGCCCTCACCACGATGCAGCGAGATGTCGGTCTACCCTGATTTCACCCGCGGCGCGAGGCTTGCTAATGTTGCGCCTCGCTGCAAAGCGATCCCCTGTAGCTCAACTGGCAGAGCATTCGACTGTTAATCGGAGGGTTGTTGGTTCGAGTCCAACCGGGGGAGCCAGAGAAGGGCCCCGAACTGCGGAGACGCGGTTCGGGGCCTTTCGCATGCCGGACGACTCCGCTGGCGGGATCAGACGAAGAGGTCGGCGATCTTCTCGAAGGTGGGCTCTACATCGACCAGGCGATGCCGGCGCTGAGGAGCATCACGACGCCAGTGCTCACGCAGACACGCCCTGCTCCAGCGGACTCACGCTCGGGTCCGGTGGGGTGGTCGCGACCAGCCGATGCGTGGGCGAGCGCCGCCGCGACGGAGATGGCGCCTCCCGCGACGAAGTAGAGCGGCGTCGCGTACAGCCAGGAGTACGGAGCGAAGTGGACCACCAGCATGATGGCCATGGCCAGGGCACCACGGTGAGCTGCCGGCGCACGACGAGGTAGATGACGATCGGCAGGGCCAGCACCTGCCCGAGACCCATCTTCCAGACCACGGCGCAGACGAGCCACGTCAGGCCGTAGGCCGCCAGGAAGCCCCATCCGTGCCCGGTCGACTCGCCCAGCACGTGGCGGTACTCGTCGATGCTCATGCTCACGCAGGAGTGCCCGCGTAGGCGTCGACGAGCTGGGCCTCGGCGGTGTCGAGGTAGGCGGCGATCGCCGACTCGGCCGCGACGAGGTCGCCGGCCGCGAGCAGCTCGAGGATCGCCCGGTTGTCGGGCAGGTAGGCCTCGTGGAACGCCTGCGGCGCAGCCATCACGTGGAAGACGAGTCGGAGCTCGGCCAGCAGGTGACCCATCGACTCGGCGACGCGGGGGCTCTGCGCCAGCGCGGCGACGGCCTGGTGGAAGTGCATGTTGGCCGTGCCCACGGCCACCCACTCGTCCCGGGAGGCGGCCGACTCGCCCTCGTCGACGGCGGCCCGGACGGGCGCGAGCAGGTCGGGCCACTGCCCGGACATGGACGGGTCGGCAGCCAGCCGCTCGGCGGCACGGCGTACGGCGCCGCACTCGAGGAGCCGACGCACCTGGTAGAGGTCGCGGACGTCGTCCACCGTCAGCTTGCGGACGAAGACCCCGCGGTTGAACTCGTGGACCAGCAGGCGCTCGTGGCCGAGCAGCCGGAAGGCCTCACGCAGGGTGTTGCGCGAGACCCCGAGGGCGGTGCCGATGTCCTCCTCGGACAGCCGGGTGCCGGGGGGAAGCTGGCCCTCGGTGATGCGGGTGCGGAGCACGTCGGCGACCCGGCCGGCGGTGCTGGCGCGGCCCAGCGCGGGGCGCTCGGCCTGGAGTCCCTCGAGCCAGTCGCTGGTGGTCACGGATGAAGGTTAGCGGACGAGAGGTATTGACGGATTGTTCAACAATCCCTCATGGTGGTGTGACGGGGACCACCTTCCGACGGACCACTCGGGACCGACACAGATGGGCGCGACATGACCGACGAGACCAGGCAGACCGACTCCGGAGCTGCGGAGCACGAGGTCACCGGCACAGGTGACACCAAGGCTCGGGCCGCACGCGGAGCACTGCTCGGCGCCATGTTCCTGATGGCCACCAGCGCGATCGGCCCCGGCTTCATCACCCAGACCACCGTCTTCACCGCCGAGCTCGGCGCGGCCTTCGCGTTCGCGATCCTGGTCTCGATCCTCGTCGACATCGCCGTCCAGCTCAACGTGTGGCGGGTGGTCGGCGTCTCCGGCCTGCGGGCCCAGGAGCTGGCCAACGCGGTGCTCCCCGGGACGGGCTACTTCCTCGCGGCCCTGGTCGTGCTGGGTGGGCTGGTGTTCAACATCGGCAACATCGGCGGCACCGCCCTCGGCACCAACGCGATGTTCGGGCTGGACGTCAAGATCGGCGGAGCGATCTCCGCCGTCGTCGCCATCGGGATCTTCCTGTCCAAGCGCGCCGGGGTCGCCATGGACCGGATCGTGGTGGTGCTCGGCGGCCTGATGATCGCGATGGTGCTCTACGCCGCCATCGTCTCCGGCCCGCCCGTCGGTGACGCCCTGCGCCAGACCGTGCTGCCCGACGACGTGGACTTCCTGATCATCACGACGTTGATCGGCGGCACGGTCGGCGGCTACATCACCTACGCCGGCGCGCACCGACTCGTGGACTCCGGCATCACCGGCCCCGATCGCGTCGGCGAGATCACCCGCGGCTCGGTGATCGGCATCCTGGTGACCGGCGTGATGCGGACCCTGCTGTTCCTCGCCGTGCTCGGTGTCGTCGCCGGCGGCGTGACGCTGGCCGTGGACAACCCGCCGGCCTCCGCCTTCCAGGCGGCCCTCGGCGACGTGGGCCTCCGGGTCTTCGGCGTCATCCTCTGGGCGGCGAGCATCACCTCGGTGATCGGTGCGTCCTACACCTCGGTGTCGTTCCTCGCCGGCTTCTCCCGTCGGCTCGAGGCCCGCCGCAACCTGGTGACCGTCGTCTTCATCGTGGTCTCCGCGGTGATCTACCTCGCGCTGGGCAAGGCCCCGGTCACGCTGCTGGTCCTCGCCGGTGCCCTCAACGGACTCATCCTGCCCGTGGGCTTCGCCGTCATCCTCTGGGTCGCCGCGCGGCGCATCGACCTGCTGCGCGGCTACCGCTACCCGAGGTGGCTGCTCGCCATCGGAGCGGCCGTGTGGATCCTGACGGTCTACCTCGGCTGGAACTCCCTCGGCGGCATCGCGGACCTGCTGTGACCGGCCCGCGGATCGACCTCAACGCCGACCTGGGGGAGTCCTTCGGCAGCTGGACCCTGGGTGATGACGACGCCCTGCTGGAGGTGATCACCAGCGCCAACGTCGCGTGCGGCTTCCACGCCGGCGACCCCACCGTCCTGCGGCGCACGTGCGAGCGCGCGGCCGAGCGCGGTGTCGTGATCGGCGCCCAGGTCGGCTACCGCGACCTGGCCGGGTTCGGGCGGCGCTTCATCGACGTCGAGCCCCACGACCTCACCAACGACGTGCTCTACCAGCTCGGGGCGCTGGAGGCCTTCGCGCGGGTCGCGGGCACCCGGGTCCGCTACGTCAAGCCGCACGGCGCGCTCTACAACGCGATCGTGCACCACGAGGCGCAGGCCGAGGCGGTGGCCGAGGCCGTACGCCGCTACGACCCGACGCTGCCGGTGCTCGGGCTGCCCGGCTCGGTGTGGCTCAGGGTGGCCGAGGAGTCCGGGCTGACGCCGGTTCCCGAGGCGTTCGCGGACCGCGCCTACACGCCCGAGGGCACGTTGGTGTCGCGACGGGAGCCCGGCGCGGTGCTCCACGACCCCGACGAGGTGACCGCGCGCAGCGTCCGGATGGCGACCCACCACGAGGTCGTCGCCGCCGACGGCTCCCTCGTCCCGGTCCGGGCCGGCTCGGTGTGCGTGCACGGAGACAGCCCCGGAGCGGTGGCGATGGCGACCGGCGTACGCCGTGGGCTCGAGGACGCCGGGGTGCAGGTGCGACCGTTCGTCGGTGAGCCGGGATGAGGCTCCTGCCGTGCGGGGAGACGGGGCTGCTGGTCGAGGTCTCGGACCTCGACGAGGTCCTGGCGCTCTACGCCGAGCTGGTCGAGGACCCGCCCGAGGGCGTCGTCGACCTGGTGCCGGCCGCCCGGACCCTGATGCTGCGGATCGACCCGGCCAGGACGGACGTCGCACGCGTCGCTCGTGCCGTGGGCGCCGTCGAGCCGCGACCGGGCAACCGTCCCGGTGCCGGCCACGTCGAGGTGCCCGTCACCTATGACGGCGAGGACCTGGCCGAGGTCGGGCGACTGACCGGGCTCGGCGAGCGCGGCGTCGTCGAGGCCCACACCGCCCAGGAGTGGACGGTCGCGTTCTGCGGCTTCGCTCCCGGCTTCGGCTACCTCGTCAGCGCCGACGACCGGCTCACGGTGCCGCGCCGCAGCGTCCCGCGGACCAAGGTGCCTGCGCGATCGGTCGCGCTGGCCGGCGAGTTCACCGGGGTCTACCCCCGGGAGTCGCCCGGGGGCTGGCAGCTGATCGGGCACACCACTGTCGAGCCCTGGGACCTCGACCGCGACCCGCCGGCGCTGCTGGTCCCGGGGTCCCGGGTCACGTTCGTGGAGGCCTGATGTCGAGCGATGCGCAGACCCGACCTCCCCTCCCGTGGCTCGAGGTCGTGGCCCCCGGCCCGCTCGCGACGGTGCAGGACCTGGGTCGCTCCGGGCTGGGCGCCCTCGGCGTCGGCCACTCCGGTGCTGCGGACGCGCCGGCGCTCCGGCTCGCCAACCGGCTGCTCGGCAACCCTGAGGCCGCCGCTGCGGTCGAGGTGACCTTCGGTGGGCTGGAGGTCCTCGCCCACGGTGGCGTCACGGTGACGCTCACCGGTGCTCCCTGCCAGATGACGGTCGACGGCCGCGCGCACTGGGCCTTCGGCGTCGTCCGGGTGCCCGACGGTGCCCACCTGCGCCTGCAGGCGCCGACGTCGGGCCTCCGGAGCTATCTGGCCGTGCAGGGTGGGATCGCCGTCCCCGAGCAGCTCGGCTCACGCTCCTCCGACACCCTGGCGTCGCTGGGGCCTGCTCCTCTGGCGGCGGGGGACCGGCTGCCCGTCGGCCGGCCCGCCGGTCCGCTCCCTGACGTCGACCAGGCGCCCGTGGCAGTGCCGGAGGCGGGCGACGTACGCCTCCGGGTGGTCGACGGGCCCCGGGCGGACTGGTTCACCGACGAGGCCCGCGAGGCCCTGCTGTCGGCCGCCTTCGAGGTCACCGCCGACAGCAACCGCGTCGGCATGCGGCTGTCCGGGCCGGTGCTCGACCGGTCCCGGGACGAGGAGCTCCCGTCCGAGGGGATGGTCTGCGGCGCCCTCCAGGTGCCTCCGTCCGGCCAGCCGACCCTGTTCCTCGCCGACCACCCCGTCACGGGTGGCTACCCGGTGATCGCGGTGGTGGTGCTGGCCGACCTCCCGCTGGCCGCCCAGGCGCGGCCGGGCCAGCGCCTCACGTTCGTCCGCGTCCCGACCGCACCCCTCGCCACAGGAGCACACGATGAGTGAGACCGACACCCTGACGCCCCACGAGGCGCGAGCCAGGTTCCGCGCCGGGCTGCGCGTGCCGACCTCGGGCTGGTGTGCCGGGTGGACGCAGGCCAACCTGCTCGCCGTCCCGCGCGACCTGGCCTACGACTTCCTGCTGTTCGCGCAGCGCAACCCCGCGCCGTGCCCGATCCTCGACGTCACCGAGCCGGGCGAGGTGACCAGCGCGAGGTTCGGCGGCGACCTGCGGACCGACCTGCCCGCCTACCGGGTCTACGAGCACGGCGAGCTGGTGGCCGAGGTCGACGACGTCACCGAGCGGTGGCGCGACGACATGGTCGCGTTCCTGATCGGGTGCAGCTTCACCTTCGAGGACGCGCTGCTCGCTGCCGGTGTGCCCGTACGCCACCTCGAGCAGGGCAGCAACGTGCCGATGTACCGCACCGACGTCGCCTGCCGTCCGGCCGGGACGCTGTCAGGTCCGCTGGTCGTGTCGATGCGGCCGATGGCCGCCTCGCAGGTGGCGACCGCGGTGCGGGTGACCTCGCGCTATCCCGCCGTGCACGGAGCGCCGGTGCACATCGGCTCGCCCGCCGAGCTGGGCATCACCGACCTCGACAGCCCCGACTTCGGTGACCCGGTCGAGGTGAGGCCGGGTGAGGTGCCGGTGTTCTGGGCCTGCGGCGTGACCCCGCAGGCCGCCGTCATGCAGTCCCGTCCCGCGCTCGCCATCGGACACGCCCCGGGACACATGGCGATCACCGACATCCGCGAGAGCGAGCACATCGTGCCCTGACGGAACACACGAGGGGCCCGGGGCTGACGCCCCGGGCCCTCCGCTGTTCGCACGCCGTTGTGCGATCCGACCTCAGGGACCGACTGCCATGTCCCCGAGCTCGTAGCCCTGCTCCGCGTGGACGGTCGCGTCGAGCCCCGCGTGCTCGAAGTCGTCGGCCACGCGCAGTCCCATGACGCTGTCCAGCACCCGCGCGATGACGTAGGTGACGACGAACGAGAACACCAGGACCGCGAGCGCGCCGACGGCCTGGCGCCAGAGCTGGTCGGTGCCACCGCCGTAGAGGAGCCCGTCGACGCCGGCCGGCGCCGCGGCCGTGGCCAGGAAGCCGATGGCCACGGTGCCCCAGAGCCCACCGACGAGGTGGACCGCGACCACGTCGAGCGAGTCGTCGTAGCCGAGGCGGTACTTCAGGCCGATCGCCAGCGAGCACAGCACGCCACCGCCGACGCCGACGAGGATCGCGCCGAGCGGGGAGACCGACGAGCAGGCGGGCGTGATGGCGACCAGGCCGGCGACCAGGCCGGACGCGGCGCCCAGCGACGTGGCGTACCCGTCCCGGATCTTCTCGGTCAGGATCCAGGCCAGGCTCGCCGCAGCGGGCGCGACGAGGGTGTTGATCCACGCGACCGCCGCGGTGTTGTTGGCGCCGAGCGCCGAGCCGGCGTTGAAGCCGAACCAGCCGAACCACAGCAGGCCGGCGCCGAGCATCACCAGCGGCAGGTTGTGCGGACGCATCGCCTCGGTGCCGAAGCCGCGTCGGGTGCCCAGCACCAACGCCAGCGCGAGTGCGGCCGCGCCGGCGTTGATGTGGACCGCGGTCCCTCCGGCGAAGTCGATCGCCCTGAGGTCGTTGGCGATCCAGCCACCGACGTGGTCGTCGAGGCTGAAGTCGAAGACCCAGTGGGCGACCGGGAAGTAGACGACGGTGGCCCAGACCCCGGCGAAGACCAGCCAGCCGCCGAACTTCATCCGCTCGGCGGCAGCACCCGACACCAGCGCGACCGTGATGATCGCGAAGACCGCCTGGAACCCGACGAACGCCATCGCCGGCAGCCCGCCGCCCTCGCTGGTGGCGTCCTCGAGCAGGCTGCCGAGCCCGGCGAACTCGGTCGGGCTGCCGAGCAGTCCACCGCCGACGTCGTTGCCGAAGGCGAGGGAGTAGCCGTAGAGCACCCACAGCACGCTGATCAGGCCCAGTGCGCCGAAGGACATCATCATCATGTTCAGCGCGCTCTTCGCGCGGACCATGCCGCCGTAGAAGAGCGCCAGGCCGGGAGTCATCAGGAGCACCAGGCTGGCGCTGGCGAGGACCCATGCGGTGTCACCGGTGTTGACCACCAGTCGACCTCCTTGATCGTGTGAGCCCGAGGTGGGGACGCAGAAGTGGGTCGGCCCGAGCGACCTGGGGTCCACCGTCGGCGGTCCAGGTTCCGGGGACCGGGCACCTTCGATTGCCGTGACGTAACGCTTTCGCGCCCGGTGTGAACTGTGGGTTACGCGAGCCGGATCGTCGAGGGCCTGCGTCAGGCTGACGGCATGAGCGCACACCGGTCCAACGACGCGGTCGATCCGGCCCAGTTCGTCGCGCGTCCGGACGGGACGGTCACGGGGGACGACGGTGCCTCGGGCGCGCTCGCTGCGGCGCTGCCCTACACCGGTCGCCTGGCGCGTCGCATGGGCGAGCTCGTCGACGCGGGCGACCTGCGGGTCATGGAGGCCTTCGGTACGCACCGGCTCACGGTCGGCGTGACCTGGACGCCGGCCGGCGAGGGCACCTTCCGGGCGGTGGTGGTCCCGCTGCCGGCCCGCACGATGCCGACCTTCACCGTCGTGGGTGCGACCGACACCTCGGCAGCCGTCACCCACTGCCTCAACCGCCTCGCCGGAGTCGAGGGCGTCGTGTGGACCTCGGTCGTCACCGCCAACTCACGCGTCCTCGCTGCGGTGGGGGAGCGCCAGGAGCTGCACCACCTCGCGGAGGTCGGCAACCGGATGCTGGCCATCCTCCGATCACTGGAGGACCAGCACGCGACCGGCTTCATGCGGCTGCGCTTCGAGCAGGGTGCCGTGATCGGTGCCTCGCTCGGGCGGCACGCCCTGGTGGCCTTCACGTCCACGGCGGAGGACGACGCGCTCGTCGCGATGATCGACGAGATCCGCGCGATCCTGGCCGACCACGACCTGTCGACCGTCGCGACCGAGTTCGACCCGCTGGCGCAGGACGAGCAGGCGCCTGCCGGGGCCGCAGAAGCACCCGAGCCGACTGCCGTACGCCCGAACCTGCCGGTGGGCGCTCGCTACCACGGGGCCGCGCGGCGCCCGCAGAAGTCGTCGCGCCGCTCGTTCTTCGGGCGCCGGTGATCAGCCCCAGCCGAGCGGGAAGACCTCGAACGTGCTCGCGTGGGTGACGCCCAGCCCCTGACCGCCGCCCCGCAGGATGCCGTCGAGGAACTCCTCGGGGTCCCAGCCCTCCCAGCCCAGTCCCTCGATGTAGGCCTTGTGCTCCTTCAGCGACGCCACCCCGGCGTCGAAGGTGTCGGTGACGTCCGCCGCGTGCGTCGACTGCGGTGACCCACCGGCCCACACCGCGCGTACGCCGCCCCAGGGCTCGAGCCCGTCGGCGAGCTGGTCGGGGAAGACCCACCGGTTGCCGGCGTCGCGCACGGCGTCGAGCAGGGCCTTGCCGACGGCGATGTGGTCGGCCTGGTTGAGGTTGGCGCCGCCGAACGTCTCGCGGAAGTTGATCGTCATCGCGATGTCCGGACGCTGCTGGCGCACGACCTCGGCGATCGCCCTCCGCAGCGCCACGCCGTACTCCAGGATGCCGTCGGGCAGGCGCAGGAACACCACCTCGTCGACGCCCACGGCGGCTGCGGAGGCGATCTCCTCCGCCTCGCGCAGCGGGCCGCACTCGTCGGGGTGGATCCCGTCGATCCCGGCCTCGCCGCTGGTCACCATGCAGTAGACGACGCGCTTGCCCTGCCCGGTCCAGCGGGCGACCGCGGCGGCAGCGCCGTACTCGATGTCGTCGGGGTGGGCGACCACGAACAGCGCGGTCTCCCAGTCCTCGGGGAGGGGCTCGAAGGAAGGAGGGTTCGCCATTGCTCGAGCATGGCACTCGGGGTGCGCGGTGTCTGCCCCGATCAGACCGACAACGTCAGACCAGACAACGTCAGACCAGCACGGTCAGGCCATCACGCCGACGGCCGTCGGCGCGAAACCGGGGAAGACCTGGGCGACGGAGACGCCGAACCGTCGGGTCACGATCTCGGTGAGCACGCTGCGGTAGTCGGTGGTGACGAGCAGGTCGCCGTCCGCGGTGTTCTGCAGGCCCGGCCACGAGCCGTAGTAGTGGCCGCCCTTCACGCCGGCGCCGGCCACGAACATCACGTTGCCGAACCCGTGGTCGGTGCCGTAGTCGTCGTTCTCCTTGACCCGGCGGCCGAACTCGCTGAGCGTCACCAGGGTGACGCGGTCGGCGGCGGGCCCGAGGTCGGCGAAGAACGCGGCGATCGAGCTGGCCAGGTCGCCGGCATTGCGCTTCATGTCGCCCCACTCGAGCGTGCCGAGGTCGGTGTGCATGTCCCAGTCGCCCTGGTCGACGGTGATCACCTCGGCGCCCACGCCCGACCGCACGATGCGGGAGACGTCGGACAGCGCCTTGCCGAGCTCGCTGCCGGGGTAGGGAGTGCTCGGCGTGCCGGCGGGCAGGTCGCGGGCGGCGCCGAAGCTCTCCGCGCCGGCGATGGCGTCGCGCACGGCCTTGTTCATCGGGCCGCTGCCCTTCCAGGCGTGCTTGAGCGACGCGAGGCGGCCTCCGTCGTCGTCGGTGCCGGCCAGCTCGGCGTTGTCGACGCGGCCGACCACGAAGGCGGGGTTGGTGCCGAACAGCGAGGTCGGGACCTGGTTGCCCATGGCCGTGCCCTGGAGCGGGGAGACGCCGGGGAGCTCGCCGAGCAGCCGGTTCAGCCAGCCGTTGCGTGCGGTCGAGCCGGGTGCCGCGTCCTCGATGGCCTCCATCGCGGCGAAGTGCGAGCGGTTGGGCGTCGCCATGCCGGTCGCGTGCACGGCGGCGAGCGTGCCGGCGGTCCACATCGGCATCAGCGGCGCCAGCGCGGGGTGCAGGCCGAACATCGCGTCCTGGGCCAGCAACGACTCGCGGGCGATGCCGATGCGCGGGCGGGCGGCGTAGTAGTTGGGGTCCGCGTGCGGGACGACCAGCGAGAGGCCGTCCGCGGCGCCACGCAGCGACAGGAGCACGAGCACCGAGCCGCCGGGGGCCGCGAGGTTGGCCGCGGTCCGGCCGGTGACGGCGTACGCCCGGGGGCCGGAGCCGCCCAGCGACGGGCCGAGGGCGATCGCCCCGCCGGCCAGGGCGGTGCCGCCGAGGAAGGCGCGGCGGCTCAGCGCGAGCCGGGCCTCGTCGTAGTCGGGGCAGCCGCAGGCGCGGGTGGCGGGGGCGGGGAGGTTGTCAGCAGTCATGTCAGCACGCCAGGTGGTCGGGGGAGTCGAGGACAGCAGCGAGGAGCCGGGCGAAGCCCCACTGGTAGAGACCGTGCTCGCGATCGATCTTCTCCCGGCGGCCGCAACCGGTGGCCAGGCACGCGGTCTCGACGAGGCTCTTCGAGGCCGGGCGGTGGAGCAGGTCGCGGCTCACGGCATCCACGAGGTCGGCGAACCGGATCGGCTTCTTCGCCGGCACCCAGGCGCTGGGCTTGCGGTAGTGGAGGTCGACGGTCGGCCACCACCCGCCCGCCATCGACCAGTGCATGCTCATCGAGCCGATGGCCCGTGAGGGGGAGGCCCAGATGTCGTCGCGCACCGGGGTGCCGTCGGGACGCGGCCACGCGTGCGGCGAGAGTCCGAGCCCGCTGGCCTGCCACAGCATCGCGCGCACGCCCGAGTCGTCGCCGCTGGGCCTGTCGATGCGGACGCCGAGGGCACGGTAGGTCGCCACCACGTCCTCGCTCGGGTCGCGCAGCTTCTTGCCGGCCGAGGAGCGGAACTCCTTGCTCGCCACGAGCGCCCGGAGCACCGGCACGATGTCGGTGTCGTTCTTGAGGTAGACCTTCGCCAGCCTCTTCACCAGCGCCTGGGGCGGGTCGTCGCGGACGAACTTGGTCGCCAGCCGCTCACAGACGTGGTGGGCCGTGTCGGGGTGGTGCGCGAGGTAGTGGAGGTATTCCTTGGTGACCTCGCGGCCGTCACCCTTGCGGTTCTTGTGGGAGAAGCCGCGGACCTGGACCTTGCCGGTCGCGTGGTCCTCCTTGACGTAGGACGCCTTCCAGCTCTCCCAGAGGTCCACGTGGTAGCCGGTGAGGATCCGGGCCGACGCCTTCACGTCGTCCTCGGAGTAGTTGCCGGCACCGAGCGTGTGCAGCTCGAGCAGCTCGCGGCCGAGGTTCTCGTTGGGCGCGCGCTTGGTCGAGGTGGCGGCCGACAGGAAGATCAGCATCGCCGGGTGGGTCGTCGTCTCCGCCAGCAGCTGGTCGAAGCGACCGAGCGCGTGCTTGCGGATGGTGTCGCCGTAGTCGGCCCGCCACGTGAACTGCGCGTCACCGCTGACGGGCACGTGGAGCATGCCCTCCCAGAACTCGGTCATCTTCTCGAGCACGGGGCGGCGGGTGTGGATCCGACGGACCAGCAGCCAGCGGCCGTAGTCCTCCATGACCTCCCAGCCGCCGCGGACCTCGTCGATCTGGCGCTTCCACAGGTCGGCCGGCTTGCGCTCGAGGTCGGGGAACCAGCGGCGTACGGCGTCGGCGTCCCCGTCGGGGAACGCTCCGGGCCGGGTCAGCTGCTGCTCGAACCACGCCTGGGCACCGCCCGCGCGCACGACGTCCTTGGCCAACGTCGCATCGACCCCGTAGCCGAAGCGCGTCACCAGGTGACGCTGTGAGGGGCTGAGCAGTGCTGCACGATTCTTGGCCACTGAGGTCCTCCCGTACCCGCCGCGCCTTCCGAGACGCGGATCACTGTGGCACGCCGGGGCTCGGACGCCCAGTCGAACTCCGATTTTCATTTGCGCGGGGGACGCCGGGTGCGATCCCATGCGGCGTGGAGATTCAAGAGCTGGACATCACCGACCCACAGGCGCGCCGGGCCTGGTACGACGCCATGGAGGCGTCGATCCGCCCCGACCGGCCGCACGCCCTGCTGGAGGCCTACGACGCCTTCGAGGTGGCCGCGACCGCGCCGAGCACCTACTACGACCGGGCCCGCTGGCAGGCGGTGGAGGACGGGACGGTCATCGGCGTCGCCGAGATCGAGCTGCCGCTCAGCGAGAACCTCGACGTGGGCTCGTGCGAGATCAACGTGCTGCCCGAGCACCGCCGCCGCGGGGTGGGCTCGGCGCTCTGGGACACGATCGTCGCCCGGGCCAGGCAGGGCGGCCGGTCCCGGCTCGGCGGGGAGGTCAGCCTCGACCCCGACGGTCCGCAGGCCGGGCTGGCCTTCGCGACCTCGGTGGGCGCGGGGGAGAAGCACCTCGAGCACCACCTCGTCGCCACGCTCCCGCTGGCGCCGACGCCCATCGACGACGCCTACGACCTGGTCACGTGGCGCGGGCGCTGTCCCGACGAGCACCGCGAGGCCTACCTCGCCATGCGCAACCAGATGAACGCCGACGTCCCGACCGGCGAGCTCGACCTCGAGGTCGAGGTGCTCGACGACGAGCGTCTCGCCTCCTCCGAGGAGCGCCTCGCCCGGTCCTACGACGTCCGCGTGGCCGCGGCCCGCCGACGCTCGGACGGCACCTTCGGCGGCTACTCGCTCCTCTTCGTCCCGCACGGGGCCGACCACGCCTGGCAGGACGACACGCTGGTCATGCCCGAGCACCGCGGCCACCGGCTCGGCGCCGCCCTCAAGTCGGCCAACTACGCCGACCTCCCGTCGACGATCACGCTGGTCCACACCTGGACCGCACCCAGCAACGCCGCCATGCACCACACCAACACCGCGCTGGGCTTCCGCGTCGTCGAGCACATGTACGAGGTCGAGGCCGTCATCGCCTGAGCACTCCGGTGGTCGAGGAGGGACGGATCGACTCCGGTGGTCGAGGAGGGACGCATCCGACTCCGGTGGTCGAGGAGGGACGAAGTCCCGTCACGAGACCCCTCCCGCTAAGGTCTCGCCCCGAGGGGCGGTAGCTCAGTCGGTCAGAGCAGAGGACTCATAATCCTTGGGTCGTGGGTTCGAGCCCCACCCGCCCCACGACCTCGGAATCCGTCAGTGCGCCTCGTCGACGGAGCGCGAGTCGGTCAGGGTGAGCGCGCCCCAGCCGGCGACCACGCCGACGATCACCGCGAGCACCGCGTAGGTGACCCGCTCGCCGTGGAAGAACGACGCCACCAGGTCGCTGCTCCACACGCCGGGCGGGAGGGTCGAGGTGACGAGCGCGGCGATCAGGGTGCCGACCACCGCGGTGCCGACGCTGGTGCCGACCTCCTGCGCGGTGTCGTTGAGCGCGGCGCCGATCGAGGTCCGGTTGGCGGGCATCGCGTCCACGAGGGCGACGGCGCAGATCGTCATGACGGTCCGCAGGCCGACGGTCAGGGTGACGATGAAGACCGCGATGGCGGCGTACCCGTGGTCGACGCCCCAGGCGAGGCCGGCCAGCGAGCCGGACAGCAGGCCGGCGCCGATGAGGCAGGCGACGCGGTGGCCGAACCGCTTGCCCAGCGCCTCGGACACGGGGGTCGCGAGGATCATCGTGAGGATGAGCGGGAGGTTGGCCAGGCCGGCCTTCATCGGGCTCCAGCCGTAGGCGTACTGGAAGTGCAGGATCAGGCCGAACATGACGCCTGCCATCGCGATCGACGTCCCGACCTGGGCGATCGCGGCACCGCGCACGGTGCCGCTGGCGAAGAGGCCGAGGTCGAGCATCGGCTCGCTCGTACGCCGCTCGTGCCGGACGAACGCCGCCAGGGCGAGCAGTGCGCCGAGCGCCGAGCCGGCCGTGACGAGCGAGGTCCAGCCGTGCTCGATGCCGCTGGTCAGCGTGTAGCAGGCCAGGCCGATGGTGGTGATGCTGAAGACCGCGCCGGGGAGGTCGAGACGGTCGGTGGTGAGGTCCTCGGGACGGTCGGCGGGCACGCCGAGGCGGACGCCGATCCAGGCGATCACGGCGATCGGGGCGTTGACGACCAGCAGCCACTCCCACGTCACGTGGCCCAGGGCGGAGCCGCCGAGCACGGGGCCGAGGATGAAGCCGCTCATGCCCACGACGATCATCAGCGTCATCGCCCGCATCCGGAGCGCCTGCTCCTCGAACAGGCGGAAGACCAGCGAGTTCGTGATCGGCGCCATCGCGGCCGCCGCGAGACCGAGGGCCGCGCGCAGCGCGATGAGCTCGCCGGCCGTCTCCACGAGCACGACGGCGAGGCTGATCAGGCCGAAGGCGGCCAGGCCCCAGAGCAGCACCCGGCGCCGGCCGATGCGGTCGGCCATCGAGCCGGCCGTCAGCAGCAGGCCGCCGAAGGTGAGGGAGTAGGCGCCGGTGACCCACTGGAGCGCAGTCGTGCCGCTGCCGAGGTCGCGGCCGATGGTGGGCAGCGCGATCGTGAGCAGCGTGTTGTCGACCATCTCCACGAAGAAGGCCAGGCACAGGGCGAACAGCGGGATCCACGCCGCCCGGAGGGAGGAGTAGGTGTGGGCCGGCGCGGGCTGGGTGAGTGCAGTCATGGGAGGCACCTCCTGGGAGTCGGATCAGAGTCGAACGGTGTACGATTCTCGTACGCTGTTCGATAATCTAGAACACTGTTCGATGATTCCGCAAGACACGAAGGCGACGGAGGGTGATGGGATGGGTCACATGTCCGAGACCACGTCACGAGCCAGCGCACGTACGCCGCAGCGCGGGCGTCGCCGCGCCGCCCATTCGCTGGACGCGGTCATCGCCGAGGCGGTGGCACTCCTCGACGAGGCCGGCGACTCGGCCCTCACCTTCCGGGCGCTGGCCGCACGCCTGGGCGGGGGAGCAGCCAGCATCTACTGGTACGTCGCCAACCGGGACGAGCTCGTCGACCGGGCCAGCGACCACGTCATCGCCGGCGTGCTCGCCGACACCGAGGGCTTCACCGGGGCCGACGACCCGATCGACGACCTGCGCGCGATCGCCGTGACGCTGTTCGACGCGATCGCCCAGCGGCCGTGGCTGGGTGCGTACTTCATGCGCGACACGGGCGTGCAGCCCAACTCGCTGCAGCTCTACGAGCGCCTCGGTCAGCAGGTGCTCCGGCTCGACCTCACGCCCCGGCAGAGCTTCCACGCGGTCTCGGCCGTCCTGGGCTTCGTCGTCGGGATCGCGGCCGACCTCGGCCAGCAGCCGCCGCAGGAGGTCACCGACGGAACGGTCGACCGTGAGGAGTACCTCGGCCGTTTCGTGCAGCAGTGGCGCGACCTCGACGCCGCGGAGTTCCCCTACCTGCACCACGTGGTCGACGAGTTCGAGGGCCACGACGACACCGAGCAGTTCCGCGCGGGGCTCGACCTCCTCCTCGCGGGACTGCGGCTGCAGGCCGGGCGCTGAGGTACTAGCACCATCGGACATCTCGCGGTCCGGCTGATCAGCAGCCACGCTGGAGGCATCCACCCAGGAGGACCCATGACCCGCACCCGCTCCCGCACGCTCGTCCGTCCCGTCGTCGTCGGGCTGGCCCTCACGACCTTCTCCTTCGGTGCGACCTCCGCCTCGGCCCACGACGGGAGCGACGACGACCGCGTGACTCGCGAGGGCAGCTGCAGCGGCCGCGCCGACTGGGAGCTCAAGGTCAAGACCGACGACGGGCGTCTCGAGGTCGAGGCCGAGATCGACAGCTCCGTCGGTGGCCAGAAGTGGCGCTGGACCCTGCGGCACAACGGCTCCGTCAGCGACCGTGGCACCGCGACCACGACCGGCAGCAGCGGATCGTTCGAGGTGGAGCGCAAGATCGTCGACCTGGCCGGCACCGACACGGTCGCGTTCCGGGCCGCCCGCAAGGGCCAGGTCTGCCGCGCCGTGATCAACTACTGATCACATCGGAGGGGGACGCGTGCGCTGGCTGAAGAATCCCGTGGTGCAGTTCCTCGCCACGGGACTCGTCACGCTCGTGGTCGTGCTGGTCGCCACCAGTGCGCTCAGCCGCTCGGCGGCTGACGAGGAGGCCATCGCCGACGCCCGCTCGCTCACCTGGGTGCTCGGTACGTCCGTGGCGCAGCCGGCGATCCCGCGCGGGCTCGTGACCGGCGATGCCGCGGCGATCGACAAGCTCGACCGGACCGCGCTCGACCGGCTCCTGGTCGGCGACGTGCTCCGGATCAAGATCTGGGCCGCCGACGGGACCGTGCTCTACAGCGACCAGACGGAGCTCATCGGCGCGGTCTACCCGTTGGACGAGGACGAGCTCGAGGTGATGGACGAGGGTGGCACCGATGCCGAGCTCTCCGACCTGCGGAAGCCGGAGAACCGTTTCGAGCGTGAGCTCGGCAGGGACCTGCTGGAGGTCTACACCCGCATCGAGTCGCCCGAGGGCGAGCCGCTCCTGTTCGAGGCCTACCTCGGGGTCGACCAGATCCGGGAGAGCCGGGCGCAGGTGCTCGACCGCTTCCTGCCGATCACGATCGGCTCGCTGCTGGCGCTCGTCGCGCTGAGCACGCCGCTGGTCTGGTTGCTGTCGCGCCGGATCACGCGGGCGGCCCACGAGCGCGAGCGGCTGCTGGAGGCTGCCGTACGCGCCTCCGACCGGGAGCGCCTCCGCATCGCCCGCGACCTCCACGACGGCGTCGTGCAGGACCTTGCCGGCTCCTCGATGGCGCTCTCCACCCTCGCCGCGCGCACGGACGGTGCCGATGGCGAGGAGCTGGAGTCGGTCGGTCGGTCCCTGCGCGTGAGCATGCGCGCGCTCCGGTCGCTGCTGGTCGAGATCTACCCTCCCGACCTCCACACCGCCGGCATCGCGGCGGCGCTCGACGACCTCGTCGCCCCGCTGGTGGCCACCGGCGTGGTGGTGGACGTCGACGTCAGCGGGGACGAGGGAGCACCGGGCTCCGCGGTGGCGCTGCTGTGGCGCGTCGCGCAGGAGTCCGTGCGCAACGTGGCGCGGCACGCCGGAGCCACCCGCATGTCGGTCACCGTCCACCGGGACGGGGACTCGCTCGTGCTGGAGGTGGTCGACGACGGCTCGGGCTTCGACCCCTCCTCCGCGCCCGGCAACGACCACTTCGGCCTGCGGGCCGCGGAGAGCCTGGTGCGCGAGCACGGCGGTTCCCTGGAAGTGGAGTCCGCACCGGGCTCGGGCACCATGGTCAGGGTGGAGGTCCCGGTCGCATGATCCGTGTGGTGCTGGCCGACGACCATGCCGTCGTACGCCGCGGGCTGACCGGCCTGCTCGAGTCGACCGACGACCTCGAGGTGGTCGGCGTCGCCCGTGACGGCAGCGAGGCGGTCGCCCTGGTGCGCGAGCACCGACCCGACGTCGCGGTGATGGACCTCCAGATGCCGGTCCTCGACGGCGTCGAGGCGACCCGCTCGATCGTGGCGGGCGACACCGGCACCGAGGTCCTCGTGCTGACCTCCTTCTCCGACCACGCCCGCATCGACGCCGCCATCGAGGCCGGCGCCGTCGGCTACCTGCTCAAGGACGCCGAGCCCGAGGTGCTGCTCGACGGGATCCGGGCCGTCGCCCGTGGCGAGTCACCGCTCGACCCCCGTGCCGCCCGGAGGCTCCTCGCCCGAGCGTCCGGCTCCACCGGCGACCCGCGGTCCGCTGCGACTGCCGACCTGTCGCCCCGGGAGGCCGAGGTGCTCCGGCTGGTCGTCGAGGGCCTGCTCAACAAGCAGATCGCCCAGCGCCTCGGCATCACCGAGCGCACCGTGAAGGCCCACCTGACGTCGGTCTACCAGCGCATCGGCGTCGCCGACCGCACGCAGGCCGCGCTCTGGGCGCAGCGCCACGACCTCGGCGGCTGAGCGCTCTCAGCCCTCGCCGGAGATCAGGTACGTGTCGTCGAAGCGCTGCAGCTGCAGGCGGATCCGCTGCGTGTTCCTGTCGCCCGACTTCATGACGTAGTCGACCGTGTAGCCCACGGTGAGGTCCGAGGCGTCGCTGTTGACCTCGGTCAGCTTCGCGGACCGGACCTTGCTCCACCAGCTGATGTAGCCCTCGTAGTCGCCGCTGAGCTCCTGGAACTCCGGCGTCAGCTCCTCGAAAGCCGCCTTGGGGTCCTGCGTCACCGTCGAGATGTAGGACGTGATGAAGGCGTCCATCTGCTCGCGGGTGTCCGCCGCGGACAGCGGGGGATCGGCGGGGGTGGTGGGCGATCCAGAGGTCTGCCCAGAGGTCTGCCCCGAGGTCGGCTCGTCGTTCGTCGCCGCCTCGGGGGTGCCGCGTCCGGCCAGGACGTACGCCGTCACGACGGCCGCGATCGCCAGCACTGCTGCTGCCGCGATCCAGGGCCACCGGTGACGCGGGCGGCGCTGCGGCTGCGGTGCGGTCGGAGCGTGGGGGGCGGTGAGGACGCCGGTCGTCTCACGGGGCGCGGACGTCACGGGTGCAACGGGCACCTGGGAGCGCTGGCCGCGGGAGATCCGGGTGAGCTCGTCCCGGACCCGCGCCATCGGCCACCGGCTCTCGGCGTCGCGCGTCAGCATGACCGACAGCAGCCCCGCCACCGGGTGGTCCTCCGGGAGCCGCGGTGGGTCCTCGTGGACGATCTTGTAGAGCGCGCCGATCAGGTTGTCGCCGACGTCGTAGGGCGGCTTGCCGGTCACCGCGTGGTAGAGCGTGGCGCCCAACGACCACACGTCGCTGGCCGGCGTCGCCGACGATCCCGACGCCACCTCGGGCGCCAGGTAGGCCGGGGAGCCGGTGACCAGGCCGGTCTGGGTGAGTGACGCGTCGTCCGCCGACCGGGCGATGCCGAAGTCGTTGAGCTTGGCGACGCCGCCGGCGATCAGGATGTTGCTGGGCTTGACGTCACGGTGCACGATCCCGGCGGCGTGGGCCTCGACGAGCGCGTCCGCCACCTGGGCCAGGAGGGCGGCGGCCTCGACGGCATCCATCGGTCCTGATGCCCGCACCTGCTCGCTCAGCGTCTGGCCGTCGACGTACTCCATGACCAGCCAGCGCACGTCGTTCTCGTCCACCAGGTCGAAGACCGACACCACGTGCGGGTGGTTGAGCGCCGCGGCGAGGCGCGCCTCGCGCTCGGCGCGCTCGAGCTCCACGTTGTCGGAGCCGGGGATCAGGCCGATGCGCTTCATCGCGACCCGTCGACCCAGCACCTCGTCGACCGCGAGGTGCACCGTGCCGGAGCCACCCCGACCGATCTCCCGCTCGAGCCTGTACCTGCCTGCGATCACGTACCGACCTCTCTACGCACTCGCCCTAGGCTAGTGCCCGACCACCAACCCGCTCCCACCGAAGGAATCCACGTGACGACCCCGAATGTCCTCGACGAGCTGGAGTGGCGCGGCCTCGTCGCACACTCCACCGACCGCGACGCGCTCCGCGCGGCGCTGGGCGAGGGGAGCGTCAGGTTCTATGTGGGCTTCGACCCGACCGCACCGAGCCTCCACATGGGCAACCTGGTCCAGCTGGTCACGGCCCGCCGGCTGCAGGACGCCGGCCACACGCCCTACATCCTGGTCGGCGGCGCGACGGGCATGATCGGTGATCCCCGCGACTCCGGGGAGCGCACGCTCAACTCGCTCGACACCGTCAAGGAGTGGACCGAGCGGGTGCGCCAGCAGGTCTCGCGCTTCGTGACCTTCGACGGCTCCAACGCCGCGACCACGGTCAACAACTACGACTGGACCGCGTCCCTGTCGACGATCGACTTCCTGCGCGACATCGGCAAGCACTTCCCGGTCAACCGGATGCTCGCGCGCGACACGGTCAAGCGTCGTCTGGACTCCGGGATCAGCTACACCGAGTTCTCCTACATCCTGCTCCAGTCGATGGACTACCTCAGCCTGTTCCGCGAGCACGGCGTCGCGCTGCAGTTCGGCGGGTCCGACCAGTGGGGCAACATCACCGGCGGCGCCGAGCTCGTCCGCCGGGTGACGGGGGAGAGCGCCTACGGCTTCGCCACCCCGCTGATCACCAAGACCGACGGCACCAAGTACGGCAAGACCGAGGGCGGTGCCCTGTGGCTCGACCCCGAGATGCTGTCGCCCTACGCCTTCCACCAGTTCTGGCTCAACGTCGAGGACGAGAAGGTCGGCGAGCTGCTGCGCATCTTCACCTTCCTCACCCGCGAGGAGATCGAGGACCTCGAGCAGCAGACGGCCGAGAAGCCGTTCCTGCGGGCGGGGCAGAAGCGCCTGGCCGACGAGGTGACCGCCCTGGTGCACGGCGCCGACGAGGTCGAGCAGGCGAAGGCCGCTGCCGCGGCACTGTTCGGCGGGGGAGACCTCGGCGCCATCAAGCCGGACACCCTCGCCTCGGCGCTGCGCGAGGCCGGAGGTACGACGCTGCCCGCCGGCGAGCTGCCCGGGATCCTCGACCTCTTCGTGGCCGCCGGCCTGGTGAAGAGCAAGAGCGAGGCGCGTCGCACCGTGGCCGAGGGCGGCGCCTACCTCAACAACGTCCGCGTCGAGGACCCCGAGCTCCAGCCGACCGAGGCCGACCTCGTCGCCGGCTCCTGGTTGGTGCTGCGGCGCGGGAAGAAGAAGTTCGCCGGCGTCGAGGTGTCCTGACGCCCCATCCGTCACAACAGGCCGCTGACCTGCGCAAACGTCGAT
>CAVVQR010000012.1:0-65173 GCA_963750445.1 uncultured Actinomycetota bacterium | reverse complement strand
CGGGTGTTCGCCGAGCAGAACGACGAGCTCTACGAGGCGTCGTACGGCGCCCAGTTCGTCAGCGGCCTGATCATGCCGATCATGATGTTCGTCGGGAACCTCAACTACGTCATCATCGCGGTGCTGGGCGGGCTCCGGGTCGCCAGCGGCACGATGTCGCTCGGTGACGTGCAGGCCTTCATCCAGTACTCGCGGCAGTTCACCCAGCCGCTGACGCAGGTCGCCTCGATGCTCAACCTGCTGCAGTCCGGCGTCGCGTCGGCGGAGCGGGTCTTCGAGCTGCTCGACGCGCCCGAGGAGGTCGAGGAGGAGCACGGTCGCTCCGGCGGCGATGCGAGGACGCGCACGGCGAGGTCCGCTTCGAGGACGTGTCGTTCTCGTACGACCCCGAGCGCCCGCTGATCGAGGGGCTGTCGCTGGTGGCTCAGCCCGGCAGCACCGTGGCGATCGTCGGCCCGACCGGCGCCGGCAAGACCACGATGGTGACCTGGTGATGCGGTTCTACGACCCGCAGGCCGGGCGGATCCTCATCGACGGCGTCGACATCGCCTCGATCCCGCGCGGCGCGCTGCGCGACCGGATCGGGATGGTGTTGCAGGACACCTGGCTCTTCGCGGGGACGATCCGCGACAACATCGCCTACGGCCTGCTGTATGCGACCGAGGAGCAGATCCTCGGGGCGGTGCGCGCGACGTTCGTCGACCGCTTCGTGCACTCGCTGCCCGACGGCTACGACACGGTCATCGACGAGGACGGCTCCAACCTGTCGGCCGGCGAGTGCCAGCTGGTGACGATCGCGCGGGCGTTCCTGTCGGACCCCGCGTTGCTGATCCTCGACGAGGCCACGTCGTCGGTCGACACCCGCACCGAGCTGCTGCTCCAGCAGGCGATGGCGGCGCTGCGCTCGGACCGCACGTCGTTCGTGATCGCGCCCCGTCTCTTTTCATCCGTGACGCCAACTGATCCTGGTGATGGAGGAAAGCAAGATCGATGGAGCAGGTCTTTTACGCGGCGCCGCTGCTCGAGGTCGACGGCGCCTACGCCCGGCTCTACCGCTCGCAGTTCGAGTCGGCGGTCGGGGGGAACGGTCGCCGAGCAGAACGACGAGCTCTACGAGGCGTCGTACGGCGCCCAGTTCGTCAGCGGGCTGATCATGCCGATCATGATGTTCGTCGGCAACCTCAACTACGTCGTCATCGCGGTCCTCGGCGGGCTCCGGGTCGCCAGCGGCACGATGTCGCTCGGTGACGTGCAGGCCTTCATCCAGTACTCCCGGCAGTTCACCCAGCCGCTGACGCAGGTCGCCTCGATGCTCAACCTGCTCCAGTCCGGTGTCGCCTCGGCGGAGCGGGTCTTCGAGCTGCTCGACGCCCCCGAGGAGGTCGGGAGGAGCAGGGTCGCCCCGCGGCGATCGGGACGCGCACGGCGAGGTCCGGTTCGAGGACGTGTCGTTCTCCTACGACCCCGAGCGCCCGCTGATCGAGGGCCTGTCCCTGGTCGCGCAGCCCGGCAGCACGGTCGCGATCGTCGGCCCGACCGGCGCCGGCAAGACCACGATGGTCAACCTGGTGATGCGGTTCTACGACCCGCAGTCCGGTCGGATCCTCATCGACGGCGTCGACATCACGACGATCCCGCGCGGCGCGCTGCGCGGCCGGATCGGGATGGTGCTGCAGGACACCTGGCTCTTCGCGGGGACGATCCGCGACAACATCGCCTACGGCCGGCCGGACGCGACCGAGGAGCAGATCCTCGAGGCGGCGCGCGCGACGTTCGTCGACCGCTTCGTGCACTCGCTGCCCGACGGCTACGACACGGTCATCGACGAGGACGGCTCCAACCTGTCGGCCGGCGAGCGCCAGCTGGTGACGATCGCGCGGGCGTTCCTCAAGGACCCGGCGCTGCTGATCCTCGACGAGGCCACGTCCTCGGTCGACACCCGCACCGAGCTGCTGCTGCAGCAGGCGATGGCGGCGCTGCGCTCGGACCGGACGTCGTTCGTGATCGCGCACCGGCTCTCCACCATCCGCGACGCCGACCTGATCCTGGTGATGGAGGACGGCTCGATCGTGGAGCAGGGCTCGCACGAGCAGCTGCTCGAGGTCGACGGCGCCTACGCCCGGCTCTACCGCTCGCAGTTCGAGTCCCCGGTCGAGGAGTGGTGGGTTAACCCGTTGAGCGCCTTCGCGCAGCGACGTACGCTCGTCGCACACAGAAGGGAGGTGATCCGAAGAATGAGTTCTTTTCGGATGAGTGAGGTGGCTGCCCGCTAGGCAGCCCGGTCCGCCGACAGCTGCCGGCGAATCCATCGCAGCCACCCGACCCGCAGGCGCCCGGTTGTCATCCGCCGGGGCCCTCTCCGAGGGCAGCACGCCTGCGGGTCGCTGCATTTCCCGGTGCGCCGCCCGGGCCCATAATTCTCCCCCGTATCCATAGATCCCGAACACATCCCACTGCCACCCCGGCCCAACCGCGCCGCCGCGACCTCTCGCGGTGTGGCCCATGTCTCGTCGCCGTCGACTGTCATCGTGCCCGGCATCGCGTATGGTTGCGGTAAGCAACTATTGCGCTCAGCAACCAGAATCGAAGGCACGCAGTGACACAGGCTCCCACCATCGCCGCCGAGCAGAGCGGCGAGATGACCCACCGGCAGGTGCTCGAGGCCCTCAGCGGCCTCCTCCTCGCGATGTTCGTCGCGATGCTCTCCAGCACGATCGTCAGCAACGCGCTGCCGACCATCGTCGACGACCTGAAGGGCAGCCAGACCGGCTACACCTGGGTCGTCGTCGCGACCATGCTCGCGATGACCGCGACGACCCCGATCTGGGGCAAGTTCGCCGACCTCTTCGACAAGAAGCTGCTCGTGCAGACGGCCCTGGTCATCTTCTCGGTCGGCTCGCTCATCGCCGGCTTCGCGCCGTCCATGGAGGTCCTCATCGGCGCTCGCGTCGTCCAGGGTCTCGGCGTCGGTGGCCTCACCGCGCTGGTGCAGGTCGTCATCGCCTCGATGGTCTCCCCGCGTGAGCGCGGCCGCTACAGCGGCTACATCGGTGCGGTCTTCGCGCTGGCCACGGTCAGCGGACCCCTCGTGGGTGGCGTCCTGGTGGACACCGTGGGCTGGCGCTGGTGCTTCTTCGCCGGTCTCCCGGTCGCGGTCCTCGCGTTCGTCGTGCTCCAGAAGACGCTGCGCCTGCCCGTCGTCAAGCGCGACGTCACGATCGACTACCTCGGCGCCTTCCTGCTGGTCGGCGGCGTCTCGATCCTGCTGGTCTGGGTCTCCCTGGGTGGTCAGAACTTCGAGTGGATGTCCGCGACCAGTGGCCTGCTCGTCGCCGGCGCCATCGCCGTGATCGCCGCAGCGATCCACGTCGAGGCCAACGTGGCCAAGGACCCGGTCATCCCGCTGCACCTCTTCAAGGACCGCACGCTGACCCTCGCCACGATCGCCTCCGTGCTGATCGGTGTCGCGATGTTCGGCTCGACGGTCTACCTGAGCCTCTACTTCCAGCGCGCCAAGGACATGAGCCCGACCGAGGCCGGCCTGATGTCGATCTGCATGGTCGGCGGCCTCCTCGTCTCGAGCATCACCAGCGGCCGCATCATCTCCGCCACCGGGCATCTGGAAGCGCTGGCTGGTCGGCGGCATGGTCGCCGTCATCGCCGGCATCGGCCTGCTCTCCACGATCGACGCCGAGACCCCGCTGTGGCACACCGGCATCTTCATGGCCGTCCTCGGCCTCGGTCTCGGAGCCACCATGCAGAACCTCGTGCTCGCGGTGCAGAACACCATCCCGCTCTCCGACATGGGCGCCGGATCCTCCGTCGTCGCGTTCTTCCGTTCCCTCGGTGGCTCGGTCGGCATCGCCGCCCTCGGTGCGGTCCTCGCCCACCAGGTCGCCGACACGGTGAAGGTCGGACTGGGCAAGCTCGTCGCCGAGCGGCCGGAGCTGGCCTCCGAGGTCGCCCACCAGACGGGCGGCGTACCCGACCTGTCCGGCATGCCGGCGCCGATCCGCGCGATCTTCGAGAGCGCCTTCGGTGACGCGACCGGTCACATCTTCCTGGTGGCCCTGCCGTTCGCCGTCGGCGCGCTGATCGCGGTGCTCTTCATCAAGGAGGTGCCCCTGCGCACCTCGGTGAAGCGCGAGGATGAGCTCATGGCAGAGGTCTCCCCCGCAGGCATGAGCACCGTGGACACGCGTACGCCCGACGTGACGCACACGCGCTACGACGACCTCCGTCAGCATCGAGTCCGAGGTCGGCACCCTGATCCGCCGGGTCAAGCGGGTGATGGGGGAGCGGGCGCGCGAGGTCCACCCCGACCTGCACCCGATGACCTACTTCATCCTCACCCACCTCGCGAACGACGGGCCGATGCGCGGCGCCGACCTGTCCGACGCCTTCGGGATGGACAAGGGCGGGGTCAGCCGTCAGGTGCAGGCCCTCGTGGACCTCGGCCTGGTCGAGCGCCAGCCCGACCCCGAGGACCGGCGGGCGATCCTGCTCGACGCCACCGACGAGGGCCGGTCAGCGGCTGGCCACGGTCAGCCGTCGTCCGCAGCGACCGGTTCGACCAGCGGCTCTCCAGCTGGAGCGACGCCGAGCTGTCGAACTTCTCGCCGCCAGCTGGCGGCCTACAACCAGTCGCTCTCCGACGACTGACCCCTCGGGATAGTCCGCATCAAGAAGCACCCCCGGCACGCGTCCGGGGGTGCTTCTTGATGCGGACTATCCCTGTGGGTCAGCGGAGCCAGACGGCGGTGTCGCCCGGCAGGGTGCCGTCGACGGGGCCGCTGGCCAGCAGCAGCTCGCCCTCGGGGAGCGCGACCGGCGTCGTGCCGCAGTTGAGCACGACGGTCAGCGGACCGCGGCGGAACGCCAGCACGTCGGCGCCGAGGTCGACCATCTCGACCTCCTCGCCGGCGGACCAGGCGAAGTCGCGGCGCAGCCGCAGCGCCTCGCGGTAGAACGCCAGCGTCGACGAGGCGTCACCGGACTGGGCCTCGACGCTGAGCGCCGCCCAGTCGGACGGCTGCGGGATCCACGGCTGCCCGGAGCCCGGCCCGAAGGCGTACGGCGCCTCGGTGCCGCCCCACGGGATCGGCACCCGGCAGCCGTCGCGGCCGACCTCGCCGGTGCGGAGGTAGGACGGGTCCTGCCGGTCCTCGGGCGCGACGTCGACCTGCTCGAGACCGAGCTCCTCGCCCTGGTAGAGATAGCTGGAGCCGGGGAGCGCGAGCATCGTCAGGGTCGCAGCCCGCGCGCGGGCCAGACCCTGCGCGCCGCCGCCGTAGCGGGTCACGTGGCGTACGACGTCGTGGTTGCTGAGCACCCAGGTCGGCGAGGCGCCGACCAGGTCCACGGCCGCGAGGGTGTCGGTGATGACCCCGGCGAAGGCCTCGGCGGACCAGTCGGCGAGCAGCCAGGCGAAGTTGAAGGCCTGGTCGAGCTCGTCGGGACGCACGAAGGCGGCCATCGACTCCGGGGTCTGGGTCCAGGCCTCGGCGACGGCCATCCGGTCGGCGCCGGCCTGGTCGAGGATCGCGTTCCAGGAGCGGTAGACGCCGTGGACCTCGGGCTGGTCCCACATCGGCTCGTCGGTGATCGTGCGCTCGATCATCTCGTGGGCCTCGCTCGAGGGCTTGTCGCCATCGGGGACCACCTGGTCGCGCAGCGACTCCTCCTTGAAGAGGCCGTGCGCCACGTCGACGCGGAAGCCGTCCACGCCGCGGTCGAGCCAGAACCGCAGGACGTCCTCGAACATCGCGGGCACCTCGGGGTTGCGCCAGTCGAGGTCGGGCTGGGTGGAGTCGAAGAGGTGGAGGTACCACTGGCCGTCGTCGAGCTGGGTCCAGGCGGGGCCGCCGAAGACCGAGCTCCAGTTGTTGGGCGGTCCGTCGGGGGAGTCGCGGAACAGGTAGCGGGCGCGCTCCGGGCTGCCCGGCGCGGCTGCCACGGCCGCCTTGAACCACTCGTGCTCGCTGGAGGTGTGGTTGGGCACCAGGTCGACCACCACGCGCAGGTCGAGCTCGTGCGCGCGGGCGATCAGGTCGTCGGCGTCGGACAGCTTGCCGAACAGCGGGTCGACGTCCTCGTAGTCGGCGACGTCGTAGCCGTGGTCGTGCTGCGGCGAGGTGTAGAAGGGCGTGATCCACAGCGCGTCCACGCCCAGGTCGGCCAGGTGCGGCAGGCGCGAGGTGATGCCGGGCAGGTCCCCGATGCCGTCGCCGTCGCTGTCGGCGAAGCTCCGGACGTAGACCTGGTAGACGACGGCGTTGCGCCACCAGTGGGTCTGTGGATCGTTCACGTCAGCCATGCGGGTCATCCTCTCAACACGGGTCGGCGGGTGGTCAACTGCCGGCGGTGGGTGTCCGCCCACCGAACAGCGCCGGGTCGACGGCGATCCACGTGTGCTCGGCCGTCGCGACGACGCGGCCGTCGGAGTCGTAGAGCGTGGACGCGGTGAAGGTCTTGCGTCCGTCCTGGCCGCGGCCCTCGCCGACCACGACGTGCGGCTCCCCGACCACCGGCAGGTCGTCGATCCGCGTGGTCATCCGGCCGAGGACCATCAGCCGCTCGGTGAGGTCGCCGGCCCAGCCGCCGATGCAGTCCAGCGCTGCCCACGTGGCGGCCACGGACGCGCGCGGGAGCTCGTCGACGTAGGCGTGCCAGTCCTCGTGCAGGCTCGGGTGCGGGGTCCACGTGGCGGCGACCAGGTCGCCGGCGGGTCCCTCGCCGACCCTTCCGGGGAAGATCCGCAGGCCGTCGCCCTCGGCGCGCGACGTACCGCAGGCGAAGCAGGACGCGAAGGGGTGGAAGTCGTGGCCGGGGTAGGACGACTCGGCCGCCGCGGCGACGTCGGGCGCGACCGGCTCCACCTCGGTCAGCGCACGCTCCACCCGCTGTGCCGTGGCGACCGGCGCTCCGTCGAGGGCGGCGATCGTGACACCGGCCTCGGTGGTGACGTCGAGGGGTGTGTCGAGGGGAGGCGGCCGGCGCAGCGACACCTCGATCGCGGGCCAGCTGTCGGTCCGGTCGTCGGGGGAGTCGGCCTCGTCGAGGGCGGCCAGGGCACCGGCCGTCCAACCGCCGTTGCCGGAGTCGGGTGGCCCACAGAAGCGTCGCGGCACGATCAGTTCGGTCACCGACCTCACTGTGCCACGGGTGGGTGGCGCGCGGCAGTTGCCGGATGGGACACAATGACCTGCGTGAGTGACCTGATCGACACCACCGAGATGTACCTCCGCACGATCTACGAGCTCGTGGAGGAGGACATCGTCCCCCTGCGTGCCCGCATCGCCGAGCGCCTGCACCAGTCCGGCCCGACCGTCTCGCAGACGGTCGCGCGGATGGAGCGCGACGGCCTGCTGACCGTGGAGGGTGACCGCCACCTCGAGCTGACCGAGGAGGGGCACCTCCTCGCGACCCGGGTGATGCGCAAGCACCGGCTCGCCGAGCGACTGCTCACCGACGTGATCGGCCTCGACTGGGAGCTCGTGCACTCCGAGGCCTGCCGGTGGGAGCACGTGATGTCGGAGACCGTCGAGCGCCGGCTGCTCGAGCTGCTCGACCACCCGACCGAGTCGCCCTACGGCAACCCGATCCCCGGGCTCGACGAGCTCGGCGACGTGGGCGGCGAGGACTTCATGGACAACGTCGAGCCGCTCTCCGGCGCCGCGCTGTCGGAGGACCAGCTGGTCCACGTCAAGCGGATCTCCGAGGAGATGCAGAAGGACGAGGAGCTGATGGGCCTGCTGCGCCGCGTCGGCGCCCTGCCCGGCAAGACCGTCACCATCGCCCGCACCGACGAGGGCATCCTCATCGGCTCGGGCGGCGAGACCGCCGAGCTCGTGGTCGAGGCGGCCGAGCACATCTTCGTCCGGCGCTGAGGTCGCTCGTCCTGTTCCCCCGCGTATGCGGGGATGTGCGAACTTCTAGGGGTTTGCACGCCCCGAGAAGTTCGAGCTCCCCCGCATAGGCGGGGGAACCGAAGGTGCGGCGCGGCGGCGGGCGCACAGCGCGCCGAGGAACTCGCTGCACCCCACCTCGAGCGTGTACGTCGCCAGCGCGTCGCCGCGGGTCTGACCACGGTTGACGATGACGATCGGCGTCCCTCCCGCGGCCGCGCGCTTCACGAACCGCAGCCCGCTCATCACCGTCAGCGACGACCCGGCCACCAGGAGCGCGCCGGACGTGCCGAGCGCCTCCACCGCCGCGTAGCACCGCGCGACCCGGTCGGCGGGGACGTTCTCGCCGAAGAACACGACGTGGGGCTTGAGCGGTCCGCCGCAGTCGCACGTCGGCACCACGAAGTCGTCGGTCTCGTCGAGGTCGACGTCGCCGTCGGGCCGCGACGCCACCCAGCCGTGCCGCTCCAGCCAGTCGGGGTTGAGCTCGTCGAGCACCCGCTCGAGGTCGGCCCGCGACGAGGTGGTCCGGCACGACAGGCAGATCACGTCCGCGACCCGGCCGTGCAGCGCCACCACCCGACGCGAGCCCGCGGCCTCGTGCAGGCCGTCGACGTTCTGGGTGATCAGCAGCTCGGGGTCGAGCGCGGCGAGCGCCCGGTGGCCGTCGTTGGGGACGGCCCGTCCCATCCGCTGCCAGCCCAGGTGCGAGCGCGCCCAGTAGCGCTGCTGCGCCCCCGGATCGGCGACGAACTCCTGGTAGGTCATCGGCGCCCGCGCCGGGGAGCCCGGTCCGCGGTAGTCCGGGATGCCCGAGTCGGTGGAGAGGCCGGCCCCGGTCAGCACGACCAGCGGTCGGGTCGACAGCAGGTCGAGGGCCTCGTCCTCGAGCGCAGCCAGGGTCACGTGGCGTACCGCACCTGTGCGCGGGCGCGGGCCTTGGCCGCCTCGACCTCGCGGTTCTTCGGTGGAGCGGCGGTGACCAGGTCGTCGAGGAGGTGCTCGGTGATGTGGGCGATCTGCTTCACGGCGGCGTAGAACACCTCCTCGTTGGCCTGCGACGGCTTGGTCGTCCCGGCCACCTTGCGGACGTACTGCAGCGCGGCGGCGGTGACCTCGTCGCGTGACGCGGGCGGCTCGAAGTTGTTGAGCGGGCGGATGTTGCGGCACATGCTCCGAGAATACGCGCGCCACCCGGTGGTCGAGGAGGTCGCGCAGCGACCGTCACGAGACCCGGACACGCGGTCTCGTGACGGGACTCCGTCCCTCCTCGACCAACCAGGGGCTAGAGGGAGAAGAAGGACACGTCCTCGCCGGTCACCAGCGCGACCTTGCCCGACTCGAGGGGCACGAGGCGTACGCCGGCCACGTCGCTGCCGTGCTCGACCTCGACCATCCGGTTGGTCATCGAGCCGTCGTCGAGCGAGAGGACCGAGACCCAGCCGGTGGTGCCGGTCCAGCCCTGGGAGACGACGGTGAGCGCGACCCGCTGCTCGGGCAGCCAGGTGAACTGGCGCGGGTCGACGCCGGCCCCGGCCTGGCTGTCGCGGGGGTAGCGCACCACGTCGAGCTGCCGCGGGTCCGTCAGGTCGGTGACGTCGAAGAGCGCCGCCTGCGCACCCTGCGTCATGCCCTGCGCGGTGGCGTCCTGGCCGATCCCGATCAGGCGGTGCTCGCCGAGCGGGTGGAGGTACTCGGAGAAGCCCGGGATCTTCAGCTCGCCCACCAGCCGCGGGGCGGCCGGGTCGGAGAGGTCGATGGCGTAGAGCGGGTCGGTCTGGCGGAAGGTCACCACGATCGCGAGGTCGTCGAACCACCGCACCGACTTGATCTGCTCGTCGACGCCGAGGTCGTCGACCCGGCCCTCCTCGACGAGCGAGGAGCCGTCCTCGCGGAGCGTGATCACCGAGTTGAAGTTGCCGGTCTCGCTGCTCGGACCCACGGCCACGCGGAGCGAGCCGCCGACGGCGTCCATCGACCAGCGGTCCGCGATGGTGCCCTCGACCTCGCCGGACGCGACGTACGTCGTCTCGGTCCCGTCGAGCGCGAAGGCGAAGATCGGCGTGGTGCCGCTCGGCATCGAGACGCCGCGGCCGCAGTCGATGCAGTCGTTCCAGGATCCCCACGGCGCCGTCCCGGCGGCGAGGTAGAAGCGGTCGGTGGAGAAGTAGGACAGGTCGGAGTCGGTCGCCACCGCGGTCGTCGAGAGCGTCGTCGGCGTGGTCGGGTCGAACGCCAGCACCGTGGTGGTGCCGAGAGCGATCTCGTCGTCGTCGGGGATCGCGACGTCCGCGCAGTCCACGACGGGCTTGCCGTCGACGGTGGGCAGCCAGTCGGCCAGGGTCGTGTCCCGGACCAGCGCCCGGTTGCGCAGCTTGGCGCGGATCTCGCCGAAGGTGCCCTGGGGGGAGGAGAAGTCGAGCTGCGGCAGCGTGTTCTGGAGGACCACGCGCACCACGTCGCCGTGCAGTCGCACCGCGCTGGCCCGGCCTCGGATCGTGGTGGCGTCCACGACGCTCGGCGAGGTCGGGTCGGACAGGTCGACGGTGGTGACGGTCGACTCGAGCCCGTCCGAGGAGGTCCCCAGCACGACGGCCCGGCCGTCGACGAAGACCATCTCGCCGCCCGGGTCGCCGACCCAGCCGTCGCCGCGGGCGTCGTCGATCCGGGTCGAGGACAGCAGGGACGGCTCGTCGCCGGAGACGTCGTACGCCATCAGGACGCCGTCGCGCAGGCGCAGCAGCAGCGAGCCGGCGACCTTCACGCCGTCGGACTCGTCGACGCCGACCTCCTGGACGTTGGTGCCCGACTCGTTGCTGGTGGACCGGGAGGTCTTCACCGTCGAGCGCGCCATGTCGGAGGACGCGCTGGGCGCGACGGCCTCGGAGCCGGCGTCCGAGCTGAACATGACGATCGGCCCGCCGCCCCAGCCGTAGGGCCCGACCTGGTCGATCGCCCGGTCGACGTAGGAGTCGAGGAGGGCGTCGCAGCTGGCGGCAGGCGCCAGGTCGGCGTTGGCGAGCGCGATCGGCGGTCCGGCGGGATCGGTGCCGGCCGGTGCTCGAGTCGTGGCCGAGGACGTAGCCCACACCGACGGCGGCCGTCAGGGTGGCGACGGCTGCGGCGCTGGTGGTGATCGTGCGGAGGCTCATGGCGGTGGGACGAGGCGGACGGGGCGCCGGTTCCGCGTGACACGATGGCGCGATGAGTGACGACCGCCATCTCGACCGGGCCTTCGACATCGTGCTGTTCGGTGCCACCGGCTTCACCGGAGGCCTCACCGCCGACTACCTCGCCGCCCACGCGCCCGAGGGGCTGCGCTGGGCGATCGCCGGTCGCAACGCCGACAAGCTCGAGTCCGTACGCCGACGGCTGGGCGATCGCGGAACGGCAGCGGTCGAGGTGCTCGTCGCCGATGCGACCGACCCCGCGTCCCTGGCCGACGTCGCCCGTCAGGCACGGGTCGTCATCACGACCGTCGGTCCCTACCTCGAGCACGGCGAGCCGCTCGTCGCGGCGTGCGCCGAGGCCGGCACCGACTACGTCGACCTCACGGGCGAGCCGGAGTTCGTCGACCAGACCTTCCTGGCCCACCACCAGACGGCGGTGCGCACCGGCGCGCGGCTCGTCCACGCCTGCGGCTTCGACTCGATCCCGCACGACCTCGGCGCCTACTACACCGTCCAGCAGCTGCCGTCCGACCAGCCGATCACCCTGCGCGGCGTGGTGCGCTCGGCCGGCACGTTCTCCGGCGGCACCTTCCACTCCGCGCTGAACCAGTTCTCGCGGGCCAAGCAGATGAAGAAGACCTACGCCGCGCGCCGTCGTGCCGAGGTGCGCCCGGAGGGTCGGTCGTCGCGCTCGGTCGGCGGCAAGCCGCACCGTGACCCGGTGCTCGGCTACTGGCTGCTCCCGCTGCCGACCATCGACCCGATCATCGTCGCCCGCAGCGGCGCCGCGCTCGAGGCGTACGGCCCGAAGTTCCGCTACTCCCACTGGGCCGGCACCAAGACGCTGCGCTACGCCGCCGGTGGCGCGATCGGCGTCGGCGCCATGACCGTCGCTGCGCAGGTCAAGCCGGTGCGCGAGTTCCTCAAGGGCAAGGTCCCGCAGGGGTCCGGGCCCGACGAGGCCAAGCGGGAGAAGTCGTGGTTCACCGTCGACTTCGTCGGCGAGGCCGGCGCGACGACGGTCCGCACCCGCGTCTCCGGGGGCGACCCGGGCTACACCGAGACGGCGAAGATGCTGTCGGAGTCGGCGCTCTGCCTCGCCTTCGACGACAACCCCGCGACGTCCGGACAGGTCACCCCGGTCCAGGCGATGGGCGACGCCCTGCTGGCGCGGCTGCAGGCTGCCGGGATCGGGTTCGAGACGCTCTGAGGCGCGCTCACGCCCGCTCGACGAGGTAGAGGTGCTCGGTCACGTGGAGCTTGCGGCCGTGCAGGTTCCGTGAGCCGCGGAAGGCGTTGTAGACGGTCTGGAACTCCGTCACCTCGCCGACCTCTGCCAGCAGCGCGTGCATGTCGTCGGGTCGCACGAACCCCTCGTCGTTGTACGACACGAGCAGGTGGCGCGCGTCCGTGTGCTGCACGAGGTCCTGCACCAGCTCGAGCGATCGCCCCTTCGCGTTGTAGCCGGACCGCTGCCAGTCGGCGGGGATCCCCGACACCCGGCTCACCTCGGTCGGCTCGACGTAGTCGGTGAGCAGGTTGAGCATGAAGTAGTTCGAGCCGTAGGGGTGCTGGTTGTAGGGCGGGTCGAAGTAGGCCAGGTCGACCGGCGCCAGGTCCCGGACCAGGTCGTTGGCGTGGCGCTGGTGCACCTCGAGCTCGCACGACGATCCGCCCAGCACCGGCGTGTGCAACCGGATCTGCCCGGTGATGCGGGGGAGTGCGTCGGCGCCGGCCCCGCCGAAGCGGCCGATGCCGGTGTCACGGTCCTTGTAGAAGCCCTTGAAGACTCCCGCGGTGTTGGCGTGGATCGACGCCTCGGACAGCAGCGGCCCGAGCAGGAAGGGCCGGAGGTCCTCGTCCGCCGCGTGGATCAGCTGGGCGTACTGGTCGAGCCGCCGTGCGTTGTCGCGCGTGTAGAACGCCCGCTCGCCCGGCTGGATGTCCGCGTCGTCCGCCGGTGCGTAGAGGCGCTCGATGAACCCACCACTGGTGGGCTCGTGATCCACGAGCGCGTTGAGCTCGTCGACCATCGCCGTGATCCGCGGCAGGTCGACGTCGTCGCGGTTGGCGAGGTAGCACCGGGAGAGCACTGCGGCGTAGGGCTCGAGGTCGTTGACGACGAGGCTGGACGCGTAGGTCTTGAGGCAGCGGGCGACGACACCGCTGCCGCTGAACGCGTCGAGCACCCGGAGGGGCCGGCCCTCGCGCTCACGCACCCGGGCCGCGGCGAGCGCGATCGGCTCGAGCAGCGCGCGCTTGTTGCCGATGTAGGTGACGAGCTGGTCGGTCAGGAAGCGGCCGTCGTCCGGGCGCGTCGTCATCGTCTGGGGTCGGTCAGCGTCGCCAGGTCGAGCAGTCGGACGTTGGCCGGGTCCTGGTGGGCGCCCAGCGACCAGATCGTCGTGTCGTGGTCGGCGTCAGGGAGCCGCACGGTGACGTCGCCCGCGAGGTGGAAGTGCCCGTGTGCAAGGAGGCGAGGACGTACGCCGAGGACGGCTCGGGTCACCTGGCCGATGCCGACGTCCGCCTCGTCGAGGATCTCCTGCGGCCAGTCATTCGGGTTGCCCTCGATGACCTCCCGGACGGCTGCGGTGCACCAGGGCGGGCCCGGGCTGTCGTGCGTGAGCATCACGTCGGCGGTCCCTCCGGCGAGGGTCGCCGCGACGTGCGCGTCGGTGATGACTTCGGTCGGCCACCAGTCGACGCCCTCGGTCAGCCGCAGCCGGTTCACCGAGGGTGCGCCACCCAGCGCGACGAAGGAGCGGCCACCGAGGTCCCACCGGTGGCCGCGAGGAAGGAGGGCGACGTGCTCGGAGACGTCGATCGGTCGCGGGGCGCCGTCCGCGTCCTGATGACCGGGATCGGCCCACAGCTCGTCGAGGCGGGCCCAGTGCTCGTGGTTGCCGTTGATGCAGAGGAGCCGGAGGTCGTGCTCGGCGCAGACCTGCTCGATGTCGGCGAGGTAGCGCTCCGGTTCGCGCCCCATCCCGAAGCGGAGGTCCCCGAGCTGGCAGGCGACCTCGACGTCGCCCCGTTCGCCGAGCTCCCGCAGCCGGGCGACCGCCCACTCCCGGTCGCCCTCGAGGTCGCCGATGAGGCCGATGATCATGGCGACGATGGTGCCGTACGCCGAGGATCCCTCGGCCCCGGGCGGTCCCCGAGGCCGCGTCAGGGGTGATGTCCGGGCTTCGCCCGATGCGGCCGGTCCGGTCGCGGCCACAGTGTGGAGCCAGACCTGCACCCCACCGATCGGACCCTCGTGCCCCGCCTGAAGCTGACCCTGCTGTTCCTGCTCACGATGCTCGTCGTGCTGCCGACGACCCCGGCGGTCGCCGGGGGTGCCGCGCCGGACGAGCTCGACCGGTCGCGGGTGGACGCCTTCGTCGACGACTACCTCGACCGCAACGGCCTGCCGGGCGCGACGGTGGCCGTGGTGAAGGACGGCGAGGTGGTGCTCGAGACGGGTTTCGGGCACGACTCGGACGGTCGCCCGCTCGACGAGCACAGCCGCCTGCGCCTGGGGTCGGTGTCGAAGTCGTTCACCGCGTTCGCCGTGCTGCAGCTCGTGGACGAGGGCGAGGTCGACCTCGACGAACCGGTGGCGACCTATCTCCCCGACCTCGAGATGACCGACGAGCGCGCGGCACGGATCACGGTCCGCCAGCTGCTGAGCCACACCTCGGGGATCCCCAGCCCGACGATCGTCGGCCCCGCCGACACCTTGGCCCAGGGCGCGGACCGCGTCCGCGGCTGGGCGCTCACCGGCGAGCCGGGGACGTCGTACCTCTACAGCAATGCCAACTACTGGCTCGCCGCGCGGCTGGTCGAGGTCGTCAGCGGCCGACCGTTCCCGGAGGTGCTGCAGTCGGAGGTCTTCGAGCCCCTCGGCATGGACGACAGCGAGACGGTGACGACGACCCGCGACCCGGTGAGCGATCTCGCTGCCGGCCACGTCACGGCCTACGGACGTGCCTTCGCGAGCCGCGAGCCGACGCAGCTGGTGTCCGGGTCGGGCGGCGTCGTGAGCACGGCCGCCGACATGGCGGCGTGGCTGGCGATGCAACAGCGGGGCGGCACCACGGTCGACGGGGAGCGGTTGCTGTCGGCCGACCTCGTCCGTGACTCCCACGCGCCCCAGCCGGCAGCCGGTCGCTGGGGGCTGGGGTGGGCGCGCAGCACCTCCCGCTCTCCGGAGCGCGTCTCGACCAGCGGTCTGCTCGGGACCTTCAACGCCCAGCAGGACCTCGTGCCCAGCAGCGGCTACGGCGTCGTCGTGCTGCTCAACAGCTTCACGGCGACGCGCGAGCACGCCTACGCGATCAGCACCGGCATCATCGCCCTGACCGAGGGGGACGACCCGGAGGTCGGTGCCCCGGTCCCGACCCTGGTCGATCTCGGCCTGGGTGCGCTCACCCTGCTGGCAGTGGGCCTCGGCGTGCTCGGGCTGCGTCGTGGCCGCACCTGGGCAGCACGTCGCGCCGGCTGGCCACGCTGGAGGTACGCCGTGAGGCTGGTGCCCCAGCTCGTCCTGCCTGCCCTCGCGGTCTTCGTGCTGGTCGTGGCGCCGGCGCTCCAGGACAACAGCCTCACCACCGCGGATGCCTTCCGCCTGTTCCCTGCCCTGATGGTGCTGCTGACCGCCTCGGCTGCGGTCGGGCTCGCCGTCACGACGGCCCGGGTGCGAGCCAGGTGGGTCTCCCAGCGATCGGGAGCAGGGGAGCAGCCGGCACGAGGAACGATCGGCTGACTGCGGTCTGCGGTGGTGCCCCAGGCAAGAGTCGAACTTGCGACCTTTCGCTTAGGAGGCGGCTGCTCTATCCACTGAGCTACTGGGGCGGTGCCGCGTCACCGTGAGGTGCTGCAGCGGGCAGCATCCTGCCACGACGGCGTACGACGTCGCCCATCCGTGTGCGCCGGGCGCACGCCCGTCAGGGTGTGTCCCCGCGCTGACCCCGCCGCCTAGCGTCGTCGACAGCCCCGCTTCGCCAGCGGCCCCAGACGCACGGCGGAGCAACCCTCCGCCGATCCGTTCGCGCGACGACAGATCGGGACACCTGCATGCCTCATCCACCTGCTCGACTCGGACGCCGGTCGCTGCTGGCGGGAGCCGGCCTGGTCGCCGCGGCCCCGAGCCTGGCCGGGTGCGCCGGACTCACCCGGCGTGTCTCGGCCACCACGGCGGGTCGCCGCGACCTGCTCCGGGTCCAGGTCTACGGCACCGACGTCGAGGCCCAGGTGTACGACCGGCTGGCCCGCCGCTTCGAGGCGGCCCGTCGCGGGGTCACCGTCGACCTCGTGGCGGTCCCGTTCTCCGAGGCGTCCGTCGGGATCGACGCCGGCCTCGCCTCGGGCACCGCGCCCGACGTCTTCCGCGTCGACTACCCGACGATGGGCGTCTACGCCAGCACCGACCAGCTGCTCGACGTCGGAGACGCCCTCGACGAGCTGAGCGGCGACCTCTCCGAGGCGTTCCTCGGCTCGGTCAGCCACGGCGGCCGCGTCTACGGCATGCCGCAGCACGTCGACTCGAGCGCGCTGGTCTACCGGCCCGACGCACTGAGGCAGGCCGGGGTCACGTCCGTCCCCGACCGCCCCGAGGACGCGTGGTCGTGGGAGGAGTTCGGCGAGGTCGCCCAGAAGGTCACCGATGCCGCGCCCGATGGGTCGGCTGCCTTCGGGGTGAACTGGCAGGCGCTCGGAGCCTTCCGGTGGCTCAACTTCCTCTTCCAGGCCGGCGGTCACGTCTACTCCGAGGACCTCACCCGAGCCAGCCTGGACAGCCCGGAGGCCGTGCGGGCGCTGGAGTTCACCGCGTCGTTCTTCGAGCGGGGATGGGTGCCGGAGTCGACCTCGACCAAGGCGGCGACCTATCCCGACTCGCTCTTCACCTCCGGCACCCTCGGGATGCTCTACGCCGGCAACTTCCTGCTCCCGGCCTTCGCCGAGACGATCGCCGACCGCTTCGAGTACGCCGTGACCTACCTGCCGCGCGACGTACGCCGCGCCAGCGAGCTCGGCGGCAACGCACTCGTCGCCACGAGGTCGGCGACCAACGCGGACCTCGCCGCCGACTTCCTCGCCTTCATGGGCGAGCCCGACCAGATGCGCGACTTCTGCGAGGCAGCGGTGCTGTTGCCCACCCGCTCCTCGCTGCTGGACCAGGGCCTCGACTTCGCCGTCGGGTCCGACCTGATGCCGGTCTACGCCGACCAGGTGACGACCATCGAGGACCGCGACGTCGCGGACGTCACCACCGCGACCTTCGCCGAGGTCAACCTCGCGCTGGCCAACGAGCTGGAGCAGTGCTTCCTCGGCGGCCGGTCCGTCGAGGAGACGCTGCGGGCGCTCGACGACCAGGTCGACGAGTCGGCGGCACTCAACAGTCAGGGGAGCGCCTCATGACGACCACCCACACCCCCGCCAGGTCCGCGCGGGCGCGCAACGGATCGCTGTCGGCGTACGCCATGGTGGCGCCCAACCTGGTCCTGATCGGGGTCTTCCTGCTCGTGCCGCTGGGCTGGGCGTTGGGCATGGCCTTCCAGGACAAGCGCTCCTTCGGGCCCGGGCAGTGGACCGGCCTGGACAACCTGACCCGCCTCGCCGGCGACGACGTCTTCTGGCGGGCGCTGCTCAACACGGCGATCTTCACCGTCGCCACCGTGCCGCTCAGCGTCGGGCTCGGGCTCGCGCTCGCCCTGCTGATGGACCGCGCACTGCCCGCCCGAGGCGTGTTCCGGACGATCGTCTACCTCCCGATCGCGGTCAGCACCCTCGTCACCTCGCTCGTCGGTCTGCTCCTCTTCGACGAGACCGTCGGCATCGTCAACGGCCTGCTCCGCGACGTCGGCATCGGCCCCGTCTCGTGGCAGACCGACGGCCGGCTGGCCATGTTCACGGTGGCGCTGATGACGCTGTGGACCCGCGTCGGCTTCGGCATGCTCGTCTACCTCGCGGCCCTGCAGGACGTCGACCCCGACGTGCTCGAGGCGGCCGAGGTCGACGGCGCGGGTGCCTTCGCGCGGGTGCGGCACATCGTCGTCCCGTGGCTCCGTCCGACCACGTTCTTCCTGGTCGTGATCAACCTGATCTGGTCCTTCCAGGTCTTCGACGTCGTCTACGTGATGACCAACGGAGGCCCGGGCTACGACACGACCATGCTGGTGACCTACGCCTACGACGAAGGCTTCGGCGCGGCGCGCAACTTCGGCTACGGAGCCACGGTGGGCCTGGTCCTCTTCGTGCTGACGCTGGTCGTGACGCTGGTCCAGGTGCGCATCAACCGGAAGCTGGAGGAGGCGTGATGCCGCGGTGGCTCAGGTTCGTCGTCTGCGTGCTGGTGTGCGCCGTCTTCGCCTTCCCGCTGGTGGCGATGCTGGTCGTCGCGTTCACCCCGCGCGAGCTCATCTTCGACGGTGGTGCCGGGCTGTGGCCGGACCGCTGGACCACGACGAACTTCACCGACCTGTTCGACCGCTTCCCGGTCTGGCGGTGGTTCGGCAACGCGCTGGTGGTGGCGACACTGACCACGCTGCTGGCGGTGGCCGTGAACCTGGCCGCGGGCTACGCGCTGGCCAAGCTCCGGTTCCGCGGCCGCGGGCTGGTCTTCGTGGTCGTGCTGAGCACGCTCATGGTGCCGACGCAGGCGATCATGATGCCGCAGTTCGAGCTGGTCGCCCGGATGGGACTGATCGGCTTCTTCTGGGCCGTCATCCTGCCCTCCGCCTCGACCGCGCTGGGCGTCTTCCTGGCGCGCCAGTTCTTCCTGTCGGTGCCGACCGAGCTGGTCGAGGCGGCACGCATCGACGGCTGCAGCCACTGGACGGCGTTCCTGCGCATCGTGCTGCCACTGGCCAAGCCCCTGGTGGCCGTGATGTCGCTGCTCGCCTTCATGACCCAGTGGAACGACTTCCTCTGGCCGTTGATCACCCTGCGCGACCCCGACCTCTACACGTTGCCGGTCGCGATGAGCTTCCTGCAGGGGCAGTTCGACTCCGACTACGGCGGCCTGATGGCGATGGCCCTCCTGTCGTGCGTCCCGCTGCTGGTCGTCTTCGTGGTGCTGCAGCGCTACTTCGTCGCCGGGTTCGCGCGGTCCGGGATCAAGTGACCGGGGCCACGAGGCACCGTCGTGACCCCGCGTCGTGACAGGCGAGATCTTGCACGCGTGAAGTAAGTTCAGTCCCGGTCAGTACGTCAGCCCTGTCGAAGGTGAGTCACCCGTGTCCGATGAGTCGCGCCCGGAAACTCCCGACGGCGCGCCCAAACGCAAGGGCAAGGCCAAGCGCAAGCACACCGTCGGCCGGGTCATCCTGGTCACGGCCACCGTCCTCGCGCTGGTCACCGGGCTCAGCACCATCTACTTCATCCGCCACCTCAACGGCAACATCGAGGGCATCTCCCTCGGCGAGCTGGGCAACGACCGGCCGGAGAAGGTCTACAAGGGCAACGGCGAGCCGCTCAACATCCTGGTGATGGGTGACGACACCCGCTCGGGTGAGGGCAACGACATCGACTCCGAGGCGGGCGGCGGCGGGTCCGACACCACCATCCTCGTGCACCTCTCCGCCGACCGCAGCCGGGCGTACGCCGTCTCGATCCCGCGCGACTCGATCGTCAATCGCCCCGCGGACGGTTGCGACGGAGCCGCGGCGACGGACGTCATGTGGAACGCGGCCTACACGGAGGGCGGGCCGGTGTGCACGCTCGCCCAGCTCGAGCTGAACGCCGACGTCTTCGTCGACCACTTCGTGGTGGTGGACTTCAACGGGTTCGGCGACATGGTCGACGCCGTCGGGGGCGTGCCGGTCTGCGTGCCCGAGGACATCAAGGACCCGGCCCACGCGATCTTCGTGCCGAAGGGCGACCCGTCACTCCTCACCGGGGACCAGGCCCTCGACTACGTCCGCGCCCGCTACGTCGGCGAGCAGATCCAGCAGAACGACATCTCCCGGATCCGCCGTCAGCAGGAGTTCATCGGCGCGCTCGTGCGTGAGGTGAAGTCGGCCGGCACCCTCACCCGGCTCGACAAGGTCGTGAACTTCCTCAATGCCGCCACCAGCTCGTTGACGACGGACGACGAGCTCGACTCGGTCACGCGTCTCGGCAAGATCGCCCTCCAGCTGCAGGACGTCGGCCTCGACAAGATCAAGTTCATCACGCTGCCGACGGAGTACTACCCCCTCGACTCCGAGTTCCGCGGCAAGGTCTTCTGGACCGATCAGGCCGACCAGATCTGGGACCTGATCAACGACGACAAGGAGATCCCGGCCAAGCTGCTCAAGGGCAACTCCACCAGCGCCGAGCCTCCGGCCAGCTCCAACGAGACGAAGTCGCCCTCGGGCAGCGAGTCGCCCTCGGGGACGCCGAGCGAGACTCCCTCCGAGACCGCCTCCGAGACGCCGTCGGAGACCCCGAGCAGCACGCCGAGCTCTCCCGAGACGACGGCCCCGGAGGACCGGATCTTCGGAGTCTGTGCATGAGCACCCCGCACGAGTGCCCCGCATGAGCACGGACGACCAGGCGACCACGCCGACGGCCGAGCCGGACTGGAAGCGCCGGCAGCGGCTGGCCAAGGCGTTCGGTGACGACGTGCCCGAGCAGACCAGCGACGACACCGACGCGCGCGAGGACCGGTCCGGCAAGGGCGACGACTGGTACCGCGACCAGGTCCCGCCCCACCACGGCTGACCTGCGTCGAGCGGTGGGCCAGCCACATCCGGGCGCCGACCGGTGTCCCTCCACGCGATAGTCCGCATCAGGATTCTCTTCGGCAGGCCGTTCGGACCAGAGAATTGATGCGGACTATCCCGGGGGCGGGTGGATCAGACGTTGCCGCCGCGCGCCTGGAGGGAGTCGCGGATCTGCTCCAGCAGGGCGATGTCGGCCGGGGTGCCCTCGGGCTCGTCGGGGAAGAAGCGCTCCTTGGCCTTGGTGTAGGGCGTGATGATGAAGAAGTAGACGACCGCGCCGATGATCAGGAACGACAGCACGGCGTTGAGGAACGCACCGAAGTAGGTGGCGTTGCTGAAGACGTCGTCCACCGCCGGGGGGAGCAGGCTCGTGAGCCAGGCGGTGAAGGCGGTGACGACCTCGGCGAACGCCAGCGCCATGATCAGACCGGTGGCGATCTCGATGAGGTTGCCCTTGAGGATGAAGTTCTTGAAACCCGTCATGTGTGTCTCCCTGGTGCCGGGCCCCGAGAGGCCTCGAACGAGTGGATGCGACCTCACGCTAGCGTTTCCACGACACCGTCAGGAACTGTGACAGCGCCGCGGACGTGATCTGGACGGCTTCTTGATCCGACACCCCGACCACGACGAGAGCGCCGCCGGATCCACCGGCCGGCCCCTCCGGCACCCCGGTCGGCGTCGACAGGACCGTCACCTCGCGCGCGACCACCGTGGACGCGCCCGTGCCCGGGTCGGTGGCCATCAGGTCCACCTCGTCACCCGCACGCAGCAGCCTCGCCATCCCGGCGTCGGGCAGCCGGACCGGCAGGACCGTGTCGCCGGCCTCGGCCCGCGCCAGGCCAGGACCCACCACGCGTACGTCGGTGACGACCTCGCCGCGCGCCAGCGGGCCGGCGAGCACCCGGCCGACCGCTGCGGTCGAGCTCGCGGCCGGGGCGAGGTCGCTCGGGAAGTCGCGGGTCGTCAGGTCGTCGTCGCCCAGCAGCGTGCCCGAGGGCAGGTCGCGCGCGGCGACGAGCACCTCGACGGTGTCGGGCGGGGGAGGCGCCAGGGTGCGCAGGGCGGTCAGGGTCGCGACCCCGGCCAGCGTCGCGGCGATCAGCCGGCGTCGCCGCCGCAGCTGGTGGCGTACGGCACGGAGCCGGCGACGCAGGGGCGGGAGTCCCGAGGGGAGCATGGCTCGACGCTAGGGCGCATCGGCCGTGCGGTGCTGGGGCTCTCCACAGGGGGGTCTCGATACGCCGCTCGTTCCTCGCGGCTACTCGACCAGCGAGGGGGTTCCGCGGGCTGCTCGACCAGCGAGGAGGGTTCCGGGGCTGCTCGACGAGCGAAGGACCTCAGTCGGACGAGGACGACGACGACGAGGAGCTGCTGCTCGAGGTCGAGGGCGCGGAGGGGGTGCTGGTCGACGCGCCTGACTTCGAGTCACCCGAGCCGGACTTCGAGTCGCTCTTCGAGTCACCTGAGGAGCTCGACGAGCCTGACGAGGCGGGGTCCGAGGACGACGTCGTCGAACGGCTGTCGTTGCGGTAGAAGCCGGAGCCCTTGAAGACGACACCGACGGCGTTGAACAGCTTGCGCAGCTTGCCGTTGCACACGGGGCAGACGGTGAGCGCGTCCTCGCTGAAGCTCTGGAACTGCTCGAAGTCGTGGCCGCACTCGGTGCAGGCGTACTGGTAGGTGGGCATCTGGGTCCTTGAGGAGCGGAGTCGATCCGAGGTGGTGCGGCAGGTGATGGCCAGGGCCTGCGCGACGCGCTGGCACTCAGGCGATTCGACTGCCAATGGTACGGCACAATGGGCGGCTCCATGAGCGAGCCGTCCCCCACCCCCGCGCCCACACCCGCACCCGAGGCCACCGAGCCGCCGCGGGTCACGTGGTGGCAGACCTTCAAGCGCCTGCCGCGAGGAGTGCGCTGGACCGCGTGGACCGCGGTGGGGCTGGTCGTGGTGCTGCTCGCGCTGTCGGTGGCAGTCGTCGGCGTCGTACGACGTCCGCTGCCGCAGACCGACGGCGAGGTCGAGGTGCCGGGCCTGTCCGCCTCGGTCGAGGTGATCCGCGACGACCGGGGCATCCCGCAGCTCTACGCCGACAACGACGACGACCTGATGCGCGCGCAGGGCTACGTCCACGCGCAGGAGCGGTTCTTCGAGATGGACTTCCGCCGGCACGTGACGGCCGGCCGGCTCTCGGAGATCTTCGGCGAGGACACCCTCGAGACCGACAAGTTCATCCGCACGATGGGCTGGCGGCGCGTCGCCGAGCAGGAGTGGGCGCTGCTCGCGCCGGCGACCCGCGAGGCGCTGACCGCCTACGCCGAGGGCGTCAACGCCTACCTCGCGGAGCGATCCCCGTCCCAGCTCGCCGCCGAGTACTCCGTGCTCGGGCTGTCCGGGCTCGACTACACGCCCGAGGAGTGGGACCCGATCGACTCCCTGGCCTGGCTCAAGGCGATGGCCTGGGACCTGCGCGGCAACATGGAGGCCGAGGTCGATCGGGTGCTGCTCTCGCTCGACCACACCCCGGACGAGATCGCGGCGCTGTGGCCGACGTACCCCTTCGCCGACCATCCGACCATCGTGTCCGGTGGCGGCGTCGTCGACGGCGTCTTCGAGCAGAACGCGACGGGCAACGGCACCCGCAACCCGCGCCGGCCGGCCTTCCCCCCGGGCGTCGTCGACGCGCTCGAGCGGGTCCAGGACACCCTGGAGGCGATGCCGGAGCTGCTCGGCAAGGGCCGCGGCATCGGCAGCAACTCGTGGGTCGTCGACGGTGACCACAGCGCGACCGGCATGCCGCTGCTCGCCAACGACCCGCACCTGGGCATCAGCCAGCCCGGGATCTGGATGCAGATGGGCCTGCACTGTCGCGAGATGAGCGCCGACTGCACCCTCGACAGCTCCGGTTTCACCTTCTCCGGGGTGCCCGGCGTCATCATCGGCCACAACGCCGACATCGCCTGGGGCTTCACCAACCTCGGCCCGGACGTCACCGACCTCTTCCTCGAGCAGACCGAGGGCGACGACCGCTACGTCCGCGACGGCGAGACCGAGGCGATGGAGGTGCGCACCGAGACCATCGGGGTGCGCGGCGCCGACGACGTCGAGCTCCGGGTGCGCGAGACCACGCACGGTCCGCTGATCAGCGACGTCTCCTCGGAGTTCGCGACGGTGGGCGCCAACGCGCCGACCGACGAGCCGGGCGATCGCGGGGACGGGTACGCCGTCGCCCTGGCGTGGACCGCCCTCGACCCCGCGCCCACCGCCGACGCGATCCTCGAGCTCAACCGGGCCTCGGACTGGGACGAGTTCCGCGCGGCCGCCGCCGACTTCTCGGTGCCCGCGCAGAACCTCGTCTACGCCGACCGCGAGGGTCACATCGGCTACCAGTCACCCGGGCGGATCCCGATCCGTCGCGCGGGCAACGACGGCACGATGCCGGTCGAGGGCTGGGTCAGCGCCAACGACTGGACCGGCGACTACATCCCCTTCGACGGGCTCCCGAGCGTGCTCGACCCGGAGGAGGGCTTCATCGTCACGGCCAACCAGGCGGTCATCGACGAGGACTACCCCTACCTCCTCACCGAGGACTGGGACTACGGCTACCGCTCGACGCGGATCCGCGAGGCCCTCGTCGAGGAGGGCGAGCTGTCGGTGTCCGAGATGTCCGACCTCCAGCTCGACACGACCAACCCGATGGCCGAGGCCCTCGTGCCCTACCTCCTCGACATCGACGTGCCGCGCGGCTACTACCGCAACGCCCAGGACCTGCTGCGCGACTGGGACTTCACGTCTCCGGCCGACAGCGCGTCGGCGGCCTACTTCAACGTCATCTGGCGCAACCTGCTCGAGCTGACCTTCCACGACGACCTGGGCGAGCGCACCTGGCCCGACGGGGGCGACCGCTGGTTCCTGGTGGTCAGCCGGATGCTCTCCGATCCCGCCGGGCCGTGGTGGGACGACGTCGACACCGACCAGGTGGAGACCCGTGACGACATCCTGCGGCAGGCGATGCTCGAGGCCCGCGACGAGCTGACCCGGCGCCAGGCCCGCGACCCGGAGCTGTGGACCTGGGGTCGGCTGCACCGGATGAACCTCCACAACGCCACCCTCGGCGAGTCCGGCGTCGGACCGGTCGAGCGACTGTTCAACCGCGACGGCTGGGAGGTCGGTGGCGGCTCCGCGATCGTCGACGCGACCTCCTGGAACGCCGCCGAGGGCTACGAGGTCACCGCCGCGCCGTCGATGCGCATGGTCGTCTCGCTCGCCGACTGGGACGACTCGCGCTGGATCAACCTGACCGGCGTCTCCGGCCACCCCGCCTCGTCCCACTACTCCGACCAGACCGAGCTCTACGTCGCGGGCGAGACCCTGCCCTGGGCCTTCAGCCGCGCCGCGGTCGAGGCGGCCGCCGACGACACGCTCGTCCTGACGCCGGCGGCTGACTAGGGGTTTCGAGGCTCGCTGCGCTCGCACCTCAACCACCGATGGTCGAGGAAGGCGCCCACGCCACCGGTGGTCGAGGAAGGCGCCCACGCCACCGGTGGTCGAGGACCCAGGCGCCCACGCCACCGGTGGTCGAGGAAGGCGCTCTGGCGCCTGTCACGAGACCCGGACCCAGCCGCGCGCTCTCGAGACCCCCGAACCCAGGCTGAGGGGTTTCGTGACGGTCGCTGCGCGACCTCCTCAACCACCGAGGTGTGATCGCTGGGCGACCTCCTCAACCAGCGGGAAGCGCCACGACGCCGCTCGCGGTCAGCGCGAAGCCGACCCCGAGGTCGTGGGGGTCGGTGGGCACGTCGAGCCCCACCTCGTCGTCGTACAGGACGACGGCGACGGGGGTGCCGGGCGGCACGCGGACCAGCGCCCGGTCGTAGCAACCGCCGCCCTGGCCGAGGCGGTCGCCGGTCGTGGAGACCGCGAGCCCGGGCACGAGCACGACGTCGGCCAGCCCGACGGCGTCCAGGCCGAGGCGCGGCCCGGTCGGCTCGAGCAGTCCGCGCACGGCGGGCGCGAGGCTGTCCGGACCGGTGTAGAGCGCCCAGTCGAGATCGAGGTCGGGCTGCACCACGGGCACGATCACCCGCTTGCCGGCCGCCGCCAGCGCGTCGAGCAGCAGGCCGGTGCCCGGCTCGCTCCCGACGGAGACGTAGGCCGCCACGGTGGCCGCGCGGCGTACGGCCTCCCAGCCCAGCGCGACCTCGGTGACCTCGGCCGCGAAGTCCGCCGCGGCGCCCAGCGGGCGGTGCTTGCGGGCGGCCCGCAGCTGGTCGCGAAGGGCCGTCTTGGCGCCCGAGCCGTCCGCCGAGTGTCCTGGGTCCACGTAGGCAGCCTACGATCGAAGCATGGCAAGCAAGGGCAACGCCCAGGGCCTGGCCCTCGCGCGCGAGAAGATGCGTCAGGCCGGGGTGGACGAGGTGGCGATCGACACGTTCGCGCACTACTACCGGCTCCTCGAGCACGGCGAGACCGGCATGATCGCCGAGGACACGATCGAGCCGCTCGACATGGAGTCGCTGGCCGACGTCGAGGTCGCCCCCGACGCCTGCGCGGAGGCGATCCGCCGGACCGCGGTCGTCAAGCTCAACGGCGGGCTCGGCACCTCGATGGGGATGGAGCGCGCGAAGTCGCTGCTCTGCGTGCGCCGCGGCCTGAACTTCCTCGACATCATCGCCCGCCAGGTGCTGCACCTCCGCAAGGAGTACGACGCCACGCTGCCGCTGCTGTTCATGAACTCCTTCCGCACCTCGGCCGACACGATGGCGGCCCTGGGCCGCTACGACGACCTGCCGGTCGAGGGCCTGCCGCTGGAGTTCCTCCAGAACAAGGAGCCCAAGCTCCTCGAGGCCGACCTGATGCCGGCCGCCTACCCGAAGGCGCCCGACCTCGAGTGGTGTCCGCCCGGCCACGGCGACATCTACACCGCGCTCCGCGGCACCGGCCTGCTCGCGCAGCTGATCGACGCCGGCTACCGCTACGTCTTCGTCTCCAACTCCGACAACCTCGGCGCCGTCCCGGACGCGCGCGTCGCGGGCTGGTTCGCCGAGAGCGGCGCGCCCTTCGCGATCGAAGCCGTGCGGCGTACGCCGTCGGACCGCAAGGGCGGCCACTTCGCCCGCCGCAAGCAGGACGGCCGGATCGTGCTCCGCGAGTCCGCGCAGACGCTCGAGGCCGACCGGGAGGCGCTCGCCGACCTGAGCCGCCACAAGTTCTGCTCGACCAACAACCTCTGGTTCGACCTGCAGGCGATGGTCGAGGCCCTCGACGCCCGCGGCGGCATCCTCGGCCTGCCGCTGATCCGCAACGTCAAGCACCTCGACCCCGCCGACCCGTCCACGCCGAAGGTGATCCAGGTCGAGACGGCCATGGGTGCTGCGATCGAGGTGTTCGAGGGCGCCCGCACGATCGAGGTGGGCCGCGACCGGTTCGTCCCGGTGAAGACGACCGACGACCTGCTGGTGCTGCGCTCCGACGTCTACGAGCTGGGCAAGGACTTCGTGCTCGACCAGGTCGGCGACGAGGTGCCCTACGTCTCGCTCGACGGGGAGTTCTACAAGGTGGTCGGCGACTTCGACAAGCGCTTCCCCGACGGAGCACCCTCGCTGCGCGAGGCGGACTCGTTCACCGTCGAGGGCGACTGGACCTTCGGCCACGGGGTCAAGGTCGTCGGCGACGTGCTGCTCAACGCCAAGGCCGCGCAACGCGTCGAGGGCGGCACCGTCCTCGACACGCAGGAGAAGCATGGCTGAGCAGCCCCCCGCCCTGCTGCCGGTCGCCGACTACATCGAGCGCATCCTCGCCACGGTCTCGCCGCTGCAGGCGTTCCCCCAGCCGCTGATGGAGGCCCTCGGCCTCGCGCTGGCCGAGGACGTGGTGGCGCCCATCTCCCTGCCCAGCTTCGACAACTCCGCGATGGACGGCTACGCCGTGGTCGCCGAGGACGTCGCCGGCGCGACCGAGGACGACCCGGTCACGCTGCCCGTCGTCGGCGAGATCGGCGCCGGCCAGTCCTCGATCCTGGCCATCTCGCCCGGCACCGCGGTCAAGATCATGACCGGCGCCCCGGTGCCGGCCGGTGCCACCACGGTCGTCCCCTACGAGTGGACCGACCGCGGCGTGGCCACCGTCCGCATCGAACGCGCCGCCAGGCCCGGCCAGCACATCCGGCCGACCGGCGACGACATCTCCGAGGGCGACATGCTGCTCGAGGAGGGGACCGTCCTCGGGCCCCGCCACCTCGGCATGCTCGCCGCGGTGGGTCGGGCGACCGTACGCACCCGACCGCGGCCGCGCGTCGTGGTCATCTCGACCGGCTCCGAGCTCCGTGACCCCGGCACGCCGCTGGGCCACGACTCGATCTACGACGGCAACTCCTACCTCCTCGCCGCCGCCGCCCGCGCGGCCGGCGCCATCGCCTACCGCGTCGGCATCGTCCCCGACGAGGCGCACGCCTTCACCGAGGCACTGGGCGACCAGCTCGTCCGCGCCGACATCGTGGTGACCAGCGGGGGAGTGAGCGAGGGCGACTTCGACGTCGTCAAGGAGTCGCTGTCCCAGCACGGCACGATGTGGTTCGGCGGCGTCGCCATGCAGCCGGGCAAGCCGCAGGGCTTCGGCACGATCGGCGAGGACGACACCCCGGTCTTCACCCTGCCCGGCAACCCGGTGTCCTCCTACGTCTCCTTCGAGATGTTCGTGCTGCCGGCGATCCGCCGGATGATGGGCAAGCTGCCCTATGCCCGCCCGACCGGCCGGGCGCGACTGACCCACGGCCTCTCCTCGCCCGACGGCAAGACGCAGCTGGTGCGCGGCCTCTACGAGACCGACCGCGGTGGCACCTTCGTCTCGCCGGTCGGCGGCCACGGCTCGCACCTGATCGGCGACCTCGCCACGGCCAACTGCCTGATCGAGGTGCCGGCCGACGTCACCGCGGTCCCCGCCGGTGAGATGGTGGCGATCCGCAAGCTCGACGAGGAGTTCTGATGGCCTCCAGCCCCACTCGACCCGACGGCCGGTTGACCCACGTCGACGAGTCCGGCGCCGCCCGGATGGTCGACGTGGGCGACAAGCCCGTCACCGCACGTACGGCGTCCGCCACCGGCCGCGTGCTCGTCAGCGCGGCCGTCATCGACCTGCTGCGGGGCGAGGGCGTGCCCAAGGGCGACGCGCTCGCGGTCGCCCGGATCGCCGGGATCATGGGCGCCAAGCAGACGCCCGCGCTGATCCCGCTGTGCCACCCGCTGTCGATCTCCGGCGTCACCGTCGACCTCGCCGTCACCGACGAGTCGGTCGACATCACGGCCACGGTCCGGACCACCGACCGCACCGGAGTCGAGATGGAGGCCCTGACCGCGGTGTCGGTGGCCGCGCTCGCCGTGGTCGACATGGTCAAGGCCGTCGACAAGGCTGCCGTCATCACCGACATCCGCGTCGAGACCAAGACGGGCGGACAGTCCGGCCCCTGGGAGCGATGAGGTGGTGGGAGCGATGAGCCTGCCTGCCGCCGTGGTCGTCGCGTCCAACCGCGCCGCGGCCGGCGTCTACGCCGACGAGACCGGGCCGCTGATCGTCGACTGGCTGCGCGGACAGGGCTTCGACTGCGCCGACCCCGTCGTCGTACCCGACGGGGAGCCCGTGCGCGACGCGATCTCCGCCGCCGTCGCTGCCGGGGCCCGTGTCGTGCTCACGACCGGCGGCACCGGCCTGACCCCGACGGACCGTACGCCGGAGGCGACCGCTCCGCTCCTCGACCGGGAGGTGCCCGGCATCGCCGAGGCCATCCGCGCCGCGGGCGTCGCCAAGGGCGTGCCGACCGCGATGCTCTCGCGCGGCGTCGCGGGCATCGCCGGTGACTGCCTGGTGATCAACCTCCCGGGCTCGCGGGGCGGCGTGAAGGACGGGCTGGGCGTGCTCGAGCCGGTCCTCACCCATGCCGTCGAGCAGGTCGTCGGGAGCGACCACTGAACGCCATGCCCGGGTCGGCACCGGGATGGCCGGCCCGCCTGGAGTCGCACGGTGTCGTGGTCCGGTCGCTGCGCAGGTCCGACGCCGACGAGTGGAAGGCCGTACGGGCGCGCAACCACGACTGGCTGCGGCCCTGGGACGCGACCGTCCCGCCCGGCTCCGCACCCCGCCCGTCGTCCTACAAGCTCGTGACCCGCTCGCTGCTGCACCAGGCCAAGCTGGGGCAGTGCCTGCCGTTCGTCATCGAGGTCGACGGCCGCTTCGCCGGGCAGGTCACCGTCAGCAACGTGGCGCGCGGGTCGGCCCAGTGGGGATCGATCGGCTACTGGGTCTCCGCCGACGTGGCGGGCCGCGGCGTCGCACCTCGCGCGGTCGCGCTGGTGATCGACCACTGCCTCGGCCCGGTGGGGCTGCACCGCCTCGAGATCTGCGTCCGCCCCGAGAACACCAACTCGCTGCGCGTGGTCGAGAAGCTCGGGCTCGAGCAGGTCGGCTACGCCCCCCGCTTCCTGCACATCGACGGAGCGTGGCGCGACCACCGGATCTTCGCGGTGACCACCGAGGAAGCACCCCAGGGTGTGCTGGTCCGACTGGTTTCACATCAGTCACACCAGTAGTTCTGCGACACACCCTTGACATCCGCCCCGCTCATGCCCGCCGCTCATACGCTGCCAGCGTGGACCTGAGCGCTCTCATCTTCGTCGCCCTTGCCGTGGCGTGGGCCGTCTACCTGATCCCCAAGGCCCTCAAGCACCACGACGAGGTGGTGCGCAGTCGGTCGGTGGAGAAGTTCTCGCACACGATGCGCGTGCTCGCGCGTCGCGAGCCGGTCGACCGCCGCAACGCCCGCCTCATCGTGTCGCCGATCCGCGCGGCCCTGCGCCCGCCGGTGGAGACGAAGGCCCACGCGACTCCGGATCCCGTGGTCTCTTCCTCTCCCACCGCTTCTCCCACCGCCTCGCCCGCCAGCTCGCCCGTCACGGCACCCGTGGCGCCGCGACGCCCGGCCTCGCCGCAGGCCGAGCGCGCGTCCGCGCGCCGGGCCGCCAAACGTCGCCGCAACGTGCTCGCCCTCGTCCTGCTCGCCAACGCCGTCGTGATCGGCCTGGCCCTGGCCTCGGTCGTGGCGTGGCCGTGGGTCGCCGCACCGGCAGCGGTCCTCGTCGCGTGGCTGGTCGCCTGCCGGGTGTCCGTCCGTGCCGAGCGCCGCCAGCGTGCCGACCGCTCCGCGATCGAGATCGGCCTCCCTCCGCTGGTCGACGACGACCGGGAGGGCGACCTCGACCTCACCGGCGAGATGCCGGTGACCCCGCTGCAGGACCCCGGTCCCGTGGCGCCCCCGGAGCGGACCGAGGAGGCCCCGGCCGCGACGGCCCCGGTGAGGTCCGGGTCGAGGTCCAGGCCGAGGTCCAGGCCGAGCTGCAGGTCGAGGGCGGCTGGGACATGGTCCCCACCACGCTCCCGACCTACGTCAGCAAGCCGGCTGCGCAGCGGCGTACGGTCTCGACGATCGACCTCGACTCCACGGGCGTCTGGTCGAGCGGGCGCAACGACGTGGACTCCGCCCTCGCCCGCTCCGCCGAGAAGTCCGAGAAGTCGGCCAAGACCGCTCGCGACGCCGACGCCAGCCGCCGCGCCAGCGGCGCCTGAGCCCGCCCGGTCCGGTCCGGGCCGATTCGGTGAGGCTCCGGCCGCTCGTGTATCTTGGCGTCGCGCCGTGAGGCGCGTGGGGGTGTGGCGCAGCTGGTAGCGCGTCTCGTTCGCATCGAGAAGGCCAGGGGTTCGAGTCCCCTCACCTCCACCACGGTGATCTCCCCGGAGACACCAGAAGGCCGGACCCCGACGGGGTCCGGCCTTCTGCACGTCGTGGCCGGATGCGGACGGACGGCGTCGCGCCCCTAGTCAGTCGTCATCGCTTATGAAACGATTCACGCGCTGTGAGCCCCGTCACAGGCCCCCTCGTGCTGAAACGTTCCTGGAGAAGCGCATGCCCCGAGTCATCCCCCGTCCCTTCCAGCGCGGCACGTCGGCACTGGCGACACTGGCCCTCGTCGCAGGACTGGCCGCCCTCACCTCGTCGCCGGTCGCGGCCGCGCCGGCCGCACCGGCCGATGCCTCGGTCAGCCTGTCCGGCCTGACGACCAACGGACGGGTCGACCCCCTCGGCATCCCCGGCGACGACCCGAGCTTCGGGTGGGCCGCCGCGTCGGACGCACGCGCGGTGGTGCAGAGCGCCTACCAGGTGCGGGTCGCCAGCAGCGAGGACGCCCTGGCCGACCCGGACGTGTGGGACTCCGGCGAGGTCACCTCCGAGCGCCAGGCCGACGTCTCCTACGACGGCCCGGCCCTGGCCTCGCAGACCCGCTACGTGTGGCAGGTCCGCACCTGGGACGGCACCGGCACGGCGTCGGCCTGGAGCGAGCCCGCCTCCTTCGAGACCGGCATCCTGACCGCCGGCGAGTGGCAGGGAGACTGGATCGGCAGGTCCACCTCGGGCGAGGTCGACACCTGGGACAACTACACGGCCGACGTCGACTTCGACATCGCCGACATGGCCGTCGGCGTCTTCGTCCGCGCCGCCACCACCCAGAACGCCCTCATGTGGCAGATCTCGGTCGCCGACGGCACCGGGTCCGAAGTTCCGTCCGCACAAGCGGGTCAACGGCAGCTACACCCTCCTGGACAACAAGGTCGATCCCGGGCATCACCGTCGGCCCAGCTGCTCAACGGCACCCACCGCCTGTCGGTCACGGTCGACGGCAGCACGATCACCACCCTGCTCGACGGCGTGCAGATCGACCAGCGCACCGACACCTCCTTCACCAAGGGCTTCGTCGGCTTCCGCCAGGACTTCGTCGCGGCGGGCAACGTCAACGAGTCGGCCGACATCAAGGCGGTCACGGTCACCCGCAAGAACGGCGACGTGCTGCTCGACACCGACTTCACGGCCGGCAACCCGTTCAACGGCGGCACCCTGACCGCCGACGGCCTCCGCGTCGCCGACCGCAAGGACGTCCTCTACTCCTCGAAGGACGCCAACAAGCCGCTCCTGCGCACGTCCTTCGACGACCGAGCCGGGCAAGACGGTCGAGTCGGCGCGGGTCTACGCCTCGGCCCAGGGCGTCTACGAGATGCGGCTCAACGGCGAGCAGGTCGGCGACCAGTTCCTGGCCCCGGGCTGGACCGACTACCGCAAGCGCATCCAGCACCAGACCTACGACGTGACCGACCAGGTCCGCAGCGGCGCCAACGCCTTCGGCGCCGAGCTCGGCGACGGCTGGTGGAAGGGCAAGATCGCCTCCTTCGGCTTCAACCACTACGGCAACAGCCTCGGCCTGATCGCCCAGCTGCGCATCGACTACACCGACGGCACGTCGCAGGTCGTGAAGACCGACGACACGTGGACGAGCCACTTCGGCCCCTACGTGCAGGCCGACAACCTCGAGGGCGAGACGTACGACGCCAACGCCGAGCAGCCCGGCTGGGACGCCCCCGGCTTCGACGACGCCGGCTGGAACCCGGTCACCATCGCCACCAACACCTCCGCCCGCCTGGTGCCGCAGCCCGACGAGCCCGTGCGCGTGACCGGCGAGATCCCCGCGGAGGCGCACACCACGCCCGCGCCCGGCGTCGAGATCTACGACCTCGGCCAGAACATGGTCGGTGTCGCCCGGATGGTCCTCGAGGGCCAGGCCGGCACGACCGTCACGGATCCGCTACGGCGAGGAGCTCAACCCCGACGGGACGCTCTACACCGCCAACCTGCGCAGCGCCACGGTCACCGACCGCTACACCTTCGCCGAGACCGGCACCGTCGACGTACACCCCGAAGTTCACCCAGCACGGCTTCCGCTACATCGAGATCACCGGGACCACGGCCGCGCCGGCACTCGCCGACGTGACCGGCGTCGTGTGGGGCTCGGACCTGGCCGCCACCGGCGACCTGACCACGTCCGACCCGATGCTCAACCAGCTGGTCAGCAACATCTCGTGGGGCCAGCGCGGCAACTTCCTCTCGGTCCCGACCGACACCCCGGCCCGCGACGAGCGCCTCGGCTGGACCGGCGACATCAACGTGTTCGCCCCGACGGCGAGCTACCTGCGCGACACCCGTGGGTTCCTCGGCAAGTGGATGACCGACCTGCGCGACGCCGCCTACAGCCGACGGCAACGTCCCGGGCATCGCCCCGGTCGTGCCGAACGCCGGTGACTTCGGCTCGGGCCTCGGCTGGTCCGACGCCGCCATCACGGTGCCCTACGCCACGTGGAAGGCCTGGGACGACGGCCGGATCGTGCGCGAGAACTACGCCGCGATGGAGAAGTTCCTCGGCTTCGTGCGCACCAGCGCCGGTGACGACCTGATCGACTCCGGTCGCGGGCACTGGGAGGACTGGCTCAACCTCGACGACCCGACGAGCGTCGGGGTGCTCGGCACCATGTACTACGCCGAGGACGCCCGGATGCTGTCGGAGATGGCTGCGGCGATCGGCGAGGACGCGGACGCCGCGGAGTACGCCGCCCTCTCGACCGACGTGCGCGCAGGCCTTCGTCGACGAGTTCGTCGCAGGCCAACGGCACGGTCCAGGGCAACAGCCAGGCCGGCTACGCGATGGCGCTCGGCATGGACATGGTCGCCGACCCCGCCCTGCGCGAGAAGGTCGCGCGCGAAGTTCGTGGCCAAGCTGGCCGCGAGCGACAACCACCTCACCACCGGCTTCCTCGGCACCCCGTGGCTGCTGCCGGCGCTGAGCAGCATCGGCCGCGACGACCTCGCCTACACGATGCTCCTGCACAAGGACTACCCGTCCTGGGGCTACGAGATCGAGAACGGCGCGACCACCATGTGGGAGCGCTGGAACTCGATCATGCCGGACGGCGTCGTTCGGCCCGGTCGAGATGAACTCCTTCAACCACTACGCCTACGGCGCCGTCGGCGACTGGATGTACCAGAACATCGGCGGCATCAAGGCCGCTCGAGGCCGGCTACAAGGTGACCCGGATCGCCCCGGTCGTCGGTGGCGGACTGACCCACGGTGCCGGTGCCTTCGACTCGGTCTACGGCCCCATCACGACCGACTGGACGGCTGGAGGGCGAGGACCTCACGCTCCAGGCCGAGGTCCCGGTCAACACCACCGCCGAGGTCGTGCTGCCTGCCGCCAACGCGTACGCCGTCACCGAGGGTGGGCAGCTGCTCGACGACGTCGACGGCGTCCTCGCCGTCCACGACGACGGCGACACGGTCACCGTGACCGTCGGCTCCGGCAGCTACGACTTCGCCACCACGACGGACAACGTGCTCGTCGGCGACATCGCACGTGGCCCTGGACGACCTCCAGGCCCACGTCGCCACCCTGGCCGCGGACGGGGACGTGTCCTCGGCCCAGCGCGAGGAGCTCGACACGGCCGTGGACGCGATCCGCTCCGAGGTGTCCGCGGCACTCGCCGCCGGCCTCGACGGCGACGAGGCAGCGCGCACCGCAGCGCTCGACGCCGCCCGCCAGGACGTGCAGGAGCTGCGTGCCTGGCTCGCCTCGGCGGACCTCGCGGAAGCCGGTGCGAGGCCGACCTGGACGCCCGGGTGGCGGCCATCGAGGCGCAAGCTCGTCAGCGCCTACCTCGCCTCCGTCGGTGTCTCGGTCGCGCTCCCGCCCGTCGCCGGGGTGGCGGTGCCCGGTGGCACCGTCTCCGGGACGGTCGAGGTGACCAACACCGGGACCGCGCCCATCACGGGGCTGGAGGGCACCGTCACCGTGGGCGACCTGGGTGAGGCGACCGTCTCGCTCGCGTCGGTGCCGGCCGGCGGCTCGGCCCAGCTGCCGTTCGAGCTGGCCGTGCCCAAGCAGGCCGACCCGGGTGGGTACGACGCCACCCTGGCGCTGGACCTGACCCGCGACGGGGAAGCCGTTCACCGTCGTCGCGTCGACGCCCGGCTGGGTCTCGGTGACCTCCGGCCTCGCCGTCGGCGCCGTCACCATCGCCGACGGACGTCGACCCGGCCGACCACGCCGTCGTCACCGTCCCGGTGACCAACTCCGGCACGTCCGACGTCCGCGCCAACGTCGCGCTCACCCTGCCCGCAGGGTGGCGCTCGGTGTCGTCGTCCGACGTCCTGGTCGCCGCCGGCGCCCAGGTGATGGTCAAGGTGCCGGTCGTCGTCCCGCTGGACCGGGTCAGCCCCGAGTCGGTCGCGGCCGACGTCGTCGTACGCCGGGCAGGGGTCACCCTGGCCCAGCGCAGCGTCGACCTGGCCCTCGACCTGCCCCGGCCCCCGGCTGCGGCCGACCAGGTCGACCACGTGGACTTCGGGGACACCACCTCGGAGAACGCCCACGCCCTCGAGAAGTCCGCGAGCAGCGGCACCAACACCGAGGCCGGACTGACCCGGCGCTACGCCAACTCGGGCACGCCGGGATCGTGGTTCTCCGCGGAGGTGACGGTGCCTGCGGGTGAGCCGTTCGTGCTCCGCAACGTCGAGACCTACTCGGGTCCCTACACCAAGAAGTACGACATCTACGTCGACGGCGTCCTGGTCCGTGAGCACGTGCTGCCGCGCGCCGAGGGCGGCGAGGGCTGGAAGGTCTACGACTTCCCGGTCACCGACCCGGCGGCGCTCGCGGAGGCCGCGGACGGCAAGGTGCGGGTCCGCTACGAGTACCGCCTCGGGACCCGGGCCTCGGACGGGTTCTTCGACCCGTCGATCGCCGACCTCTGGGTGCTGCCGCTGCCGGAGGACACCCGGGCGCCCGACGTGTCCGCCGTCGTCACGGCCGGCCGGGCCGGCGACAACGGCTGGTGGCGCTCCGGTGTCACCGTCGGCGTGCAGGCGGTCGACAACCGCGACGCCGCACCGTCGGTGGAGGCCTCGCAGGCCGGCGGCTGGTCGGCGTACACCGCACCGATCGACGTGACCGGTGACGGCAAGCGCGACGTGGGCTTCCGCGCCACCGACGCGGCCGGCAACACCTCTCCCGACGGCGCGCTGCCGGTCTGGATCGACACCACGGCGCCTCAGACCACCGTGGCCGTCACGCGGGGAGCCGGGGTCGAGGGAGCGGATTCCGCGACCCTGGGCTTCACCGCCACCGATGCGACCAGCGGCGTGGCCACCACGGCCTACCGGGTCGACGGCGGGGCATGGAGGACAGTCGGTGCGGCACCGGCGACGGTGACCGGCTTCGGCACCCACCAGGTGGAGTTCGCCTCCACCGACGTGGCGGGCAACCCCGAGCCGATGCGCACCGAGACCGTGGTCCTCGCCGATGTCGACGAGGTGACGGCCGTGGTGGCGCCGCAGGTGAGCGGGACCCCGGTGGTCGGCTCGACCCTGACGGCGACCTCGGGGTCGTGGAACACCAAGGGCCTGGGCTTCGCCTACCAGTGGCTGCGTGACGGGTCACCGGTCGCCGGCGCGACGGGCACGTCCTACGGCCTGGCGCCCGGCGACGTCGGCACCCGGCTGGCGGTGCGGGTCACCGCGACCAAGGCCGGCAAGGCACCCGGTGTCGCCACGTCGTCCTCGACGGCACCGGTGACGGCTGCTCCGGTGACGACTCCGCCGCCGACGCCGCCGACCGGGAAGGCGGACTCGCGGACCGTCGTGCGCACCAGCGGGAAGAAGTTCCGCCAGGGCCAGCGGTTCACGGTCACCGTGGTGGTCAGGTCGACGCCTCGGGCGACGGGCAAGGTCCGGATCCGGGTCGACGGACAGGTCGTCAAGCGGGTCTCCCTGCGCCGCGGCAAGTCCGTGGTGAAGCTGCGGATCACCCGGAAGGGCAAGCACCGGATCGTGGCCGACTACCTCGGCTCGGACCTCGTCGCCGACTCGGCCTCGAAGGCTCGGACCATCAGGATCAGGTGACGGGTCCAGGTGACCGGGATCGACTGACCGGGTCCAGGTGACCGGGAGGGGGCTGCGGCCACGGCCGTGGCCCCCTCGCACCCCTGGCCTGCGGTGCGGCGTTCAGCCGGCGTCCGACGCTCCGAAGTGGCGCCACTCGCCCTCGGAGACGACCTCGACCCGATCGCCGTCGACGACCACGGCCGACTGCTCGTCGAGGGCGTACGCCGGGTTGCCGAGGCCGGCCGCCCACTCCTCGGCGGCCTCCATCGTGTTGCCGGGGAAGAGCCCGACGTGGGGGAAGATCGAGAAGTCGACCAGGCCCAGCGTCCGGTCGCCGTCCTCGGGCCGCCACTCCACGAACAGCTCACCGATGCGCGGGGTCATGACCATGCTCCCGGCGCTGACCCCGACCCAGACCGTGTCGTGCAGCGAGGGGAGCAGGGCGCCGAGGCCGGACTCGCTGATCCAGTGCGCGAGGTAGGTCGCCTCCCCGCCGTCGACCAGCAGCACGTCGGCCGCCTGCACCCACGGCACCCAGCGGTCCGCGGCCATGGTCGGCGCCGCAGTGAGGTCGAGGAGCCCGACGGACCTCCAGCCCAGCCCGGTCATCGTCGGTGGCGTGCCGTCCACGACGAAGCGGCGCATCGACTCGGGGCCGCACTTCGGGTGACCCCACTGGGCGGTGGGGATGGCCAGTGCGGTGCACTCCTCGATGGGCTTCCCGAGCAGGTCGACGAGTGCGTGGCGGATGCTCGCGTTGGTCACGCCGCCCGATGTCAGCAGGAGCTTCATGAGGCGCATCGTCCCAGATCCGCGGCGGGCGCTACGGTCGGAGCGTGACTGACTTCCAGCGGATCTTCGTGGTCAGCACGAAGGCCGACCGATCCGACGTGGGTCGGCTGCGGGCACGCCTGGGCGCGGCGCGGATCGTCCTGACCGCCCCGACGGGGGAGGCCAAGCGCGTGGTCCAGGACCTCGGGCTGTCGGCCGTGCCGGAAGTGGTGCTGGCGCCGGTGAGCCACCCGGACGTCGACCGTGGCCATCGCCTCGACGAGGTCGTCCGCCGTCACGCGGTGGAGGACCGCTTCCGCGACGTCGTGGTCGTGGCCGACCCGGCCACCATCACCCTGCTGCTCAGGACCCTCGCCCCGGACCAGCTGCCGACCGGCCCGGTGATCGAGGTCGGCCTCCCGCGCGGCTCCCGGCCCGTCCCGCTCGGTCGTGCTGCCGCCGGCGGGGTCGGCCTGGCCGTGGTCGCGGGAGTCCTGTCCACCGTGGTCCCGTTCTGGGTGCTGCCGGCCCTGGCCGCGCTCGCCGGGCTCGTGCTGCTCGTCGTGCCGGGCCGCCGGCACGTCGGTCAGGCCGTCCTCATCGCCATCGCGGTGGCCGCCCTGGTCAGCCTGCTGGGGATCGCCGGGTCAGACCGCTTCCCCGGCGCCTGGTGACGCCGCCGCCTCCAGCGCGGGCGTACGCCGCAGCACGACGACCATCGCCGTCACGGTGAGCAGCAGGACCGAGGCCAGCGCGACGACGCCCGGCCAGCCGGCGTGGCTCCAGGCCGCGCTGCCGAGGTTGCCGAAGACCGACGAGCCGACGTAGTAGGCGAACAGGTAGAACGCCGCCGCCTGGCCCGTGCTCACCCCCGCCAGGTGGGCGCGCGAGGTCACCCAGCCGTTGGCCAGGCCGTGGATGCAGAAGAAGCCGACGGTGAGGGCGGCCATCCCCAGGACGATGACGGGCAGCGAGCCGCTGAGCGTCAGCCAGACACCCACGAGGGCGAGGGCGCAGCCCGCAGGGATCGTCGCCCGGCGACCGATCCGGTCGGCGATCCGGCCCGAGGTGGCCGAGCTGACCGTGCCGAGGGCGTAGACGAGGTAGACCAGGCTGATCGTGCCGACCGACAGGTCGTACGGCGTCGAGCTGAGCCGGAAGCCGAGGGCGTTGAACACCGCGACCATCGCGCCGATGCCGCACGCCCCGAGGACGTAGAGCGCGAGCAGCGCACGGTCGCCCACGGCGGCGCGGGCCCCCGCCAGGACGGCGCCGGCCCCGGCCGGCCGGGACACGAAGTGGCGCGAGGCGGGCAGCAGCCACGCGACCAGCGCGGCGCACACGAGGGCGAAGGCGGCCGCCGCGGCGAGACCCCAGCGCCAGCCCACCGCATCGGCCACGGGTGCGGTGACCACGCGCCCGGCCATGCCGCCGAGCGCCGTCCCGCCGATGTAGAGCCCGAACGCGCGACCGTGGGCGGCCGGGTGCAGCTCCTCGCGCAGGTAGGCCGTCGCGACGGCGGGCAGGCCGGCGAGGGTCACGCCCTGCAGCATCCGCAGGCCGAGCAGCCACCCCCAGGTGGGCGCGATCGCGCACGCGACACCGACGGCCGAGGACGTCCAGAGGGCGAGGTGGATCAGCCGGGTGCGGCCCACCACCTCCGACACGGGTCCCGCGACGAGCAGGCTGAGGGCGAGGGCGGCCGTGGTCAGCGACAGCGCGAGGGTCGCTCGCGTCGGGGTGACGGCGTACGCCTCGACCAGCTCCGGCAGCAGCGCCTGGACGTCGTAGAGCAGCACGAAGGTGGACATGCCGGCGAGGAACATCGCGACCATGACGCGGCGGTAGCCCGCGGTGCCCGGGAGGTAGGGCCCGGAGGAGGCGCGCGGGAGCTCGGTCGTGGTCACCCGGACGATGGTCCGCCGTCCGCGCTTCCATACGTCCAATGCAGCTAGTGCTCGAGACGTCATGCGCAACGCGTATGATCGGTCCGTGATGATCCGCGACCTCGAGTGGCTGGTGGAGCTCGGCGACGTCGGACACGTGACCGAGGCGGCGGCCGCCCTGGGCACCAGCCAGCCGACGCTCTCCCGGGCCCTGGCCCGGCTCGAGGCCGAGCTCGGGGTGCGGATCTTCGAGCGGGTGCCGACCGGGGTCGACCCGACGCCCGACGGGACCCTGGTCATCGACGCGGCCCGGGACCTCGTCGCCCGCCACGACCAGCTGCGCGCCTCGATCGCCAACCGGCTCGATCCCGACACCGGCACGGTGCGGCTGGCGTTCCTCGACTCGATGGCGACCACGCTCGTGCCCCGGCTGCTGCGCGCCTTCCACGCCCACGCACCTGCGGTCCGGGTCCAGCTGAGCCAGGAGCCCGCCCACCACATCCGCCGCGACCTCGATCGGGGGGCGGTCGAGCTGGGGCTGACCATGGAGCGTGCGGACGACCTCGGCTGGCTGCCCGTGCAGCGCGAGCAGCTGGTCGTCGTGGTGCCGCCGACCCACCGCCTCAGCGCCCGCCGACGGATCGACCTCACCGAGCTCGCCGACGAGGAGCTGGTCACCACGCCGCCGGGATTCGGCCACAGCGCGCTGGTCCAGGGGCTGCTCGCCGAGGCCGGGGTCAGTCCTCGGGTCTCCTTCGAGAGCGCCGACCTGGCCACCATCGAGGGCCTCGTGGCGGCGGGCCTCGGCGTCGCCGTGGTGCCGGAGGCGTTCGCCGGTCAGTCGGGCTCGGTCGGGCTCGCGCTCTCCTCGCCGGGTGCCAGCCGGACGATCGGCCTCACCTGGCGCACCGACCGGCCGCTCGCGCCACCGGCGCAGCGCTTCCTCGACTTCGTGGGCCGGCGGACGTGGTCCGAGGCGTGAGGCGCCCGGACATGACAGACCCCGCCCGATGGGGACGGGCGGGGTCGACGGTGGGGCTCAGCCCTTGCGAGGACCGAAGAGCAGGCCGCGGCGCGCAGGACGCGGGGTCGGGACGGCGGGGGTGAACCACCACTCGAGGCTGGCGTGACCGGAGCGGGTGAAGCCCTCGCGGTAGACGAAGTGGTCACCGCAGGAGCAGACCCACCGGTCGCCGACCTCGTGCTCGTCCGTGTCGGACGGAGCTCCCTCGGTCTGCAGACAGATGTGAAGCAGCGTTGACGCCATCGCGCACCCCTCTCCTTGCCCGGCCCCCACATGAACCTGACGGGTCAATCGTGCGTCGCGCCGGGGCCGAAAACCATCCCGGACGGATCATTTGCGGGGCTTCTTGACCAAACCTGATGAATGGGTGCTAGGTAGCGCCGGGGCGGTCTGGCCCACGCTCAGATCCAGCGACGGAACCAGATCCGGGCGTCCCACTCCGACTTGGTGAGCAGCACGTCGGTCCACACCGGCCAGAACCACGCGAAGGCGATCAGCGCCAGCACGGTGTAGCTGCCGGCGACCACCACCCCGAACGTACGCCGGGGAGTCGGCACGTCGGAGGTGCCGATCAGGTGTCCCATCGCCAGCGCCAGCGAGAGCACCAGGAACGGCAGGCAGGTGATCGCGTAGAAGAAGAAGATCGGCCGGTCGTCGTAGAGGAACCACGGCAGCCAGGTGCTCGCCAGGCCCACCACGGCCACCCCGTGGCGCCAGTCGCGGGCGCCGATCCACAGCAGCAGCGAGGCGATCATCGCCAGGCAGCCGCCCCACCAGATGACGGGGTTGCCGAGGAGCAGGACCTGCCGGATGCAGGTCGACCCGGTGGGCGCGTCGCACCCCTGCGAGCCCGGCTGGATGTCGGTCTGCGCGTCGACGCCGACCGGGCGGCCCATCACCAGCCACGTCGAGGGCCCGGAGGAGTAGGGGTGGGTCGAGTCGTTGAGGAAGTGGCTGTGGAAGGTGTAGACGTCCTGGTGGTAGTACCAGAGCGACCGCAAGGACTGGGTGACCTCGCCGAGGCCCTCGGCGTCGGGCTCGCTGGCCGTCGGCCACGCCGTGCCGCCGCCGTAGGTCGTGTACTGGGTGTTGCTGAAGGCCTGCTCGTAGGCGTCGGCGTGCATCAGCCAGCCGGTCCACGAGGCGACGTAGGTCGCGAGCGCGACGCCGACGAGCGCGACGAACGCCGGGATGCCGTCGAGGAAGACCGACCGCAGCAACGGTCGCCGCTGGCCGAACGCCCGGCGGGCGCCGGCGCTCCAGAGCCACGCGAGCAGGCCGAAGGCGGCGAGCGTGTAGACCGCCGACCACTTGGTGCCGCAGGCCAGCCCGAAGCTGACGCCCTCCGGCGAGCAGCCACGGACGCCACCACGTACGCCCCGTGCCCGCGGCGAGCCGGTCGCGCAGCCACTGCCGGTCGGCGACGACGCAGTGCACGCCGCACAGCACGAAGAAGGCCAGGAAGATGTCGAGCAGCGCGAGCCGCGAGAGCACCAGGTGGAGGCCGTCGATCGAGAGGAGGAGCCCGGCGACCAGGCCGAGCACGGTCGAGCCGGTGACGCGACGGACGAAGCGGCACATCAGCAGCACCATCAGGGCGCCGATGACGGCCGACGCCATCCGCCAGCCGGACGGCTCCATCCCGAAGGCCTTGATGCCCAGCGCGATCAGCCACTTGCCCACCTCGGGGTGGACGATCATCGACGGCCCGTCCTGGAACAGGCCGGTCAGGTTGCCGTTGAGGATCGTCTTGTCGGCGTCCTCGACGTAGGTGTGGACGTAGCCGAAGTTGAGCAGCGACCAGGCGTCCTTGGCGTAGTAGGTCTCGTCGAAGGAGAACTGGTGCGGGGTGCCGAGGTGCCAGCGGCGCAGGAAGAACGCCAGGCTCGCGACGCAGATCGCGCCGACCCAGCCGAGCAGCGGATCCTCCGAACGCCAGCGCGGGCGGTTCCGCTCGCTGGCAGTCGGGGTCACGCCGGAACTCTAACCAGCCCGTGGAGCAGCCCTTGACGTGACGAGCGGCACATCGCAAACTCGGGCGCACTGATTCAGACATGCGAACTCTGTTCGACATGTCGCACTCGAGAGGTTCTCATGCCGCGCGTCGTCGTCGCCCTGCTCCTGCTGGTCGCCTCCGTCTCCACGGGCGTCCTCGTGCCTGCCTCGGTGGCGAGCGCCCCGGCATCGGCCGAGGAGGGGCGCACCTGGGTGGTCGACGCGGTGGACGACACGTCGAGCAACCGCTGGGACTCGGTCGACACCGGCACGACGGTCGTCACGATCCGCGTGGGCGACACCGTCGAGTGGCAGTTCGACCGCGCCACCCAGGGCCACGACCTGATCTCGTTGCCGCCCTCCGGGGCGTGGGAGACCGCGTGGCCCGAGCCGCTCGAGGAGTACCGCGACGCGGGCGGTGCGCCGGTGACCTACACGTTCGACGAGCCCGGCACCTACCGCTACGAGTGCTCGCTGCACGGCCCGATGATGTCCGGCACGATCATCGTCACCGACGTCGAGGGCAACACACCGCCCACCGCCGACCCGGTCGTCGAGCCGGTGTCCGGACCGGCTCCGCTGGTGGTGCACGCGACCGCCAACGCCTCCGACGCCGACGGCGACGTCGTCGCGACCTCGTGGGACTTCGGCACCGGCGCTGCCGCGACCTACACCGACCACGCGATGTTCGAGTACGTCACCCCGGGGCAGTACGTCGTCCGGCTGCGGGCGAGCGACGGGCGCGGCGGCCTCTACGTCCCGGGAGTACGCGATCACCGTCACCGGCGACGGTGGGCCCACCGACCCCGAGCCGCCCGTCGACGACGGCGCGCTTCCCGCGATCGACGCGTCTGGCCACGCCCGGGCAGGGGGCCGCTCCCCTCGGCGTCGCCTTCTCGACGCAGGTCACCACCACCGGCACCGTGCACTCCTACTCCGCCGGGCTCGAGGACTACCCCGACCTGACGGGCGAGGCGGTCCTGGTCCGCAGTCGTGGCAGGACCTCCACCTCGCTGACGGTCACCGGGACCAAGCCGAGCGCCCACCACTCGGCCGTCCACGTGCACGAGCGGGCCTGCGCGGACCAGATCGGCGGCGCGCACTTCCGCTTCGACACCACCCAGCCCTTCGCCGAGGCCAACGAGATCTGGCCGCTCTTCACCTCCGACGCGACGGGGGCGAGCGGGCCGGTCGAGGTCACCAAGGCGCTGCGCGCCGGCCCGCAGGCGGTCTCCCTCGTCGTGCACGACCCCGACAACGCCGCCCGTCGCATCGGCTGCGCCGACCTGGCGCCCAGCACTGCCGACCTCGTCTACAGCTGGAGCTTCGGCGACGGGACGACCGGCACGGGCGCGGACCCCGACCACACCTACGCGTCCCCCGGCACCTACACCGCCACGGTCACGGTCACGCACGGCTCCGGCGCCCACGCCGGGCACCTCGCGGTGAGCGACAGCGTCGAGGTCGTCGTCGCAGGCGGCACGCCGCCCCGACGACGCCGCCCACGACGACGCCGCCCCGACGCGCCGCCCACGCCGACGCCGTCCCGTCGACGCGCACGCCGCCGCGGATCTCGCAAGGTCCGGCCCGCTGCGCGCGGTGGCCACCGCCCGCCCGACCGTGAAGGCGCGGGTGCGCGACCGCGACTCGTCGGTGCGGAAGAAGGACGTCGTGCTCCGGCTCGACGGCCGTCGCGTCACCGGGCTCAGGTGGGACGCGAAGCGCGGGCTCGTCACCTGGAGGCCGAAGCAGGCGCTCGGCCCGGGCGCCACGTCGTACGCCTCGTGGCGAAGGACGCCGCCGGCAACCGCACGACGAAGACCTGGCGGTTCACCGTCCGGAGCCGTCCCTCGCGTGGGTCTCGATACGACGCTCGCTCGTTCCTCGCGTCGGCACTCGACCACCGAGGGGCGACGCTCGCCTCCCCTCGGTGGTCGAGTAGCACGCGTGAGCGCAGCGAGCCCGGCGTATCGAGACCCTCGAGCCAGCGATCGAGGCGCGCCTGACATGATCGACCCATGGCTGGCGTCCTGGTCCTCGCGGGCACCCCGATCGGGCAGGCCGGCGACGCACCTCCCCGGCTGGCCGCCGAGCTCTCCGGAGCCGACGTGGTCGCAGCGGAGGACACCCGGCGGCTGAGGCGGCTCTGCGCCGACCTCGGCATCACGCTCACCGGACGCGTCGTGTCCTACTTCGAGGGCAACGAGCAGGCCCGCACGCCCGCGCTGCTGGAGGCGCTGCTCGCCGGCGACCGGGTGGTCCTGGTGACCGATGCCGGGATGCCGAGCGTGTCCGACCCCGGCTACCGGCTGGTGGCCGCCGCGGTCGAGCACGACGTGCGCGTGACGGCCGTGCCCGGACCCAGCGCCGTGCTCACCGCGCTGGCGGTCAGCGGCCTGCCGGTCGACCGGTTCTGCTTCGAGGGCTTCCTGCCCCGCAAGGCCGGCGAACGCGGTCGACGCCTGGCCGCGCTCGCCACCGAGGAGCGGACGATGGTGTTCTTCGAGGCGCCGCACCGCACCGAGGCCGCGCTCGCCGCGATGGCCGACGCGCTGGGGGACGACCGCCCGGCCGCGGTCTGCCGCGAGCTCACCAAGACCCATGAAGAAGTACGTCGCGGTCCGCTCGCCGAGCTCGTCGCCTGGGCCGCGGACGGCGTACGCGGTGAGGTGACGATCGTCGTCGAGGGCTCGAGCGGCGCCCCGGCCGTGGGCACCGACCCCGGTTCGCTGCGGGCGGCCGTGGCCGAGCTCGAGGCCAGTGGCTCGACCCGCAAGGAGGCGATCTCCGAGGTCGCCAAGCGCGCCGGACTGCCCAAGCGAGAGGTCTACGACGTTGTCCACCGCTGAGTCCGCGCAGGAGCCGACCCGCAGCCGGGCCGCCACCGAGGAGGTCTCGGGCGCCCGGCGCGACCGCGAGCGACCGCCCGCCCCGGAGCCGTTGCCGCACCCGGTGGTCGACAACCACTGCCACCTCGACATCGCCGACGGTGACTGGATCGCCACCGAGCAGGCCATCGCCGATGCCGCGGCGGTGGGCGTGCCGCGGATCGTGCAGATCGGCTGCGACCTGCCGGGCGCGCGCTGGGCGGTCGCGGCAGCAGCCGAGCACGATGCGCTCGTCGCGGGCGTGGCCCTGCACCCCAACGAGGCGCCCGCGCCTGGCGGAGGCCGGCCGGCTCGACGAGGCGCTGGCCGAGATCGAGCAGCTGGCGCGGGCCCACGACAAGGTGCGCGCGATCGGCGAGACCGGGCTCGACACCTTCCGGCACGCCCAGAGCGGCACCGGCGAGGAGGGATGGGCCGCGCAGCAGGAGAGCTTCCGCCGCCACATCGACCTCGCCAAGCGGCTCGACAAGACGCTGGTCATCCACGACCGCGACGCCCACGACGCCGTGCTGCAGGTCCTCGACGAGGAGGGCGCCCCCGAGCGCTGGGTGATGCACTGCTTCTCCGGCGACGACGCCTTCGCCCGGCAGTGCCTGGACCGCGGGGCGCACCTCAGCTTCGCCGGCACGGTGACCTTCAAGAACGCCGCTCCGCTGCGACGCGCGCTCGCCGTCACGCCGCGCGACCGGATGCTGGTGGAGACCGACGCACCCTTCCTGACCCCGACGCCCTACCGCGGCCGACCCAACGCCTCCTACCTCGTCCCGGTCACGGTGCGGGCGATGGCAGACGTGCTCCAGGCCGATCTCGAGGAGCTGTGCCGGGCCATCGACGCCAACACCGAGGTCGCCTTCGGGGGCACCTGGTAGGTCGTCGGCCGGAGGCGTGACCGGCGTCTCGTACGTAATTCGCCGTTCGAGTTTGCGTCATGGGTCTTCGTCGTTATCGTCTTGTGATTGTCGGCCGGGATCGGGACAGATGTCCGGCAGCACAGAGGACCGGATCGGGCCGGTCCTGCGAGACCCCCGCTCGCACGTCGTACGTCCACCCTGCTCGACCGTGGACGCTGCGCACGCGGACCGGGGGGTGCTGCCACCCGAGGCCCGGGGAGTACGACGTTCGGAGAATCGTGCGCTCTCGTCTCGCGCAGCTCAGCAGGTCCAAGGCAGTTCTGGCGACCCTCGCCGGCGTCATCGTGGCAGCCGTCGCCGGCACGACGGTCGGCTATGCAGCACTCAGCAAGGACGTGACCCTGACCCTCGACGGCCGGACCACCGAGGTGAGCGTGATCGGCGGCACCGTCGGTGACGTCCTGGCGGCCGAGGGCATCGACGTCACGGACAAGGACCTGGTGGCCCCCGCGGTCGACGAGGCCGTCGCCGACGGCTCCGCCATCGCCGTCCAGTTCGGACGCCCGCTCGAGCTCTCCGTCGACGGCGAGGCCGAGACCTACTGGGTCAACTCCACCGACGTCGCGACCGCGCTCGGCGAGATCGGCCGCCGCTTCGACGGCGCCGACCTGTCCGCCAGCCGCAGCTCCTCCATCGGCCGCAGCGGCCTCAAGCTCGACGTGATCACGCCCAAGGTCGTGCGCATCAAGCTCGGCGCCAAGGAGCTCAGGAAGCACAAGGTGACCGCGCTGACCGTCGCCGACGTGCTGGACTCGATGGGCTTCGACGTCGACAAGCACGACAAGGTGACGCCGTCGCTCGACACCGAGATCACCGCCGGCGCCAAGGTCGTCGTCAAGGACATCCGCCTCGCCACCAAGAAGGTCGCCCGCGAGGTCGTGGACGCGCCGGTCATCGAGCGCGAGGACGCGAGCATGTACGAGGGTGAGGAGGAGGTCGTCCGCGCGGGCCGCGACGGCGTCCGCAACGTCACCTACCGACTCCGCTTCGTCAACGGCCAGCTCGTCGCCCGCAAGGTGGTGACGGCCGACGTGAAGGTCAAGGCCGTGCCGACGATCGTGATGGTCGGCACCAAGGAGCAGCCGACGTCCGACTTCTCCGACGGTGGCACGGTGTGGGACGCCCTCGCCAAGTGCGAGTCCGGCGGCAACTGGGCCATCAACACCGGCAACGGCTACTACGGCGGCCTCCAGTTCAACGTCGGCACCTGGCGCGCCTACGGCGGCACCGGGCTCCCGAGCCAGGCCTCCCGCGAGACGCAGATCGCGATCGCGACCAAGCTGCGCGACGCCTCCGGCGGCTACGGAGCGTGGCCCGGCTGCGCGGCCAAGCTCGGCCTGCCCCGCTGATCGCCACGCGCGCTGTAACGCCGGGTTACTACCTCTACCCACCCCCATCCATCAGGGGGGCTACAGCCCATAACCCGGCGTTACAGCGGCGACTAGGCTTGCGACCATGACCACGAACCCGGCCGGCCCGAGGCTCCTCGGGCCGGCCGAGGTGCGTCAGCTGGCCGCGGAGCTCGACCTCCGACCGACCAAGCAGCGCGGTCAGAACTTCGTCATCGACGCCAACACGGTCCGCCGCATCGTCCGTGAGTCGGGCATCAGCGGCGACGACGTGGTCCTCGAGGTGGGCCCCGGCCTGGGCTCGCTGACCCTGGCCCTGCTGGAGGTCGCCCGCCGCGTGATCGCGATCGAGGTCGACCCGCTCCTGGCCGACCGGCTGCCGGCCACCATCTCGTCGTACGCACCGGGTCAGGTGGACCGGTTCGAGGTCGTCCTGGCTGACGCGATGCGGGTCGACTCGGTGCCGGGCCCCCCGCCGACGGCCCTCGTCGCCAACCTGCCCTACAACGTCTCCGTGCCGGTGCTCATCCACCTGCTCACGCTGCTGCCGTCGCTGGAGCGCGGGCTGGTGATGGTGCAGGCCGAGGTGGCCGACCGCCTGGCCGCGGGCCCGGGGTCGAAGACCTACGGCGTGCCCAGCGTGAAGGCCGCGTGGTTCGCAGACGTACGCCGTGCCGGCTCGATCGGACGCAACGTCTTCTGGCCCGCGCCCAACGTCGACTCCGGCCTGGTCGCGTGGACCCGCACCGACCCACCGGACACCACGGCCACGCGCCAGCAGGTGTTCGCGGTGGTCGACGCCGCCTTCGCCCAGCGGCGCAAGCAGGTCCGTGCCGCCCTGCGTGGGCTGGCCGGCTCGTCCGAGTCCGCCACCGCGGCCCTGGAGGCGGCGGGCGTCGACCCGACCGCGCGCGGCGAGGTGCTCACGGTGCACGACTTCGCCCGGATCGCCGAGGGGCTCAGCGCGGTGTCGAGCTCGATGAAGATCACCGTCCGTGCGGCCGCGAAGATCAACCTCCACCTCGGCGTCGGTCGCGTGCGCGACGACGGCTTCCACCCGCTCGACACCGTCTTCCAGGCGATCGGGATCCACGACGACCTCTCACTGGAGGCGGCCGACGAGCTGACGCTGTCCACCAGCGTGGCCGACCACATCGACCCCGCCGCCGTGCCCGACGGGCCCGACAACATCGTGCTGCGCGCCGCGCGACTGCTCGCGGCGCACGCCGGACGGCCGGCCACCGGCCACTTCGAGGTGCTCAAGGACATCCCGGTCGCCGGCGGCATGGCAGGCGGGTCGGCGGATGCCGCCGCTGCTCTCGTGGCCGTCGACCGGCTCTGGGACCTGCAGACCTCCGACGTCGACCTGCTCGCCCTGGCCGCCCAGCTCGGCAGCGACATCCCCTTCTCGCTCGTCGGAGGTACGGCGCGGGGCGTGGGCCGCGGCGAGGTGGTCACGCCCGTCGACGACCGTGGCTCGTGGTGGTGGGTCGCCGTGCCGTCCCCCGAGGGTCTCTCCACGCCGGCCGTCTACCGCCACTTCGACGCGTTGCGCCCGGACGCCCCCGAGGTGCCGGTCCCGGCCGACCTGCTGCTCGCCGCGCTGGCGACCGGGGAGCCGTTGCGACTGGCCCGGGCGCTGCACAACGACCTCCAGGACCCCGCCATCGACCTGCGTCCCGAGCTCGGCGACCTCATCGCGCTGGGGGAGGCGGAGGGCGCGCTCCGCGGCATCGTGAGCGGCTCCGGCCCCACGGTGGTGTTCCTCTGCGACTCCGCCGACAGCGCCCGCGAGACCGGCGCCGGACTCGCGGGCGCCGGCCACGACGTCGTGCTCACCGCCACCGGCCCGGTCGCGGGCGCCCACGTCGTACCCTGAGCCGCCGCCGGGGCAATGGGGTCCGGACCGGATGGCATGAACCCCGGCGATCGGGGAAGCATGGGGATACGTTGTGGCGCGACATCCGTGCCGCACGGGTGACTGGGGGAGGATCGTGACCGCGTTCTTGGTGGTCGGTGCGCTGGGCGTGGTGCTGCTGCTGGTGGCCCTCGTCCTCGGCGACGTGCTCGACGGCGCCCTCGAAGGCCTCAGCGCCGGCTTCTTCTCGACCGAGGCGGTCGCCGGCTTCCTGGGCGCCCTCGGCTTCGGCGGCGCGATCGCGCTGTCGACCACCGGGTCCACCACGCTCGCCCTCGTGATCGGCCTCGTGCTCGGCGCACTGCTGGGCGCGGCTGCCGCCAAGGCATCGCGCTTCCTCCACGGCACCGGTGAGACCGACACCGTGCGCACCTCCGACATGGTCGAGAAGATCGGCTCGGTGGTCAGCGCGATCCCCGAGAGCGGCTTCGGTGTGGTCTCGATCAGCGTCGGCGGTCACCTCACCCGCCTCAACGCCCGCTCGAGCGTCGCCGTGCCGGCCGGCACCCAGGTGAGCGTCACCTCGGTCATCTCGCCGACCGCCGTCCAGGTCGAGCCCCTCTTCCTTCCCTGATCGCCCACCTGATCCCACGTCCACGACTCTCCGTCCAGCCTCACAAGGAGCCTGCTCATGCTCGGTCTGTCCCCGATCGTCACCTCAGTGATCGGCCTCGTCGTCCTCGTGGTGCTGCTCGCACTGCTCGTCACCACGCGCTACAAGGTGGCGGGGCCCAACGAGTCGTTCATCATCACCGGCCGCAAGGGCAAGGGGGAGGTACGCAACCCGGAGACGGGTGAGATCTCCACCGACCTCTCCGGCCAGAAGGTCGTCATGGGCGGCGGCGTCTTCGTCATCCCGTTCGTGCAGCGCCTCGCCACGCTCGAGCTGTCCTCGCGACGGATCTCGGTGCAGATCCGGGGGGCCGTGTCGGGCCAGGGCATCAAGCTCAACCTCGACGGTGTCGCGCTCGTCAAGGTGGGCGGCAACGAGGACTCCATCCGGGCAGCGGCCCAGCGCTTCCTCAGCCAGCAGGCCGACATCGAGACCTTCACCCAGGAGGTGCTCGCCGGTGCGCTCCGCTCGATCGTCGGATCGATGTCGGTGGAGCAGATCATCCGCGACCGGGCCGCCTTCGCGCAGCGGGTCGCGGAGGAGTCCGAGTCCTCGCTGACCGGCCAGGGCCTGGTGCTCGACACCTTCCAGATCCAGGACATCACCGACGACGGCTCCTACCTCGCCGACCTCGGTCGTCCCGAGGCGGCCAAGCTCAACCAGCTCGCCTCCATCGCCGAGGCCAACGCCCGCCAGGCCGCCGAGCAGGCGCGGATCGCGGCCGAGCAGGAGATCGCGATCACCCAGCGCGCCCTGGCCCTCAAGAGCGCGGAGATCAAGGCCGAGACCGACGCCGCCAACGCCCAGGCCGCGGCTGCCGGTCCGCTCGCCCAGGCCGACCGCGACCAGGCGATCCTCCTCGAGAAGGAGAAGGTCGCCGTCCGCCAGGCCGCGCTCAAGGAGCGTGAGCTCGACACCGAGGTCCGCAAGCCCGCCGACGCCGAGCGCTACCGCGTCGAGACCGAGGCGCAGGGTCGTCGCAGCTCGGAGATCCTCGAGGCCGAGGCGCGCAAGGCCTCCTCGATCGCCAACGCCGAGGCCGAGGCCGAGAAGGCCCGACTGACCGGTGAGGGTGAGAAGTCCCGTCGTTCCGCACTCGCCGAGGCCGAGGCCATCGAGGGTGCCAAGCGCGGTGAGGCCGAGAAGGCCCGTCGAGTCGCCGAGGCCGACGCCCTCCGCGCCGAGGGTGAGGCCCAGGCGGCCGCGATCCTGGCCGCGGGCCAGGCCGAGGCCGAGGCGATGGACAAGAAGGCCGCCGCGTTCGCGGGCTACAACGAGGCCGCCGTCCTGCAGATGCTCATCGAGGTGATGCCCAAGGTCGCCGCGGAGCTCGCCCGCCCGATGGCCAGCATCGACAAGCTGACCGTCATCTCCGCGGACGGCGCCGGCGAGCTGCCCAAGCAGGTCACCAACAACTTCGTGCAGACCATGGAGCTGCTCAAGACCACCACGGGCCTCGACGTCGAGTCGCTGATCCAGAAGTACGCCGGCACCACCGGCGCCGCTCCCTCCCTCTCGGAGGCCGCGCCGTCCACCCCGGCGCCGGCGGCGGGCGAGCCGCTCAGCTGAGTCCGCGTCGAGCGGTGCGTGAGCGCACATTCCGCTTCCCGGAACCTGGCTCACGCACCGCCCGCCCGCGTGTCGGTCCGCGACGCGCCGATGGGCGGTGGCGCAGCCACATGCCGGACCTCAGAATCTGGCTCACGCACCGCCCCGGGCAACGACGTACGCCGATCCGCGCCGGCTGGGTCCCACCTGAGAGGATCAGCCGGTCATGGCGAACCTCATCAACCTCGAGCGGGTCTCGAAGTCCTACGGTGTCCGTCCACTGCTCGACAACGTCTCGCTCGGCATCTCGCTGGGGGAGCGGGTCGGCATCGTGGGCCGCAACGGCGACGGCAAGACCACGCTGCTGGAGGTGATGACCGGCATCGAGCAGCCCGACGCCGGCCGGGTCTCGCGCACCCGCGGCGTCGAGATCGGCTACCTCCACCAGGGTGACGAGCTCGTCGACAGCCACACCGTGCGCGAAGCCGTGCTCGCCGGCCGGCAGGACCACGAGTGGGCGGCCGACCCCACGACCCGCCAGGTCGTCGAGGAGCTGCTCGCGGGTGTGACCCTGGACCGGGCCGTCGTCGGCCTGTCCGGTGGCGAGCGCCGCCGCTGCGCCCTGGCCGCGCTGCTGCTGTCGCGCCACGACCTGATCGTGCTCGACGAGCCGACCAACCACCTCGACGTCGAGGCGGTCGCCTGGCTGGCCGCGCACCTCGTCAGCCTGCCGAGCGCCCTGATCGTGGTCACCCACGACCGCTGGTTCCTCGACGAGGTCTGCCAGACGACGTGGGAGGTCCACGACGGCGCCGTCGACGCCTACGAGGGCGGCTACGCGTCCTACGTCCTGGCCAAGGCCGAGCGCTCGCGGCAGGCCTCCGCCTCCGAGGTGCGTCGGCAGAACCTCGCCCGCAAGGAGCTCGCCTGGCTGCGGCGCGGCCCGCCGGCGCGTACGTCGAAGCCGAAGTTCCGCATCGACGCGGCCAACGCCCTGATCGACGACGTACCCCCGCCGCGCGACCGGATGGAGCTCCAGCGCTTCGCCAGCCAGCGGCTCGGCAAGGACGTCGTCGACATCGAGGACGTCGACCTCGCGCGGGGCGAGAAGGTCCTGCTCCAGCACGCGACCTGGCGGATCGGCCCGGGCGACCGGATCGGGATCGTCGGCGTCAACGGTGCGGGCAAGACGTCGCTGCTCTCCCTCATCTCCGGTGCGCTCCCTCCCGACGTCGGACGCGTCAAGCACGGCCGCACGATCGCGATGGAGCACCTCACCCAGGCGCTCGACGAGATCGATCCGGCGGGTCGGGTGCTGCCCACCGTCGAGTCGATCCGGCGGCTGACCAAGACGCTGGACGGCCAGGAGGTCACCGCCACCGCGATGCTCGAGCGGTTCGGCTTCACCGGCGACCGGCTCACGGCGCGGCTCGGCGACCTGTCGGGTGGCGAGCGTCGGCGCTTCCAGCTGCTCAAGCTGCTGCTGATGGAGCCCAACGTGCTGCTGCTCGACGAGCCCACCAACGACCTCGACATCGACACCCTCAACGTGCTCGAGGACTTCCTCGACTCGTGGCCCGGCACCCTGATCGTGGTCTCGCACGACCGCTACTTCCTCGAGCGCGTCACCGACTCGGTCTGGGCGCTCCTCGGCGACGGGCAGGTCTCGATGCTGCCCCGTGGCGTGGACGAGTACCTCGAGAGACGAGCGAACGAGCAGGCGGCCGCGCAGGGACGAGGTCGCGACGAGCGGGTCGAGCCCCGGTCAGCCGACCGCCGACCCGAGCTCCGCGGCCCCGCCCAAGTCCCGGCCCGGCAGCTCGGAGGACCGCGCCGCCCGCAAGGTGCTGGCGAAGGTCGAGAAGCAGCTCGAGCGCATCGCCTCCCGCGAGGCGGAGCTGCAGGCCGAGATGGAGGCCAACCTCACCGACTACGACCTGCTGGCGCGGGTCGGCGAGCAGCTCGGCGAGCTCTCGGCCGAGAAGGACGAGCTGGAGCTGGAGTGGCTCGAGGCCTCCGAGGTCGTCGAGTAGGTCGCACGCCAGGCGGTCGAGCGTCTAGGGTCGCAGCCATGCCCGCATCCATGCCCGCATCAACCCGGTCCCGTTTCCCGGCACTTCTCGTCAGCCTGCTCCTGGCCTGCGCGACGTTCGCTGCGCTGCCCCAGGCGGCCGGAGCAGCCACGCACGAGCCGCGGGTCGCGATGGCCAAGAAGCCTCGGCTCGGCGCGAGCACCCCGGCTCGGGTCGCGGCGGGCGAGACCGCACGCTCGAAGGTGACCCTGAAGAACACGACCGCGAAGGACCTCGCCCGGGTCACGATCGTCGCCCAGGTGTCCGGATCGGCCAAGGTCCTGCCGCGGGTGAAGAAGATCAAGAAGGTGCGCAAGGGCCGCAAGGCGACCTACCGCCTCAGGATCATCACCGGTGACGAACGATCGGCCAAGGTGAGGCTCGTTGCCAAGGTCCGGGGCAAGAAGGTCGCGACCAGCAGCTTCCGTGTGCGCACTGACGGGAGCGACTCCACGAGCCTGGTCGGCCGCTACTTCTTCCACAAGGGCATCAACTCCGGGGGTGACCGCGAGCTCTACTTCGGGAACGGCTTCGTCAACGAGGACGTGCCGAGCGAGGCGTACGCCGCGTGCTCCGCAGCGTCCGCGGTCTGCCAGCCCTACACCTACGACCCGGCCAGCGGGACGCTCACCGTGGGCGAGGACCAGGCGCAGGTCTCGACGACCAGCTCCGGCTTCACCCTCGGCGGCGACTTCTTCCAGGAGGCGGCGCTCGTCGAGCCGGGGACCCGCTACGGAGTCACCCTCGAGTCCTCCTACCTCAGCGCCAGCTGCCCCAGCTACGGCTGCTACTCCCTGTTCACCACGCTCACGCTCGGGGCAGACGGCAGCTACGACGAGACCTCGACCAACTACGTCGTCTCCTCCACCCGGACGGGCACCTACGAGGTGATCTCCGGCAGCCGTGTGCTCCTGCGCTACGTCGACGAGGACGGGGTGAGCGGCGAGGAGATCAGGACCTTCGGCGTGGTCCTCGACGACGCCGGCAAGGCCGACCCGGTCAACGAGGGACTGGTGCTCGCCGGTGCGTGGTTCCTCCGGCTCGAGTGACGTCGCTCAGCTGAACGGCGCGAGCAGCGAGCGCAGGAGCTCGGCCAGCCTGGTGCGGTCCGCAGCGGGAAGGTCGGCGAGCAGGCGGGCCTCCGCCGCGAGCAGGGCCTCGAAGGCTCCGTCGACGGCGGCCTTGCCCTCGACCGTGAGCCGGACGAGGACCCCGCGTCGGTCGTGGGGGTCGGGCAGCCGCTCGACCAGTCCGCGACCGGTGAGGCGGTCGACCCGGTTGGTCATCGTGCCGCTGGTCACGAGGGTCTCGCGGAGCAGGCGACCGGGGGAGAGCTCGTAGGGCTGGCCGGCGCGGCGGAGGGCGGCCAGCACGTCGAACTCCCACGACTCGATGGCGTGGGCGGTGAAGGCGTCGCGACGGGCCAGGTCGAGGTGGCGGGCCAGTCGGCTGATCCGCGAGAACACCTCGACAGGAGCGAGGTCCAGGTCGCCACGTTCGCGGCCCCAGGCCTCGACCAGGTCGTCCACCTCGTCGCGCATGGCGACATCCTGCCAGACGGCTCGTTCGGTCGAGAATCTTGACATCGAGAGAGATCTGTCCGACAGTGGAAGTATCTCGACATCAAGATACTAATTCCGGGTAGTTCAGGGCGACCTGGTCGTGAAAGATCCTCTGACGACGACCATCTCGCCCTGAACTACCCGGACGGAGGAGGAGACGACCATGAGCACGAGCCACACCTGGGACCCCGACCGCTACCTGCAGTACGCCGACGAGCGCGGCCGGCCGTTCGTGGACCTGATCGGCCGGATCGCGTCCGAGGCGCCCGCGACGGTCGTCGACCTGGGCTGCGGTCCGGGCAACCTCACCTCCCTGCTGGCGACCCGGTGGCCCGACGCGAAGGTGGCGGGCATCGACAGCAGCGCCGAGATGATCGCGGCGGCTCGGTCGATCGACGGCATCGCGTGGGAGGTCGGCGACCTCCGGACGTGGGCCACTCCCGACCCGCTCGCGCTGCGTGCGCCGATCGACGTGCTCGTCTCCAACGCCACGCTCCAGTGGGTGCCCGAGCACCTGGACCTGCTGCCGGGCCTGCTCGACCGGGTCGCCGCGGGCGGCTGGTTCGCCTTCCAGGTCCCCGGCAACTTCGACGAGCCGAGCCACACCCTCCGCACGGAGCTGGCCTCGCGCGAGCCCTACGCCGAGCACGCCCGCGACGCCCGGGTGCCCACCAGCCACAGCCCGGCCGACTACGCCCGCCTCCTGCTCGACCTCGGCTGTGAGGTCGACGCCTGGGAGACGACGTACCTCCACGTGCTCACCGGTGAGGACCCCGTCTTCACCTGGGTCTCGGGCACGGGTGCCCGACCCACGCTGCAGGCCCTGCCCGACGACCTCCGCCCGCGGTTCGAGGAGGAGTTCAAGGCGCTGCTGCGCGAGGCCTACCCGCCGGACGCGGCAGGTCGCGTGGTCCTCCCGTTCCGCCGGATCTTCGTCGTCGCGCGCAAGCCCGCCTGATGCGGCTCCACCACGTCCAGGTCGCCTGCCCACCGGGTGGCGAGGACGCTGCCCGCCGCTTCTACGCCGAGGGCCTCGGGATGACCGAGGTCGACAAGCCGGCCGACCTGGTGGCGCGCGGCGGCTGCTGGTTCCGGGCCTACGACGACGCGGGCGAGGTGGCCGCCGAGCTGCACGTCGGCGTCGAGGACCCGTTCGCGCCCGCCCGCAAGGCGCACCCGGCCTTCGTCGTCGACGACCTCGACGAGGTGGCCGCGCGGTTGCGCGCGCTCGGCTTCGAGGTCGACGACAGCCAGCGCGACTCGTTCCCGGGCCACGTCCGGCTCCACACGTACGACGCCCACGGCAACCGCGTCGAGGTGCTCGCCCCGACTCCCTGAGCGAGTCGCGAGCCTCTGGGGGCGTGCACGCCGCCCGAAGTTCGGGTTCCCCCGCATACGCGGGGGACCAAGGACATTACCGGCTGGTAACATCACGGCATGCCTGCCGTCCTGGACCTCTGGAGGAAGACCTCCGCGCTGCCCCTGGGCAGCCGGATCTTCTCGATCGCCTTCAGCCAGAAGGCGCCCTACTTCGCCACCATCCGGCCGCGGTTCACCGTGATCGAGCCCGACCGCGCCGAGCTGGTCATCCGCAAGCGGCGGGGCGTCCACAACCACATCGGCACCGTGCACGCGATCGCGCTGTGCAACGGGCTCGAGGCCGCCATGGGCGCGCTCGCCGAGTCGACCGTCCCGCGCGACCGCCGATGGATCCCGAAGGGCATGGAGGTCCGCTACACCGCGAAGGCGACGTCGGACATCACGTGCATCGCCGAGACCGACCCCGGGCAGTGGACCGCCGACCTCGGTGAGGGGTACGACCTCCCCGTGCGCGTCCGCGGGGTGCGGGCCGACGGCACGGTCGTGGTCGAGGGCGAGATCAGGCTCTGGGTGACCGAGAAGCGCTGAGCGGAGCGAAGCGCTTCGACGTCTTCAGCGTGACCGACCTGCGAGGTCACGACCGCTCGCGGCCAGGCCCTAGAGGTCCCGGTCGCGCCCGGTTGCCGCGTCGCCGACCATCGGGACGTCGAGCATCTTCTTCTCGCCGACCAACCGCTTCTGGAGCATCGTCGCGAGGAACGTCAGCGCGAGGTTGACCAGGATGTAGATCGCGGTGATCACGATCGCGACCTGCACCTGGTTGCGGAACTCGAGGTAGATCGGCTTGCCGACCGCGGTCAGGCCGGGAGCGAGGATGTAGTAGCCGAGGCTGGTGTCCTTCAGGGCCACCACCATCTGGCTGATGATCGTCGGGAGCATGATCTTGACGGCCTGCGGCAGCAGCACCGAGGTCATCACCTGCGTCTTGCGCATGCCGATGGCGTAGGCCGCCTCGGCCTGGCCGGTCGGCACGGCGTTGATGCCGGCGCGGAAGACCTCGGCGAGGACCGACCCGTTGTAGAGGGTCAGCGCGATCACCACGCACCAGAAGGAGCTGAGCGGCCCGTCGCCGATGGCGAGCAGGTAGAACGCGAAGACCATCAGCAGCAGCACGGGCACCGCGCGGAAGAACTCCACGAACAGCCAGCAGGGCCACCGGAGCCACGTGTGGTCGGACAGCTTGCCGACACCGAGGACGAGGCCGATGACGACGGCGAAGATGACGGAGAAGAACGCCATCTTGAGCGTCTCCAGCAGGCCGTCGACGAGGATGTAGCGCACGTAGTCCGGGGTGACGAACGGCTCCCAGAAGGCATAGTCGAGCTGGCCCTCGTCGTAGAGGGTCCAGACGCCGAAGGCCACGACCGCGAGGACGGCCAGCAGGCTCACGACCGTGTAGATGCGGTGGCGGGCGATGGTCTTCGGACCCGGTGCGTCGAACAGGACTGAGGCACTCATCGGGCCACCCGCACCTTTCGCTCGATGAAGAGGGACGAGAAGGAGATGACCTCGACCACGATGATGTAGCCGATCGCGAAGGCGAGGAAGATCCCGATCCGCTGGTCGGCGTTGCCGTTGGTGAGCCCGCGCATCGTCGAGGTCGCCTCGGCGATGCCGAAGGCGGCAGCGATCGAGGTGTTCTTCAGCAGCGCGATCTGCACGCTGGTCATCGGCGGGATGATCGCGCGCGACGCCTGCGGGAGGACGATCAGGCGCATCGACTGGGAGAACGTCAGCCCGATGGCCCGGCCGGCCTCGGCCTGGCCGAGCGGGACGGCGTTGACGCCTGAGCGCATCGCCTCGCACACGAACGCCGAGGTGTAGAGCGTGAGCGCGATGGTGGAGCGGAAGAAGAAGGCGGAGACGTTGTAGCCGCCGATCTCGACGTCCTCGATGAACTTGAAGTTGTAGCCCAGCACCGGCATCGCGATCGCCATGAAGATGAAGATCATGAGCAGTGGCGTGTTGCGGAACAGGGTGACGTAGACGGCCGCGGCCTTGTTGAGGACCGAGACGGGACCGACGCGGAGCACCGCCAGGACGGTGCCCCAGAGGAGCGACGCGACGCCGGAGACCAGGAACAGTCCGATCGTCAGGCCGAAGGCCTTGAGGTAGTCGTCGAAGTTCGAGAACACCGCGTCCATGCAGCGGGCTCCTCTCTGCCGGACGCCGACGGGCCTCGGCCCGCCGGCGTCCTCTCAGGGATGGATCAGATCAGGTCGTGCGTCAGGCGGCGGGGCACTCGTCCATCGCCGGCGGCTCGGGGGTGTCCACGCCGGACTGGCCGAGCGTGGCCTCGAAGGCGGAGTCCCAGTCGCCGTCGTCCTCGGCCTCGGTGAGGGTGTCGACGATCCACTGGCACATCTCGGGCTTGTCCGCGCTGTAGCCCACGCCGTAGCGCTCCTCGGAGAACGGGTCCACGACGACCTTGAGCTCGTCGGGGTTCTCCGCGGCGTAGCCGAGCAGGATCGCACCGTCGGTCGTCATCGCGTCGACGGTGCCGCTGAGCACCTGGTCGACACACTCGGAGTAGGTGTCGAAGCCACGCGGCTTGGCGCCCTCGGCCTGGATGTTGTCGAGCGAGGTCGAGCCCGTGACCGAGCAGACCTCCTTGCCCTTCACGTCGTCGAGGCTGGCGATGTCGCTGTCGGCGGCGACGAGCAGCTGCTGGCCCGTGACGTAGTAGGGGCCGGCCTGGCCGACGACCGCGCGACGCTCGTCGGTGATGGAGTACGACGCGATGACGAGGTCGACCTCGCCCTCCTGCAGGAAGGGCTCACGGTTGTCGGAGATGGTCTCCTTCCACGTGATGTCCTCGGGCGTCGATGCCGAGCGACGCCGCGAGGATCTTGCCGATCTCGGGGTCGAAGCCGACCGGCATGTCGTCGGTCGCGCCCTTGAAGCCGATGCCGGGCTGGTCGTACTTCACGCCGATCGTGATCGAGCCCGCGTCGGCGAAGTCCTTCATCGCGGTGCCGTCGTCGAAGCTGTCGGCGGCGTTGTCCGCCACCTCGACGTCCGTGGCCGAGCTGTCGTCGTTGCCGGCGTCGCCGCAGGCGGCGAGCGACAGGGCCAACCCCGCCGTGGCGATGATCGCCTTGGTCCTGGTGAATCTCATCCTTGCTCTCCTTCTGTTGGCGGCCCGAGGCCGTCTGGGTTTCTGGGGATGGGGTGGTGCTGTGTCCCGAGATCGTGGGGGCTAGTGCTTGAGGATCTTGCCGAGGAAGTCCTTCGCGCGGTCCGAGCTGGGGTTGGTGAAGAACTCCTCCGGGGTGTTCTCCTCGACGATCGCGCCGTCGGCCATGAAGACCACGCGGTGCGCGGCGGTGCGGGCGAAGCCCATCTCGTGGGTGACGACGACCATGGTCATGCCCTGCTCGGCGAGGTCGATCATGACGTCGAGGACCTCCTTGATCATCTCCGGGTCGAGCGCGGAGGTCGGCTCGTCGAAGAGCATCACCTTCGGCTCCATGGCCAGGGCGCGGGCGATGGCCACGCGCTGCTGCTGGCCGCCGGAGAGCTGGGCGGGGTACTTCTCGGCCTGGTGGCCGACGCCGACGCGGTCGAGGAGCTCGCGCGCCTTCTTCTCCGCCTCGGCCTTGCCGAGGCCGCGGACCTTGATCGGGCCGAGCGTGACGTTCTCGAGGATCGTCTTGTGGGCGAAGAGGTTGAAGCTCTGGAAGACCATGCCGACCTCGGCGCGCAGGGCGGCGAGCGCCTTGCCCTCCTGCGGGAGGTCCTGGCCGTCGAGGGTGATCGAGCCCTCGTCGATCGTCTCGAGACGGTTGATGGTGCGGCAGAGCGTGGACTTGCCGGAGCCCGACGGGCCGATCACGACGACGACCTCGCCGCGCGTGACGGTGAGGTCGATGTCCTTGAGTGCGTGCAGCTGCCCGAAGTGCTTCTGGACGCCGCTCAGCACGACGAGGGGTTCGCCCCGGCCGGCACTGACGGGGGCCGTTTCCTGCGCGGTCATAGGCGCAACCTATCGGCACTTCCATCGATGGGGCCATCGCGCCCAGCGCCTGCGGGCGGTCACAAAGTGGTGACGATTCCCTCGTCGGGGTCCCACCGGCGCAGCTGTGTGACGGTCAGCACCAGGTCGTCGTGCCCCACGACGTCGAGTGCCTGACCCACGTCGTCGCGCCGCATCCGGCGGGCCAACGTGAGGTGTGGCAGCCAGCCGAGGTGCTGGGCCGCGGGCAGCTCGGCGCGCAGCTCGAGCACCGCGCGGACGAGCTCGTCCGGCACGTCCAGGAGCCGGACGAGCGACACCTTCGACCCGCCGAGGAGGGCGATCCCGGAGGCCCGCACCTCCACCGGCAGCAGCGGCGACAGCAGGTCGCTGGCCCGTTGCTCGTCGACCGCCGTCAGCCCGGGGGCGGCCACCACCGTGACGTGCGGGGTGTTGGTGGTGCCGCGGTGGTCGAGCTGGGAGGGAAGGCCGGCGTCGCGCAGCGCCTGCCACTGCGCGCGTACGACGTCTCCGCCGGCGTCGTCGGGCAGGAGCTCCAGCGCGTGCATGCGGGGCATGCCGCCGAGCCTAGGTCGGTCAGGAAGACGGTCAGGAGGCCGGTCAGGACGCCTTGCGGCCCGTGGAGACCCGCGACGACTGGCGCGAGGTGGCGTCGAAGACGCGCACCCAGTCGACCTGCGCGGTGTTGTCGAGCTCGTCGCCGGTGAGCTCGTCGAGCTCGTAGTCGGAGGTGAGGTTGGAGAGCACGAGGTACTGCGGCACCTGCGAGACGGCCTTGGCCTCGCGGTAGTACTCACGGCCGTCGATGCGGAAGATGTAGGCGTGGGCGGTCCACTCGACCGAGAACACGTGGAACTCGTCCCACCAGCTGCTGCCGCGGCTCAGCGAGCGTCGCGCGGTGGCGAAGTTGCTGCCCAGGCTGACCTTCTCCCAGTTCTCCTCGTAGTAGTGGACGTGGGACCCGATGGTCTCGGTGCCGCGGCCGTTCTCGCCGAAGAACTCCATCACGTCGATCTCGGTGCCGCCCTCGGGGACGCCGTCGACGTACGTCGTGCCCTGGGGGAGGAGCCAGAAGCCGGAGTGCATGCCCTTGGCCCGCTGCGGCTTGATCCGGGCCGCGACGATGCCGTGGCGGAAGGCGCGGGTGTACTCCGTGGCGACCTGGCTGTTGAGCAGGTAGCCGCTGGTGCCGGCGACACCCTTGTTGACGTAGTTGCAGTCCACCCCGGCGCGGGCCGGGTCGGCGGCGATGCCGAGGTGGAGCACGCCGTCCTGGACGCGGCGGGCGGCGGCGTCGACCCGGGCGCAGGTGCGGGGGGCGTAGACGCTCTCGTGCTCGCGCTGCTGGTCGTTCCACACCGAGGAGTTGAGGGTGCTGCCGGCGAAGGTGTCCTCGAACTCCGGCTGCCAGCGCGAGGTCGTCACGGTGCCGGTGGCCCACGTCCGGCCCTCCGACGTGGTCGTGGCGCGGTAGGTGCCGCGGCGCGGGGCGAAGGCCGCGGAGCCCCACGCGTCCTCCCGGGTCGTGGCCACGACCTTCCAGCCGCGACGGGTCTTCTTCTCGAGGCGCACGCGCTGGCCCGGGTTGGCCGGGCTGAAGGTGGCCAGCAGGCTGCCGGTGTTGCTGGGGGACGCGGGGGTGCGGCCCGGCTGCACGATCGGCGGGAGGGCGGCGAGGGTGCCGCGGACGGAGACCTTGCGAGGGGCCGCCTTCCCGCCCGAGGCGCCGGCGGCCTGGGCCGCGGTCGGCGCCAGCCCGGTCAGCAGGCCGGTCAGCAGGACGGTGACGATCGCCAGGGAGGCAGCAGGTGCGAGCGTGGCGGAGGCGGATGAGGTTGGAACGATCCAGCAAGCCGATGTGGTGCATCAGTTCTCCCTCGGGCCGCGGATTCCAACGAGGGCCGAAGAGGCTGTCGTTGTTACCGAATTGTGGACGGACGCGAGGATCGTGAGAGCCTGGCTGTTGCCAAAGATAGCCTCTGCGGACGAATGCCCTGCAATTAGCCACAATCTGCCCCCCGAGTGGACTAGCCCGTGGGAGGTCCCGTAGCCACGTGGACCACGGAATCCGTGGTGTCCTGCGGATTCGGTGGCCCGGCGGTGCGAGGGCCGAGGTCCGACGGGGTCGTGCGGCGCGACGGGGCCTGCGGCGGGCGGGGCCTGCGATTCCCGGGGCCTCCCGGGGCGCCGTACCCTTGGCCCGTCATGAGTGCCGTCCCCGAAGCCCCCGCCCGCACCTACGAGGTCAAGACCCACGGGTGCCAGATGAACGTCCACGACTCCGAGCGGCTCAGCGGCCTGCTGGAGGACGCGGGCTACGTCCGCGCGGCATCGGACGGCCAGGCGGACGTCGTGGTGTTCAACACCTGCGCGGTCCGGGAGAACGCCGACAACAAGCTCTACGGCAACCTCGGCCAGCTCGCGTCGGTCAAGGCCGTGACCCCCGGCATGCAGATCGCGGTCGGCGGCTGCCTGGCGCAGAAGGACCGCGACACCATCACCACGAAGGCGCCGTGGGTCGACGTCGTCTTCGGCACCCACAACATCGGCTCGCTGCCGGTCCTGCTCGAGCGGGCCCGGGTGGCCGACGAGGCGCAGGTCGAGATCCTGGAGTCGCTCTCGGTCTTCCCCTCGACGCTGCCCACCAAGCGCGAGTCGGCCTACGCCGCCTGGGTGTCGATCTCGGTCGGCTGCAACAACACCTGCACGTTCTGCATCGTCCCCGCGCTGCGCGGCAAGGAGAAGGACCGACGGCCCGGCGAGATCCTCGCCGAGGTCGAGGCGCTGGTCGCCGAGGGCGTCACCGAGATCACCCTGCTCGGCCAGAACGTCAACGCCTACGGCGTGGAGTTCGGCGACCGGCAGGCGTTCTCGCAGCTGCTGCGGGCGTGCGGGCAGGTCGAGGGCCTCGAGCGGGTGCGCTTCACCTCGCCGCACCCGGCCGAGTTCACCGACGACGTCATCGAGGCGATGGCCGAGACCCCCAACGTGATGCCGTCGCTGCACATGCCCCTGCAGTCCGGCTCCGACAAGGTGCTGCGCGACATGCGCCGGTCCTACCGCCAGTCGAAGTACCTCGGGATCATCGAGCGCGTCCGCGCCGCCATCCCGGACGCGGCGATCACGACCGACATCATCGTCGGCTTCCCCGGCGAGACCGAGGAGGACTTCCAGGCCACGCTCGACGTCGTCCGCGCCGCCCGCTTCTCCTCGGCCTACACCTTCCAGTACTCCAAGCGTCCCGGCACCCCGGCCGCCGTCCTCGAGGACCAGGTCCCGCCCGAGGTCGTCAAGGACCGCTACCTGCGCCTCGCCGCGGTCGTCGACGAGGTCGCCTGGACCGAGAGCAAGCGGCTCGTCGGGCGCACGCTCGAGCTGATGGTGTCGGAGGGCGAGGGCCGCAAGGACCTGGCGACCAGGCGTCTCTCGGGCCGCGCGCCCGACAACCGGCTGGTGCACTTCGCCGCCGACTTCTCCGGCGTCGAGGCCGACTCGGTGCGTCCCGGCGACATGGTGGGCGTCGAGGTCACCTATGCCGCCCCGCACCACCTCGTGGCCGACGGCCCGATCCGGTCCCTGCGCCGCACGCGCGCCGGCGACGCCTGGGAGCGGCGTACGTCCGCCCCGGCGGCTGCCTCCTCCGTCGGCCTCGGCATGCCGTCGGTCGGCGTGCCCGCCCCGCTGCCTGCTGCGCCCGCCTGCGGCTG
>CAVVQR010000011.1:0-234823 GCA_963750445.1 uncultured Actinomycetota bacterium | reverse complement strand
GGGGGTGGTGTCCTCGCCCGGCTGTGCACTCACGCGATGGCCTCCTGTGATCGGCTGTGACTGGCTGGTCGGTCGCACTCGGATCTACCTCTGGGGCAATCTAGTGCCCATGACGGAGACGCCGGCACCGCGCCCACCCATCGACCTCGACCGGTTGATCGCGCCGATCGGCTGGCGCGTGGAGGTGCAGGAGGCGACCCCGTCGACCAATGCGTACGTCGCCGAGCGAGCCCGCGCGGGCGAGGATCCGGGGCTCGTGGTGGTCACCGAGCACCAGACCGCCGGCCGTGGCCGGCTCGACCGGGTGTGGGAGACGCCGGCCCGCTCGTCGCTGACCTTCTCGGTGCTGCTGCGCCCCGACGTGCCGCCCACCTCGTGGTCGTGGCTGCCGCTGCTCACCGGGTACGCCGTCCAGGCCGCGCTCGCCGACCGGCTGCCCGACATCGCGCTGAAGTGGCCCAACGACGTGCTCGTCGACGCCGATCCCGCCACCGGCGCGGGTCGCAAGCTCTGCGGCATCCTCGTCGAGCGGGTGGAGACCGAGCGCGGCCCGATGGCGGTCGTCGGGGTCGGCATCAACGTCGACCAGACCCTCGACGAGCTCCCGGTCGCGCTGGCCACCTCCGTCGCCCTCGAGACGGGCGAGCCGGTCGAGCGCACCGGGCTGCTCGGCCAGGTGCTCGGCTCGCTGCACGGCCTGCAGGGCCTGCTGGACGACACCGCCTCACTGCGCCGCGCCTATGCCGACGTGTGCGTCACCCTCGGCCGGACCGTGGACGTCCACCTGCCCGGGGGCGACCTGCGACGTGGCGAGGCGCTCGACATCGATGCCACCGGGGCCCTCGTCGTCGGGACCGACGACGGCACGTTCACCGTGGCCGCCGGCGATGTGGTGCACGTCCGGCCCGCCTAGTGACATGATCGGCGCGTGGCCTTTCCGAGCAAGCTCCTCAACCCCGGTGAACACGTCGTCGTCTCGACGCGGACCCACGTCAAGGCGCTGATCATCCCGGGACTGGGGGTGCTGGTCGCGCTCGCCGTGGCCCTCTTCCTCAACGGGCTCGTGGACAACTCGGTCGTCAGGATCGTGGTGTGGGTGCTCTTCCTCGCCGTGCTGGTGTGGTTCCTGGTCGGGCCGTTCCTGCGCTGGGCGACCACGACCTACACGTTCACCAACCGCCGCTTCATCAAGCGCTCCGGCTTCATCGCCAAGGAGGGCCGCACGATCCCGCTCAACCGGATCAGCGGCGTCGACTTCGAGATCGGCGTGATCGACCGGATCTTCGGCTGCGGCACGCTGGTCGTCTCCGACGCCAGCACCGACGGCACGGTCGAGCTCTACGACATCCCCGACGTCGAGAAGGTCCAGCTCCAGGTGTCCCACGAGCTGCACCAGCTCTCCGGTGGCGACCGCCACGACGATGGCACCTGACCGCTCGCCGACACCCGGACCTCCGAGCCGGGCTGCGGGGGAGCAGCTCGACGCGGCGATCCTCCGCAGCACGCCCGAGTTCAACGCCCTCGAGGTGGCCGCCGAGACCGGCGTGACCATCGAGGAGACCCGACGGCTGTGGCGCGCGCTGGGCTTTCCCGAGTTCGTCGGGGAGAAGGCCTACACCGCCGCCGACGTCGAGGCCGTCGGCACCCTGATGAGCTTCGTCGACGCAGGCGCCGTCGACTTCGACACGGCCGTCAACCTCACCCGCGGCGTCGGCCAGACGATGGCCAGGCTCGCCGACTGGGAGGTCTCCACCCTCGTCAGCCGGGTGGAGGAGATGGAGGCCGGCGCGGAGGCCACCGGCTCACGCATCGGCTCGGCGCTGCGGCTGATCAACGAGGTCAACCCGCCCTTCGAGCGACTGCTCGTCTACGCCTGGCGCCGCCACCTCGCCGCCGCCGTCGGCCGGATCGAGGCGATGGGCGCCAAGGACGAGGACCTGCACACCATCGACGTCAGTGTCGGCTTCGCCGACCTGGTGTCGTTCACCGCGCTGTCCAACACCCTCGACCGCGACGAGATCGGTGACCTGGTCGAGGTCTTCGAGAGCCGCTGCCAGGACGTCGTCGCGCGCTACGCCGGCCGGATCATCAAGAGCCTGGGCGACTCGGTGCTGTTCGTGACCAACGACGCCGAGGACGCCGTCGCGGTGGCCGAGGGGATCATCAACGTCATCGGCCGCGACTCCAAGATGCCCGACGTACGCCTCGGGCTGGCCAGCGGACCGGTCGTCCAGCGCCTCGGCGACATCTTCGGCCCGCCGGTCAACATGGCCGCCCGGCTCACCCAGGTGGCGCGCCGCAACCGGCTCATCGTCGACCAGAACACCGCCGACCTGCTGCCTCCCGAGGAGTGGGAGAACCGTCGCCTCCCGGCCCGGCCGGTCCGGGGCTTCGGACTCGTCGAGCCGGTCGCCGTACGCCGCCGCTGAGGGCTACTGGAACGAGACGAAGCGGACGTCGGGCAGCGAGCGTCGTACCTGGCCGGCCGACATCCGCGGCACGTCCTCGTCGTAGAAGATCTTGAAGCCCATCGTGAACTTCCGCGGGACCGCGACGTTGCGGTAGGTCGCCAGCTTGTTGGCCGGCGAGCCGTAGCCGTCGACGTGCTGCACCATCGCCAGGCCCTCGCGCCGCCGGACCTTGCGGATGTCGGGGACCATGCCGTCGGTGAACTGGTGGACGACGAAGAGCTTCTCGGGGAGCGCGTGGTCGCGGGTGAGCCGGGACAGCCAGCCGGCGGTGCGGTTGATCTCGCGCGCCCGGACCGAGCCGATGGTCTGGCCGGGGAACTCGCGGGGGCCGACCCGCCACTCCGGGTCGAGGGCGAGCCCGACCCACGGATCCTGCAGCGCCCACTCCCAGCGCTTGGCCGCGGTGAGGAAGTCGGTGCGGCCGGGCTGGATGTCGAGCAGGAGCAGTACGCCGTTGCGGTGGGCGGCGTCGATGTAGTCCTGCACCCGGCTGTGCAGGACGTCGTGGGCGTGGTCGCCGTCGGTGCCGGGCACGTCCGCACCGTCGGCGACGGTCACGATCAGCTCGTAGACCGGGAGCAGCCGCTCCTTGCCACGCAGGAACGGCTTGCCCGCGCGGCTGATGCGGCGGAAGGCCACGTCCGGGTCGGTCTCCCCGAGCACGCCGAGCGCACCGGTGCCGGCGGTGCCGTAGTAGGCCGCCAGGAAGCGCTTCTTGCCGAAGACCGTCCGCCCACCACCCGGCAGCCGGGTGACGTCGTCCGCCACGGGCGAGGGCGTCGCCATCGCTGCCGTGCTGCCTGTCACTGCCGGAGCAGGCTCCCCGGCCGCGGGTGCCGCCGCGGAGAGCAGCGGAAGGGTGAGCAGTGCCGTCGTGAGCGCGGCCAGGCGCGCCCGATTCCCCCGAGTCATGCGCCGAGGATAGGACGTGAGCGCCCGCGAGTGCGGACGGGCACGCTCCGGGGTGGCGCGAGGTGGACTGGACCACTCGTCCATTTCTCACCCAAAAGGATCACCACGGGGTCGTGCCCTCACCTACCTTCAGCGAGTGTTGGCTGTGCAAGACGTGCGACTGGACCCGACGACCCGTCGGGTCTGGCGTGGCGACCGCGAAATCAAGCTCTCCCGCAAGGAGTTCCAGCTCCTGCACGCCCTGATGGCGCGGCCGGGAGACATCGTCACGCGCAGCGAGCTGATGGCCGACGTCTGGCAGACGTCGTTCTACACCAACTCCAAGACCATCGACGTGCACCTGGGCTGGCTGCGGCGCAAGCTCGACGACGACCCCCGCCACCCGACGCTGATCACCACGCACCGCGGCCGCGGACTGCGCTTCGAGCAGTCGGCGGACACGGTCGCCAGCTGAGCCCGACGCGGGAGCTCCTCGGGTCCTTCTATAGGCTCCGGTCGTGTCCTCGACCGGTTCGCACCGCGCTCCCACGCTCGCCGTCATCGGGGGCGGCCAGCTGGCCCGGATGATGGCCCAGCCGGCCATCGCGCTCGGGCTCCCGCTGCGGCTGCTCGCCGAGGCCGACGGTGTCTCGGCCGCCCAGGTGATCCCCGACCAGCTCGTCGGTGACTACACCGACCTGCCGACGCTGCGCCGGGTGACCGACGGCGCCACCGTGGTCACCTTCGACCACGAGCACGTGCCCACCGCCCACCTCCACGCCCTCGCGGCCGACGGGATCGCCGTACGTCCCGGGCCGGACGCGCTGGTCCACGCCCAGGACAAGGCGGTCATGCGCCGTCGGCTCGCCGAGCTCGACGTGCCCTGCCCGCGCAACGCCGTCGTCACCACCACCGCGGAGGTCGAGGCGTTCGGGCTGCCGTGCGTCCTCAAGACCACCCGCGGCGGCTACGACGGCAAGGGCGTGTGGGTCGTGCGCGCCCTCGACGAGGCGCAGGCCGCCTTCGACGCCGCTGAGGCCGCCGGCGTGGAGGTGCTGGCCGAGGAGCTGGTCGACTTCCGACGCGAGCTCTCCGCGCTCGTCGCGCGCAGCCCCAGCGGCCAGGCCGCCGCCTACCCGGTCGTCGCCTCGACCCAGCTCGACGGCGTCTGCCACGAGGTCATCGCGCCCGCGCCGGACCTCGCGCCCGCCCTGGCCGGTCAGTCGCAGGAGATCGCCCTGCGGATCGCCGGTGCGCTCGACGTCACGGGCATCCTCGCCGTCGAGCTCTTCGAGACGACCGACGGCCGGATCCTGGTCAACGAGCTGGCGATGCGTCCGCACAACACCGGCCACTGGTCCCAGGACGGCGCCGTGACGTCCCAGTTCGAGAATCATCTCCGCGCCGTCATGGACCTCCCGCTGGGCTCGCCGGCCCCGCGCTCGCGCTGGACCGTGATGGTGAACATCCTCGGCGGACCCACCGACAGCGGCCGGCTCTACGACGGCCTGCCGCACGCGATGGCGCGCGACCCGCAGCTGCGGGTGCACTTCTACGGCAAGGACCTCCGGCCCGGCCGCAAGGTCGGCCACGTCAACGCCTACGGCGACGACCTCGAGGACTGCCTCGAGCGCGCCCGGCACGCCGCCGCGTGGTTCCGCGGCGACCTCGGCAACGAAAGCGAGTAGCGACATGAGCGAGCAGGGCCAGCAGACGGTCAAGGTCGGCATCGTGATGGGCTCGGACTCCGACTGGCCGGTCATGCAGGCCGCCGGCGAGGTCCTCACCGAGCTCGGGGTGGCCTGGGAGGCCGACGTGGTCTCGGCACACCGGATGCCGACCGAGATGATCGCGTGGGGCCAGCAGGCCCACACGCGCGGTCTGTCGGTGATCATCGCCGGCGCCGGGGGAGCGGCCCACCTGCCGGGCATGCTCGCCGCAGTGACACCGCTGCCCGTGATCGGCGTACCGGTGCCGCTGAAGTACCTCGACGGCATGGACTCGCTGCTCTCCATCGTCCAGATGCCCGGCGGGATCCCGGTCGCGACCGTGGCCATCGGCAACGCCAAGAACGCCGGCATCCTCGCCGCCCGGATCCTCGGCACGAGCGACCCCGACCTCCAGCAGCGCCTCGTCGACTACCAGGCCTCGCTCGCCGAGACCGCGCACGCCAAGGGCGACGTCGTACGCCAGGCGGCCGCCGGCAGCCCCCGCAAGGTCGGCTTCTAGTCCCGTCCTAGTCCCGCTGGTCCCGGATCCGTCCGCGCAGGGCCTTGGTCCCGGCGCGCTCCTTCTTGGCGCGCAGCCGGCGCTCCTTCGAGCCGCGGGTCGGCCTGGTCGCCCGCCGCGGCGGCGGGGGCGGTGCCAGGGCCTCGCGGAGCAGCTCGGCGAGGCGTTCGCGGGCGGCGACGCGGTTGCGGTGCTGCGAGCGGTGCTCCGAGGCGGCGATCGAGATGCGGCCCTCGGGCCAGCGGCGCAGCGCCCGCGCGCGCTGGGCGTCGCTGAGCACCGCGGAGGTGCGGAGGTCGAGCTCCAGCTCCACGCGGGAGTCGGTCGTGTTGACCGACTGGCCGCCAGGCCCGGGCGACTTCGAGAAGCGCTCCACCAGCTCGCCCGACGGCACGACCAGACCCTCGGGCAGGCCCGGGCCGGCGGGGACGTGGAGGTCTCGCATCACCCCATTGTGGGACGTTGCCGGGTCTGGCTTGACGGCGGCCGCGGCACACAGCACCGTCCTCTCCATGGGGGAGCAGAGAGTGGGCGTCGTCGGTGGGGGAATCCTCGGGGTCGCCATCGCGCGTGAGGTCGTCCGTCGTCGCCCCGGCACCGAGGTCGTGGTGCTGGAGAAGGAGGACCGCCTCGCCGCCCACCAGACCGGCCACAACTCCGGCGTCGTGCACGCCGGGATCTACTACAAGCCCGGCAGCCTCAAGGCCGAGCTCTGCACCCGCGGCCGCAGCCTGCTGCGGGACTTCTGTGCCGAGCACGCGATCCCCTACGACGCCTGCGGCAAGCTCGTCGTCGCCGTCGAGGCCGACGAGATGGGCCGCTTCGACGCCCTCGAGCGCACGGCGACGGCCAACCAGGTGCCCGGCCTGCGCCGGGTGTCCGCCGAGGAGATCCGCGAGATCGAGCCGCACGCCCGGGGACTGGCAGCCCTCCACTCGCCGGAGACGGCCATCACCGACTACACCGCGATCACCCGCGCGCTCGGGGACGAGGTCGTGGCGGCCGGCGGTCAGGTGCGCCTGGGCGCCCAGGTGGTCGACATCCGGCGACAGGACGGCGGTGTCGCGGTCCGGGTCGAGTCAGACCCGACGACGTTGCGCTTCGACCACGTCGTCGTCGCCGCGGGCCTCCACGCCGACCGGGTCTCCGCCCTCGTCGACGGCGACCGGGCGCCGGCGATCCTGCCCTTCCGCGGGGAGTACCTCGGCGTGAGTGCCGCCAAGCAGGACCTGGTCCGGGGCATGGTCTACCCCGTCCCGGACCCGCAGTACCCGTTCCTCGGCGTCCACTTCACCCGCCGGGTCGACGGCACGCTCGAGGTCGGGCCCAACGCCGTCCTCGCCACCCAGCGGGAGGGCTACCGCCGCCGTGACGTGTCGGCCACCGACCTGCGCGACGTGCTGGCCTGGCCGGGCTTCTGGCGGCTGGCGCGCGCCCACTGGCGCACGGGCATCGACGAGGTGATCGGCTCCGCGTCGCAGCGGGCCTTCATGCGGACCGCGTCGCGCTACGTCCCCGACATCGGCGTCGCCGACGTGCGGCGCGCGGGGAGCGGCGTACGCGCCCAGGCGGTGGACCGCGACGGCAGCATGGTCGACGACTTCCGGATCACCCACGCCGAGGGGGTGACGTGCGTGCGCAACGCGCCCTCGCCCGGCGCGACGTCGAGCCTGGCGATCGCGGCACACGTGGTGGACCGGGCCTGGAGCTAGGTGGCCATGAGCCGTGACCCCCTAGGTTGGGCACCATGACGACTCGTTGGGGAATCGCCGCCACCGGCGGCATGGCCGCTGTCTTCGCCTCGGACCTGGCCCTGGTGCCGGACGCCGAGCTCGCCTTCGTCGGCAGCCGGTCGCCGGAGTCGGCGGCCGACTTCGCCGAGCGCTTCGGTGCTGCCGCGTCCGGGACCTACGGCGACCTGGTCGAGGCCGGCCGGCGCGGTGAGCTGGACGTCATCTACGTCGCCACACCGCACCCGCAGCACCACGCGATCGCGCTCGCCGCCATCGATGCGGGCACGCCGCTGCTCGTCGAGAAGGCGTTCACGGCCACGGTCGCCGGGGCGCAGGAGGTCGTGGCCGCGGCGCGTGCGGCGAAGGTGTTCTGCATGGAGGCGATGTGGACCCGCTTCCAGCCGGCCGTGGTGCGCGCCCGCGAGCTCGTCGAGGCCGGGGAGATCGGTGACCTCGTGCTGGTGCAGGCCGACTTCGGCGCCTACCGCGAGTTCGACCCGGACAGCCGGCTCTTCGACCTCACGCTGGGTGGCGGCTCCGTCCTCGACCTCGGCGTCTACCCGATCTCGCTCGCCCAGCACTTCCTCGGCCGCCCGGACCGGGTGGCCACCACCGGGACGACCTACGCCAACGGAGCCGACGCGTCGGCCGCGATCCAGCTCTCCTGGGACGACGGCCGCGCCGCCTCGCTGACCTCCACGCTCACCAGCGCGACGCCGGGCCGGGCGGTGCTCGTGGGCACCGGCGGGTCGATCGAGCTGGTGCCGCCGTTCCACCACCCCAGCCGGATCGTCGTACGACGCAACGGTGAGGAGGCCGAGGAGATCGAGGCGCTGCCGACCGGGCGCGGCTACGTCCACCAGGCCGAGGAGGTCCAGCGCTGCCTCGCGGCCGGGCTCACCGAGAGCCCGGTGATGCCGCTGGCGGACACCCTCGACGTGCAGTGGGTGCTCGAGGAGTGCCTCGGCCAGCTCGGCATCACGATGACCGAGGGCACCGTCGAGCTCTAGCGTCCGCGCTTGCGCCACTCGATGGCGGGACAGGTGTCCATCACCATCGGCACGCCCGCGGCGGTCGTGCGCTCGAAGGCGGCCTCGTCGACCACCCCGAGCTGGAACCACACGGCCTTCGCGCCGATCGCGACGGCCTGGTCGGCGAACTCGCCGGCCGCCTCGGAGCGCCGGAACACGTCGACCACGTCGATCGGGAACGGCACCTCGGCGAGGGTGGCGTAGCCCTGCTCGCCCAGCACGGTGGCGGCATCGGGGTGGATGGGCACGATGCGCTTGCCGCGTTCCTGGAGGAGGGAGGCGATCGAGTACGCCGTGCGTGACGGGTTGCCCGAGAGCCCCACGACGGCCCAGGTCTCGAGCTCGTCGAGCACTCCGGTCCACGGTTGCGGGATCCTGCCAGCTGCCCTGCGTCGGAGTGGTCATGACCACACCGTAGAACCCTGCTCCAGAAAGGATGGACGTCCTACAATTCGAGCATGAGCGAGTTCCCCCTGTACGCCCTGTCCGAGGAGCACCAGGCGATCCGCGAGGCCGTCCGCGCCCTCTGCGACGCCAAGATCGCTCCGTTCGCCGCGGCGGTCGACGAGGAGGCCCGCTACCCGCACGAGGCCGCGGCTGCGCTGCTGGCGTCCGACTTCCACGCGCCCCACGTGCCGGAGGAGTACGGCGGCGCCGGTGCCGACGCGCTGGCCACCGTCCTGGTGATCGAGGAGGTCGCCCGGGCGTGCGTCTCGTCGTCGCTGATCCCCGCGGTCAACAAGCTCGGCTCGCTGCCCGTGATGATCTCCGGGTCCGAGGAGCTGAAGCAGCACTACCTCACCAGGCTCGCGGCCGGCGAGGGCGGCTTCTCCTACTGCCTCTCCGAGCCCGACGCCGGGTCCGACGCGGGCGGCATGAAGACCCGAGCGGTCCGTGACGGCGACGAGTGGGTCATCGACGGCGTGAAGCGCTGGATCACCAACGCGGGCGAGTCCGAGTTCTACACCGTCATGGCCGTCACCGACGCCGAGAAGAAGACCCGCGGTGGCGTGTCGGCGTTCGTGGTGGAGAAGTCCGACGAGGGCGTCTCCTTCGGCGCCCCGGAGAAGAAGCTCGGCATCAAGGGCTCGCCCACGCGCGAGGTCTACTTCGACAAGGTCCGGATCCCCGCGTCGAGGATGATCGGCGAGGAGGGCACCGGCTTCACCACCGCGATGAAGACCCTCGACCACACCCGCGTCACGATCGCCGCGCAGGCCGTCGGTGTCGCCCAGGGAGCCCTCGACTACGCACTGGGATACGCGCGGGAGCGCCAGCAGTTCGGGAAGTCGATCGCCGAGTTCCAGGGGCTGCAGTTCATGCTCGCCGACATGGGGATGAAGGTCGAGGCGGCCCGTCAGATGACCTACGCCGCGGCCGGCCGGTCCGAGCGCGGCGACGACGACCTCACCTTCTTCGGCGCGGCCGCGAAGTGCTTCGCCTCCGACGTCGCGATGGAGGTCACCGTCAACGCCGTCCAGGTGCTCGGTGGCTACGGCTACACCCGCGACTACCCGGTCGAGCGGATGATGCGCGACGCCAAGATCACCCAGATCTACGAGGGCACCAACCAGGTCCAGCGGATCGTGATGGCACGGCAGCTGCTCGCCGGGGTGCAGTCCGAGCTCTGAGCCCGGCGACCTACCCGGCGACCTACGAGTCGACCTACCAGTCGACCTGCCGGGCGTCCGTGACCAGGACGGGACCCCCGACCTGCCGGAGGCCGTCCGGTGCGGCGTTGTCCCGCAGGCTCGCGAAGGTGAGCCCCGTGCGGGCCTCGAGGAGCTCGAGCGGCACGAGATAGGTGTCGAACTCGTCGAGGAAGTCGATGTCCGCGATGCCGTCGAGGTCCTGCGACAGGACGAAGCACTTGAAGCTCAGCTGCCCGTCGAGCCGGTAGACGACGACCTTCCAGTGCTCGCGCGGCAGCTGGACGATGCCGCGGTAGGGCGGGTCGTCGTCGGCGAGCACCGGCCCGGCGAACAGGGTGAGTCGGCGGTCCTCGAGACCCTCCAGCGCGAGTACGGCGTTCTCCAGGAGGCCCCACGAACCGCCGCGGCCGGACTGGTTGAAGTCCTGGTGCTGCGGGGTGATGTTGGTGAAGAAGAACGAGTCCGCGTTGGCCTGCATCGCCTCGTCGAGGGTGCCCCACAGCAGGTCCGAACGACGGGCGACGTGCCCGCGGTCGAGGTCGTTGCCGGAGTAGGCCTCGTCGAGGGTCTGCGCCTCCTCCGGGATGCGGGGGTCGGCGCGGAAGTCCTGCCCGGAGCGGCTGATGGAGTCGCTCGGGAACAGGCGGAGCCCGTCGATGTTCCAGGCCACCCACCACGCGAGCCGGCGGGTGGGGTGCATCCGGACCGTGAAGTGCTCGTAGTCGAGCGGTGTCGCGAGCTCGGGGATCGGCTCGGCGCCGTCGTCGGGTGCGACCGGCGGCGCGAGGGTGGTGTCGAGGAAGTCGTCGTCGTACCCCAGGTCGGCCATCGCTAGATGTGGACCGGCGGCGGGGTCCAGTCCTGCCGGTTGCCGACGACGTCCTGGGCGAACGACTGCAGGCCCTGGTGCGCGAAGGTGCCTCCGTCGGCGGGCGGCTCGGTGCGCAGGCCGTCGAGCGTCTTGCCCATCTCCTCGGCGATCCGCTTGAGGTCGTTGAGGAAGCCGTTGTGGATGTCGGAGGCGGTGGCCGCGCTGAGCACCTCCATCTCGATGCTCTCGTCCGCGATGATGTAGTTGAGCCCACCGGTGATGACGCTGATCGGCCCCGCCACGACGGCAGCCGGGCCGTAGAGGCTGACGACGCCGCTGATCATGCTGATGTGGCCGATGATCGCCTTGGCGTCACCGTTGTCCGTCATCGCTCCGGTGGGCCAGGCGCCGCTGCGGTCCTTCCACGCCTGCCACTGCTCGAGCGCCTCGGTGACGCGGGCGTGGCACTTCTGCGCCGCCTTGAGCAGGTTGGTCTGGAAGTCCGAGAGCACGGCCGCGACCTGCGCGCTCGAGGAGGCCAGGCGCGCCGCGGCGTGGAGGTAGAGGCTGCACTTCTCGTTGACGTCGGTCCAGAAGTCGTAGAAGGACTCCGAGCTCTGCGAGGTCGCCGGCCAGTGCTGGCGCAGCTCGCCCAGCCACTCGGGGGCGTTGGGGTCGTCGGGCGAGGACCAGCCGGCGCCGGGCTTCAGCTGGTGGGCGAGCCACCGCGTCAGGGAGGAGAGGGACTCGATCGGTGCCTCCATCGCTGACGGGTCCGGCTCCCACACGTCCTGGCTCGCGCTGCGGTAGACGGTGGGCACGGCGCTGTTGACCCAGCTGTCGTGGCGGCTGTTCCACACCGAGGTGAGCGCCTCCTGGAAGAGCCGCTCGCGATCGGCGTTGGTGACGGTCTGCTCGTACCAGTCGGGGTGGCTCGGGTGCATGCCGACGTAGTTGGCCTGCGTCTCCCACGCGTGCGACCCGGGGATCTTGAAGTAGCCGGGCATCCAGCACCAGCCGTCCTCGATGGTGCGGCCCTGCTCGCCCTCGAAGAGGTCGCAGCAGCCCTCGTTGCCGTCGAGCTCGCCGATGCCGTCGACGATCTGGGTGAAGAGCGGGTCGAGCTCGTCGATCAGCACGGCGCTCACACCTCCGGTGCTGTGGGGTCGGTCGCGAGCTCGGGATCACCGAGGTACTGGGTGTGCTGGTCCATCCATGCCTGCGCGTCGGTGTCGACGCGGACGAAGTCGTCGGCGATCAGGTCGAGCGCGGTCGCGGTGTCGTTGAAGGTGCGGACCATCGAGCGCAGGTGGACGAACAGCTCGACCGAGATGTCGGCGAGGTCGCCCGCGATGGGGTGGTTGCCGGCGACGGCGAGCTCGCTGGCGATCGGGTCGATCGCCCCTGAGATGTCGTTCGCCCGGGTCGAGAAGTTGGCTGCCTTGGTGGGCAGCACGTCGTGCGAGGCGTGGTAGATCGCACTCATCTTGATGTCGATGACCGTCATGGAAGCTGCTCCGTTCGTCTGCACCGGTTGCTACCCCGGCGGGTGTCGACGGAAACCCTGCCACGGCTGCGTCTCAGACGAGAAGGGTCACCAGGCCGAGTGCGACGGTCGCGGCGACGAGGGTCGAGATGGTTGCGAGCAGCAGCGCACGGACCGGCACCGGCCAGAGGTGGCGGGCCACGATCCCGGTGCCGAGGCCGAACATCGCGGCGCTGAGCAGCAGGGTGGTGACCGAGCCGGCCACGTCGAGGACGCCCTGCGGGAGCATGCCGGTCGTCCGCAGCGCGACGGCGAGCAGGAATCCGATGAGGAACAGCGGGACCAGCGGGCCGCGACGGGTGGCGTCCTCGGAGCGACAGATCCGCGCGGACGCGATCTGCACCGGCGCCAGGAGGGTCACGCGCGCGAGCTTCACGGTGGTGGCGGTGGCCAGCACGGTCGCACCGCCGGCACCGATCAGCGAGGCTGCGGCGATCACCTGGGCGACCTCGTGGATGCTGGCGCCGGCCCAGATCGCGGTCTGCTCGTCGGTGAGGCCGAGCAGGCGTGGCCCAGGGCGGGGATCGCGCCGATCATGACGGTGCCGAAGACCGTCACCAGCGCGACCGCGAGGGCGACGTCCTTGGGCTTGGCGCGGATCGAGGACTCCACGGCGGCGATCGCCGCGGCCCCGCAGATCGAGAAGCCTGCGGCGATGAGGGTGACGAGGTCGCGCTCGAGGCCGAGCAGCCGGCCGGCGACCTGCGTGGCGGCGTACGTCGTGACGACGGTGGCCAGCACGACTGACGATCCCGGGTGCGCCGAGGGCGAGGATGTCGGTGACGGCGATCTTGAGGCCGAGCAGCACGATGCCCGAGCGCAGCAGGAACTTGTCGAGCCGTGGTGCGGTGCCGACGACGTAGGGACTGACGCCGGGGGTGTTCGCAGCGACCACGCCGATCACGAGGGCGACGAGCAGCGGACCCAGCAGGGGAGCAGCCGTGCTGATCGCGAGGGCGACGCCGGCGACGGCGAACGGGACGACCGCGCGCGCGCCACCGCCGGCTGCTGCCGGCCTGCGGCGGCCGATCCGTCGCAACGCCCTGCGCGGAGGAGTCGGTCTCGGTGCGCAGGAGGGTCATGCGACCAGCGTGGTCGCGCGCCACGGCGCCCGACTAGACGCGAGTACGGGGGCGACTCATAATCTGTGCTTATGAGCAGGGAGCTGGATCTCCAGGCGCTGCGCCTGCTGGTCCTCCTCGAGGAGGAGGGCAGCCTCGGTGCCGCAGGTCGTCGGCTGGGGATCACCCAGCCCGCGGCGAGCACCGCGCTGCGGGCGTTCGAGTCACGGTGGCAGCTGCGGCTCGCGGAGCGCACGCCCGCGCGGCACGCGACTCACCCCCGACGGCCTCACGGTCGCCGCGTGGGGTCGCGACGTCCTGCACCAGATCGACACCGTCCGCGGAGGGCTCCAGGCGCTGAGCGCGCGCCGCTCGCAGGGCGGCTCGGACCTCGGGCGTCGCGGCCAGCCTGACGGTCGCGGAGTTCGTGCTGCCGCGGTGGATCGGCGAGCTCCGCGCCTCGATGCCGGAGGTGCACCTGCGCCTGCAGGTGCAGAACTCCGACCGCGTCCACGACCTCGTGCAGGCCGGCGAGTGCGCGATCGGGTTCGTCGAGACCACCCGCGTCTCCCAGGACCTGGCCCGCCGCGTCGTCGGCACCGACCGGCTCGTGATCGTGGTGCCCGCCGCCCATCCCTGGGCCCGACGCAGCACCCCGCTCTCGCGCGACCAGCTGCTGGCCGCCGAGTTCGTCGTGCGCGAGGAGGGCAGCGGCACCCGCAGCACCTTCGAGCGTGCGTTGTCGGCACAGCCGAGGATCGCGATGGTCGCGACCTCGACGACCGCGATGGTCGGTGCGGCGCTCGCGGGCGTGGGACCCGCCGTCGTGACGCCGTACGCCGTCCGCGCCGGGCTCGACACCGGCGAGCTGGTCGAGGTGCCGCACGGCCTCGACCTCGAGCGACCGCTCACCGCGATCTGGCGTCGTGACCGCCCGCTGGACGGTCCCGCCGCCGCGCTGCTGAAGATCGCCCGCCGCGCGGCGGGCGGGACCAGGCCCACCTGAGCCTCACCCGCCCGGCGACCGGCCGGCGACAGCTCAGCCCTGGTCTCAGCCCCGGTCGTACTGCTTGAGCGCGAGCCACCCGTGGGTCAGCGCGCCACCGGCGCGCAGAGCGGAGGCGACCATCACGGCCTCGGCGACCTCGGGCTCGGTGGCGCCGGCCTTCTTCGCGCCGCCGACGTGCGCGTCGAGGCAGTAGGGGCACTGCGTGGTGGCCGCCACCGCGATCGCGATGAGCTCCTTGGTCTTCGCGTCGAGGGCGCCCTCGGTGCCGAACACGGCCGCGTCGAACGCGCCGAAGGCCTCGACCATCTCGGGCGCGGCCTGGCGCAGGGTGCGGTGGTACTGGCTGTCCTCGGTGTCGTGGAAGTGCACGTCTCTCCTCCTACTGTTCCGTCCTGGCAGGCACCAGGACCGTCTTGAGCCCGCGGCCGGCGCGGACGTCGGCGAGCGCCTCGCTCCACTGCTCCAGGGGGCGGGTGGTGGTGACCAGGTCGGCCAGGCTGACCGCGCCGGTCTCGAGCAGCGTCCGCGCGCGGCGCCACGAGTCGGGGGTGGAGGCGAAGCCCGTGGAGATGGTCAGCTCCTTGTAGAACACGACGTCGAGGTCGACCTCGACCGGGCGGCCCATGATCCCCATCAGCACGAGGTGGCCGCCGCGTCGCAGCCCGGCCAGGGCGGTCGCGAGGGCCGGGGCGCTGCCGGACGCCTCGACCGCGACGTCGTAGGCACCCTCCGGCACGCCGCCGGGCAGCACGGTCCGCGCGCCGTGGCGCTCGGCGACCGCGAGCCGGTCGGCGTCCTTCTCCAGCCCGACGAGGGTCACGGCGCCGCCGAGGGCGCTCGCCACGCGCGCGGTCAGCTGGCCCATGGTGCCGGGTCCGGTGACGAGCACCCGGTCGCCGGCCTGCACGCGCGGTGGGTCGAGCAGGCAGTGGGCGACGCACGCGAGCGGCTCGGCCAGCGCCCCGTCGTGCTCGGCGACGTGGTCGGGAAGGGCGTGCAGGTTGTGGAGGGGTACGACGACGTGGCCGGCGAAGCCGCCGTCCACGAACGAGCCGATCGACCGGCGCTCGGGGCAGAGGTTCGGTCGTCCGTCGCGACACATCGGGCACGAGCCGCACGTGCTGGCATAGGTCTCCAGGGCGACGCGTCGCCCGACCCAGGCGTCGTGGCCCGGCGCGAGGTCGACGACGCCGGTGACCTCGTGCCCCATCACGACGGGGCGGGCGTGGGCGTACTCGTCGTCGGCGAGGTGCAGGTCCGTGCCGCACACCCCGGCGGCCAGGACCCGCACCCTCACCTGGCCGGGACCGGGGACCGGGAGCGGGACCGGTCGCACCTCGATCCCGGCAGCTCCGTCGGCCGTCTTGACGACGGCCTGCATGTGGGTCATACGGCCACCTGCGACTGGACCGCGGCCTCGACCTGCTCGGCGACCCGCTCGGGCGACAGGCCGTAGCGGCTCGAGCAGGAACGTCGTTCGGGCGCCGACTCGGCCCAGCCGTCCTCGATCCCGATCCGGACGAGGCGGCGCGGGGCGTGGTCGCCGAGATCTCCGCGACCAGCCCGCCGAGGCCGCCGAGGACGGAGTGCTCCTCGACGCTGACGACGAGCTCGACGCCGCCGAGGCGGCGCCGATGAGCCGCCCGTCGAGCGGCTTGAGGGTGGGCACGTGCAGCACCCGGCCCACGGACAGCCCGTCCGCCGCCAGGAGGTCGGCGGCGGCGAGCATGCGCGCGGTCTGCGTGCCGGTCGAGACGAGCGTCACGTCGACGCCGTCCGCCGCCCCGCCGGAGCGTCGCGCACGACGCGGGTCCGGCCGGGCTCGAAGCGTAGCCGGCATCGAACACGCGCGGGCCGCCGTCGCGGGCGAGCCGCAGGTAGACCGGGCCGTCATAGTCGGCCGCCCACCGGACCATCGCCTCGGCCTCGTGCTCGTCGGCGGGCGCGAGGACGGTCATGTCCGGCATCGCCCGCATGATCGCGAGGTCCTCGACGTCCTGGTGGGTCTTGCCGGTGCGGCCGTTGAGGAGCCCGGTGTAGGCCGCGACGACCCGCACCGTTCGCCGCCGGTCTGCGAGACCAGCATCCGCACCGGGTCGAGCGCGCGATGGGTGAGGAACACGCCGAACGACGAGAGCCACGGCACGTAGCCGGGCGTCGCCAGCCCGACCGCCATCCCGACCATGTTCTGCTCGGCGATGCCCGACCTGGACGAAGGCCTCGGGCGCCGGCTCGGCGACGATGTCGGCTCGTGGAGGTGGCGAGGTCGCCGTCGAGGACGACGACGTCGCGGGTCCGTCGCGGCCGAGCTCGGCGAGCGCGTCGCCGAAGACCTCGCGCTGCGACGCTCATGACGGGCGCCGCGCGTGCCGACGCGGGACCGGCCGGCTCGACGCCCGAGCTCGCCGCGAGCGACCGCCGAGCTCGTCGGCCGTCGCGATGCCGGCGTGCCAGCGAACCGGCCCGCGGTGAACGACACGCCGGGCCCTTGGTCGTGCGGGCGAGGATCGCGGTCGGCCGTCCCTCGCCGGCCGCGGCCGGCGGCGCGGCGGCGCACGCCTCCACGATCGCGCCCGAGTCGTGGCCGTCGACCGCCAGCGACGCGCCAGCCGAAGCCGCGAACGCCGCTCGGCAGGTCCCGGCCCCTGGCTCGCGCCGGTCGCAGCGGTCGCGCCTGCCTCCGGATCGGCCAGCCGTACTGCTGGAGCCCGTTGAGTCGACGATCACGGTCAGGTTGTCGAGGCCGAAGCGCGGCGCCGACGATCACGGTCTCCCAGACCATGCCCTCCTGCATCTCGCCGTCGCCGACCATCACCCAGGTGCGCTGCGTCGGGCCGGCGCGTCTGGGCGGCCGAGGCGATCCCCAGCGCCGACCGCCAGGCCCTGGCCGAGCGAGCCCGTGGAGACGTCGACGCCCGGGCGTGAGGCGTCATGTCGGGGTGGCCCTGGAGGCGGCTGAGTCGCCGTGGTCGAAGGTGGCGAGCTCCTCGACCGGGAAGTAGCCGCGCAGCGCCAGGGTCGCGTAGAGGGCGATCGCGCAGTGGCCCTTCGAGAGGATGAACCGGTCCCGGTCCGGTGCCGTCGGGTCGGCCGGGTCGATCCGGAGCTGGGAAGTAGAGGGCGACCAGCAGGTCGGTGGCCGACATCGGACCGCCGACGTGCCCGGCGCCGCTTCGGCGACGGTGTCGAGGACGTGCCAGCGCACGCGGCGGGCCAGTGCGGCCAGCTCGTCGTCGGTGGGCGGCGGTGGGGCGCTGACGGTCATGCGAGCGGCTCCTGGGTCGAGGTGGTGGGGGTCAGAGGTCGGCGGCGATGTACTGCGACTCGAGGAACTCGTGGATGCCGGCGAATCCGCCCTCGCGGCCGATGCCGGACTCCTTCATGCCGCCGAAGGGTGCGGCCGGGTCGGACAGCGACGCCCCTGTTGACCGCGACCATCCCGGCTCTCCATCCGGCGCGCGACCCGGCATGCCGTGGCCGGTGTCGCCGGAGACGACGTAGGAGATCAGGCCGAAGGTGGTGTCGTTGGCCATCCGGACCGCCTCGTCGACGTCGTCGAAGGCGATGATCGGGCGCGACCGGGCCGAAGATCTCGGTGCTGGTGAGGGTGCCGCCGTGGGCGACGTCGTGGACCACGTGGGGCGCCACGAACGCGCCGTCCGTCGGGCGCGTCCTGCGCCGGCACGACGCGGCCGCCCTCGCGACGCCGGCGACCTCGAGCAGCTTGTCGGACCTTGCCTGCTCGCGCGTCGAGACCATCGAGCCGAGCTCGGTGGCGCGGTCGGCGCCCGGACCCATCCGCAGGCCGGCGAACGCCGCGGTGAGCCGGCTGCCGAACTCGTCGGCGAGCGAGGCGTGGACGTAGAGCCGGTTGGCCGCGGTGCAGGCGCTGCCGCCGTTGCGCATCTTGGCGACGAGCGCGATCTCGACGGCCCGGTCGACGTCGGCGCCCTCGAGCACGACGAACGGCGCGTTGCCGCCGAGCTCCATCGAGACCCGCAGCGCGCGGGCGCGCGGTGTGCGCCATCAGCTGCTTGCCGATCGGGGTCGAGCCGGTGAAGGACAGCGTCGCGACACGCGGGTCGTCCGAGGATCGACCTCGGAGACCGGCCCGGGGCCGGACGTCGGCAGGATGTTGACGACCCCGGCCGGCACGCCCGCGCGCTGGAGCACGTCGCCGATCCACGAGCGCGGTCAGCGGCGTCTCCGCAGCCGGCTTGAGGATGCAGGTGCAGCCGGCCGCCAGCGCGGGCGCGATCTTGCGGGTGGCCATCGCGGCCGGGAAGTTCCAGGGCGTGATGAGGTAGGCGACCCCGATCGGGTGGTGGTCGACGATGATCGTCTTGTCGCCACCCGGCGCCGTGCGGAAGTCGCCCCGGACCCGCACCGCCTCCTCGGCGAACCACCGGAAGAACTCGGCCGCGTAGGTCACCTCGCCGAGCGCGTCGCGCCAGGCCTTGCCGTTCTCGCGGGTGATGAGCAGCGCGCCCGTCTCGGCCTCGGCGACCATCAGCTCGTGGGCCCGCCGCAGCACCTCGGCCCGCTCGCGCGGGGTCCGCGCCGCCCACGGGCCGAAGGCCTCGTGGGCGGCGGTCGACGGCGGCGCGGGCCTCGGCCTCGCCGGCGTCGGCGACGCGGGCGATCGGGGTCAGGGTGGCCGGGTCGTCGACGGTGAACCGCTCCGGCGTCGGCTCCCAGGCGCCGCCGACCAGCAGGTCGAGCGGGATCCTCGGGAGCGGCCCCGTGACCGGGTCCTGGGTCGTCGTCATGCGGGGCTCCTGTCGTCGGAGAAGTCCACGAGGACCTTCATCAGCCCGGTGCCGGCACCGAGTCGGCGTACGGCGTCCGGGACGTCGGTGGGCGCGACGACGAGCGACACGAGCGGGTCGACGTCGACCGCGCCGCGGGCCAGCAGGTCGATCGCGGCACGGAAGTCGTCGCGCGTGTGCAGCCGGGCGCCCAGGACGGAGAGCTCGTGGGAGTAGATCCGGCGCGCGTCGAGCTCGCGCCGCCCGGCGTGGATGCCGACGACGACGACCGTGCCGCCGGCGCGGGGTGCGGCCATAGCGGTGTCGAGTCCGCCCTGGCTCCCGGAGACCTCGAACGCGACGTCCACGTCCAGGTCAGTCCAGGTCCAGCAGGTGCTCGGCGACGTCGAGTCCGGCGGCCCGCGCGGCCGCGCTCCTGCGGGCATCGGGGTCGGTGATCGAGACGACCGCGCCGGCGGCTCGGCACACCAGCCCGATCAGCACGCCGACGGGGCCGGCGCCGACGACGAGGACCCGGTCGCCCGCGCGCACGTCGCCGCGGCGCACGTCGTGCACGGCGACGGCCAGCGGCTCGACGAGCGCCGCGCTGCGGAGGTCGAGGTCGCGGGGGAGGGGCAGGACGCAGCTGGCCGGCACGGTCCACGTCGGCTGCATGCTGCCGGGCCGGTCGAGCCCGGCCACCACGAGCGCGGCACACGTCTGCGGACGGCCGCGGTCGCAGGAGGGGCAGGTGCCGCAGGCCACGACCGGGTGCACGACGACGGGGTCGCCGACGGCGTGCGCCTCGACGCCCTCGCCGACCGCGGCGACGGCTCCGCTGGCCTCGTGGCCGAGCACCGCGCCGGGCGCGACACGGCCGTCGAAGTGGCCCCGGGCGATGTGCAGGTCGGTCCCGCAGATGCCGGCGTAGCGGACCCGCACGGCGACCTCGCCGGGACCGGGCGGGGTCGCGTGGGAGGCCGGGGGTGCCGGGACCACGTCGAGGCCGCCGCCCGCGCGGTAGGTCACGGCGTGGGCCGCTGGTGGAGCGGGTCGGCTCACGCGCCGTGACCCGCCGTCGAGGGGGAGCAGTGCCCCGGGGTTGAGCAGGCCGAGCGGGTCGAGCGCAGCCTTGATCGAGCGCGACACGGCCATGACGTCGGGGCCGACCTGGGCGACGAGGCCGCGCGTCTTGGTGCGCCCGACGCCGTGCTCGCCGGTCACGGTGCCGCCGTAGGCGGTGGCCAGGGCCATCAGCTCGTCGAAGGCCAGCCAGGCGCGGTCGCGCGCGTCGTCGTCGCCGGGCGGGTAGATGATGCCGGGGTGCAGGTTGCCGTCGCCGGCGTGGGCGACGACCGGGATCTCGAGGTCGTGGCGGGCGGCGAGCGCGGTGATCTCGGCGAGCACCTCGGGCAGCCGGTCCACGGGCACGCAGATGTCCTCGGCGAGCAGCGTGCCGCGCGCCTCGGTGGCGTCTCCGGCGCTGCGCCGTGCGTCGACGAACATCAGCCCCTCGTCGGCGTCGTCGGTGGTGGCGACCTCGGTGGCGCCGGCGTCCTCGCACAGCGCCTCGACGGCCGCGATCTCGTCGATGCGGGCACGGCCCGGCGCGTCGGACTGGACGATCAGGAGCGCGCCGGCGTCGCGGTCCAGGCCGCGCGGCGAGTGGTCCTCGACGGCGTTGATCGAGACCCGGTCCATCAGCTCGAGCATCGCGGGTCGGACGCTGCGGCCGATGCGGGTACCGCGGTGCCCGCGGAGACGAGGTCGGGGAAGGTGGCCACCAGCGTGGAGACCTCGCCCTGCTGGGGGACCAGGCGCAGCACGGCGCTGGTCACGATGCCCGAGGGTGCCCTCGCTGCCGACGAAGAGCTGGCGGAGGTTGAGCCCGGCGACGTCCTTCATGGTCTCGCCGCCGAGCCGCAGGAGCCGACCGTCGGCCAGGACCACCTCGAGGCCGAGCACGTAGTCGGCGGTGACGCCGTACTTCACGCAGCACAGGCCGCCGGCGTTGGTGGCGATGTTCCCGCCGATGGTGGAGATCCGGTAGGAGCCGGGGTCCGGGGGATACCAGAGCCCGTGGACCGCGGCGGCCTCCTTGACCGAGACGTTGAGGGCGCCGGGCTCGACGTGGGCCACCCGGCGGTCGGGATCGACGCGGATGCCGGTCATCCGCTCGAGGGTCAGCACGAGGCAGCCGTCGACGGCGGTGGCACCGCCGGACAGGGAGGTGCCGGCGCCGCGGGGCACGACGGGCACGCGGTGCTCGGTGGCCCAGCGCAGCGCGACCTGCACCTGCTCGGCGCTCTCGGCGCGGAGGACGGCGCACGGCACACCGGCCGGCAGGTCCTCGAAGCGGTCGTGGCGGTACTTCTCGACCCGCTCGGCGTCGGTGACGACGACGCCGTCGGGCAGCAGGGCGAGACCAGGTCGTCGACCGCGGACCGGGCGGTGGCGGTGACGGACATGGGGTCTCTCCTGCTCTCGTGCCGTGGGGTGACAGGTGTCGGGACGTGGGGTGCCGACGTGGCGGCGGGTGGAGGTGCACCCGCCGCCACGCGGAGTCGTGCCGGGATCAGCCCTGGTCGGGGTTGTCCTTCAGGTAGTCGGTGGCCCAGGCGGCGACGTCGAGGTCCTTCAGGCCCTCCTCGGTCACCGAGGTGTCCACGATGGTCGAGGTGTCGACGTCGTCCTCGAGGATGTTGTACTTGCGCAGCCAGTCGTAGGTGGTCTTCACCTCGTCGTCGGACAGCACGCCGGGCATGCCGGAGTCGGTGCCGGGCTCTGCGCAGATGTTGAAGAAGTTCTGGTTCCACTCGGCCTGGTCGGCGAGCTGCTCGTCGTAGCGGTCAGCCGGAGGGGCGACGTTGCTGAAGACATCCCAGTGGTCGGTCACCGCGCGGGTCGGGTCCTCGGCGCCGACGGCGCAGCCCTTGTAGAAGTTGCGCATGTAGGCCGCGAGCGCGTCGTGCTTCTCCTCGAGGACCTCCTTGGTGGTGACCTGCAGCATCATGCCCGGCAGGTCGGACATGGTGGCCTCGACAGGCTGGAGCGGGGTGTCGGTCAGCGCGGAGATGCTCTGCCACATCCCCTCCCAGCCGGCGATCGCGTCGACCGTGCCGGAGTTGAGCGCCTCGGCCATCGGTGCGCCCACGCCGATCGGGAGGATCTTGACGTCCTTGTCGGGGTCGAGGCCGACCTCGGCGAGGGAGCCGCGGACCATCATGTCGGAGGCCGAGCCGAGCGCCAGGACACCGATCTTCTTGCCCTCGAGGTCCGCGGCGCTCTCGATGCCGCTGCCCTCAGGAGCCACCATCAGGTAGGCCGGTCCGTTGAGGAAGCCGATGATGCGCAGATCGGGGTCGAGCTTGGCAGCGGCGTAGGCCGTCGGGGCAGAGCCCTGCGCCATGTCGACCTTGCCGGCGCTGAGCAGCTGCAGGCCCGCCGCGGCGCTCTGCGCCACGTCCCACTTGAGCGTGTAGCCGTCGGCCTTGTCCCAGCCCTCCTGGATCTGCATCGAGCCCCAGGGAGCGCCGGAAGGCAGGTTGGACGGGTCGCCGTTGACTCCGGAGAGCGACACGGTGCCGTCGGCGTTGGCCTCGTCGCCACCACCGCCACAGGCGGCGAGCGTAGGGCTGGCGATCGAGAGCACGAGCGCCGTGGCCAGGCCGCGACGGGCGCGGCGCGTGGTGGTGTGGTTCATCTGCATCTGCTTTCTCTGGTGCGGTTGGGGTGGTGCCGATGTCTTCGGTGACGGGCCCGAGAGGGTTCAACAGGCGCCCGCGTGCGGGCAGGGTCGAGCGGCCGGACGTCGGTCGAGCGCTGGTGGGTGATCACCGACGCCCGCCGTCGCGGTCGTTCGAGCTGGTGGTCGGGCGTCCCGGCTACTTGGGGACGATCGACCTCGGCATCACCCTGTGGAGGATGCTGACGGCCAGGTGGAGGATCGCTCCCGCCACGGCCAGGATGATCAGGACGGCGTAGACCGAGGCCGAGTCGCCGTAGGCGGCACGCTCGGTGATGACGCGGCCGAGTCCGAACTCCGTGCCGACGATCTCCGCCGTGATGACACCCAGCAGGGCGCTGACCACGGCGATGTCGAGGGCGGGGAAGACGTAGGACATCGCGCGGGGGAGACGCAGGTGGCGCAGCTCCTGGCGCTTGCTCGCGCCGACCGAGCGCATCAGGTTGTGCTCGTCGGGGTCGACGTCGAGGAGGCCGGCCATGGTGGCGCTGATGACCGGGAAGAAGGCCAGCGAGGTGCCGATGATGATCTTCGGGGCGTCGCCGTAGCCGAGCCAGACCACGAAGAGCGGCGCGACGGCGATCTTCGGGAAGGCCTGGAAGGCCAGGATGTAGGGGTAGACGGCCGTCTTCACCGAGGCGATGAACGCCATGATCGAGCCACCGACGATGCCGAGCACGAGGCCGAGCGCGAAGCTGCTCAGCGTCCCGCGCGCGCTGGACAGGATGTCCTCGTTCCACACCCCGCCCAGCAGGTAGCTGTCGAGTGCGTCCCACACGTCGGCGGGTGCCGGCACGATCAGCGCGGACACCATGTCGTTGGACGTGGTGTACCACCAGGCGAGCAGCACGACCGCGGGGACGATCAGGCGCAGACCGAGGTTCTTGGCGAAGACGGCTCCGCGGCTGGGGACGGGGAGGACGTCGGGCTGGGACTTGCGCCTGCGTGGCGACTTGTCCTCGTCCAGGGTGCTCGTGGGCTCTGCGGTCATGGTCATGCGGACTCACCTCCGAGGGCGCCGGCCTTGCTGAAGTGGGAGCGGATGGTCGAGACCATCTCGAAGAACTGGGGATCGGTGCGCAGCGCGGACGTGCGCGGTCGGGGCAGGTCGATGTCGACGACCGTCTCGATGCGGCCGGGGCGCGGCGCCATCACCGCGACGCGGTCGGAGAGGTAGACCGCCTCGCTGATGTTGTGGGTCACGAAGATGACCGTCTTGGGGTGGCCGGTCCAGAGGCGGAGGAGCTCGTCGTGCAGCACCTCTCGCGTGAACTCGTCGAGCGCGGAGAAGGGCTCGTCCATGAGCAGCACCTTGGGCTCGCCGGCGAGGGCCCGCGCGATGGAGACGCGCTGCTGCATGCCGCCGGACAGCTCGCTGGGGTAGCGGTCCTTGAAGTCGGCCAGGCCGATGAACTCCAGCAGCTCGGCGGCCCGGTTGCGGGTCTCCTTCGTGAGCGTGCCGGCGATCTTCGCGGGCAGCAGGACGTTCTGCTCCACGGTGTACCACTTGAGCAGGGCGGCCTTCTGGAAGACCACGGACACCTGCGGATCGGGCTTCCTCACCGTGCGCTCGCCCACGACGATGCGACCGCCGGTGGCGTGGTCGAGACCGGCCACGAGCTTCAGCAGGGTGGTCTTGCCGCAGCCGCTCGGGCCGACCAGGCTGACGAATTCACCGGGCTCGACGACCAGCTCGGTGGGGCGCAGCGCCTCCACCGGGGAGGCGCCACGGCGCAGGTAGGTCTTGGCCGCTGAGTCGATCGAGATCTGCTCGGCGCCGCCCACGTGCGGATGGGCGACCAGCTTCTCGGGTGGTGCAGAGACCATGAGGACTCCGTTTCATCGAGGGTGTGACCGGGAGGGACAGCGAGGGTCGAAGGGGTGTGATCGCTGTCACAGCCCGGTTCGGGCAACATCTTGTTGGGTGAATCGGCAACATGTCAATGGATCAGCCGGGGCGTTTTGCGACCGTGGTCACACGAACGACCCCGGCACGTCGTAGGGGTCGACCTGGACGTCGAGGAGCACCGGCCGATCGCGGTCGGCCAGCTGGGACAGTGCCGCGTCGAGGTCCTCCAGCGAGCGCACGGTGATGCCGCGCGCGCCGAGGGAGTCGGCCACCGGGGCGAGGTCGGGCCAGTCGAAGGTCGAGATGGTCGGGTCGATGCCCTTGGCGACCAGCTGGACGTGCTCGGCGCCGTAGGCCTTGTCGTTGACCACGACCAGCACCAGGTCGGTGCCGGCGCGCACGGCCGTGTTGAGCTCGTTGAGCCCGGCGCTCATGAAGCCGCCGTCGCCGACGACGGCCAGCACGGGCCGCTCGGGCGCACCGGCGTACGCGCCGATGGCGTTGCCCAGCCCGAGGCCGATGGAGGCGAAGCTGCACGTGTGGACGTAGGCCGACGGGTGCGGTGCGCCGAGCTCGGCGTAGGCGGTGAGGATGAAGCGGCCGTCGTCGATGACGAGGGTGCGGTCGGCGGGGAAGGCCTCGTCGATGCGCCGGAGCACCGCCACCACGTCGAGCCCGCCCGTCCTCGTCGACCGCAGCGTCGGGCGCGGGTCCTTGAGGGCGAGTGCCAGGGCGTCGTCGGCGAAGCCGGTGGAGATGTGCTCGACCTCGTCGAGCAGCTCGACGAGCGCGTCGGCCACGGCGCCGGCGTCGCCGACCACGCCGACGTCGGCCGACGACCACATGTCCGGGCGGCCGGGGTCGGTGTCGACGTGGATGACGCGGGCGCCCTTCAGCAGTGAGCCCTCGGCGGTGGTGAAGTCGTTGAGCGCGGCGCCGAAGGCGATCACGCAGTCGGCGCGGTCCATCGTGGCGAGCGCGGTCTCGTGCGAGAGCGTTCCGCAGATGCCGAGGTCGTGCTCGTGGCCGGAGAACAGGCCCTTGCCGCGCAGGGACGTCGCGACCGGCGCGCCGAGGCGCTCGGCCAGCGCGACCAGCTGGTCGCGGGAGTGCCGGGCGCCGCGGCCGCCGAGCACGACGGGGCGGCGGGCCGAGGCGAGGATGCCGGCGGCCTCCTCGAGGGCGTCCTGGTCGGGGCGCGTACGACGGTGGCGCACCGACGCCGGCGGGACGGGGACGTAGTCGACCTCGGCCCACTGGAAGGTGATCGGGATGTTGAGCACGACCGGCCGGGACTCGGCCCAGGCCCGGCGCAGCGCGCGGGCGAGGTCGGTGGCGACGTTCGCGGGGTGGTCGCGGGCTCCCAGCCGGCACCGCTGACCTGGACCACGCTGTGCTGGTCGATGCTCTGCAGGTGGCCGCGCACCTCGGGGTTCGTGTCGCCGGCGATGACGAGCACGGGCATCCGGGCACGGGTCGCGTCGACCAGCGCGGTGAGGGCGTTGGTGAGTGCCGGTCCGTGCGTCACGGTGGCCACGCCGACCTTGTTCGGCGGTCGAGGCGTAGCCGGTCGCGGCCATGCACGCCGGCACCCTCGTGGGCGGCGGCCACGTAGTGTCCGCCGGCGCGCTCCCACGCCTCCATGAAGTAGAGGTTGGCGTCGCCGAGGACACCGAAGACGTCGGTGATGCCCTGGTCGGCCATCGCCCGGGCCAGTGCCTGGTGGTAGTACATCTCGGTCCTTCCGGCGGCAGATGATTCTGTGGTAGAAGTGATGCTCGCCACACACAACAGGCTGTTGTGCGATTCGTCAAGGTGTCATTCGAAATTCGGATCACCCCCTCCGAGATGTGACATGGGTCATGCGCACCACCGTGCGCACAGCCGTGCACCACGGCCCTGCACGGCAGGTGCCCGGAGACCTGCCCGAGACCTGCCCGACACTGCACACGAAGGAGAACGAGCCCGTGAGACGCCGCACCCCCTGGCCGTCCGGACCAGGACGCCGTCCCGTATGCCGGCGACCCGCTGCCCTTCGTCGTCGACGACCTCGTGGTCGGGGACGCGCTGCACGCGGAGGTCGACGAACGGCTCTGGGTGCCGCAGGCGCCCGGAGTCGACTTCCGGCCCCTGCTGCTCAACGTCACCCAGGGCTACTGGGTCAACGTCCTGCGCGTGCGCCGGTCCGGGATCCTGTCGCGCCACCGTCATGCCGGACCGGTCCACGCCCTGACCCTGAGGGGCCGCTGGCACTACCTCGAGCACGACTGGTGGGCCGAGCAGGGCTCCTACGCCTTCGAGCCGCCGGGCGACATCCACACCCTCGAGGTGCCCCAGGACTGCGGGGAGATGCGCACCCTCTTCCACGTCTCCGGCGCCTACATCTACGTCGACGTCGACGGCACCCCTGTCGGTGTCGAGGACGTCTTCTCCAAGCTCTCCGCAGCCCGCGCCCACTACGCGGCCAACGGCCTCGGCGTCGAGGTCGTCGACGCCATGGTCCGCTGACCGCCTTCCCGCGACCTCGACGTGCCCTGGCCCTCCAGCACGTTCCCGCCCACCTCACCCAGACCTCGACCGAACCGGAGTCCGCCCGTGACCGACCGACTGAAGAACAAGACCGTCCTGGTGACCGGAGCCCTCGGCGGCATCGGCTCGGCCACCGTCGACCTGGCCGCCCGCGAAGGAGCCGGCACCGTCGTGCTCGCCGACCTCGACGGCGACCGCGTCGAGGCGGCGGCCGCGGCCGCTGCGCGAGCGGGGAGTGGGCGCGCTCGGCGTCGCCTCGACGTGGCCGCGGAGGCGTCGTGGCAGTCGCTCGTCGCCCGCCTCGAGCGCGAGGTCGGTGGAGTCGACGTGCTCGTCAACAACGCCGGCATCACCAACCGCTTCGGCGTCCTGGAGACCGGCTCGAGGACTGGGACCGCGTCATCGCGGTCAACCTGACCGGCGTCTTCCTGGGCATGAAGCACGCGGCCGGTCGATGGTCGGCAACCGCGGCGGCAGCATCGTCAACATCGCCTCGTTCGCGTCCTACACCGGCTACCGCGCAGCGTCGTACGCCGCGTCGAAGTGGGCCGTGCGCGGCCTGACCCAGACCGCCGCCGACGAGCTCGGCCCGCGCGGGGTGCGGGTCAACTCGGTCTCGCCGGGCTTCGTCCAGACGCCGCTGACCGAGAACGCGCCGAACCTGGTGCGGTCCTTCAGCGACGCCACGCCACTGGGTCGCACGTGCGAGCCGCTGGACATCGCGTCGGCGGTGGTCTACCTCGCCAGCGACGACTCGGCCTACGTCTGCGGCCACGACCTGCTGGTCGACGGGGGCTTCATGTCGAACACGATCCGGGACGTGAAGGCGTAACCGTTGACACATCGCTGACTCACTCGTCACTATGTTGTCCGAACTGCGTGACGCCAGTCACAGCACGTCACCCAGACCCAGCGAGGAGAGCTCATGTCGGACCGGGCCGTGATCGTCGCAGCCGCGCGGTCGCCCATGGGGCGCGCCTACAAGGGGGCGTTCGCCGACACCCGTCCGGAGGACCTCGGCCGCCAGGTCATCGAGGCCGCCCTCGCCCAGGTGCCGGGGCTCGACCCGCACACCATCGACGACATCGTGCTCGGCTGCGGCCAGCCGGGCGGCGAGCACGGCAACAACATCAGTCGCGTGATCGCCGTGCAGCTCGGTCTCGACACCGTGCCCGGCATGACGATGACCCGCTACTGCTCGGCCTCGATCCAGGCCCTGCGCACCGCGCACCACGCGATCGCGGCAGGGGAGGGCGACGTCTTCGTCACCGGGGGTCTCGAGCTCGAGAGCCGGCACCGGCGCGGCACCAGCGACTACCTGCCGCCCGAGGCCCAGGCCCTGGTCGGCGGCTCCTGGAAGCACCACGGCTTCGACGAGGCCGACGCCGCGGGCGCGGTCCCACGAGCAGGCCGGCGACCCGTGGGACGACCCGCGCGAGCGCGGTGAGCTGCCCTACGTCTACATGGAGATGGGCCGCACCGCGGAGAACGTCGCCGGGCTCAAGGGGGTCTCGCGCCGGGCCCAGGACGAGTTCGCCCTGCACAGCCAGCTGAAGGCGGAGGCCGCGATCGCCGCCGGCTTCTTCGCGAGCGACATCACGCCCGTGCGCAACGCGGCGGGTGAGTGGATCACCGCGGACGAGTCGCCCCGCGCGGGCTCGACGCTCGAGAAGCTCGCCGCGCTCCAGCCGGTCTTCCGCACGGTCGAGGAGGGTGGCACGGTCACGGCCGGCAACGCGTGCCCGCTCAACGACGGTGCCGCCTCGATCATCGTGATGCGGGAGTCGCGTGCGCTCGAGCTCGGCATCACGCCCCGGGCCCGCATCGTCGCCAGCGGCGTCAGCGCGCTCTCGCCCGAGATCATGGGCCTCGCCCCGATCGAGGCGTCCCGGCAGGCGGTGCGCCGGGCCGGGATGACCGTCGCCGACCTCGACCTGGTCGAGCTCAACGAGGCCTTCGCCGCCCAGGCGATCCCGTGCGCCGACGAGCTCGGCGTGGCCGACGACCGGCTCAACGTCCACGGCGGGTCCATCGCACTCGGACACCCCTTCGCCATGACCGGCACCCGCCTGGTCACCACCCTCCTGCACTCCCTCGAGGCGCGCGACCAGCAGACCGGCCTCGCCACCATGTGCGTCGCAGGCGGCCAGGGCATGGCCATCGTCATCGAGCGCGTCTGACCCCCACCGCTGCCCCGCCCCGCTGCCCCGACCGCTGACCCACCCGTCCCCATCCCGACCGAGGAGCCCCTCCGTTGACCCTCACCGCCGCACCCGACCTGGACCAGGCGCCCACCGAGGTGCTGTGGACACCGGCCGACGGCCGCCGCGCCACGGCGCTCGACGGCTTCCTCGCCTGGCTCCGCGACGGCCACGACCTCTCCTTCGCCGACTACGACGCGTTCCTGGCGTGGTCGATCGACCAGCACGACACGTTCTGGTCGCTGCTGTGGGACTGGGGCGGCCTGCCCGGCACCGGCCACGTGGCGCTGCGTCCCGAGCAGCGTGACCAGGTCTTCCGGCCCGACTGGTTCCCGGGCGCCGAGCTCAACTACGCCGAGTGGATGCTGGCGATGCCGGGCCGCGCCGACGACGACCTCGCGCTGCTGGGCTACTCCGACAGCCGCGCCGACTCGGCGCTGACCGTCGCCGAGCTGCGCGACCTGGTCGGCCGGATCCAGGCGGGCCTGCGCGCCGCGGGCGTCGGACCGGGCGACCGGGTCGCGGCCTACCTCCCGCACGTCCCCGAGACCGTGGCGCTGCTCGTCGCCACCGCCGGGCTGGGCGCGGTGTTCACCTCGTGCGCCCCGGAGTTCGGCGTGCAGAGCGTGATCGACCGGTGGCGCCAGATCGAGCCCAAGGTCGTGGTCGCGATCGACGGCTACCGCTACGGCCCCAAGGCCGTGCCCCGCCACGAGGAGGTCGCCTCCATCGTCGCCTCGCTGCCGTCGGTCGAGCAGCTCGTCGTGCTGCCCTACCTGCCCGGCGCGCCCGCCGTCGACGGGGCCACCGGCACCTGGGCCGACCTCGTCGCGGGTCCGGCCGAGCCGACGATCGAGCGCGTGGCGTTCGACCACCCGCTCTACATCCTCTTCTCCTCCGGCACGACCGGGCTGCCCAAGGCGATCGTCCACGGCCACGGCGGCATCACCTCGAGCACCTCAAGTCGCTGGCCTTCGCCCACGACGTGCAGCCCGGCGACCGGGTCTTCTGGCAGACCACCACGGGCTGGATGATGTGGAACCTCGTCGTCTCCGGCCTCGGCCTCGGCGCCGCCGTCGTCACCACCGACGTCAACCCGACGGCCCCCGACGTCGGCGCGCTCTGGCGGATCGCCGACGATGCCCGCATCACGCACTTCGGCACGTCGCCGGGCTTCCTGCAGCTGTGCCGCAAGGCCGGTTTCGCGCCGCGCGAGCACGTCGACACCTCCGCCGTCCTGCAGCTCGGCGTCACCGGGACCGCGTGCCCCGGCGACCTGGCGGCCTGGGGGTGCGCGTCGATCTCCGACGACGTACGCCTCATGTCCGGGTCGGGCGGCACCGACATCTGCTCCGGCGTTCGTCGGCGACTCCCCGGCGCAGGACGTCCGCACCGGCCGGATGGCCTCGGCCTACCCCGGCGTCGCCGTCACGGCCTACGGCCCCGACGGCACGCCGCTCGTGGGGAGCAGGGCGAGCTGGTCATCACCAAGCCGATGCCGTCGATGCCGGTCGGGTTCTGGGGCGACGACGACGACGCCCGCTACCGGGCCGCCTACTTCGAGGACTTCCCCGGCGTGTGGCGCCACGGCGACTGGATCACCTTCTTCGAGACGGCTCCTGCGCGATCTACGGCCGCTCCGACGCCACCCTCAACCGCGACGGCGTACGCCTCGGGACGGCCGAGTTCTACGAGCTGCTCGACGCGATGCCGGGGGTCGACGACGCCCTCGTCGTGCATGCCGAGCCCACCCCGGGGAGGGCGGCAGGCTGCTGCTCTTCGTCGTGCTCGCCGACGGGCAGTCGCTCGACGACGACCTGCTCGCCCGGATCCGCGGCGCGATCAAGTCCCACCTGTCGCCACGCCACCTCCCCGACGAGGTGCTCGCGATCCGCGACGTGCCCCGCAACCTCACCGGCAAGCGGCTCGAGGTGCCGGTCAAGAAGATCCTCGAGGGCGCCGCCGTCGCCGACGTCGCCACCCCCGGGGCGATGCAGAACCCCGACTCCCTCGACCAGTTCACCGCCTTCGCGGTCCGGTCCTGAACCCCCGACCGCTCCAGACAGCCCCCTAGATAGAGGAGAACGACACCCATGTCCGACGTCACCTACGACGAGACCAACTCCGTGTGGAACCAGACCTTCCTGGGTCGCCCGCTCGTGGTCGGCGAGACCGCCGAGCGCACCCGCACCATCACCCAGGACGACGTCGACGCCTTCGCCAAGGCCAGCGGCGACTACAACCCGCTGCACTTCGACGACGCCTTCATCGACGACTCGACGATGTTCGAGGGCCGGATCTCCCACGGCGGCCTGATCATCGGCGCCATCAGTGAGGTCGGCGCGCAGGACATCCCCGGGCCGGGCTGCGTGTTCCTCTCGCGTCAACTGGCGCTTCGTCGCCCCGGTCTACATCCCCGACGAGGTCGTCTCGCGCATCGAGGTGCTCGAGGTGCGCCACGACAAGCCGATCGCCAAGCTCAAGCAGACCGTCACCCGCTCCGACGGCCAGGTCGTGCTCGACGGCGAGGTGCTGACCTACATGTCGCCGCGCAAGTCGCTGCTCGCCGCCGCCGAGGCCGCCGCGACGTCCTCCGGCTCCGGTCAGGCCTGAGCCTGTCGTGCACGAGCCCCTCGGCACGATCGTCGGCATCGGCGAGCTGACCCCGCGGCGGTCCACCACCGGTGAGAGCTCCCTCGGCCTGATGGCCGAGGCGGCCGCACTGGCGGTGGCCGACGCGGGGCTCGGCCCCGACGACGTCGACGGACTCCTGGTCGGCCAGCAGTACGGCGAGATGCCGATGCACGTGCCTGCCTCGGTCGCCGAGTACCTCGGCCTGCTCCCCACGATGGCCAACGTCGTCGACCTGGGTGGCGCGAGCGCCGCCGGCATGGTCTGGCGGGCCGCGGCCGCGATCAGGGCGGGGATGTGCGAGGTGGTGCTCTGCGTCGGCGGCGCCGCGCGCCCGGCGACGGGCTTCCCGAAGTCGACCTATCGGGCCCCGATCCGGGAGTTCGACGTCCCCTTCGGCGCCAGCGGGGCCAACACGACCTACGCCATGATCGCGCAGGCGCACATGGACACCTACGGCACGACGGCCGAGGAGCTCGCCGAGATCGCCGTCCGGGCGCGCGCCAACGCGCAGCTCAACCCGGCCGCGATCTTCCACGGGACGCCGATCACCGTCGACGACGTGCTGGCCTCGCCGATGATCAGTGCCCCGATCCACCTGCTCGAGGCCGTCATGGAGGCCGCCGGCGCGAGCGCCTTCGTGGTCGTGTCCCCCGAGCGGGCCAGGAGCCTCGGGCGGGCGGGCGCCCACCTGCTGGGTGCGGGGGAGAAGGTCACCCACCGCGCGCTCTCGGGGGCGCCGGCGATCACCACCGGACCGCTCAAGCCCGCGATGGCGCAGGCCCTGTCCCAGGCCGGGGCAGGGCTCGCGGACCTCGGCAACCACCAGCTCTACGACTGCTACTCGATCGTCGTCGGCGTCACCCTCGAGGACCTCGGTGTCGTCGCGCCCGGGAAGTTCGGCCCCTGGCTGGACGACCACGACTTCTCCCCGACCGGCGACTTCCCGATGAACACCCACGGCGGCCAGCTCGGCTTCAGCCAGTGCGGCCTCGCGGGTCCGATGTCCCACGTCGTCGAGGCGGTGCGCCAGCTCCGCGGCGAGGCGGGCGAGCGGCAGGTCCCCGACCCGCGGCTCAGCCTGGTCACCGGCAACGGCGCGACGCTCAGCGAGGCCGGCGCCCTCGTCCTGGGAGGGACGTCGTGACCGGCCTGCTGATCGACGAGAGCTACGCCGACCTCGCGGTCGCCCCGCCGACACCCACCGCGGAGTCGCTGCCCTGGTGGGACGCGCTGCGCGAGGGCCGGTTCACCGTCCAGTCGTGCGCCTCCTGCGGCACCGCACAGGGCTACCCGCGGACCCGCTGCGTCAGCTGCTGGTCGGGGGACCTGTCCTTCGTCCCGGCCACCGGGCGCGCCGAGCTCGTCACCCACTCCGAGGTGCACCGCCCGGGACAGGCGTCCTGGGGAGCGGTGGCGCCCTACTACGTCGGACTCGTCCGCCTCGAGGAGGGCGCGACGCTGCTGACCCACCTGATCACCGACGGGCTTCCCGCGCACCGTCGGCCCCGCGTCGGCGACCGGTGCGAGGTCGCACCCGTCCGGGTCGGCGCGTGGGTGCTGCCCTTCTTCCGCGTAGTACCACTGATCTCGACGACCACCAGTGAAAGGCAGTGACGATGGCTGACTCCGTGAAGCTCTACACGCTCGGCGTGGGGGACGCGTTCACCACGCGGCACTTCAACACCCACGTCCTGATGGACATCGACGGTCGCGAGGTCTTCCTCGACTGCCCGCCCTACCTGCCCAAGATGCTCGCGACCAACAACCGCGAGGGCACCCGCCAGGTCGAGCACACGCAGTACAAGGAAATCTTCATCACCCACATGCACGCCGACCACGTCAACGGCCTCGAGGAGCTGGCCTACCTCCAGTACTACGAGACCGAGAACCCGATCAAGCTCTACGCCCCGCAGTGGCTGCTGCAGCGACCTCTGGTCGAGCCTGCGGCCCTCCCTGGAGGAGTCCGCGCGCGGCGACGGCGGCCTGGCCAACTTCGACTGGTTCTTCGACGCCCAGCCGATCGAGACCGGCATGGACCTCGGCGGCTTCACGGTCGAGCTTCACCGAGACCCGCCACCACCCGCGCTGCCTGCAGTACAAGTTCGACTTCGGCGGCACCAAGCTCGGCTACGCGCCCGGACGCCGGCGTCGACAAGGAGAAGTGGGCCTGGTTCGACGACTGCGACCTGGTCATGCACGACGCCTGGTTCGGCCCCACCGACGCCCTCGGCGCCGACATCCGCAACCTGCACTCGCCGATCGAGGACCTGCTCTCGATGCCGGAGGAGTTCCAGAGGAAGACGCTGATGGTCCACTACGCCGACGGCGCCTACGGCGACGACCCGGACCAGCCCAGCGAGGACATCGGCCACTACCGGCTCGCCCGGCAGTTCCACACCTACGACCTGATGTAGCCCACCCGCGACGACCAGCGCCGGGAGCGGCCGCTCCCTGCGCCGGGTCGTCGTACCCACAAGGGACGACACCATGTCTCTTGACACGACACATGTGTTGACTCTTAACGTGACAGCCGTCACTCGTCGGTCGGTCCGACAGTGCTGAGAAGGAGAACAAGACGATGGCCAAGACGTCCGGCAAGGCATCCAGCGGACTCACCTTCGACACCGTCGTCGAGCTGCTGACGATGCTCGACGGCTCCGACCTGCCCACCCGCGTCGTCTACAAGGACGGGCCCCTCCGTCTCGAGGTCGAGCGTGGCACGACCCGGGTCCAGTCGCGTCGCCCCGCAGGCCGTCGCCGCTCCGGCTCCGGCCGCCGCTGCCGCCCCCGCGGCTCCGGCGCCCGCCGCCCGGCGGCCGGCTCCTGCCGCCCCGTCGTCCGAGGGCCGCGGAGAGCCCGTCGCCGCCCCGATCGCCGGCGTGTTCTACCGGGCGCCGAGCCCCGACGCCCCGCCCTTCGTCGAGGTCGGCCAGCAGGTCGGTGCCGACGACGTGATCGGCATCGTCGAGGTCATGAAGCTGATGAACACCGTCCGCGCCGGCGTCGCCGGCACCGTCGTCGAGGTCTGCGTCGGCGACGCCGAGCTCGTCGAGTTCGAGCAGGTGCTCGTCCGCATCGACACCGACGAGGTCTGAGCGATGCCCGACCAGTCCACAGGGAGGAGCGAGCAGCTCACCCTCCAGGTCGCCGACGAGACGTTCCGCGACGGCCCCCAGTCGCTGTGGGCCAACCGGCTCCGCACCCGGGACATGCTGCCCGCGGCGCCGCACGCCGCCCGCGCGGGCTTCGCCCGGAGCAACCTGCTCAGCGGTGTCGGCTTCGAGGTGGCGGTCTCCTTCCTCGAGGAGAACCCGCTCACGCGGTTCCGGCTGCTGCGCGAGCTGATGGGGCAGACCCCCAGCACGATCCTGGTCCGCAGCCGCAACCTCTTCGGCTGGACCCGCTACTCCGACGACGTCGTCACCTTCTTCCTCGAGCACCTCGCAGGTCTCGGGCTCGACGAGTTCGAGGTCTTCGACGCCCTCAACGACACGCGCAACGTCGAGCACCACGTCCGCGAGGGCAGCCGCCTCGGCATGCACACCTCCGCCTGCCTGACCTTCTCCGAGTCGCCCGTCCACACCGACGACTACTTCGCGACCAAGGCCAAGGAGTACGCGTCCTACGGCGCGTCCGGGATCCTGCTCTACGACGCCTGCGGCGTGCTGCGCCCCGAGCGGGTCGCCCCCCTGGTGGCCGCCATCCGCAACGCGGCACCCGGCATCCCGGTCGAGATGAACGTCCACGACCAGACCGGCCTGGCGCTCGAGTGCTACCGCGAGGCGCTGCGCAACGGCGTCACCGCGCTCTCCAGCGCCGCCCGGTCCGTCGCCGGCAGCAACTCCGTCCCCGCCACCGCCGACCTCGTCGCGCTGGCCCGCGAGGAGGGCGTGCGCGTCGACCTCGACGAGGACGAGATCGCCTGGATGGACTCCTACTTCCGCTACGTCGCCTACGACTACGGCAAGGACCTCGCGCCGCACGTCGACTACGACGAGGAGACCTACCGCTCCTACGTCGGCCACCAGATCCCCGGCGGGATGATGTCGCACTACGTCGGCCAGCTCGAGGGCCTCGGCCTCATCGACCGGCTGCCCGAGGTGCTCGAGGAGGCCGCCCGGGTGCGCGTCGACCTCGGCTGCCCGGGCATGGTGACGCCGTTCAGCCAGCTGGTCGGCGTCCAGGCGATGCTCAACGTCCTCGACGGCAAGCGGTTCCACACCGTGCCCGCCGACCTGCGCACCTACGCGGCCGGCCACTACGGCGAGCCGCCCGGGGCGATCGACCCCGACGTCCTCGACAAGATCCTCGGTGACGCACCGGTGGTCGACCCGATGGCGGCCTACGCCGAGCCGATGCTGCCCGCGATCCGCGCCGGGCTGCCGGTCGACGCAAGCGACGACGACGTCTTCTTCGCCCTCTTCTGCCAGCCCGGCCAGGTCCGGGCGATGCAGCAGCACCCTGCCGACGAGCTCCCCGTGCGAGAGCTCAGCCCCCTCGGCGCCCTGGTCGGCCACCTCGCCGGCCGCGACGACATCTCCCGGCTCGACGTCCGCATCGACGTCGGTCGCTGAACCCCCCGAACAGGAGTCACCGTGTCCCGACTTCCCCTCGAAGGCGTCCGCGTGGTCGCGCTCGAGCAGTACATCTCCGGTCCCTACTGCACGATGTGGCTCGCCGACGCCGGCGCCGAGGTGATCAAGGTCGAGCGCCCCGACGGCGGTGACCCGCGCCGCGTGTTCATGCCGCAGCTCGCCGGCGAGGACGGCGACCCGGTGTCGGGAGGCTTCTTCTCGTTCAACCGCAACAAGCGCAGCGTCACGCTCGACCTCGCGAGCGAGGAGGGCCGTGAGGCCTACAAGGCACTGGTCGCCACGGCCGACGTGGTCGTGGAGAACCTCCGTCCCGGCGCGACCGACAAGCTCGGCATCGGCTACGCCGACCTCAGCCAGGACCACCCCGGGCTGATCTACGCCGCGGTGTCGGGCTACGGCCGCACCGAGGGCCCCTACGCCGGGCGGCCGGCGTTCGACGCCGCGATCCTCGGCATGGCGGGCATCACCCACATGACCGGGCCGCAGCGGCGACCTGCCGCCCGGAGCTGCCGATGTACGGCCTGGCCGACATGACCACCGCCATCCTCACCGGCTACCAGATCCTGATGTCGCTCTACGACCGCACCCGCACCGGCAAGGGCCGCCTGATCGACGTGTCGATGTACGACACGATGGTCGCGCTCAACGAGCGCCCGCTCATGCAGCACGCCTTCACCGGCGACGTCATCACGCGCGGGCCCGACCGCTTCCAGGCACCGATGGGCGCCTACGAGTGCGGCGACGGCTTCATCTCCCTCGTCGTGCCCAACGACCTCATGTGGCGCCGGGTGGCCGCGATCATCGGCCGCCCGGAGCTCGCCACCGACCCGGCCACGGCGACCGGGGCCGCGCGGGCGACGAACCCCGACGCCTACCTGCCGGCCATGCTCGCCTGGATGAGGGCGCGCACCCGCGCCGAGGTCGTCGCCGCGTTCGAGGAGGGCGGCGTGCCGGCCGGCATCGTGCAGGACTCCGCCGACATCTCCGACTGCCCGCACCTCGAGGCCCGCGGCATGTTCGTCCGCGTGCAGGACCCCGACGTCGGCGAGATCAAGATGCCCCACGCGCCTTTCACGATGAGCGACATGGGCCCCGTCCCCGCCGGGACCGTGCCCCGCCTCGGCGCCGACAACGACGCCGTGCTCGGCGCCCTCGGCCTCGACACCGAGCAGCTCGCCCGGGCCACCGGCGTCGTCCCCGCCTGAGCAGCCCCCTGACTGGAGAGAGAAGATGACCGACACCCTCACCGTGGTCCCGCTCACCGGAACCCGCTGCACCACCTGCGACCGCGGCTTCTACCCCGCGCGCGAGCTGTGCCCGACCTGCTGGGCGAGCGACCTGCCCGCCCACGACCTCGCCACGACCGGCACCGTCGCCACCTGGACCGTCGTCCGGATGGGCAAGCTGTTCGAGGTGCCCTACGCCCTCTGCTACGCCGACTTCGAGGGCGACGTACGCGTCCTGGGCCGGGTCGTGAACTGGTCCGAGGACCAGCCCCTCGCGCCCGGCATGGCCGTCACCACCCACGCCGACGCCGAGACCGGCGACCACTTCTTCACCGTGGACCACGCGTCCGCGCCCACCGAGCAGGAGGCCTGACATGGCCGGGACCACGGCCACCGCGCCGCGCATCGTCGGAGCCGCCACCACGCCGTTCGGCAAGTTCCGTGACCGCACCCTGGAGTCGCTCGCCGTCGAGGCCGGCATCGCCGCCGTGCGCGACGCGGGGCTCCAGCGCTCCGACATCGAGGCGCTCTTCTCCGGCAACGCCTACGCCGGCTCGCTCGTGGGGCAGCGCATCGGCAAGGAGATGGGCCTCGACGGCCTGCCCTGCTACAACTTCGAGAATGCCTGTGCCAGCGGCGCCAGCGCCCTCGCCCAGGCCTACCGCTCGGTGCGCCACGGCGAGTTCACCACCGTCCTCGTGATCGGCGTCGAGCAGCTCAGCGCCCTCGGCGGGGGCCTGCTCCCGATCGGTCCCGGCGACCCCGAGATCAAGGCCGGTCTCACCATGCCGGCGGCCTACGCCATGCGCACCGAGTCCTGGCTCTCGCGCTTCGGCGGCAAGCCCGAGGACATCGCCCAGGTGTCGGTGAAGAGTCGCGACGCCGCCTCGCGCAACCCGAACGCGCAGTACCGCACGCCGGTCACCATCGACGAGGTGATGGAGTCACGCCTGGTCGCCGACCCGATCACGCTGCTCCAGATGTGCCCGAACGCCGACGGTGCCGCCGCGGTCGTGGTGACCAGCGACCCTGCCGCGACCGGTGACGCCCGCTCGGTCGAGGTGCTCTCGTCAGCGGTGCTGAGCGGACAGTTCTTCCAGGGCTGGCGCGACATGGCCTGGCCCGACATCACCCTGCGTGCCGTCGAGCAGGCCTACGGCGCGGCCGGCATCACCGCCTCGGACGTCGACGTCGCCGAGGTGCACGACGCCGCGGCGATCGGCGAGGTCATGTACTACGAGGCCCTCGGCCTCTGCGAGCGCGGCGAGGGTGCGAGCTTCGTGCTCTCCGGGCAGTCGGCACTCGCCGGGAGGACGGCCGTCAACACCGGCGGCGGACTGCTCTCGCGGGGCCACCCGCTCGGGGCGACGGGCATCGTCCAGGTCGTCGAGCTCGTCGCCCAGCTGCGCGGGGAGACCGGCGCCAACCAGGTCGAGGGTGCGCAGGTCGGCGTCGCCCACTGCACCGGCGGCGGCATCTGGGGCGTGGACAACGGTGCCGCCGCCGTCCACGTGCTGGCGCGTCGATGAGCGCCGCACCCGCCCCGGTCGGCCGCACCGGCGGTCGCTACCGCGTCCTCGTCGCCAACCGCGGAGAGATCGCGGTGCGCATCGTGCGCGCCTGCCAGGAGCTCGGCTTCGAGACCGTGGTGGTCCACAGCAGCGTCGACCGCGACGGCCTCGCCGTGCGCCTCGCCGACCGTGCGGTGTGCATCGGGCCGGCCGACGTGACGAAGAGCTACCGCTCCATCGAGACGATCGTGACGGTCGCCGAGGCGACCGGCTGCGACGCGATCCACCCCGGCTACGGCTTCCTCGCCGAGAACGCCGCCTTCGCCCGGGCGATCGCCGGGGCCGGCCTCACCTTCGTCGGCCCGAGCGCCGAGGCGATCGACACGATGGGCGACAAGATCGCCGCCCGCGAGGCCGCCGAGAAGCTCCAGGTGCCCGTCGTCCCGGGAGCCACGCTCACCGACGCGACGCCCGAGCAGGCCCTCGCGGCCGCCGCGGCCGTCGGCTTCCCGGTGCTGCTGAAGGCTGCCGCCGGCGGTGGCGGCAAGGGCATCCGGCCCGTGCTGCGCAGCGAGGACTTCGTCGACCAGTACGCCGAGGCCAGCGCCGAGGCCCTCGCCGTCTTCGGCTCCGGGGAGATGTACGTCGAGCGCTACGTCCAGGCCGCCCGCCACGTCGAGGTCCAGGTCTTCGGCGACGGCGCCGGGGGAGTGGTGGTGCTCGGCGAGCGCGACTGCTCGGTCCAGCGCCGCCACCAGAAGCTCGTCGAGGAGTCGCCGTCGCCGGTGCTCTCACCCGACACGCGCACGGCGCTCACCGAGGCCGCCCGCGCGCTGACCGCCGGCATCCACTACTCCGGCGCCGGCACGGTGGAGTTCCTCTACGACATGGACTCGCGCGAGTTCTTCTTCATCGAGATGAACACCCGCATCCAGGTCGAGCACCCGGTCACCGAGGTGGTCCACGGCGTCGACCTGGTCGCCGCCCAGCTGTGGTTCGCAGCGACGGGCGACGTCCCGCTCAGCCGAGCCCGTCTCGCAGCTGCCGGCCGTGCACGCCATCGAGTGCCGGATCAACGCCGAGGACCCGCGCACCTTCATGCCGCGCCCGGGCCGGATCGACGGGCTCGACCTCCCCGGCGGCATCGGCGTACGCATCGACACGCACTGCACCGCCGGCTACACGATCTCGCCCTACTACGACTCGATGATCGCCAAGGTCATCGCGTGGGGCCCCACCCGCGAGGTCGCGATCGCCCGGATGACCCGCGCGCTCGAGGAGCTGCGGATCGACGGTCCGACCACGACCGCGCCCCTGCACCTCGGCGTGCTGGCCCACCCCGACTTCGCCGGCTCCCGGCACACCACGACCTGGCTCGAGACCACCGACCTCGTAGGAGAACCCCGATGACCGTTCCCACCCCCACCGCCGCGCAGCTCGACCTGCAGGCCCGCGCGCGTGAGCTCTCCGAGGTCTTCAAGGAGCGCGCCGCCGAGGTCGACCGCACCGAGGAATACCCGATGCAGAACGCCAAGGAGCTCGCCGCCGCGGGCTTCATGGGCATGACCATCCCGCAGGAGCTCGGCGGCCCCGGCCTCTCGCTCTACGACGTGGTCCTGGTGGTCGAGGAGATCTCCAAGGGCTGCGGCGTCTCGGGCCGCATCGTGGTCGACGGCAACCTCGGCGCCCTCAGCATCATCATGAAGGCGGGGTCGGAGGAGCTGAAGAAGCACGTCGCCGAGCTCGTGCTCAACGGCGACAAGCCGGTCATCCAGATCACCGAGCCCGCCGGCGGCACGGACGTCAACGCGATGACCACGACGGCCGAGGTGCGCGGTGACACCGTGGTGCTCAACGGCACCAAGACCTGGATCACCGGTGCCAAGGACTCCATCGTCAACGTCGTCGTCGCCAAGCTCATCGAGGACGGCGAGGACAAGGGCCTGTGCGCGGTCTACTGCGAGCGCGACGACGAGGGCTTCGACCTCGGCAAGCGCAACTACATGATGGGCCTGCGCGGCATCCCCGAGATGGACGTGCACTTCAACGACCTGATCGTCCCGCGCTCCAACGTCTTGATGTTCGGCCTGAAGGACATCATGGGCCGCTACAACAACCAGCGCGTCGGCGCGGCCACGGTCGCCCTCGGCCTCGCGCAGGCGGCCTACGAGGACGCGCTCCACTACACGACGCAGCGCCAGCAGTTCGGCCACCCGATCTCCGACTTCCAGGGACTGCGCTGGCGCCTGGTCGACATGCGCCTGGCCCTCGACGCCTCGCGCCTGCTGATCCATCGTGCCGCGGCCTCGGCCGCGACGTCCGGCACCGGCCTGCCCGACCCCGAGCTCGCCGCGCTCGCCAAGCTGCACGCCGCGGAGAACGCCATCACGGTGAGCTCGACCGCGCTCCAGCTCCACGGCGCGCTGGGCTACTCCCGCAACATCCGCGTCGAGCGGCTCTACCGCGACGCGCGGATGTTCACCCTCGGTGGCGGCACCACCGAGGCGTTGCGCAACCTGATCGGCTCGCAGATCCTCAAGGGCCTCTCGTGAGCCAGCCCGGACGGGGCTCCTGGCCGGCCGACCTCCTGGCCGGGCAGGTGGCCGTGGTCACCGGTGGCGCGTCGGGCCTGGGCCGGGCGACCGCGCTGCGGCTGGCCTCGGCGGGTGTCGCGGGCGTGGTCGTCGCCGACCTGCGCGAGGAGCCGCGCGAGGGTGGGGACCCGACGACGCGGGCACTCGCCGACCTCGGCGTCTCCTCGGTCTTCGTGTCGTGCGACGTCACCTCGCCCGCCTCCATCGAGGAGGCGGTCGCCGCGGCCGACACGTTCGGCGGCGTCACGATCATGGTCCCGGCCGCCGGCATCCTCCGGATGGAGGACGTGCTCGAGGTCAGCGAGGCCGACTACGACGCGATGATGGACGTCAACGTCAAGGGCACCTTCTTCTCCTGCCAGGCCGCGGCCCGCTCGATGGTCGCCGGCGGCCGTGAGGGCGCGATCGTCACGATCTCCTCGGTCGGCGGCGTGCTCGGCTCGGCGTCGATGCCGACCTACAACATCTCCAAGGGCGCCGTCCGGATGCTCACCTACTCGCTGGCCGCCTCGCTCGGTCCGCGGGGGATCCGGGTCAACGCCGTGCACCCCGGCGTGATCGAGACCGCGATGACCCAGCAGGACACGCACCTCGCTCGACGAGCCGGGCACGTCGGTGCCGCTGCGGCCGGCTGGGCGTGCCGGGCGACGTCGCGGACGCCATCGTCTACCTGGCCAGCCCGCTGTCGGCCTACACCACGGGCACGTCGCTGTTCGTGGACGGCGGCTCCCACTCCTCCAAGGCCGGGTCGCGACTTCACGCCCCGGCGGCTGACCCGGTCCGCCCACACGACAATGACTCCACCCCCTGTCGAAAGAGGCAACATCTTGTCGAGTGAACGGCGTACGGCCTACAGTGCGCGTGTGACGACTGGCACGGGGTCCCTCAGGGAGGCGCAGAAGGCGCTGACGCGCTCGCGCATCATCGATGCGTCACGGGTGGTGTTCGAGCAGCAGGGCTACGCCGGAGCGCTCCATCGGCCTGATCACGACCGAGGCGTCGATCAACCGGGCCACGTTCTACCTGCACTTCCCCGACAAGGCCGCGGTCTTCCGCGAGGTCGTGGCGCTCGACCGGATGCACACCGACGAGTACTGGCGCGAGCTCAACACCGCGCTGATGGCCGGCACCCGCGAGGCCGATGTCGCGCTGGATCCTGCGGCTGACCCACTGGGCCCGCGACAACGCCAGCCTGATGCCCTCCAAGCACGAGGCGATGGCCAGCGACCCGGAGTTCGCCAAGGAGTTCCAGCCGCGCTACGACCGGCTCTCCGGCGAGATCGCCAGTTCCTCACCACGATCCCGCCCGACGACCGCGCCGGACATGAAGATCCGCGTGCAGATGCTGGTGGTCATGCTCGACCAGATGTTCTTCCACGCCCTCGTCCAGGGCGTGTGGACCGGCGGCGAGGACCAGCTCCTGCGCGTCGCGACCGACATCTGCTGCAAGGCCCTCGACCTCGACTGAGGCGCCTCGCGCTCAGTCCTCGAGCGCGCGCTCGGCCTCGGCCCACTCGGCGCTGGCACGTTCCTCGTCGAGGAAGAACTGCTTGCCGGCGGGGTAGGACACCAGCTCGAGCTGCATGCCCCACGGGCTGAGGAAGTAGACGAACCGCTGGCCCGCGCTGGGCCCGCCGCTCGTGGTGGGCTCGCCGAGGACGCGGACGCCGTGGGACCTCAGGTGCGCGACCGCGGCGTCGATGTCGTCGACGTACAACGCGAGGTGGTGGCCGCCGATGTCGCTGTTGGACGGCAGCACCCGGCGCTGGTCGGGCGAGGAGTAGACGAAGACCTCGAAGATCGCCTGGCCGCCGAGGCGGAAGAAGTGCAGCATGCACGTCGCCCGTGGGTGGACGTCGAGGTGGTCCGACATCCACGTGCCCTCGTCGTCGCGGAACGGTCCGTTGGCGTAGAGGTACTCGCAGCCGAGCACCTCCTCGAGGAAGTGCCGGGCCTCGGCGAGGTCGGGGACGGTGAAGCCGACGTGGTCGAGCCGCTGGAGGCCGGGCAGCCCCGGGCGCACCGACGTCTGCCGGCCGCTCTCCGAGGTGCTCACGCCAGCATCCCCACCGGCTGCTCGACCAGGCGCAGGAACGCCTGCATCCACCGGCCGGCGGCGACGCCGTCGACGGGTCGGTGGTCGACCGACAGCACGAACCGCATGAGCGTCGCGACCTCGAGCGCGCCGTCGACGACGACCGCCTCCTGGCGCGCCGCACCGACCGCGAGGATCGAGGCGTGCGGCGGGTTGATGATCGCGCTGAACTCCTCGACGCCGAACATGCCGAGGTTGGACACCGCGACCGTGCCGCCCTCGAGCTCGTGCTGGCGCAGCGCGCCGTCGCCTGCGCGGGTGGCGAGGTCCTTCGTGGCGGCGGCGAGGTCGAGCAGCGACCTGCCGGTGACGTCGGTGACCACCGGGGTCATCAGCCCGCGGTCGGTGGCGACGGCGATGCCGACGTCCACGCGGGTGTGCTGCACGACGGCGTCCTCGGACCAGGTCACGTTGAGCTCGGGCACGAGCTCGTGGGCCCGACCGACCGCGCGGCACGACGAGGTCGTTGACCGACACCTTGGTGCCGGTGGCCTCGGCGACCTCGGCGCGCAGCGCGAGGAGCCGGTCGACCCGGGCGCTGCCGGACACGTAGAAGTGGGGCGCCTCCTGCTTGCTCCGCGTGAGCCGGTCGGCGACGCGCGCCGCAGCCGGGTGTGGGGGACTCAGGTCAGCGTCTCTGCCGCGGCGCTGGTCGCCGCCGCGACGCGGGCGGGGTCGGAGGCGGGTGCGCGGGGCGGGGTCGCGGCGTGCCGGGCCGCGATGCGCCACCTCCACGTCACGGCGTACGACGCGCCCGCCGGGGCCGGTGCCCACCAGGTCGGCGGTGGCGAGGCCCGCGTCGCGCGCCAGCCTCCGCGCCAGCGGGCTGGCGAAGACCCGTCGGCCCTCGCCGGACGGGACCGCGCGAGCGGGCTCGATCGGGTGCCTCGCCCGGGTCGGCGGCGAGGCCCAGGGCGGCGAGCGCGGCGTCGACGTCGTCGACGGCCTCGCCGGGCGCGGCGACGAGGGCGATGGGGTCACCGACCCCGACCTTCGCGCCGGCCGGCGACGAGCGTGCGGACGAGCGAGCCGTCGGTCTCGGCCTCGAGGTCGACCACGGCCTTGTCGGTCTCGATCACCGCGTAGGTCTGGCCGGCGACGAAGACTCCTTCTCGGCGACCGGCCACTCGGCGAGCACCACCTCGGTGGCACCGGCGGCGACGGCGGGCATCCGGATGCAGGGTGGGCACCTCAGGCGACCCCGTCCTCGGTCGACGTGCGGGGGTCGCGATCGCGCCGAGCGCGGCGACGACGTCGGCCTCCTGCGCGAGCGCGGCCGCCTCGAGCACCTTGCTGATGCTGGGCGAGGCGATGCCGCCGGTGACCCGCTGCACGGGCTGGTCGAGCCAGTCGAAGAGCCGGCGCTGCACCTCGTCGGCCAGCCAGGCGCCGTAGGAGGTCGCGCGGGCGCCCTGCTCGACGATGACGACGTTGGTGGTCCGGCGCACGCTCTCGGAGATCGTGTCCCAGTCGAGCGAGTGCCGGTCGAGCCAGCGCAGGTCGATGACCTCGACGTCGAGGCCGGTGTCGGCGTGCAGCGCCTCGGCGGCGCGCAGCGTGGTGTCGACCATCGAGAGGTAGGTGAGGACGGTGAGGTGCTCGCCGCTGCGGCGGACGCGGGCCCTGCCGACCTCGAGCAGGTAGTCACGGTCCTCGACCGGCGCGAGCCCCTCGTGGCGTAGAGGTCGACGTGCTCGAGCACGACGACCGGGTCCTCGCAGGCGAGGGCGGCGTTCATCATGCCGATGTAGTCGAACGGCGTCGTGGGCGCGCAGATCCGCAGGCCCGGCGACATCGCCAGCACCCCGGCCGGGTCCATCGAGTGCTGGGAGCCGTAGCCGGTGCCGGCCGCGACCTTGCTGCGGATCACCATCGGGACGGCGTCGTCCCCGCCGAACATGTGTCGCGCCTTGCCGATCTGGTTGAAGACCTGGTCGGCCGCGACCCACATGAAGTCGGCGAACATGAACTCCACGACCGGACGGAAGCGCCCGTCGAGCGCGATGCCGCCAGCCAGGCCGGTGAAGGCGTTCTCGGAGATCGGGGTGCCGAGGACCCGGTCGGGGAAGCGGGCGGCCAGGCCGCGGGTGGCGCCGTTGGTGCCTCCGTTGAGCCGGTGGATGTCCTCACCCATCACCACGACGCGCTCGTCGTTCTCCAGGCGGCGGCCCATCACCTCGGCGACCGCGTCGATGAAGCCGGTCTCGGCCAGCTCGCCGCCCAGGTCGCCTCCTCGGTCGTCGGGACGCCGACCAGCTCCGACAGGTCGCCGACCAGGCCGACGTCGACGAACCCGGGGTCGGGCCACGCCGAGGAGCGGATGCGCCGCTCGCCGGGCTTGCCGTCGGGGACGGGCTCGACGATCTCGGCGGTGACCTCCGCCATGACCGCGGCCACGTGCTCGTCGTAGGCCGTCAGCTCGGCGTCGGAGTGCAGGCCCAGGTCGACGAGCCGACGCCTCGTCAGCGCGATCGGGTCGCGCTCGCGCCACGCCCGCTCCTCGGCCTTGTCGCGATAGCCGAAGGCGCTGCCGGGGAAGGGTCCGTTCTGGTGGAAGTAGCGGTAGACGTCGGCCTCCAGGACCGCCGGGCCGCGGCCGGAGCGCAGGTGCTCGAGCGCCTCCTGCATCGCGAGGTGCACCGCGAGCGGGTCCATGCCGTCGACCCGCCAGCTCGGGATGCCGAAGCCGGGGCCACGGGCCGAGAGCCGCACCTCGGCGGTCGACTCGGCGACGGTCGTGGCGACGGCGTACTGGTTGTTCTCGACGAAGAAGAGGACCGGCAGCCGCCACGCGGCGGCGAGGTTGAGGCTCTCCAGCACCGAGCCGATGTTCATCGCGCCGTCGCCGAAGTAGGCGACCGACGACCGTCGTCGGTGCCGGCCTGGCGGTGCGACCACGCGAAGCCGAGGGCTTGGGGGACGCCGCCGCCGACGATGGCGTTGGTGCCCATCGCGCCGGCATCGCGCCACTTGAGGTGCATCGAGCCACCGCGGCCGTTGCAGTAGCCGGCGGCCAGGCCGCAGATCTCGGCGAGCGTCCGGTGCAGGACCTCGCGCACCTCGGGCTCGATCTTGTCGCGCGGGTCGAGGCCGGTGCCGTCGCTCGCGCCGCCGAGCGGGCGGACGTGGGCGAGCGCCTTGGCGAGGAACTGGTGGTGCCCGCGGTGGGACCCGTTGACGGTGTCGCCGGACCGCAGGGTCACGATCGACCCCACAGCCCCGCCCTCCTGACCGATGCTCGAGTGGGCGGGGCCGTGCACGAGGCCGTTTCCGGCGAGCTCGAGCACGTGCTCCTCGAAGGATCGGACCAGGACGAGCTGCGCGTAGATCGTGCGCAGCAGGGCCGGGTCGGCCTCGGCCCAGTCGGCGTCAGTGGCGGCCAGGGCGGTCCACGGTGCGTCCGTGATGAGCGGGGTGTGCTGCGGCATCGGTAGATCGAATCCAATCCAAGGACATATGGACGTCACGGCGTCGTGACAGGCGATGCTTCCGCGACGAGGATCACATATTGGATCCAAAATGGGAAGCAGTCATACTGGGCGCGTGACTCAGGACGTGCTTCGGACCTGGTGCAGGACGGCCGCTTCGCCAGCGGCAGGGTGGTCGAGCACCTGCGCGCGTTGATCCTGTCGGGCGACCTCGCCCCCGGCGCCCGGATCCGCCAGGAGGAGGTGGCCGCCGAGCTCGGCTCGAGCCGGCTTCCCGTGCGCGAGGCGCTGCAGATCCTGCGGCACCAGGGCCTGGTGCGGTTGAAGCCCAACTCAGGCGCCAGCGTGATGCCGTTCGACCCGGCGGAGTGCGACCTGATCTACCGGGTGCGTGAGCAGGTCGAGCCGATCATCCTCGCCGAGTCGGTGCCGCACCTGAGCGCTGAGCAGGTCGACGAGCTCGGCGAGGCTGCAGGAGGTCATCGCCCACACGCGAGACGTCGAGGAGTTCCTCGACCTCGACCGCCGCTTCCACCTGCTGTCCTACGCCGGATGCCCCATGGAGTCGATGACGGAGATGGTCGAGCGCTTCTGGGACACCACGCAGCACTACCGCCGCAGCTACACCCGGCTGATGGTCGGCGAGGGTGAGGGCGGCGACGATGAGGGCTGGTGGATCGCCGATGCCGAGCACCGGCTGATGATGGCTGCGATCCGCGAGGGCGACGGAGCCCAGGCCGGGCTCGTGCTGACCGGCCACATCCAGCGCAGCCGCTTCCGCCTGGCCGGCAACTCCGCTCAGGGTGCCTGAGCGATGATCGTCCCCGTGAGAGCCGCGCTTCCCCTTGCCCTGACAGCCCTCGTCCTGGCCGGCTGCAGCGCCGACGACGGCCAGGTCGAGTCCGGCCACACGCACGCGCCCGGGCAGGGCCACACCTCCCTGGCCGTCGGCGACGGCACCCGGGTCAGCGAGGTCGGCTACTCCCTCGACGGGCTCCAGGTGCGTGAGAAGTCCGACGGCGTCGGGGAGGTGCGCTTCCGGATCGACGACTACGAGGGCAGCCCGGTCACCGACTACGTCGAGGAGCTCACCAAGGAGCTGCACCTCTACGTCGTCAACGACGACCTCACCGTCTTCCGGCACCTGCACCCGACCCGGGACGACGAGGGCACCTGGTCCGCACCCTTCGACGTGCCCGATGCCGGCGGCTATCGCGTCATCACCGAGTTCGTCGCGGTCGACGACGGAGGCAACGGCGACCACGTCGTCCTCGGCCGGCCCCTCGCCCTGCCGCCCGGCGACCCCGGCGACACCGTCGCGGACGACCGGGTCGTCAACGTCACCGTCTCCGAGGCGCCCACCGCAGGGCTCAACGGCGAGCTGAAGCTCGTGGTCCGCGACGCGGAGGGCCAGCCGGTCAACCTGGGCACCTTCCTCGGCGCCTACAGCCACGTGACCGGCTTCGACACCGAGACCGGAGCGATGGTGCACCTGCACCCGCTGGCGGCACCCGTGATCACCGAGGACGGGTCCGAGCTGACCTTCCACGCCGAGATCCAGGAGCCCGGCGACTACCGGCTGTTCGTGCAGGTGCGCGTGGACGGCTTCCTGCACACCGTGCCGGTCGAGCTCACGGTCGCACCGTCAGCCTGATCGTCGTCACCGGGTTCTCGAAGCGGCTCAGCGGGATGCTGACCTGCACCTCCCACTGGCCGGCGCGGGGCACCACCACCGAGCCGCGGTAGGTGCCGGAGCCGATCGGCGTGACCGCGACGGCGCCGATGTCGAGGCCCTCGGTGCGGAGCTCGACGACCGGGTTGGTGGGCGGGTCATAGGGCTCGCCCGCGGCATCCTGCACCTGCACCAGCAGCGTGTTGGAGCCCGTACGTTGCGGGTCCATGACCGCGAGCACGCGAAGGTCACCGGCCGTGGCAGCGCCGACCCCGGTGGTGCCCGACTCCGCGGTGACGGGTGCCGGGCGGGGAGACTGGTTGACGAGGAACCCGGTCACGCCGAGCAGGACGACCAGGAGGACCGCCTCGACGCGCACGGTGCGGACGACGGCGGAGGCGGCCCGCTCGCGGTCACCGAAGCCGGCAGCCGCTCTCACCGCCGGCAGCGTGCGCCACCGGTTCCAGCCGCCGAGTCCGGCCACGAGGAGTGCGATCGCGATCTTGGTGAGCAGGAGCCAGCCGTAGCGGGTCTCGACGAACGTCGCCCACGAGCCGAGGATCCGCCAGGCCAGGAACGTGCCGCTGGCGGCCACTGCGAGCAGGAGCCCGCCGGCGAGCGTGGAGAAGCGGGCGAGCGTCTGGGCGGCCAGCACCTCGCGACCCGCGAGCGCGCGCAGGGCCAGCACGAGACCGACGAGCCCGCCCAGCCAGGTCGCACCGGCGACGAGGTGCAGGACGTCGGCGGCGACCAGGAGGGAGGAGGGTGTGAAGGCGCGGGTGTGCCCGACCAGTGACGGCCCGGCGAGCGCGACCAGCGCACCGCCGGTGAGCAGCCAGCCCGCGGTCCGGTCCGGCGGCCCGTCCGAGGCGGTGCGCCACACGACGCCGAGGCCGAGGAGCACCAGCGCGGCGCTGAGCAGCTCGTTGGCGACCAGGCCGGGGTCGAACGCCGACACGACGTCGGTCAGCTCGAGGCCCTGGCCGTAGACCACGGCCACCGGGACCTGCAGGACCGCGCCGAGCGCGCCGAGCCCCGCGGCGTAGGTCAGCAACCGCCGCAGCCGCCGGCGGACCTCGGTGCCGGACCACGAGCGGGGGAGGACGAGGGCGATGAACAGCGCGAGGCCGGCGGCCAGCAGCAGCCCGACGACCGTCATCACGGTGACCACGTCACGCAGCACGGTGACGACGGCCGACGAGGTCTCCGGCTCGGGCGGTGCGGTCACCGACGCGCTCGGGGCGCCGACCGAGAAGGTCAGGGCGCCCGAGATCGGGTGGCCGTCACCGGAGAGGACGTTCCACGACACGACGTAGGTGCCGTCCGCGAGGTCGGCCGCACCGGTGAGGCCGACCCGCACCTCCGGGCCGTTGGCCCCCGCGGACGACGCGACCGGTTCGCCCTCGGCGTCGAAGACCTGGATCTCCTGCGACGTCAGCCGCACCGGCTCGTTGAAGGTCAGCGTGACGGTCGCGGGGGCCACCTCCACGACGGCGCCCTCGGCCGGGTCGGTGTCGACCAGCTCCGCGTGCGCCGAGGCCGGCGCACTCCCCAGGAGCACGATCGTGAGCGCGACCAGCGCGGCGCACACCAGGCGTGCCGCCCGGTGCCACCCCGCTGGTCGCGCACGACGGATCACTGCCCGGTCACGCCTTCGCGCGGGTCCGGGCCAGGGCGAGACCGCCCGCGGCGAGGCCGAGCAGACCGGCCACGAGCCCGGCCCACCCGAGGGCGGAGGAGCCGTTGTCGTCGGCGTCGGGTCCGCCTCGGCCGCCGGTGCGTCGGTCGACGCCCCGGACGCGCTGGCCTGGTCGGCCGACCCCTCGTCGGATCCCTCGTCGGTCTCCGCCGCGTCGTCACCGTGGTGGTCGCCCTCGCCGCTGGCGGGCAGGATCACGAAGGACGGCGCCGGGCTCTCGAGCTCGTCCTCGTCCTGGCCCTCGGCCGGGACCTCGACCCACCGGGTCTCACCCTTCTGGCAGGTCTGGATCGTCGGGAACGACACGGTCTCGCCCTCGGCGTCCGGCACCTGGAACGAGAGCTCGAACGTGTCCCGCTGCCCGTCGGGCAGCGGGTCGTTGGAGGTGTAGGTGATCGAGGAGGTGCGCTCGGTCACCTCGTTGCCGTGGGCGTCGGTCGTCGGCTCGTCGAGCTGGGTGATCGACGACTCGACGTCGTAGTACGGGTTGCGGGTCGGCGTCACCGACAGGACCGACTCCGGGACCTGGATCTCGATCTTGGTGGTGGGCGATCCGTCGCAGCCGTGCGGGACGCTGAAGGTGGCGATGGTGAACGCGCCGGCGGAGGCGTCGGAGACGGAGGCGCTGACGTGCGCGCTGGCGGGTGCGACGAGCGAGAGCGCGATGGCCGACGTGGCGGCGGTGAGCACGCCGAGGCGCGCGAGGGTGCGGGTGGACTGTCGGGTGGACATGGTTCTCCTGGGTGAGGTGGTGCGGGTCTGGGGTCGGCAGTGCCCACCCGGACCCGGACCGGGCTCAGGTGGGACGGACCGCCAGAGGTGGACCACGCCTGGGGGAGACCAGGAGGAGGACGAGCGAGGGCCGCAGCGGCACCTCGGTGCGTCGACGCGGCACCCGCGCGACGACGGGGAGGGACGGGCGCTCGCGGAGGGAGACGACGCAGGACCTCGCGCGCCGACCGGCCCACCACAGGGCTGCGGTCAGCGCGGTGACGAACAGGTGCGCGACGCCCATCTGCCAGGTCCAGCCCGGCTCGGCAGCCATGGCTGCGTGGTGCTCGTGACCGGTCACGAGCCCGAAGGTCTCGTGCAGGCCGAGCTGGGCACCGGCGACCGCCGGGAGCACTGCCCATGCCGGGACGTCACGGGTGAAGACGAGCAGCCCTCCGGCAAGGACCACGGCGGTGATGAGCACCAGACCGGGGCCGGTCGGCAGGTTGCCGCCGGCCCAGGCGTGGGCGCAGGCGGCCCCCGCGACGACCACGACGGTCGCCGTGAGGGCGCGGGCGAGGGCGTGCGGCGCACGCGCCTGCACCACCCTCGCCTCCAGCATCACGGGCACATGCTCTCAGAGAGCCACGGCTGCGCCCGTCATCGCCCACCGGACGGGCTACCAGCCCTGCGAGCTCCGCGGGCGCCGGTAGTCGTGGGGACCCGCATGCCCGGAGCGCGACGGCGGGCAGGCCGTCCCACGGCGGGAGCGGAGGAACAGCAGCGGGAAGATCAGCAGCCAGAACGGTGCGTTCAGCAGGGCGCTGAGCAGGACCAGCACCGCCACGGCCGGGAAGAGCGGGAACCGGCCGCGTCGACCACCGCCGGTCGGCACCGCGCGCGACGGCGGCCTGGGCGCCGCGGGCCGCGGCAGGTCGCTGAAGAGGACCGCCAGGTCGGAGCGGGTGCGAGCGGTCCAGATCGCGTCCAGCCGCTCGTCGTACTCCTCGTGGTCGAGGCGACCGTCGGCGTAGTGGCCGGCGAGGTCGGCCATCGCCCGCTCACGGTCGCTGTCGGCGATCCGCATCCGGGGGTCGGGCGTGCTCATTTCTCGCCGTCCCGTCCGTCCGCGAGGATGCCGTAGAGCCGACGCCGGGTCTCGACGAGCACGTCGAGCGCCGCCCGGCGCTGCTGCTCCGAGCCCTGGGTGGTCAGCTGCCACACGGCGCTCACGACCTGGGCGATCTCGCTCTTGATGTCGGCCTGGCCCGACGGCTGGTCGGTGGCCGCCTGCTCGGTGCGGGCGAAGGGTGCCCAGACGGCCGCCAGGTCGGCGGTGTTGTCCTCGGCCCAGGCCACGCCGGCGTCGGTGAGCCGGATGGTGCGGCGGCCGCGCTCGTCGTCGGACTCCACGAGGCCCTCGTCCTGGAGCTGCTGGATCGTGGGGTAGACCGATCCGGGGGAAGGACGCCACTCGCCGCTGCTGCGCTCAGAGATCTCCTGGATCACCTGGTAGCCGTTGATCGGCTCCTCGGCCTGCCGGGCGCGGTGCAGCACGTCGATGATGGCGGTGCGGACGTCGCCGCGGCGCACGCGGGGACCGCGCGACTGCGGGCGCTGGGGTGCGGTGGCGAAGCCGAAGATCTCGCCCAGCCAGGGCGGGGGACCGCTCGCACGGCGGCTGCGGCCACCGCCCGCGCTGTTGGCCACGGAGGAGAAGTGGTTCCAGGCGCCGCTCCAGTCGGGGCCGCGCTCGGGGCGGCTGCCCCGGTCCGACGGCTGGTCGCCGCCGTCGCTGCTGTTGTTCTCGGGCCAGTCGGCCCCGGGCCAGTCGTGTCCCATGTCGTGCTCCCTCGGGCTCAGATGTCAGAAGTTCGTGATGTATCGCAAACCTATCGCTGACCTATCGCGATATATCGTGAGCGTACGTCGACGGAAACCGCCGCACAAGGGAGATCCGCGGAAATGCCTGAGCGGTGCGTGAGGCAGGTTCCCGAGTCCGGGAACCTGCCTCACACACCGCTCGAGGAGGAAGGAGGGCTAGCTGCGAGCCCGGCCGGTCGGCGTGCACGCCGACTTCGGCACCTCGGAGTCGTTGATGATCGCCTTGAACAGCGCCGGCGCCCGGTCGGGGTCGGCGATGATCCGGTTCGGGTCGCTGGGGGCGTTGAGGTTGGGCATCGTGCAGGTCTGGCTCTTGCCCGTCATCGCGAGCCCGAAGCGGCCCAGGTCGAGGGGGTTCATCCCCTCGTCGACGCGGATCGAGTCGAACGCGGCGTCGTTGATCTTCCAGTAGCGCAGCGGGTTGACGAAGGTCCACGGCGACAGGGCCTCGTCGCCGAGCGCACTGATCACCTCGCGCTGGCGGGCCACGCGGTCGAGGTCGCTGAGCGCGGTCACGTGCCGCGAACGGGAGTACGCCAGCGCCGTGAGGCCGTCGACCTCCTGGCAGCCCTTCTTGATGTCGAGGCGCGCCATCGGGTCGTCCATGTCCTGCTTCGGACAGATCTCCACCCCGCCGAAGGCGTCGACGGTGTTGATCACGCTGCCGAAGCCGAGCTCGACGTAGTGGTCGATGTGGATGCCGGTCAGCTTCTCCACGCTCGCGACCAGCAGCGGCGCCTTGCCCAGCGCGAAGGCCGAGTTGATCATCTGCGTGCCGTGGCCGGGCACCTCGGTGAGGGTGTCGCGGGGGATCGACATCATCGTGCGACCACCGGAGCCGGTGTGGAGCACGATGATCGTGTCGGTGTTGGTGCCGCCGCGGGGACCGGTCTTGAGGACCTCGCGCTGCTCGTCGTTGAGGTCGTCGGCCTTGTCGGACCCGACGATCAGGTAGTTGGTGCCCGGCTGGTCGTCGGGCCGGTTGCCGGTCGGCTCGGCATCGACCTTGTCGATCGTCGACCAGTGGTAGAGCGGCACGCCCACGAGGTAGACCAGGATCAGCAGGAGGACCAGCGGGATCAGGCGCAACCGGAGACGGGGACGCCACCGCCGCTTCCTCGGCCGGGGCGGCGGTGCCGCTGCGGGGGTCGGACGGCTGCTCGGCGGCTCGCCGCCGGAGCCGCGTGCGTCGCGCCGGGCCACCGGCATGACGCGTGTCTCGTCGGCCCGGTCGGCGCCCTGGGTGGGGACCCGCTGGGTGGCGTCGCCGGGCGGAGTCTTCGACCCACCGCCGTAGAGCCAGTCGTACTCGGGGGTGCCCTTCTCGGGCATCCCGGAGCCCTGCGGTCGATCAGCCATGAGACTGGACGCTACCGTGCCGAGCATGAGCGAAGCTGCCTCGACGCCCGCCGCGGCGCGGCCCACGTCGTACAGCCGGGTGAGCCTGGGGATCATCGCCTCGGCGACCGAGGCGAACCTGCTGGGCAACGTCCACGGCGGCGACATCATGAAGCTGGCCGACTCCACGGCGGGCGCCGTCGCCTACCGCCACAGCGGCGGGCCGGCCGTGACGGCGGCGATGGACGAGATGACGTTCCTGGAGCCCGTGCACGTCGGCGACATCATCACCACCTACTCCCAGGTCAACTGGGCGGGCACGTCCTCGATGGAGATCGGGGTGCGCGTGGAGGCGCAGCCCTGGGGCGACGCCGCGGACGCGCCGCTGCACGTGGCGAGCGCCTACTTCGTGTTCGTCGCGATCGACGGCGAGGGCCACCCGCGGCCGGTGCCGCCGCTGGAGACCGAGACGCCCGGTGACGTACGCCGCCAGCGTGAGGCGGAGATCCGCCGCGCGCACCGGCTGGCCCGCAAGACCGAGATCGACCTGGGGCGAGAGGAGTGAGCCGACTGGCAGCACGTCGCGACCGCGCGCCTCTGGCTGGACCGGCCCACCGCCCGCGACGTCGAGGACCTCCACACCATCTACTCCGACCCGGCGAGCTGGACGCACTTCCCGCAGGGCCGTCACGCTCGAGCGCGCGCGCGACCGCCGAGATGGTCGCGGCGCACGTCCGGAAGTGGGACGAGCACGGGCTCAGCGGCTGGTCCGTGCGTGACGGAGCCCGGCGGGCAGGTGGTCGGCTGGGCGGGGGTGGGCGTTCCCGACGACCGCCCCTGGTGGAACCTCGCCTACCGGTTCGCCACGTCCGTGCAGCGGCGGGGCTACGCCGCCGAGGCGGCGCGGACCGCCGTCGAGGCCGCCCACGACGTGGCTCCGGAGCGGCCGGTGATGGCCTACCTGCTCGAGCACAACGAGGGCTCTCGCCGTACGGCGGAGAGGCTCGGTCTCCGGCTCGTGTGGCGCGGGCCGGACGCAGGGGAACCTCGACCCCGCCGCGGTGCGCCTGGTCTACCTCGACCGCGAGCCGGACGCCGTGACGGCGGCGGCGATGGCACGCGGAGGGATGCCGGCCTCCGGCCTGGTGGGCTGACCTGGCCCTCCCGGCGAGTCGCGACCGGTTGGGACGGGTGTGACTGGTGATACTGGGCGGGCTGACTTCCCCCAGCTGAAAGGCCCTTCGATGCCGCCCGTCCCGCCCTCCGGGTCGCAGCAGACGCGGTTCACCACGCTGGACCGCGCGCAACGCGTCCGGTTCCGTCGCGCGGTGACGCTGATGCTGATGACCCTCGTCCTGCCCGGCTCCGCCCAGCTCGTGAGCGGCAACCGACGCCTCGGACGGATCGCGCTGCGGACGTGGATCACGCTCGTCACGCTCGGGCTGCTCACGCTGGTGTCGTCGTACCTCTGGCACGGGATCGCCTTCTGGGCCGGCACCAACACGTGGCTCCTCCAGCTCGTGCGGCTCGCGCCTGATGGCCCTGGCCGTCGGGTGGGCCTACCTCTTCATCGACTCCTGGCGCCTCGGTCAGCCCCTGACGCTGCAGCGCCAGCACCGGCTCGCGATCGTCGGCGTCAACGGCTTCCTCTGCTTCACCGTCGCAGGCGCCCTGCTCTTCGGCTCCTACATGGTCGGCGTCCAGCGCCAGGTCATGCTCACGATGTTCGGCAGCGGCGACGCGTCCAGCGCGACCCACGGCCGCTACAACGTGCTGCTGATGGGCGGCGACTCCGGCGCGGGGCGCTGGGGCCTGCGCCCGGACTCGATGACCGTGGCCAGCATCGATGCCGAGACCGGCAAGACCGTGCTGATCTCGCTCCCGCGCAACATGCAGAACTTCCCCTTCCCCGAGGGCTCGGTGATGGCCGGGCAGTTCCCCGACGGGTTCAACGCGGAGGGGATGTACCTCAACGGCCTCTCCACGTGGGCGCTCGACCACGCCGACCTCTTCAAGGGCTCGAAGAGCCCCGGGATCGACGCGACCATCGAGGGCGTCGAGGGGATCACCGGCCTGGACGTCAACTACTGGGCGATGGTCAACCTCGAGGGCTTCAAGGACCTCGTCGACGCCGTCGGCGGTGTCGAGCTCAACGTCCGGCAGAAGATCCCCGTCGGGCTGCCGAGCGACACCTACTTCCACTACATCGACCCCGGCAAGCGCACCCTCAACGGCGTCGACACGCTCTGGTTCGCCCGCGCGCGCTACGACTCCGACGACTACTCCCGCATGGCGCGGCAGAAGTGCGTGATGGGCGCGATGCTCGACCAGGTCAGCCCTCAGGTGGCGCTGCGCAACTTCCAGAAGATCGCCAGCGCCAGCTCGGCGATGGTCTCCACCGACATCCCGCGCGGCGAGGTGGACCGCTTCGTCGAGCTCGCGCTCGAGGCGAAGAGCCAGAAGATCGCGACCCTGTCGCTGGTCCCGCCGATGATCGACACCGCCCACCCCGACATCGCCCTGGTGCAGCAGAAGGTCGCCGCCGCGATCGCCAAGGCCGAGGGCCGCAAGCCCGCGACCGACACGGTCGAGGCCGCTCCCGAGACCTCGAGCGAGGCGCCCGCCGCCGACGACACCGGTGGCACGAGTGACGGTGGCGGCGAGGCCACGACCCCGGTCGCCCCAGTGACGCCGACCAACCCTCCGTCGGTCACCGGTGGCTCGCTCGGCTCGATGAAGGACGGCTACGCAGCCAACGAGTCGGAGGACCTCGGCGCTGTCTGCTGATCGGGCGGCACCGAGCCCTAGTGTGTACGGCGTGACCACCGGACCGCTGCCCCGCATCGTCGCGGTCGTGGTCACCTTCAACCGCCTCGGGCTGCTCGAGACGCTCGTCGAGCGGCTCGGCCAGATCCACGGCCTGGCCGAGGTGCTGGTGGTCGACAACGCGTCCTCCGACGGCACCGGGGAGTGGCTGGCGGGCCGACCGCACACCGGGGAGATCCCGCTGCGGGGGCGCACGCTGCCCACCAACAAGGGCGGCGCCGGCGGCTTCCACAACGGGCTGGCCTGGGCGATCGACCAGGAGGCCGACCTCGTCTGGCTGATGGACGACGACGGCCTGCCCGACCTCGACTGCCTCGACCGACTGATGGTGGAGGCCGACAACCTCGACTTCTGGGGCCCCCTCGTGGTCGACGAGGCCGACCCGGGCCGCCTGGTCTTCCCGATCCGGCTCCCCGGCGGCACCCGCGTGGTGCACGCCGTCGACGACGTACGCAAGGCCGCGAAGCACGACCGCATCGACGGGATCGTCATCCCGTTCAACGGCGTCCTCGTCACCAAGGACCTCGTCGACCGCATCGGTCTGCCGCGCGAGGAGTTCTTCATCTGGGGCGACGACCACGAGTACCGGTTGCGTGCCGAGGAGGCCGGCGCCCGCGTCGCCACCGTCGTCACCGCCACCGTGCGCCACCCCAGCGTGGGCAACCTCGGCACGCCGATGATGTTCGGCCGGACGACCTACAACGACTCGCCGAGCGACCTCAAGCACTACTGCATGGCCCGCAACAACCTGGTCAACCTCCGCGACTACCGCGGACCCGCCCACGCGGCCGCCTTCGTCGTGAAGACCGCGTGGTTCTACACCTTCACCCGCCCCAGCCTGTCGCGGCTGCGCCTGAGCCTCGGCGCGATGCGGGCCGGGATCGCGGGCGACTTCGAGGGCCACCGCAGGTTCCTGGCATGACGGACCAGCACGTCACGGACGAGACCGTCGCCGTCGTCGTGGTCACCTACAACCGCGCCGAGCTGCTGGTCGGGATGCTCGACGGCCTGGCAGCCCAGACCCGCCGACCCGACGCGGTCATCGTGATCGACAACGCCAGCACCGACCACACCCGCGAGGTCCTCGACGCGCGCACCGACCTGCCGCTCCACGTGACGACCACCGAGAGCAACCTCGGCGGTGCCGGGGGATTCCACCTCGGCGTGCGGGCGGCCTGGGACGAAGGCTTCGACCGCGTCTGGCTGATGGACGACGACGTCGTGCCCGCCCCCGGCTGCCTCGCCGTGCTGATGGCGGTCGACGAGGACTGCCTGATCGCCGTGCGCGAGGACCTGTCGGGAGCGCTGGTCGAGAAGGCCGCGGTCGACTTCGACCTGCGCAACCCGCTCGCCATCAAGCCGAAGCGGGCCTCCGTCGACTCGACCTACGCCGACCGCGCGTCGATGCCTGACCTGGTCGAGGTGCACAACGTCGCCTTCGAGGGCTTCATGGCCCGGCGCCGGATCATCGAGGAGATCGGCTTCCCCGACCCCTCCTTCTTCATCTTCTACGACGACGCCGACTACGCCATCCGGGCCCGCGAGGCCGGGCACCACATCTGGGCGGTGCGCGACGCCGTCCTGGTGCGCCAGCTCGACTTCGACCAGCAGCACGACCTGGCCGGCTGGAAGGGCTACTACATGTACCGCAACCTCTTCGTGGTGCACCTGCGCCACGGGGAGAACGCGCTGGTCAGGCTCAAGCCCTGGCTGATCACCCTCGCCGTCGTGCTGCTCAGCCCGGTGCGCGGCGGGCGGGCCGAGGCGCGCAACGTGATCCGGGCCATGGCCTCGGCGCGGGGCATGCGGCGCCTGACCGATCCCGCCCTGCCCCCTCGCTAGACTCGACGCGCCTCTCACCCACAGGAGTTCCTCCCTTGTCACAGGGTCCCACGCACGACACAGCACAGCTTCCCGACCTCGTCATCGTCGGCTCCGGCTTCTTCGGCCTGACCGTCGCCGAGCGCTGCGCCGAGGAGCTCGGCCTGAAGGTCCTCGTCCTCGAGCGTCGCTACCACCTCGGGGGCAACGCCTACAGCGAGATCGACGAGGAGACCGGGATCGAGGTGCACAAGTACGGCACCCACCTGTTCCACACCTCCAACGAGCGGGTCTGGGACTACGTCAACCGGTTCACCACGTTCACCAGCTATCGCCACCGCGTCTTCGGCAAGTACCAGGGGCAGGTCTACTCGCTGCCGATGAACCTCGGCCTGATCAACCAGTTCTTCGGCAAGGCCCACACCCCCGACGAGGCCCGCGCGCTGATCGCCGAGCAGGCCAGCGAGTTCGACACCGCGACGGCCGCCAACCTCGAGGAGAAGGCGATCAGCCTGATCGGGCGCCCGCTCTACGAGGCGTTCATCAAGGGCTACACCGCCAAGCAGTGGCAGACCGACCCGACCGAGCTGAGCGCCGACATCATCACGCGCCTCCCGGTGCGCTACACCTTCGCGGACGGCTGGTTCAACGACACCCACGAGGGCCTGCCCACCGACGGCTATGCCGCGTGGCTGGAGAAGATGGCCGCGCACCCCAACATCGAGGTGCGCGTCGACACCGACTGGTTCGACGTGCAGGACGAGTTCAAGGGCAAGGTGCCGGTCGTCTACACCGGCCCGGTCGACGAGTACTTCGGCAACTCCGAGGGCCGGCTCTCGTGGCGCACCGTGGACCTCGAGCAGGAGACCGTCGACGTCGACGACTACCAGGGCACGGGCGTGGTCAACGCCAACGACCAGGACGTGCCCTGGACCCGGGTGCTGGAGTTCAAGCACCTGCACCCCGAGCGCACCTACCTGCCCGGCAAGTCGATCGTGGTCCACGAGTTCTCGCGCTTCGCCGAGCCCGAGGACGAGCCCTACTACCCGATCAACACCGCGGACGACCGCGCCAAGCTGCTCAAGTACCGCGACCTGGCGAAGGCCGAGCCGATGGTGCTCTTCGGCGGTCGCCTCGGCACCTACAAGTACCTCGACATGCACATGGCCATCGGGTCGGCGCTGTCGATGTTCGACAACAAGCTGAAGCCGCACTTCGTCGACGGAGCGCCGCTCACCAGCGGAGGAGTGGACGCATGACCAGCCCGACCACCGACCTGAGCGAAGCCCCGGCCACCGTGACCAGGCTGCTCCAGCGGCAGATCCTGCCGATCGACCGCGACACCGACGTCTTCCCGCTCTACGTCGACCTCGAGGAGGCCAAGCTCGACACCGACCGTCACGCCGTCGGCGGCGACAAGGCGGCCAAGGACCTCAACAACGCCGCGATCCGGCAGTCGACCTCGACCGGGCGCAAGCTGCACCCCGACCAGATCCGCTCGCGGACCGCGCTGCGCCTCGAGCCGTCGCAGCTGCTGTCGTTCGGCACCTACTTCAACGCCTTCCCGGCGTCCTACTGGCGTCGCCACACCGTGGTCACCGAGGTCGAGCTGAGCGTCCACGTCAGCGGCGCGGGCTCCTCCGTCACGGTCTACAAGTCGATGGCGCGCGGACACTCGCAGCGCGTCGACTCCGGCACCGTCGAGGGGGATGCGGGCACGTTCACGTTCACGCTGCCGCTCAAGCCGTTCGTCGACGGCGGGTGGTACTGGTACGACGTCGTCGCCGGCGACGACGGCGCCACGGTCGAGGGCGCCGAGTGGACCGCCCAGGTCCCGGCCGACCGCGCCGAGCACGGCACGGTCGACGTCTGCATCACCACGATGCTCCCCGACATGAGCGCCCAGCTGCTCACCCAGCTCGGCGACGCAGAGGAGCTCCAGCCCTACCTCGACACCGTCTTCGTGATGGACCAGGGCAAGGACAAGGTCACCGACAGCGCGTACTTCCCGACTGCGAAGGCGGGCCTCGGAGACAAGCTGCGCGTGCTGGTCCAGGGCAACCTCGGCGGCTCCGGCGGCTACGCCAGGGGCCAGATGGAGAGCGTCCGCAAGGGCACCGCGACCTACGCGATGATGATGGACGACGACGTCGTCTGCGAGCCCGAGGGCATCATCCGCGCGGTCACCTTCGGCGACCTGGCCAAGCGGCCGACGATCGTCGGCGGCCACATGTTCAACCTCTACAGCCGCTCGGAGATGCACTCCTTCGGCGAGATCGTCCAGCCCTGGCGCTTCTGGTGGCAGACCCGCCTCGACGGCTACTCCCAGTGGGACTTCGGCGCGCGCAACCTGCGCTCCTCGCGCTGGCTGCACAAGCGGGCCGACGTCGACTTCAACGGCTGGTTCATGTGCCTGATCCCGCGCGTCGTGCTGGAGGAGGTCGGCCTGTCGCTGCCCGTCTTCATCAAGTGGGACGACTCCGAGTTCGGGCTGCGCGCCAAGGCCGCGGGCTACCCCACGGTGTCCTTCCCGGGCGCCGCGGTGTGGCACATCCCGTGGACCGACAAGAACGACGGCGTGGACTGGCAGTCCTACTTCCACCAGCGCAACCGCTTCATCGCCGCCCTGCTGCACTCGCCCTACGAGCGCGGTGGACGCATGGTGCGCGAGAGCCTCAACCACCAGGTCAAGCACCTCGCCTCCCTCCAGTACTCCACCGCCGAGCTGCGCCACCTCGCGCTCGAGGACGTGCTGCGCGGTCCGCACGCCCTGCACGGTGAGCTCGCCACGAAGCTGGCCGACATCAACGCGTTCCGCAAGCAGTTCAGCGACGCGCAGCTCATCGCCGACCGCGACGACCTGCCGCCGGTGCGCCGCAAGAAGCCCCCCAAGAAGGGCAAGTCCGACATCGAGATCCCGGGTCGGCTCGGTCCACGCTGGTCGCGGCCGGCCCTGGCGCCACTGCGCCAGCTGCGCCCGGTGCGCGAGATGTCCGCGGGAGTACCCCGAGGCCGAGCTCCCGGCCATGGACTCGGCCTGGTACAACCTCGTGAAGTACGACTCGGCCGTCGTGTCGATGAACGACGGCACCTCGGTCGCCCTCTACCAGCGCGACCCCGAGCACTACCGGGACCTGCTGAAGCGGACGATCGCGATCCACCGGCGCTTCCACCGCGAGTGGCCCGAGCTGGCCCAGCAGTACCGCGAGGCGCTGGGGGAGATCACCTCACCCGAGGCCTGGGACAAGACGTTCGCGCCCTGGACCGAGGGCGAGGGTGAATGAGCGAGGTCGCAGCTGACGCGGGCTCGGTCGAGGTCCGTCACGACCTGTCCCACGTCCCGCTGGCACCGCCGTCGCGCACGTCAGGCATCCTCGAGGTCTTCCGCCGCCGCTACCTGCTGCGGCTCATGGTGCGGCGCGAGATCAAGGCCCGCTACGCAGGCACGGCGTTCGGACTGGCGTGGTCCTACATCAACCCCTTCACCAGGTTCCTGACGTTCTACTTCGTCTTCGGGCTGCTGCTCGGTCGCGGCTCGGGCATGCAGAACTTCGCGATCCACCTCTTCGCCGGCATGGTGCTGGTCAACTACTTCACCGAGTCGGTCACGGCCGGCACCCGCTCGCTGCTGTCCAACAAGGGCGTCATCGGCAAGATGGCGATGCCACGGGAGATGTTCCCCGTCGCGTCCATGCTGGTCTCCCTGTGGCACGCGATCCCGCAGCTGATCATCCTGGTCATCGCGTGCGTCGTCACCGGCTGGGCGGGCGACGGTCCGCTCTGGGTGCCGGACGCGGTGGGCATGGCCGCGGCGTTCCTCGGCTTCGTCCTGATCATGGTCTACGGCACGGCGTTCGGCCTGATGTTCAGCTGCGTCAACGTGATCTTCCGCGACTTCCAGCGGATCGTGCAGACGTTCATCAACATCATCCCGTTCACCGTGCCGATGATGTACCCCTACTACCTCATCGCCGACGGCGAGCGGATCCCGACGCAGTACACCAGCATCTACGTCGCCAACCCGATCGCCGAGGCCGTCATGCTCATCCAGCGCGGCTTCTGGATCCCGACGTGCGACGGGCCGTGCGTCGTCGACCCGGCCACGGGGGCCGAGCGGCCGGACTTCGTGGGCGACCTCTACTCGCGGGGCTTCATCATGCTGGGCATCGGCCTGGTCCTCCTCGCGGTGGGGCAGTTCGTGTTCTCCCGCCTCGAGAAGACCGTCCCGGAGCGGCTCTGATGACCACCTCGATCGTCGTCGACAACGCCTCCAAGACGTTCCGCTACCAGGCCCACCCGACCCTGAAGAAGGTGCTCCAGGACCGGTTCCGGGGGGACCGGCGCCACCGGGTCGTTCAAGGCCCTCGACGGGGTCTCGTTCGAGGTCGCAGCAGGGGGAGTCCATCGGACTGATGGGCCTCAACGGCTCCGGCAAGTCCACCCTGCTCAAGCTCGTCAGTGGCGTCATGCGCCCCGACGAGGGACAGGTGCTGGCCCGCGGCCGGATCTCCGGCCTGATCGCCACGGGCGCCGGCTTCCACAATGAGCTCAGCGGGCGCGAGAACATCTACATGAACGCCGCCATGCTCGGGATGACCAAGGACGAGACCGACTCCAAGTTCGACGACATCGCCGCCTTCGCCGACGTCGGGCGCTTCATGGACACCCCTGTCGGCAACTACTCCTCGGGCATGTTCGCCCGCCTCGGGTTCTCCGTGGCGGTGCACGTCGACTGCGACATCTTCATCGCCGACGAGGTGCTCGCGGTGGGGGACCGCCCCTTCAAGCGCAAGTGCCTCAAGCGCATGAAGGAGATCCGCGAGTCCGGCATCACGCTGTTCTACGTCAGCCACTCCGCCAGCTCGGTCAAGAAGATGTGCGACCGCGCGATCGTCCTGGACAAGGGACGACTCGGCTTCGACGGCGACGTCGAGGAAGCCATCAAGTACCTCCACTACGACGGCGACGACGACGAGCCCGACGCCGAGGACAGCGACGAGGACGATCGCGACGAAGCGCTCGCCAACGACATATGAGACGCGCAGCCGCCGCGAGGAACGAGCCGCCGACGTGGGTGCGGCCAGGTTGAGCAAGCCCTGCGGCTGAGGAACGAAGTCGCAGCGGGCGCGTCGAAACCCGCTTGGCGACCGCATTCTCGGAGTGCTTTCGCCGGCGATGTCTGCGAGAATTACACCGATGTAACGGCGTGTCGAGTGGAAATTACACTCGTGTAGTTACTCAGAAACTCTTCCGTGACTGGTGTGACTGGTGTGAACTGCTGCCTTGTGTGACCTTCCCCCACACAGGAGTAGAGATCTTCATGCGACCCGTTCAGGCCCGTCTTGTCACCCTCTGCCAGCAGGTGCTGGCCCTGGGTGTCGTCCTCGTCGTCCTCACGCCCGCTTCCGGAGTGGTGTCCCTCGACATCGTCGGTGAGCACGCCGGGGGCGCGTCCTCCGGTGGCCACCGGGCGGCACCCGCCGAGCTGATGTCGGCGACGGTGCCGACCGGCGCCGTGAAGCCGACCGTCACCGAGGTGCCCCTCACGGGTGCGACCGGCGGGTTCGCCGGCCTGCGTGGCCGCACCGTCGCCGGCGGCGCCACCGACGCGCGGGTGCAGAGCAAGCCGCAGTCGGTGGTGGGCTTCGCCGCGATCGGTGTCACCTGGCAGCACGGTGAGGACCTCGAGGAGGACCAGATCTCCCTCCAGGTGCGCACCCGCACCGGCGACGAGTGGAGCGACTGGGAGGCCCTGGAGTACCACGACGAGCACGGCCCGGACGACGGCAGCGCGGAGGCGGCGGCCTCCCGGCCGGGCACCGAGCCGACGTTCGTGGGCGAGGTCGACGACGTCCAGGTCCAGGCCAGCACCACCGGCGCGACGCTGCCCGACGACCTCTCCCTCGCCCTGGTGGACCCGGGCTCGGCGAAGTCGAGCGAGTCCGAGGCCGCTGCCGACAAGGGTGCCGACAAGGGTGGCGACGGCGACGGCGTGTCCTCCTACGAGGAGGACTTCGCCGAGCAGGGCTCCCTGATGGGGGACTCCGACGGCTCGGGGATCACGCTGCAGGCCGCGCCGACCAACGCGAAGGCCGCCAAGGCGGCCGCGCAGCCCACGATCTACTCCCGCGCCCAGTGGGGTGCCGACGAGAGCATCCGCAACAAGGGCTCGCTGCGCTACGGCACGATCAACGGCGGCTTCGTCCACCACACGGTCAACGCCAACGACTACACCGAGGAGCAGGTGCCCGCGATCATCCGCAGCATCTACGCCTACCACGTGAAGTCCCGCGGCTGGAGCGACATCGGCTACAACTTCCTCGTCGACCGCTTCGGCCGCATCTGGGAGGGCCGCTACGGCGGCATCGACAAGCCGGTCGTCGGTGCCCACACGCTCAACTACAACCAGTACTCCTTCGCGATGTCGGCCATCGGCAACTACGACGTCGTGCAGCCCAGCGACGCGATGCTGCGCGCCTACGGCCAGCTCTTCGCCTGGAAGCTCTCGATCAGCGGCGTCGACCCCGCCTCGATGTCGCAGACAGATCGGCAGCAAGACCTTCGCGGCGATCAACGGCCACCGCGACGCCGGCTCGACCGCGTGCCCGGGCAAGTACCTCTACGCCCAGATCCCGCTCATCCGCCAGTACGCCTCGTCCGCCGCGCCGGTCACGCCCGACGGTGCAGCCGATCACGGTGTCGGAGCCCAACCCGCAGAACAACCTCGACGCGTCGCCGTACCCCGACCTGGTGGTCCGCCGTGCCGTCCGACGGTCGCGGCCTGGTCATCCCCACCGGCGGCCTCACGTCGTTCCAGAAGCGCACGGTCGTCGGCAAGAAGGGCTGGGACAAGACCGCTGACGTGCTCGTCTCGCCCGACCTCACCGGCGACGGCGTCGGCCGACCTGGTCACCGTGGACAAGTCCGGGCATCGTCCGGATCCGCGAGGGCAAGCGCAACGGCAAGTTCGGCAAGACCGTCCGGAAGCTGAAGCTGCGCGGCTACTCGCTGATCACCGCCGCCGGCGACATCAACGGCGACGGCCGCAACGACCTCGTCGCCCGCTACAAGGGCCGGCTGGTCGTCCTCACCGCGACCGGCAAGGGCGGCTTCTCCCGCAAGGTGACCCGCAAGGGCTACGGCGACTACAAGCAGATCGTCGGTGCCGGTGACGTCAACGGCGACGGCCGCGCCGACCTCGCTGCTGCGCACGAAGAACCGGCTCTACCTCCAGACCGGCTACGGCACCGGCCGCTTCGCCCCGCCGCAGCGCGTCGCCGGCTCGCTGGAGCAAGTTCAACCGCATCGTCGCCGGCGACTTCAACGGCGACGGTCGCCCCGACCTCGTGGCGCGCAACAGCGCCGGCAACATGCTGATGCTGCCCGGCCGCGGCGACGGGACGTTCGGCGCCGCGCGCGGCCCGGCGTCCAACCTCAAGACGATGCGCGGCATCACCGCCGCCAACCTGGTCGGCGGACCGGGTGCCGACCTGATCGGCATCGCGGGCAAGCAGCTCGTCGTCGTCGCGCAACCGCGACACCTACGAGCTCGGCGCACCGGTCGACACCGGCGTCTCCTTCGCCGGGATGGACCTCCTGCTCAACGCCGGCGACGTCAACCGCGACGGCTTCGGCGACGTGCTCGGCCGCAACGCCTCCGGTCAGCTCTTCCTCTTCGCCGGCAACGGCACCGGAGCGCTGGCGCAGCCCGACGCTGCTGGGCGAGGGCTGGGGCGCGGTCTCCGGTCTGACCGCGGTCGGTGACGTCACCGGTGACGGCATCCCCGACCTGGTCGGCACGCCCACGGGCGGCAAGCTGTCGGTCTGGCCCGGCACCGGCGCGGGCTTCGCCGCCGCCGTGCCGGTCAAGGGCGGCGTCGTCCCGACCACTGCCGGGCTCCCGTCGGACCTCTCCGGCTTCGACTGGGTCCTCGAGGTCCAGCCGATGACGCTCAAGGGCAAGCTCGACTACATCGTGCGCGACCGCGCAAGCGGGCTGGCCTACGTCTACTGCGGTCGCAGGTCCGGCGTCTCGAGCCCGCGCCTGCTGGGCGAGGACTGGGGGGCTTCGACCTGGCCGGGTGATCGGCGGACGACAACGCGATCAGGCCCGGGCAGTCGCCCGTTCGGCGTCGTAGACGCCGTCGAGGCGACTCGGGTCGGGATTGCGGACGAGAACCAGCGAGCCTCCTCTTCCGAGGGGCTCGGTGAAGGTGGCCATTCCTGGTGGGGAAGCCGGGTCGGCCACCGACAGAAGACGGCCGCCGTCGGTGAGGGAACTCCCGACGGCGGCCGTCAGGTCGTTCACCTCCGCCTGGGTCAGCGAGTCGGTGGCGAGGTCGTCGTCGGTCGGCGGGTCCCAGGCGGCGAAGCCGTCGGGCTGCCCCCAGATCTCCACGCCGACGTCCAGCACGCCCGCGGGCAGGGTCTCGGCGAAGCGCACGCCGAGCGGCCGCAGGCTGCAGGCCAGCACGGGCAGGTCGTGGGCCCGCGCCGCCCACGCGTCCAGCCCCTCGGGGCCGCAGACCACGGCATCGGGCTCGTCGGAGGCGGTGACCCTCAGGCCGATCGTCCAGGCCGCGCCGAGGAACACCGGTGAGAGCCAGTGCGGCGGCAGGTCGATGCGCAGCGACATGCCGCGCTCGAGGTCGGCCACGTCGGTCAGCAGGCCGGACGCCTTGGCCACCCAGTTGGCGTAGGTCGTCACCGACAGCTCGACCCGCTCGTCGGTGGCGTGGTCGTAGAACGTGAGCAACGGTCGCCCGGGCTCCCGCCGCAGCTGGGCGGCGAGGACCTCGGCGAACGTGGTCATGGGCCGGTCAGACGACCGTGGGCTCCGGGGAGTCCATGTAGGGGTAGTCGGTCATGAAGGTGTCGAGGGCTGCGCCGCTCAGGTCCGAGCAGTACTGCCAGACGCCGACCTGCTTGGAGGCGTCGGTCTCGCCGGCGCCGCCGACCGACCAGTGGGTGAAGGCGACGTGCTGGCCCTCGGGGAAGGCCTTGCCGTCCTTGGACTCCCACGGCACGGCCTTGAACTTGTCGCGCAGGTTGGTGGTGCCCTGCAGCTTGGAGGCGATGCCCCGGAGGTCGTCCATCGCGGTCGAGCTGTCGGCGATCGTCTTGTCGTACCAGAGGATCGTGTAGCCGTGCTCGAGGTTGTGCACCAGCTCGCCGAGCTCGGGACGGTCCGAGGTCGTGTAGAGCTTGCGGTCCATCGAGTCCCACATGTTCCAGTGGGTGCCGAAGGCCGGCGGGGCGTCGGGGTAGCTCATCGGCGTGCCGACGTCGACGTGGTCCTGGTTGCCGTCGGCCTTCTTGGTGACGACCTTCTGGCACGACGACGCCTTGGCGCCGATGTCGCTCAGCGAGTCGGCCGAGTAGGACCGCAGGTCGTACCAGTCCTTCACCGGCTTGAAGGCGGCCGCTCCCACGATCACGACGGCGACCAGGACGCACACGCCCACGATGGCCACGCCGCGCCGGTTCTCGGAACGCGACTGCTGGGAGCGGATGGAGTCGATGACCGCCTGACGGTCGGTCTTTGCCTTCTTGGCCACGGTGCTCGGTGTCTCTCGGTCGATGCGGAGTGATCTGGGTGGGGCTGTGCTGCGCTGGCAGAGTCTACGTAGTCACAGGTGATACGTCCTGTTCAGGCCTGTTCCCAGTCCTCGATCCGCCACCCGTGGGCGAAGCAGACCGCGGCGACGGCCGTCCGGTCGGCCTCGTGGGGCAGCCGGTCGAGCGCGGCCGCCAGCTCCTCGGCGGGAGCCTTCGCGCCGAACGGCACCCGGTCCTCCTCGACCCCGGCGAGGGCGCGTACGACGGCCTCGCGGGCGCCCCAGCCGAACAGGTCGCCGCCCTCGGCGCGCACGAGCGACGCGGCGCCGGGCCCGCGCTCCCCGGGCGGCAGGACCAGGTCGGCGCGGCCGCGGACCACGGCCACGGGACGGCCCGCCAGCTTGCCCTGGGCGAGCTCGGCCGCGCCGGCGAGCTCGTCGGCCACCGCCGGGAGCGTGACGACGAGCGGGTTGCCGTGCGGGTCGGAGCGGCCGGCGAAGTCCTCCGCGACCACCAGCCCGGCGGCGCCGATGGCGATGTCGGTCTGGCCCTCGCGCCAGGCGCGCCCGGCCGTGTCGGTGACCAGGACGCCGACGTTGACGTCGGCCCGGGCGAGGATCTCGTGACGCAGGGCGCTCGCCGACGCGTCGGGGTCGCGGGGGAGCAGCACGATCGAGCCGACCGGCACGTTGGAGGCATCGACCCCGGCCGCGGCCATCGTGAGGCCCAGCCGGTGGCGGACGATGCGGGTGGCACCGCGCCGGGCCACCACGCGGACCGTCTCCTCGTCGATCGCCGCCTCGCGCTCACCGACCCGGGTCCGGCCCTCGGCCTTGCTGACCACCTTGCTCGTGACGCAGACGATGTCGCCGTCGGCGAGGTCGGCGCCGTCGCCGAGACGCCGCGAGCACCAGGCCCGCGAGGTCGTCGCCCGCGCGGACCTCGGGCAGCCCGTCGGGCGCCCAGACCTCCAGACGGTTCATGCCACTGCGTCGCTCACCAGGGCGACGGCAGCCGCCGCCATCGCCGCAGTCGCGTCGTGGTCGGTCATCATCAGCGGCACCGCCTCCGCGCGCAGGCCGGCCGCCTCGAGGCCGGCGACCTGGTCGGCGTCGCGGGTGTCGACCAGCCAGCCGTCGAGCACCCCACCGTGGGACCGGGCGCCGTAGTGGGCGCCGACCGCACCCGCACTGACCTCGACCCCGATGCTGGTGAGCATCTGGTGGGCCATGCCGTGCACGTGCGAGGCGCCGACGATGGGGGAGACCCCGACGACCGGCGCCGCCGTGGCGCGGACGGCGTCGCGGATGCCCGGCACCCCGAGGATGGTGCCCACCGAGACCACCGGGTTGGACGGCGGCAGGACCAGCAGGTCGGTCTCGGCGATCGCCTCGAGCACGCCGGGCGCCGGGGTCGCGGCGTCCTGGCCGACGACCAGCACCGCCTCGGCGGGCACCGCGGCGCGCAGCCGGACCCAGTACTCCTGGAAGTGGATGACCCGGCGACCGCTGGGGCTGTCGGGGTCGGCGACGGCGATGTGGGTCTCGACACGGTCGTCGCTCATCGGCAGGAGCCGGACGCCCGGCTGCCAGCGGCGGCACAGCGCCTCGGTGACCTGCGACAGCCCGAAGCCGGCCTCCAGCATCTGCGTCCGGACCAGGTGGGTGGCGATGTCGCGGTCGCCCAGGCCGAACCACGTCGGCTCGACGCCGTAGGCCTCGAGCTCGGTCTTGGCGCTCCAGGTCTCCTCGCGGCGACCCCACCCGCGGTCCACGTCGATGCCGTCGCCGAGGGTGTACATCACGGTGTCGAGGTCGGGGCAGACCTTCAGCCCGTGGATCCACCAGTCGTCGGCGGTGTTGGCGATGACGGTGACCTCGGTGTCGGCCGAACCGCCGGGAACCGAGCCCGTGCGCAGGCCGTGGAGCAGTCCCTGGATGAACCTGGCCCCGCCGACACCGCCGGACAGGACGGTGATACGGCGGAGCGTGGTCGCAGATGATGGCATAGGAACAGCCTGCCGGAAGAGGAATGGCCATATCAGATCCGGGCTTGACTTGCGGGCACGACAGGCATGTAATTCCCACAGTGTCGTTCAGTTCTGAAACAGGGTCGAAAGGACTTAACACCATGAGAGCAGAACTGTTTCTCCTCGAGCCCGAGGGCGAGGAGTTCGGTTGGCAGGACCGCGCCCTGTGTGCGCAGACGGATCCCGAGGCGTTCTTCCCCGAGAAGGGTGGATCGACCCGGGAGGCCAAGAAGGTCTGCCTGACGTGCGAGGTCCGCGACGACTGCCTGGAGTCCGCGTTGATGAACGACGAGCGCTTCGGCATCTGGGGCGGTCTGTCCGAGCGGGAGCGGCGCAAGCTCAAGAAGCGCGCCGTCTGACGATCGTTCCTCGCCGCCGATTCTGCGGTTTTTGGCGGCATGGGGTGCCTCGCTAAGGTGCTCCGGTGACCGTCACTGCGCTTCTCGTCAGTCATGACGGGGCGCGATGGTTGCCAGCAGTTCTCACCGGTCTGACCGGGCAGACCCTCCCGGTGGACCGCGTCGTGGCCGTCGACACCACCAGCCGCGACGACAGTGTCGAGATCGTCCGCGACGGCCTCGGCCGAGGTGGTCTGGACGACTCGCGGGCCGTGCTCGACGTCGTACCCGGCTCGACGAGCTATCCGGCCGCCGTCCGCCACGGCCTCGACCTGGCGCCCGCCGCCGATCCGGACGAGTGGATCTGGCTGCTGCACGACGACAGCAACCCCGAGCCCGGCGCGCTGGCCGAGCTGCTCGCCGCGGCGCAGGCGCACCCGGACGCCGCGATCCTCGGCCCGAAGCTGCGTGAGTGGCCCTCGCTCCGGCGACTGCTCGAGGTCGGCCTGACGATCACCGGCACCGGTCGGCGGGAGACCGGTCTGGAGCGGGGCGAGTACGACCAGGGCCAGCACGACGCCGTCCGCGAGGTGCTGGCGGTCAACACCGCGGGCATGCTCGTGCGCCGACGGGTGCTGGAGTCGCTGGGTGGTCTCGACGAGGAGCTGCCGATCTTCGGCAACGACATCGACTTCGGCTGGCGCGCCGCGCTGGCCGGCCACCGCACGCTGGTCGTGCCGCAGGCCGTCGTCTTCCACGCCGAGGCCGCGCACCGCGGCATCCGCCGCACCCCGCTGACCGGACGCCACACGCACTACCAGGAGCGCCGGGCGGCCCTGTTCACCTCGCTGGCCAACGTGTCGTCGCGGGCCTTCCTCTGGCACTACGTCCGGCTCTTCCTCGGCTCGATCCTCCGGGTCCTCGGCTATCTCGCCGTGCGCTCGGTCGGGGAGGCCCTCGACGAGCTGGCGGCGGTCCTGTCGGTGCACGGTCGCCCCCGTCAGCTGCTGGCCGCGCGCCGCGAGCGTGCCGGCCGCCGCGAAGGCGAGCCGGCCGACGTACGCCCGTTGCTGGCGCCGGTCTGGCTGCCCTACCGCCACGGTCTCGACTTCATCACCGACCTCGCGTCGGCCGCGACCAGCCAGGCAGCCGACGTGGCCGAGCGCCGCCGGCTGGCCAAGGCGCCGGAGTCCGCGCCGGTCGGCCGCGAGCAGCGACGCGGCTCGGTCGAGGACGACGAGGACGCCTACCTGACCGACACCGGTGTGGTGGCCCGGTTCTTCACCAACCCCGTGGCCGTGGTGCTGGTGCTGTTCGGGATCCTCGCGCTGGTCGCCGGTCGGGAGGCGTTCGGCTCGATCACGGGCGGCGCGCTGTCGCCGGTGCCGTCGGCCGCGGGGGACTGGTGGCGGCTCCACGTCACGACGTGGCACCCGCTCGGCACGGGCACCGACGTCCCGGCCCCGGCCTACGTCCTGCCCTTCGCGCTCGCCGCGTCGCTGCTGCTCGGCCACACGGGTGCGGTGGTGTCCTCGCTCATGCTGCTCGCCGTGCCCGTGGCGGCCTGGGGCGCGTGGCGGCTGCTCAAGGTCGTCGGCCGCCTCGTCGACCCGCTCGGGCTCCCGCGCTGGCTGGTCGTCTGGGGTGCCCTGAGCTATGCCCTGGTCCCGGTGTCGTCGGGCGCCTGGGCCGAGGGGCGCTTCGGCACGGTCGCCGTCGCCGCGCTGCTGCCGTGGGCCGCGCACGCCGCGCTGGGCTTCGTCGACCCCGACCGCGACCGCCGCTGGCGCGCGGCCTGGCGCACGGCGCTGCTGCTGGCCCTCGGGGCGGCGTTCGTGCCCGGCTTCTGGCTCTTCGCCCTGCTCGCGACGGCGGTGGTGCTGGGCGGCGCCGCCGTCATCGCACCGCGGCTGCTGCGCGAGCGCGACAGCTGGGGACCGCCGGTCGTCGCAGTGGCTGCGACGCCGGTGCTGCTGGCCCCCTGGCTGCTGCCGCTGATCACCACCGGCTCCGCGTCCGGACTGCTGCTGGAGGCCGGGCGGCTCACGGTCGACCAGGTCACCTTCGGCGGCCTGGTGACCGGGCGGCTCAACGACCTCGGCGCCCCCTCGTGGCTCGGAGTGGTGCTCGGCCTGCTGGCCTTCGCGGCGCTCGTCCCGCGTCGTACCCGCATCCCCGTCGCGATCTGCTGGCTGGTCGCACTGGCCGCTGCCGTGGTCTCCGGCCTGCTCTCGCACGTCACCCTCGACCTGCCCTCGGTCACCACCCGCCCGAGCCTGGGCCTGTTCGTCGTGATCCTCCAGGGCACCGCGATCGTGGCGGTCGTGCTGGGCGCCGACGCCTACCTCCGTCGCCTCGACGAGCACCACCCGGTGTGGCAGCGCGGCCTCGCCGCGAGCCTGGCCGTCGCGGCCGCGATCGTGCCGTTGGGCGGCCTGGGCTGGTGGCTGACCACGCCCGACAACGCGTTGACCCGCAGCGCCGAGCAGACGGTGCCGGTCTACATGGAGCAGAGCTCGCTGCTCGGCGAGGAGCACGGCGTGCTCGTGCTGAGCGGTTCGGTCGACGACGGCATCACCTACCGGATCCGGCGCGACGACGGCACGACCGTCGGCGAGGACGAGATCCTGACGCTGGCCGACGAGGACACCGAGCTCACCTCCGAGGTGCAGGCACTCGTCTCCTCGCCGACCCCCGGCGTGGTCGCGTCCCTCGGTGACCGGGGGATCGAGTACGTCGTCCTCAGCTCGCCCGCCGACGGCTCGGTCTCCTCCCTGCTCGACGCCACTGCCGGCCTCGAGCAGGCCAGCGCCGAGGACCGCAGCACCCGGGCCTGGCGGGTCGACCGACCGCTCGACGCCTCGGCCCTCGACGGGCCGCGCTCCTACTGGCGCATCGCGCTGCTGGTCCTGCAGGGCCTGGCGATCCTGGCCGCGCTGGTGCTCGCCGCCCCGACGGTGCGGCAGCGCAGGGAGAGAGGTCGCGATGAGTGAGCCCACGCCCGCCGCCACCTCCGGCGGTGGCCGACGCCGGGTCGTCGAGACGTCCCGCCGACGCCCGTCCCCGCTGACCCTGCTCGCCGTGGCCATCCCGCTGCTGACCGTCGCGGCGCTCGGCCTCGTACGCCCCGCGGAGACGCCGCCGACGTCCTACGGCCCCGCGGCCGCGCCGCTCGACCGCGCGACCGCGGTCTGCCCGGCCCGGCTGCCGGGAGCCGACGAGGTCCGGCTGGGCAACACCCAGCTCGCCTCGGGTGACCTCGCGCTCCGGGTGGGACGCGACGACGACACCGAGAGCCTCACCGGTGGCGTCGCCTCCCGGGAGGAGCGCTCCTCCGTCGTGATCAACGCCGCCGGCGACCTGGCCACCGGGCTGGTGGCTTCGCGGTCCGGGGCCGGATCGGCCGTGGGCTGCCAGCAGCCCGCCCCCGAACGCTGGTTCACCGGGCTCGGCGCCTCGGCCGAGCACGCCTCGACGCTCACCCTCGTCAATCCCGACAAGGGTCCGGCCGTCGCCGACGTGGCGGTGTGGGACGGCAGCGGCCTCGTCGACGTGCCCGCACTGCGCGGCATCCGCGTCCCCGGCAGCGGCTCGACCTCCTTCGACCTGTCCGAGGTCGCCCCCAACCGTGACGCCCTCGCCGTGCAGGTCCTGGTGTCGCGGGGCCGACTCGCGGCGGACGTCGTCGACGTGCTCGACCCGGTGGGTCGCGACAAGGCGGTGCGCGAGTGGCTGCCGTCGCAGGCTGCGCCCGCCTCGTCGTCGTACCTCACCGGGGTCGGCGCCACCGCGGCCGACCGGACCCTGACGCTGGCCAACCCCGGCGACAGCGAGGTCCGGGTCGCGCTCAAGCTGGTCAGCGAGGAGAGCGAGTTCGCTCCGGCGGGCTTCGAGGAGGTGACGCTCGCCCCGGCCTCGGTCAGCGAGGTCGACCTCAGCGGCGTGCTCCGCGGTCGTACGGCGGCGGGGGTGCAGGCGTTGAAGGTGGAGGCCACCGGCCCGGTCACGGCCAGCCTGCGCAGCCAGACCCCGACCGACCTGGCGTTCACGGTCGCGGGTCCACTGGTGGCCGGCGAGACGGGAGTCGCCGTGCCGGCCGGCGCGAAGCGTCTCGTCGTCGCCGGCGCGACCACGGGCGACGTGCTCACCCTGCGAGCCTGGGACGAGGACGGCAACGCCGTCGTGCGCGAGCGCCGGGTGGAGATCGACCCCGCCACCGCCGCGCGCATCCGACTCCCCGACGATGCCGCGCTGGCACTGGTCAGCCTCGAGCGCGGCCAGGCCGTGATCTCGCTCGAGGTCACCGACCAGGGACTCTCCCTGATGCCGCTGACCGAGCTGGACACCACCAGCGAGGTGCCGGACGTCCGACCGGCCCAGCGCTAGTCGACGTACCTCTCGTCCACCTGGCCGGGCGTCAGCCCGAGCAGCTCCGCGAGCTGCTCGACCACCACCGTGTGCACCATCGCCTCGAGCTCGTCGCGGCTGGTGGACCGGTGCTCGATCGGGCGCCGGAAGAGCACGAGCCGGGTCGGTGCGGTGCCCTTGCCGCGCACGAGCGAGGACAGCGGCACGGTCTCGTCGCCCCAGTCGTCGGGCAGCATCGGCGCGTCCTCGACGGCGTACTCCACCAGGCCGAGGTGGCGCTGCCACCGCTCGTCGAGCGGCGTGACGATGTCGAGCACGAGCTGGTCGAACTTCTGCCGGGCGGTGCGCAGGGCCGGCGTGCCGGGCTCGGCGGGCAGGATGCCCGGACCGCGCATGCCGCGACCGCGCCGGTCCCGGCTCCGGCTGCGGCCCCGCTCGCCGGTGCTGACGTCGTCCACGCTCTCCTCCACCCGGTCCTCCACGCCTTCCCTCACGCCGCGAGCCTAAGCGCCGCGCGTGCGTGCGGCGGGTAGCGTCGGCGCCGTGAGTCCTGCCCGTCGTTGTTCGCGCACGGCGTGTGGCCGTCCTGCGGTCAACACGCTGACCTACGTCTATGCCGACCAGACGGCCGTCCTGGGCCCGTTGGCGACCTATGCCGAGCCGCACGCCTACGACCTGTGCGACACCCACAGCGAGCGACTGTCCGCGCCGCGTGGCTGGGAGGTGCTCCGGCTGGCTCCGGACCCGCGGGCCCAGGGACCCAGCAGCGACGACCTGCTCGCGCTCGCCGACGCGGTGCGCGAGGCCGGCCGGCCGGCTCCCGCGCCGGTGCCGCTGCACTCCACCGACGACCCGGGTCGCGGGTCCAAGCGCGGGCACCTGCGGGTGCTCGCACCGACCGACTGAGCCGGTCGGGCACCCCCTAGGATCATCGGCGTGAACATCGACGCGCAGCTGCTGAGCATCATCGTCTGCCCGGCCTGCCACGGATCCCTCGTGGAGCAGTCCGAGGAGCTCGTGTGCCAGGGATGCGGCAACGCCTATCCGGTGCGCGACGACATCCCTGTGCTGCTGGTCGACGAGGCCCGCAAGCCCGACTGAGGAGACTGGCCGTGGCGACGTGGTTCGACGAGGCCCGGCTGGACGACGCCGGGGTGCTGGACACGGTCGATCTCCGACTGCGCACGCTCGCCGAGAGCGGCGCGCGGGTGCGACGCGAGGCGCACGAGGCGGCCACCGCGACCGCCGAGCTGATCGAACGCGGCCGTGACGAGTCCCCGCCGCGCGCGGTGATCGCCGCCGGCCCCGACTCGCGCCTGCTGCGCGCGGTGCTCGAGCCGTGGTGCCCGGTGCCGTTCGTGGCCTGGCCCAATCCCGGGCTGCCCGGCTGGGCGGGGTCCCTCGACCTCGTCGTGATGCTCGCGCCCGAGGGCAACGACCACGGATCGGCGTCCGCCGTCGCGGAGGCCGTACGCCGCGGGGCACAGGTCGTCGTCGCCTGTCCCCAGCGCTCGCTCGTCGGTGAGCACGCAGCGGGCCGCTACGTGACCGTCCTGCCGACCGTCACCGGGGACCAGCTCGCCACCGCCGTGGTGATGCTGGACTACCTCGCCCACGTGCACCTGGGCCCGCGCGCCGACGCCGAGTCCGTCGCGGAGTCGCTCGACGACGTGGCCACCAACTGCTCGCCCCACCGCGACCTGGCGGTCAACCCCGCCAAGATGCTGGCGATCGCCATGGCCGACACCAACCCGTTGGTGTGGGGCGGCTCGGTCCTCGCAGCCCGCGCGGCGCGACGACTGGCCGAGTCCCTGCGACGTACGAGTGGTCGTTCCGCGATCGCCGGCGACGCCGAGCACCTCCTCCCGATCATCGAGGCGACCAAGCCGCACGACGTCTTCGCCGACCCCTTCGCCGAGGAGGCGGCCGACCTGCGCCCGCTCCTCCTCGTGCTCGACGACCGGTCCGACGACCCTGCCGTCCGCGTGCAGACCACCGAGCTGACCGCCGCTGCCGCCCGTCACGGGGTGCGGGTCGAGACCCTCGAGACCGACGCCGACGCGGAGGTGGCGCGCTACGCCTCCTTGCTGCTGGCCGGGACCTACGCCGCCGAGTACCTGCGCGTCGGGCTGGTCGAGGAGTAGGGCGGACCTGCTCGTGCACCACCTCACCCATGGCCGACGGGGTTGGACCGGTCGTCGATGGGTAGGGGGCCGATGTTCCTTTCGACGTATCCAGGAGAACCCATGAAGCGCACGTCCCTGTCCCTTGCCGCCGGCCTCGCCACCGCCCTTCTGCTCGTGAACGCGCCCACCGCGCAGGCGGCCGTGACCGCCAAGGACGCCCCGAGCCAGAAGGACATCGTCAAGGCGTTCCCCGAGCTCGCCGACGGCGAGTTCACCACCGACAAGACCAAGCAGATCAGCGTGCCGAGCAAGACCTGCGGCAAGCCGACGGCAGACGAGGCGAAGTCGGTCGTCAGCACCACCGGGGTGTCCGCGACCGGGTTCCCCGTCGTGGTGGCCGGGGTCGCCGAGGTGAAGTCCGCCGCCAAGGCGAAGTCCTACCTCGCGGCCTACAAGAAGTACGTCAAGAAGTGCGCGACCTGGACCGAGCCCACGACGGGCGCGACGGTCACCTCGAGCCTGGGCAAGTCCCTGAAGCTCGGCGACGACTCCCTGACCGTGGTGCAGCAGACGTCGTTCTCCGGCGTCACGAGCTACTCCACCAGCGTGCTGGTCCGCGACGGCAAGCGGGTCGGCAGCGTCGTGGCGATCGACGACGCGGCCGTCCCGACGTCCAGCATCAAGAAGCTCGCGAAGGTCGCCGCCAAGAAGATGAAGTGACCTCAGTCGCCCTGGTCCAGCAGCATCCCGAACACGAGCGCGTCGGCGCCGTGGACGAAGGCTTCCCGCTCGACCTCCATGCCGAGGCTGCGGGCCACTCCCTGTGACGGGGTGTTCTCGGGGCGGATGAGGGCGACGAGGTGCTCGACGCCGTGCGCGGCTGCACAGTCGCGCACGGCTCGGGCCGCCTCTGAGGCGTAGCCCTGGCGGCGCATCGCCGGCATCACGTGGTAGCCGACCTCGACGTGGGGCGTGCCCTCGACGTCCTGCACGGTGAGGCCGCAGTCGCCGACGAACCCACCGTCGTGGGTCTCGACGACCCAGAGCCCGAAGTCGTGCTCGGCGTAGTTGCGCTCCTGCCACTCGATCCAGCGCACCGCGTCGTCCCGGGTCCGCTCAGGACGTCCGGTGCGGACCGGGTCGGGCGCGGAGAGCACGGCCTCGACCGCATCGAGGTCCGCCATCACCATGCGGCGGAATCGCAGTCGCTCGGTCGGCTCGGGCAGCACCCGCTCAGGCTAGCGGCCGGGTGCCCTCCGGAGCCTGCTGGTCGACGTCGGCCCAGACCTCGACGAGCTCCACGATCAGGTCGTCGCGAACGGCAGCGAAGCTCGCCACCGCGAACTCGAGATCGCTCCCGTCGTCGCGGGTGCCGATCACGCGGGCGCGCAGCACGCCCCGGTCGCCGTCCGCCACGAGGTCCTCGCGGTGCATCCGCTGGAAGCCGGGGTAGTCGGCGTTGAGCCGGACCCACTGGTCGCGGTCGAACACCTCGCCCGTGTGGACCAGCCGGCAGGTGAAGTCCGGGTGGAGGAGGGCCGGCAGGCGATCCCAGTCGTGTGCGTCGATGACCTCGGCGAGGCGGGCGAGGAGGGCGGCAGCGTCCATCAGGCCAGTGTCTCGTGCGGGAGGCGACAGCGGGGTCAGGTCTCGAGGCAGAACTCGTTGCCTTCGGGATCGGCCATCACCAGCAGGTCGCCGTGGTCGGCGAGGACCGCCGCGCCCAGGGCGACCAGGCGGTCGCGCTCGTCCTCCAGCGGACCCATCACCCGAAGGTCGAAGTGCTGGCGGTTCTTCGCGGTCTTGTCCTCGGCCACGCGCTGGAACCACAGGTTCGGCCCGCCCCACCCGGCCGGCTCCACCCACGCGCGCTCGGACGTGCTGTCCTCGTCGACGTTCGAACCGAGAGCGGCCGCCCAGAACGCCGCGACGGCGAGCGGGTCGTGGCAGTCGAAGGTCACGGACTTCACGAACGAGGGCACGAGGACATCGTGTCCGATTCCGCGTCCGGCCGGCTACGGCGCGGTGGAGTGCTCCGCGATCGTGCGGCGCGTGTCGTGCCAAGCGTGGTGTGCGAGGACGGGCGAGACCGGCCAGGTACGGGACGGGCTCGTACGCCGTCGGCGGAGACCGTCAACGACCCGACGCGGGGCCCGCACGTGAGCCAGCGCGTCGTCCTTGGAAACCAACGATCCGGTGGACAGAGTCAGACGGGCCCGCGCCATGCTCAGCAGTGCCAAGTCGGCGAGCGGCGGACGAAGGAACAGCCACGGTCGCCGCAGCGCCCAGGACCAGTAACCGTTCAGCTCCTGCCCCGCCGCCTCCCGGACGTCAGTCGGGGACATCGGGCCCAGCACGAGCGCCGGTTGCCGACCCAGCAGCACGCGCCCGTGGTCGAGGAGCTCCGCGCGGACCATCAGCGACAGACGTCGCTCGATCAGCCGCCCATGGGTCCAGGTCGGATGGCTTGCCTCGAGGCGGGGCACCTGTGCTGTGTCGACGTATGCGCAACCGAGCGCGCTCCCGACCCACGCCACGTCAATGGCGCGGTGCAGGCGTCGTACCTCGCTGGGGTCGGGTGGGCGCGTGGTGATTGCGACGAGGTCGATGTCGCTGACGTCCGCACGATGGTCGCCCGTGGCCAAGGACCCGTGCAGCCAGACGTCTCGCACCCAGTGGAGCTGGGCGAGTTCAGCGACGAGTGCCTCGACAGCCGGATGTCCCACGACGCCATCCTCGCGCACCTCAGGCCCGCCGCATGATGCTGCGGCGGGCTGTCGGGGCGGGGTCATTGTCGGCAGGGTCTCGAGAACCAGTGGTCGGCCTGAGTTCGAGGGCGGTGGTGCCGTCGTGGTCGCGTCGGTAGTGGTGGCCGTGCGGCGAGGTCCATTCGAAGGTGCCGGGTGCGGTCATCCGGTAGGTCCAGGTGGTGAAGGTCTTGAGGCGGTGGTGGAACCGGCAGAGTGCGGCGAGATTCGATGACTGCGTGGGGCCGGGTTGTGGCCTGCCTTCGGCTGCGGCGTGGTGGTCGAAGGGCTCGATGTGGTCGATGTCGCAGCGCCGGGCGGGGCGGGTGCACCACGGGAACACACACGTGCGGTCCCGCAGAGCCACTTGCTCGCGGATCCGGTCGGGCACGTCGTACGCCGACGTCGACAGCGTCGGCGTTGAGGTCGATGACGGGCTTGATGGTGACCTTGGTCCGGGAGTCGGCGCACCAGCCCTTGACCTGGCCGAGCAGGACCAGGCGTTGGCCTTCCTCGAGCCGGCCGGTGGGACCGAACACGGTGTGCTCGCCCGACGGTGGTGGCGTCGAAGTGGGCGTGGAGGACGACCTCCCGGGCGACCGGTAGCCGGTCGTCGGTGTCGCGTGTGCCGCTGTGGCCTTGGGCGTGGAGGTCGAGTGCGGTCTGGGTGCGGGCGAGGTCGCCGAGGGCCTTGGCACGTCGTACGTCCAGGGATTCGGTGGAGCCGAGGGCCTTCTGGACTGCGGCTGCCGTGGGCGACCTCGCGGTCGAGGTCGAGGGCGTCAGCGATGTCGAGGTCGGCCTCGAGGTGGATGGTCCCGGCGAAGTGGACGTCCTGGTCGTGCACGGTGACGTGACGCGGATCCACCGACAGGTAGCCGTCCTCGGGGTCAGCAGCGGGGTCAGGGGTGGCGAGGTCGTAGCGCTTGATGGTCTCGGCAACGAGGCGGTCGAGCTGCGTGGGACCGATCCGACCGGCGACGGCAGCGACCTGCGCGTCCACGAAACCGGCGGCCTCGACGGTGAGGGCGGGGGTGGCGTGGATGGTGGCCTCGGCGACCAGCCTCGCCCGCCACGCAGGAACCTGTGCCGGACTGGACCAGGGTCCACAGTCGCGGGAGGCGGTGGCGCAGCTCGAGGGCGTGACCGATCAAGCTCTTCGCCGACGACGTGGAGGTGCCGAGCACGGTGCCGAGCTCGGCAACGCAGAACTCCGCGACCAGTGGGCAGCCTGGGCCGGCGATGGGTTCTTCGTGCTCGAAGCCGGGGACGGTGAACGCGGCCGCGGAGTGGATGGACTCGGGTGGGTGGAGGTCGGCCCACCGGGCAGCAAGGTCGAGGACGTCGGCTGCGGCACGGTCCTCGGCTGCCTTGCGTGAGGTGATCGAGGCGAGCAGGCCGGCGGCGCTGAGGTCGTCGTCGACCTCTGCTCCGGGTGCCGCCAGTGTCTCGATCATGTGTTCGATCCTACCGGCGGGCACCGACAGTCGCGATGCGTGGAACGGGATCTGTGGAGACCGGATCTGGCGTGGTTTCGAGGCTCGCTCCGCTCGCACCTCAACCACCGAGCAGTAGCCCGGCCGCCGGGGTTTCGTGACGCGACTTCGTCGCTCCTCAACCACCGACCAGAGCTCGAGGGTTTCGTGACACGACTTCGTCGTTCCTCAACCACCGGTGCGCGGGTCTCGATACTCCCGGCGCGTGACTCCGGGCTGCTCGTATCCTCGCCGGATGCGGGACGGACGCGCGGTGCTCAGGCAGATGCACGTTGACGACGTGCCTGCCGTGATGGCCGTCCAGGAGCCGGCGTCGATCGCCGGACTGTCCGCGGTCTTCCCGCAGGACGCGCATCCGTTCCCGCGCGAGGTGCTCGCCGACCGGTGGCGGGTGGAGATCGCGGACCCGGGCATCGACTGCTTCGTCATCCTCCGGGACCACGAGGTCTCCGGCTTCGCCGCCCTGCGCGGCGACGAGGTGATGCACTTCGGCGTTGCCGTCGACGCATGGGGGAGCGGCCTCGCACGGACCGCCCACGACGAGCTCATCGACCGACTGCGAAGCGCCGGTGTCGAACGTCCCTGGCTCCGGGTCTACGCGGCGAACCCGCGCGGTCGTGCCTTCTGGGAGAAGCTCGGCTGGACGGACACGGGCGAGCGGAGCCGCGGTCCGATGCCGCCCCACGCCGAGCTGATGACCTACGTCCTGGCACCCGATTTCGTCCGCAACCAGGACTAGCGTGAGCGGCATGCCGACCTACGAGACCAGGCTCCTCAGCCCGGACACGTGGGACGACTTCGCGGCGCTGGTCGAGGCCAACAACGGGGTGTGGGGCGGGTGCTGGTGCATGGGGTTCCATCCCGAGGGCCTGGGCGGGAGCGCGGAGGACCACCGCCTCGCCAAGCGGGCGCACACCGATGCCGGCACGGTCCACCAGGTGCTGGTGTACGACGCTGGCGCGGCCGTCGGCTGGTGCCAGTTCGGCAGCCCGGTGGAGCTGCCCCGCATCAAGAACCCGAAGGCCTACGAGAAGGGCCTCGACGTGCTGCCCGCGTGGCGGATCGGTTGCATCTTCACCGGCAGCAAGCACCGCGAGAAGGGTGTCGCCCGGGCCGCCGTCACCGCCGTGATCGACGAGATCCGCAAGGCGGGTGGAGGAGTGGTCGAGGCCTACCCGGAGCAGATCGCCGACCGGAAACCTCAGCGCGGGGCCTACCTCCACACCGGGCCCGAGTCGCTCTACGAGGACTTCGGCTTCGTGCGCGACCGGCAGATCGCCAAGTGGCGCTGGGTGATGCGGCTCGAGGTGGGGGCCTGATCCGCCGATAGGCTGGTCCGGTCTTGACCCACTGATCCCGGAGGACCACCCATGGCCGGCGGACTGTTCGCCCTCCTCGACGACGTCGCCGCACTCGCGCGCATCGCCGCTGCCAGCGTGGACGACGTGGGCGCCGCTGCGGCCCGCGCGAGCGCCAAGGCCGCCGGGGTGGTCGTCGACGACACCGCGGTGACGCCGCAGTACCTCCACGGTTCCGCCGCCGACCGCGAGCTGCCGATCATCAAGAAGATCGCGATCGGCTCGCTCCGCAACAAGCTGGTCTTCATCCTCCCCGCGGCCGTGCTGCTGGGGCAGTTCCTGCCCGGGCTGCTGCCGGTGATCCTGATCTTCGGTGGTGCGTTCCTCGCCTACGAGGGCGCGCACAAGGTCTACGAGCGGCTCTCCGGCCACGCGACCGAGGCCGAGGCGGCAGTCACCGAGCAGGGCGAGTTCACCTCCGAGCACGAGGACCGGACCGTCGCGCAGGCCGTGCGCACCGACTTCATCCTCAGCGCCGAGATCATGGTGATCGCGCTCAAGGAGGTCGTCGGCTCCGACCCCGACGCCAGCATCTGGATCCGGGCGATCGTGCTGGCCGTCGTGGCGGTGCTCATCACCGTCCTCGTCTACGGCGTCGTCGCGCTGATCGTGAAGATGGACGACGTCGGGCTGCACCTCGCGGAGAAGCCGTCGAAGGGCTCGCAGCGCATCGGGCTCGCGCTCGTCTCCGCGATGCCGCGCCTGCTCGCGGCCATCTCCCTCATCGGCACGCTCGCCATGCTCTGGGTCGGCGGCCACATCTTCCTGGTCAGCCTCTACGAGATCGGTGGCCACGACGGGCTGCTGGAGGGCACCGGACTCGGCGACGCCCTGCACGCGCCGTACGACCTCCTCCACCACTGGGAGCAGGACGTCCACGACGCCATCGGTGGAGCGGTCGGCGCCCTGGTCGGCTGGCTCCTCAACACGGTGGTCTCCGCGGTCGTCGGCCTGGTGGTCGGCGGGATCATCCTGGCCGCGCTCCACGCCGTCGGCGTCGGCGGCGGACACGGGGCGGAGCACGGTGACGAGCACGATTCGGCAGGCGGCGACCACCCTGAAGAGGCGGCTGTCGAGGATTCTCCGAATCGCTGAGGCCAGTTCTACCCTCTGAAGGTCCGCGCGGGAGATCCCGACTATGCACAGATGTGCGGCGCAGACGCACCTCTTCGGAATCCGGGAGACACCTGATGGACTTCAACGTCGCTGACCTCACCCTCGCTGCCTACGGCCGCAAGGAGATCGAGCTCGCCGAGCACGAGATGCCGGGCCTGATGGCCATGCGTGAGCGCTTCGGAGCGAGCCAGCCGCTCGCCGGAGCCCGCATCGCCGGCTCGCTGCACATGACGATCCAGACCGCCGTCCTCATCGAGACGCTCACCGCGCTCGGTGCCGACGTCCGCTGGGCCACCTGCAACATCTTCTCGACCCAGGACCACGCCGCCGCTGCGGTGGTCGTCGGTCGCGACGGCACCGTCGACGACCCCCAGGGCACGCCCGTCTTCGCCTGGAAGGGCGAGTCGCTGGCCGAGTACTGGGACGAGGCCGAGAAGGTCTTCGACTTCGCCGAGGGCGGCCCCAACGTCCTGCTCGACGACGGTGGCGACATCACGATGCTGCTCCACCTCGGCGTCGAGTACGAGAAGTCCGGTGTCGTGCCGCCGCAGGACAGCACCGACAACGAGGAGTTCAAGGAGGTGCTGCGCGTGCTGGCCCGCTCCGTCGCCGCCAAGCCGCAGCACTGGACCAAGATCTCGCAGGACATCAAGGGCGTCTCCGAGGAGACCACCACCGGCGTGCTGCGCCTCTACGACCGCTTCCGCGACGGCACGCTGCTCTTCCCGGCGATCAACGTCAACGACTCGGTCACCAAGTCCAAGTTCGACAACAAGTACGGCTGCCGCCACTCGCTGATCGACGGCCTCAACCGCGCCACCGACGTGATGATCGGCGGCAAGGTCGCCGTCGTCTGCGGCTACGGCGACGTCGGCAAGGGCTCCGCGGAGTCGCTGCGCGGCCAGGGCGCCCGCGTCATCGTGACCGAGATCGACCCGATCTGCGCGCTGCAGGCGGCCATGGACGGCTACGAGGTCAAGCGCCTCGAGTCGGTCGTCGAGACCGCCGACATCTTCATCACCACGACGGGCAACTTCGACATCATCCGGGTCGAGCACTTCGAGAAGATGAAGCACCAGGCGATCGTCGGCAACATCGGCCACTTCGACAACGAGATCAACATGGCGGGCCTCGCCAAGATCGAGGGCATCGTCAAGGACGAGATCAAGCCCCAGGTCCACCAGTGGATCTTCCCCGACGGCAAGAAGATCATCGTGCTGTCCGAGGGACGCCTGCTCAACCTCGGCAACGCGACCGGCCACCCGTCGTTCGTCATGTCGAACTCGTTCACCAACCAGGTGCTGGCGCAGATCGAGCTCTACAGCAAGGCCAGCCAGTACGAGCTGGGCGTGCACGTCCTGCCCAAGCACCTCGACGAAGAGGTGGCCCGCCTGCACCTCGACGCCCTCGGTGTCGAGCTGACCGAGCTCACCAAGGAGCAGGCCGCCTACCTCGGCGTCGACGTCGCCGGCCCGTACAAGTCCGACCTCTACCGCTACTGAGCCCGGAGGTCGGTCGGGGACGTGTCCCTAGACTGGCGACATGAATGACCTTGCCGAGCCCACGCGTGGCAGCGTGCTCGTCGTCGACGACGACGCCTCCTTGGCGGAGATGCTCTCCATCGTTCTCCGCCAGGAGGGGTTCGACAGCCGCATCGTGGGCCGCGGAGACGTGGCCCTCGACGCATTTCCGCGACTACAAGCCCGACCTGGTGCTCCTCGACCTGATGCTGCCCGGCAAGGACGGCATCGACGTGTGCAAGGAGATCCGCGCCGAGTCGGGCGTGCCGATCGTGATGCTCACCGCGAAGGGCGACACCATCGACGTCGTCGTCGGCCTCGAGTCCGGGGCCGACGACTACATCGTCAAGCCGTTCAAGCCCAAGGAGCTCATCGCGCGGATCCGGGCCCGCGTCCGCCGACACGACGTCACGAACGACGAGGGCCTGACGATCGGCGACGTGACCATCGACGTGGCCGGCCACGCCGTGACCCGCGCCGGTGCGCCGATCAACCTGACGCCGCTGGAGTTCGACCTCCTCGTCTGCCTGGCCCGCAAGCCCTGGCAGGTGTTCACCCGTGAGGTGCTGCTGGAGCAGGTCTGGGGCTACCGCCACAGCGCCGACACCCGCCTGGTCAACGTGCACGTCCAGCGCCTGCGCTCCAAGGTCGAGCACGACCCGGAGAACCCGGAGGTCGTGGTGACCGTGCGCGGCGTGGGCTACAAGGCCGGCACGTCCTAGCCGACCGACGACGACCATGACGACCCCCACGGGGCCCTCGGCCCACCCGGGCGCCTCCCCTCGCGGGATCAGGCGGCTGGTCGACCGACTGCCACCGGTCCTGCGCCACGGGCCCGCCTTCTGGCGGCGCTCGGTCCAGGCGCGCGTGGTGGTCAGCACGGTCCTGCTCTCGGCGGCCGTCGTGGGCGTGGTCGGCTGGTTCCTGATCCAGCAGACCCGTGACGGCCTGCTCGAGCACCGGGTCAACGCCGTGGTGCAGGAGGCCGAGGGGGAGACCGAGGCCGCCCGTGCCGCGCTCGCGGCAACGGCCCCGCTCGACGTCGACGAGTCGGCGCAGCAGCAGGCCCTGGTCGAGCCGATCCAGGCGCGTGGAGCCACCCGCGGCTTCGCCGTGGTCCTGTCCCCGCCGATCGGCGAGGGCCTGCGGCTCGCGGACGGCGGTGCGAAGTTCACCGAGGGCCTCGACCTCACCAGCGTCCCGGAGAGCCTCGAGGCGCGCTTCGACTCCGTCTCGCCGACGGCCTGGACCTACACCGACATCCGGACCACCCGTGAGATCACCGGGCTGCCGCAGGGGCCCGGGATCGTCGTCGGCAGCCAGGTCCGACTGCCCGCCGACGACAACACCTACACGCTCTACTACCTCTACCCGCTCACCGAGCAGCAGGAGACGCTGGCGCTCGTCTCGCAGGCGATGCTGGTCGCCGGCGTGCCGTTGCTGCTGCTGGTGGCGCTCCTCACCTGGCTGGTGACCCGTCAGGTGGTCACCCCGATCCGGATGGCGCGCCGGGTCGCGGAGCGGCTCGCTGCCGGTCAGCTGCAGGAGCGGATGCGTGTCCGCGGCGAGGACGACCTCGCCCGCCTGGCGACCTCGTTCAACCAGATGGCCTCCAACCTGCAGAAGCAGATCCGTCAGCTCGAGGAGCTGAGCCGGCTGCAGCGCCGGTTCGTGTCCGACGTGTCCCACGAGCTCCGTACGCCGATCACGACGGTGCGGATGGCCAGCGACGTGATCCATGACGCCAGGCCCTTCCTCGACCCGGTCACCGGGCGTGCTGCCGAGCTGCTCCAGAAGGAGCTCGACCGCTTCGAGACCCTGCTCGCCGACCTCCTCGAGATCAGCCGCTTCGATGCCGGTGCCGCGGTCCTCGAGCCCGAGGACGTCGACCTCGTCGACGTCGCCCGGCGGGTGGTGGACATGACCTCGGCGCTCGCCGCCCAGCGCGAGATGCGCGTCGTCCTGCACGACCCCGGCATGGCCTGCTTCGCCGAGGCGGACGTACGCCGGGTGGAGCGCATCGTGCGCAACCTGGTCACCAACGCGATCGACCACGCGGAGAGCCGCGACGTCGACATCTATGTCGGCTCCGACCGCCAGGGGGCGGCCATCGCCGTCCGCGACCACGGCATCGGCCTCGGGCCGGGGGAGTCGGCGATGGTCTTCAACCGCTTCTGGCGCGCCGACCCCGCACGCGCGCGCACCAGTGGCGGCACCGGCCTGGGGCTCTCGATCTCGCTCGAGGACACCCACCTGCACGGCGGCTGGCTCCAGGCGTGGGGTCGACCCGGCGAGGGCGCGCAGTTCCGGCTCACCCTGCCGCGCACCCTCGGCACCCAGCTCCGCCACTCCCCGCTGCCGCTCGTGCCCGACGATGCCCGGGAGACGGTGTGAGCACCCGGGTCCACGCCCTGCGCGCAGCCGCCGTGCTCGCCGTCTGCGCGCTGACGGCGGGCTGCGTGCAGATGCCCTCCTCGGGGCCGGTGGTCGTGCCGCAGGTCTCTGCCGGCACCGACGACGCGCCCGGCATCTCCTTCGACCCGCGACCGCCCCAGGCAGGAGAGACGGCGCCGGAGATCGTCGCCGGCTTCCTCGAGGCCATGAAGGCGACGCCGATCACGTTGACCGTCGCGCGCCAGTTCCTGACCCGCGAGGCTGCGGAGGCGTGGGTGCCCGAGCAGCAGGTCGTGACCTACGGCGAGCTCGGCACCAGCTCCGGGGAGACGTCGGTGCGCGTCCCGTTGAGCGACGTCAACATCTACGACGCGCGCGGCGCGTGGCAGCGGACCCAGGCCGGCAGCCAGCTGTCGCTGGGTCTGGTCGAGGAGGACGGCGAGTGGCGGATCGACCAGGTCCCCGACGCACTCATCGTCCCGGACTCGTGGTTCGACGACTGGTACCAGCGCGTCTCGCTCTTCTACTTCGACCCGACGGGCGAGGTGCTCGTGCCCGAGCCCGTCTTCGTGCCGCGGGGCGACCAGTTCGCGTCGTCGCTGGTGCGAGGGTTGCTGGTGCGGCCGCCGGACGAGTCCCAGGGCGTCTCGCGCACCTTCTTCCCGCCCGGCACCGCCCCGGGCCTGTCGGTCCCGATCGAGTCCGGCATCGCCAGGGTGACCCTCTCCGGCGACCCCGACGTGGTCGACGACGACACTGCGACGCGGATGCTCGCCCAGCTCGTCGCGACGCTGCGGCAGGAGCCCAGCATCCGCGCGGTCCAGCTCAGCATCGGCGACCGCCCGATCACCACCCCAGGAGGCTCGCCGCAGTCGACCTTCGAGGTCGCCAGCGAGTTCGACCCCGACGGCACCCGGTCCAGCGAGGACCTGTTCGCCCTCGACGAGGGGCGGGTCGTCTCCGGCTCCCTGGGGGCGTTCGAGGCGACCCTCGGCCCGCTCGGTCAACCCGGCTACGCGCTGCGCACCATCGGGGTCGACATCTCCGGCTCGCGCGTCGCCGCCGTCTCGGCGACCGGCGCCGACCTCTTCCTCGCGCCGACCGAGGCGCCGGCGGGAGAGGTGACCCGGGCCATCTCCGGCGCCGTCGACCTGGCGGCGCCCCACTGGGACTACCGCGAACGTGCCTGGGCGCTGGACCGTGGCGCCGGGAGTGCCCGCGTGATCCTGGTCGTCGACGGCTCCGCCAGGATCGTCGACGTGCCCGGCCTCAGCGGGCGCACCGTCACCAAGCTGCTGGTCTCGCGTGACGGCAGCCGCCTGGTGGCCGTCGTCCGCGGCACGAAGGTCGACCGGGTGGTGTCGACCCGGGTCCTCCACGACGATGCCGGTGCGGTCCTGGGCTTCACGCCCCTGCAGACGCTCCCGCTGCCCCCCGAGGGGAGCCCCCGGATCCGCGACATCGGCTGGCGCTCGCCGACGACCGTGTCGATCCTCACCGTCACCGACGACCTCTCCGAGGTCCGCACGTTCTCCGTGGACGGCGCGCCCGGTGTCATCGCCACCGGGGGCACCACCCGACTGCGGGGCCCCACCCGGCAGCTGGTCTCGACGCCGGTGGAGCTCACGGAGATCTATGCCCTGGCCGGCCGCGCGGTGACCAGCCTGACCCGGCCCGGCCCGGCGCTGCCCGACCTGCCGAAGGGACTCACCTCGCTGACCTACGTGGGCTGATCGTCCACAGGCCGGCAGCGCCCGGTTGCCGGCGTACGCCCCGGGCTGCTGCGATGGGGACGTGCTCGACGAGGCGCTCGACCTGTTCGTGGGCAGCCGCTGCGTGGGGTGCGACCGCGCCGGCCGGATGCTGTGCCCGGCCTGCCGCGCCGGGCTGTCCCGCCGGGCGGTCATCGCCTGGCCCACTCCCGTCCCGGCCGGGCTGGTGACCCCGTGGGCCACCGAGACCTACGACGGTGCGGTGCGCGCCCTGGTGACCGGCCACAAGGACCGCGGGCAGTGGGGCCACCGACGGGTCCTGGCCGAGCTGCTGGCGGAGGCGGTGCGTGGCGCGACGGCACACCTCGACCCGGACGTACCCCTCCTGCTGGTGCCGGTGCCGTCGCGTCCCGGCGCCGGACGCCAGCGCGGCTACGAGGCGACGGCCGCGCTGGTGCGGGCCGCTGCGACCCGGCTGCGGAGCGGACGGAAGGTCACCGCGGTGTCGCTCCTCGTCTCGCGCGGGGCCGCCGACCAGGCCGGGCTCGACGCCCGGGGGCGCGCCGCCAACGTCGGTCACTCCATGCACTGCCCCTCGGCGGGACTGGGCCGGGTGGCGCGCCGCTGGCCGCGGGCCTACGTCGTGGTGTGCGACGACGTGGTCACGACCGGGGCGACCGCCCGGGAGGCCCAGCGAGCCCTCGAATCGGTCGGGCTCGCCCCGGTGTCCATCGCGGCGGTCGCCGCCACGCAGAGGACTGGCCGTCAGGTGACCCGCACGGTTGGCCTCGGCCCGTCGAGGGGCTAGCGTCTTGTCATGGAGTCCGTCCGGGTCCGTGGTTGCGTCACGCAGAGGACTTCTGTGTGGCAAGCCGATGCCAGTCGCAGGCGAAACGGTCCACGTAAGTCCCTCACAGGACGATCACGGTGCGGCTTAGAAGTAAGTCCTGCCTCGGTGCCGGCACCAGATGTGTCGGAGGCCGGGAGAAGGCCAGTAGTGGCGGAGAAGCTGCGAACGTCTCAGCAGGCGATTGTGGGGTCGAAGACCAGGTCGGCCGGGCGGACTCCATCCCACCCTGCCCCGGCGCACTGCGCCGCGGCCCATGGAAGGGTGCGGTTCGCTCGCTAGTTGAGGAGGTTCACATGGAGGTTGTGGTCACGGGACGGCACTGCGAGGTGTCCGATCGGTTCCGCGAACATGTCTCGGAGAAGCTCACCCGTCTGGAGAAGCACGATCACCGGATCATCCGGGTCCAGGTGGAGGTGGAGCTCGAGAAGAACCCTCGCCAGCACGACCGCGCGACCAAGGTCGAGCTCACGGCGTTCTCCAAGGGGCCGGTGATCCGCGCAGAGGCCGCGGCCGAGGACAAGATGGGCGCGCTCGACCTCGCGTTGGACAAGATGCAGTCCCAGATGCGCCGCGCCGCCGACCGGCGCCGGGTGCACAAGGGACGCAACGACCACCTCTCCGTCGGTGAGGCCCTGGCGGCCATGCCCGAGGCGGACGACTCGGTCGAGGACGAGTCCGGCGTGATCGAGCGCAAGGTCGGCCCGATCACCGTCACGGGCGACGGTCCGCTGGTGGTGCGCGAGAAGTCGCACCCGGCGGCGCCCATGACCCTCGACCAGGCGCTCTACGAGATGGAGCTGGTCGGGCACGACTTCTACCTGTTCGTCGACAAGGAGAGCGAGCGTCCCGCCGTCGTCTACCGGCGGCGTGGCTACGACTACGGCGTGATCTCGCTCGACGTCGCCGCGGAGCTCGCCACCTGAGACGCGCCCCGCGCTGCGGCACCGCCTCGGTCGCGCGCGCATGACATGATGCGCGCGTGACCGAGGCAACAGGCTCCGAACCCGTCCGTGTCCTGGTCGTCGACGACCAGGAGCTCTTCCGCCGCGGTCTGATCATGCTGCTCGGCAGCGACTCCGACATCGAGGTCGTCGGCGAGGCCGCTGACGGCATCACCGCCACCGAGCTCGCGGTCAAGACCGCGCCCGACGTGATCCTCCTCGACGTACGCATGCCGCGCCGCACCGGCGTCGAGGCCTGCCGCGCGATCAAGGAGGCCGTGCCCTCGGCCAAGATCATCATGCTCACCGTCTCCGACGAGGAGGCCGACCTCTACGAGTCGGTGAAGAACGGTGCCTCCGGCTACCTGCTCAAGGACTCCTCGATCGAGGAGGTCGCCCAGGCCGTCCGCGTCGTCAACGAGGGACAGTCGCTGATCAGCCCGTCGATGGCGGTCAAGCTGATCGACGAGTTCAAGCAGATGTCCAAGCCCGAGCGCGAGCAGGGCCCGGCGCTGCGGCTCACCGATCGCGAGCTCGAGGTGCTGCGGCTGGTGGCCAAGGGCCTCAACAACCGTGAGGTCGCCAAGGAGCTCTTCATCTCCGAGAACACGGTCAAGAACCACGTCCGCAACATCCTGGAGAAGCTCCAGCTCCACTCCCGCATGGAGGCCGTCATGTACGCCATGCGCGAGAAGCTGCTCGACCTGCCGTAGGGACGACCTGGGAACGAGGTCGGCCCGTTGTCGTACCTCTCTGGTTGAGTGCCACTCGTGGACCAGCTGACCAAGCTCCAGGCCCGCCGCATCGCGCTGGCCGCCCAGGGCTTCACCGACCGGCCACACACGACGCCGTCGATGAAGACCTTCGACCGCACCGTGGAGCGCACGGGGGTGCTGCAGGTCGACTCGGTCAACGTGCTCCAGCGCGCCCACTTCATGCCGCTCTACTCGCGGATGGGGCCCTACGACGTCGACCTGCTGCGCCGCGCGTCCGTGCGACGCCCCCGCCGCGTCGTCGAGTACTGGGCGCACGTGCAGGCGCTGATGCCGGTGGACCTGTGGCCGCTGATGCAGCACCGGATGGACCACTACCGCTCCGAGCGGGGCAAGTGGGGCTTCACCGCTGACGCCGAGCTCGAGCCGCGCGTGCTCGACGCGGTGCGCGACCGCGGGCCGGTGACCGCGCGCGACCTGGAGGAGGAGTTCAGCACCGGGCCGCGCACCAAGCAGCACTGGGGCTGGAACTGGTCCGAGGCGCGCAAGGTGCTCGACTACCTCTTCCTCGTCGGCGACGTCGCCATCGCGGGTCGCACCAGCCAGTTCGAGGTCCTCTACGACGTCCCCGAGCGGGTGCTGCCGGCGGCGGTCCTCGCCGCGCCCACGCCGACGCCGCAGGAGGCGGTCACCGAGCTCGTACGCCGCGCCGCGCGGTCCCACGGCGTCGGGAGCGGCAACTGCCTCGCCGACTACTACCGGCTGCGCCTGCAGCCCGCGCCCGGCAAGGCGAGCGCCAAGGTCGCGATCGACGAGCTCGTCGAGGCGGGGGAGCTGACCCCCGTGCGGGTCCAGGGCTGGAAGCGCCAGGCCTACCTGCACCGCGACGCCCGGCTGCCGCGCCGGATCGGTGCCCGCACCCTGCTCAGCCCGTTCGACCCGGTGGTGTGGGAGCGGGACCGCGCCGAGGCGCTGTTCGACTTCTTCTACCGGATCGAGATCTACGTCCCCGCCGAGAAGCGGCTCCACGGCTACTACGTGCTGCCGTTCCTGCTCGGCGACCGGCTGGTCGGAAGGGTCGACCTCAAGGCCGATCGCGCCAACCGCACGCTCCTCGTGCCGGGGGCCTTCGCGGAGGAGGGCGCCCCCGCGGAGACGGCCGAGGAGCTGGCCGTCGAGCTGCGCCGGCTCGCGGGCTGGCTCGGTCTGGACGACGTGGTGGTCGGCCACCACGGCGACCTGTCGGGCGCCCTGTCGCACGCATTGGGTCCTGCGTTGGACCGGTAGGTACAGTTACCACTCGTGCCTGCCATCATCGACAAGCTGCTCCGCATCGGCGAGGGCAAGATCCTCCGTGAGCTCGAAGCCATCTCCAAAGCCGTCAACGCCATCGAGGACGACTTCGTCAAGATGAGCGACGACGAGCTGCGCGCGATGACCGCCGAGTTCCGCGAACGCCTGACCAACGGCGAGTCGCTCGACGACATCATGCCGGAGGCGTTCGCGACGGTCCGCGAGGCGAGCAAGCGCGTGCTCGGCATGCGTCCCTTCGACGTCCAGATCCAGGGTGCGGCCTCGCTCCACCTGGGCAACATCGCCGAGATGAAGACCGGTGAGGGCAAGACGCTCGTCGCCGTGCTGCCGGCCTACCTCAACGCCCTCGAGGGCAAGGGCGTCCACATCGTCACGGTCAACGACTACCTCGCCAAGTTCCAGTCCGAGCAGATGGGCCGGGTGCACCACTTCCTCGGCCTGACCACCGGCGTGATCCTGCCGTCGATGCGCCCGGCCGAGCGTCGCGAGGCCTACGGCTGCGACATCACCTACGGCACCAACAACGAGCTCGGCTTCGACTACCTGCGCGACAACATGGCCGACTCGGTCGACGAGTGCGTGCAGCGCGGCCACAACTTCGCCATCGTCGACGAGGTCGACTCGATCCTCATCGACGAGGCGCGGACCCCGCTGATCATCAGCGGTCCGACCCAGGACGAGGTCAAGTGGTACGCCGAGTTCGCCAAGCTCACCAAGACCCTCGTCAAGGACACCGACTACGAGGTCGACGAGAAGAAGCGCACCATCTCCGTCCTCGAGTCCGGCATCACCCGGGTCGAGGACCACCTCGGCATCGACAACCTCTACGACTCGGTCAACACCCCGCTCATCTCGTTCCTCAACAACTCCATCAAGGCCAAGGAGCTGTTCCGCAACGACAAGGAGTACGTCGTCATGGACGGCGAGGTGCTCATCGTCGACGAGCACACCGGCCGCATCCTGGCCGGTCGCCGCTACAACGACGGCCTGCACCAGGCGATCGAGGCCAAGGAGGGCGTGACCGTCCGCGAGGAGTACCAGACCCTCGCCACGATCACCCTCCAGAACTACTTCCGCCTCTACGACAAGCTGTCCGGCATGACCGGTACGGCCATGACCGAGGCCTCCGAGTTCGACAAGATCTACAAGCTCGGCGTCACCCCGATCCCGACGAACCGCCCGATGCAGCGCGTCGACAACGTCGACCTCGTCTACCGCACCGAGGAGGCGAAGTACGAAGCCGTCGCCGACGACATCGCCGAGCGCCACGAGAAGGGCCAGCCGATCCTGATCGGCACCGTCTCGGTCGAGAAGTCCGAGTACCTCGCCAACCTGCTCAAGAGGCGCGGCATCCCGCACACGGTGCTCAACGCCAAGCAGCACGCCGACGAGGCCAAGGTCGTCGCGCTGGCCGGCCACAAGGGCTCGGTCACCGTCGCCACCAACATGGCCGGTCGAGGCACCGACATCATGCTCGGCGGCTCGGTCGACTTCCTCGCCGACCAGGAGCTGCGCAAGCAGGGCCTGGACCCGGTCGAGGCGCCCGAGGACTACGACGCCGCGTGGCCCGCCATGGTCGAGCGGATCAAGGCCCAGGTCGCGGCCGAGCACGACGAGGTCCGTGACCTCGGAGGCCTCTACGTCGTCGGCACCGAGCGGCACGAGTCACGCCGCATCGACAACCAGCTCCGCGGTCGTTCCGGTCGCCAGGGCGACCCGGGTGAGTCCCGGTTCTACCTGTCGCTGCAGGACGAGATGATGCGCCTGTTCAAGTCCGAGTGGGTCGACCGGATCCTCACCGTGCTCAAGGTCCCCGACGACGTGCCGATCGACGCCAAGCGCGTCAGCAACGCGATCGCCGGCGCCCAGGCCAACATCGAGTCGCAGAACTTCGAGTCCCGCAAGAACGTCCTCAAGTACGACGACGTGATGAGCCGTCAGCGTGAGGTCATCTACGCCGAGCGCCGCCGCGTCCTCGAGGGCGCCGACCTCGGGGAGCAGATCCGCACCTTCATCGACGACGTCATCGCCGGCTACGTCGCCGGCGCGACCGAGGGCTACGCCGAGGACTGGGACCTCGACGGCCTGTTCACCGCGCTCGGCCAGCTCTACCCGGTCGGCCTCACCAAGGACGGCGTGATCAAGGCCGCCGGTGGCGTCGAGGGACTCAGCCGCGAGACCTTGATCGAGGAGCTCCAGAAGGACGTCCAGGACGCCTACGACCGTCGCGAGGACGAGATGGGCGAGGACGTCCAGCGTGAGCTGGAGCGACGCGTCATCCTCTCGGTCCTCGACCGCAAGTGGCGCGAGCACCTCTACGAGATGGACTACCTCCGCGAGGGCATCTACCTCCGCGCCTACTCCCAGCGCGACCCGCTGGTCGAGTACCAGCGCGAGGGCTTCGACATGTTCGCCGCGATGATGGACGGCATCAAGGAGGAGTCGGTCGGCTTCCTGTTCAACCTCCAGGTCGAGGTGGACGAGGACGACGACGCGGATGACGACGAGGTCGGCCGTGGCCGCACCGCAGCTGTCGGCGGCCACGCCGCAGATCGACTTCGCCCAGGCCGCGGCCCATGCCCCGGGAGCCGAGCCCCAGCAGCAGGCGCCGACGATCCGGGCCAAGGGCCTCGACAAGCCGAACCGCCCGCAGAACCTGTCCTACAGCGCGCCGTCCGAGGACGGCGAGGCCGAGGTGCACGCCGAGGCGGCGTCCGCCGACGACGAGTTCGCGGGCATCGGGCGCAACTCCCTGTGCCCCTGCGGCTCGGGCCAGAAGTTCAAGCGCTGCCACGGCGCCCCCGGCGGGGCCTCTGGCTACACCACCCGCGCCGGAGGCTGAGCAGGCGCTGCTCAGCCCCAGCTGATCGCGACGCACTGCCAGCGGTCCCGCACGATCTCGAACCGTGCGGCGACCGCGCGCGAGCGGCGCCCGTGGCGCACGTGCGCGCTGGCCTCCACCGCATCGGGACGGATCAGCGCGGTGCGTACGCCGACGACGACCGGGCGCGTCGGGTGGGGCCGGCGGACCTGGTCCGGCGTGAGCCCGGCCGCCGCGTGCACGGTCTGCACCCGACCGGTCAGGGCGTCGTAGACCTCCGGGACCGTGTGGCGCAGCACCTGGCTCACCGGCCGGTCGCCGGCGGCGATCTCGACCAGTGCCTGGAGGTAGCGGCCGACGAACGCATCGACGCGACCACGCTCGGCCACCTCCACCGCGACCAGGTCGGAGGAGTGGGCGCTGCGCAGCCGTGGACGCGGGGGAGCGGTCCGCGGGGTGAGGTCGAGGGCCAGTGAGCCCTGGACGCTGGCCATCGGGGCAGCCGGCCGCAGGACGATGACCTCGGCGTCAGTGGTGTCCGGTGTGCTCATCATCGATCTCCGTCCATGTCGGATGTGGTGTCGGTGGTGTCGGGGTGGTGTCGGGCAGGCGGAGTGCCTGCCCGGGATGGATCAGGTCGGGGTCGTCGCCGACGACGTCGCGGTTGGCCCGCCAGATCGCACGCCAGCGCTCGTCGGTCGAGGCGCCCGCGGGGTGTGCCCGCGCGATCGACCAGAGCGAGTCGCCGGACCGGACGACGTAGTCGTCCGTCGGCGCGGCTGTGACCGAGGTCGTCGTGACGTGTCCGGGTGCGTCGTGGTGCCGGGCCGGGGCCACGGCGCGCTCGGGCAGCCGCAGCCCGACGAGCAGCTCGGGGCCGTCGCCGCCGGCTGCGGCGGCCGGGAGGCCGGTGCCGGCCACCACCGCGACACCGCACGCCAGGAGCACGAGGTGTCGTGTCGCCCCGCCCCGGGTGCGGGTGCTGCCGGCCAGCAGGCCCGCCACGGTCGCCGTGGTGACCACCCAGAGCCAGCCGAGCGCGACGGCGAGCGCGGTGGCGCAGAGCGCGACGACGTGGTCGGCCACTCCGTCGCTGCTCGTGCTTCCGGCGGCGGAGCGCCACGTCGCAGGCAGCGCCTCCGCCGCCGTGACCGCGGCTGCGGTCACCCCCAGCCAGACCGTCGAGCGGCCGCACCGCCGATGTGGATCCCCGAGACATCACGCGATCCTTTCGTTTGCGTGTGTTTGAGATATTCAACGAAGGTTTGAGGTCACTGTCAACGGCTTCTCCACAGACGCGTGATCCGCGGGTCTCGGTACGCCCGAACGCCTCCTCGCCACGCCACGCGCGACTGCGTCGCTCGTGGCTAGGCTCGTGACATGTCCTGGGAGCACGAGCTGTTCGCGCTGTTCGACGACCTGGAGGGTCAGGCGGCGGCCGCCTGGGACCTGGACCGGGAGGCCGAGCTCGCCGACCGCGCGCGCAGCGAGTACGGCGCGGTCACCCTCGCCAGCCGGCTGATGGCCTCGCGGGGTCGGGTCGTGGCGCTGGACCTCCCGCACGTCGGTCGGCTCGAGGGTCGCCTGGCTCGCGTGGGTGACACCTGGTGCCTGCTCAACGGGCGGGGGCAGGACTGGATCGTGCCGCTGCGCGGAGTGGTCGGCGTGCGCGGGGCCAGCGAGCGCTCGGTCCCCGAGGTGGCCTGGTCACCGGTGGACCGGCTCGGCCTGCGCGCGGCGCTGCGCCGGGTCGCGGACGCGCAGGAGCGCTGCCTGGTGCACCTGCTCGACGGCACCCGCCACGAGGCGTACGTCGAACGGGTCGGCGCGGACTTCCTGGAGTGCCGGACGGCAGCCGGCGGGGGAGAGGGCGACCTGCTGGTGCCCTACGACGGTCTGGTCGCGCTGCAGAGCCGCGAGGACTGACCGCTCAGGTGGCCTCGACGTCGTAGGGCGGGACCTGGCCCTGGGGCAACGCGTCCTTCTTCGCCTTCAGCGCCTCTTCGCGATCGACCTCGGCCATCGCCTCGGTGAGGTGCTTGCGCACGATCGAGCGGGGGTCGAGGTCGCGCAGCTGGAGGTCGGCGTAGTCGGGGCCGAGCTCGCTCCTGAGCTCGTCGCGCGCGTTGTGCGCCAGTCCGCGGGCGCGGTGCAGGAGCTGAGCCGCCTGTCGAGCGAGGTCGGGCAGCTTGTCCGGTCCCAGCACGAGGGTCGCCACGAGGGCGATCACGGCCAGCTCGAGGAGCCCGACGTCGAACATGTGTCAGAACCTACTGCTCAGAACTTGCTGGAGGGGGTCAGGCCGAGCTGCATGCCGGCGAGTCCTCGGCCGCGACCCGTCAACGTGGTCGCGATCTTCGTCAGCTCACGGGCGGCGATCGCGGTCGGGTCGGCCTCGACGATGGGCTTGCCGACGTCGCCACCCTCGCGCAGCGAGATGTCGAGCGGGACCTCCGCGCAGCACGGGCACGTCGTAGCCGAAGCGGTCCGAGAGGGTCTTGGCGACGCGCGCGCCGCCGCCGGTGCCGAACACCTCGAGCCGGTGGTCGTCCTCGGCGGGGCAGTGGGGGCACGGGAGGTAGCTCATGTTCTCGACGACGCCGATGACCCGCTGGTGCATCATCGAGGCCATCGTGCCGGCGCGCTCGGCGACCTCGGCGGCAGCCTCCTGCGGCGTGGTGACCACGATGACCTCCGCGCTGGGCAGGTGCTGGCCGAGCGAGATGGCGACGTCACCGGTGCCGGGCGGGAGGTCGAGGAGGAGGGCGTCGAGGTCGCCCCAGTAGACGTCGGCGAGCATCTGGACGAGCGCCCGGTCGAGCATCGGACCGCGCCAGGCGACGACCTGGTCGCGGCGCGGCTTGAGCATGCCGATCGAGATGACCGAGACGCCGCTGGCGGTGGGCACCGGCATGATCAGGTCGTCGACCTGGGTCGGCCGGCTGTCGGCGATGCCGAGCATCGCCGGGACCGAGTGGCCGTAGATGTCGGCGTCGACGATGCCGACCTTGAGGCCCTCCTTGGCCAGCGCGAGGGCGAGGTTGACGGTGACCGACGACTTGCCGACGCCGCCCTTCCCGCTGGCGATCGCGTAGACCTTGGTCAGCGAGCCGGGCTGGGCGAACGGGATCTCGCGCTCGGCGCGTCCGTTGCTCAGGATCTCCTTGAGGCCGGCGCGCTGCTCGGCGCTCATCACCCCGAGGCTGAGGTCGACGGACGTGACGCCGGCGACGCTGGTGACGGCGGCGGTCACGTCACGGTTGATGGTGTCCTTGAGCGGGCAGCCGGCGACGGTCAGCAGCACGTGGACGTCGACCGAACCGTCCTCGGCCACCTCGACGGAGTCGACCATCCCCAGCTCCGTGATCGGCCGCTTGATCTCCGGGTCGTTGACGGTCGCCAGGGCGTCCATCACCTGCTGCTGCGTGGGGGTGCTCATGATGGATGAGTCTACGAGCCGCTTCGCGACGACAGGGTCACGGTCGCGAAACCTGGTCGGGCGGTGGCTGGTGATCCTCGACAGGCTCCGGCCGCGAGAGCTCCTCGATGTCCCCGAGCAGCCCGCGGAGCTCGGAGCGCAGGAAGTCACGGGTCGCGACCTCGCCGACCGACATCCGCAGCGACGCGACCTCGCGGGCGAGGAACTCCATGTCGGCGTGGGCGCGGGCGTTGGCCTGGCGGTCCTGCTCGGCGATCACCTTGTCGCGCTGCTCCTGACGGTTCTGCGCCAGCAGGATCAGCGGGGCGGCGTAGGACGCCTGGAGGCTGAGGATCAGCGTGAGGAAGATGAAGGGGAACTCGTCGAAGCGCCAGGTCGGTCGGCGCGAGGACGTTCCAGAGGATCCACGCGGCGACGAACATCGTCATCCAGAGCAGGAACTTCGCGGTGCCCATGTAGCGGGCGAACGACTCCGCGAAGACGCCGAACGCGTCCGCGTCGACGGTCGGTCGCCGCACGATCTGACGCCGGGTGTCGCGCGGGGTGTCGAGGCGCGGGCGGCGGCTCTCGCTCACCGGACACCTCCGGCGATGGGACCGGGCCGCGGGGCGCGGTCACGCCAGCCCTCGGGGAGCATGTGGTCGAGCAGGTCGTCCACGGTCACGGCGCCGAGCAGCCGGCCCTCGTCGTCGACCACCGGGGCAGCGACCAGGTTGTAGGTCGCCAGGTGGGCGGCGACCTCGTCCATCGAGGCGTCCGGGCGCAGCGGGTCCATCGAGTCGTCGAGTGCCGCGGCCACGAGCGTCGAGGGCGGCTCGCGCAGCAGCCGCTGGATGTGCGCCGCCCCCAGCAGGCGCCCGGTCGGCGTCTCGAGGGGCTGGCGGCAGACGTAGACCAGGGCCGCGAGGGCAGGAGTGAGCTCGGGGTTGCGGACGTGCGCGAGCGCGTCGGCGATCGTGGCGTCGGGGGAGAGGATCACCGGCTCGGGCGTCATCATCGCGCCGGCGGTGTTGTCCTCGTAGGACATCAGCCGCCGGACGTCCTCGGCCTCGTCGGGCTCCATCAGGCCGAGCAGGGTGGCCGCGGTCTCCGGGTCGAGGTCGGCGATCAGGTCGGCGGCGTCGTCGGCCGACATCTCCTCGAGGACGTCGGCGGCACGCTCGGAGTCGAGGTGCTCCAGGATCTCGACCTGGTCCTCCTCGGGCAGCTCCTCGAGGACGTCGGCGAGGCGCTCGTCGTCGAGGGCCGCCACCACGGCCGTACGCCGCTCGGGCGGGAGGGCGTGGATCATGTTGGCCGCGTCGGCCGGGCGCATGTCGTTGAGAGCCGCGATCAGGTGGGTGGCGCCCTGGCTCGGCTCCTGCTTGGTGAGGCCGGTGACGTCGCGCCACTCCACGACGTGGGTCTGCCCACGGCGGCGGAAGCCCTTGCTCGGCTCCTGGACGGCGACGCGCGAGAGCACCCAGTCGCGGTTGCGGGCCTGCTCCATGGCGACGTCGTAGACCGCACCCGTGACTCCGCCGTCCTTGGCGGAGTCCTTGATGGTCACGGTGCGGTCGAACATCTGGCCCATCACGAGCGTCTCGGTGGACCGCTGCTCGAACCGGCGCATGTTGAGCAGACCGGTGGTGTGCACCTGGCCGCTGTCGATGGCAGTGATGCGGGTCATCGGCACGAAGATCCGCCGTCGCCCGAACACCTCGGCGACCATGCCGAGGACACGCGGCTGGCTCGTCTCCGTGCGGAGCGCGACGACCAGGTCGCGCACCTTGGCCACCTGGTCGCCCTGGGGGTCGAAGATCGGCAGCCCGACGAGCCGGGCCACGAAGACGCGGGTCGGGGTGGTGCTCACGCCGCCACGTTAGCGTGCGCGGGCCGACTTGAGTCGCGGCCACACCCGGACCCGGATGTTACCCTTGAGCCGCACTAGTCACTTCTGTCACATCGACCGGGCCAGCCGGGGCGTCCTCCGACGCGCCGTGGTGGTGTCGGTCGGGTCACCTCGACGACGCCACTTCCCCGACATCTGTGAGGCCCAAGGCATGCTCGGCACGTTCTCCCTTCCGCGCCCGTCGCGCCCCGTGCGACGGCTGTGCGCCGCCGCCCTGACGCTGGCGACGGGCCTGGCCCTCGCGCCGGCCACCGTCGCACCGGCGTCGGCTGCGCCACTGTCCGACGAGACCATCCAGACCACGCCCGCGACGTCGTTCCGCGTGGCCAGCTTCAACGTGCTGGGCGCCGACCACACGGTTGCCGGCGAGCGCAAGGGCTACGAGAGCGGCGTCGTGCGCATGGACCGCGTGGTCAGCCTGCTGGGCGACCAGCAGCTCGACGTGGTGGGCTTCCAGGAGTTCCAGCCGCCGCAGGCCGAGCGCTTCCAGCAGCTGATGGGCACCTCGTGGCAGACCTATCCCGGTCTCGACGCGACCGTGGGCCCCTCGGTCAACTCGATCGGGTGGCGCACCGACGTCTGGCAGCTCCTCGAGTCGCGGACGCTGCCGATCCCCTACTTCTCCGGTGCGCCCAGCCGGATGCCGGCCGTCCTCCTGCAGAACAAGGAGACCGGTCGTCGCGTGTGGTTCTTCAACACCCACAACCCCGCCGACGTACGCGGTCCCGCCCAGCAGTGGCGCGACGCCGGCTGGGCGATGGAGGCGGCGCTCGCCAACGAGGTGCGACTGACCCACCCCGACGCGGCGTTCATCTCCCTCGGTGACAAGAACGACCGTGCCCGCTACTACTGCGCGGTGGCCCCGACGGCCGACCTCTGGTCCGCGAGCGGCGGCTACACCGACGGCGCGACCTGCTCGCCCCCCTCGGGTGGCGCGATCGACTGGATCATGGGGTCCAAGAACGTCTTCTTCAACGGCTACACCCGCTACTGGAACGACTTCGTCTCCAAGACCAGCGACCACCCGCTCTACTACGCCAACGTCGTCGTCCCGGCGACCGCGCCGCCGGCCATCGACCACGTCGTGGTCGTCGCCGTCCCCGGCCTGACCTCGACGGTCGTGCGCGGGTTCGGGTCCAAGGTGTCCGAGATCGGGCGGCTCACCGCCAACGGAGCCTCGACGACCAACGCCCGCACGGCCACCGAGAACACCGGCCCGGACGCCAACCTGATGTCGCTCATCAGCGGCCGTCGGGTCTTCCCCAAGGGAGGCGGCCACGGGGTCGGCTCCAAGCAGACCCTGCCCACGACCGTGCACCAGTCGGCCGGGCAGTACGTCTCCAGCATCTTCGACCTGGCGCACAACACCTCCGGGCGCACCACCTTCGTCTCCAGCCGCAAGCAGACCGAGCTGATCCGCCGGAGCTGGAACAAGAAGTCGGGCGGCAAGGACCCCTACGGCAAGGACGACGGGACGGCCAAGATCGACAAGTTCAAGGTGGCCCGTGACGACGCCGCCGTGGTCGGGCTGGTGGCGCGAGAAGATCGCCCGCAGGGCGAGCGACCTGAGCGTCATCGAGCTCTCGGGCGTCGCCAAGGCCGGCCAGGCCGACGGCTACACCGGCCCCAAGTACCAGAAGGCGGTCAAGAGCGCGTTCCGCCGGGTGGCCGCGATCCGTCGTGGCATCGACAAGCAGGCCGAGATGAACGGGCACCACCCTCCTGGTGGTCACCGGCACCGGCGGCGCCCAGCGCACCAAGGGATCCTCCAACACCTGGGCCGAGAGCTACCGCGTCCCGATGTGGATCACCGGCCCGGGCGTGAGCGCCGCCAGCGACCTCTACGCGCTGAACCCGGCCTACGTCTCGCCCGGCAAGAAGCAGGTCCCCTACTCCGGCGACCAGCCGATCCGTGTCGGCGACCTCGCCAACCTGGTCGTCCGCACCCTCGGGCTGCCGCCCGTGCCGGGATCGACGATGGATCCGCAGCAGCGCTTCTCGGCCTTCGACCCCTTCGCGATCCCGGGCTCCTGATCCTCGAAGGTTGGTACGCCGCGAAGCGCTCCCGGTAGGCTGGGGCGACCGTGAGATACCTGAACCTCCCCCCGAGCGCGCCGCGGCCATCGTGGCCGCGCGCCGGGGTCTGGGCGTCGGTCCTGGCCGTGGTCCTGGTCCTGGTGGTCGTCTGGGCCTCGTTCTTCTCCGGCCCGGGGCCCGGCGGCACTGCGGCCGACCGGACCAGCACGTCACCCACCCAGGAGGCGGACCCCGGCTCGCCTGCCGGCAAGAAGACCCCGAAGTCCGACGCCGAGCCCGGCCCCGCCGACGGGAGCAAGGCCGAGGCCGCGCTCGCCAGGTCGGTCAAGCGCTTCCGTGCCGCGCAGCGCAAGCTGGCGCAGCAGGTCTCGACGCAGCTCGACCGTCGCAGCCAGCCCGTCGAGTTCCGGGTCGCCTCCCTCAACGTCCTCGGGGCCTCGCACACCGGCGTGGGTGGTCGTCCCGGTTTCCCCGGCGCGAGCACCCGGATGGACATGGCCATCGCCGCGCTCCGCAACAACGCCATCGACGTGGTCGGCCTCCAGGAGTTCGAGTCGTCCCAGTACGGCATGTTCACCGCGCGGGCGGGGGAGTACTCGCTCTACCCGGGCCTGTCGCTGGGGGACAAGTCGGTCCGCTTCAACATCGCCTGGCGCTCGAGCATGTGGAAGATGGTCGAGGCGCACACCCTGTCGATCCCCTACGCCGGTGGCAGCCGCATCGAGATGCCGGTGGTGCTCCTGGAGTCCATCGCCACCGGGCGGCGCGCCTGGTTCGCCAACTTCCACAACCCGGCCGACACCCCCAACCTCGGCAACAACGCCCGCTGGCGCTCGGAGGCGGCGGGGATCGAGATCTCCCACCTGACCGAGCTGCGCGCGACGGGCGGCTACCCCGTCATCTCCACCGGTGACTACAACGAGCGCGCGGAGATCTTCTGCCGGTTCACGGCCGGCGGGGTGTTCTCGGCCGCTGCAGGTGGCAGCACCGGTGGCTCCTGCTCGCCTCCGTCCGGCATGCAGGTCGACTGGATCTTCGGGTCCACGGGAGTGAGCTTCGCCGACTACCGCGTGACCGACATCGGTAGGGCCACGGACCACAACCTGGTCCACTCGCAGGCCACGTTGACCGAGGTCGAGTGAGCCTCCCTCCCTCGATATACTCCGCCGCGTGAAGTCACTGGGCCAGCTGCGGCGTCTCGGCGCGCTGGACGTGCACCGCATCGACGCCGACGGCCTCCTGCTGTCGAGCGTGCGCGAGCGGTTGGTCGACGTCACCTTCGACGGACGACGGATCTGGTCCTTCTGGCTGCACCGCGACGGGGAGCAGCGCGACGACGGCCTGCTCGTGCAGTGGCCCAAGCCGCTGCGTCCCTTCCTGGACGGCATCACCGAGATCGTCCTGAGCGACCCCGCCAACGGAACGGCGCTGCACACCGAGACGGTGCAGTTCGGGACCAGCCCCGAGCGCATCGACGTGGTCAACCCCGCCGGACGGCCGCTGGCCCTCGACAAGTCGCTCAAGCTGGTGGAGACCTTCGACACCCGCGACGCCGCCCAGGTCGAGCCGCTGCTCGACGCCATCGCCGAGGTGCTGGGCGCCCTCAACAGGGTCGGCCTCGACGCCTTCCTGGCCTACGGCACCGCGCTGGGCGCGATCCGCGACGGCGGCCTCATCGGGCACGACAGCGACGCCGACCTCGGCTACGTCAGCGCCCACGACCACCCGGTCGACGTGATCCGTGAGTCCTTCCGGATCCAGCGCGCCCTCACCGACATGGGCTACCGCGTCACCCGCTACTCCGCGATCGCGCTCAAGGTCCACGTCCTCGAGAGCGACGGGCTCGACCGTGGACTCGACGTCTTCGGCGGGTTCATGCGCGACGGCAAGCTCTACCTGATGGGCGAGATCGCCGTCCCGTTCCAGCGCGACTGGATCTACCCGCTCGGCACGGCCTCGCTGGAGGGGCGCGAGTTCCCGGTCCCGGCCGACACCGACCGCTTCCTCACCGCGACCTACGGTCCCCACTGGCGCACGCCCGACCCGGCCTACAAGTTCACCACCCCGGCCAGCACGATCGAGCTCTTCAACGGCTGGTTCCGCGGCATGCGCACCGGCCGCGCCGGCTGGCACGGCTACCACAAGCGCACGATCAACCAGAGCGCGTCGGTCTCCGCCGTCGCCCGTCAGGTGGCCGAGCGCCACCCCGACCTGGCGACCTACGTCGACATCGGGTGCGGACGCGGCGCGGACGTGGTCTGGTTCGCCGACCGGGGGACCGCCGCGATCGGGCTGGACTTCCAGCCCTTCGCCTACGAGGTCGAGGCCGAGCGCCGGGCCGACGACCCCCGGGTCACCTTCCAGCTGTTCAACCTGCTCGAGCTGCGCCACGTCCTGGCCGTCGCGGCGTGGGTCGCGCGCACCCCGGGTCCGCGCGCGGTCGGCTGCGTCCACGTCATCGAACGGCTCGGGCACCGCGGTCGGCTCAACATGCTCCGCTCGGCCCGGATGATGGTGGCGGGCACGTCCGGTGCCCTGCACCTGCAGTTCCTCAGCGAGCGCGGCCGTGACGGCTACGCTCGGCGCACCGGCGCCCGGAAGCCCCTCGACCCGGCGGTCGTGATCGCCGAGGTGCTCGAGTCCGGTGGCCGGGTCCTGGAAGACGTCCGCGAGCACGTCTCGGCAGACCCCGAGAGCTCGCAGGTGTGCCGGATGATCATCGACTGGAACGCGTGAGGTGGGAACAGACATGTTCGGACTCAAGAACCGGCAGGGCGTCGGAGGTGGTGTCGCAGGTGGTGGCCTCGAGAAGCGCGTCGCCGCGCTGGAGGAGGCCGTGCAGGAGAACCGTGCCCTCAACGTGCGCCTGGCCGAGCTGACCGACGTGGTGAGCGAGCTGCTGCTCCCCGTCGCCGCCCGCGACGAGAAGAAGCTGGAGGAGCTGCTCGGGAAGTACCGCGGGGACTTCTCTTGAGCGCAGGCCGGGGCGGGCCCCGTCGGGTCTTCCTCCACATCGGGCTGCCCAAGACCGGCACGACCTACCTCCAGCAGGTCGTGTGGAGCAACCGCGACGCGCTCCGGTCCGCCGGCCTGCTCCTGCCGGGCTTCGGGCACCGCGAGCACCTCTGGGCCGCGCTCGACCTCCAGGAACGACCCAGGCTGGCCCGTCGCCACCCGGACGCTCCGGGTGCGTGGACGCGGCTCGTCGACGAGGCCATCGCCCAGTCCGGCGACGTACTGATCACCCACGAGTTCCTCTGCGGCGCCAGCGCCGAGCAGGCGGCACGTGCGATCGCCTCCTTCCCCGACTCCGAGGTGCACCTCGTCGTCACCGCCCGCGACGCGGCCAGCGTGATCTCGGCGGGCTGGCAGGAGTCGGTGAAGAACGGCAGCACCGTGGACCTGGACTCCGTGATGGACGGCAAGGCGGCCGGGGGGCCCGAGTTCAGCATGCGCACGTGGGACCTGGCCGGGGTCCTCGAGCGGTGGACGCCGGACCTGCCGAGCGAGCGCGTGCACGTCCTGCTGATGCCCGGCCCCGGCGAGCCGCGCGACCTCCACTGGCGGCACTTCGCCGAGGTGCTCGGCCTCGACCCCGACGCGTACGACGTCCCGACCGGCGCGGTCAACGCGGCCCTGGGCATCGTGCAGATCGAGACGCTGCGGCTGGTCAACCGCCATCTCCCGTCCTACTCCGCCCACGACCGCGGCGTGTGGATCCGGGGCTACCTCGCCGAGGACCTGTTGGCGCGGCAACCCCGCGAGCGCGGCGGGCTCCCCGAGCACTACCGGTCCCGCTTCGGCGAGCTCGACCGCGCCGCCGCCGACCTCATCTCCGAGCGGGGCTTCCACGTCCTCGGGGACCTCGGCACCCTCAGGGAGGGGGAGGTCCCGCGTGCTGACGGACGACTGCCGGCGACGGTCACCGCGGACGAGCTTCTGGAATCGGCCTCCCGCCTGGTCGCTGATATCGTGGCGGACCTGCGCGCGAGCACGGGTGACGTGCCGCCGCGGTCCCGGGGGAGTCACTGACCCGGTTGCCGGTGAGCACCCCTGAGGGAGTTGTCGAGTGCGTTCCACGTTCATTGCCCTGATCGCCGCGTGTGGCCTGACCGCCACGCTGGTCGCTCCTGCGACCGGCCTCGCCTCGGCGGGCGCTGCGCCGGGCGCCGGTGTCGCCGCGGCGTCGAGCCAGACGTCGAGCCAGACGTCGAACGCTGTCGCGGCCACCGCGCAGGCGCGCAAGCCCGGCAAGCCGAACAAGAAGTGGAAGGTCCCCGTCGGGCCCAAGTTCAACAACCCGATGGTCCCCAAGAACCGCTACGTCATCGAGCGCCACATCCTGCGCGCGATCCGCAACACGCCCAAGGGCGCGAAGATCATGATCTCCGCCTACTCGCTCGACCGGCAGGTCTTCGCCGACGAGCTGATCAAGGCGCACAAGCGTGGCGTCAGGGTGCAGGTCCTGCTCAACGACCACCTGGTGCCCGGGGCCCAGGTCCGGATCCAGCGCGCGCTGGGCCACAAGACCAAGAAGTCCAGCTTCCTCAAGCGCTGCGTCTCGGGGTGCCGCGCGGACAACAACGAGTACAACAACCTGCACAGCAAGTTCTACCTGTTCAGCCGCACCGGCCGGAACCGCGACGTGGTCATGCTCGGCTCGCAGAACATGACCATGAACGCCGTGCGTTGGCAGTGGAACGACCTGTGGACCACGGTCGGCAAGAAGCAGCTCTACGAGCAGTTCGCGGCCCTGTTCAACGACATGCGTCCCGACTGGGACCACCGCCGCCCGACGTACTCCTTCTGCGAGAACGGCCTGAACTGCCCCGCGGGTGACCAGCAGAAGTACTTCACCACCGTCTTTCCCCGCTACACCACGCCGTCGACCGACATCGTCATCGACATCCTCAACAACGTGCAGTGCGTCTACACCGACGCCGCGGGTGTGCAGCAGAGCACCAAGCTGGCCCTGTCGATGCACACCATGCGCGGCACACGGGGTGACTACATCGCCGACAAGCTCCGCGAGCTGTACGCCGCCGGGTGCGACCTCCGGGTGAACTACGGCCTGATGGGCTTCTACACCAAGCAGCACATCGGTGCGCCCACCGAGCGTGGTCGCGTGCCACTGCGCTCGACCGGCTTCAACCTGGTCGACGACCCGGTGTCCACCTCGCCGATCGACGAGGAGGAGCCGGAGAACATCGAGCGCTACACGCACCAGAAGTACTTCGTGCTGAGCGGCTCCTACCGGGGCAACGTCGACAGCAACATCGTCTGGACCGGATCGACGAACTGGTCGAGCCTGGGCACCCCGCAGGACGAGATCCTGTTCGCGATGCACGGGCGCCAGATGGTGCGCGACTACCTGAAGAACTTCAACCTGATGTGGCAGAAGCCCTACAGCCGCGACGCCTACACCACGACCTACTCGGAGTGGAAGATGGTCAACGGTCGCCGCGTCGGCGTGAAGCCGATGACGACCATCGAGCCCGACGGCCTCACGGGCGCGGGTTCGACGTGGGAGAACGACTGACGGGAGGGACCGTCAGCCCTCCTGGTTGGCAGCGTCCTCGGCGGGGAGCACGGACTCGGCCAGCGCCCGGACCTCGTCGGGCGACGCACCCTGGATCACCACGGTGCTGCCCTTGAGGTCGAGCGTGAGCACGTCGAGGCCGTCCTGCTCCCAGGCCGACCACGTGCCGGTGCCGTAGTCGGACAGGTCGACGTCGGCCGCCGCCTCCAGGCCGGCGGTGTCGGCGAGCACGTCCTCGGCGGTGCCGGGGAACTGGTCCAGGCTCACGGGCCCGGTGGGGCTGGTGAACTCCATCCGCCACCACTGCGGCTCGGCGACGTAGCCGCCACCCACGGTCGTCCAGTCGTCCGGCAGGACGGTGGGCACCATCGTGATCAGGTCGTCGTCCACGGCGCGCAGGGCGGCCTTGCGGTAGCGCGGGCTCATCGTCGGCTCCTCGCCGAAGTCGATGAACGTCACCACCTCGGGCTCCTGCGTCGGATCGACGGTGCTGCTCGTCTCGTCGCTGCCGGCCTCGCTGGGGTCCTTGGCGGTGTCACTCCCGTCACTGCAGGCGCTGGCGACCAGCGCCAGCGAGGCGGCGGCGAGAACGGCTCCGGTGCTACGTGTCGGTCCCATGCCCTGATTCTCTCACGAGGCTGTGTGACAACAGTCTCCAGCGACGCCACTGCCCAGGTGAACGGCCGGTAACTACAGTGGCGCTGCACCCGCGAGCCTCCAGGAGTCGACATGCCCCGCCTCTGCCAGACCGATGGCCTCAACGAGGACCAGACCGAGATCCTCAAGGCCGTACGCCAGTTCGTGGACGAGCAGATCATCCCGGTCGCCCAGGAGCTCGAGCACGCCGACGAGTACCCGACCGACATCATCGAGGGGCTCAAGGAGCTCGGCGTCTTCGGCCTGACGATCCCCGAGGAGTTCGGCGGGCTCGGCGAGTCGCTGCTGACCTACGCGCTGGTGGTCGAGGAGATCGCGCGCGGCTGGATGAGCGTCTCGGGCGTGATCAACACCCACTTCATCGTGGCCTACCTGCTGATCCAGCACGGCACGGAGGAGCAGAAGCAGAAGTACCTCCCGAGGATGGCCACCGGCGAGGTCCGTGGCGCGTTCTCGATGTCCGAGCCCGGCCTCGGCTCCGACGTCTCGGCCGTGCTCGACCAAGGCCACGAAGAACGACGACGGGTCCTACTCCATCACCGGGCAGAAGATGTGGCTGACCAACGGCGCCACCTCGACGCTGGTCGCGGTGCTGACCAAGACCGACGAGGGTGACGAGTCGGTCTACAAGAACATGACGACCTTCCTGGTGGAGAAGGAGGCCGGCTTCGGCGAGACCGCCCAGGGCATCACCGTGCCGGGCAAGATCGAGAAGATGGGCTACAAGGGCGTCGAGACGACCGAGCTGATCTTCGAGGGCCACGAGATCGCCGCCGACCAGGTCCTCGGCGGGGAGCCCGGCAAGGGCTTCTTCCAGATGATGGACGGCGTCGAGGTCGGCCGGGTCAACGTCGCCGCCCGCGCCTGCGGCCTGGCGTGGCGGGGCTTCGAGCTCGGCATCGCCTACGCCCAGCAGCGCAAGACCTTCGGCAAGCCGATCGCCGAGCACCAGGCGGTGCTGTTCCGGCTCGCCGAGATGGCCACCAAGGTCGAGGTCGCCCACACGATGATGGTGAAGGCGGCCCGCCTCAAGGACACCGGCCAGCGGATGGACGTCGAGGCCGGGATGGCCAAGATGGTCGCCTCTGAGTACGCCAACGAGGTCGTCGAGGACTCCTTCCGGATCCACGGCGGCTACGGCTACTCCAAGGAGTACGAGATCGAGCGCCTGATGCGCGAGGTCAAGTTCATGCTCATCGGCGAGGGCACCTCCGACATCCAGAAGATGATCATCGGCCGCAGCCTGCTCAAGGACTACCAGCTGCGCTGACGGGTCGTGACGACACGGGTCGGTCCTCGCGGAGGCCGGCTCAGCAGGCGCCCGAGGTGTACGACGCGCTGACGTCGAGGTCTCCCTCGTGGAAGAGGCCGCCCTCGTAGGACAGCTCGAGGCACCCGGTGATCGAGTCGTCCTCGGCACCCTCGAGCTCGTAGAACTCCTGGATCCCGTAGGACTCGCCGATCGGGGCGTCGTCGTTGACCGTCTCCCCCTCCTGCACCCTCACGTCGTCCCGGCCGATCGCCTCCTGGACCGCGGAGGTGCCGGGCGAGCCGTACTGGGAGTAGTCGCCGGTCAGCTCTCGGGCCGCGTCGTAGCCCGCGGAGTCGAGCCGCTCCTGGCTCAGTGGGGCCACCGCTCCCACGGTGGCCACGAGGGCCGCGATGCCGAAGCCCAGCGCGGCGACGCCGGACACGACCCGACCGAGCGCGAAGCTGGCCTCGGACGGCTCGTTGGCCTGGGGGTTCTTGAACTGCCAGGCCGTGGTGGAGTACCAGAGCTTGCGGGGGTCGACGACGGTCAGCACGAGCAACAGGATCGCCATGATCCACAACAGGCCGGTCATGACAGGGGAGTTCCCGTCGGGAGGTGGACCCAAACGCCCACGGCCGGCATGCCCAGTCCTACGCGCCTGCCGCCTCGGCTGCGGCATCGGCCGCCGCGAGTGCCTCGCTGGCTGCTTCGACGACCTCGGGGGAGAGGACGTGCTCGATGGCGAGCGCCGAGGCGCCGAGCACGGCTGCCTCCCCACCTGCTCGTGAGGTGACGATGCGCAGGTGCTCGGTGGCGAGCGGCAGGGAGCGCTGGTAGACCGACTCGCGGATCCCGGCGAGCAGGTGCTCGCCGGCGCCGGCGACCTGGCCGCCGATGACGACGACCGACGGGTTGATCAGGTTGACCATGGTCGCGACGACCTCGCCGATGTCGCGGCCGGCCTGGCGCACGACTGCCATCGCCGGCTGGCTGCCGGAGCGGACCAGCTCGACGACGTCGCTGCCGGTCTCGGCCTGCTCGCCCAGGGCACGGACCGCGGCGGCGAGAGCGGGGCCGGCCGCGACCGCCTCGAGGCAGCCGGTGTTGCCGCAGCGGCACGGTACGTCGTCGGCGCCGGGCACGCGGACGTGCCCGAGGTCGCCCGCGGTGCCCTGCGCGCCGCGCTGGAGCACCCCGCCGGAGACGATGCCGGCACCGATGCCGGTGGCGACCTTGATCAGGACCAGGTCGTCGACGTCGCGCAGGTGCCGCCGCCGCTCCCCGAGCGCCATGATGTTGACGTCGTTGTCGACGAGCACCGGCACGGGGTAGCTCTTCTGGAGGTGGCCGGGGACGTCGAAGCGGTCCCAGCCGGGCATGATCGGCGGGTTGATCGGGCGCCCCGTGGAGTGCTCGACCGGCCCGGGCAGGCCGATGCCGATGGCGGCGAGGTCCTCGAGCGGGCGTTCGCTGGCGGCGACGAGCTCGCGGACCGACTCCACGACCCACGCGAGCACGGCCTCGGGTCCGTCGGCGACGGCGATCTGCGCGTCGAGCTCGCCGAGGATCGAGCCGTTGAGGTCGGTGAGCGCGGCCGTGGCGTGGGTGGCGCCGACGTCGACGCCGACGACGAGCTTGGCGGTCGGGTTGAGCGCGAAGAGGGCTGGTGGGCGTCCACCGGTGGACCGGGCGCCGCCGAACGGTGCCACCAGTCCCAGCCGCATGAGGGTGTCGATCCGGGCGGTGATCGTCGACCGGGCCAGCCCCGTGGCCTCGGCCAGCTGGGCACGGGTCCAGGGCCTTCCGTCACGGAGGAGATCGAAGAGCTCACCGGTGCGCACGGCCGGAGTCAAGCACATGCAGGCCTTTACGCAATAGGGGGGAGACTTTTGATGGACGCTCGACAAAAGCGGGTGACGCATGCCACAGTTCAGCCGTGTCCTCCCCCCAAGACCCCTCGCCGGGCGAGGTCGGGCCCGAGAGCGTCGCGACCCCGCCCCCCGGCGCCGGTCGGCACTCCTCGTCCGCACCACTGCTCGAGATGCGCGGGATCGTCAAGCGCTTCCCGGGCGTGCTCGCGCTCGGCGGCGTCGACCTCGACGTGCGTCCCGGCGAGGTGCACTGCCTGCTCGGTCAGAACGGCGCCGGCAAGTCCACCCTGATCAAGGTGCTGTCCGCCAGCTACCAGCCCGACGAGGGCGAGATCCTCTGGAACGACCAGCCCGTCGCGCTGTCGACGCCGCAGGCCGCGATGAAGCTCGGCATCTCCACGATCTACCAGGAGCTCGACCTGGTCCCGGGCCTCTCCGTCGCGGAGAACATCTTCCTGGGCCACGAGCTGTCCTCGGCCGGGATGAGCCAGCGCGGCCGCACGAACCGCGCGGCGGCCGACCTGCTCGCCCGCCTCGGGCACAGCGAGATCAGCGCCACCCGCGAGGTCGGACGACTCACCCCGGGCGCGCAGCAGATCGTCAGCATGGCTCGGGCGCTCTCCCAGGACACCCGCCTCCTCGTCCTCGACGAGCCCTCCGCGGTGCTCGACCAGGGTGAGGTCGACAACCTCTTCCGGGTGATCCGCGACCTCACCGCCGAGGGCGTGGCCGTGGTCTACATCTCCCACCGCCTCGAGGAGATCCGCCAGATCGGCGACCGCATCACGGTGCTCAAGGACGGCAGGACCGTCGCCACGGGTCTCGCGGTCGCCGACACGCCCACCGCCGACCTCATCAAGCTGATGACGGGGCGCTCCATCGAGTACGTCTTCCCGCCCCGCGGTGACGCCGCCGCCACGGGGGAGCCCGTGCTCGAGGTCAGTGGCCTGGAGCTGGCCGGCGTGTTCTCCGGGGTCGACCTCCGCGTCCACGCCGGGGAGATCGTCGGCATGGCCGGCCTCGTCGGCGCGGGCCGTTCCGAGATCCTCGAGACGGTCTACGGTGCGCGCCGTCCGTCCGCCGGCACCGTCCGGGTCAACGGCCAGGAGCTGCGCCGCGGGTCGGTCCCGGCCGCCGTCAAGGCCGGTCTCGGCCTCGCTCCCGAGGAGCGCAAGAGCCAGGGGCTGCTCCTCGACCAGGCGATCTACAGCAACATCACGATCTCCACGCTGGGTCGCTTCGCGCGCCTCGGCTTCCTCGACCGCGGTGAGGAACGCCGCCGCGCCGCGGAGGTCACCCAGTCCCTCGACGTACGCCCCGCCGGGGTCGATCGCCTGGTCCGTCTGCTCTCCGGCGGCAACCAGCAGAAGGTCGTCCTGGCGCGGTGGCTGCTCCGGGAGTGCCGGGTGCTCCTGCTCGACGAGCCGACGCGCGGCGTCGACGTCGGGGCCCGGGCCGAGATCTACGCCGTCGTCCGTGCGCTGGCTGACTCCGGCGTCGCCGTCGTGGTCGTGTCGAGCGAGGTGGAAGAGGTGCTCGGGCTGGCGGACCGGGTGCTGGTGGTCCGCGAGGGCCGCATCGTCCACGAAGGACCCGCACACGAGATCGACGAGTCCCGCGTCCTCGATCTCGTCATGGAAGGAAGCGCCGCATGAGCGACCACCGCACCACCCCCGGGGCCGACCAGGGCCCTGACCTGACGGCCGTGGAGAACACCGTCGCGCCGTCGAGCGACACCGTCCGGGTGGAGCACGCGGCCGCGGAGTCCGACGCGACGCCGCGGGGCGCCGGCTTGATGAGCGGCCCGTTCGGTCGCAACCTCGGCCTGGTGGTCGCCCTGCTGGTGATCTGCGTCGTCGGCGTCGTCACCGCGGGCGACCGCTTCGCGAGCGTCGACACCCTCGTGACCATCCTGCGCCTCGCCTCCATCGTCGGGGTCGTCAGCATCGGCATGACCTTCGTGATCATCGGAGGCGGCATCGACCTGTCGGTGGGTGCCATCGTGGCGCTCGCCTCGGTGTGGGCGACCACCTTCGCCACGCAGACGATGGCCGAGGACACCCACTGGATCATCATGGTGTTCGTCGCCCTCGCGGTCGGTGGGGCCTGCGGGCTCGTCAACGGCGTGCTGATCGCCTACGGCAGCGTCGTCCCGTTCATCATGACCCTCGCCATGCTGGCGGCCGCTCGCGGACTGGCCGAGATCATCTCCGAGCGCCGCACCCAGATCGTGCGGGTCGAGGGCTTCAAGGACTTCTGGACCGCCGACGTCCTCGGCGTCCCGCTGATCGTCGTCATCTTCGCCCTGGTCTCCGTGGGCGGCTGGTTGCTGCTCAACCGCACCACCTTCGGGCGTCGCACCCTGGCCGTGGGCGGCAGCCCCGAGGCCGCGCGTCTCGCCGGCATCAACGTCAAGCGGCACACGACCCTGCTCTACGTCCTGCTCGGGCTGCTCTGCGGCCTCGCCGCCCTCATGTACCTCGCCCGCACGTCGACCGGCAGCTCCACCCACGGCACGCTGCTCGAGCTCGACGCGATCGCCGCCGTGGTCATCGGCGGCACGCTGCTCACCGGCGGCCGGGGCACCATCGTCGGCACCGTGATCGGCGTGCTCATCTTCAGCACCCTCAGCATCGTGTTCGTCCTCAACAACCAGGACAGCTCGACCCAGGCCGTCGCCAAGGGCCTGATCATCGTCGTCGCCGTGCTGCTCCAGCAGCGCCTGGCCCGCCGCTCCACCACGACCTGAGCATCAGGTCCCCAGCACTCGGACACATCCAGCCACCACGCATCGCCCGCACGACACCGCACACACACCGCACACACCAGACTCAAGGAGCACATCCCATGCGACTGCGCACCACCACCTCACGGCAGCAGAGCCGCCGCTACCCCGGCCTCGTGGTCGGCGCGGTCGCCGTCCTCGCCCTCACCGCCTGCACGGGCAGCGCCGAGGACGCGGCCAACGACGAGGAGAGCTCCTCGGACGCCGCCCCGGTCGCCGCCGAGGGCGGCAACGACGAGTCCGGTGACACCGTGACCATCGGCTTCTCGGCGCCGGCTGCCGACCACGGCTGGATGGCGGCCATCACCAACAACGTCCGCGACCTCGCCGACGAGTACCCCGACATCGACCTCCAGGTCGCCGAGGGCACCAACGACGTCAACCTGCAGATCAGCCAGGTCGAGACCTTCATCAACGACGGCGTCGACGCCATCGTCCTGCTGCCCTTCGACGGAGCAGCGATGACCCCCATCGCCCTCGAGGCCATGGACGCCGGCATCACGGTCATCAACGTCGACCGTGAGTTCGACGACCCCAACGCCGCCCGAGTCACCGTGCTCGGCGACAACTACGGCATGGGCGTGTCCGCCGGCCAGTACGTCTGCGAGCAGGCCGACGGCAACGAGGACGCGGTCGTCGCCGAGATCGCCGGCATCGACTCGCTGCCGCTGACCCAGGACCGCAGCCAGGGCTTCGAGGACGCGCTGGGTGAGTGCGGCCTCGACGTCGACGCCCGCCAGGCGGCCGAGTTCACCGTCGAGAGCGGCGAGGAGGTCGCGGCCAGCCTGCTGCAGTCCGAGCCGAAGATCGACTTCCTCTGGAACCACGACGACGACCAGGGCGTCGGCGTCCTGGCCGCGATCGAGAACGCCGGTCGTGACGAGTTCACCATGATCGGCGGCGCCGGCTCGGCCAACGCGATGCGCGAGATCCAGGACGGCAGCGGAGTCCTCAAGGCGACGGTCATCTACCCGTCGACCCAGGGTGCCGACGGTGTCAAGCTGGCCCGCCTGCTCCTGCAGCAGAAGGCGATGACCGACCTGGTCGAGGTCGAGGTCCCGCGTCAGGTGCAGCTCTACGCACCGGTCGTCACGGGCGACAACGTCGACCAGTACATCGACTCGGCCTTCGAGTCCTGAGCCGAGTCCTGAGCCGAGTCCCGGCCGGCGTCCCCTCCGGGGCGCCGGCCGGGCCGTCCACCTGAGCCGGTCCACAGAACAGGAACCCTGATGACGTCCGAGCACGAAACGCTGTCCGTGGGGATGGTGGGGTACGCCTTCATGGGGGCTGCCCACTCACAGGCCTGGCGCAATGCTCCGCGCTTCTTCGACCTGCCGATGCGCACCAGGATGGCGGCGGTGGCGGGTCGCGACGAGGCCAAGGTCGCCGCGGCGGCCGCCCAGCTCGGGTGGGACTCCACGGAGACGTCGTGGCAGGCACTCGTCGCGCGTGACGACATCGACCTCATCGACGTGTGCACCCCCGGCGACACGCACGCGGAGATCGCCATCGCGGCGCTCGAGGCGGGCAAGCACGTGCTCTGCGAGAAGCCACTGGCCAACACGGTCGAGGAGGCCGAGGCCATGGTCGAGGCCGCAGAGAAGGCGAAGACCAACGGTGTCCGCTCGATGGTCGGCTTCACCTACCGTCGGGTGCCCGCGATCGGGCTGGCCCGGCGACTGGTCGCCGAGGGCCGGATCGGGCAGGTCCACCACGTCCGCGCCCAGTACCTGCAGGACTGGATCGTGGACCCGGACGCCCCCATGTCGTGGCGCCTCGACAAGTCGAAGGCCGGCTCGGGGGCACTGGGCGACATCGGTGCGCACATCGTGGACCTGACGCAGTTCATCACCGGCGACACCATCGCCACGGTCACCGGTCGGCTGGAGACCTTCGTCAAGGAGCGCCCCCTCCCGGCCGAGTCGCACACCGGGCTGTCCGGCACGGCGGGCGCGACCGGCCGCGGCCAGGTCACCGTCGACGACGCGGCCGCCTTCCTCGCCCACTTCCGCGGGGGTGCGCTGGGCGTCTTCGAGGCGACCCGGTTCGCCAACGGCCGGAAGAACGCCATCCGCATCGAGATCAACGGGTCCCGCGGCAGCATCGCCTTCGACTTCGAGGACATGAACGTCCTCCACTTCTACGACGGCGACGACGGGCCGGAGACGGCGGGGTTCCGCCGGATCCTCGCCACCGAGGCCGAGCACCCCTACGTCGCAGCGTGGTGGCCCCCCGGGCACCTGCTGGGCTACGAGCACGGCTTCACCCACCAGGTCGTCGACCTGGTCACCGACATCGCCAAGGGCGCAGACCCCACGCCGTCGTTCGCCGACGGACTCCAGGTCCAGCGGGTCCTCGCGGCCGTCGAGGCCAGCTCGCTCAGCTCCGCCTGGCAGGACATCCCCGCATGACGCCTCGCCCCCGACCGATCCCCCTCCAGCAGAGAAGGACCACCTGATGACCCGTCCTGTCACCTTGTTCACCGGCCAGTGGGCCGACCTGCCGTTCGAGGAGGTCTGTCGGCTTGCGTCGGGTTGGGGCTACGACGGCCTCGAGCTCGCCTGCTGGGGAGACCACTTCGATCCGTGGGCTGCTGTGGAGGACGACTCCTACGTCCCGGCCAAGCTGGAGGTGCTGAAGAAGCACGGGCTGCAGGTCTTCGCGATCAGCAACCACCTCAAGGGCCAGGCGGTGTGCGACGACCCGATCGATGCGCGTCACCGCGACATCCTGCCGGACCGGATCTGGGGTGACGGTGACGCCGAGGGCGTGCGCCAGCGGGCTGCGGAGGAGATGAAGATGACGGCCCGGGCCGCGCGCAAGCTCGGCGTGGACGTGGTCGTCGGGTTCACCGGCTCCTCGATCTGGAAGTACGTCGCGATGTTCCCGCCGGCGTCCCAGGCCCTGGTGGATGCGGGTTATGAGGACTTCGCGAACCGGTGGAACCCGATCCTCGACGTCTTCGACAGCGAGGGCGTGCGGTTCGCGCACGAGGTGCACCCCTCCGAGATCGCCTATGACTACTGGACGACGGTGGCTGCGCTGGAGGCGATCGGGCACCGTGAGGCGTTCGGTCTGAACTGGGATCCTTCGCCACTTCGTGTGGCAGGACCTCGACCCGGTGGGTTTCCTGTGGGACTTCAAGGACCGGATCTACCACGTGGACTGCAAGGACGCGAAGAAGCAGGTCGGCAACGGCCGCAACGGGCGGATGGGTTCGCACCTGGCGTGGGCCGACCCGCGTCGTGGGTGGGACTTCGTGTCCACGGGCCATGGTGACGTGCCGTGGGAGGCGTCGTTCCGGATGCTCAACACCATCGGCTACGACGGGCCGATCTCGGTGGAGTGGGAGGACGCCGGGATGGATCGTCTCGTCGGGGCTCCGGAGGCGTTGGAGTTCGTCCGGCGACTGGCCTTCGACGCCCCGACCGCGTCCTTCGACGCCGCCTTCAGCACCTCGGGCTAGCCCGGCGCCCGGCTGCCAGCGGTCCGGTCGCGGACGTCCTAGACTCCCGGCCATGGGGGACTTCCGGGCGAAGGACGCGGACCGTGACAGGTTCGTCGAGCTGATCGAGGCGGCCTACGTCGACGGTCAGCTCGGTGATGCCGATCGCGACCTGCGGGTCAGCCGCGCGCTGTCCGCGACGACCCTCGCCGACCTCGAGACGCTGACCCGCGACCTGCAGCTGCCGGCCGACTACGTCCCGCCGGTCGTCACGAAGCCTCCTTCGCGGCAGCGGGGCCTGAAGGCGCTCCTGGTCGCCCTGGGCCTGGTCGTCGCAGTGATCGCGGTCGTCGGGGTCGCGCTGGTGGCCCTGCTCAGCGCAGGCACCAGCTCCGACGTGTCCGGGGTCGACGTCGCGTCGGGACCGGCCGAGCCGGTCCCCGGGACCGTGGTCGAGGAGTCCGAGGCGGCCGAGGTCCCGGCGTTCACCATGACCGAGGGCCGGGTGCGGACGTTCCTGCGCGCCTACGAGAAGAAGTTCGGCACGCGAGAGGCCTTCGAGGTCGGGTTCTACCCCGACCGGTTCCAGGCCCAGGTGCCGGTGCGGGGATCGCGACCCCGGATGGAGCGCTGGTCGTGGGACGGGACCTGGCGCCAGGACACCGAGGCGGCGGCGGTGGCCGGTCCGTTCCAGCGCGTCGACTCCGGCACGATCGACGTGGGCCGCATGTTCGACAACATCGCGACCGCCCGCCGCGGCCTCGACGTGGAGAAGGCGCGGTTCACCCATGCGCTCCTGATCCGCTGGAACGACGAGCCGACCGAGCTCAACATCTACGTCGGCAACCGGTTCAACGAGTCCGGCTACCTCAGCAGCACGCCGGCCGGCGAGATCACGCGGAGACACCCCTACGCGTCGTGAGACATCCCACGTCGACGTCCCCGGTGGTCGGCCTTGCGGCAGCATGTCCGCCATGAAGACGAACGCCGGCAACTTCTTCGAGGACTTCACCGTCGGTCAGGTCATCGAGCACGCGACGCCGCGCACGGTCACCGAGGGCGACCGGGCGCTCTACGGCTCGATCTACCCGACCCGCTTCGCCGTCGCGTCGTCGGCCGAGTTCGCCGCGTCCGTCGGTCTCGCCCCGCACCCGGTCGAGGAGCTGATCGGCTTCCACATCGCCTTCGGCAAGACCGTGCCCGACGTCTCGCTCAACGCCGTGGCCAACCTCGGCTACGCCGAGTGCCGCTTCCACCTCCCGGTCGTGCCCGGTGACACGCTGCGCACCCGCTCGGAGGTCATCGGTCTCAAGGAGAACTCCAACGGCAGGACCGGCGTGGTCTGGGTCCGCTCGACCGCGACCAACCAGCGCGGCGAGGTGGTGATCGACTGGGTGCGCTGGGTGATGGTGCACAAGCGGGCAGCCGGGTCGCCGGCTCCGGAGACCGTCGTACCCACGCTGGCCGACGCCGTGGCACCCGCCGACCTGGTCGTCCCTGCCGGCCTCGACCTCAGCTCGTACGACGTCGCTGCCGCCGGGTCACCGCACCTGCTGGGCGACTACGAGGTGGGTGAGCGGATCGACCACGTGGACGGCGTGACCCTCACCGATGCCGAGCACATGATGGCCACCCGGCTCTGGCAGAACACCGCCAAGGTGCACTTCAACACCGAGGCCAGGCCCGACGGCAACCGGCTGGTCTACGGCGGCCACGTGATCTCGCTGGCGCGGGCCCTGTCCTTCAACGGGCTGGCCAACGCCCAGCTCGTCGCCGCGATCAACGCCGGTGCGCACGTCGCCCCGGCCCACGCGGGCGACACCGTCCATGCCTGGTCCGAGGTGCTCGACTCGGCCGAGCTCGACGCGCCGGGCGTCGGCGCGCTGCGGCTGCGCCTGGTGGCCACCCGGGGCCGTGACGAGTCGATGACCCTGCGCAGCGACGACGGGACGTACGCCCCGGGCGTGCTGCTCGACCTCGACTACTGGGCGCTCGTCCCGCGCTGACCGGTCCATCGGCGTACGACCCTCGTCAGGGCGGTGTGTGGCGCAGGTCCTGAGGGCTCGGAACCTGCCTCACGCACCGCTCCGGGCGACTCGACCCGTGCCTGGAGGTCGGCGGCGATGCGGGCGACCGCCTCGTCGAGGGTGCCCGGAGCGGCGGCACCGTCGATCCGCGCGAGCACCGTCGTGGCTGCCTCGAGCAGCTCGGCATCGGTGGCGTCGTCGGGGGTGCGACCCGCGCGCGGTGGGGCGGGCAGCAGGTCGTCGAGGTCGCCCACGACGTCGTAGGCGCCGTCGCGCAGGCGGGCGACGATCTCCGCGGAGCGCTCGTGGACCCAGGCGTGGTGCCGGGCGGGCACCACGAACGACTCGCGCTCGGCCGACCCGGCGAGCAGCTCGGGGACGAACGTCCCCTTGACGTGCCGGGTGAGCCCGGGCGAGCGCCCGGCCCGGGGGATGGCCTCGTTGATCCGGCGCAGCAGCTCGGCCTCGACCAGTCCCAGCGAGTCGTTGGGCCTGCGCGCGTCGGTGTCGAGCCCGGTGACGTCGACGCCCAGCACCCGCGCGGTCCGCAGCCACAGCTCGTCGCGCGGGGCGCCCGAGGGAGGCAGGACGACGAGGTGGACCCGGTCGCGCGGGATCCCGGTCGACCAGAGGGCGAGGATCCCGGGCACGTCCTGGTAGCGCCAGAACTTCTGGTCGTCCTCGCCGCGGCGCACGGTGGCGAGGAAGCGGCGGTAGGGCTGCCGGGCGCCCATCTTCACCCGCTGCTGCCATGCCGAGGGCAGCACCCGCCCGAGGTCGCGGGCGGTCACGATGACGTGGACCTCGTCGGCGACGGAGGCCAGCTCGGCGAGGGCTGCGACGGCCGCCTCGGCGGGGGAGTCGGCGAAGTGCTCGTTGGTGACCAGCACGTCGCCCGACCACTCCCGGGCCTCGTCGACGAGGCGCTGCCAGGCGTTGCGCTCGCGCGTCGTCAGCGTCTCGACCACCGCGGTCATGCCCTTCACCACGGCCGCGGCGGTGAAGTGGTCGCGCCGTCCGGTGCCCGGCAGCAGCAACCCCTGCTCGCGCAGCGCGTCGTGGTGGCGCCACCACAGGTCCTGGAGATAGGTCGTCCCGGACTTGGCGGTGCCGACGTGGAGGAACACGCGCCGGGCCATGCCCGCGACCCTACTGGGTGCGGCAGACTCGCCCCGTGGCCTGGGATCCGGAGTTCTTCTACGACAGCTACCCACGTCTGGAGGCGGCGTTCGCCGCCCGTCTCGACGAGAGCCTGGCGCCGCGCGACCCCTCGATGCTGCTCCAGGTGGTGCGCGAGCTCGACCTCCGACCGGACAGCCGGGTGGTCGACGTCGGCTGCGGCGAGGGCGCCCACGCGTTCCGGCTGGCGACCCACTTCGGGGTCCGGGTGCTCGGCATCGACCCGGTCCAGCGCCACCTCGACCTGGCCCGGGAGGCGCGGCGCGAGGTCGCGCCGGAGATCGCCTCGCGCGTCTCCTTCGAGCGCGGGTCCGCCGAGCGCATCCCGGCACCGGACTCCTCGCAGGAGCTGGTGTGGTGCCGCGACGTGATGGTCCACGTCGAGCACCCCGTCGACGCCTTCCACGAGTTCGCCCGGGTGCTGCGACCCGGCGGATTCGTCGTGGCCTACCAGACGGTCGCCGGGGACCAGCTCAGCGCCGACGAGGCCGACTCGCTGTTCCCCGTGATGGGGGTCGTGCCCGACTCCGCGGAGCCGCGCGTGCTCGACGACGCGATCGCCGACTCGGGGCTCGAGGTCGTCGAGACCATCGACCTGGCCAGCGAGTGGGGCGAGTGGTCGCAGGAGCAGGACGGGCACGCCGCCCGGGCCCTGCTGCACCTGGCGCGGCTGCTGCGCGAGCCCGAGCGCTACCGCGACGAGTTCGGCAGCGCGGCGTACGACGTGATGGTCGGTGACTGCCGGTGGCACGTCTTCCGGATGATGGGCAAGCTCGCCGGCCGGATCGACGTGCTGCGCAAGCCGGCCGCCCGATAAGCGCTCGACCGCGCTTGACGGGTTTGGCAGGGTGGAGCCCGGAAGCACTGTGTGACGCGCACCCCCTCAACCCAGGAGGACCCCATGGCCGATCAGGACCCCAACGCAGACATCAAGGCGAAGATGCGGGAGGCCCTCGATCGCAAGAAGGGCCATCACCACCCCGACGACAGCGCCGAGTCGCACGAGAAGGCCCACGGCTCGGAGATCAACGACAAGAACGTCGCCAAGCCGATGCACCGCCGCAAGGCCGGTGGCGGCGGAGCCTGAGCCGCACCTCGCTAGGCGCCGGCGGACACCTCACCCGACAGGCCGTCCGCCGGCGCGAAGGCCTTCGCCAGCCAGAAGAGGGCCAGCACCATCACCAGGGGCACCGCGAAGCCGATGCGCAGCGAGCTCGCGCCGACCGCTCCGGTCATCACCGCGCCGAGCAACGCACCGGCGTAGTTGAACTGGTTGAACCGTGCCACCACCGCGTCCACCCGGGCCTGGCGCGTCGCCGGGTCGGCGTCCCGCCCGGCCAGTGCCGCCGCGGCAGAGAAGCTCAGCGGCGCGACCACCGCGACCCCGCAGCCGAGCAGCGTGAAGCCGAGGACCGCGACCGGCCACGTCGGGGCGAGCACGACGATCACGAGCGACACGAAGGCGATGGCGGCGCCGACGCGCAGCAGGCGGACGGCCCCGACCTGCTCGGTGAGCCGGTCGCCGGCCAGCCGGACGAGTCCGCTCGCGACGAGGTAGGGGAGGGTGGCCAGGGCGACCAGCTCCTCGGGGGCCCCGAAGACGTCGTCGAGGTAGACCGGTCCCCAGGTCGCCGCGGCCGTGTCGACGGTGTAGAAGGCGACGAGCGCGAGGCCGATCATGACGATCGCGCGCCAGGGGACGTCGGTCTCGGTCGAGGTGGCCGCCTCGCCGTGGTCGCGGGCCAGGAAGGGCGCCGCGGACGCGAGGAGCGGGAGCACCGCCACCAGCGCGATGGCCGACCACGGCACGTCGCCGGTGGCGAGGGTGAGGACGGCACCGATCACGCCGCCGAGCGTCCACGCGCCGTGGCAGGACGGCAGGACGACCCGGCCGAGCTGGTGCTCGAGCGCCACGGCCTGCATGTTGCCGGTCGCGTCGACCAGCCCCAGCCCGACGCCGTAGGCCGCCAGGCCGAGGATGAACACGAGGGTCGTCGGAGCCAGGATGAGCACCGCGACCGACGCCGCGATGACCAGCAGCCCGGCCCGCAGCACCGCTGCGCTGTCGAGGCGCGGAGCGAGGCGCTCGGCCACCAGCGAGCCCACGCCGGCCAGCAGCACCATCATCAGCAGCACGCCGGAGAGGGCGAGCTCGTCGAGGTCCCAGCGGTCCTGGATCCGCGGCAGGCGGGTGGTCAGGCTGATGAAGACCAGGCCCTGGGTGAGGAACGCGGCCGCGATCGCCAGCCGGGCCCGGCGCAGGCCGTGCCCCGTCGCCGGTCCCGCGGGTCCCATCTCTGTGCTCATGGCGAGCATCGTGGCAGGCCGCCCGCCCGCGCGTGACAGACTCGCGGACATGTCATCGGTCGCGGGTCCGGAGCTGTGGGTGGTCCGACACGGAGAGACGGAGTGGAGTCGCGACGGTCGGCACACCTCGACCACCGACCTGCCGCTGACCGACCTCGGTGAGGCGGCCGCGACCGAGCTGGTGCCACGGCTGGCCGAGGTGGAGTTCGACCTCGTCCTGACCAGCCCGCGCCAGCGCGCCCGTCGTACGGCAGAGCTGGCCGGCTTCGCCGACGCGCAGGTCGACGAGGACCTCGCCGAGTGGGCCTACGGCGACTACGAAGGCATCACCACCGACGAGATCCGCGAGTCCGTGCCGGACTGGTCGGTGTGGACGCACCCGTCGCCGGGCGGCGAGAGCGCCGACGACGTGTCGGCCCGCCTCGACCGCGTGGTCGCGCGGGCCCGGGAGCACGAGCGCACGCTGGTCTTCGCGCACGGTCACTCGCTGCGGGTGCTCACCGCGCGCTGGCTCGAGCAGCCGGCCGACGAGGGAAGGTTCTTCCGCCTCGACACCTCGACGGTCTCCGTGCTCGGCTTCGAGCGAGAGACCCCGGTCCTGCTGAAGTGGAACAGCTGACGTGCGGATCGACCTCCACACCCACTCCTCGGCGAGCGACGGCACCGACACCCCGGGTGACCTCGTGCGCCAGGCGAAGGCGGCCGGTCTCGACGTCGTCGCCCTCACCGACCACGACGCCACCTCGGGGTGGGCCGAGGCGCAGCAGGTCGCCGACGAGGTCGGCATCACCTTGGTGCCGGGGCTGGAGATCAGCACGAAGTTCCGCCACCGCGGCGTGCACCTGCTCGGCTACCTCCCCGACCCGACGTACCCCCCACTGGTCGCGATGCTCGACCGGATCCTCGCCGGTCGCACCGAGCGGACACCGGCCATCGTCGCCGCCCTGCGCGAGCACGGCATCGACATCACCGAGGAGGACGTACGTCGCGAGGCGGACGGCTCGGTCGCGGCCGGACGTCCCCACGTCGCTGACGCGCTCATCCGGCTCGGTGTCGTCAGCGACCGCACCCAGGCGTTCGCCGACCTCCTCAACCCGGGGCGTCCCGGCTACCGCAACCGCTTCGCCGCGGAGCTCGAGGACATGATCCCGCTCGTCACGGCCGCCGGCGGGGTGGCCGTGATCGCGCACCCGTGGGGGCGCAACGGTGGCGCCGTCCTCGACGAGGCGGCCTTCGCCGACCTGAAGGACCTCGGCCTCGCCGGCATCGAGGTCGACCACCAGGACCACCCGCCCGAGCTCCGCGCGCGGCTGCGGGTCATCGCCGCCGACCTCGACCTCGTCGTCACCGGCAGCAGCGACCACCACGGGACCGGCAAGGTCGACCACGACCTCGGCGTCAACACGACCGACCCCGAGCAGTACGAGCGGCTGCTGGGGCTCGCGACACGGCTGTCACCGAAAGGTCTTTGACCTTCGCGCGTTCCTCGACCAGAGTGACGCGGGCCACTGTGCTGACTCGGGACAGCTTGGCTCTCTCGGGACAACTGAAGGAATTGATCGCCATGCGCTCCACGACCGGACCTGTCGCCGCACGGGCGCGACGCACTGCTGCCGGAGTGGGTGCGGCCGCGCTGGCCGTCGCCGGACTCGTGGTGGGGACCCAGCCCCTGGCCCAGGGCAGCACGGCGGAGCAGGTCACCAGCCAGGCGGCACCCAGCACCACCCCGCTGACCTACGAGCGGGACCTGACCACGCAGCTCGACGCGAGCAGGTCCTACGCGACCATCGAGCACCTGGTCGAGGAGATCGGCCCGCGGCTCAACGGAACGCCGGCGGAGCGTCGCGGGGCTGCCTACCTCCGTGACCTGCTCGAGCCCTACGGCTACGAGGTGAGCCTGCAGTCCTGGGGTCCGGTGAGCACGAAGCGCACGGCCGACATCGTCACCGCGGGCGCGCCGCTGCCGGGCGGCCCGAAGTGGCAGATGGCTGCCTCGCCCAACGGTGTCTACACCGGGGACAGCGCGCCGGTCAGCGCCTCCGTCGTGGCCGTGGGCACCGGTCAGGCGGCCGAGGACTACGCCGACGCGTCCGGGGCCATCGCCTATGCCATCGTCTCGACGAGCGCAGAGCGAGCCACCGCGCTCGGGCTGGCCGCTGCCAACGGCGCCGTGGCCGTCATCCTGGCGCCGCCCGTGCCGGCCAGCGGCAAGACGGCGCCACGCGCCCCCACCTTCCCGGCGGGCACACCCACCGTCTCCATCCCGGTGCTCGGCGCCGGGTCGGACCACACGGGATGGCTCGACGACGCCCTCGCGGCGGGGCCGGTCTCGCTGAGCCTGGTCACCAACGAGTACGTCAACCCGATGGGCACCAACATCATCGCGACTCGCCACGCGGTCGGTGACCCCCAGGGGACGACGGCCCCGATCGTCATGGTCGGAGCCCACATCGACTCCGTCCTCGGCGCACCCGGCGGCCACGACGACGCCTCCGGCAACGGCGTCTCCACCGAGATCGCCCGCGTCCTGGCGACGCTTCCCTACGACAAGGAGATCCGGATCGGCGGCTTCGGTGGCGAGGAGGGCGGCCTCCTGGGCGCGAAGGCCTACGTCGACACCCTCACCGCGGCCACCCGGAAGCGGTTCGTCGGGGAGTGGCAGATGGACATGGTCGGCACGACCTACGAGCCGGCCCGGCTGTGGGCGCTGACCCCGGACGGCAGGAGCAACTACGTCGTCGACCAGGCCTACGCGGCCGCCCAGCGTGACGGCTTCGACGGCCTGAAGAACTGCAAGCTCGGACAGTCGGACCACCAGGCGTTCTTCGACGCCGGCATCCCGGCCGCGCTCTTCATCTGGCTCGACTACCGGGACCCGGTGGCCCCGGCCACCTGCGAGTCCATCAGCCGGGGCAGCTACCAGACCGAGCCGGAGTACCACCAGCCCAGCGACGGGATGAACAACGTCAGCGAGCCGCGCCTGCAGGTCACCCTCGACGTCATCGGGGGAGCGGTCATCGAGAACGCGCTCAACGCCCTGACCGTCACGGCCGTGACGGACACGGGGGCTCCCCTCGCCGACGCCCAGGTCCTCGTGGACTGTGGCGACGGCAGCCACGACGCCGGACGTACGGATGCAGCCGGGGTCACCCTGACCCGGGTGCCGGCCGGCACGTGCGACCTGAGCGTCACCCGAGGAGCGCAGACGGCGACCGGCCAGGTCGCGATGTCGGGCGACGAGTCCGCCACGCTCACGCTCGACACCTCCACGACCACCACGCCCGCCCCGGTCGTGCCGCGGATCTCGGCGTCGGCCGGGTCCAGCCGCTACGGGCAGGCGCCGGTCGTGCAGATCGACCTGGCTCCCGCAGCGCTGACCCCCACCGGCTCGGTGGAGGTCCGCGACGGCAGCCGGGTGCTCGCCACGTCCACGGGACAGCCGGGCACGAGGTCGGTCATCCTGCCGACGACACGGCTGCGCCCGGGCACGCACGACCTCACCGTGGCCTACGTCGACTCGACCGGCACCGACCGAGCGGCCGCACCGACGGTGGTGAAGGTGCTCAAGGCGCGTGCCGACCTGCGAGTCCGGCCCGTACGAGTCGGCAGGGGCGCACGCGCGCACCTGCCCGTCCGGCTGGTGCTGCACCCGCGCGACATCGCGTTCGCAGCCCGCGGCAAGGTCGTGGTCACCTCCGGTGGTCGCGAGGTGGGCACCGCGCGGCTGCGTGACGGCAGGGTCGTGGTCCAGCTCGACCGCTTCGGTCGCGCCGGCAAGCACGCCCTGCGGGTGCGCTACGTCGGCAACGGGCTGGTGCGATCGAGCACCGTGCGCACCCGCGTGGTGGTGGGGCGGAGCTAGCCCGCCGGGCTAGCGTCCATCCGGTGGTCGCCTCGCAACCCCTCCCTGACCGCATCCTCGTCTACGGCGTGACGGGCAGTGGCAAGAGCACGGCCGCGGAGGCGATCGGCGCGCGCACCGGGCTGCCGGTGACCCTCGTCGACGAGCTCACCTGGCTGCCCGGCTGGGTGCCGGTCGAGGGCGAGGTCCAGCGTGAGGTGATGGGCGGGATCGTCGCGGGGGAGCGGTGGGTCCTCGACTCGTCGTACGGCGCCTGGCTCGACCTGGTCCTGCCACGGACCCAGCTCGTCGTCGGGCTGGACTACCCGCGCTGGCTCTCCCTGGCGCGGCTCGTCCGCCGGACCGTGTCGGGGGCGATCACCAAGGCGCCACGCTGCAACGGCAACGTCGAGTCCTGGCGCAACATGCTCAGCCGCGACTCGATCATCCGCTGGCACTTCCAGTCCTTCGCCCGCAAGCGGGACCGGATGCGGGAGTGGGCCGCGTCCCCCGACGGTCCGGAGGTCCTGCTCGTCAAGCACCCCCGCGAGCTCGCGGCCTGGCTGGAGAGCTTGCGTCCCGTCAGCCTCCCGGTGGTTGAGGAGGTCGGCGCAGCGAGGCGCCGGCCGGTGGTTGAGGAGGTCGCGCAGCGACCGTCACGAAACCCCTTCCAGCCATGCCACACCTGTTCGAGAACAGTTCTCCACAGATCTCTTTGCGCAGGTCAGGGTGTCGGTGGCTTCTGCGATGATGGACGCATGTCCACCACCGCCCTTGCTCCCAGCGCCCGTGCGGTGCTGGATCGTGCCGCGGCGGCGATGACGGCGAAGCGGCGTGTCGAGGTCGAGGTGCTGGAGTCCACGCTCGCGTGGGCGCACGCCCACGTCGTGACGTCGCAGGCCGATGCGGCCGCCTGGCGCTCGGACTCGATCGCGGTGCCGGGCTCGGCGGCCGCGTTGTTCGGGGAGAAGGCCATCCCTCTGGCCGGCGAGGGGACGCCGCTGGTGGCGGAGTTCGCGGTGATGGAGCTCTCCGCGGTCCTCGACCTGTCCCACGAAGCGACGCTGGCGCTGGTGGGTGACGTCCTCGACCTGGCCCACCGCCTGCCCCGACTGTGGACCCTGGTCCGCGACCTGCGGGTCCCGGTCCGGCTGGGGCGTGAAGCCGCACGCGAGTCCCGCGACCTCGACCCGACAGCGGCCGCGCATGCGGACCGGCTCCTGGCCTGGCAGCCGCGCCGGCTCAACCCGCACCGCATCGGTGTCCTGGTCCACGAAGCCCGTCTGTACGCCGACCCCGACCGTGCGATCGCCGACCACGACGACGCCCTCGCCGCCCGGCGGGTCGAGGTCCACCACGAGGAAGGCGCACCCGGCACGTCGGAGGTGTTCATGACCCTCGACACCGCCGACGCCCTCGCCTTCGACCACACCGTGTCCACCATGGCCGCCACCATGCGATCACTCTGGGCCACCACGGTGAGCTCGGTGTCCGTCGTGCCCACGCCGTCGGGGTCCTGGCCGACCCGCAGCAGGCACTCGACCTGCTCGCCGCGGCCGACGTCGCCGATCCCGACCGCCCGGTCGACCCCGACGACGATCCCGCGGTCGTGGTCGCCGAGGACGTCGCCCACGCACCTGCCAACCCGTTCCGCCGCCCGACGCCGCACGGCGAGCGAGGCACGCGGGCTGAGGTGAGGTGGTCCTCGTCTTCCACGTCACCGACCGCGACCTCCTCGACCCCTCCACGATGGGCACGGTGTCGCCCGCTCCCCCAAGCTCGGCCCCGTGCTGGTCGGACGGCTCCGCTCCTGGCTCCTGTGTGCCGGGAAGGTCACCATCACGCCCGTCGTGGACCTCGACCCCGACGCCCACCCGCCGGTCGATGCCCACGACCCGCCGGCCCGGATGGCAGCAGCGGTCCGGCTGCGCGACCAGACCTGCGTCTACCCCCACTGCGGCCGAGCATCCGCGTCCTGCGACCTCGACCACATCAGCGAGTACGTCGACCCCGACGAGGGCGGACCACCCGGCCAGACCGGCCTGCAACCCTCGCACCGCTGTGCCGACGGCACCACCGCGCCAAGACCTTCGGCGAGTTCACCTACCGAGGCTCCCCGACGGCTCCTACCGATGGACCCTCCCCACCGGCGACCCAGGTCACCACCGACCCACCAAGGCCACGCCCCAGACCCTGACCGCCCCACGAGCCCGACACCACCCGGTGATCGGGCCTGAGGCACGTCCGCCTCGTCTAGCTGCTCTCGTGCTGGACCACGACGAGATCCTCCGCGTCCACGGGCCGTGGACGGTCGACACCGCTGCATGTGCGCTCCTCGAGTCGACCCCAGGGGCATGCCGGCCCGGCCGCTCCAGGCGTTCACCGGCGTCCTCGTCCGGATCGACAACGTGGATCCCGGCAGTCCACGGCTCCGACCGTCGTCCGCGTAGCACGGCAAGCCGCCTCGACGTGCGGCTGCATCGACGAGCAGTGTCCGCTTCACACGGTCGAGGGCCGAGTCGACGCTCCACGTGCGCGACGGTGGAGAACCATGTCGACCCACGCCGACCGGAGTCACTGATCTTGATGACGCACCTCGACGGCTGACTCCCGAACGCGGTGCCGGCATCGCCACTCTGGAAGCCGACCGGGCGCGATCGCCGAGGCCGAGCTCCTCCGTCGAGGTCCGCGCACGAGACGCTGGTAGTACTTCGCGTGGTCCACATGACAAGTCATCGCTGATGCACACCTGTCGCCGTCGGTCCGTGAGCCGCTACGCAGCACGGACGGACGGACGGACCCCGGCCAGCTCGTCGAGCGTGCTCGCAGGTCCTCCGCACCATCCGACGCTCGAGCCCGACGTCCTCGGGCTTGGTCGCGCCGTCGAAGGCGAACCCCTGCCGCTCGTAGAACCGGATGGCTCGGTCGTTGCCGTCGAGCACCCAGAGGTAGGCGGCGGCATCGCCGATCGCCGCCTGCAGCAACGCGAAGCCGAGCCCCGAGCCGTACGCCGATGCCCGGACGTAGAGGGCCATCAGCTCGAGGGGCGGCAGTCCGTCGTGGACGGAGTCGCGACCGGGCCCGGTGCTGGAGAAGCCGAGCAGCCGGCCTTCGGGAGACCACGCCAGCAGGTTGGCGCTGGAGCCGGCGTCGATGATCGTGCGCCAGCTCTCGATCCGCTGGGCTCGCCCGGCGCGGCGGGCGGCGAAGACCGACGCGGGCATGAGGTCGGCGTACGCCTCCTCCCACACGGCGAGGTGCAGGTCGGTCAGCGCCTCCGCGTCCTCGACCTCGGGTCGCGCGATCCGCATGCTCAGCGGCGGCCCATCGACTGGGTGAGCCGCAGGGCGCGGTTGGGGATGGCCTTGGTCAGCGCGGTGATCGTCTTGTACTGGGCGCCGGGGATCGAGTAGGCGCGCCCCTTCGCGAAGTCCTCCAGCGACTTGCGGACGAGGAAGTCGGCGTCGAGCCACATGAAGCCCTCGCCGCGCTTGACCTCCATCCGCTGGTGGAACTCGGTCTTGGTGAAGCCGGGGCAGAGCGCCATCACCTGGACGCCGCGTGACTTGTACTCCATGTGGGCCCACTCGCTGAAGCTGTTGACCCACGCCTTGGCGGCCGAGTAGCTGCCTCGGGGGAGGAAGGCGGCAACGCTGGAGACGTTGATGATCCCGCCGTGGCCACGCTCGGCCATCGCGCCCAGCGCCGCGTGGCTCAGTCGCAGCACGGCCGTGACCAGGACCTCGAGCATCGCGGTCTCGTCGTCGGCGGAGTTGTCGAGGAAGCGCTGCTTGAGCCCGAAGCCGGCGTTGTTGACCAGCAGGTCGATCGGTCGCTCGCGGTCGGCGAGCCGGGCCTCGACGAGCGCCAGCTGGTCGCGGTCGACGAGGTCGGCCACCAGCACCTCGACCTCGACCCGGTGGGCGCGGCGCAGCTCCTCGGCCACCTCCTCGAGGCGGGCGGAGTCGCGGGCGACGAGGACCAGGTCGTCGCCGCGGGCGGCGAGCTGACGGGCGTACTCGTGGCCGATGCCGGCGGTCGCACCGGTGATCAGGGAGGTCGTCATGGCCCCAGCATTTCAGGACACCGGTCGCGCCCGCGACCCCGTCCGGCACAATTGCCGCAATGAGTCCCCAGAGCCGCGGTCCGGCCCCCGTCACGCTGGCCGTCGCCAACCAGAAGGGCGGCGTCGCCAAGACCACGTCCGTCGCCTCGATCGGCGCCGCGCTGGCCGAGCTGGGCCACCGCGTGCTGCTGGTCGACCTCGATCCGCAGGCGTGCCTGACCTTCTCGCTGGGCATCGACCCCGAGGACCTCGAGGTCTCGGTCCACCACGTCCTCACCCAGGGCGTGGACCCTGCCGAGATCATCATCGAGACCGAGGACGGCGTCGACGTCCTGCCGGCCACGATCGAGCTGGCCCGCGCCGAGGCCGACCTGCTGACCCGCACCGGTCGCGAGCACGTCATCAAGGGGGCCCTCGACCAGCTGGCCGAGGACCTCGGCGACGAGGCGTACGACTGGGTGCTGCTCGACTGCCCGCCCTCGCTCGGCGTGCTGACGGTCGCCGCGCTCACCGCGGCCGACGGCGTGCTCGTGCCGCTGCAGTGCGAGACGCTCTCGCACCGCGGCGTCGGGCAGCTGCTCGACACCGTCCACGACGTACGCCGCTTCACCAACCGCGGCCTCGAGGTGTGGGGCGTGCTGCCCACGCTCTACGACGGCCGCACCAACCACGCGCGCACGGTGCTGGAGACGATCAGCGAGACCTACGACCTCGAGGTCATCGAGCCGCCGATCCCCAAGACGATCAAGTTCGCCGAGGCGCCGGCCGCCGGCCGCTCGATCCTCTCGACGAGCCGCAGCAGCAAGGGTGCCGCGGCCTACCGCGAGGTCGCCGTCAACCTGGTCGCCCGAGCCGCCCGCCCGAAGCCGAAGAAGGCTGTCAAGAAGGCAGCCGCCACGAAGAAGACCACAGCGAAGAAGGCCCCAGCGAAGAATCGCTGAGGCCTTCCTGCGTGGCGTGCGGAGCCGGTCAGCCCTTGGGCGTCTCGACCGGCGCACCGCTGCGGGTGCGGTTGCGGCTGCGGTTGCGACGACGCGGGGCGTCGCCGGACTTCTCGGCACCGGCGCCGCCACCCGAGCCGCCGGAGCGGTTGCCCTGGCCGGAGCGCGAGCCCTCGCGCGGCGCCCGCTCCTTCTTCTCGACCGGGGCGGGGTCGACGATCCGGCCCTTGGTGCCGACCGGGATGCCCTGGTCGTGGAAGAGGTGCTCGGACGTCGAGTAGGTCTCCTGCGGGGAGTCGAACGGCAGGTCGAGCGTCTTGTTGATCATCTTCCAGCGGTGCAGGTCCGCCCAGTCGACGAAGGTGATCGCGGTGCCCGAGGCGCCGGCGCGGCCGGTGCGGCCGATGCGGTGGACGTAGGTCTTGTCGTCCTCGGGGCAGGTGTAGTTGATGACGTGGGAGACGCCGCGCACGTCGATGCCGCGGGCGGCGACGTCGGTGGCGACCAGGACGCGGATCTTGTCCTCGCGGAACTTGGCGAGCGCCTTCTCGCGAGCGACCTGGGCCATGTCGCCGTGGAGCGGCGAGGCACTGAAGCCGCGCTCGGCGAGGTCGTCGGCCACCCGCTGCGCCTGGCGCTTGGTGCGGGTGAAGACGATGATCTTCTCGGCGTCGTCGGCCTGCAGGACGCGACCGATGATCTCGGGCTTGTCGAGGTCGTGGGCCTGGTAGATGAACTGCGCGGTGGCCGGGACCATCGTGGTGTCGTAGGACGACTCGGCGCGGATGTTCATCGGGTGGCGCATGTGGATGCGGGCCAGCGAGACGATCGCCGAGGGCATGGTGGCCGAGAACAGCATGGTCTGGCGCGTCTCGGGCGTCTTGGAGATCAGCGTGATGACGTCGGGCAGGAAGCCGAGGTCGAGCATCTCGTCGGCCTCGTCGAGGACGAGCGCGTGCACGTGGGACAGGTCGAGGGCCCGGCGGTTGGCCAGGTCGATCAGGCGCCCGGGGGTGCCGACGACGATGTCGACGCCGCTCTCGAGTGCCTCGAGCTGGGTGTCGTAGCCGACGCCGCCGTAGACGGTGAGGACGCGCAGGCCGAGGTCCTTGCTCGCGAGGTGGAGGTCGTTGGAGACCTGGAGCGCGAGCTCGCGGGTGGGGGCGACGATGAGCGCCTGCGGCTTGCCCTGCGGCATGTCGGCGTAGGCCGGGTCCTTGGGGGCGACGCTGCGCTGCATCACGGGGATGCCGAACGCGAGGGTCTTGCCGGTGCCCGTACGGGCCTGGCCGATGAGGTCGGTGCCCATCAGGGCGACCGAGAGGGTCATCTCCTGGATGGCGAAGGGGGTGGTGATGCCGGCGCGGTCGAGCGCGTCGCAGATGTCGGGCAGCACGCCGAGTTCACGGAAGGTGGTGGTCACGAAGAAAGTTCGCTTTCGATCGAGTTAGGGATGTCCCACGCGTATGCGGTCGGCCCACTCGAGAAACTCACAGAATCGGTTGCCAACCGCGCACATACAGGCGGCCACCGGACAGATTGCCAGCGGCTCGGTCCCCATCATGCTATCGCTAGGCTGCGCGCATGACTGAATCGCCCGACGAGGACTACCGTCGCGCCGCGATCGATCTCCTCGGGGCGATCGCCTACGGCGAGCTCTCGGCGTTCGAGCGACTGGTCGAGGACGCCAAGATGGCGCCCGGGATCGACGACAAGATCGCGATCGGTGCGATGGCCACGGCGGAGTTCGGGCACCTCCAGAAGCTCGTCGGCCGGCTCGAGGAGCTGGGTGCCGATCCGGCCGAGGCGATGCAGGTGTTCCGGGTGAGCTTCGACAGCTTCCACGCCTACACCGCGCCGTCGGACTACTACGAGGGCCTGATCAAGGCCTACGTCGGCGACGGGCTCGCCGCCGACTTCTACCGCGAGATCGCGGCCTACCTCGACCCCGAGACCCGCGAGGTCATCATCAGCTCGCTGGAGGACGCCGGCCAGACCGCCTTCATCGTCGAGCGGGTGCGGGCAGGCATCGCCGAGGACCACCGCCTCGGTGGCCGGCTGGCCCTGTGGGGGCGCCGCCTGATGGGCGAGGCGCTCACCCAGGCCCAGCGTGTCGCGGGCGACCGCGAGTCGCTGACGGCGCTGCTGGCCGGGGGAGTGGACCGACCCGGGCTCGACCTGGCGGCGCTCGGCCGGATGTTCACCCGGCTCACCGAGCTGCACGCCGGCCGGATGGCCGAGCTGGGCCTCGACGCCTGACCCGGTTCAGGCCCTGGTGTGGGCGCGTCCGGTGACGGTGGACGCGATCATGACGAGCACCGCTGCGGTGCCGATCTGCCACACGTGGCGCCACAGGTCGATGCCGCGGCTGGTGTCGTACATGTCGCCCTGGCGGTAGTTGTCGGCGACGCCGAACACGGCGTAGTAGAGGTAGCTGCCGATGAAGGCGCCACCGATGCCGCACACCACGGTGAGCCACAGGGGGATGTTGTCCCTGTCGCCCGGGGCCACCGCCTTGCCGAGGAAGCCGATGACCAGGCCGACGACGATCGTGACGATGATGGTCCACAGCAGGCCCATGGCGTGCCCTCCCTGGTCAGGTCCCGGTCAGCGGAAGCCGACGGTGCTCGAGGTCGGCGAGCCGAGCTCGACGTAGGCGATGCTGGCGGCGGGCACGACGACCGAGCGTCCCTTGACGTCGGTCAGGCGCAGCACACCGTTGCCGGCGAGCGCCTCGGAGAGCTGTGCCTCGATGTCCTCGGGCGTGCTGTCGGTGTCGAGCACCAGCTCGCGCTGGGCGTTCTGCACGCCGATCTTGACCTCCACGTGATGCTCCTTGCTCAGGTTCTGGTTCAGGGTGTCGTTCGGGGGGACTGTCGGCTCGAGTGTGCCGGGTCAGTGGTCGTCGGTCATCGGGTAGCCGCGGATCCCGCGCCAGGCGAGGCCGGCGATCAGGGAGGCCGCGTCGTCCTGCTTGATCTCGCCGCCACCCGCCAGCCAGAACCGCGCCGAGACCTGCGCCATTCCCACCAGCGACACGGCGAGCAGCTGCGAGGCCTCGTCGGGCAGGCCGGTGTCGGTGCGGATCACGTCGGCGATCATCGAGGCGCACTCGATGGTGACCCGGTCGACGCGCTCGCGCACGTCGGGCTCGCTGGTGAGGTCGGACTCGAAGACGAGCCGGAACGCACCCTCCTCCGACGCGACGTAGCTGTAGAAGACCTGCATCGTCGCCGCGACGCGGTCCTTGTTGTCCGAGGTCGACGCGAGCGCCTCGCGGCAGTTGTCGATGATCTCCTCGCAGGAGGCGTCGAGCAGCGCGAGGTAGAGGTCGAGCTTGCCCGGGAAGTGCTGGTAGAGCACCGGCTTGGACACCCCGGCCCGCTCGGCGATGTCGTCCATCGCGGCGGCGTGGTAGCCCTGGGCGACGAACACCTCGAGCGCGGACTCCTGCAGCTGCACGCGGCGCTCGCGCCGGGGCATCCGACCGCCACGCGGTCGCGCGAACGAGCCGTCGGGTGTCGTGTCGGGGCTGCCTGCGGTCACGTCGTGCTCCTGGTGCTGCTGCGGATACTCCTGGGTAGTGGGCCGAGCCTATCCGTCGCGCCGCCCCCGCGTGCGGCCGGTGGACCGGGCGAGTCCGGATGCCGGGACGTCGTGGGACGCAGGTGGGCGCCGGCGGGAACATGGAGGAGGTCCCGCTGGTTGTGACGGGACCAGGTCCCACAGTGCTGGAGACCTGATTGCCAGCTGATTGCCAGCCAGAAGGAGTCACCGTGTCGTTCCCCGCGCTCGTCGAGCCGGCTGCCGAGCTCACCATCGACGAGGTCCGGCGCTACAGCCGCCACCTGATCATCCCCGACGTCGGGATGAGCGGTCAGAAGCGGCTCAAGAACGCCAAGGTGCTCGTCATCGGCGCCGGCGGCCTCGGCTCGCCCGCGCTGCTCTACCTGGCCGCGGCCGGCGTGGGCACCCTCGGCATCGCCGAGTTCGACACCGTCGACGAGTCCAACCTCCAGCGACAGGTGATCCACGGCGTCAGCGACATCGACAAGCCGAAGGGCCAGTCGGCCAAGGAGTCGATCGCGGAGATCAACCCCTACGTCGAGGTGGTGCTGCACCCCGAGCGCCTCGACAACGACAACGTCTTCGACGTCTTCCGCGGCTACGACCTGATCGTCGACGGCACCGACAACTTCGCCACCCGCTACATGGTCAACGACGCGGCCTACTTCCTCGGGATCCCCTACGTGTGGGGCTCGATCTACCGCTTCGACGGCCAGGCCTCGGTCTTCGCGCCGATGCTGGGCGAGGACCTGCCCTGCTACCGCTGCCTCTACCCCGAGCCCCCGCCGCCGGGCATGGTCCCGAGCTGCGCCGAGGGCGGCGTGCTGGGCGTGCTGTGCGCGGCCATCGGCTCGATCCAGGTCAACGAGGCCATCAAGCTGATCGCCGGCATCGGTGAGCCGATCGCGGGCAAGCTGATGATCTACGACGCGCTCGAGATGGAGTACCGCAAGCTGAAGGTCCGCAAGGACCCCAACTGCGCGCTCTGCGGCGAGAACGCCACCGTCACCGAGCTGATCGACTACGACGCCTTCTGCGGCGCGGTCTCCGACGAGGCCGCCGAGGCCGCGGTCGGCTCGACCATCTCGGTCGTCCAGCTCGAGCACATGCTCAAGGAGCGCGACAACGGCGAGCGCGACTTCGTGCTCATCGACGTCCGCGAGCCCAACGAGGCCGAGATCAACCACATCCCCGGTGCGGTGCTGATCCCCAAGGGCGAGTTCCTCAACGGCAACGCGCTCGCGCAGCTGCCCAGCGACAAGCAGATCGTCATGCACTGCAAGTCGGGCGTCCGCTCGGCCGAGACGCTGGCCATCGTCAAGGGCGCCGGCTACGCCGATGCGGTGCACGTCGGTGGCGGCGTGGTCGCCTGGGTCAGCCAGATCGACCCGAGCCAGCCGACGTACTGATCCACGTCCCTCGCACGGCGTGACCCGGTGACCTAGGGTCACGCCATGCGTGTGTCTCGGGGGGTCATCGCCGGCGGTCCGTGCCGTCGTGGTGGCCGCTGCGACCAGCCTGTTCATGGTGCTGGTCGCCTGGGCGACCCTGATCGGTCCGGACGAGGTCTTCACCGGCCCCGGGCCGACCCCGGCGACGCGGACCACCACCGACCGAGACCTGCCTCCCGCTGCCCGTCTCGACCGCACCTGACGGCACCGTGACGGTCGAGGACGCCGGACGACCTCGCCGAGCGCGACTACTGCGAACCACCCGACACCACCCGCCAGGACGCCCGCGACCTCGTCGAGCAGTCCGACCCACCGCTGTGGGTGAAGCTCCTGGTGTGGACCTTCCTCCTCGCGGTCGCGGCCACGATGCTGGGTCTGGTCGTCTACCTCCTGGTCGTGGCCCGCCAGTCGTTCACGCGACGCCCCTCGGATCGCCGCGACGCGGTGGAGTTCACCGCCCTCAGCGAGCCGGCCCAGCTCGTGGAGGCGATCACCGGCGACGCCGCCGAGCAGGACCACGTGCTCCGCGACGGCGACCCGCGCAACGCCATCGTCGCGGCGTGGCTGCGCTTCGAGGTGCAGGGCGAGTCCGCCGGCGTCGGACGCCGCTCCTGGGAGACCTCGTCCGAGTACGCCATCCGGATCCTCGACCTGGTCTCGGCCGACGCAGGCGCCGTCAACCGGCTGGCCGGCCTCTACCGGGAGGCCAGGTTCTCCCGGCACCCGATCACCGAGGACCACCGTGCCGAGGCGCTCGAGGCCCTGGCCACGATCCGGCGCAGCCTGGTGGTGCGGTCATGAGGTGGGGCATCGGCCGGTGGACCGTCTCGGCCGGCTGGCGCAGCCGCATCCTCGTCGGGCTCGCTCTGGCCGGCGCCGGCTACCTCGCCGCGGTCTTCCTGGACTTCGGCCCGGAGCCCGTGCCGTACGCCGTCATGGCGGCCGTCGTGCTGACGCTCGTGTGGCTCGTCCTGGACACCGCCGACGCGCCGCCGGCGCACTGGCGCCCGGTGCTGTCCGCCCCCGGGGACCGGGCGGACGAGGCCACCTCCGACCTGCGCATCCTCTCCAGCCACCACCAGGCGAGCGTGCCGTCGGACGCCGTCCGCGAGCGCCTCCTGACGCTCGCGCACGGACGCGACCCCGACCTGGCCGCGGCCCTTCGCAGCGAGCTTGCCCCCGGACGCCGGCTCGTGCCGGCCGAGATCGATCGCATCCTGACCCGAATCGAGGAATCACGTGACTGACGCACCCGACTCCCCATCTGCCGTCGCCCCGTTCGCCGAGCGCGTCCTGGACGAGGTCGGTCGCGCCATCGTCGGCAAGCGCGACGCCCTGTCGCTCGTGCTGGCCGGCATCCTCGCCAAGGGCCACGTCCTGCTCGAGGACTTCCCCGGCCTCGGCAAGACGCTGGCCGCACGCTCCTTCGCCGGCGCCCTCGGGCTCGACTTCGCACGGGCGCAGTTCACCCCGGACCTGCTCCCGGCCGACCTGACCGGCTCCTACGTCTACGACCAGCGTCGTGGCGAGTTCGACTTCCGCCCCGGCCCGATCTTCGCCGGCCTGCTGCTCGCCGACGAGATCAACCGCACGCCCCCCAAGACCCAGTCGGCGCTGCTCGAGGCGATGCAGGAGGGACAGGTCACCGTGGAGGGACAGACCCACCGGCTGCCCAGCCCGTTCCACGTGCTCGCGACGGCCAACCCCGTCGAGTACGAGGGGACCTACCCCCTTCCCGAGGCCCAGCTCGACCGGTTCCTGCTCCGGATCGCGTTCGGCTACCCGAGTGCCGGCGAGGAGTACGACGTCCTGCGCCGCCGCCTCGACCGCCAGCGCGAGGAGGTCGACATCGAGCAGGTCACCGACGCGAGCGGACTGGCTGCGATGCAGGCCCTCGTCGAGCAGGTGGCGGTCGACGAGTCCGTGGCGCGCTACTGCGTCGACCTGGTCTCGGCCACCCGCCACCACTCCGACGTGCTCACCGGCGCCTCGCCGCGCGGCAGCCTCGGCCTGGTCCTCACCGCGCGTGCGTGGGCCGCGATCCGCGGGCGCGACTTCGTGGTGCCCGAGGACGTCAAGGTCGTCGCCCGTGCGGTGCTCGCGCACCGGATCACCGTCCGGCCGGACCTCTGGATGACCCAGGCGTCCGGGGCCAGGGTCGTCGACTCGGTGCTCACCTCCGTCGAGACCCCGCGCACGCTGGAGTCGCGACGGTGAAGGCCTGGCGGCCCACACCGTCGCTCGTCCGGGCCTGCCTGTTCGCGCTCGGCGGTCTCGCCGGCGGGATCGTGGCCGGGCTCGACGTGCTGGTGGTGCTGGCTGCCCCGTTCGTCGTCCTCGCCGGGATGGGACTCCTCGGCCGCCCACGCCGGACGCCGACGATCCGCACCCAGATCGACCACCACCGCCTGCACGAGGGCCAGGGCACGACGTCGCGGCTGGAGGTCGACGACCTCACCGGCATCGAGCACGTCGACCCGGGTCGCCGGTCGTGCCGCGCACGTCGCCACCCGGCCGACGTACGGCGCGTCCGGCTCGCTCGTGGCCGACGGCCTGCCGACCCTCGAGTTCAGCCCGCGCCGCTGGGGTCGCCGGGTCATCGGGGCCGAGCGGATCGCGTTGACCAGCCCGTGGTCCGGCTGGCGGTGGGGGCCGGTGGACATGCCCGAGCACGGCCTGGTCGTGCTGCCGCAGACCGCGCCCTACGACAGTCGCGCCGAGGTGCCGCAGCCCGACGGGCTCGTGGGCCGACACCGTTCGCGCCGGATCGGCAGCGGGACCGAGTTCGAGGGGATCCGGCACTTCGCGACGGGCGACCGCCTGAAGCGGATCAACTGGCCGGTCTCGCTCCGCACCCGCGAGCTGCACGTGATCACCACGCGTGCCGAGCAGGACGCCGGGGTGTGGCTGGTCGTCGACGGACTGCGTGACATCGGCGTCTCCGGCGGCATCGACGGAGACTCCAGCACCCTCGACCTGACCGTCCGGGCGGCCGCCGCGCTGGCCGAGCACCACATCCGCACCGGCGACCGGGTCGGGCTCCTGGTGGTGGCCGGCGACGGGGCGCGGGTGCGGCTCGGCTCGGGTCAGCGACACCTCCACCAGCTGCAGGGCACCCTCGGCAAGATCCGGACGGAGGGTCGCAGCGTGCCGCCCGAGCGGCTCGACCTCGGCGCCGGCGCGGGGAGCGTGGTCTACGTGCTCTCGCCGATGCTCTTCACCCCGCTCGTCACCGCGACGGCGAGCCTGCAGCGCAGCGGTTCGTCCGTCGTGGTCATCGACACCCTGGGCGAGCGCGGGGTCGACGCCGACCGGCTGGCCCTGCCCAGCCTGGCCGCCCGGATGCAGAAGATCGAGCGCGACGACCGCCTCCGGAAGCTCGCGTCGCTCGGTTGCCCGGTCGTGCCGTGGAGCGGACCGGGCACCCTCGACACGGTCCTGCAGCAGCTCGCCCGACGTGCGCGCGTGCCGAAGGTCAGTGCGCGATGAGCGCCCTCGCCCGACGGCTCCTCCCGCCCGGCCTCACCGCGGCCGGCCTGGGGTGGCGGGTCCTGCTCCTCCTGCTGCCGTGCGCCGCCCTCGCGCTCGCGCTGCCCGAGGTGCCGAACCTGTGGGTGGTGGCCGTCGTCGTCGCCTGCTCGGCCCGGTGGGCCGTCACTCCCGACCATGCCGCGGGAGCGGTCGCGCTGCTCGTGGTCGCCGGGTGGTGGACGGTGCACGACGTCGTGGACTGGCGGGTGCTGGTCGTGGGCGCGCTCCTGGTCGCGGCCCACGTCCTCGCGACCCTGCTCGCCCTCGGCCCGGCGTCCCTCGCGGTGGACCGCAGGCTGGTCGCGCTGTGGCTGCGCCGCGGCCTGCTCGTCCTGGTGCCCATGCTGGTCGCGTGGCTCGCGGTGCGCGGCCTGGACGCCGACCTGGCCCCACCGTGGCTCTGGATGACCGCCGCCATCGGCACTGGCATCCTGCTGGTCGTGACGGCACGGATGACCCAGCCGGGGACCGAGTGACGACCCCATGACGACAGAGGACGAGCGCGAGCTCTACGCCGAGCTCGTCCTCCAGTGCGCCGAGTCGGTGCCGCGCGGGCGGGTGACGACCTACGGCGCCATCGCGGACGTCGTGGGCGCACGGCTCGGTCGCGGTGGTCCGCGGCTGGTCGGCAACGTGATGTCCCGGCACGGCGCCGCGGTGGCGTGGTGGCGGGTGGTCCGCGCCGACGGCTCGCTGCCGCCCTCGCACGACGAGGAGGCGCGCCAGGCCTACCTCGAGGAGGGCACACCGCTGCGTCCTTCCGGATCGGTGGACCTGGGACGCGCGTTCTGGCAGCCGAGCACCAAGGCACAATGAGCCGCATGCTCTACACGGTCGCGCACAGCGTCATCCCTCCGGTGGCGCGTGCCGTGTGGCGCCCGAAGGTGGAGGGCCTGCACCACGTGCCGTCGTCCGGGCCGGTGATCGTGGCGAGCAACCACCTCTCGTTCTTCGACAGCGTGGTCATCCCCGTCGTCGTGCCGCGCAAGGTCGTCTTCCTCGCCAAGTCCGACTACTTCACCGGCACCGGCGTGAAGGGCACCCTGAGCCGGGCCTGGTTCGAGGGGCTCGGCATGCTCCCGGTCGACCGCGACGACACCAAGGCGGCGATCGCCAGCCTCGACACCGCGCTCGAGGTGCTGCGCGGCGGGGAGGCGTTCGGCATCTACCCCGAGGGCACCCGCTCGCGCGACGGACGGATCTATCGCGGCCGCACCGGCGTCGCCCACCTCGCGCTCACCGCCGGGTGCCCGGTCCTGCCCGTCGGGCTGGTCGGCACGCAGGACATCCAGCCGGTCGGGTCGAATCGGCCGCGCCTGGGTCGCGTGGACGTGACCGTGCGGTTCGGCGAGCCGATCACCGTCGCCGGCGACTACGACGGCGTACCCAGTGGTCGTGCGCGCCGCGAGCTCACCGACCGGATCATGACGGCGATCGCCGACCTCTCCGGCCAGGAGCCGGCCGGCATCTACAACGAGCGACCCGCCGACGCCTGACTCAGGTGCGCGCCGCCAGCGCGGCGAGCGCCTTCGGGAAGATCTCCGCGGGCGGCGTGACGAGGCCGGCGCCGACCTGGCCGACGCCGGCGACGCGGCCGGCCATGCCGGTGTTGATCTGCGGCAGGATCCCGGTGCGGCACACCTTGCTCACGTCGATGCCCGTCGGCACGCCCTGGAACTCCAGGACCGGGACGGACCAGCGCGGGTTCTCCGCGAGCGTGATCTCGTGCATCCGGCGGGTGGTGGCGAGCGCGTCGGGGACCGAGCCGCCGACGAGCCGGACGATCGCGGGAGCCGTGGCCATCGCGAAGCCGCCGATGCCGGCGGTCTCGGTGATCGCCGAGTCGCCGATGTCGGCGTTGGCGTCGTCGGGGCCGTAGTCGCCCAGGAAGAGGCCCTCGGCCACCTGCGCGGGGCCGGTGAACCACTCGTCGCCGGTGCCGGAGACCTGGATGCCGAAGTCCGTGCCGTTGCGGGCCATCGCGACGACCATCGTCGAGCCCGGGATGTCGCGGCCGGCGTCGAGCGCGAGCTTGCACGCGGGCATCGCGAGGTTGAGGAAGAAGTGGTCGTTGCCGCCGACGAAGCGCAGTGAGTCGGCCACGTCACCCGCGTCGAAGCCGCTGGTCACCATCGCGGGGGAGAGGTCGCGCAGCAGCATCAGGGTGCCGGCGCGGTTGCGGTTGTGGGCCTCGTCGCCCATCTGGAGCATCTGGGTGAGGATGCCGGTGACGTCGGACGGCTCGGGGGTGCCGCGGACGGCGGCCTGGAGCAGCGGTCCGAGCACGTCGCCCATCCAGCGCAGCCGGGTGAGCACCTCGGGGCCGTAGGCGCCGTAGCGCAGCACCTTGCCGAGGCCCTCGTTGAGCGAGCAGTAGGTCCGCTTGCCGGTCGACCTGTCCTCGAGGACCCACATCCACATCGACGGCGTGACGACGCCGGCCATCGGCCCGACCGCGCCGCGGTGGTGGCACGGCTCGAGGCTGACGCTGCTGCCCGACTCGAAGAGCGCGACGGCGTCCTCGGGGTCGTCGACGAGTCCCTCGAGGGCGGCGCCGCCCATCAGCGCGCCGCGCAGGGGACCCGACGCCCGAGCCCACTCGATGGGCGGGCCGGCGTGCAGGAACTGTCCGGGCTCGAGGCCGAGGACCTCGGAGGCGGGGGCGACGTCGACCAGGTGGGCGGTGACGCCCAGCATCGCCTCGACGGCCTTCCGGTTGGCCTCGGGGCGGCGCGGGTCGACGGCGACGGCCGCGAGGTCGGCCTCGGTGCCGGGCATCGGGGGACGCCAGTCGACGCGCTCGACGTCGACGGCCTGGCCGGCCACGGCGTCGGCGAACATGTCGGCGCCGACGGTGACGACGGAGGTCTGGCTCACTGGGTGTCTCCGATCAGCTGGATCGCGCGGCGGGTGGCCGCCGCGTTGGAGAGGTGGACCTCGGCGCCGGCGGCGACGAGGGCGTCGCGCTGGGCGTCGAGGCCCTGCGGGTCGAGGTCGGTGCCGACCAGGCTGACGATCACCGGGATCGCGCGGTCGGCGCGGGCCGCGGTGATCGCGGGCGCGAGCATCGCGGCCGGGTCGGGCTCGGCCCCGTGGCCGAGGACGAGGTCGAGCAGGAGCACGCCGGTGGCGGGATCGGCGGCCGCCCGCGCCAGCTGCTCGTTGCGCAGCGTCGGGTCGATCATCGGGTGGGCCCGCCCCTGGGTCAGCGCGTCGTCGCCGAAGTCGACCATGGTGTGGTCGTCCACGAGCAGCTCGTTCGGGGTGAGCGCGAGGTCGTCGGACAGCGGGATGTTGCTGCGGATCGGGCCGAGGGCCTCGGTCGCCATCAGCATCGACTCGTCGCACAGCGTGCCGCCGACGAAGAGCCCGCGCAGCAGCGGACCGGTGGCCGCACCGGTGTTGTCGGCGCCGTGCACCGGCCACTCCGGGGCGGCGTGCCCCAGCCGGGCCAGCACGGCCTCGGCGACGGCGGTCAGGTCGCGCTGGCCGCGACCCAGCAGGCCGAGCTCGACCGGTGTGGCGAGGGCCTCGGCCTCGCCGGCCAGTGCCTCGGCGACCTCGGGTGCCGGCGGCTTGGAGACCACGACGACCAGGTCGACGTCGGTGTCGGCGTCGAGCCGGCGCAGGGCCTCACGGGTGGCGAGACCGCCGACTGCGGCGGACAGGTCGCGCCCGCCCACGCCGAGCGCGTGCCGGACACCCACGCCGTCGTAGGTCCCGCCGGCGTGGTGCAGCAGCGCGAGCAGCTGCTGGCAGCCGGTGCCGGACGCGGCGACGAGGCCGATCCGGCCGGGCCGCACAGCGTTGGCGAAGCCGAGCCCGACACCGTCGATCACCGCGGTGCCGCAGTCGGGCCCCATCACCAGCGCGCCGCGCGAGGCGGCGTAGGTCTTGAGGGCGACCTCCTCGGCGACCGGGACGTTGTCGCTGAAGATCATCACGTCGTGCCCGGACTCGAGGGCGTCCATCGCCTCGACGGTGGCGCTCGCGCCGGGCACCGAGACGAGCGCGACGGCACCGGGCGTCGTACGCCGGAAGGCCGAGCCGGTGGTCCGCGGCGGCGCCACCTGCGCGTCGCCGGTCGAGGGCCGGGTCGGGACCAGCGCGGCGTCGACGGCCGCCAGCGCGGAGGCCAGGTCGGCGTCGTCGTCGAGACGGAGGGCCACGACCATGTCGTTGGGGGAGGAGGCCGGGACGTCGAAGCCCATCCCGGTCAGCACCTCGAGGTTGAGGCCGGTGGCCATCGCCACCTGGGCGGCCGCCACCCCCGGCGCGGCCTGCACGGCCCGGCTCACCTGCAGCAGGGTCACCGAGTCGGCGTAGGCGCCGCTCCGGAGCTCGACGTGGTCCCTGGTCAGGGGTGTGGTCATGCTGCCCTCCCGGGGCGGTCGGTGGCGAGTGAGGCGAGGGCGAGATCGGCGCCGGCGAGCAGGCCTGCCCCCGACGTGGCGCCGACGGCCAGCAGGGCCTCGGTGGTCGTGTCGGTCGGGTCGGCGAGCCAGGCCCCGAGCTGGGGCAGGACCTCGCCGTGGAGCGCGCAGTCGAGCAGGGTCGCGGAGAGCAGCGTGGTGGCGCCGAGCCGGCGGCGTACGGCACCGGACAGGGCGAGGTCCGGCTGGCCGAGGGCGGCGCGCGTGGCGAGCCACCCGGCCAGCACGTCGTCACCGAGCGGAGTCAGCCCGGGGCCGCGGCCGAGCAGCCGGTCGAGGTGGGCCGCGGTGAGCCGACCGTCGACGGGGAGGTCCCAGGCGGACGGCATGGGAGTCCCCGGTGCGCACCGCCGATCCTCATGACGTCCCGGGGCGGGGGCGGTGACCACGACCAGGCGCGCGACGCGGACCTCCTCGTCGCCGACGTGGAGGGTCCCGTCGCGGACGACGACCGCCTGGTCGGCCAGGTGGCCGAGGTCGGGGAGTGTCGACCACAGGGCGCACGGCACCCGGGTCGCGGTGGCGGAGACGAGGCCCAGGCACCAGCCGTCGAGGTCGACGTAGATCGCGGCAGCACTCGCGTGCAGCACCGGACGGGGTCCGTCGGCGGCCGCGGCCAGCCGCGCCTGCACACGGGTCGGTGCAGCCACAGGAATCACTCCCCAGACGCTAGCGGCCCATGACAGACTCGCGAATGTGAGTTCCTGACAAGCGAGGGGCAGAAGTGGGCCAAGACTTGATAAGCGATCCCGAGGCAGTCGCCGCGCTCGAGCGCGCCGACGCGCTGCACACGGCGCTGACGCACATCGTCCTCGAGGGCGGCGACCTGGCCGCGATCGCGGAGGCGGTCGGCGATGCGCTCGGCTGCGGGGTCGTCTTCACCTCCACCGACGGACGCGAGCGTGCCGCCCACCTCGACGAGGCGCAGCGCGAGGCCCTGGCCGCCGCCGACCTGCTGGACCCGACCGGTCGGCTCCGCGTGGAGCGGATCGACACCGACGGCACGGCCGTGGGTCCGGGCGAGGCGGTCGTACGTCGGGTGGTGGCGGCCGGCGTCGACCTCGCCCGCCTCATCGCCGTACGCCCCGACGGGCGGATCCACTCCTCGGACGTGAAGGCGCTCGAGCGCGCCGCGATCGTCGCTGCGCTGCTGGTCACCCGGCACGAGGCGATCACCGCGGTGGAGAACAAGTACCGCGGGGACTTCCTCCGCGACGTCTTCCTCGACCGCGCCGGCGAGGAGGACTACGTCGCCGAGCACGCCCAGGCCTTCGGCTGGCAGCTCGACCGGCCGGTCATGGTGGTCGTCGCCGTGCTCGACCCCGATGCGATCGCGGCGATCGGGCCGAGCCCCGAGGACCGTCGCGCCTGGCAGGACCGGTTCGCCCACGCGTGGCGGCAGGTGACGGCCAACGTCGACGGCAGCATCGCCTCGGTGGCGTTCAGCCGCGAGGTCGTCACCCTCGTCCCCGTCGACCCGGCGTCAGGGGTGGCCGCCGAGTACGCCTCCGTGGACCGGATCATCGAGGCGGTGCGGGGTGACCGCGGGGGCGGCCGGATCGCCTTCTCGGCCGGCGTCAGCCGGGTCGCCGTCGACCTGGGCGAGCTGCCGGAGGCGTTCCGCCAGGCGCAGCGCGCGGTGGAGATCGGCCGGCGGGTGCACGGCGGGGGATCGGTGACCCGCTTCGACCAGCTCGGCCTCCACCGGCTGCTGGCCCTCGTGCCCGACGGCTCCGAGCTCTCGGCGTTCGCCTCCGACGTGCTCGGCCCGCTCGCCGAGCGGACGCCCGAGGCCGCCGACCTGCGCGAGACCCTGCAGGTGCTGCTCGACACGAACTTCAACGTCGCCGAGGCCGCGCGCGCCCAGTTCTTCCACTACAACACGATGCGCTACCGCGTCGGCAAGCTGCAGCGGCTGCTCGGCCCGGTGGCCACCGACCCGCACCTGCGCCTCGACGTGGCCGTCGCGCTCCGGGCGCTGGAGATCGTGGGCTGAGCGGCGCCATGGAGATCGCTCCACTCACGCGCGAGCACGCGCTCGACATCTGCACGTGGCGCTACCCCGCGCCCTACGACTGCTACGACATGACCAGCGCCGACCCCGACGGGCTGCTCGACCCCGCCGCCGGGTTCCACGCGGTGCTGTCGGGCGACGAGCTGGTCGGTTTCCGCTCCTACGGCCAGGACGGCCGCGTCCCCGGCTGGGCGTACGACGACCACGCACTCGACACCGGTGGCGGGCTGCGGCCCTCGCTCACCGGCCAGGGCCTCGGGGCCGCGGCGATCGCGGCCGGGCTGGCCCACGGCCGCGAGGCGTTCGCCCCGCCCGCCTTCCGGGTGACGGTCGCGTCCTTCAACGCACGTGCGCTGAAGGTGGTCGAGGGGCTCGGGTTCGTGCGGATCGGGAGCTTCGCCTCCGCCGTCGACGGGCAGCCGTTCGAGGTGCTGGTGCGGCCGGAGGGTGGTGCTGGGGACCGCGCGGGGTGAGCATGGCTCCATGAGCGACGAGCACGACGCGGGCCTGCCGACCTTGTTCGAGTGGGCGGGTGGGCTGGTCCCGCTGCGCCGGATGATCGACTGCTTCTACGACCGGGTCGAGGCCGACGACGCGCTCTCGGGCTTCTTCCCCGGCGGGGTCTCGACGCACCACCGCGCCCACGTGGCCGACTGGTGGGCGGAGGTGCTCGGCGGCCCGGCGACGTACACCGCCGAGCACGGTGGCTACGAGTCGATGCTGCGCCACCACCTCGGGCTGTCCATCACGCCCGCCCAGCGGCACCGGTTCGCCAGCACGATGAGCCTGGCCGCCGACGACGCCGAGCTGCCGGCGGACCCGGAGTTCCGGGCCGCGATCATCGGCTACCTCGAGTGGGGCACCCGGCTGGCCATGGAGAACTCCCGGCCCGGGGCGAGCCCGGTCGAGCACGCGCCCACTCCGCGGTGGGGATGGGGAGTGGCGCCGCCCTACCAGGGGTGAGGCATCAGCCCGTGGAGGGCCGCATGGCGACCGGCTCGCCCAGGTAGCGCTCGAGGTCCGCACGCACGGCGTCACTGATCCGCCACGACGTCTGGACGCGGTGGTCCCACAGGACGTTGACGCACTCCCACGCCACCGCCGGCGCCCCGCCGTCCTCGACCCGGATCTCGGCTCCCACCGTGAACGACGAGCTGCCGATCCGCGTGACCCACAGCGTCGCGAGGAACGGCTGGTAGGGCACGAACCGCATCTCGGCGTGGTACTCGATGGCCTGCGAGGCGACGAGCTCGGAGACCCCGTCGTCGACGGCGTGCAGGAGGCCGGTCTGCCCCGCCGGGAGGCCGGGGAGCCGCGCGAAGCGGAAGAACTCGAGCCGTGCCTCGTCGAGGACCCGGACGGCCTCCACGTTGTCGACGTGCCCGGCGAGGTTGATGTCGCGGTAGCGAGCCTGGATCTGCGTGGTGAAGGTGTCGGGCATGGGGGACAGTCTGGCTGGCTCCGCCCCGCTGTAACGCCGGGTTGGCGACTACCCACCCCCATGCATCAGGGTGGGTACAACCATCAACCCGGCGTTACAGCGCGGGCCGGCAATCAGAGCACCTGTTTTCGATCAGGTGATCGAGAGCGCGATAGCCTGTCGAGATGGCGGGCGGGATGAGTCGGAGGAAGGGCTTCGAGCGCGAGACCCTCGCCCAGCGCGTCGCCAACACCCGTGCGCGCGCAGCAGACCAGGAGCCACCGACGACGCCGCCCGAGGTCAAGCACGCGTGGTACGACGGCCCCTACGGAAGACAGCCGGCCCTGCTGCTCGGATGGCGCAACATCCAGGGCCGGTACGACGGCCGCATCTGCGTGGTGGCGCCGGAGGACGGCGGGTGGGCGATCGTCGAGATGTGGGTCGACGGCGCGATGCTGTCGCGGGCGTGAGCGGGGTCTCGATACGCCTCGCTCGTGCCTCGCTCGGCTACTCGACCACCGAGAAAGGTGCCGCGGGAGGGGCGCCCAGGTGCTTCTCGTAGAAGACGCGGCTGCGGCCGTCCTCCGTCCTCCGCCCGGTCTCGACGTAGCCGATCCGTTCGTAGAGCGCCTGGTTCTCGACCATCGTGGTGTGGGTGTGGAGCCGGACCAGGTCACGGCCGGCGGCACGGGCCCGTTGCTCGGCCAGGGCGAGGAGGGCGCGCCCGACTCCGTGCCCGTGGTGGGAGGGCAGGACGGCGACGTTCTGCAGGAGCATGCCGTCCTCCTCGATGACGAGCAGCAGGAGGCCGACCACCTCTCCGTCGGCCTCGGCGACCCACGCCTCGGTGTCGGACACGGCAGCGGCGTAGTCGGTGTCCATCGGGCGCGGGCGGAGGCCGTCCATCCGCTCGAGGTAGGGCGAGTACGCCAGCTCGGCGACGTACGCCATCGACGCCGCGTCGGCGGACGTCGCCCGTCGGAGCGTGGGAGCAGGACCCATGCACGGCAGGCTACGGAGCCGGTCAACCCGCGGAAGAACTTGTCATCAGACCCGGCGTTCCTTCGGCAGATCTCGCCAGTGAGGGTGTGTGATGTGGCGCACTAGTTTGTGGCTTCTCGGGTAACCACCCCTGCGAATCTGGAGGCCTGACATGTCGATGTTCAAGTGGGACGTGGTCGATCCCGCCCCGGGCGAGGCGGTGCTCCCGCACCAGCGGCTGCCCTGGGGCAAGACCATCGGCCTCGGGGCCCAGCACGTGGTCGCCATGTTCGGCGCCACCTTCGTCTTCCCGCTCGTCATGGGGCTCGACGCCAACCTCGCCATCATGTTCTCGGGTCTGTGCACGATCCTGTTCCTGCTCATCGTGCAGAACAGGGTGCCCAGCTATCTCGGCACGAGCGCGTCGTTCGTGGCCTCGGTCGCGGCGATCCGGCTGCTCGACGAGGGCAACGACTCCTCCTACGTCACCGGCGCGATCCTGGTCGGCGGCCTCGTGCTCGCCGCGGTCGGCGTGCTGGTGCACTTCGCCGGCGCGGAGCTGATCCACAAGGTCCTGCCGCCGGCGGTGACCGGCGCCGTCGTCATGCTGATCGGCTTCAACCTCGCCCCGGTCGTGGCCGGCGTCTACTGGCCCCAGGACCAGTGGATCGCCCTGCTGACCGCAGCCTTCATGGTGTTCGCAGCCGTGATGCTGCCCGGCTTCTGGTCGCGCATCGCGGTCTTCCTGGCCCTCATCTTCGGCTACCTGCTGTCGTGGATCGCGGACGCCGTCTTCGGCCCGATCACCTCCGTCCTCGGCGGTGCGGCCGAGGCCACCGAGCACGACCGGGTCTCCTGGGCCGGCGTCGAGGCGGCCAACTGGATCGGCCTGCCGAGCGGCACGCTCGCCGACGGCGTCTCCGTCGTCCACGGCCCGTCGTTCTCGCTGACCGCGATCCTCCTCGTGCTGCCCGGCGTCATCGCGCTCGTCGCCGAGAACACCGGTCACGTGAAGGCCGTCGCCGAGATGACCGGCGAGAACCTCGACCCCTACATGGGCCGCGCGATCGGTGCCGACGGCATCGCCACCGCCTTCGCGAGCGCCTTCGGTGGCTCGCCCACCACGACCTACGCCGAGAACATCGGCGTCATGGGTGCCACGCGGGTCTACTCCACGGCCGCCTACTACGTCGCCGCGCTCGTCGCGATCCTGCTGGGGCTCTGCCCGAAGTTCGGCGCCATCGTCAGCGCGACCCCCGGTGGTGTCCTCGGCGGCATCACCGTGGTGCTCTACGGGATGATCGGTCTCGTGGGAGCCAAGATCTGGGTGGAGAACAACGTCGACTTCGGCAACCCCGTCAACATGGTGGGCCTGGCGGCCGGCCTGGTCGCAGGCATCGGTGGGGTCACGCTGACCTTCACCGACGACTTCCAGCTCGGCGGCATCTCGCTCGGCACGATCCTGGTCATCGTCTTCTTCCACATGGTCAAGGGCCGGACCGGTTCCGGCACGGGCTCGGTCAGCCGCAACCTCAGCCACCCCGAGGGTGGCGCCGGCGACGCGGGTGCCCACAAGAGCACCGGGGAGGCTCAGTAACACCGTGAAGCCCGCACCCTTCGCCTACCTGCGCCCGTCCACCCTCGAGGAAGCCCTCACGGCGCTCGCGGGGGAGCAGGGGGCGAAGGTGCTGGCCGGCGGTCAGTCCCTGGTCCCGCTGCTGTCCATGCGACTGGCCGCACCGTCGATGCTCATCGACATCAACGCCCTGCCGGACCTCGGCCACGTCACCGCCTCCTCCCTGGAGGAGGGTGACGGCGCCGGGGTACGCATCGGGGCGCTCGCCCGCCACGCGCACGTGCTCGCCTCCGCCGAGGCGGCCGCGGTCCAGCCGCTGCTCGCGATGGCGCTGAGCCACGTGGCCCACCCGACGATCCGCAACCGCGGCACCACCGTCGGCTCCCTGGTCCACGCCGACGCCGCGGGGGAGATGCCGATGGTGCTGCGACTGCTGGAGGGATCGGTGGACGTCGCGTCGGTGCGCGGTCGTCGTACGGTCCCGGCGGGCGAGCTGTTCGCCGGCCCGCTCGAGTCGACGCTCGCGCACGACGAGATCGCCGTCGAGGCGTTCTTCCCGGCACTGCCGGCCGGCGCCGGTGTGGCCTTCAAGGAGATCGCCCGGCGTCACGGCGACTACGCCCTCGTCGGCGTCGCCGCCCTCGTCGAGACCGACGGTGACCGGGTCGTGAGGGCCCGGCTCGGCTACCTGTCGGTGAGCGACGTCCCCGTCGTCGTCGACGTCACCGATGCACTGCAGGACCCAGCAGGGGACCCGGCCGCGAAGGCCCTGGCCGAGCTGGACCCGGCCGATGACATCCACGCCACTGCCGACTACCGCGCGCACCTGGTCAAGGTGCTGACGCCCCAGGTGCTGGCGGCGGCGTCCGACCATGCCCGACAGAGGATGAGTGCATGAGCGAAGAGCTCCACGACGTACGACTGCGCATCAACGGATCCGTGCACGAGGTGCGGGTGCCGGCCCGGCGCCTGCTGTCCGACGCGCTGCGCCACGACTGCGGCCTGACCGGCACGCACGTCGGCTGTGAGCACGGCGTGTGCGGCGCCTGCACGATCCTGGTCGACGGGGCGCCGATGCGCTCGTGCCTGATGTTCGCCGTCTCCGCGGTCGACGCCGAGATCACCACGGTGGAGGGGCTGACCGAGGCCGACGGGACCGCCCAGGGTCGGTTGAGCCCGGTGCAGCAGGGCTTCCAGGACTGCCACGGCCTCCAGTGCGGCTTCTGCACCCCGGGCTTCCTCACCACGATCACCGCCGGGCTGCGTGACAATCCCGACCCGACCGAGGACGAGGCGCGGGAGATGATCGCCGGCAACCTCTGCCGGTGCACCGGCTACCAGAACATCGTGAAGTCGGTGCTGCGGGCCAGCGAGATCCAGCGGGAGATCGGCAAGGAGGACGCGTCGTGACCACCAAGCTGTTCGGCACCAAGGTCCCGCGCGTGGAGGACCAGCGCTTCCTGCGCGGCCAGGGCCGCTACGTCGACGACCTCCTCACCGACGACCCACGGCTGCTCCACGCCGCCGTCCTGCGCTCGCCCCACGCGCACGCCCGCATCACCGACATCGACGTCGCCGACGTGCTCGACGTCGAGGGCGTCCTCGCGGTCTGGACCTGGGACGACCTGACCGGTCCGATGGCCGAGCCGCTGCCGCTGCTCATCCCGCACCCGACGCTGACCCACGGCCGCACCCAGTACGCCCTGGCGAAGGACGAGGTCAACTACGTCGGCGAGGCGATCGCCTTCGTGGTCGCCGTCGACCGCTACGTCGCCGAGGACGCCGTGTCGCGGATCCGCGTCTCCTACGACCACCTCGAGCCCGTCGTCGGGATCGCCGCGGCCCGCGCGGCGAAGCGCACCGTGCACGACGACGTACCCGACAACGTCGGTGCCCGGATGGTGCAGGAGAACGGCGACGCCCGCGCCGCCATCGCCGCGGCGCCGCACACCCTCACCCTCGAGCTCGACATCGAACGCTCCGCCTGCACCCCGATGGAGGGCCGCGGCACCGTCGCTCGCTGGGACCCCGACACCAGCCGCCTGACGGTGTGGTCGTCGACCCAGACGTCCACCGGAGTGCGTGGCTGCGTGGCCGCCAAGCTCGGCCTCGACCTGGCCAAGGTCGACGTGATCACGCCCGACGTCGGCGGTGGCTTCGGCGTGAAGATCAACCACCCGTGGCCCGAGGAGCTGCTGGTGCCGCTGGCGGCGATGACGCTCGGGCGTCCGGTGAAGTTCACCGAGGACCGCCGCGAGCACTTCATCTCCTCGGCCCACGAGCGGGCGCAGCAGCACCACGTCGAGGTCGGCTTCGACGACGACGGCCGGCTGCTCGGGCTCGACGTCGAGTTCTGGCACGACCACGGCGCCTACACGCCCTACGGGCTGATCGTCCCGATCATCACCTCGACCCAGCTGCTCGGCCCCTACAAGCCGCAGAACTACCGCGTGGCCTTCGAGTCGCTCTACACCAACACCGTGATCGTCACCCCCTACCGCGGCGCCGGCCGCCCGCAGGGCTGCTTCGTGATGGAGCGGACGATCGACGCGATCGCGGCCTACCTCGGCAAGGACCGCACCGAGGTCCGCAGCACCAACTTCATCCAGCCCGACGAGTTCCCCTACGAGCACGGCCTGGTCTTCCAGGACGGCCGCCCGCTGACCTACGACTCCGGCGACTACCCGGCCTCGCTGGAGAAGCTCAAGGCGCTGGTCGGCTGGGACGAGTTCGAGGAGTTCCGCGCGGAGATGGCGGCGCAGGGACGTCGGGTCGGCATCGGCCTGGCCTGCTACGTCGAGGGCACCGGCGTCGGCCCCTACGAGGGCGCGCACGTGCACATCGAGACGTCGGGCAAGGTCAAGGTCGCGACCGGCCTCACCACCCAGGGGCAGGGGCACCAGACGGCGTTCGCGCAGATCGTCGCCGACACCCTCGGGGTGCGCTTCGAGGACGTCGAGATCACCACCGGCGACACCCGCAAGATGCCCTACGCCGTGGGCACGTTCGCGTCCCGCGCGGCCGTGATGAGCGGCTCCGCGATCCACCTCGCCGCGCTGCGGACCAAGGAGAAGGCGCTGCGGATCGCCGCCGAGGCCCTGGAGGCCGACGAGTCCGACCTCGAGATCGCCGACGGCGTCGTCTCGGTGAGGGGCACCGACACCTCGATCGACCTCGGCACCGTCGCCGTGCTGTCCAACCCGCTGCGCTACGCCTTCGACGAGGCGTCCAAGGCGGCCACGCAGTTCTCCGTCGGCGACCCGGGCAAGGCGCCGGTGGCCGAGGACGACGAGCCGGGCCTGGAGGGCAAGGACTTCTACTCGCCCGAGCGCTCGACCTTCGCCAACGGCATGCACGCGGTGATCGTGGAGACCGATCCCGACACGGCCGAGATCACCATCTTGAAGTACGCCGTCGTGCACGACTGCGGCCACCTGATCAACCCGATGATCGTCGAGGGCCAGATCCACGGCGGCGTCGCCCAGGGCGTGGGCGGCGCGCTCTACGAGCGGATGGTCTACGACGAGTCGGGGCAGCTGCTCAACGCCTCCTTCATGGACTTCCTGATGCCCTACGTCACCGAGGTGCCGACCACGATCGACATCGACCACCTCGAGACCCCGTCACCGCTCAACCCGCTCGGCATCAAGGGCGCCGGAGAGGCCGGCGTGATCCCGTCGGCCGCCGTCTTCGCCGCCGCCATCGAGGACGCCGAAGGGTTCCCGATCACCGCGATGCCCATCTCGCCGTCGGAGCTCTTCGCCCTGCGCCTCGCGCACGCCGACGGTGCTCTCGGTGGTTGAGGTGCGAGCGCAGCGAGCCTCGAAACCACACACCCCGCTCAAGGAGACCCGATGAAGTTCACCGGAGAGAACGTCCTCGCCGCCCCCGTCGAGCAGGCGTGGGACTCGCTGCTCGACCCCGCGGTCCTCGTCACCACCATCCCCGGCTGCGAGCGCCTCGAGGCCACCGGCACGAATGCGTACGCCATGACGGTGACCGCCGGCGTCGCGTCGATCAAGGGGACCTACGCCGGCTCGTGCGTCCTCACCGACCTCGTCGAGCACGAGTCACTGGTGATGAAGCTCGACGGCGCGGGTGCTCCCGGCACGATCGGGGCGACGGTCCACGTCCGCTTCACGCCCGAGGGCGGCTCGACCCGGATCTCCTACGACGCCGACGCGGTCGTCGGCGGGATGATCGGCGGCGTCGGCCAGCGGATGCTCACCAGCGTCTCGAAGCGGATGGCGGGGGAGTTCTTCGGCAACGTCGACACCGCCATCGCCGGTGGCGGGGTGGTCGCCGCCCCGCTGGTCGAGGAGGGCGCACAGCGCCCGTCACGAGACCCGGAGCAGGGCCAGGTCTTCACCGCGCCGGCGAAGGTCTCCGCCGCCGGCTCGCAGCAGGAGTTCCTCACCGGCGTCGCCGTCGGCGCCGGCCTCGTGGTCCTCGGCGTCGTGGTGGGCGGCCTCTTCGGACGTGCGCTGGGCGCCCTCCTCAGGACAAGCGGCCGTTGATGCCGATGAGCGACCTGACGGTCGACTCCACTGCCCGCGCCCAGGCGGCCGCCCTACGGTCCGGGGAGATCTCCGCGCGCGAGCTGCTCGAGCTGCACCTCGACCGGATCGAGGAGCGCAACCCCGAGCTCAACGCGCTCGTGTCGATCGACGAGGAGCAGGCCCGTGCCAGCGCGGCCGTCGCCGACCAGGCCCAGGCCTCGGGCGAGGTCGTCGGCCCGCTGCACGGCCTGCCCTTCGCGGTGAAGGACACCCACGCGCTCGACGGCTGGCGGACGACCTACGGGTCGCCGATCTTCGCCGACGCCGTGGCCGACCACGACGACCTGCTCGTCGAGCGGGTCCGTGGCGCGGGCGCCGTGTTCGTCGCCAAGACCAACGTGCCGGAGTTCGCTGCCGGCTCCCACACGTTCAACAAGGTGTTCGGGGTGACGCGCAACCCGGTCGACCCGACCCGGTCCGCCGGCGGGTCCAGCGGGGGAGCGGCCTGCGCGCTGGCGTCAGGCATGACGCCGCTCGCCGACGGCTCCGACATGGGCGGCTCGCTGCGCAACCCGGCGTCGTTCTGCGGCGTGGTCGGGATGCGGCCCTCGCTCGGCCGGGTGCCCGAGTGGCCCCTCTACAACCAGTGGGAGAGCACCTCGGTCGGTGGACCGATGGCGCGCAACGTCGGCGACGTCGCCCTCCTGCTCTCGGTCATCGCCGGCCCCGACCCGCGCGCGCCGCAGGCGCTCGGCGACCCGGGCGCCTCGTTCGCGCCCCCGCTCGCGCCCGCCGCGCTCGCCGGTCTGCGGGTGGCGACGTCGGTCGACCTCGGCGGGGCCTTCGCGGTCGACCACCGGGTCGCGGACGTCGTACGCGCCACGGCGACGCGGCTCTCCGACGCCGGTGCCGCGGTCGCCGAGGCCCACCCCGACCTCTCCCTGGCCGACGACACCTTCCGGACCCTGCGGGCGTGGCACTTCCAGGCCAAGCTCGGCGCCCTGCTCGCCGAGCACCCGGACTCCTTCAAGCCGTCGCTCGAGGCCAACATCCGGGCAGGTGAGTCGCTGACCGGCGCCGACGTCGCGCGCGGCTATGCCCAGCGCACGTCGCTGTCGGAGACGATGCGCGGCTTCTTCGAGCACCACGACGTGCTCATGCTGCCGACCTCGCAGGTGCCGCCGTTCCCGGTGGAGCAGGAGTTCCCCGAGACGATCAACGGCCAGCAGATGCCGGACTACCTGGCGTGGATGCGGTCGGCCTACTTCATCACCGTCACCGGGTGCCCGGCGATCTCGGTCCCGGCCGGCCGCACGCCCGAGGGCTTGCCCGTCGGCGTCCAGCTCGTCGCCCGCCACGGCGCCGACCGGCAGCTGCTCGAGGTGGCCGCGGCGCTCGAGGAGCTGCTGACGCACTGACGAGCGGCGACCGGGGTCGTCAGAGCCTCCAGCGGAAGGGCTTGCCGTTGCCCGCCGTGAGGCTGTCGATCACTGGATCGCCGTTGCTGATGTCGAGGGACGACGCGGTCCACCGGAGCACCGTCGCGTCCTTCTCGATCCTGGGGAGCCCGACCACGGTGCGGTAGGTCGTGTCGTCGACCTTCACCACGGGCAGCCTGCGGCACTCGCGGCCGCGGTTGTCGTCCGTGGAGACGTGGCAGAACGAGCCGCGCAGGACTTCGCGATCGGTGAAGATCGTGACCACGCGCGACGAGCGCCTGTCCGTGACGAACTGCACCGACAGGCCGCCGGGCGCGGCGAGGCTGCCCAGCAGCGGCACGGGCTCGTGGAGGCGGAAGGTCACCCTGACGCGCTTCTTGCGGTTGCGGGTTGCCAGGCTGACCGCGGCCAGATCGATGCCGCCTCCCAGCTCCGCCAGGAACACGTCGTCCTCCGGATCCGTCTTCGTCGTGCTCGAGGCGTGAGCCGGCACGAGGGTGCCCAGGGCGAGCGCTGCTGCGAGGCCGATGGATGCCGAGAGCAGGCTGATGGTGCGAGACGTGGTCACCGGCGAGACCGTAGGGCATGCGCGCCCCTGCATCCCCGCGATCCCACCGGTTTCCGACTTTGGTCTCGCCCGGACGACCCTTGGTCGGTCGGGCCGTGCTTGCTCGCTAGCCTCGGGCCCATGGGGGAGCGCGACGAACGCCAGGCCTTCGACCGGCGGCACGCGGACGAGGTCGTCGAGATCACGGTGCTGACCGGCACGACCGTCGGAGGCGCGGGCAAGGCGGGTGACGCGGTGCTCTGGACGCCGTCGGCCGACGTGATCGCACACGTCGACGAGCACGGCAGCCTGGACACCTCGGAGGGCCGGCTCAGCTGGCTGGCGACCGACGACCAGCGAGCCGGCTGGATCCACGACCTCCAGGCGCACACGCAGTACGTCGTCCGCGTCCGGCGGGCCGACCCCGACCCGGCGGAGTACGCGAAGCACGGCCAGCCCTTCCCCGACCTCTCCGGGCACTTCGCCCTCGACGAGGTGGTCGAGCGCGACGTCCACGTGCCGGTGCTCGACGAGCGGCTGGCCCGCTACCTCCAGCCGGTGGTGGTCTCCAGCGACCTCGGCGACTTCGAGCTCGAGCGCGCCTACGGGCACTTCTCCGGCGAGGTCGACTGGGCGGGCAGCTCCGTCCAGGTCCTGCTCGACGTCGACGAGACGGCCGGCGAGGGAGCCGAGACCTGCGACACCGCGCTGGCCAGGCTGACGGCCTACGCCGCCGACGCGGCCGGCACCGACGCACGGTGGCGGGCCTACGCCGCGACCACGCTCGTCGACCTCGCCAACGACTGGCAGGGCCAGGCGGACGACCCGACCGGCGAGCCGGTCACGCCGGAGTCGTTCGTCCAGCGCATCCGGCTCAGTGAGCTCTCGATCGGCGCCGACGGGTCGGCGACGCCCTACTACTCCGACGGCGACCTCTTCTGGGGACACGTCATCCTGGTCGAGGTCGAGCCCGACGGCTCGATGACCGACGCCTACATCGCCGGCTGAGCGGCGGTCGCCGGGCACCCGGTCCCACGCCGCGCTGTGGACGAATCTGTGCACGAAGGTGTGGAGAAACCGGCCAGGGCTGGGGATGAACCGGGTCTGGCTGGGGACGACTCGCCGGAACCCGAAGTATGTGGAAAAGGCTGGTCGTGAGCCCTTGCGGACCTCGGTCGCGGAGGCGTAGAACTCTCCCTACGCAGCCCCGCAAGGGGAGGCGGGATGGCTCAAGAAGAATGGTCCACCCGACGCCGAACCAGTTCGCTGGGGAGATGTCGCGGACACCGGGTGATGCGGTGGCTGGGGCCGGACGGACGGAGCGATCGACCGGGAGCATCACCTCGAACGGTCAACCGAAGGGCCCTTGACGCTCATACCGCCGAGGGCCCTTCACCTATTTCCGCTCAGGCCATCTGTTGCCGAAGGTCGGGCCCTTCGTCGGCAATCTCTGCCGTGGTCGTGACCACACCGACCTCGGTTGAATCATCCCCATGAGCGCACGGCGGATCAGGATCGGGATCGACACCGGTGGCACCTTCACCGACGTGGTGGCCTTCGACGAGGACTCCGGGGAGCTGGTCACGACCAAGACCCCGAGCACGCCGGGCAACCCGGCGGACGGCTTCATCGCCGGCATCGAGAAGATCCTCGACATCGTCGGCGGCCAGGGCAGCGACATCACGGCCGTCTCGCACGGCACCACCGTCGCGACCAACAAGCTCCTCGAGGGCAAGGTCGAGGCACTCGGCTTCATCACCACCGAGGGCTACGAGTTCATGCTCGAGATCGCCCGCCAGTCGGTGCCCGACGGCTATGGCAACTCCTACTTCTGGGTCAAGCCGGACCGCATCGTGCCGGTGGACCGGATCCGCACCGTCGGCGGCCGACTGGACTTCACCGGCGCCGAGATCCGCCCCTTCGACGAGGACGCGGCCGTCGCGGCGGCACGCTGGTTCAAGGACCGGGGGATCGTCACCATCGGGGTCTGCCTGCTGCACGCGTACGCCAACGACGAGCACGAGCTGCGGATGCGCGACATCCTGCACCGCGAGCACCCGGACGCGATCGTGTCGATCTCGAGCGAGGTGCTGCGCGAGTACCGCGAGTACGAGCGCGCGATGACCACGCTGGTCGACGCGGCCGTGAAGCCCAACGTCAGCCGCTACGTCACCAACATCTCCGACCGGCTCCTGAACTTCACCGGAAGTGCCATCCCGTTCTACGTGATGAAGTCCAACGGCGGCGTGCTCTCCGCCGACGAGGTCGTGCACCAGCCGATCACCACGGTGCTGTCCGGGCCGGCCGCCGGCGCCCTCGGCGCCGCGCTGATCGCGAAGGTCGCCGGCTTCCCCAAGATCCTCACCTGCGACGGCGGAGGTACGTCGACCGACGTGTCCGTGGTCCTCGACGGCGAGCCGACCCTCACCACCGAGGGCACGGTCGGCGCCTACCCGAGCAAGATCCCGATGATCGACGTCGTCACGGTCGGCGCAGGAGGCGGCTCCATCGCCTGGCTCTCGCCGGAGGGGACGCTCAAGGTCGGCCCGCACTCGGCCGGCGCCGACCCGGGTCCGCTCTGCTACGGCAAGGGCGGCACCCAGCCGACCATCACCGACGCGCACGTCAGCCTCGGCCGGATCCCACCCCACCTGCTCGGCGGCGAGATCCCGCTCGACGTGGAGACGGCCCGCGCGGGCATCGCCGACCTCGCCGACCAGCTGGACCTGACCTTCGAGAAGTGCGCCTCCGGCATCCTGGAGATCTCCGCCTGGAACCAGGCCAACGCGCTGCGCCAGGTCAGCGTCAAGCGCGGTCTCGACGTCCGTGACTTCATGCTGACGACCTTCGGCGGCTCGGGCTCGCTGCTGGCCTGCCGGCTCGTGGACATCCTCGACCTCGCGGGAGTCGTCGTACCCCCCAACCCGGGCAACGTCAGTGCCTTCGGCCTGCTGACCGTCGACGTGAAGAACGACTACGTCCAGACCCACGTCGCCAAGGAGTCCGCGCTCGACCACGGCGCCGTGCAGGCGATCCTCGACACCCTCACCGGTCGGGCGCGCGAGGCGCTCGCCAAGGAGGGCTTCACCGCCGACCAGCACCGCTTCCAGCGCACCATCGACGTGCGCTACGTCGGGCAGGCCTTCGAGGTGCGGGTCGCCGCGCCTGAGGGCACGGTCGATGATGGCCTACGTCGAGCAGGTGGCCGAGACCTTCCACGCCGAGCACCAGCAGCTCTACGGCTACGACTTCCGCGGCGACCCGACCCAGCAGGTCGAGTGGGTCAACCTGCGGGTGACCGGCATCGGCCCGATCACGCGTCCGGAGATCCCGACGCCTGCGCGCCTCGGTGGTCGAGGAAGGACGGAGTCCTGTCACGAGACCCGTCTGCTTCGACGCCGACGAGGGCTACGTCGACACCCCGATCATCTGGCGCACCGACCTCGGCGCCGGCGACACCTTCGTCGGCCCCGCCATCGTGGAGGAGTTCGGCTCCACCGTCCCCGTCCACCCCGGCTTCGAGGTCGTGGTCGACGACTGGGCCAACCTCGTGATCCGAAAGGTGGTTGCGTGATGACTGCCAACCCGAGCAACACCGTCGACCCCGCCTACGTGACCGCCAGGCCGGTCAACCCCGCCGGCCTGCCGACGTCCTACGAGCACGGTGGCCGGCTGACGGCCGAGGGGACGACGGTCGACCCGATCCTCGTGGAGATCGTCCAGGGCACCCTGGCCAGCGTCGAGATGGAGGTGGAGACCGCCATCGGTCGCACCAGCCGCTCGCCGATGATCCGCGACGCGCACGACTTCCGCGCCGGCATCCACGACCGCCAGCTGCGCAAGCTCACCGGCCGCTCCTACAGCGCCCTCGTGCACCCGATCGTGCGCGACTACCCGATCGAGGAGATGCGCGAGGGCGACGTCTTCTTCCACAACGACGTCTACGAGTCGGAGGGCGGCATCGGCCACCTGCCCGACCTCTGCGTCACCGTCCCGGTCTTCCACGAGGTCGACGGGGTGAAGAGCGTCGTCGCGTTCGTCCAGGCCTTCGGCCACCACGACGACATCGGGGGAGCGGTCCCGGGCTCCATGCCCAGCAACGCGACCACGGTCTACGAGGAGGGCCTGGCCGTCCCCCCGATCAAGCTGTGGGACGCCGGCGTACCCAACAGGTCGGCGCTGCGGATCATGACCCGCAACTCGCGGATGCCCGACAGCCTCGCCGCCGACCTCGACGCCGAGTGCTCCGCCTGCCTGATGGGCGCACGCCGGCTCGGGGAGCTGTTCGACCGCTACGGCCGCGACGCGATCGAGGCGTCGTTCGACGCGATCCTCGACGCGACGACCGAGACCTACCGCCGCGAGATCCTGTCCAAGATCCCCGACGGCACCTACGTCTGGGAGGACTACGCCGAGCACGACGGCGTCGACGAGCCGCAGCTGCACACCCAGCGGATCACCCTGACCAAGGTCAGCGACGCCCCGGCCGACCCGGAGTTCGGTCGCCCGGCCGGTCCACGGCTGATCATCGACTTCACCGGCACCAGCGCGCAGGCCAAGGGCCCGATCAACCACTGCGGTGACTACGTCGGCGGCAACTTCCTCAAGAAGTGGCTCGCGCCGATCCTGCGCAACCTCGCCGACACCCCCGAGCGGATGGCCGAGCTCGACGTCAACGAGGGCATCGTGCCGCTGATCGAGATGCGCTTCCCGGAGAAGGGCACGCTGCTCACGCCGATCCACCCTGGTCCGACCAACGCGCGCACCTTCGTCATCCTGCGGCTGCTCGGCGTGCTCGCCGGCGTCGTCGCCAAGGCGGTCGACGGCAAGATGCCGGCCGACCAGGAGACGATCCGCTACACCGGCGTCTACGGCAAGGACCTCGACGGCAACGACTACCTCATGCGCGAGGTGCTCGGCGGCGGCTCCGGCGGCCGCTACTACGCCGACGGCGAGGACACCATCCACGTGGTGCCCGACTCCCGCAACCTGCCGACGGAGTTCACCGAGTCGCGCTTCCCGTTCATCGTCGAGCGCCTCGGCCTGGCCCAGGACTCCGGCGGCGCGGGCGAGTTCCGCGGCGGTCTGGGCTACGAGAAGCACATCCGGATGCTCAAGGACGCGCACTTCATGTCCATCGCCGACCGCTCGATCCTGGCCTGCTGGGGCGTGCGCGGCGGCAAGGCGGGCTCGCCGTTCCAGGTCGTCATCGACCCGGGCGGCCCCGACGAGCGTGAGGTCGACGCCCTCGCCGACGCCGAGGAGATCAAGGCCGGCCAGCTCGTCCGGATCCGTACGACGGGTGGCGGCGGCTGGGGCGACCCGCTGGCCCGCGACCCCGAGCTCGTCGTCCGCGACGTGGTGTGGCGCAAGGTGTCGGCAGAGGCCGCACTGCGCGACTACGCCGTGGTGCTGACCGGGCTCTCCGGCTCGGGGGCGGAGGCCGGCGACCTCGGCTTCGACGCCGACGCGACCGCGGCCGAGCGCTCCGGGCGCGCCGCGTGGAGCCGCGCAGACGATGCGTTCTTCGACCGCGGCCCGGGCTACGCGTCGCTGGCGGACGGCGCGACGTCCGCCGAGGTCGACAGGATCTGAGGACGGCTGTGTCGGTGCGGGCGTCGCAGTCCTCGGTGGCCACGGCAAGACCGGCCGGGCCGTCGTCGACGCGCTCGCCGCCGAGGGCGTGGCGGCGCTGCCGCTGGGTCGGGCCGACTGGCCCGACCTGGCAGCAGCCGCTGCCGGCTGCGACGCGGCCTACGTCATCGCACCCAACCTGCACCCCGACGAGCCGGCCTACGTCACGTCGGTGCTCGCGGCCCTGCGTGAGGCACAGGTGGGCCGGGTGGTCTACCACTCGGTGGCCTCGCCCTACGTCCCCGCGATGCCCCACCACCTCGGCAAGGCCGCGAGCGAGGACCTGGTCCGGCGCAGCGGCCTGGAGTGGACGATCCTCCAGCCCGGCGCCTACCTCCAGAACCTCGACCTCACTGCCCCGGTCGAGGTGCCGTACTCGCCCGACGTGCGGTTCGGCTTCCTCGACCTCGCCGACCTCGGGCGTGCCGCCGCCGTCGTGCTCACGCAGGACGGCCACAGCGGTGCGACGTACGAGCTCGCGACCCGCGTCGCGACCGTGCGGGAGCTGGCCGACGAGGCAGGCGTGCCGGTGCGACAGGTGGACGACCCGGGGACGCACCCCTGGCTGACCGCGATGTTCGCCTACTACGACGAGCACGGGCTGCCGGTCGGCACCCGGGTGCTGGACGCGCTGATCAGGTGAGCCTGCCGCTGCTGGTGATGCTCGTGCTGCTGATCGCCTTCCTCGGCTGATCGCTCGCCCACGATGTGTCGGCCTGTCGAACAGGACAAGGGGCACCGGGACGCCGCCGCAGGCGTAGCGCCGAGCGGTGCAGCCGACTTCGTCCTGTCCGACAGGCCGCCGGTGATCAGGGCTCGATCGAGACCGGCCCGGATCGCATAGCGGGTCAGCTCGACCCGGTCGCGCATGCCGAGCTTGCCCAGGATGTTGGCCCGGTGGCCCTCGACGGTCTTCGGCGCGATGTGCAGGTCGCGGGCGATCTCGCGTGACGAGCGGCCCTCGGCGATGAGCTTGATGACCTGGTCCTCGCGGGCCGTGAGCACCGACGCCGGCACCCGCTCGCCGCGCTTGAGCCGGGCGAGGTAGTCGCGCACCAGCGTGCTCTCCGCGCCGGGGTAGAGGAAGGTCTCGCCACGCATGGCCGCCCGGCAGGCACCGACGAGGTCCTCGTCGGCGACCGACTTGAGGACGTAACCGCAGGCGCCGGCCTTGAGGGCGCCGAAGAAGTACTGCTCGTTGTCGTGCATCGAGAGCATCAGGATGCGCGGCGGCTCGCGACGACGGGCGATCTCGGAGGCCGCCTGCAGCCCGGTCATCCGCGGCATCGCGATGTCGAGCACGACGAGGTCGACCTCGGTGTCGCGGACGCGCTCCACGGCCTCGACGCCGTCAGCCGCCTCGGCGACGACCTCGAGGTCCGGCTCCTGCTCGAGGATGAGGCGTACGCCGCGCCGCACGAGGGTGTGGTCGTCGGCCAGCAGGATCCGGATCATGCGCTCGTCGCCTCGGCCTCGACGGGCACCTTCAGCCGCACCGTCGTGCCGTGCCGCGGCTGGCTGATCACCGACAGCTCGGCCCTGACCAGCGCTGCGCGCTCGCGCATGCCCATCAGGCCCGAGCCCTCGGTCAGGCCGGTGAAGCCGCGGCCGTCGTCGCGCACCTCCAGCACCACGCTGCTGCCCAGTCGCTGGAGCGACAGCTCGACCTCCCGGGCCTCCGCGTGCCGCGCGGCGTTGGTCAGCGCCTCCTGGGCGACCCGGTAGACCACGACCTCGACCTCCGGGCTGAGCGTCGGCAGGCCGGGCGCGAACGAGCGGCGTACGTCCGCGGCGCTGTGGTCGGTGAAGTCGGTGGCCAGGGCGGCGAGGGCGCTGGTGAGCCCGAGGTCCTCCAGCACGCCCGGCCGCAGCCGGCGCGCCACCCGGCGTACGTCGTCGAGGCCGGTGCGGGCGCTCTCGCGCACGGCCGCGAGGTCCTCGACCAGGTCGGCCGGGGCGCGGCTCTCGACCTGCTTGAGGCCCAGCAGCACCACGGTGAGGCTCTGGCCGACCTCGTCGTGCAGCTCCTGCGCGATCCGGTGCCGCTCGGCCTCCTGCGCGGCGAGGGCGCGGGCGTCGCCGGCACGGCGCTCCTCGGCCAGCCGCAGCAGCAGCTCGTTGACCCCCGCGGCGATGCCGCGCACCGCCCCGGAGCCCTCCTCGGGCAGGCGGGTGGGCGCGAGCTGCTCGATGCCCTCGAGGCGGGCGATCAGCCGGTGCAGAGGGGCGAGTGCCCAGCGGATCAGGGCCACGTCGGCGAGGAGCATGACGGTGAGCCCGATCCCGATGACCACGATCTCCGAGGGCACCGGATCGGAGGAGACGCTCGCCGGCGACACGACCAGCAGCAGGGCGCCGACCACGAAGACGACCCCGTTGATCAGGCAGATCGTCCAGAACAGCGGGAGATGGCTGGTCAGGCGCATGGGGGTCACCCTCCCAGATGGGGTCACGCCCCCATACCCCCGCCGGCGCCGTCCCCGAAGACTGGAGGCATGCCGCCGCCCGACGAGAACACCAGCCGTCGATCCCACCGGGACGGCGTGGATCGTCTGGCTGGTGATCGTCGGTCCCGGCCTCCTGTTCGCCACCGTCACGTGCGTACGCCGGGTGGGCTCGGGGGAGCTGGTGCTCGTCGTGCGGCACGGCCAGGTCGTCCGGTCCGGCAGCCGCGGCTTCCTGGCCCGCTGGCCCGGTCTGGAGCGCTTCGAGCCCGTGCCCACGCAGAGCCGGACCCTGCCCCTGGTGATCCGCTCGCACACCCGTGACGGCGTCGTGGTGATCGCCCTGGCCGACCTGACCCTGGAGGTGCGCGGCGTCGAGGCGGGCTCGGCCTACGTCCCGCCCGCGGACGTCGTACGCCTCGCCGAGGAGACCGTCGGCACCGCCCTCCAGCGGCTCGAGGTGCGCACCCTGGTGGACGACCTCGACGCGCTGCAGGTCCGGTGGACCGACCGGGTGAGCCGGCAGCTGCCCACCGGCACCGTGGCGACCGCCCTCGCGGTCACCGAGCTCGAGGCGCAGCTGACACCGCGGCTGGCCGACGTCGTCGACGAGCGCGACGGGCGCGGCCGGTGCTGAGCGCGGCCGCCTCCCACCTCGTCGAGGTGGCGGTCTCGGTGGCCCTGATCAGCTCGGCGATCGGCTTCGCGATCGGTCTGGCGATCGGCCGCGGCCGCCAGCCGCGCTGGCAGGAGAAGGGCAGCTTCGTGCACAAGGTCTCGATCGGCTTCGCGACCCTCGACCGGCTCGACGCAGTCCTGCTGCGCTTCGAGGTCGAGCCAGGCTCGCGGCTGGCGGGCGTCGAGATCGGTGAGCTGCGGCTGCCGGAGGGGTCGGGCGTCGCGATCGTCACCCGCGACCAGCTCGTGCTGGTGCCCGAGTCCCGCAGCGTCCTGCGCACCGGCGACCAGGTGCTCGTCGTCGCCGCCCTCGGCCAGGTCAGCGACGTCGAGGAGCGGCTGCGCTCGGTCAGCCGCTACGGCCGGCTCGGGAGCTGGGTCGAGGACGCGGACCGGGCCGCCGGATCCGCGCGAGCCTTCGGCGTGCGGAGGAAGGTCGCGTGATCCTCACCTCGGCGGCGCTGGCGGTCTTCATCGTCGCGTACGCCCTCATCGCGACCGAGCGCGTCCACCGCGTCGCCGCCGCGCTCGGCGGTGTCGCCGGCATGGTCGTGATCGGCCTCGTCGACGCCGAGACGGCGTTCTTCGAGGAGCACACCGGCGTCGACTGGAACGTCATCTTCCTGCTCTTCGGAATGATGATCATCGTCGGCGTGCTCAAGCAGACCGGGCTCTTCGAGTTCCTCGCGCTGTGGGCCGCGCAGAAGTCCGGCGGGCACCCCTACAAGCTGCTCGTGCTGCTCGTCCTCGTCGGAGCGGCGGTCGCACCGATCCTCGACAACGTCACCTGCGTGCTCCTGGTGGCGCCGGTGACGCTGTCGGTCTGCCGGCGGCTCGACCTGCCCTCCGCGCCGTACCTGATCTCGCTGATCCTCGCCTCCAACATCGGCGGGATGTCCACGCTGATCGGCGACCCGCCCAACATCATCATCGGCAGCCGCGCGGGGCTGAGCTTCACCGACTTCCTGGTCCACTCGCTGCCGCTGACGATCATCCTGCTCGCCCTGTTCGTGGTGATGGCGCGGTGGCTGTTCCGCAAGGACCTGCAGCAGATGGGCGACATCCGCGGCCTCGCCGACCTGCGTCCGGCCGATGCGATCACCAACGTCCGGATGCTGCGTCGCAGCCTCGTCGTGCTGGTCCTGGTGATGATCGCCTTCAGCCTCCACACGGCCCTGCACCTCGACCCGTCGGTCGTGGCGATGATGGGCGCCGGTGCCACGGTGCTGGTCTCGCGCACCGAGCCCGAGGAGTTCCTCGAGGAGGTCGAGTGGGACACCCTCGCGTTCTTCATGGCGCTCTTCGTGCTCGTCGGGGCCCTCGTCCAGGTCGGCGTCATCGGCGCGGTCAGCGAGTGGGCGGCCGAGGCGATGGGCGACCGCGAGCTGCTCGGTGCGACCGCGCTGCTCTTCGGGTCCGGGATCATCGGCGCCTTCGTCGACAACATCCCCTACACGACCGCCACCGTGCCCGTCGTCGAGGAGATGGTGTCCACCACGTCGACCTCCGGTGCCGACAGCCCGCTGTGGTCGGCGTTCGTCTTCGGCGCCGACCTGGGTGGCAACGCCACGGCGGTCGCCGCCGGCGCCAACGTCGTGGTGCTGGGCATCGCGGCCAAGGCGGGGGAGCCGATCAGCTTCTGGGGCTTCACCAAGTACGGCGTCGTGGTGACCGTCGCGACGCTCCTGGTCGCGTGGCTCTACGTCTACCTGCGCTACTTCGCCCTGGCGTAGCCCTCACGCGCCGGCGCGGCGGAGGATCTCGTCGACCACCTCGGCCAGCGGCCGGGTCGCGTCGATGACGGTCCCCGAGGACGGGACGTCCTCCTTCGTCCGGTGCAGCCGCAGCACGAGCTCGCGCTGCTCGGGCTGCGCACCCCACTCGTCGCCGGTCCTCCGGTCGAGCCTCGCGGTCAGCGTGTCGACGTCCACCTCGAGCACGAACACCTCGTCGAACAGCTCGATGAAGGTGGGGAAGTTCCTCGACCCGCCACAGAAGAACGTCACCGGCCGCGAGTGGTCGGCGACGAGCGCCCGCACCCGGGTGACGTCCCAGACGTGGTGCTCGTGCTGCGCACCGGGCAGCGGCTCGCCCGTGACCGGGTCACCCTGGTAGGCCAGCTCGCGGTCGCCGTGGACCACGTGGTGTCCTCGCTGCTCCAGCGCCGTGGCCACGGAGGTCTTGCCCGTGCCGGACACGCCTTCGACCAGGTAGTTGCGTCGCCCCATCCAGCCAGTATCAACACTTGCCAGCGAACGGCCGAGTTGTTGGCCGAAACTGCCGTGGGTGCGTGTGAGGGCCGCCACTAGTGTCGAGCCCCATGAGGGTCCTGCTCGCACTCGGCGGAAACGCCATGACGAACGCCGACGGGCGGGCGCGTCCCGAGGACCAGATCGCCGCCGCCCAGGTGGCCATGGCCGCCGTCGCCGGACTGCTGGAGCACGACCACGAGGTCGTCATCACCCACGGCAACGGTCCCCAGGTCGGCAACCTGCTCGTCAAGAACGAGCTCGCCGCGAGCGTCGTACCCCCGGTCCCGCTCGACTGGTGCGGTGCGCAGACGCAGGCCACGCTCGGCTTCGTGCTGATGGACGCCCTCGACCACGAGCTGGCGCGCCGTTCGCTCGACCGACGCAGCGCGGCACTGGTCACCCGGACGCTCGTCGACGCCGACGACGCCGGCTTCACCACGCCCACCAAGCCGATCGGACGCCACCTCCCCGAGGCCGAGGCCAAGGTCCTGATGGGCCACGGCGAGACCTGGGAGGACCGTGGCGAGAAGGGGTGGCGCCGCGTCGTCGCCTCGCCCGAGCCGCTCGAGATCCTCGACGCCCCGGCCGTCCTCGCGCTGATCGGCGCCGGCTTCGTCGTCGTCGCCAACGGCGGTGGCGGCATCCCCGTCGTACGCCGTCCTGACGGCTCGCTCGGCGGCGTCGAGGCGGTCATCGACAAGGACCTCGGTGCGGCCCTGCTGGCCGAGACCACCGGGGCCGACGTCCTCGTCATCGCCACCGACGTCCCCAACGCCGTCATCGGCTGGGGCACCCCCGATGCCGAAGCGCTCGGCAGCGTCACCGTGGAGGAGATGCGCGGCCACGCCGCCGACGGGCACTTCGCGTCCGGCTCGATGGGCCCGAAGGTGGACGCGGTGTGCCGCTTCGTCGAGACCACCGGCCGTCGGGGCGTCATCACCAGCCTCGACCAGATCACCGCCGCCGTCGCCGGAGACGCCGGCACCGTCGTCCTGCCCCGCCACACCCCAGTCGTTGGTTGAGGACGTCGCGCAGCGACCGTCTCGAGACCAGAACAATCGAAAGGAACTGCTGAACATGCCCAGCGCGATCGAAGTCCGCAAGGTCCCCATCCACTCCGTGGCCGACGCCTCCGAGCTGATGAAGCTCATCGACGAGGGCGCATTCGCGGCCGACCGCGTCTTCGCGATCATCGGCAAGACCGAGGGCAACGGCGGTGTCAACGACTACACCCGCATCATCGCCGACCGGGCGTTCCGCGAGGCGCTGGTGGCCAAGGGCGCCGACCCGGAGCAGGTCAAGGGCATCCCGATCGTGTGGTCCGGCGGCACCGACGGCGTGATCAGCCCCCACGCCACGATCTTCGCGACGACCGACGTCCCCGAGGACGACCCGTCGCGCCAGGAGCTGCGGCTGACCGCCGGCTTCGCGATGAGCGAGCCGCTCCTGCCCGAGGAGATCGGCTACACCGCGATGATCGAGAAGGTCGCCGCCGGCGTGAAGGTCGCCATGGAGCGCGCCGGGATCACCGACCCCGCCGACGTGCACTACGTGCAGACCAAGACCCCGCTGCTGACCATCCACACCATCCGCGATGCCAAGTCGCGCGGCAAGAGCGTGTGGACCGAGCACACCCACGAGTCGATGGACCTCTCCAACGGCGCCACGGGCCTCGGCATCGCCGTCGCCCTCGGTGAGATCGAGATGCCCACCGACGCCGACGTGATGCACAACCGCGAGCTCTACTCCTCGGTCGCCTCGTGCTCCTCGGGCGTCGAGCTCGACGTGGCGCAGATCGTGGTCGTCGGCAACGCCACGGGCGTCGGCGGCAAGTACCGCATCGGCCACTCGGTGATGAAGGACGCGCTCGACGCCGACGGCATCTGGGAGGCCATCCGCACGGCCGGCCTCGACCTCCCCGAGCGCCCGCGCACCAGCGACCTCGACGGCAAGCTCGTCAACGTCTTCCTCAAGTGCGAGGCCAGCCAGGACGGCATGGTCCGCGGTCGACGCAACGCGATGCTCGACGACTCCGACGTGCACTGGCACCGCCAGATCAAGGCGTGCGTCGGTGGCGTCACCGCAGCAGTGACCGGGGACCCGGCGGTCTTCGTCTCGGTCTCCGCCGCCCACCAGGGCCCCGAGGGCGGCGGCCCGGTCGCCGCGATCGTCGACATGTCCTGACCCTCGGCGGCACAGCCTCCACGCCCGCATCCACACCCCGTATCCACACCCCGTCCGCGGGCCGGCAGCACGATGTCGGTCCCGCGTGATGGGGTGTGGTGCGTGACCACCTCGAGCACCGCCCAGCCGGCAGTCCACTACCGGCTGGTGCACCCCGACCGCGAGGTCGTGGTGCCCGTGCTCGACGAGCACCAGCAGCGCGTGGTCGACCACGAGGGCGGGCCGCTGCTCGTCCTCGCCGGCCCCGGGACCGGCAAGACCACCACGCTCGTCGAGGCGATCGTCGACCGGATCGAGCACCGGGGCGCCTCGCCCGACTCGGTCCTCGCGCTCACCTTCTCCCGCAAGGCGGCCGAGCAGCTCCGCGACCGGGTGACCGCACGCGTCGCGCGCACGACGTCGGCGGCGTCCTGCTCGACGTTCCACTCCTTCGCCTACGCCCTCGTCCGCAAGTACGCCCCCGCCGAGCTCTACGAAGGCGCGATCCGGCTGCTGTCGGCCCCGGAGGCCGACGTGGTGCTGCGCGAGCTGCTCCGCGACAACCCCGAGTCCGTGGTCTGGCCCGAGCCGTTGCGCCGGGCGGCCGGCACGCGCGGCTTCGTCCGCGAGGTGCAGGCGGTGCTGGCGCGGGCCCGGGAGAAGGGGCTCGACCCCGCCGGGCTGCGCGCCCTCGGCATCGAGCACGACCTGCCCGAGCTGGTCGCCGCCGGGCTCTTCCTCGAGCAATACCTCACGATCCTCGACAACCTCGGCGCCACCGACTACTCCGACCTCATCCGACGCGCGGTCATCGAGGCCGAGACCCACCGCGACGAGCTGCGGGCGCGCTGGACCCACGTCTTCGTCGACGAATACCAGGACACCGATCCCGGTCAGGTCGCCCTGCTCCGCGCGCTGGCCGGCGACGGCCGCAACCTCACGGTGGTCGGCGACCCCCACCAGTCCATCTACGGCTTCCGCGGTGCCGACGTGCGCGGCATCCTCGACTTCCCCGCCAGCTTCCCGACCAGCGCCGGTGCGCCGGCGCCCGTGGTCGTGCTGCGCCGCACCCGCCGCTTCGGCCCGCGGCTGCTGCTGGCGGCCGGTCGGGTGGCCGGTCGCCTGTCGCTGACCGGCAGCATCTCGCCCGAGGCACGAGAGGCGTTCCTCTCGCCCGAGGCGGTCCCGGGGCCGCACGGCGACGGACGGGTGGAGGTCCTCACCTACGACACCGAGCGGGCCGAGGCCGAGCGCCTGGCCGACCTGCTGCGGCGGGCCCACCTCGAGGACGCGATCCCCTGGGAGCAGATGGCCGTGCTCGTGCGGTCGGGCCGCACCAGCATCCCGCCGCTGCGCCGGGCACTGGCCGCCGCCGGCGTGCCCGTCGAGGTGGCCTCCGACGACCTGCCGCTCGTCCGCGACCCTGCGGTCCTGCCGTTGCTCGACGCCCTGCGCGCCGTGGTCAACCTCGACAACGACGACCCCGACTCGCCCGACTTCCTCGACCCCGGCCGCATCGAGTCCCTGCTGCTGTCGCCGCTGGGCGGGCTCGACGCGTCCGACCTGCGTGCGCTCGTCCGCCGGCTGCGCACCCGCGAGAAGGAGCAGGCCGACGCGGATGCCCGACGCACCTCGCGCGAGCTGCTGCGGCTCGCCGTGGTCGAGCCCGGCTTCCTCGACGACGTCGAGGGCCCGGACGTCGAGCGCGCCGCCGCGCTGTCGCGGTTGCTGCGCGACGGCGTCCGGATGCTGTCCGACCGGGCCGGGGTGGAGGACGTCCTCTGGCACCTCTGGTCGGCCACGACCTGGCCGCAGCGCCTGCGCCGCCAGGTCGACACCGGGGGAGCGAGCGCCCGGCGCGCGCACCGCGACCTCGACGCGATCGTGGCCCTCTTCGAGCTCGCCTCGCGCGCGGTCGACCAGCGCGACCACGTCGGCGTCGGCGCCTTCTTCGCGAGCCTCGTCGCCCAGCAGCTGCCGGCGGACACCCTCGCCGAGCGCGGCGTCCGCGGTGCCGCCGTCCGGCTGCTGACCGCCCACCGCTCCAAGGGTCTCGAGTGGGACCTCGTCGTGGTCGCGCACGCCCAGCAGGAGGGGTGGCCCGACCTGCGGCGACGGGCGACCCTGCTGGGCGCCGACCGGATCGGCGTGGACGACTCCGGCATGCCTGACCTGGTGCCTCCCGTCACGTCCCGAGCGCTGCTGATGGAGGAGCGCCGACTGTTCTACGTCGCCTGCACCCGCGCCCGCCGACGCCTCGTCGTCAGTGCGGTGCGATCGCCCGACGACGACGGCGAGCAGCCGTCCCGGTTCCTCGAGGAGCTCGGGGTGGCGATCGAGCACCAGGACGGGCGACCGCCGCGCCCGCTGTCGCTCGGCGGCCTGGTGGCCGAGCTGCGCCGCACCGCGGCGGACCCGTCGATCAGCGTGCCCCTGCGCGAGGCCGCCGCTCGCCGGCTCGCCGCGCTCGCGGCCGAGGAGGTCGACGGGCGCCAGCTGGTGCCCTCCGCCGACCCGTCGACGTGGTGGGGCACCCGCAGCGCCTCCCGGTCGATCGAGCCGATCCGCGACCCTGACCGCCCCGTCCCGATCTCGGCCAGCATGCTCGACTCGATCCTGGTCTGCCCGGCGCAGTGGTTCTTCGAGCGGGAGGCCGGTGGCGTCTCCGCGGTCCACCAGTCGGCCAACCTGGGCCAGATCCTCCACGCCCTCGCCGAGCGGGTGGCCGTCGGCGAGCTGCCGGCCGAGGTCGATCCGCTGATGGCCGAGGTGGCCGCGATCTGGGACCGGCTCGCCTTCCGCACCCCGTGGTCGCGCCAGCGCGAGCTCGCCCGGATCCGCAAGGCCGTCGCGCGCTTCGTCCAGTGGCACCTCGACAACCCGCGCGAGTTCCTGCGCGCCGAGGAGCACTTCCAGAGCGTGGTCGACGTCGACGGTCGGCCGGTCAAGCTCACCGGCTTCGCCGACCGGCTCGAGATCGACGACGCCGGACGCGTGGTCGTCGTCGACTTCAAGAGCGCCCGGACCCCGCCCACCGGCCCCGCCGTGGCGGGCAACCTCCAGCTCGCCCTCTACCAGTACGCCGTCGACGCCGGCGCCGTCGACGAGGCAGCCGGACGGCCGGTCGCGTCGGGCGGTGCGGAGCTCGTGCAGCTCGGCATCGACGACGACTCCGCGATCGCCAAGGTGCAGGGCCAGCCCGCCCACGACGACGCCGGACCCGAGCGCACCCAGCTCCGGCTGGGTCTCGCCCGCGCCGCCGACCTGGTGCGCGCGGAGAACTTCCCGGCGACCGCCGGCCCCCACTGCCGCGACTGCCCCTTCGTCGCCATCTGCCCCGCCAAGGGCGCCGGGAGCGTGACCGTCCAGTGAGCGAGCAGACGCAGCGGCCCGAGACGTTCACTCCTGTGCGGCTCGACACCCCGCAGGACCTCCAGGCGCTCATGGGTGAGAACTACGCCCCCAGCGACGAGCAGTGGGCCGCCATCACCGCGCCCCTCCGGCCCACCGTCGTGGTCGCCGGGGCCGGCAGCGGCAAGACCACCCTGATGGCACAGCGCGTCGTCTGGCTGGTCGCCACCGGCAAGGTCCGGCCCGAGGAGGTGCTCGGACTCACGTTCACGACCAAGGCCGCGGCCGAGCTCCGGCACCGGGTCACCGCCGCGCTCGGCGCCGCCGGCCTCCTCGACCGGTCCGTCGTCGCGGAGGGCGAGGACGTCCTCGAGCCGACCGTCGCGACCTACCACGCCTACGCCGCCACCCTGCTGACCGACCACGGCCTGCGGATCGGTCACGAGCCCGACACCCGGGTCGTGTCCGACGCCTCGCGCTACCAGCTCGGCGCCCGGGTCATCGAGCGCTTCACCGGCCACATCGAGCTGCTGACCGACCACCCGGCCACCGCCATCCAGAACCTCCTCGCCCTCGACGGCGCGATGAGCGAGCACCTCGTCGACGCCGACGACGTACGCCGCGTCGACGACGAGGCTCGGGGTGGGTTCCAGAGGGCGATCGAGGAGGAGCAGGCCGGCAAGGCGCGCACCACCTATCTCGGACCCCCTGCCAAGGCGATCAACGCGATCGATCGCCGGGCCGAGCTCCTCCAGCTGGTCACGGGCTACCGCTCGCTCAAGGCCGACCTCGGGTTGATGGACTTCGGCGACCAGATCGCGCTGGCCGCCCGGCTGGTCGACGACCAGCCGGAGGTGGGCGAGCTGGAGCGGGCGCGCTACAAGGTCGTGCTGCTCGACGAGTACCAGGACACCTCGGTCGCCCAGGCCACGATGCTGGCGCGGCTCTTCTCGGGACCCGACGCCGACCACGGACTCGGTCACCCCGTCATGGCGGTCGGTGACCCCAACCAGGCGATCTACGGCTGGCGTGGCGCATCGGTGTCCAACATCCTCAACTTCGCCGAGACGTTCCCGGCCGCCGAGGGTGAGCCGGGTCGGCTGCCGCTGACGGTCAACCGGCGCTCCGACCGCCGGATCCTCGACGTCGCCAACCGGCTCGCGGCGCCGCTGCTCGAGGCCTACGGCGACAAGGTGGCGCGGCTCCGGGCTGCCGAGATCGCCGGCGACGGCGTCGTCGAGACCCACGTCCTCGAGCGCGCCGTCGACGAGCTCGCCTGGCTGACGGCCGCCGTCCAGCAGGCCCACGCCGCGGGCACCGGCTGGTCCGACATCGGCGTGCTCAGCCGCGACAACGCCCAGGCCGAGGAGGTCTACGACGCTCTCACCACGGCCGGGATCCCGGTCGAGATCGTCGGACTGTCCGGCCTGATCCGGCTCCCGGAGGTGGCCGAGGTGGTCGCCACCCTGACGCTGCTCCACGACGTCACCGCCAACGCGTCGATGCTCACCCTCCTGACCGGGCCGCGCTGGGCGATCGGTCCGCGCGACCTGCGCCTGCTGGCCGTGCGAGCCGCGGAGATCGCCGGCGTGCGGGGTCGTCGGGAGGCCGCGACGGTCGCCGACCAGCTGCTCCAGATCGCCGACGGCATCGACGCCGCCGAGCTGCCCGCACTGAGCGATGCCGTGGAAGCGCCCGGCGAGGCGGCCTACTCCGCCGAGGCTCTCGACCGGTTCGCGCTGCTGGCGGGCGAGCTGCGGCGGCTGCGCGCCCACGTCGGCGACCCGTTGCTCGACGTGGTCCGGCGCATCATCGACACCACCGGGGTCGACGTCGAGCTCGCGTCCGCGACCTCTCCGGCAGCCGCCGCACGACGCGACAACCTCGACCTCTTCGTCAAGGCCGTGGCCGAGTTCCAGTCGGTCGACGGCGACGTCACGCTGCCGGCGCTGCTGGCCTACCTCACCGCCGAGGACGACCAGGGCAACGGCCTCGACGTCGCCACCCCGACGGCTGCCGACTCGGTCAAGCTGCTCACCGTCCACCGGGCCAAGGGCCTGGAGTGGTCGTCGGTGTTCTGCGTGGGCGTGGGGGAGACGCGCTTCCCCAGCAACCGGTCCCGCACGCTCTGGACCTCCTCCCCGGCGGTGCTGCCCGCACCGCTGCGCGGCGACCGGGCCGACCAGCCCCAGCTCGTCGGCCACGACAAGGCCGCGCTCGACGCCTACCGCGCCGACACCAAGGCGCACGACGCGGAGGAGGAGCTGCGGCTGGGCTACGTCGCCTACACCCGCGCCGCCCACCACCTCGCCGTGACGTCCTACGTCTGGGGCCAGCGAGCGACCCCGTTCGGCCCCTCGGCCTACCAACGCCTGGTCCGCGACCAGCTCGAGGAGTGGGGCCAGTCGGTGGACCACTGGCTGGAGAAGCCGACGGGCAAGGCGCCCAACCCCAACGACGACATCGATCCCTCACGGCCCTGGCCGGTGCCCGGGCCGGGCGAGGAGGCCCGACGCCGGCTGGCGGCCGCCGAGCTGGTGCGCACGATCGACCGCACGGCGCCCGACCACGACCTCGACATGGTGGAGGCCGCGCGGGTGGCCGACTGGGACGACGACCTGGTCCAGCTGCTCAAGGAGGCCCGCGCCGAGCGGGCCACGTCGGTCGACCTGCCGCTGCCGAGCAGCCTGTCCGCCACCTCCATGGCACGGCTGCGCGACGACCCGACGACGTTCGCGCGCGAGCTCGCCCGTCCGATGCCACGCCCACCCGCGCCCGCCGCGCGCTTCGGCACGGCCTTCCACGCCTGGGTCGAGCACCGCTTCGGCCAGCAGGCCCTGATCGAGCCCGATGAGCTGCCCGGTCGCGCCGACGCCGGCATCGACGACGAGGCCGACCTCGGCGAGGTGGTCAAGCGCTTCGAGGACGGCCCGTTCGGCGACCGTGCCCCCTACGCCGTCGAGGCGCCGTTCGCGCTGGTGCTCGGTGGTCAGGTCGTGCGCGGTCGCATCGACGCGGTCTACGCCGAGCCCGAGGAGTCAGGCGGCGGGTTCCTGGTCGTCGACTGGAAGACCAGTCGCCACGAGACGTCCGACCCGCTCCAGCTCGCCCTCTACCGGCTCGCCTGGTCCGAGCTGACCGGCACCCCGCTGGAACAGGTGCGCGCGGCGTTCCACTACGTGCGCTCCGGGCCGCACCGTCGAGCCGCCCGACCTGCCTGGCCGCGAGCAGCTGGAGCACCTGCTCGACCTCTGACCCGCGCTCGAGCGGTGCGTGAGGCAGGTTTCGAGCCGACAGAACCTGCGCCACGCACCGCCGGCCGGCGCGCCGTCGTACGACCCGCGCGTGAGCGGTGAGCCAGCCACATTCCGAGGTCGTCGGATGTGGCTCACGCACCGCTGGCCGGCGCGCCGTCGTACGACCCGCGCGTGAGCGGTGAGCCAGCCACATTCCGAGGCCGTCGGATGTGGCTCACGCACCGCGGGCGCCGTGCCGTCGTACGACCCGCGTGAGCGGTGCGTGAGGCAGGTTTCGGGCTCACAGAACCTGCGCCACACACCGCTCGAGGCGGAGGCAGCCTCAGCCCAGGGCGGCCGTGAGCGCGATGTCGATCATCTCGCCGAAGGTCTGCTCGCGCTCCTGGGAGGTCGTCTCCTCGCCGGTGACGATGTGGTCGGAGACCGTGCAGATCGCGAGCGCCTTGCGGCCGTGCTTGGCGGCGAGCGTGTAGAGCGCGCTCGCCTCCATCTCGACGGCCAGCACGCCGTAGTTCACCATCTCGCCGAGCAGCTCGGGGCGGGCGGCGTAGAAGGAGTCGCTGGAGAAGATCAGCCCGACGTGGAAGGGCGAGCCACCCTCACGCGCCTCGGCCGCCTCGACCGCACCGCGCAGCAGGCCGAAGTCGGCGACCGGCGCGTAGTCGAGGCCGTGGAAGGCGATCCGGTTCATCGAGGAGTCGGTGCAGGCACCGGAGGCGATGATGACGTCGCGCACCCCGACGCCCTCGGTCACGGCGCCGCACGAGCCGACCCGGACGATCGACTGCACGTCGTAGTCGGTGAAGAGCTCGTTGACGTAGATCGACATCGACGGCTGGCCCATCCCGGAGCCCTGGACCGAGACCGGCTGGCCGTGCCAGGTGCCGGTGAAGCCGTACATCCCGCGGACCTCGCTGTAGCAGCGGGCGTCGTCGAGGAAGTTCTCCGCGATCCACCTGGCCCGCAGCGGGTCGCCGGGAAGCAGGACGGTGGGGGCGATGTCGCCGGGCTGGGCGCCGATGTGCGTGCTCACGGCGCCCAGCCTAGGCACTCACCCCGCGTTGGCGACGATCTCGTTGGGCGTGTGCGGCAGCTCGAGCGTCGAGGCGACCTTGCCGCGCGCGAGGTCGACCACGTGGACCTGGTCGCGGCTCGGGTCGGTGACGTACGCCGTCCCGTCCACGACGTGCAGCGTCGGCCGCGGCTGCTGCCAGTCCACCGGCTCACGCCAGCGCTCGACCACGTCGATGGTCTCCGTCCGCATGCCGGTCTCCGGGTCGATCACGTGGATCGCGCCGTCGGTGCCGAGGACGAGCGCCTCGCCCTCCGGTCCACGGGCGAGCGAGCGGAAGCTGTAGCTCGCGCCGAGGTCCACCAGACGCAGCGTCGCGGTGCGGGTGTCGATGAGGGAGACCCGGCGCGGTCGCTCGAGCTCGGCCTCGGGGTCGGTCTTGTAGTCGCCCAGCAGCACCGGTGACACCTCCGACCCCGCCTGGTTGCCGATCCGGCCGTAGGCGTCGGGGGTGCTGACCTTGGTGATGTCGCGGCCGTCGACGACGACGGCGCCGTCCTCGCACCCGAAGACCGCCACGTCCCCGGCGAACGCCTCACCGTGCACGCCCGGGCACGCGTCGGTCTCGGCCATCACCACTCCCGACGGTCCGACCAGGCGCACGCCGGAGCGCGACTCCTCGTCGCCCACCGTCATCAGCAGGTTGCGGTCGGCCAGGCGTACGGCGACCCCGTGGTGCGCCTCGTCCGTGCTGGTGGTGGTGGTCTCGGGTACGCCCTCGGCGAGGTCCTCGGGCTCGAAGGCCGTGATGGTGCCGGTGCCGTCGTCGAAGAGCGTCGTGATCCCTTCGTGGGCCACGACGTGGCCGGGTTCGACGGCCTCGAACCGGGCACCGGTCAGGCCGGGCTCACCGGTGTAGTGGTGGCCGTGGTCGCCGTGCTCGTGGCTCCAGGAGCCGAGGTCGAGGGCCTGCCAGCCGCCGGCGCCGCTGACCAGGACGTGCCGGCCGTCGCCGGCCGCGGAGGCGCGTACGAAACCGTCCAGCGGCTCGTCGGCGACCACCTCGCCACTCGTCACGTCGACGACCATCACCCCGCCGTCGTGCGTCACGGCAAGCCGCGGAGTGGCCGAGGCCGCCTCGGTGCCGGCCTGGTGGTCGGGGCGGTCGTCGGGGCGGGCGTCGGGGTCGGGATCGGTGTCGGTCGCGGTGCCGCAGGCGGAGGCGCCGAGCACGACGAGGGTGGCGAGCAGGACTCTGAGACGGGTTCGGATCATGAGAACGATTCTCAACTCAAATGAGAATGATTGTCAAAAGTGATGCACCGTCCGAGGCTCGTGGGGGACGGCTAGCCTGACGGCGTGACCTCCGATCGACTCCTCCCGCACGCCGCCCTCTCCGCCCACGCCCACAACCGGATGGGCCTGCGCCGCACGGACGAGGACTGGCTGGCCGAGCGGATGGCCGACCCGACCACCCGGGTCCTGGTCGTGGCCGGCAACCGGCTCCGTCCGGTCGACGGCGCCGTCGAGTGGGTCTCGCCCGACCGGGCGCCCGCGGGCACCCTCGTCCTGCTGGGTGACGCGGACGACGTCGTCCACCTCGCGGTCGTCGTCGCCCCGGAGGACACCCCCGGCGATCCGGAGGAGTGGGTCCCGCTGCGGTCCGTGCTCACCACGGTCGCCGACCACGCACCCGACCAGGCGCCCCTGCTGATGCACGCGATCGGGCTCGCCGAGTGGCACCACGCCACCAAGTTCTGCCCGCGCTGCGGGGGCTCGCTGGTGAGTCGCGCCGCCGGTCACGAGCTGCGCTGCACCCAGTGCGACCGGGCCCAGTTCCCCCGCACGGACCCCGCAGTGATCATGGCGATCACCATCGGCGAGGGCGACGACGAGGCCATCCTGCTGGGCCGCAACCGGGCCTGGCCGCCCGGGCGCTGGTCGACGCTCGCCGGGTTCTGCGAGCCGGGGGAGACGCTCGAGGACTCCGTACGCCGCGAGGTCGACGAGGAGGTCGGCGTCCGGGTCGGCGAGGTGAGCTACTTCGGCAGCCAGCCGTGGCCGCTGCCCGCCAGCCTGATGCTGGGCTTCACCGGACGCGCCCTCACCACCGAGATCGACGTCGACGGCGCCGAGATCGAGGAGGCGCGGTGGTGGACGCGCGCAGAGTTCGTCGCCGCGGCCCGCTCGGGTGAGCTCATGGTGCCGCGCGGGATCTCGATCTCGTCGTCGCTCATCGAGAGCTGGTTCGGCCGACCGCTCGAGGGGCCGGGCTGGGACTGACCCCGAGGCGTCGGCTGCTCAGTCGGTCAGTCGCACTGGTCGCAGATGCCCGTGGCGGGCACCGCGATGTAGCAGCGGGGGCAGAGGGTCACCGGGCGGTCGGTGGCGGCCACCCGCGTCGGGCGCGGCGTGCCGGTGTTGCGGGGCGCCGACGGTCGCCGCGGCGACGTGGAACGGCCCTGGCTGGCCGGCAGGTGTCGGGTCGGGGGCGGCGAGTCGTCACGGATGTCGAAGCCGAGCCGCGTCAGCGCCTTGCTGGCTCCCTCGGAACCGCCGGGGATGTCCGCCGGCGTGAGCGTGCGACCGGTCGCCAGGCCGTGCGCGATCCCGGCGATCGCGGCGGCGTCGTACTCGCGGCCGCCGTGCATCAGGATGTGGGTGGAGACCCCGCCACGCACGAGCATGTAGTTGGAGCCGCCCGCCGTGTCCCAGGTCTCTATCGCGGTGAGGACATGGTCACGATCGATCGAGTTCAGCAAGGACACACCAGCAGGTTAGCCCTGGTGCGTGTCGGCGTGTGGGCCGCCCTCACGAAAGCGACGCCAGACGTTCCTTGATCTGCGCCACGGAGGGGTTGGTGAGCGTGCTTCCGTCGGCGAACAGCAGCGTCGGAACCGTCTGGTTCCCGCCGTTGGCCTGCTCGACGGTGAACACCGCGTCGGGCTCCTGCTCGATGTCGACGATCGAGAACTCGATGCCCTCGCGGTCGAGCTGGCTCTTGAGGCGGTGGCAGTAGCCGCACCACGGGGTGGTGAACATGGTGAAGGTCATGGGATGGAGTGTCCCCTCCGACGTCTAGGCTGAGGAAATGGGTGGCGAACACCCGTCTCAACCACGACGTCGCAGGAGTTGTTCCGTTGCTCGAAGCGCTCGATCCCGAGCAGCGACAGGTCGCCGAGGCACTCCGCGGACCGGTCCGGGTGCTGGCGGGTGCGGGGACCGGCAAGACCCGGGCCATCACCCACCGCATCGCCCACGGCGTGGCCACGGGCGTCTACGCCCCCACCGAGGTGCTGGCCCTGTCGTTCACCACCCGCGCCGCCGGCGAGATGCGGGAGCGGCTCAGGTCGCTGGGCGCACCCGGGGTCCAGGCGCGTACGTTCCACTCGGCCGCGCTGCGCCAGCTCAGGTTCTTCTGGCCGCGCGTGCACAACCGCGACCTGCCCGAGCTGACCGAGTCCAAGCTCGGCATGCTGGCGCTCGCGGCCCGGCGCCAGCGGCTCGGTGTCGACCAGGCCACCCTGCGCGACCTCGCCAGCGAGATCGAGTGGGCCAAGGTCTCCAACGTCGGCCCCGACACCTACGTCGCCCTCGCCCGGGCGCGCGGTCGTGCCGTCTCCGGCCTCGACCCTGAAGTGGTGGCGCGCGCCTTCGACGCCTACGAGGAGGTCAAGCGCGGCCAGGGCCGGATGGACATGGAGGACGTCCTGCTCTTCGGGGCGGGCCTGCTGGCCGACAACGAGGCCGTCGCCGCCCAGGTCCGGCGCCAGTACAAGTGGTTCGTGGTCGACGAGTTCCAGGACGTCTCGCCCCTCCAGCAGGCGCTGCTCGACCTCTGGCTCGGCGGCCGCGACGAGCTGTGCGTGGTCGGCGACCCCGCCCAGACGATCTACTCCTTCGCCGGTGCCGACGTGCGCTACCTGCGTGAGTTCACGCAGAAGTTCCCCTCCGCCACGAGCGTCGAGCTGGTCCGCAACTACCGCTCCACCCCCGAGGTCATCGCCGGTGCCAACCAGCTCCTGGCCGGCACCGCCAGCAAGAGCGTCGACCTCGTCGCCCAGCGACCGTCGGGGAGCTCGATCACCTATCGGGAGGCGGCCGACGAGGTGGCCGAGGCCGACGCCGTCGCCGACCGGGTGGCTGCGCTGCGAGCGTCCGGCACGCCTGCCAGTCGGATGGCGGTCCTGCTGCGCATCAACGCCCAGTCCGAGCGCTTCGAGGAGGCGTTGGCCGCACGGAGCATCCCCTACGTCATCCGTGGCGCCAAGCGGTTCTTCGACCGTCCCGAGGTCCGGCAGGCGATCACCCTCGTCCGCGGTGCGGCCCGCAGCGGCGAGGCCGCCGGGCCGGTCGCCGACTCCGTGGTCGCGGTGCTGTCCCAGATGGGCCACTCCACCGAGCCTCCCGAGGGCAGGGGAGAGGTCCGCAACCGGTGGGAGTCGCTGCAGGCGCTCGTCGACCTCGCCGCCGACTTCGGCCGTGAGCAGCCCGACGCCGTGCTCGGCGACCTCGTCGACGACCTCGACCGCCGCGCCGGTGAGCAGCACGCGCCGGTCGCCGACGCGGTCACCGTGTCCACCATCCACTCCGCCAAGGGCCTCGAGTGGGACGCCGTCTTCGTGGCCGGCATGCACGAGAAGATGATGCCGATCTCCCAGGCCCAGACCCCCGTCCAGGTCGAGGAGGAGCGGCGCCTGCTCTACGTCGCGATGACCCGCGCCCGCGACGAGCTCACCGTCTCGTGGGCGACCGCGCGCGAGCCCGGCGGCCGGGCCAACCGGGGGAGCTCGCCGTTCCTGACGCCCCTGCTCGACGGCGTGCCGGGCATCTCCACCCAGCGCCGCGAGCGCAGCAAGCGCAACCGGGCTGCGATGCACTGCCGCGAGTGTGGTCGCGCCCTGTCCAACTCGCGCGAGAAGAAGACCGGACGCTGCGCCGACTGCCCGGCCTCCTACGACGAGGCGCTCTTCGAGAAGCTGCGCGAGTGGCGCCTCGCCCGGGCCTCCGAGGACAGCGTCCCGGCGTTCGTGATCTTCACCGACGCCACCCTCCAGCTGATCGCCGAGCACGTCCCCACGGACGAGCGAGGGCTGCGCGCGATCAGTGGGGTGGGGCCGAGCAAGATCGCCAAGTACGGCGACGAGGTGCTGGCCCTGGTGGCCGGTGCGGGCGCTGCTGACGGTGCCGGATGAGGGCCTCGGCGGCCCTCCGGCGCACTGTCTGAGAAGTTTTCTCGGTAATACCCATAAAATCGTTTGCCCCTGACGACGGTCAGGGTTTAGCGTTCCTCTCACAACAACCCCGCGCATGGGATCGCTGACAACGATCCGCGCCTGATGCCCCGAAGGAGGTGGCCAGCATGGAGAACTACACGATGACGATGACGGCTTGGACGCCGTCCTTCGGCATGTCCACCCTCGGCCGCCCCTGCGCGCACCTGCGCGCCTTCGGCGCTGGTGTGGTGGCCGTCCAGGACGCCGCCGCCATCGTTCGCATCAAGGGCGATTTCCCGGGTTCTCCTGCCTGGAGTCCGTCGAGTTAGGTCACACACCTCACATCGGCAGCCTCCAGGCCGCGGAACCCGACACCGGGATCCGCGGCCTTTCTGTTTGTCCAGCACCGCGTTCCAACCGTTCAACACCCGCGATCAGGTCAACGAGGAGGAGGTGAATACACATGACCATCAGCGTTCTCGACCGCACTCGAGCTGCCGACAAGACCCAGCTGGAGCCCCAGGCTGCACTGGGAGCCCTGCACGACGCAGCTGCCGGAGTGGATGAGGAGTTGCTGCCCTGCCGCGTCAACGACGCAGAGCTGTGGTTTGCCGAGTCCCCCGCGGACGTGGAGCACGCCAAGGCCCTGTGCACGGACTGCCCCGTGCAGGCGATGTGCCTCGACGGAGCCCTCGAGCGGCGTGAGCCGTGGGGGGTCTGGGGAGGCGAGCTCTTCCTCCAGGGCGTGGTGATCCCACGCAAGCGGCCCCGAGGTCGGCCCCGCAAGTCCGACCAGGTCCCCGCCGCGTAGGCGTCACCTCCACCCATCCCTCCACAGGAAACACAGGAATCACACACATGAAGACCTACCGAAATGGACGAAACGACATGAATCTCATGCATGAAGAACTCGCACGCGCGCAAATGTCCGCGCGCCTGGGAGAGGCGCTCGAACTGCGACGTGGCCACCGCCTGGCGATGGCTCGTCGGATGAGCCGCAAGGCCGAGCAGGCTGCGCAGCAGGCGCGTCTCGCCCTCGCTCGCGCGATGTGAAGCGAGTGATCTGATCGGGCCCTGCCCCGAGACGGCTCTCGCCCTGATCGCGGGTGAGCACACCACGAGCCGGTACGTCGTCACCGTGACGACGTACCGGCTCGTGGTCATTTGTTCGGCCGTTCGCACGACCATTCCTCAGCCATTTCTCGACCGGCTCTCCCCGAGTAGCCTCGAGGCGTGAGCGACCTCGTCACCTGCGACTTCTGCGGCGCCCAGGCGCCGGAGGCCGAGACCCTGACCTGGACGACCTCCGTGGAGCGCGGTCGTCGTCGTGCCTTCTGCGACACCTGCTCGCGCACCCACCTGCGCGCCATGGAGGGCAAGCTGGACAGCGAGTGGTGGTGACCGGGCCGCCTCAGGCGGTCTCGAACCACGCGCACCCGCAGTAGGGGTGCCGCTGCCAGCGGCGTGACCGGGGCAGCGGTTCGTGGTCGTGCGTCCAGGACGTGAGCCACGAGTGCGGAGTCTCGCCCCGGGCCCACGCGGCGAGCTCCCGGGCGGCGGCACCCGCGGCCAGGGCCAGCAGCGGCCGTGGCAGGTCCCCGCTGCGGGACCGGCCGCCCTCGTCGAGGACGGCGGCAGCGACGCACCTCGCGCAGGGGCCGACGCCCGGCGCGGCCCAGGGGCCGACCTCGACGGCCCACGGGCGCACGGAGACGAGCAGGTGGGGGAGCGAGGCGACGGTCCAGTCGTCGACCGTGGCCGAGACCAGTCGTCCCGGCGACACGGCGATCCCCGCCGCAGCCTCCGGGCTGACGACGACTCCTGCGGCGCCGAGCGCCGCCATCACGGGCCCGCGCCACTCGTCCGGGCAGTCGAGCTGCGCGCGGACCGGGGTGGGGCGCGGCATGGTCGGTGGGGCGACGTACGGGCGAACGGGCATGGCGACACGCTGCCACCGCACGCGCTTCGCGTGGGCGTTCTCCACAGCCGTCCGGAGGGCTCAGCGCCCGATCGGACGGATCCGGCCGCTCGCCTCCTCGGGCGGGTCCACGAGCAGCGCGCGCGCCTGGGCAGCGATGTCGTCGGGGAACGCTGCCGACCCACCGCCGACGACGTGCACGCCGAGGATCTCCTCGGTGGCCCGCAGCCGACCCTCGACCCACAGCTCGTGCCAGATCCACAGCAGCTTGCCGGTCGCCCCGATGACCGATGACCGCACCTCGAGGGCGGCCCCGGCCGAGACCTCGTCGAGGTAGCGGACGTGCGCCTCGACCGTGTAGAGCGAGGCGTGGTGGGCCTCGCGGTAGGCGGGCCCGATGCCGACCGCATCCATGACGTGGTCGGTGGCGTGCCCGAAGACCAGCACGTAGTAGGGCTCGGAGAGGTGCCCGTTGTAGTCGATCCACGCGTCCTGGACGGGTTCGCGCCAGATGAGTGGCTCGCTCATGCACGGCCCAGGGCACGGAGGACCGCGACGACCCCGCGGTCCCGCTCGGCGACCAGGTCGTCGATGCTCCTGCCGTCGGCCTCGCGCTCGCAGCCGTCGACGACGGCGTCGCGCAGCTCCGGGGTCAGGTCGGCGGCGACCAGTCGGGTCCACGGCGAGAGCAGCGAGGGGCCGAAGTGGTCGAGCATGTGCGCCATCCCGCCCTGCCCGCCGGCGAGGTGGAAGGTCAGCATCGGTCCGAAGATCGGCCAGCGCAGGCCCGGGCCGTCGGTGATCGACAGGTCGATCTGCTCGACCGTCGCCTCGCCGGCGGCGACCATGTGCAGCGCCTCGCGCCACAGGGCCTCCTGCAGCCGGTTGGCGATGAACCCGGGGACCTCCCGGTCCATCGTGATCACGGACTTGCCGGCCAGCCGGAAGAACTCCGAGGTCCACTCGACGACGTCGGGGGAGGTGCTCACGCCGCCGACGACCTCGACGAGCGGGATCAGGTAGGGCGGGTTGAAGGGGTGGGCGACCACCGTCCGGTCGGGATGGGTGCACTTGTCCTGCATCTCGCTCATCCCGTAGCCCGACGTGGACGAGGAGATGACCACGCCCTCAGGGGTCGCGGCGTCGATGTCGGCGAGCAGGGTGCGCTTCAGCTCGAGCTCCTCCGGCGCACTCTCCTGGACGAAGTCGGCCTGGGCGCAGGCCACCGCCAGGTCCGGCTCGAAGGTGAGGTTGTCGAGGCTCGCGCCCTCGGCCAGTCCGAGCTCGGTGAGCGCCGGCCAGGCAGCGCCGACCAGGTGACGCAGGCGCGCCTCGCCGTCGGGTGCCGGGTCCCAGGCCACCACGCGGTAGCCGTGCGCCAGGAAGTAGGCGACCCAGCCGCCGCCGATGACGCCGGCGCCGACGCAGACGACGGTGCGTACGTCCGCAGGTGCGGGCCGCACGTCAGGACCGCGCCTTCAGCTGGAGGATCTCGCGGCCCTCGTCGGGGGTGGCGACCTTGGCGCCCATCGACTCCACGATCGTGCGAGCCCGCTCGACGAGCTGGGCGTTGGTCGCCTTGACGCCCTTGGCGAGGTAGAGGTTGTCCTCGAGGCCGACGCGGACGTGACCGCCGAGCAGGATCGACTGCGCGACCCAGGGCATCTGCATCGGGCCCAGGGCGAACGACGCCCACACGGCGTCCTCGGGCAGCTGCTGGACCATCGACATCAGCGTCATCGGGTCGGCCGGAGCGCCGTAGGGGATGCCCATGCAGAGCTGGTACATCGCGGGGGCGTCGATCAGCCCCTCCTCGACAAGCGTCTTGGCGAACCACAGGTGCCCGGTGTCGAAGATCTCCATCTCGCAGCGGACGCCGAGCTCCTGGATCTTCTTCGCGCCCTCGCGGAGCATGTCGGGCGTGCTGACGTAGACCAGGCTGCCCTCGCCGAAGTTGAGGCTGCCGCAGTCGAGCGTGCAGATGTCGGGCAGCAGCTCCTCGACGTGGGGGAGCCGGTCGACGCCCCGGACGAGGTCGGTGCCCTCGAGGAACGTGGTCGGGTCCTGCGGGTCGAGCACCAGGTCGCCGCCCATCCCGGCGGTGGTGTTGATGATGACGTCGACGTCGGAGGCGCGGATCCGCTCGACGACCTCGCGGTAGAGCGCCACGTCGCGCGAGCCGACGCCCGTCTCGGGGTCGCGGACGTGGATGTGCACGATGGTGGCCCCGGCCCGGGCAGCGGCGATGCCGGACTCGGCGATCTGCTCAGGTGTCACCGGCACGTGCTCGGACCGGCCGACGGTGTCGCCGGCTCCGGTGAGTGCGCAGGTGATCATGACGTTGCGGTTCACGGGCTCTGCTCCTTCAGTGTGGCTGCGGTGCGGTGGTGGGGACGAACAGGTCGAGGAGTGCGTGGATCCCGAGGTAGCTCAGGTCGCGGGCCTGCCGGTCGACGAGGAAGTCGTCGTAGGGCCACAGCGAGGTCTTCACGACCACGGCACCGGTCCGGCGGTCGGCCGCGGCGAACTGGCCACGGCTGCCGTCGGCGGTGAGCCGGTCGCCGTGGCTGTCCAGCGGCCACCAGTGGTGGCCGAACCCGGCGTGCGAGGTGATGGCACTGGGCAGCCGACCGGGAGCCAGGAAGGGGTACGTCGCTCGCGCGGCGGCGTCGACCCACTCCGCGTCGAGCAGGCGGGTGCCTGCGTCGGTGGTCCCGTCGACGGCGAGCAGGGCGACCCTGGCCCAGTCGCGCGCAGTGGCGGCCAGGCCACCGCCGGCGAGGGCGACGCCGTGCCCGTCGACGGCGACGACTGCGTCGCTCGTGCAGCCGAGGTCACGCCACAGCCGTGCCACGTCGTCGGCGTACGAGCGACCGGTCGCTCGCTCGCGGACCCAGTCGAGCACCTGTGAGTCCGCGGTGTTGTAGGTCCAGCGGGTGCCGGGTGCGACGCCGGGCCCGACGTCGAGCAGGCCTGCGCGCGAGTCGCCACCCTGGGCGAAGCAGCCCAGCAGGCGCGAGGCCGGGCCGTCCGGGTCGCGGTGGTCCTCCACCCAGTCGACGCCGCTCGTCATGGTGAGCACGTCGAGCACCGTGGTGCCGGCCCAGCCGGTGCCGGTCAGCTCGGGGACGTGCCGGGTCACCGCGTCGTCGAGGGCGAGCGCGTCGTCGCGCACCGCCCGCCCGACGCAGTGGGCCAGCACCGACTTGGTCATCGAGGCGCCGAGGAACAACGTGTCCGGCCCGAGCCCGTCGGCACAGGACTCGTGGACGATCTCCCCTCGGTCGAGGACGAGGAGGGACGTCGTCCACGTCGCGTCGCTCCACTCCGCCAGCGTGTGCGAACGACCGGCGCCGGCCACGGTCGCCGAGAGGGCGCGAGGCCTCGACGTCAGGGGGCGCGGGTCGCCGGCCGGCACCACGACGTGGCGCCACCCCGGCTCGAGCTGGGGGTCGGTGAACGGCAGGGACGAGAGCCTGGAGCCCGGCCCCGCGGAGGAGGCGGTGACCATCGGGACCTAGTCGATCCTGGGACTGTTGCTCAGCAGCTTGCGGGTGTAGTCCTCGCGCGGAGTGTCCATCACGGTGACGACCGAGCCGGCCTCGACGACGCGACCCGCCTGGAGGATCTGCACCGAGGCCGCGATCGACCGCACGAGCGCGAGGTTGTGGGTCACGAACAGCATGCTGATGCCGCGCTCGATCCGCAGTCCCTCGAGGAGCTCGACGATCGAGCCCTGCACGGAGACGTCGAGCGCCGAGGTGATCTCGTCGCAGATCATCACGTCGGGCTCGGCGGCCAGCGCCCGGGCGATGGCGACGCGCTGCCGCTCGCCGCCGGAGAGCCGGCTGGCCTGGTAGTGGAGCATCTGCGGGCCGAGGGCGACCTGGCCCATCAGGTCGACCACCCGCTCGGTGGCCTCCTTGCCCTTGGCCAGCCCGAACAGCTCCATCGGGCGCTTGATGATCTGCTCGATCGTCAGCCGCGGGTTGAGCGAGAGGTAGGGGTTCTGGAAGATGTACTGCATCCGGCGCCGGTCCTCGACGGTGCGCTTCCGTGCGTTCGTGGCCAGCTCGCGGCCCTCGAACCTCAGCGTGCCGGTCCAGTCCTTGTGGAGGCCGCCGACCGACCGCGAGATCGTCGTCTTGCCGCTCCCGGACTCCCCGACGAGGGCGACGACCTCGCCCTTGGCGAGGTCGAACGACACGTCGTGGACGACGTGCTTGCGGCCGTAGAAGACGTTGAGCCCCTCGACGGAGAGGATCACCTCGCGCGCGCGGTCGGGGTCGGCGTCGGGGACGGTGCCGATGTTGATGTCCCAGGTGCCGATCTCGCCGACCCGGTGGCAGCGCACCTCGTGCTCGGGCGCGATGGTGCGCAGCTGCGGCACCTCCTCGCGGCACCGGTCGATCGCGAAGGTGCAGCGGTCGTTGAACCGGCAGCCGCCGGGGCGACGGCCGGGCGACGGCGTACGGCCCGGGATGCCCTTGAGCGCGCGCGCCTGGCTCAGGTGGGGGATCGAGTCGAGCAGCGCGCGCGTGTAGGGGTGCGAGGGGTTGGCGAAGATCGCGTCGCGGGGACCGAGCTCGGCGACCTGGCCGGCGTACATCACGGCGACCCGGTCGGCGATGTTGGCGACGACCGCGAGGTCGTGGGTGACGTAGAGCGCGGAGACGCCGTAGGTGCGGCAGAGCTCGGCCATCGTGTCGAGCACCATCTTCTGGGTGGTGACGTCGAGGCCGGTGGTGGGCTCGTCGAGCACGAGCACCTTGGGCTTGGGCAGGAACGCCATCGCCAGGGCGACGCGCTGCACCTGTCCACCGGAGAGCTGGTGGGCGTAGCGCCTGAGGAACTCGTTGTCGCTGGGCAGGCCGACCTCCTCGAGCCCGGCCCGGGCGCCGGCGAGCCGCGACTCGCTGGTGCCGATGCCGCGCAGCTGCTGGAGCTCGACGAGCTGCTTGCCGATGCGGATGCTCGGGTTGAGGGCCGAGGCGGGGTCCTGCGGGACGTAGGCGATCTCCTCGCCGCGCAGCTTGCGGACCTCCTTCCACGGCATCTGGAGGACGTCGCGGTCCTCGATCAGCACCTTGCCGGAGGAGATGTAGGCCCCGGCGCGGGAGTAGTTCAGCAGCGAGGTGCCGACGGTCGTCTTGCCGGAGCCGGACTCGCCGACCAGTCCGACGACCTCGCCGGGCTTGAGCACCAGGTCGATGTCGTCGACGATGTCGACGCCCGAGCCCGTGAGGCTGACGCCGAGGTCCTCGATGACGATTCCGCCGGTCTTGCGGACCGCGTGGCCGGAGTCGGTGGTGCCAGGTGAGGCAGTCATGTCACTCGCCCTTCTGGGCGGCCTGGGCGAGCCCGTCGGCCATGAGGTTGGTCGCGATGGTGAAGATCGCGATGACGAGGACGGGAGCCAGGACCGCCCACGACTGGGTCTGGAGGCCGAGCCGGTTCTCGTTCATCATCTGGCCCCAGTTGGCCGCCCCGGGGTCGGCGGCGAAGCCGAGGAAGCCGAGCGCGGCGACGATGCCGATCGAGTAGGTGAGCCGGAGCCCGGCCTCGGCGAGCAGCGGACCGGTCATGTTGGGCAGCACCTCGGCCACGATCACCCGCGAGCGCTTCTCGCCGAGGGCCTCGGCCGCGACGACGAAGTCACGCGTCACGATGCCCAGGGCGACACCGCGGGCGACGCGGGCCACGCGGGGGGCGTGGCCGGCGGCGACCAGCAGGATGATCACCCAGGCGGACGGGTTCTGCAGGGCGGTCAGCACGACGAGGGACAGCAGGATCTGGGGGAACGCCAGCAGCACGTCGTTGAGCCGCATGATGATCTCGTCCCACCATCCGCCGGCGTAGGCGGCGACGACGCCGATCAGGATGCCGCCGACCATGCCGAGCACCGTGGCGAGCACCGAGATCGTCAGCACCTCCTGGCCGCCGTGCATGACGCGGCTCAGCACGTCCTGGCCGATGTAGTCGGTGCCGAACACGCCGTCCTTGGAGTAGGGCGGGCCTGCGGTCTCCTTCTCGCCGTAGGGCGCGAAGAACGGCGCGAGGATCGCGAACAGGACCACCAGGAGCGTCGCCGGCGAAACCGAACACGAAGCGCTTCTGGTGCATCGCCCGCCGGAAGAAGCCGGCCGGAGCCGGGGCAGTCGCCTCGGGGGACCACGCGGAGGAAGTCGTGCTCATGACGAGATCGCCGTCCTTGCTCGGGGGGTCAGCAGGATCGACAGGACGTCGGCGACCAGGTTCACCACGATGTAGACGCCGGCGATGATCATGCTGAGCGCCTGCACCATCGCGACGTCGTGGTTGCGCACCGAGTCGACGAGCTGCCGGCCGACCCCGGGGTACTGGAAGAGGGTCTCGACGAGCACCACGCCGCCTGCCAGCCACGCGAGCTGGAGCGAGACGACCTGGATGCCGGGCACGATCGCGTTGAGCAGCGCGTGCTTGCGCATCACCACCGGCTCGGGGATGCCCTTGAGGCGGGCCAGCTCGACGTAGTCGCTGTCGAGGACCTCGAGGAGGGTGGCCCGCACGATGCGGGAGACGTAGGGCGTCACCGCGATCACCAGCGTCGCGACCGGGAGCACCATGCTCTTGGGCTCGTCCCAGGGGCTGCCGCCCGGCCCGACGAGCGTCACGGCGGGGAAGATCTTGAACACCGTGGTGGAGAAGATCGACACGAGCAGGATGCCGGTCACGAACTCCGGCACGCCGGCCAGGGCCAGCAGGATCGTCTGGATGACGGTGTCGGGGCGCCGGCGGCGGAAGTGCGAGGAGATCATCGCGATCCCGAACGCGAGCGGGACCATCACCACGGCTGCGAGCAGCACCAGGACCAGCGAGTTGACCACGCTGCTCGAGATCTGGCCCCAGACGGGCTGCTGGTTGGCGAGCGAGGTGCCGAAGTCACCGGTGAGCAGCCCACCGAGCCAGTCGAAGTAGCGGGTCACGATCGAGTCGCCGATGCCCAGCTGGGCCTCGAGCTGCTCGCGCCGCGCGATGTTGGTGCCGTAGTCACGGCCGAGGATGGCCCGGACCGGGTCGCCGAGGGCGGCGGTGGCGAGGAAGACCACGATCGACACCAGCCACAGCGTCATCAGTGCCAGGCCGAGGCGGCGTGCAAGCCAGATGGCCCACGCCGCCCCGCCGGAGCGTCCACGAGGAGGGGCGACCTCCACGAGCGGATCAGGGAGAGTCGCTTCCTGGGTCATGTCAGATGGACGCCTTGCGGAAGTTGTAGTTGCCGAGTGGGAGGTACTTGCTCGGCTCGAGGCCCTGCACGGTGGAGCCGTAGGCGTCCACCTGCTGGCGGAATCCCCAGATGATGTAGCCGCCCTCGTCGTACTCGATCTCCTGAGCGTCCTGGAGCAGCGCGGTGCGCTTGGCCTCGTCGACCTCCTTGGCCGCGGCGTTGACCAGGTCGCGGTGGTCGGCGTTGTCCCAGTGCGTCTCGTTGTAGGTGCCACCCTGGTCGGGAGGGAACGTGCCGACGACGGCCTGGGGGATGTAGTTGCGGGTGTTCCAGAAGTCCTGGGCGAAGGTGTAGGACAGGTAGTCGTCGTCGTAGAACGGCGTCTTCTTCGTGACCTTCACGTCGACGCCGGCAGCCTTGGCCTGCTCGGCGAACAGGTTGGCCGCCGGGACGGCGACCGAGCCGATGTCGTCACCGGTGAAGAGCTCGACCTGGAGGCCGTCCGCCCCGGCCGAGGCCAGGAGGGACTTGGCCTGCTCGATGTCCTGCTCGCGCTGCGGCAGGTCGCTGGCGTAGGCCGTGTCGAGCGGGGCGTACATGTCGTTGCCGAGCGAGCCGTAGCCGCTGAGCGTCTGGTCGATCATCGCCTGGCGGTCGACGATCAGGCGCATCGCCTGGCGCACCTTGGGGTCGTTGAACGGCGCCTGGTCCACGCGCATGGTGAAGGGGACCCACTGGCCGCCCTCGGCGGTGAGCACGCCGGCACCCGCACCCTTGATCGTGTCGACCAGGTTGTAGGGCAGGTTGTCGAGGGTCTGGATCTGACCCGCCTGCAGCGCGTTGACCTTGGCGTTGTCGTCGGCGAAGTCCTGGATGACCAGCTCGTCGAGGAACGCGGGATCGCCCCAGTAGTCGGCGAACTTGGTGAACGTGCTGGTCTTGCCCGCCTCGAACGACTTGTAGGCGAACCCGGCCGTGCCGACCGGGTTGGCCGGGTCGAACTCGCCGCCCGGGATGATGCCGAGGGTGTACTCGGCCAGCAGCGAGTCGAGGATCGCGTAGGGCGTGCTGAGCACGATCTTCAGCGTGGTGTCGTCGACGACCTTCGAGGACTCGAAGTCGATGATCTGCGACAGCTGGCCGCCGGCGGACAGCGGTGCCTTCGGGTCGGCGACGCGTCGGATGCTGAGCCAGGCGTCCTCGGCCGTGACCGGGGCGCCGTTGTGGAAGGTGGCGCCGGCGCGCATCTTGACCGTCCAGGTGATCGCGTCCTTGGACGACTCCACCGACTCGGCCAGCGACGGCTGGAGCTCGTAGTTGTTGTCCCAGATGAGCAGCGGCTCGTAGAGGTTGAGGCAGCGGGCGATGTCGGCCGCGGTCACCGGCTGGTGCGGGTCGAGGGTGTCCTTGCTGCCGCCGCCGGTGGCGCCGTGGATCAGCTGGCCGCCGGAGCCCTGCGGGCCTCCTCCGCCGCCGCCGCCTCCGCCGCCGTCACCTCCGCCGCAGCCGGCGAGGAAGCCGCTGCCTCCGATCGCGACGGCGCTGACCCCGGAATACCGGAGCACCTGTCGGCGTGAGATCTTCCAGCTGCCGGGTGAGTTCTGGTTCACTTCGTGAGCCCCCTGTTGCGTAATGCGAACGGCGGTCGTGGTAGACGCAACATAGAGTGCCGACCCGCGCGGGTCAATGAGTCGGAGGGAGACGAGCACAAGATGTCACCATCTCCACAACGTCCCGGGGCGATCCGGGTGCAGTCGGTCGAGCGGGCCGCCGCGTTGCTGCGGGCCGTCGCGGTCGCCACCGGACAGGACGGGACCGCCACCGCGCTGGCCGAGGCGGTCGGGCTCAACCGCACCACGACCTGGCGCATCCTGGGCACCCTCGAGGAGCAGCGCCTGGTGACCCGCGACGACAGGAGCGGCATCTACTCCCTGGGCTTCGGCCTGATCGACCTCGCCGGCCAGGCGGGCGGTGCCGCGCTCGCGCGCACGGCCCGCGTCGTGCTGGACGACCTCGCTCGACAGGCGGGGGAGACCGCGGCCCTCGCGGTCGTACGCGACGGGCTGCTCACCTACGTCGCGGAGGCGACGGCAGACGCAGTGGTCGCGGCGGGCTGGCGGGACCGGGAGGTCTCCATGCACGCGACCTCGACCGGGAAGGTGCTGCTCGCCTTCTCCGAGTCCGAGAACATCGGGATGCTGCTCCGCCAACCCCGCGGCGGGCGCCTGCCGAAGCACACCTCCACCACCATCACGTCCTTCGCCGCACTCGAGAAGGAGCTGGCGCTGACGCGGGAGCGCGGCTATGCCGTGTGCCGCGGGGAGTTCGAGAGCTCGGCGTGGGGCGTCTCCGCCCCGGTGCTCGACCTCGCCGGCCGGGCCGTGGCCGTGGTGAGCGTGTGGGGGCCGAGCGAACGTCTCACCGAGGCGCGTTTCGAGCCGCTCGGGCAGCTCGCCGTCGCCGCCGCGGCCCAGATCTCCGGCAGCCGCACGAGAGAACAGCCGACCACGACAGAAAGAAGCCCTGACCGGTGAATGACGAGCTCCCGAGCAACGAACCCGACCGCAGCCGACTCCCGCTCGACGTGGACACCACGGCCCGGCCGATCCGACCCGTGGAGACCGCCCCGGGCTCGCCGAACGTGGTCGTCGTCCTGATCGACGACATGGGCTTCGGTGCCTCGTCGGCCTACGGCGGCCCCTGCGAGATGCCCACGGCCGAGCGGCTCGCCGGTGACGGGCTGCGCTACAGCCGCTTCCACGTCACCCCGCTCTGCTCGCCGACCCGGCAGGCGCTGATGACCGGGCGCAACCACCACTCGGTGGGGATGGGCGTGACGAGCGAGATGTCGACCCCCGAGCCCGGCTACCACGGCTACCGTCCGGCCAGTGCGGCGACGATCGCCCAGATCCTCGGCGGCAACGGCTACTGCACCGCTGCGGTCGGCAAGTGGCACCAGACCCCGCCGGTCGAGGTCAGCCCGTCGGGCCCCTTCCCGCGCTGGCCGATGGGGGAGGGCTTCGACTTCTTCTACGGCTTCATGGGTGCGGAGATGAACCACTGGTACCCGCAGCTCTACCAGGGTCGCTACGCCGTCGAGCCCGACCGGCTCCCCGAGGACGGCTACCACCTGTCCGAGGACCTCATCGACAACGCCATCTCGTGGATCGAGAACCAGCAGGCGATCACCCCCGACCGCCCGTTCTTCACCTACGTCGCGCTGGGCGCGACCCATGCGCCCTTCCACGTGGCCCCGGAGTGGAGGGAGAAGTACGCCGGGCGGTTCGACGCCGGCTGGGACGCGCAGCGCGAGGCCACGCTGGCCCGCCAGGTGGAGCTCGGCATCGTCCCCGAGGGCACCGAGCTCGCGCCCTGGGCCGAGGGCGTCCCGCGCTGGGACGAGCTCGACGACACCGAGAAGTTGGTCGCCGCGCGGTTCATGGAGACCTACGCCGGCTTCGCGGAGCACGCCGACGTCCAGGTGGGCCGCCTCGTCGACTCCCTGGAGGAGATGGGCGTCCTCGACGACACCCTGATCTTCTACCTGCTCGGCGACAACGGCGCCTCGGGCGAGGGCGGGCCGCGCGGGACGTTCCGCGAGCACCTCGTGGGCCACGGCATCCAGGACGACACCGCCGACATGGCGGCCAGGCTCGACAGCCTCGGAGACCCCACGACGTACGCCATCTATCCCGCCGGCTGGGCGCTGGCGATGAACACCCCCTACCCCTGGACCAAGCAGGTGACGCACCTCGGCGGCACCCGCGACGGGATGATCGTGCGCTGGGGCAACGGGATCGAGGCGCGGGGCGAGATCCGCCACCAGTGGCACCACGTCATCGACGTGCTCCCCACGATCCTGGAGGCCGCCGGCCTCGAGGCACCGGAGACCTACGGCGGGGTGCCGCAGCAGCCCGTCGAGGGGACGAGCCTGCACTACACCTTCGCCGATGCCGCTGCGCCCGAGCGGCACACCACGCAGTACTTCGAGATGATCGGCAACCGCGGCGTCTACCACGAGGGCTGGACGGCGGTGACCCGGCACGGCATCCCCTGGGAGATGGTCGGCGGCTCCGGACGCCGGTTCGAGGACGACGTCTGGGAGCTCTACGACCACTCCGAGGACTGGAGCCAGGCGCGCGACCTCGCGGCCGTGCACCCGGAGAAGCTGCGCGAGCTCCAGGAGATCTTCCAGCGCGAGGCCGAGAAGTTCCACGTGCTGCCGCTCGACGACCGGGTCACCGAGCGCGAGAACCCCGAGGTCGCCGGCCGGCTCGACCTGCACCTCGGCCGCTCGTCGCTCTCGTTCGGTCCGCGGATCGGGCGGCTCACCGAGGAGGCGGCGCCCAACGTCAAGAACCGCTCCCACGTCGTCACCGCCGACCTCGAGGTCGTCACGGGGACCAGCGGGGTGGTGGTCGCGCAGGGCGGCCGGTTCGGTGGCTGGTCGCTCTACCTGGTCGCGGGCGTCCCGCACTACGCCTACAACTTCGTCGGGCGTGACCTGACCGTGGTCCGGGGCGGCAAGCCGATGGTGCCGGGTCGCCACGACCTCGTGGTCCGCTTCGCCTACGACGGTGGGCCGGCCGGCAGCGGCGCCAGCGTGGTGCTCGAGGTCGACGGGGTGGCTGTCGGGTCGGGGCGGATCCCGGCGACGACGGCCTACTACTTCTCCTTCGACGAGACCTTCAACATCGGCGTGGACCGCGGAACGCCGGTGGTCGACGACTACCTCCCGGTGCGCAACCGCTTCATGGGCCTGATCCACCGGGTGCGCTTCGACCTGGACGCGGTCGCCGACCCCGGCTCCGGGGAGGGGCACGAGCGCGCGGTGATGGTCCACCAGTGAGCTCAGCGGGTCAGGATGCCCCGCAGCGCCAGGACTCCGAGGAGGGCAAGACCGGCGACCAGCGCCAGGCCGGTGACGCCGACCCAGCGCGCCCGGCCGAGCCAGACGAACGCCAGGACGCCGCCGAGCCCGACCAGCAGCACGAGCAGGGCCGTCCGGCCGGTGCCGATGACCGAGAGGTGACCCACCAGGAGGCCCACCGCGACGAAGGACAGGGCCGTACGACGCCACGCGAGGAGCGTGCGCTCGTACTGGTCCTCCAGCGTGGTCGGCGGGCTGCTCACAGGACGAGGACCACGAGCAGGGCAGCCACCACGACGAGGGCGAGCGAGAACCAGGCCAGGGCAGCGGTGCCCGGGAGCGGGCGTCCCGTCCGCATCGCGCGTTCGGCGCCGGCCCACCGCAGCCACGACGCGGCCGCACCGAGCAGTCCGAGCACCACGAGCGTGACGGCCAGTGCGGTCTGGAGCCCGGTGGGGCCGTCGAGCTCGACCGCGTCGAGCGCGACGCCGCCGGCCAGCATCGCCATCGACGTGCGCACCCAGGCCAGGAAGGTCCGCTCGTTGGCCAGGCTGAACCGCTGGTCGGGGGCGGCGCCGTCCCGGTAGACCCAGGCCGGCCATCCGACTCGCTGCTCCTCGCGTCCGCTCACGGGGCCGACTCTAGAGGGGGGATCGGGAAAACCTTTCACGCCGGAAATGCAGCAGCGGCGCCACCCGGAGGTGACGCCGCTGCTATTCGTTCAAGGGGTGAGGCTCACGCCTTGCCGAGGATGCGGTTCAGGTTGGTACCGCAGACCGGGCAGACGCCCTTGGCCATCTTGGTGCCCTTGTCGTTGACCCTGATCTCGCCCTCCGCCTCGCGCTTCTCCTTGCACTTGACGCAGTAGAACTCACCGCTCCAGGTCTCCGCCATGACGGCCTCCTTGCTTGTTTTTCTTGGTCGTCGCGACGGGGAAGTCTCTCGGGGAAGCCCGCCGGGGAAAGCTGGCGGTTGCCAGCGCTCCGTCGAAGACCCTACGCCACGCGTGGCTCACGCTCACGCACCACACGCGCTGAGCGTGAAAGGGATGTTTTCGTCCGCGGCGGGATCAGTACCCTCGACCCCATGTCCGACCACACCCACCTGCGCCTCGAGCGCCCGTCCGAGGGGGTCGCCCTGCTGACCCTCGACAACCCCCAGATGCGCAACGCGATGAGCGACGAGATGACCGCGTCGTGGGCCGCTGCCATCGACGAGCTGGCCGCCGACACGTCCGTGCGCGCCGTGGTCGTGACGGGGGAGGGCAGTGCCTTCTGCTCGGGCGGCAACACGTCGTGGATCGCCAGCGAGCCCGATGCCAGCGTCGACCACCTCCGCTCGCGGATGCTGCCCTTCTACCGCGCGTGGCTCTCGATCAGGCGCCTCGAGGTGCCGACCATCGCCGCCGTCAACGGCCACGCCATCGGGGCCGGCCTCTGCCTCGCGCTGGCCTGCGACATCCGCTACGCCGCGGACGGCGCCAAGCTCGGCCTGCCCTTCAACAAGCTGGGCATGCACGCCGGGATGGCCGGCACCTGGCTGCTGCCCAACGTGGTCGGTCCGGCGCACGCGCGCGACCTGCTCCTCACCGGCCGGGTCGTCGAGGCGGACGAGGCCCTGCGGCTGGGTCTGGTCTCGCGCGTCATCGAGCCCGACGGCTTCCTCGACGACGTGCTGGCGACCGCGGCAGGCATCGCCGCCACGGCGCCCATCGCGGCCCGGCTGACCAAGATCGCCCTGGCCGACGGTGGCCACGCCGACTTCGAGGCGGCCCTGCAGTGGGAGGCGCTGGCCCAGCCGATGACGCTGGCCACCGCGGACCTCCAGGAAGGCATCCGGGCGGCGCAGGAGAAGCGGGCCCCGGAGTTCCGCGGCCACTGAGCGGCACCCGCCCGAGACGAAGGTCGGGACGAGGGCAGGAAGAAGAAGGGCCCCGCAGCCTCCGACGCCTGCCTTCCCCTGCTGACGTCGAAGAGCCGTGGGGCCCTTCTGGGGCCACGCTAGGAGCCGGGCGCTCGCGCGGTCAACGCATCGGCCTCCACGCCTGTGGACAGGCCTGTGGACGGGGTGGGGACAGCAGGACGATCGTCGTGGAGCAACGGCCCACCGGTGGGGACGGCCCTGTGGGCGACACGCCCGGCGCATCGTCGTACTGTGCGGGTGACCTGCAGGTATGTCGACCCCGGGGCTGTGGAGGAGAAACAGTTGAGCGACGACACGTCGGCCACGGCCAGCGGTGCGAGCCCGGGGCCGGTCGCCACCCTGCGCCGGATCGCCTTCCTGATGGAGCGCCAGCGCGAGGAGAGCCGCCGGATCGAGGCCTTCCGCAAGGCCGCGCGCACGATCCTGCCGCTGCCCGAGGACGAGGTACGCCGGCGCGCCGCGGCCGGCACCCTCACCGAGCTCGCCGGCATCGGCCCCAGCACCGCCGCGGTGATCACCGATGCCTGCAACGGGGTGGTCCCGGACCGGCTGGTCGGGCTGGAGAAGACCGCCGGGCCTCTCGCCAAGGGCGGCGAGGAGCTGCGCGCACGCCTGCGCGGCGACCTCCACTCGCACTCCGACTGGTCCGACGGCGGCTCGCCGCTGGAGGAGATGGCGATGACGGCGATGGAGCTGGGCCACGACTACCTCGTGCTCACCGACCACAGCCCTCGCCTGCGGGTGGCCAACGGGCTCAGCGCCGAGCGGCTCACCCGTCAGCTGGGCGTGGTCGACGCGGTCAACGAGCACCTCGGCGACAGCTTCACCCTGCTCAAGGGGATCGAGGTCGACATCCTCGACGACGGTGGCCTCGACCAGACGCCCGAGATGCTGGGCAGGCTCGACGTCCGGGTCGCGTCGGTGCACTCCAAGCTCAAGATGGACCCCGCGCCCATGACGAAGCGGATGATCGGCGCCGTGCGCAACCCGCACACCAACGTGCTCGGGCACTGCACCGGCCGGCTGGTCACCGGCAACCGCGGCACCCGGGGGCAGAGCCAGTTCGACGCGAAGGCCGTCTTCACCGCCTGCGCGGAGGAGGGGGTCGCGGTCGAGATCAACTCCCGCCCCGAGCGTCGTGACCCACCGACGCAGCTCCTGGCGCTGGCCCACGACCTCGGCTGCCTGTTCTCCATCGACTCCGACGCGCACGCGCCCGGCCAGCTCGACATGCTCGACTACGGAGCCGCCCGGGCCACCGAGGCCGGCATCGACCCCGACCGGATCGTCAACACGTGGCAGCGTGACCGGCTGCTGGAGTGGGCCGCGGCGCGCCTCTGAACCGCGCGTTGGGCGCCCAGCTGTCGGTGCCGACGGTTAGATTCGACACATGAGCACGCCGACACCCGACGTCGAGGTGCGCCGCTCGCGCCGGCGCCGACGCACGGTCTCGGCCTACCGCGACGGCGACCGGATCGTCGTGCTCATCCCGGCCACCATGAGCAAGCGCGACGAGGCGACCTGGGTGGCCGACATGGTCGCCCGGATCCAGCGCCAGGAGCGTCGCAAGCTGCGCTCGGACGACGACCTGGTGGCCCGGGCGAGCAGGCTCAACGACCTCTACTTCGGTGGCCTGGCCGTGCCGGCCTCGGTGCGGTGGGTCACCAACCAGAATGCCCGCTGGGGGTCCTGCACCCCGAGCGACCGCACGATCCGGCTGAGCAACCGTCTCCAGCAGATGCCGGCGTGGGTCGTCGACTACGTCCTCGTCCACGAGCTGGCCCACCTCCTGGAGGCCGGCCACACTCCGGAGTTCTGGGCCTGGGTGGACCGGTTCCCCAAGGCGGAGAGGGCCAAGGGCTACCTCGAGGGCTACTCCACGGCCGCCCGGCTCGAGCCGCCGCCGGGCGGGGACCCGGACTGATCCCGACGACTCAGCTCGTCAGCCGCGACACCGCGTCGTCGATCAGTCGGCGCATGTCGGGGAAGAGCTCGGGAAGCGCGTCCACCTGCCACCAGCGCACGTCGAGCGACTCCTCGCTGACCCGGTGGTCGGCGTCGGGCTCGGCCGTGGCGAGGAAACGTACGTCGAGGTGGTGGACGGTGCCCCGCTCGGAGCAGAACTCCACGGCGTGGGCGTCCAGGGACAACGGCACGTCGTCGAAGTCGAAGGTGGCCAGCCCCGACTCCTCGACCAGCTCGCGGCGGGCACCCGCGGCGAGCGAGTCGTCCGCGGGCTCGAGGTGTCCACCGAAGGCCAGCCAGGCGTCGGCCTTGCGGTGGTGGTTGAGCAGCACGGCGTCGGCGCTCGGCGACAGCACGATCGCACCCGCGGTGAGGTGCTCGGGGAAGCACGCCTTCGCCAGCCCGTCCGCGTGGGCGCGCAGGTGGGTCAGGTAGCGCTCGCGCAGGTCGGCCTGGTCGGCCGACGGCGGCGCCCAACCCGTCAGGGTCGCGACGGCACTCGCATGCAGGTCGGGGCTCACTCGACGGGGCGTGAGTCGGAGCCGCCGTCCGCGGGACCGTCGAGCAGGTCGCGCAGTCCGGCGTCGAACTCCTCCTCGGACAGCTCGCCCGGCGCGACGGAGTCCTCGCGGAAGCCCAGCGGGTCGTCGAGGTCCTGGCCGGTCGGCAGGAGGTGCGGCGAGGTCCAGACACCGTCGCGGGCCTCGGTGCCCTGGCGGGTGCGGAGCGATCCCCAGAGCGTCGAGGCGTCACGCAGCCGGCGGGGCCGCAGCTCCAGGCCGACGAGGGTGGCGAAGGTCTGCTCGGCCGGCCCGCCCGCGGCACGGCGACGGCGTACGGTCTCCTGGAGCTTGGCCGCGGCGGGCATCCGCTCGGCGGTGGCCTGTCCGACGACCTCGTCCACCCAGCCCTCGACGAGTGCGAGGGTGACCTCGAGCTTCTCCAGGGCTGCCTTCTGGGCCGCCGAGGGCTCGGGGTCGAAGAGCCCGCCGGCCAGCGCGTCCTGCATGGCCGCGGGGTTGGACATGTCGATCTCGCGGAGCTTCGACTCCATGCCGGAGGTGTCGAAGTCCATGCCGGCGCCGTACTCGGCGACCGCTCCGATCAGGTGGTCGCGCAGCCACGGCACGCCGGCGAACAGCCGCTGGTGCGCGGCCTCGCGCAGTGCGAGGTAGAGGAGCACGTCGTCGGTGGTGACGTCGGGCAGCTCGGCGGCGAAGGCCGCCACGTTGGTGGGGAGCAGCGCGGCCTTGCCGATCGGACCGAGCGGCAGGCCGATGTCGGAGGCGCTCAGCACGTCGCCGGCGAGGGCGCCCAGGCCGCTGCCGACCTGGGAGGCGACCATGGCGCCGCTGGCCTTGCCGAGCATCGCCATGAGCGGACCGGCGAGCTGGCGCATCTCCTCGGGCATCGCCTCACCGAGGGCCGTGGTGGCGGAGCCGGCGATCGGCTCGACGAGCACCTTCCACACGTCGAGCGTCTCCACGATCCACTCCGCGCGCGACCAGGCGGCCGTGGTGCTCACCCCGGAGGGGAACTCGGTGGTCGTGTCGAGCCAGTGGTCGGCGAGTCGTACGGCGTCGGCGACGGCAGCGGACTGCGCGGCGCTGATGGTCGGGTCGGGCTCCTGCGCGGCGGTGCGGCGGGCCAGGTCGGTCACGGTCTCCCAGTTGACCGGGCCGTCGTGCGGCGCGAACAGGGACTGCATCTGCGCCATCAGGGCATTGAGGTCGGGCATGCCGCCACCGGCCCCGAACCCGCCCATCTGGGAGAAGATCTGCTCGAAGGGCGTGCCCTTGAAGGGGTTGTTGTCGTCGGGGCCCTGACCGGGCTGTCCGGGGCCTCCGGGGCTGTCGCTCATGCCAGCAACGGTACCCACCCTGCCCAGCCCCGGCGGACAGGCCGAGGCCCCGTCGGGGTCGCGCCCGGGCCTACACTCGGCCGCGTGAGTGACCTCGTGCGCCTCGTCGGCATCCGCGACACCCCTCTCGACGTCGCCGAGGTGGTCGACGCGCTGGGCGACGACGGTGCCGGTGGACTCACCCTCTTCATCGGCCAGGTCCGCGACCACGACGGTGGCAAGGGCGTCACCGCGCTCGACTACTCCGCCCACCCCACTGCGCTCGCCCGGCTCGAGGACGTCTGCCGTCGCGTCGCTGCCGAGCACGACGTACGAGGCGTGGCCGCGGTCCACCGCGTCGGCGAGCTGCGGATCGGGGACCTCGCCGTCGTCGTCGCCACGACGGCCGCACACCGGGGCGACGCGTTCGCCGCCTCGCGCGCACTCATCGACACGCTCAAGGCCGAGGTGCCGATCTGGAAGCACCAGGTCTTCACCGACGAGACCGAGGAGTGGGTCGGCACGCCGTAGCGGGTGCCCCGGTCCGCGGCCGCGGGCGCCTAGGCTCGCCGCGTGGAGATCCTGCTCTGGCTCGTGCCGTCCGCCGCGGTGACGGTCGTGGCGATGCTGTGGGTGTCGTGGATCAGTCGCGACGGGCGTGGCGAGGTCGATCGCGACGTCGCCGTCGAACGGCTCGGCAAGGCCCTGGCCAAGGACCTCCCCACCGGCAACCGTCCGGTGACCGCGCATCCGCGCGATCGCAGCACCGGCATCGCGGTGCGGCCGAGCCACGGTGTTGCCCCGGCGGACGACGCCACCCGCCGCGCGTCCTAGACGTCGGGCGAGTTGCGGGCGAGTTGCGGTCGTTTGAGAGAGTTGCGCCCATGAGTCAGCGGACCAGGGCGGGGTTGCTCGCACTGTGCCTGCTGGCCGCGCTGTGGGGGACCGCTGCTTTCGTGCCGCTTCCCTACGTCACCTACTACCCCGGACCGACCGTCGACATCCTCGGCACGGGTGACGATGGTGGCGAGACCGTGCAGGTCACCGGGCACAAGGCCTACTACGACGACGGCGAGCTGCGGATGACCACCGTCTACGTCAGCTCACCGCAGGAGGACGTCACCCTGCCCGACCTGCTGCGCGCCTACTTCGACCCCGACGCCGCGGTGTGGCCGAGGTCCTCGATCTATGCCCCCGACGAGACCGACGAGTCCAGCAGCCGCGAGTCCGACCTGGCCATGACCTCCTCGCAGGACACCGCCATCGCGGCCGCACTCACCGAGCTCGGCGAGAAGCTCGACCCCGTCGTGGAGGTCCTCGACGTCACACCGGGACTGCCCGCGGAGGGCAAGCTGAAGGTGCGCGACATCCTGCTGGAGGTCGGTGGCACCACGATCACCGAGGGCCAGGACGTCGTCGACGCGGTCAGCCAGGCGTCTGCCGGCGAGCCGATCCCGTTCGTCGTACGACGGGGGAGCAAGCGCGTCAGCGTGGACATCACGCCGAAGGAGGTCGACGGCGACCTGCGCGTCGGCATCACCCCGGGCGAGGGCTTCGACTTCCCCTACCAGGTGAGCGTCGCGATCGCCGACAACATCGGCGGCCCCAGCGCCGGCCTGATGATGTCGATGGCCATCTACGACACGCTCACCCCGGGCTCGATGACCGACGGCGCCGACATCGCCGGCACCGGCACCATCACCCCGGCGGGCAAGGTCGGCCCGATCGGCGGCATCCAGCAGAAGATCGCCGCGGCCCGCGACGCCGGTGCCGAGCTGTTCTTCGTCCCGGCCGACAACTGCGACAGCATCGGGGGAGTCGACCCCGGGGACATGCGCCTGACCAAGGCCACGACGATGCATCGCGCCGTGGCGACCCTGGCCGACTGGGTGGCCGACCACGACGCCGCACTCCCGACCTGCGAGGACACTGCCTCATGACCGAGACGCCCGAGCCCGTTGCGCAGCCCCTGCCCGAGGACCCGGCCCTGGCCACGGCCGTGCTGGAGATCGAGGCGCACGTCGCCCAGGACGGGTGGGACCAGCCGGCCCGGCTCTACGCCCTCGTCGACACCGCAGCCCTGATCGCCCAGGAGCCCGCGCTGGCTGCTGCCATGGCGATCGACGGTCCCGGTGACGACGGCTCGTTCACGCCCATCGAGCAGGAGGGCCTGCCCCCGGGCCAGGCCCTCGAGGCCGCCCTGCACACGATCGCCTGGCCCGAGAGCGTGACCGGGTGCGCCGCCGTCATCGAGCGGCTGGTGCTGCCGCCCGGCACCGACGACGACATCCCCGACGACCCGACCGCCGCCGAGCTGTTCGCCCGCGAGCACCCGGACCGGCAGGAGGTCCGGATGGTGGCCGGCGTGACGCGCGCCGGGGCGTCGTACTGCGCCCTCCGGCTGCGCGCCCACGACGACGAGCAGTCGGTCGTCAACGGCACCGAGCTGGTGCCCGGCCTCCTCGAGCTCCTCCACGCGACGCTGCACGACACTCCCCACGACCTTCCGCACGACACTTCCCACGAGACCCCCCACGAGACCTCTGAGCAGGGACCGGCATGAGCAATCCGTTCGACAGAACCAGCGGGCCCGACGGCCCCCAGCGCCCCGGCGGACCGGGCGGACCCGGTGGGTCAGGGGGAGCCGGGAGGACCGGGTGCCCAGCGCTCGGCGGCCTCCTCGCGTCGTCCGGGTGCCCTGATCGTCACCGCGATCATCCTGATCATCGCCTTCATGTTCCTGAGCGGCTTCGCGTCGTTCTGGACCGACCGGTTGTGGTTCCGCTCGCTGGGCTACAGCGAGGTCTTCACGACCCTGCTGCTCACCCGCATCGGGCTGTTCCTCGTCTTCGCCGGCCTGATGGCGGCGACGGTCGCGGTGTCGATGGCGCTGGCCTACCGGTTCCGGCCGGTCCTGTGGCCCGGGATGCCGGGCATGCCCGACGACGGGATGGACCGCTACCGCGAGCTCCTGGCGCCCCGGATGGCCTGGGTGATCGGCGCCGCGTCGGTCGTGCTGGGTCTCTTCGCCGGCGCCTCGGCCACCGGGCAGTGGCGCAACTTCTCGATGTGGCGGCACAGCCAGGACTTCGGCACCACCGACCCCTACTTCAACAAGGACGTCGGCTTCTACGTCTTCGAGCTGCCCTTCTGGCACTACGTCATCGACTACGTGATGGCGCTCGCCGTGGTCGGGCTGATGGCCTCGATCCTGATGAACTACCTCTTCGGCGGCATCCGGATCTCGGCCCGCCCGGGGGAGCGGCTCACCAGCGCCGCGCAGATCCAGGTCTCCGCGCTGCTCGCGCTGTTCGTGCTCGCCAAGGCCGTCGACTACTGGCTCGACCGCTTCGACCTGGTCACCAACTCCGGCTCGATCTTCACCGGCATGGGCTACACCGACGACAAGGCCGTGCTCCCGGCGAAGGAGATCCTGGCCGGCATCGCCGTCGTGTGTGCGGTGCTCTTCCTGGCCAACATCTGGCGACGCACCTGGCTGCTGCCCTCGGTCGGCGTGGCGCTCTTCGCGCTCTCCGCCATCATCCTCGGCCTGATCGTGCCCACGGTCGTCCAGGCGATCCGGGTCAACCCCAACGTGCCGGAGCGTGAGGGCCCCTACATCAAGGCCAACATCGACGCGACCCGGAAGGCCTACTCCCTCGACCAGGTCGAGATCGGCGCCGTCTCCTCAGGCAACGCCGTCCCCACCGAGGGCCGCCTCGACGCGCTGGACGGCATGACCTCCAGCGTCCCGCTGGTCGACCCGAAGGTCGTCAGCGAGGTCTTCGAGCAGCAGCAGCAGGTGCGCGGCTACTACTCGGTGAGCGACGTCCTCGACGTCGACCGCTACGAGATCGACGACGTCGACCGGGCCGTCGTGCTCGGCGTCCGGGAGATGGACCAGAACGGCATCGCGGAGAGCGACCGCAACTGGTCCAACCTGCACACCGTCTACACCCACGGCAACGGTGTCATCGCGGCCTACGCCAACCAGCGCCCCGAGGACGACTCCAGCCAGTCGCTCAACATCCAGTGGGCCGAGGGCCAGGAGGCCAACGAGGACGCGCTGACGAGCCTGTCGCCCGACGGCGTAGAGACCCGCGTCTACTACGGCGAGCAGAGCCCGGACTACAGCATCGTCGGCAAGGCCGACGACGGCGAGGACGTGGAGCTGCTCCTGCCGCTGGCGAGCAGGACGACAGACGACGCCGAGACGACCTACGGCGGCAAGGGCGGGGTCCCGATCGGTGGCCTGTTCAACAAGGTCCTCTACGCGATCAAGTTCAGCGAGCCCAACTTCGTCCTCTCCAGCCGGTCAACGAGAACTCCAAGGTCCTCTACGACCGCAACCCGCGCACCGATGGTGGAGAAGGTCGCGCCGTGGCTGACCGTCGACTCCGACCCCTACCCGGTGGTCGTCGACGGGCGGATCCAGTGGGTGCTCGACGGCTACACCGTCACCGACAAGTACCCGCTCTCGCAGCGCGAGTCGCTCGGAGACGATGACCGACGACTCGCTCCAGGAGAACAACGGCTTCCAGACGCTGCCGACCGACGAGATCAACTACATGCGCAACTCGGTCAAGGCGACGGTCGACGCCTACGACGGCACCGTGACGCTCTACGCGTGGGACGACACCGACCCGATCCTCAAGGTGTGGGACGAGGTCTTCCCGGGCCTGATCAAGGCCCGCGACGAGATCCCCGAGGACCTGGTGTCGCACCTGCGCTACCCCGAGGACCTGTTCAAGGCGCAGCGCTACCAGTTCCAGCGCTACCACGAGACCTCGGCGGCCGACTGGTTCGAGGGCTCGACGCGGTGGGAGGTCCCCAAGGACCCGCAGGCCGCGAGCCGCCTCCAGCCGCCTTACCGCCTCTTCTCCGAGACCGACGGCGCCCAGCCTGGTCGCTGACCTCGGTCTACGTGCCGCGGGAAAGCGCGAGAACCTGGCGGCGTTCATGAGCGTCAACAGCGACGCCACCAGCGACCGAGAACTACGGCAAGATCTCGGTGCTCGAGCTGCCCGACGACCCGCACCGACGGTCCGCGACTGATCGCCGCCGCGCTCAGCACCGACGAGGACGGTCAGGCAGGCAGCTGCTGAGCTTCACCACCGGTGACGCCGAGCCGGTCTTCGGCAACCTGCTCACGCTGCCGATCGGCGACAGCTTCATGTACGTCCAGCCGCTCTACACGCGGCGCGACGACGAGTCGGCCTACCCGATCCTCCGCTTCGTGCTGGTCTCCTACCAGGGCCGCGTCGGCATCGGCGAGACGCTGCGCGAGGCCATCGAGGACTCCCTCGACGGCGTGGTCGCCACGCCGGAGGAGCCCGGCACGGGGACCCCGACCGAGTCGCCGAGCGCCTCGCCGTCCGAGTCGCCGACCGAGACGCCCACGGCCCCGGTGCCGGAGGGCACCCGGGCCCAGATCCGCCAGCACTGCTGCAGCAGGCGGAGGACGAAGTTCACCGAGGCCGACGCTGCCCAGCAGGCCGGCAACACGGTGAAGTGGGCCCGCCTGATGGAGGAAGGTCGCGACCTGATCGAGGAGGCCGTACGCCTGCTCGGCTGATGCCCACACACCCCCGATTTGGGTGCCCCAGGACGTGGCTGTAATGTTCTGTTCACCGACGCGGGGTGGAGCAGCTCGGTAGCTCGCTGGGCTCATAACCCAGAGGTCGCAGGTTCAAATCCTGCCCCCGCTACAAAGTTTCAGGCCCGGAATCCACGGATTCCGGGCCTGAAAGCATTTCGGGGTGCTCATGGTCGCGCCTAATGTGTAACCATGACGGTTGCGCTTGAGCTGGCGGAATGTCCCGTGGTCGAGCCCGCGTCCCGGTCGACCCGTCAGCCCGAGCTCCGCAGGTAGGTGAGCACGGCCAGCACCCGCCGGTGGTCGTCGTCGCTGTCGGGCAGGCCGAGCTTGAGGAAGATGTTGGAGATGTGCTTCTCCACCGCGCCCAGCGTCACCACCATCGCCTTGGCGATGGCGGCGTTGGTGCGGCCCTCCGCCATCAGCCCGAGCGTCTCGCGCTCGCGGGGGGTCAGGGCCTCGAGCTGACCACCGGTGCTCGAGCTCTTCCGGACCAGCTCGGTCACGACCTCACGGTCCAGAGCCGTTCCGCCGGCCGCCACCCGACGCAGCGAGTCGATGAAGTCGCCGACCTCGCTGACCCGCTCCTTGAGCAGGTAGCCGATCCCACCGCCGGGTGAGTCCAGCAGCTCGGCCGTGTACACAGGCTCGACGTACTGCGACAGGATCAGCGTCGCCAGGGCGGGATGAGCCGCGCGGGCAGCGATCGCGGCCCGGATGCCCTCGTCGGCGAACCCCGGCGGCAGGCGTACGTCGATGATCGCCAGGTCCGGTTCGTGCTCGGCGACGATGTCCAGCAGCCCCGGTCCGGAGTCCGTGGTGGCCACGACGTCGATCCCTGAATCGGCGAGGAGGGCGACCAACCCCTGCCGCAGCAGGGCGTGGTCCTCGGCGATGACTACGCGCATGGCAGCTCCACGTGCAGGTGGGTCGGTCCGCCCGGAGGCGACGTCAGCATGAAGGTCCCGTCGAGCGCCTCGACCCGGGCGCGCAGCCCCGCGAGACCGGTGCCCGAGGGTGCGGCCCCGCCCGGGCCGTCGTCGGTCACCTCGACGACCAGCGTGTCGGGGTCGAGCGCCAGTCCGACCCGGACAGCCGCGTCGGGGGCGTGCTTGATCGCGTTGGTCAGGGCCTCGGCGAGCACGAAGTACGCCGCGTTCTCCACCGCCGGCGGGGGCCGGCGGTCCTCGGGTCCGGAGACGGTCAGGACGGCGGGTCCGCGGTCGGTCAGGGACTGCGCCGCCGCCACCAGTCCGCGATCGGCGAGCACAGGTGGCGCGATGCCCCGGGCGAGGTCCCGCAGCTCCTTGATCGCGAGCGACGCCTCCTCGCGGGCCGTGCGCACCAGCTCCGCGGCGTGCGGCGCGTCGGCGAGCTCGACCTCGGCGCGGCCCAGCAGCATGGTCAGGGCCACCAGCCTGGCCTGCGCGCCGTCGTGCAGGTCGCGCTCGATCCGGCGCAGCTCCGCCGCCTGCGCATCGACGGCCTGGCGTCGCGTCCGGCTCAGCGTGTCGACCCGTTCCTGGAGCTCGCGGGTCTGGAGCTGGGGCACCTCCGCGCGCAGGTCGATCAGCGCGTGCAGCCCGAGCAGGAGCACCAGCGCGAAGACGGGCCAGAACACCCACGGCCCCTGGGCCCCGGACATGGCCCAGATCGCCAGCAGCAGGACGATCACGGCGGCCGTGACGTCGAGATGGAGCCAGACCCGGGTGCGGGGCGTGTTCGCCCGATCGCCCAGGTGGTGCCACCACCCGATCGGTGCAACGACGCAGACGCACCCGATGATCACCCAGCCGGGCCAGAAGTAGCCCGCCCCGGCCGCGACCCAGACCCCGAGGCTGGCGATCGTGATGAGCCCGCCGACGGCGACCGCGAGGGCCAGTGGCGACGTACGACCCTGACGCGGTGCGAGCTCGGCGCTCACACCAGGGCCTTGACGCGGGTCGCTTCCACAGGGGCATCCTTCCACCCGGGCATCCGCCAGCCGCGCTCGCCGAGCAGGGCCACGGCCGCGGGAAGCGCCACGCCGCGCACGAGGGTGGCATCCAGCAGCACGGCGGCGCCGAGCCCGACCCCGAGCTGCTTGAACGTGATCAGGCCGAGCGTGGCGAAGATGGAGAAGACGGCGACCATGACGACCGCGGCGCTCGTGATCGTCCCTGCGGTCGCCGTGACCCCTTCGGCGGCGGCCTCACGGGCGCCGAGGCCGGCCATCCGTGCCTCGCGGATCCGCTCGAGCACCAGGATCGTGTAGTCCATCGACAGGCCGAACAGCACCACGAAGAGGAAGAGCGGCAACCAGTTGATGATCTGACCGCTGGAGTGGAATCCCAGCAGGGACTCGGCCCAGGTGTGCTGGAAGACCGCCGTCACGATGCCGTAGGCCGCCCCGATCGAGAGCAGGTTGAGGGCCATCACGGTCGCGGCCAGCCAGGGCGAGCGGAACGTCGTCAGGAGCAGCAGGAAGCCGAGCAGGAGGACGAAGGCGATCACCGCCGGCGTCACCTGGCTCATCCGGTGCGAGTAGTCGAGGCTGGAGGCGACCTCGCCCGTGACGAGCGCCGAGCTCGTGACGCCGTCGATGTCGGCGGCCGTCGGCGCCACGTCGGACCGCAGCCGCTCGATGGTGGTCTTCGCACGGTCGGCACCCTGGTCGGGCATCGGTACGTCGACGCGGGCCAGGTGGCCGGCGGACGAGACCGCCACCGCGACGTCACCGCGTCCTCCGGTGAGCGCCATGGCGCGCTGCCCGAGAGCGGTCAGGCCCGACTGCGCATCCGGGGAGTCGAGGTCGTCGCCACGCACCACGAGCGAGGTGGCCTGGGGTGAACCCGGGAAGTGGGTCTCGATGGCGTGGACCGCTCCCACCACGGGCAGGTCCTGGGGCAGGTCCGCGGCCTGCAGGTCGCCGGTGCGCATGCCGCCCAACGGGATGGCGAGCACGCCGAGCACGACGACGGCGGCGATCAGCGCGGCGCGCGGGCGGGTGGTGACGACCCGGGCGAGTCCGGCCCACGCGCCCACGGGACGACCGGCTCGCAGCTCGCGCCGCGCACGCCGGGCCGTCAGGGCGGCGTAGCCCGGGATCCGACCGCGGTCGACCCGGTCACCCAGGAGCGCGAGGACCGCGGGCAGCACCGTCAGGGAGCCGATGACCGCGATGGCGACGACCACGATGGTGCCGAGGCCGATGGACACGAAGTCACCGGCGCCGGTCAGCAGCAGGCCCGACAGCGCAGCGATCACCGTGACGCCGGAGATCAGGATCGCCCGACCGACCGACGATGCGGCGGCGAGCAGCGCGGAGTCGGGCATCGCCTGCCCCGCGACGCGAGCCTCACCGAGGCCCCGGCGGCGTTCCTCGCGTTCGCGGCGGACGTAGAAGAGCGAGTAGTCGACCCCGACGGCGAGACCGATCAGGACGACGATCGCCGAGGTCGACTCGCTGTTGGGTGCGATCCACGAGACGAGACCGAGAGCGCCCAGCGCGGCAGCGACGGCGGTGATGCCGAGGATCAGCGGGACCGCGGCCGCGACGAGTGCGCCGAAGGCCAGCACCAGGATCAGCAGGGTGATCGGCAGCGAGATCAGCTCGGCGCGATGCAGGTCGGACGCGATCATGTCGCCGATCGCCTTGTCCTGCGTCCCGCCCCCTGCCTCGACCAGGACTGCGCCGGGGTGGTCGCGCTCGATCTGCGTGTTGAGCGCCAGCAGGTCGCCGACCTTGTCGCCGGCATCGTCAGGATCGCCCCGCAGCACGACCTGGACCAGGACGGCTCGTCCCTCGTCGGTGACCAGGTTCGGCGACTGGGCCGGGCCGGTGACGTGCGCGACCTGTGGCAGCGCGCTGACGGCCGTGACGAGGTCCGCTGATGCGGCGTGAGCCACGGCCCGGGTCGGCGCGGTGACCAGGATGTTCTCGGAGGCTGGATCACGCAGTCCAGCGTCCTGCAGGAGGCCGTCGGCCTCGGCGGACTGGCCGACGCTCGACTGGACGTCGGTGAGCGAGCGGGTCCCGGCGATCGCGCCCGAGGCGATGCACACCACCACGAACAACAGCCAGGCGGTGATGATCGTGCGAGGGCGACGTTGGGCGGCCGCCGCAGCGGCACGTACGAATCTGGTCATGGATCCAGCCTGGGATCCGAGCGACCCGGAGGCACTGGAGACAGCCAGCGTCTGCGCCGGCGGCGACCCCCGAGAAGATGGTGGGGTTGTCCCCACCATCGACCCCGCTCAGCGCAGGGTGCGGTCGAGCAGGTCGCGCAGCTCGGTGAAGTGGCGCTCGGTGGCCGCTTCGTCGTACATCGAGGTGTCCGCCATCGAGTAGCCGTGGGCCGCGCCGGGGTAGACGGCGGTGGTCGCGGTGACGCCCGCGTCGCCGAGTGCCGCATCGAACGCCGCGACGGCCTCCGGCGGCATCGACCCGTCGTTGTCGGCGAACCCGGCGACGACCTCGGCCCGGAGGTCGGGGACCACGAGGTGGGGGCTGTCGTCGCCATCGGTGACGATGCCGCCTCCGTGGAACATGCCCACGGCCGCGACGAGGTCGGGCAGCTGCGCGCCGGCCCGCAGGGCGAGGCGGGCGCCCATGCAGTAGCCGGTCACGCCCAGCACGCTGGGATCGACGCGGGAGTCGTCGGCGAGCGCGGCGACGTAGGCCGGGAGGTCACGGGCGGCCTCGTCGGGCGTGTGCCCGGCGACGAGCGGCATCACGGTGGGGAAGAACTTCTCCCGCTCGCCGGGCAGGCGCAGGTCGGTGGTGGGGGCGATGTCGTCGGCGCTGCCGTGGCGGTAGAAGACGTTGGGCGCCAGGACGACGTAGCCCCAGGAGGCGATGCGGTCGGCCATCTCCTCGATGCGCGGGCGCAGGCCGATCGCGTCCATGAAGAAGAGCACCCCGGGCACCGGTCCGTCGTGGGCCTCGGGACCCGTGACGTAGGCCTCGGCGGTGCCGTCGGGGGTGGTGATCTCGATGCGCTGTCCTCGGGTCATGCCGACCAGTCTCCCCGGACGGTGGGCACGGATGAACTTCCACGCGTGCGCGTGGATCTTCAGCGAGGAATCGGCGCCTCCACGCTCACCCCTGGATGAACATCCACCCGTGCGAGTGGAAGTTCATCGGGATCGGTGCGCCCACCGCTCCGCTCGGCACCGATGCCGGCCGCGACGACGAGCAGGATCCCGCCGACGGCCAGGCCGTTGGGCACCTGGCTGAGGGCGAGGAAGCCGATGATGAGGGCGAAGGCGGGCTCGAGCGCCATCAGGGTGCCGAAGGCGCCGGTGGTGAGGCGGCGCAGGGCGAGCAGCTCCAGCGTGAACGGCACGACCGGCAGCAGGATCGCCAGGCCGAGGCCGTAGAGCAGGAGGCCCGGGGTGAGGTGGTCGACCACGCCGGGGCCGGCGACCAGCGTCGCCACGACGCCCGCGACCGGCATCGAGACGGCGAGCCCGCCCAGGCCGCTGACCGCGTCGCCGACGCGCTGCGTCAGGAGGATGTACGCCGCCCAGCACACGGCCGCGCCCAGGGCGAAGGCCACGCCCACGGGGTCGGCGGCGCCGGTCCACGGCTGGGTCAGGAGGACGACGCCGAGTGCCGCGACGGCGGCCCACGCCCGACCGACGCCACGGCTGCGCCACACCGCGATGGTCAGCGGGCCGAGGAACTCCAGCGCGCTGGCCGTGCCGAGGGGGAGGCGGGAGACCGCGGCCATGAAGAGCAGGGTGACGCCGGCGGTGACCACGCCCAGTGCCGTACCGGCGACCAGCGCCTCGCGGCTGTAGAGCGCGAGCCGCGGCCGCACGATCACCAGCAGCAGGATCCCGGCCCAGAAGAGTCGCAGCCAGGCCGCGCCCGAGGAGCCGATGTCGTCGATCAGGCCGACCGATGCGGCCAGACCGAGCTGGACGCACAGCATGGAGGCCACGGCCATCGAGGCGCCGGTGCGGGCGGGGGAGATGTTCATGTGCCCAGTAGAGGGCACACCGACTGTTCGCGTCCACGTGACTTTGATGGACATATCATTCACGAAAGCGACACAATGCCGGGATGGACGTCCACCGGCTCAGGATGCTGCTCGAGCTCTCCCGCAGCGGCTCGATGCGCGAGGTCGCCGACACCCTCGGCACCACGACGTCGAGCGTCTCGCAGGGGATCGCGGCGCTGGCCCGCGACGTCGGCAGCCCGCTCCTCGAGCCGGACGGCCGACGGGTCCGCCTCACGCCGGCGGGGCGTCGGCTGGCCGAGCACGCGGTCACGATCCTGGCGGCCGTCGAGTCGGCGCGGCTCGACCTGGACCCGACCTCGGAGCCCGTCGGCGTGCTCCGGGTCGCGGGCTTCGCCTCGGCCATCCGGCGATCGCTGCTGCCGGCGATCGACGACCTGCGGCGCACGCATCCGGGCATCGAGGTGCGGATCCACGAGTACGAGCCGCTGGAGGCCTTCGACCTGCTCGCGCGCGACGACGTCGACCTCGCGCTCGTCTACGACTACGACCTGGCGCCCGCCGAGTGGCGCGACGACCACCAGGTCACCGCGCTGTGGCAGCTCGAGTGGGGCATCGGCGTGCCGACCCGGGACCGCCACCTCGCGCTGGCCGACCTCGCCGAGCGGGACTGGATCGTCAACTCGCGCAACACCGCCGACGAGGACGCCGTGCGCACCCTCGCGTCCCGGGTCGGGTTCGTGCCGCGGGTGGTGCACCGCATCGACTCGCTCGAGCTGGTGGACGACCTGATCGTCGCCGGCAGGGGAGTGGGGCTGCTGCCGCGCGGCCGGGCGTCGCGACGCGGGGTGAGCGTCGTACGCCTGAAGGATCCGGCGGTCAGCCTGCGGGCCTACGCCGTGGTGCGCCGTGGGCGCGACACGTGGCCGCCCCTGCGAGCGGTGATGGAGCGGCTGGCTGCGGGCTGAGGAGCTGGGGAACCCTCAGCGGACCATGCTGTTGCCGTGGACCGCGGCCAGGCGGGCCTTGACGCTGAGCAGCGTCTCGATGATCAGGTCCTCGCGACCGTTGTCGAGGCGGCTGATCGGCACCGCGACGCTGAGCGCGTCGACCGAGTCGTGGGTGAAGGGCAGCGCCACGCCGAAGCAGCGCACGCCCATGCAGGACTCCTCGCTCTCGGTCGCGTAGCCGTGCAGGACGGCGCGGTCGATGATCTCGAGGACCGCCTCCTTGCGCGTGGTGGTGTTGGGCGTGATGGCGCTGATGTGCTCGGGCACCATGTCGCGCCGCTGGTCCTCCGGCAGCTCGGCGAGGAGGGCACGCCCCAGGGAGGTGGCGTAGGCCGGCAGTCGTCGGCCGACGGCGGAGTGCATCCTCAGCGGGTGCATCGACTCGCGCTTGGCGGTGTAGATGACGTCGTGGCCGTCGAGGCGGCCCAGGTGCACGGTCTCCTCGGTGGCCGCGGCCACCTCGTCGAGCACGGACTGAGCGCGGGCCAGCACCGGGTCGCCGTCGAGGTAGGCGGAGCTGACGACCAGGGAGTGGATGCCCAGCTGGTAGACGCTGCCGGTCGGGTCGGTCTGGAGCCAGCCGCGGTCGACCATCGTGCGCAGCAGTGCGTGCAGGCTGCTCTTCGGGATGCTGAGACGGGTGGACAGCTGGAGCTGGGTGCCGGGGCCGTTGGCGGCGATCTCGTCGAGCAGGTCCAGTGCTCGCGCGGCCGACTTGACCGGACCGGCGGCGGTGACACCGCTGATCTCCTTCTGAAGCTGCATGACATCTCCTCCTGATGGGACGAGACCCCCGCCTCGCATGAATTGGATAGTAGACCTAGTTCGCATACATGGACAATGTTCAGGCCCTTGACCAGTGGCGACGGTCACATATACAGTCGAACTCAGTTCACATAGACGAACGCAGTTCACAAGCCAAGGAGCTTCCGCGTGATCCAGGTTCGATACTCCACCTCTCCGGCCAGCGCGGAGACTGCCTCCACGGCGGACCTACGTGACAACTTCCTGGTTCCGGACCTGTTCGTCAATGGTGAGGTCAACGGCACCTACACCCACGAGGACCGCATGGTCATCGGCGGCGCGGTCCCCGGGACCGGCCAGCTCGACCTGCCGGCCTGGACCGAGGTCCTCGGCACCGAGACGCACCTCGAGCGACGCGAGCTCGGCATCATCAACGTCGGCGGCGCGGGCCACGTCCTCGTCGACGGCGAGAAGTTCGAGCTCGAGCACCTCGACGGCCTCTACGTCGGCCGGGGGAGCGAGGTCACCTTCGCCGGTCCCGAGGCTGCCTACTACTTCGTCTCCGCCTCGGCGCACGCGACCTACCCGGCCTCGCTGCTGAGCCACGACAAGGTCGAGCCGGTCGCGCTCGGCTCCTCCGACTCGGCCAACGAGCGCAGCCTCTTCCGCTACGTCTGGGGCCAGGAGGTCGAGACCTCGGTCCTCCAGTTCGGCGTCACGGTCATCGCCAACGGCTCGGTCTGGAACACCTTCCCGCCGCACCTGCACGCGCGCCGCACCGAGATCTACTGCTACGTCGACCTCGCCGAGGACGACCGTGTCTTCCACTTCATGGGCGAGCCCGGCGCGACCCGCCACCTGGTCATGAAGAACCGTGAGGCCGTCATCGCCCCGCCGTGGTCCATCCACGCCGGCGCCGGCACCGGCTCGTACGCCTTCATCTGGGCGATGGCCGGTGAGAACAACTGCTACACCGATCTCTCGCCCGTCGCGGTGGGGGACCTGTGACCCAGACGTCCACCTCGTCACCGTTCGACCTGCACGGCAGGTCCGCGGTGGTCACCGGTGCCGGGCGCGGCATCGGTCGCGCGGTCGCGCTGGGCCTCTCGCGGGCCGGCGCCGACGTGGTGCTGCTCGGGCGACCGGGCAGCAGCGACGCCACCCGTGAGGCCGTGGCCGCGATCGGCGGGAACGTCGACGTGGTCGACCTCGACATGAGCGACCTCGACGCCGTCCGGGCGGTCGGCACCGAGCTCGCCGGCTCCCGCCAGATCGACATCGTGGTCAACAACGCCGGCATCATCGACCGCGAGGACGCCGTCGACGTGGAGCGCGACGCCTGGCAGCGCGTGCTCGACGTCAACCTCAACGGACTCTTCTTCCTCTGCCAGCAGCTCGGCCGACCCATGGTCGAGCGCGGGCACGGCAAGATCGTCAGCATCGCCAGCCTGCTGTCCTTCCAGGGCGGCATCCGCGTCGCGTCCTACGCCGCCAGCAAGCACGGCGTCGCCGGCGTGACCAAGGCCCTGGCCAACGAGTGGGGCCCCCACGGCGTGCAGGTCAACGCCATCGCGCCGGGCTACATCGCCACCGACAACACCACCGCCCTGCGCGAGGACGCCGACCGCTCCCGCTCGATCCTCGAGCGGATCCCGGCCGGTCGGTGGGGCAGCGCCGACGACATCGCCGGTGCCGCGGTCTTCCTCAGCTCCTCAGCTGCCGACTACGTCAACGGTCACGTGCTGACCGTCGACGGCGGCTGGATGGCCCGTTGAGCCCGCGCCACACAGCTCTCACCCCAAGCTCGACCCGCACCACCAGCTCGACCCGCACGACCAGCAGCACCACCAGCAGCACCACCAGCAAGGAACCATCACCTCGGGGCACCACCTGACCCAGTCAGTCCCACGCCGGACACCGGCACCGAAAGAGAATGAGGATCGACCATGAAGTTCACCTCTCGACCGACCGCCGTCGTGATCGGCCTGACCCTGGCTGCAGCGGCCCTTGCCGGCTGCAGTGAAGAGGCAAGCGGAGGCGGCGGTGGCGGCGGCGCCGAGGCCGGCGCCTGCGCACCCGAGGACGTCACCCTGGTGGGCCAGGTGCGCAACGAGTCCAACCCCTACGAGGCCTCGTGGCTCGACGGCGGCGACGCCTTCGCCGCGCAGGTCGACCTCGAGCAGCAGCGCCTGACCTACGACGCCGACTCCACCAAGCAGCAGGAGCAGATCACCCAGCTGCTCGCCGGCGACACCGACTGCCTCGTCATGAACATCCTGCCCAACGGCGACTCCGACACCCTGCCGATCGTCGAGGGTGCCGAGGAGGCCGGCGCCTACCTCGTCACCCAGTGGAACAAGCCGGCCGACGTCAGCGTGGCCGACTACGACCAGTGGCTGAGCCACATCACCTACGACGGTGTGGACTCCGGCAAGCAGATCGGCGACGCGCTCGCCGAGGCCATCGGTGGCTCGGGCGGCATCATCGCCCTCCAGGGCATCCTGGACACCGGTGCGGCCAAGGACCGCTTCGCCGGTCTCGAGGCGTCGCTGGAGGACAACCCGGACGTCGAGCTGCTCGACGAGCAGACCGCCAACTTCTCGCGTGACGAGGCCCTTGCGGTCACCAAGACGCTCCTCACCAAGCACGGCGACGACATCAAGGGCATCTGGGCCGCCAACGACGACATGGCGCTCGGAGCGCTCGCTGCGCTCGAGCAGGCCGGCCGCGACGACGTCGCGGTCGTCGGCATCGACGCCGTCCCGGACGCGCTGACCGCCATCGAGGACGGCACCATGACCGCGACCGTCTCCTCCGACGGTCCGTGGCAGGGTGGCATCGGCCTGGCCATCGGCTACTGCGTCGCCACCGGCGAGCTCGCCGCCGAGGACATCTCCGACGAGGACCGCGCCTGGTTCGCCGAGCAGTTCCTGATCGACAACGGCAACGTCGGCGACTTCACCGCTCCCGTGGTCGACGAGTCCGAGTTCGCGTGCGACAACCTCTTCAGCCGCTCGCAGGGCGCGATTTCGTGACCATGACATCCCCCGCCAAGGCCGACGACGAGGTCGTGGTCCCCCCGCGCCCCCAGCCTCGGCGGGGGGTGTCGCTGCGGGACGCAGGTCCCCCGATCGCGCTCGTGGTCATCTTCGGCATCTTCTCGGTGCTGAGCTCTGACTTCCGCACGGTCGGCAACGTGCAGAACATCATGGACGCGGCGGCGGTCCTCGCCGTCGTGACCTGCGGCATCACCTTCGTGCTGATGATGGGGTCCATCGACCTCTCCGCCCCGGGCGTCATGGGGGCCTCCGCGATCGCGGTGGCCCTCCTGGTCGCCAACAACCGCAACGGCAACGACTGGGGACTTCTCGGGATCCTCGTCGCCATCCTCCTCGGTGCGGCCCTCGGCTGCCTGAGCGGCATCGCCCTGGTCGGCCTGAAGGTCCCGTCCTTCATGACCACGCTCGGCGTCTCCGCCGTCGGGCTCGGCGTCGCGACCCTCCTGTTCTCCGGCGTGCAGCCCAACATCTCCGACACGATGCTGAAGAGCTGGGCGGTCAGCCGCTTCCTGGGCCTGGCCTACCTGACCTGGATCGCCGTCGGCTGCGTGCTCGTCGGCTGGCTCATCCAGCGCTACTCCCGCCTCGGCCGCTACGCGTACGCCATCGGCGGCGCCGAGGAGGTGCTGTCCCTGTCGGGCGTGAAGGTCGCGCCCTACAAGGTCGCGGTGTTCACCCTCGCCGGTTCGTTCTACGGGCTGGCCGGCGTGATGGTGACCAGCCAGCTCAGCGCCGGCCTGGTCCAGGCCGGCAAGGGCTACGACTTCGCGGCGATCACCGCCGCCGTCGTCGGTGGCACCCTGCTCACCGGCGGCCGCGGTGGAGTGCTCCACTCCGCGGTCGGCGTCCTCCTCGTCACCGTCCTCACCAACGGCCTGGTCCAGGTCGGTGTCAGCCCCTACTGGCAGGGCGGTGTCCAGGGACTCATCGTCGTCGTGGCCGTCTCGGCCGCGGTCTTCCCCCAGCGTCGTAGGAACCAGGTGACGAAGTGACCACGAACCTGCAGGCCCAGCCCGAGACGGGCGCGCCGTCCCCGGTCAACGCCCTCGAGGTGCGCGGCCTGGTCAAGCACTACCCGGGCGTCAAGGCGCTCGACGGTGTCGACCTGGTCGTGCGGCAGAACGAGGTCCTCGGCCTGGCCGGCGAGAACGGTGCCGGCAAGTCCACCCTCCTCAAGGCACTGGTCGGCCTGGTCCGCCCGGACGCCGGTGAGATCTGGGTGCGCGGCGAGAAGGTCCGGCTCCGCAGCGTCGTCGAGGCCGCCGAGCACGGGATCGGCATGGTCTTCCAGGAGCAGTCGCTGGTCCCCAACCTCACCGCCGCCGAGAACATCGTGCTCGGCAGCGAGGGTGCCGGCGTCCGCCGCGGCATCTACCGCTGGGACACCATGCGCAAGCTCGCCCAGGTGCAGCTCGACAAGATCGGCTCCCACATCGACCCGCTCGCGCGCACCGACACGCTGACCTTCGCCGAGCGCCAGATGGTGGAGATCGCCAAGGTGCTCCGGATCGAGGAGCGCACCTCCAACCCGCCGGTGATCATCCTCGACGAGCCCACCTCCGTGCTGGAGTCGGCGGAGATCGAGACGCTGTTCACGCAGGTGCGCCGACTGCGCGAGTTCGCGTCGGTCATCTTCGTCTCGCACCGTCTCGACGAGGTGCTCGACGTCTGCGACCGCGTGCTCGTGCTGCGCGGCGGCATGTCCGTGGGGGAGGTGCCCACTGCGGGCGCCGCGCCCGCCGAGCTGCACCGCATGATGATCGGCTCCACCGGGTCCGACGACCACTACCACGAGGGACTGGCCGAGCGCTCCGACGAGCCGGCCGAGCCGCGCCTCGTGGTGCGCGGCCTGTCCGGCGACACGTTCCGCGACGTCGACCTCGACGTGAAGTCGGGCGAGATCGTCGGCATCGTCGGCGTGCACGGCTCCGGCCGCGAGGACGTCTGCCGCGCCCTCTTCGGAGCCGAGCCGAGCCTGGCCGGCGAGGTCTCCCTCGACGGCGAGAAGCTCGACCTGTCCGGCACCCGCGCGGCCGTCGCCGCCGGCGTCGGCTACGTCCCCGCCGAGCGCAAGATCGAGGGCATGGTCGGCCCGATGTCGGTCGCCGACAACATGACCCTGACCAAGCAGAAGTCCCGGTGTGCCGGACCGATGGTGGTGCCGCAGAAGCAGGCGACGCTGGTGGACAAGTGGATCGAGCGACTCTCGATCCGCACCCCGCACCGCGGCACCCAGATCGGGCGCCTGTCCGGCGGCAACCAGCAGAAGGTCGTCCTGGCGCGCTGGCTCGTGGCCGGCGACATCCGGCTCCTGCTGCTCGACCACCCGACCCGCGGCCTCGACATCGGCGCCCGCTCGGAGGTCTACCGCCTGATGCGCGAGCTCGCCAACAGCGGCGTGGCCACCGTGCTGCTCGCCGACAGCCTCGAGGAGGCCATCGGCATGTCCGACCGGATCATCGTGATGAGCGATGGCCGGGCGACCGCGGAGGTCGCGTGCCCCTCCGGCGGCAAGCCGACCCCGCTCGACCTCGTCAAGGAGATGGTATGAGCACCCCGGTCCTCACCGCCCCCGGATCCGGCCCCGCCGCCGAGCCCGCGGTCGTCAAGGGCGGCCCCACCGTCGCCCAGCGCATCACGTCGTTCATGCCGGTCATCGCGCTCGTCGCGCTGCTCGCCGCGCTGACGATCGCCGACCCGGACTTCCTCACCCAGCGCAGCCTCACCGCGGCCGTACGCACCTCGGCGCCCCTCGTCGTGCTCGCCGCGGGCGCCACCCTGGTGGTCCTCTGCGGCGGCATCGACCTGTCGATCGCCGCACTGTGCTCGCTGTCCACGGTCTTCTTCGCGATGTGGCTGCCCGACCTGGGCGGACTCACCATGCTCGTCGTGATCGCCGCCGCGGGAGCGATCGGAGCGGTCCAGGGCATCGCCCACGTGGTGCTCCGGATCCCGTCGTTCGTCGTGACGCTCGGCGGGATGAGCATCTTCTCCGCCGTCGCGCTCGTCATCTCCGACGCCGGCCCGATCCGGGTCATCGACCGCGACGCCACCAAGTGGCTCAACCTCTACGTCGGCGGCTACCTCCCGATGTCGTTCTTCGTCGCCCTGCTCGTCGTGGCGGTGATCTCGCTCGTCATCAAGCTCACCCCCCTGGAGACCTTCGTCCGGGCCACCGGCTACTCCGAGTCGGCGGCGAGGCTCGCCGGCACGCCCGTCGACCTGGTCAAGGTCGCCGCCTTCACCGTCTCCGGTGCCTGCGCCGGTCTCGCCGCGGTCATGCTCGCCTCCCGCAACTTCAGCGGCAGCCCGACCATGGCCGACAACCTGCTGCTGCCCGCAGTGGCGGCCATCGTCGTCGGCGGTACGGCGATCACCGGCGGCCACGGCTCGCTCTGGCGCAGCCTCACCGGTGCCCTCGTGGTCACCCTGCTCCGGGTCGGTCTGCCGATCGTCGGAGTGCCCTCGGCCTGGGAGCAGATCCTCTACGGCGCGATCATCGTCGCCGCCGTCGCGCTGACCCTCGACCGATCAAAGGTGGCGATCATCAAGTAGTCGCAGCACCCGCCTGAGCACCAGCTCTCCCATCCACACCGCCCGATCCAGCACCCCGCACCTGAATCCCGCACCCGGAAGGTTTCCCATGTCTGCCGCAACCCAGCAGAGCTCCCAGCTCCTCCCCGCCGTCTCCTCGTTCCTCTCCTCGCCCCGCCAGCTCCTGATCGACGGCGAGCTGGTCGACGCCAAGGACGGCCAGACCTTCGACACCGTCAACCCGGCGACCGAGGAGGTCCTCGTCCAGGTCGCGCAGGCCTCGGCCGTCGACGCCGACCGCGCCGTCGTGGCTGCCCGCAACGCCTTCGAGTCGGGCTCGCCCTGGTCGAAGATGACCCCCCGCGACCGCTCGCACCTGCTGTGGCGCATCGGCGACATGATCGACGAGAAGGCCGAGGAGTTCGCCCAGCTCGAGTCGCTCGACAACGGCAAGAGCCTCGCGTCCGCCCGCGGTGACGTCGGCGTCGCCGCCGAGCTGTTCCGCTACTTCGCCGGCTGGGCCACCAAGATGGAGGGCACCACCATCCCGATGTCGGTGCCCGGTCGCGAGTTCCACGCCTACACCCGTCGCGAGGCCATCGGCGTCGTCGCCGGCATCGTGCCGTGGAACTTCCCGCTCACCATGGCGGCCTTCAAGATCGTCCCGTCGATCACGGCCGGCAACACCGTCGTGCTCAAGCCCGCCGAGCAGACCCCGCTGACCGCGCTCCGCCTCGGCCAGCTGCTGCTCGAGGCCGGCGTCCCCGCCGGTGTCGTCAACGTCCTGCCCGGCTTCGGTGACGCGGGCGCCGCCCTCGTCGACCACTTCGGCGTCGACAAGGTCGCCTTCACCGGCAGCACCGAGGTCGGCAAGAAGATCGCGGCCGGTGCGTCGAAGAACCTCAAGAAGGTCTCCCTGGAGCTGGGCGGCAAGGCCCCCAACATCATCTTCGACGACGCCGACCTCGAGGCCGCGATCGCCGGTGCCGCGCTCGCCGGCTACTTCAACGAGGGCCAGTGCTGCGTCAACGGCTCGCGCCTCTACGTCCAGCGTGACGTCTACGACCAGGTCATCGAGGGCGTCGCCGCTGCGGCCAAGGCGATCAAGGTCGGCGACGCGTTCGACCCCGCCACCACGATGGGTCCGCTGGTCTCGCAGGAGCAGCACGAGAAGGTCATCGGCTACGTCCGTGGCGCGGTCGCCGACGGTGCCACGCTCGCCGCGGGCAGCGCCGACGCGGCCGCCGACAAGGGCTACTTCTTCTCGCCGACGCTGATCACCGACGTCACCGAGGAGATGGCCGTGCAGACCGACGAGATCTTCGGCCCGGTCATCACCGCCATCCCGTTCGACACCGAGGAGGAGGCCGTCGCCGCCGCCAACAACACCGTCTACGGCCTGGCCGCCGGTGTGTGGTCGAAGGACCTGGGCACCGCCCACCGCGTCGGCAGCAAGCTCCGCGCGGGCACGGTGTGGCTCAACACGTGGCACGCCGACGACGTCACCCTGCCGCGCGGTGGCTTCAAGCAGTCCGGCTGGGGCCGCGAGCTCGGCTCGTTCGGCCTCGACGACTACACCGAGCTCAAGACCGTGATCGCCGAGCTCCGTTGATCGACGGAGCACGCCACCCCGTGAACGCGACCGACGTCCTGGGCGGCCACCGCATCGTGCCGGTGGTCGTCCTGGACGACCCCGCCAAGGCCGACGCGCTCGGCGCCGCCCTCGTCGAGGGCGGCCTGCCGGTCGCCGAGGCGACCTTCCGGACCCCGGAGGCCGCGGCCGTCCTGCGCCGGCTCGCCGAGCGTGACGACCTGGTCGTCGGCGCCGGCACCGTGCTCACCGAGCGCCAGGTCGACCAGGCGCTCGAGGCAGGGGCGAGGTTCGTCGTCTCCCCGGGCCTCAGCGCTGCCGTCGTACGACGCTGCCAGGAGGCCGGTGTGCCGGTGATCCCGGGCGTCACGACCCCGAGCGAGATCATGCAGGCCCTCGACCTCGGGCTCGACACCGTGAAGTTCTTCCCGGCCGAGGCCAACGGGGGACTGTCCACGATCAAGGCGCTCGCCGCGGCGTTCCCCCAGGTGCGGTTCATGCCCACCGGCGGGATCACCGCCGAGTCCGCACCGGCCTACCTCGCCCATCCCTCCGTCGCCGCTGTCGGCGGCAGCTGGATGGTCGCCGGCGACCTGCTGAAGGCGGGTCGCTGGGACGAGGTCGCCGCCCGGTGCGTCGCGTCGACCGCCCTCTACACACCCACGCGTGAAGGAGCCCCCGCATGATCGAGACCCGTCCGGCCGAGGAGTGCGAGCTCGACATCGTCGCGCTCGGGGAGGTGATGCTGCGCCTGGACCCGGGGGAGGGGCGCATCCGCACCGCCCGCCGGTTCGAGGCCTGGGAGGGCGGCGGCGAGTACAACGTCGCCCGCGGCATGCGGAAGGTCTTCGGCCTGCGCGCCGGCGTCGTCACGGCGCTGGCCGACAACGAGATCGGCCACCTGGTCGAGAACCTGATCATGCAGGGCGGCGTGGACACGTCCACGATCCGCTGGGAGTCCTACGACGGCATCGGGCGCAGCGTGCGCAACGGCCTCAACTTCACCGAGCGCGGCTACGGCGTCCGCGGTGCCGTCGGGGTCTCCGACCGGGCCAACACCGCCATCGCGCAGATGTCGCCCGGCACGGTGGACTGGGACGACCTGTTCGGTCGTCGCGGGGTCCGCTGGCTGCACACCGGCGGGATCTACGCCGCGCTGTCCGAGAACGCCGCCGCGGTCGCCGAGGAGGCCATGGCGGCCGCGCAGAAGCACGGCACCGTCGTCTCCTTCGACCTCAACTACCGTCCGAGCCTCTGGGCCGGCATCGGTGGGCCTGCGTTCGCCCGTGACGTCAACACCCGGCTCGCCGGCCACGTCGACGTGATGATCGGCAACGAGGAGGACTTCACCGCCGCCCTCGGCTTCGAGGTCGCCCACGTCGACGAGCACCTCAGCGCGCTGCCCATGGACAGCTTCGAGGCCATGGTCGCCACGGTCGCGGAGAAGATGCCGTGGTTCAAGGTCATCGCCACGACCCTGCGCACGGTCCACTCGGCCAGCGACAACGACTGGCAGGCCATCGCGTGGTCCCCGGAGACCGGTGTCCTCGCCTCGACGCCTCGCGACCACCTCGGCATCTTCGACCGGGTCGGTGGCGGCGACGGCTTCGCCTCCGGGCTCGTCTACGGCCTGCTCGAGGGCGAGCCCCTCCAGCAGTGCCTCGAGCTGGGTGCCGCCCACGGCGCCCTCGCCATGACGACTCCCGGCGACACCTCGATGGCCACGGCTGCGGAGGTCCGTGCGCTCGCCGGCGGCGGCAGCGCGCGCGTGCGTCGATGAGCTGATCCACCCCGGGATCCCGGGCGCACAGCAGCACCACCCCCAGACCAGGTCTGGGTGGTCCGACCCCGTGCGGGGGATCGGCCACCCAGGCCTGTTTTCATGTACCTGAACGACTGAGCCAAGGAGTTCACGATTCTGGACAGAGTTCTTGACTCTGTGTGATGGGCGTCATACCTTCAGCCTGTCTCGTGAGCGCTGACCGCACCCGCCGCCCGCCGAGCTCCGCCCCGCCGAGCCCTAGGGAATCGTTGATGAACCTTCTGTCCGTACGCCGGCGCCAGATGCGGCGCCTTCGCCGTGCCTCAGCGCACCTCGTGGCCATGACGGCCGCGCTGGCCGTCGCGCTGCCGCTGGCTGCCGGCAGCGCCCAGGCCGCCGTCCCCACCCTCCAGGCCGCGGCCTCCGCTGCCGCCGCCCCTGCCGACGACGACGTGCTGCGCGTCCTGCTGTTCTCCAGCGGCGACGGCGTGCACGGCTCGGTGGCCAACACCCGCGCCGCGGTGCGGGAGATGGCCAACTCCCTCGCCGCCCAGTACGGCCTGGACAACAACGGCAGCGGCGCGGCCGTCGCCGACATCCAGGAGACGACCAACGCCTCCGCGTTCACCACGGAGAACCTGGCCACCAAGGACCTCCTGGTCTTCGCCCACACCGCGGGCGTGCTCTTCAACACCGAGCAGCGCGCCGCGCTCGAGGCCTACATCCGCGGTGGCGGCGGCTTCGTCGGCATCCACTACACGGCCTGGTCGCCCGACCAGACCGAGCACGACGTGAACCCCTTCTACCGTCGCCTCGTGGGCGCGGCCGCGACCGGCCACCCCGAGCCTGCGGGTGGCCAGCGCGGCACCATCAACGTCAGCGACGCCGCCAGCCCGCTGACGCAGGGCCTCCAGTCGCCGCTCTCCTACACCGACGAGTGGTACGAGTGGGACGTCAACCCGACGCAGAACGTGCGCACGCTGGTGACGGTGGACGAGTCGACCTACGCCGCCGGCGCCGATCGGCGAGGAGGGCACCTCGCACCCCGTGACGTGGTGCCAGAAGATCGACGAGGGTCGCTCGTGGTACTCCTCGCTCGGGCACCACGCCTCGGCGTGGACCGCGGCCGACGACGGCGGCAACGCCGACGACAACCAGGCCGACGACTTCGTGCGTGCGCAGCTGCGCAGCGGCATGGCCTACTCGGCCGGTCTGCTCCCCGCGGACTGCTCGCCGCCCGCCAAGGACGCCGAGGGCTCGTGGAGCGACGTCACCCCGTGGCCGGTCGTGCCGATCAACGCCGCGCTGACCACCGACGGCAAGGTCCAGTCCTTCGGCTCGGTCGGCTCGGGCTGCACCGACAACAACCCCTACGACTACAGCGGCAACGACTGCGTCACCCAGGGCGGCCAGACCGAGATCGACGTCTGGGACCCGAAGGTGGTGCGCACGGTGGCCAACGTGGTCTCCGGGTCATCCCCAACGCGACCTACACCGACCTCTTCTGCTCCATGCAGGTCCAGATGCCGCACCGACGCTCGACCTTCACCGTCGGCGGTGACGACGGCCTCGGTGGCAACGCGCCCAACGACGCCGCGATCGGCGTCACGAGCTACAGCACCGGCGCGGGCCTCAAGAACGAGGCCCCGATGAACTTCCCGCGCTGGTACCCGACGGGCACCACGCTGCCCAACGGCTCCATCGTCGTCCAGGGTGGATCGCTGCGCGGCGGCCCCGGCGGCCCCGGAGTCCTCACCCCCGAGCTCTACGACCCCACGCAGGGCAACTCGTGGAAGCTGCTCAACGGCGCCACCAGCGCCGCGGCCTACGGAGACGGCGGCAACGGCAACGGGCCGGACGAGAACCGCTGGTGGTACCCGCGCGCCTTCGTGGCACCGACCAACGGCAACGTCTTCAACATCTCCGGCACGCAGATGTCCGAGCTGGACACCTCGGGTGACGGCACCCTGACCCTGCGCGGCACCCTCGGCAACGGCACCGGCAACCAGGGCGCCCTCGGCAACCCGGTCGGCGCCACGTCGACCGCCACGATGTACCGCCCCGGCAAGATCCTGCAGGTCGGTGGCGGCTACTGGGCCAACGGCGGCGGCCCTGCCGGCGCCCGCGCCGGCATCACCGTCGACATCACCGGCGGCACCGCCGACCCGGTGGTCACCGCGACCGACCCGATGAAGTACGGCCGCCACTGGGCGACCTCGACGGTCATGCCCGACGGCAAGGTGCTGGTCACCGGTGGCTCGCGCGTCAACGACGAGCAGGGTGGCTACGTCACCAACCCGGAGATCTGGAACCCGGACGCGCCGAGCGGCTCGCAGTGGACCGAGGTCAAGGTGCCCTACGAGCACGCCCGCCTCTACCACTCGATCGCCCTGCTCCTGCCCGACGGCCGGATCATGATCGGTGGCGGCGGTGCTCCCGGACCGCACAACTACACCGATGTCGAGTACTACTCCCCGGCCTACCTCTTCGACGGCAACGAGCCCGGCAGTGCGCCCGGTCGTCTCCAGCGCCCCGAAGAAGATCGGCTACGACGGCGCGTTCAACCTGAACGTGACGTCCGCCAACCCCGTCGACAAGGTCACCCTGGTCCGCAACGGTTCGGTCACGCACGGCTTCAACAACGACCAGAACTTCCAGGAGCTGGACTTCACCCAGGCCGGTGGCTCGCTCACCGTCACCTCGCCGCAGGACGCCAACTACGCCCCGCCCGGTGCGTACATGGTGTTCGTGTGGAGCAACGGCACGCCGTCGCTGGCCAACATCGTCCAGATCGACCCGACCGTGAAGATGGAGTCGCCGGCCCCCCAGGTGGTCGACCAGTTCGAGTACCCGCGCCTGCCGGCCTCATGGCCGTCGGGTGACTACGCCCGCGTCGTGCAGGTGGCGGCCGGCAACAGCCGGATGTCGCCCTGGAAGATCGACAGCGAGGTCCAGCTGGTCCGTGCTGCGGGCGAGGCGGCACCGCCGGCCGCCAACAACATGGGTGGCCTCGGCCTGACCGGCTACCACCTCGCGCTGGGCACGACCGGTGACATGACCCGCACGCTCAAGGGTCTCGACGTGGGCAAGGAGTACCGCGTGTCGGTGCGCTACGCCCGCGACAACCGGACGGCCGGCACCGCTCCGGGGACGGCCGATCTCTCGATCGCCGACCTCACGCAGGCGCTGTCGACCTCGACCGCGTCGACCACGGCGTTCGACACCTTCACCGGGACCTTCGTCGCCACCGCGCGGCAGCAGGACCTGACGATCTCCGGCACCGGTTCCGGTGCGGGCCTGGTGCTCGACAACCTGGTCGTCGTCGGAACCGGGCTCGGCGTTTCCGATGTCCCGATCCAGTACGACTTCGAGGAGGGCACCGGCACGACCGCGGCCAACACCGGGTCGGACACGTCCGTCGGTGACGCCACGCTGACCGGCACCACCGGCTGGAGCCCGAACGGCATCCACGGCGGCGCACTCGACCTGAAGGGCGGCACCAACGCCAACACGGTCGACCTGCCGGACAACCTGCTGCAGAACGAGGCCGACTTCACGACGTCGTTCTGGGTCAAGCCCGACACCAAGGGGAACTGGATCAACCTGTTCCACATCGGTGACGGCCTCGGTGACGCCGGCAGCTTCTTCCAGATCCAGATGCAGACCCAGGCCAACCAGAACACCGGTCTGGCTGCGACGTTCAAGAAGAAGGGCAGCAACCTCCAGGAGCGGATCTACGCCACGCCGACGAAGGACGTCGCGCTCAACCAGTGGAGCCACGTCGCGTTCACGCGCTCCGGGAGCCACCGGGACGCTCTACCTCAACGGTGCCCCGATCGCCAGCCGCAACGACCTGACGCTGACGATGACGGACATCGGTCCGACGACGAACAACTGGCTGGGTCGCAACGGCTACCCGGACCCGTCGTTCGACGGCCTGATGGACGACGTACGCCTCTACACCTCGACGCTGTCGGACGCTGACATCGCCGCGGTCTACGCCGACGGAACCGCGCTGAACACGACCGTCACGGTCGACGTCACGCCGGAGTCGCCGTCTGCGTTCGGCGAGCCGCTCACCGTCTCGGCCACGATCGCCGACTCCGCCGGGGCTGCCCCGACCGGTGTCGCCGAGCTGTGGGTGGACGGCGCGAGCCGGGGAGACCAGGAGGACGTGGTCGCCGGTGCGGTGACGTTCGCCGACGTGAGCCTGTCCCCGGGGGACCACGAGATCGAGGTCCGCTTCCTGGCCGACGAGGGCTGGCGTGACTCCGCCGCGACGGTGACCCACACGGTCGACCGTCCGCCGGTGGGCGAGGGCGTGCCGGTGCACTACAAGTTCGACGAGGGCACAGGCACCACGTCCGTCAACTCGGGCACCGACCCGTCGATCGGTCCGGCCACGCTCCAGGGCAACGCCGGATGGGTGCCCACCGCGAAGTACGGCGCGGGCGTCAACCTGCCCGGTGCTGGTCACGTCAACCTGCCGAACAACATCACGGCCGGCATGGACGAGGAGTTCACGGTCTCCACGTGGATCCGTCCGACCGCACTGCCCAACTGGACGACCCACCTCCAGATCGGAAAGTCCACGCAGGAGTACCTCCTCCTGCAGTCCTCGACGATCAACGGTGACCGCGGGTTCGCGGCCACGCTCCGCATGGACAACGGGGCCGACCAGAGGATCCAGCTGCCCGGTGACACCGATCTGCCGCTCAACCAGTGGACCCACGTGGTCCTGACACTGGGTCCGTCGCCGACCGGCACGGGCACGACCGGCAAGATCTACTTCAACGGTGTGGTCGGTGCGACCAGGGACAACATCCCGATCGACATCGGCGACGTCGGTGACGGCGGCACCACCGCCAACTTCATCGCCAACGGCAGCTACAACGACCCGCGCCCGACCGAGCAGGTCGACGACTTCCGGATCTACGGCTACGAGCTCGACGCCGCCGATGTCCTCGACCTCTACAACGGCACGGTCAACGCAGCGCCGGTGGGTGTCGCGGACAGCTACACGGTGACCCAGGACGACGTGCTCGAGGTCGGCGCCCCGGGCGTCCTGACCAACGACACCGACGCCGAGGACGACGACCTCACCGCGACGTCGGTGACCCAGCCGGCCAACGGCGTGGTGGAGCTCGCGGAGGACGGTTCGTTCACCTACGTCCCCGACAGCGGCTTCGTGGGCACCAACACCTTCACCTACAAGGCGAACGACGGCACCTCGTCCTCGGCTGCGACCACGGTCACCATCACCGTGCAGGAGGAGCCGACGGCGCCGAACTCTGCGCCGGTCGCCGTGGACGACGCGTTCAGCACCGTGGCCGGTCAGCCGCTGTCGCTGGCCGCGCCGGGAGTCCTCGGCAACGACACGGACGTCGACGGTGACACGCTGACCGCGACCAGGACCAGCCAGCCGGTCAACGGCTCGGTCACCCTGGCGGCCAACGGGTCCTTCGTCTACACGCCCGACGAGGGCTTCGCGGGCAAGGACCAGTTCACCTACACGGCGAGCGACGGCACGGACACCTCGGAGCCGGCGACCGTCACCATCACCGTCAAGCCTCGGGCGGCAACGGTGGCGTGACCGCTGACCTCGGCGGTGGCAGGTGCTTCGGCCCCGGTCACCTACGGCAAGGCGGGCACGCTCGTGGTCAGCGTCGCCCCGGCGGCAGCCACCGGCAAGGTCGAGGTGGTCAACGGGACCGAGGTCCTGGCCTCCGGCACCCTCGCCTCCGGTCAGGCCAGGCTGGAGCTCCCGGCCAAGGGTCTGCTCCCGGGCACGCACCAGCTCACCCTCCGCTACGTCGGGGACGGCGCCCACAAGCCCTCGTCCTCGAAGGTGGCGGTCATGGTCGCCAAGGTGGTGCCGGGGATGACGGTGAAGGCGCCGTGCCCGGTGAAGAAGGGCAAGAGGGCCACGATCAGGGTCGTCCTGAGGGCGCCGGACGGGGTACCGGTCACCGGTGTGGTGTCGGTCGCCATCAAGGGCGGCAAGACCATCACCGGCACGTTGATGGACGGCCGGGTCTTCATCCAGCTGCCGAAGGCGACCAAGAGGAAGATGAAGCTGACCGTGACCTACCAGGGCAGCGCGATGGCGGAGTCCACCAGCGAGAAGCTGAAGATCAAGGTCAAGAAGAAGTAGCGAGACAGCAGAGCGGGCCCGG
>CAVVQR010000010.1:0-40577 GCA_963750445.1 uncultured Actinomycetota bacterium | reverse complement strand
GGGAGCGATCGGAGCGGTCCAGGGCATCGCCCACGTGCTGCTCCGGATCCCGTCGTTCGTCGTGACGCTCGGCGGGATGAGCATCTTCTCCGCCGTCGCGCTCGTCATCTCCGACGCCGGCCCGATCCGGGTCATCGACCGCGACGCCACCAAGTGGCTCAACCTCTACGTCGGCGGCTACCTCCCGATGTCGTTCTTCGTCGCCCTGCTCGTCGTGGCGGTGATCTCGCTCGTCATCCGGCTCACCCCCCTGGAGACCTTCGTCCGGGCCACCGGCTACTCCGAGTCGGCGGCGAGGCTCGCCGGCACGCCCGTCGACCTGGTCAAGGTCGCCGCCTTCACCGTCTCCGGTGCCTGCGCCGGTCTCGCCGCGGTCATGCTCGCGTCCCGCAACTTCAGCGGCAGCCCGACCATGGCCGACAACCTGCTGCTGCCCGCAGTGGCGGCCATCGTCGTCGGCGGTACGGCGATCACCGGCGGCCACGGCTCGCTCTGGCGCAGCCTCACCGGTGCCCTCGTGGTCACCCTGCTCCGGGTCGGTCTGCCGATCGTCGGAGTGCCCTCGGCCTGGGAGCAGATCCTCTACGGCGCGATCATCGTCGCCGCCGTCGCGCTGACCCTCGACCGATCAAAGGTGGCGATCATCAAGTAGTCGCAGCACCCGCCTGAGCACCAGCTCTCCCATCCACACCGCCCGATCCAGCACCCCGCACCTGAATCCCGCACCCGGAAGGTTTCCCATGTCTGCCGCAACCCAGCAGAGCTCCCAGCTCCTCCCCGCCGTCTCCTCGTTCCTCTCCTCGCCCCGCCAGCTCCTGATCGACGGCGAGCTGGTCGACGCCAAGGACGGCCAGACCTTCGGCACCGTCAACCCGGCGACCGAGGAGGTCCTCGTCCAGGTGGCGCAGGCCTCGGCCGTCGACGCCGACCGTGCCGTCGTGGCTGCCCGCAACGCCTTCGAGTCGGGTTCGCCCTGGTCGAAGATGACCCCCCGCGACCGCTCGCACCTGCTGTGGCGCATCGGCGACATGATCGACGAGAAGGCCGAGGAGTTCGCCCAGCTCGAGTCGCTCGACAACGGCAAGAGCCTCGCGTCCGCGCGCGGTGACGTCGGCGTCGCCGCCGAGCTGTTCCGCTACTTCGCCGGCTGGGCCACCAAGATGGAGGGCACCACCATCCCGATGTCGGTGCCCGGTCGCGAGTTCCACGCCTACACCCGTCGCGAGGCCATCGGCGTCGTCGCCGGCATCGTGCCGTGGAACTTCCCGCTCACCATGGCGGCCTTCAAGATCATCCCGTCGATCACGGCCGGCAACACCGTCGTGCTCAAGCCCGCCGAGCAGACCCCGCTGACGGCGCTCTACCTCGGCCAGATGCTGCTCGAGGCCGGCGTCCCCGCCGGTGTCGTCAACATCCTGCCCGGCTTCGGTGACGCGGGCGCCGCCCTCGTCGACCACTTCGGCGTCGACAAGGTCGCCTTCACCGGCAGCACCGAGGTCGGCAAGAAGATCGCGGCAGGTGCGTCCAAGAACCTCAAGAAGGTCTCCCTGGAGCTGGGCGGCAAGGCCCCCAACATCATCTTCAACGACGCCGACCTCGAGGCCGCGATCGCGGGTGCCGCGCTCGCCGGCTACTTCAACGAGGGCCAGTGCTGCGTCAACGGCTCGCGCCTCTACGTCCAGCGTGACGTCTACGACCAGGTCATCGAGGGCGTCGCCGCTGCGGCCAGGGCGATCAAGGTCGGCGACGCGTTCGACCCGGCCACCACGATGGGTCCGCTGGTCTCGCAGGAGCAGCACGAGAAGGTCATCGGCTACGTCCGTGGCGCGGTCGCCGACGGTGCCACGCTCGCCGCGGGCAGCGCCGACGCGGCCGCCGACAAGGGCTACTTCTTCTCGCCGACGCTGATCACCGACGTCACCGAGGAGATGGCCGTGCAGACCGACGAGATCTTCGGCCCGGTCATCACCGCCATCCCGTTCGACACCGAGGAGGAGGCCGTCGCCGCCGCCAACAACACCGTCTACGGCCTGGCCGCCGGTGTGTGGTCGAAGGACCTGGGCACCGCCCACCGCGTCGGCAGCAAGCTCCGCGCGGGCACGGTGTGGCTCAACACGTGGCACGCCGACGACGTCACCCTGCCGCGCGGTGGCTTCAAGCAGTCCGGCTGGGGCCGCGAGCTCGGATCGTTCGGCCTCGACGACTACACCGAGCTCAAGACCGTGATCGCCGAGCTCCGTTGATCGACGGAGCACGCCACCCCGTGAACGCGACCGACGTCCTGGGCGGCCACCGCATCGTGCCGGTGGTCGTCCTGGACGACCCCGCCAAGGCCGACGCGCTCGGCGCCGCCCTCGTCGAGGGCGGCCTGCCGGTCGCCGAGGCGACCTTCCGGACCCCGGAGGCCGCGGCCGTCCTGCGCCGGCTCGCCGAGCGTGACGACCTGGTCGTCGGTGCCGGCACGGTGCTCACCGAGCGCCAGGTCGACCAGGCGCTCGAGGCAGGGGCGAGGTTCGTGGTCTCCCCGGGCCTCAGCGCTGCCGTCGTACGACGCTGCCAGGAGGCCGGTGTGCCGGTGATCCCGGGCGTCACGACCCCGAGCGAGATCATGCAGGCCCTCGACCTCGGGCTCGACACCGTGAAGTTCTTCCCGGCCGAGGCCAACGGGGGACTGTCCACGATCAAGGCGCTCGCCGCGGCGTTCCCCCAGGTGCGGTTCATGCCCACCGGCGGGATCACCGCCGAGTCCGCACCGGCCTACCTCGCCCATCCCTCCGTCGCCGCTGTCGGCGGCAGCTGGATGGTGGCCGGCGACCTGCTGAAGGCGGGTCGCTGGGACGAGGTCGCCGCCCGGTGCGTCGCGTCGACCGCCCTCTACACACCCACGCGTGAAGGAGCACCCGCATGATCGAGACCCGTCCGGCAGAGGAGTGCGAGCTCGACATCGTCGCGCTCGGGGAGGTGATGCTGCGCCTGGACCCGGGGGAGGGGCGCATCCGCACCGCCCGCCGGTTCGAGGCCTGGGAGGGCGGCGGCGAGTACAACGTCGCCCGTGGCATGCGGAAGGTCTTCGGCCTGCGCGCCGGTGTCGTCACGGCGCTGGCCGACAACGAGATCGGTCACCTGGTCGAGAACCTGATCATGCAGGGCGGCGTGGACACGTCCACGATCCGCTGGGAGTCCTACGACGGCATCGGGCGCAGCGTGCGCAACGGCCTCAACTTCACCGAGCGGGGCTACGGCGTCCGCGGTGCCGTCGGGGTCTCCGACCGGGCCAACACCGCCATCGCGCACATGTCGCCCGGCACGGTGGACTGGGACGACCTGTTCGGTCGTCGCGGGGTCCGCTGGCTGCACACCGGCGGGATCTACGCCGCGTTGTCCGAGAACGCCGCCGCGGTCGCCGAGGAGGCCATGGCGGCCGCGCAGAAGCACGGCACCGTCGTCTCCTTCGACCTCAACTACCGTCCGAGCCTCTGGGCCGGCATCGGTGGGCCTGCGTTCGCCCGTGACGTCAACACCCGGCTCGCCGGCCACGTCGACGTGATGATCGGCAACGAGGAGGACTTCACCGCCGCGCTCGGCTTCGAGGTCGCGCACGTCGACGAGCACCTCAGCACCCTGCCCATGGACAGCTTCGAGGCCATGGTCGCCACGGTGGCGGAGAAGATGCCGTGGTTCAAGGTCATCGCCACGACGCTGCGCACGGTCCACTCGGCCAGCGACAACGACTGGCAGGCCATCGCGTGGTCCCCGGAGACCGGTGTCCTGGCCTCGACGGCTCGTGACCACCTGGGGATCTTCGACCGGGTCGGTGGTGGCGACGGGTTCGCCTCCGGGCTCGTCTACGGCCTGCTCGAGGGCGAGCCCCTCCAGCAGTGCCTCGAGCTGGGCGCCGCCCACGGCGCCCTCGCCATGACGACTCCCGGCGACACCTCGATGGCCACGGCTGCGGAGGTCCGTGCGCTCGCCGGCGGCGGCAGCGCACGCGTACGTCGATGAGCTGATCCACCCCGGGATCCCCGGGCGCACAGCAGCACCACCCCCAGACCAGGTCTGGGTGGTCCGACCCCGTGCGGGGGATCGGCCACCCAGGCCTGTTTTCATGTATCTGAACGACTACGCCAAGGAATTCACAATTCTGGACAGAGTTCTTGACTCTGTGTGATGGGCGTCATACCTTCAGCCTGTCTCGTGAGCGCTGACCGCACCCGTCGCCCGCCGAGCTCCGCCCCGCCGAGCCCTAGGGAATCGTTGATGAAACTTCTGTCCGTACGACGGCGCCAGATGCGGCGCCTTCGCCGTGCCTCAGCGCACCTCGTGGCCATGACAGCCGCGCTGTCCGTCGCGCTGCCGCTGGCTGCCGGCAGCGCCCAGGCTGCTGTCCCCACCCTCCAGGCCGCGGCCTCCGCTGCCGCCGCCCCTGCCGATGACGACGTGCTGCGCGTGCTGCTGTTCTCCAGCGGCGACGGCGTGCACGGCTCGGTCGCCAACACCCGCGCCGCGGCGCGGGAGATGGCCAACTCGCTCGCCGAGCAGTACGGCCTGGACAACAACGGTCAGGGCGCGGCCGTCGCCGACATCCAGGAGACGACCAACGCCTCCGCGTTCACCACCGACAACCTGGCCAACAAGGACCTCCTGGTCTTCGCCCACACCGCGGGCGTGCTCTTCAACACCGAGCAGCGGGCCGCTCTCGAGGCCTACATCCGCGGTGGCGGCGGCTTCGTCGGCCTCCACTACACGGCCTGGTCGCCCGACCAGACCGAGCACGACGTGAACCCCTTCTACCGTCGCCTCGTCGGTGCGGCCGCCACCGGCCACCCCGAGCCTGCGGGTGGCTACCGCGGCACCATCTCGGTCGCCGACGGCGCCAGCCCCCTGACGCAGGGCCTCCAGTCGCCCCTGTCCTACACCGACGAGTGGTACGAGTGGGACGTCAACCCCACGCAGAACGTCAAGACGCTGGTCACCGTCGATGAGTCGACCTACAGCGGTGGGCGCATCGGCGAGGAGGGGACCTCCCACCCCGTCACCTGGTGCCAGAAGATCGATGCCGGTCGCTCGTGGTACTCCTCGCTCGGGCACCACGCGACGACGTGGACCGCGGCCGGCGACGGCAACGCCGACGACAACCAGGCCGACGACTTCGTGCGTGCGCAGCTGCGCAACGGCATGGCCTACTCGGCCGGTCTGCTCCCCGCTGACTGCTCGCCGCCCGCCAAGGACGCCGAGGGCTCGTGGGGCGACGTGACCCCGTGGCCGGTCATGCCGATCAACGCGGCGCTGACCACCGACGGCAAGGTCCAGTCCTTCGGCTCGGTCGGCTCGGGCTGCACCGACAACAACCCCTACGACTACAGCGGCAACGACTGCGTGACCCAGGGCGGCCAGACCGAGATCGACGTCTGGGACCCGAAGGTGGTGCGCACGGTGGCCAACCTGGTCTCCGGGATCATCCCCAACGCGACCTACACCGATCTCTTCTGCTCCATGCAGGTCCAGATGCCGCACCGACGCTCGACCTTCACCGTCGGCGGTGACGACGGCCTCGGTGGCAACGCCCCCAACGACGCCGCGATCGGCGTCACGAGCTACAGCACCGGCGCCGGCCTCAAGAACGAGGCCCCGATGAACTTCCCGCGCTGGTACCCGACGGGCACCACGCTGCCCAACGGCTCCATCGTCGTCCAGGGTGGATCGCTGCGCGGCGGCCCCGGCGGCCCCGGAGTCCTCACCCCCGAGCTCTACGACCCCACGCAGGGCAACTCGTGGAAGCTGCTCAACGGCGCCACCAGCGCCGCGGCCTACGGAGACGGCGGCAACGGCAACGGACCGGACGAGAACCGCTGGTGGTACCCGCGCGCCTTCGTGGCACCGACCAACGGCAACGTCTTCAACATCTCCGGCACGCAGATGTCCGAGCTGGACACCTCGGGTGACGGCTCCATCACCCTGCGCGGCACCCTCGGCAACGGCACCGGCAACCAGGGCGCCCTCGGCAACCCGGTCGGCGCCACGTCGACCGCCACGATGTACCGCCCCGGCAAGATCCTCCAGGTCGGTGGCGGCTACTGGGCCAACGGCGGCGGCCCTGCCGGCGCCCGCGCCGGCTTCACCGTCGACATCTCCGGCGGCACCGCCAACCCGGTGGTCACCGCGACCGACCCGATGAAGTACGGCCGCCACTGGGCGACCTCGACGGTCATGCCCGACGGCAAGGTGCTGGTCACCGGTGGCTCGCGCGACAACGACGGGCAGGGTGGCTACGTCACCAACCCGGAGATCTGGAACCCGGACGCGCCGAGCGGCTCGCAGTGGACCGAGGTCAAGGTGCCCTACGAGCACGCCCGCCTCTACCACTCGATCGCCCTGCTCCTGCCCGACGGCCGGATCATGATCGGTGGCGGCGGTGCTCCCGGACCGCACAACTACACCGATGTCGAGTACTACTCCCCGGCCTACCTCTTCGACGGCAACAGCCCGGCAGTGCGCCCGGTCGTCTCCAGCGCCCCGAAGAAGATCGGCTACGACGGCGCGTTCAACCTGAACGTGACGTCCGCCAACCCCGTCGACAAGGTCACCCTGGTCCGCAACGGTTCGGTCACGCACGGCTTCAACAACGACCAGAACTTCCAGGAGCTGGACTTCACCCAGGCCGGTGGCTCGCTCACCGTCACCTCGCCGCAGGACGCCAACTACGCCCCGCCCGGTGCGTACATGGTGTTCGTGTGGAGCAACGGCACGCCGTCGCTGGCCAACATCGTCCAGATCGACCCGACCGTGAAGATGGAGTCGCCGGCCCCCAAGGTCGTCGACCAGTTCGAGTACCCGCGCCTGCCGGCCTCATGGCCGTCGGGTGACTACGCCCGCGTCGTGCAGGTGGCGGCCGGCAACAGCCGGATGTCGCCCTGGAAGATCGACAGCGAGGTCCAGCTGGTCCGTGCTGCGGGCGAGGCGGCACCGCCGGCCGCCAACAACATGGGTGGCCTCGGCCTGACCGGCTACCACCTCGCGCTGGGCACGACCGGTGACATGACCCGCACGCTCAAGGGTCTCGACGTGGGCAAGGAGTACCGCGTGTCGGTGCGCTACGCCCGCGACAACCGCACGGCCGGCACCGCTCCGGGGACGGCCGATCTCTCGATCGCCAACCTCACGCAGGCGCTGTCGACCTCGACCGCGTCGACCACGGCGTTCGACACCTTCACCGGGACCTTCGTCGCCACCGCGCGGCAGCAGGACCTGACGATCTCCGGCACCGGTTCCGGTGCGGGCCTGGTGCTCGACAACCTGGTCGTCGTCGGAACCGGGCTCGGCGTCGCCGACGTCCCGATCCAGTACGACTTCGAGGAGGGCACCGGCACGACCGCGGCCAACACCGGGTCGGACACGTCCGTCGGTGACGCCACGCTGACCGGCACCACCGGCTGGAGCCCGAACGGCATCCACGGCGGCGCACTCGACCTGAAGGGCGGCACCAACGCCAACACGGTCGACCTGCCGGACAACCTGCTGCAGAACGAGGCCGACTTCACGACGTCGTTCTGGGTCAAGCCCGACACCAAGGGGAACTGGATCAACCTGTTCCACATCGGTGACGGCCTCGGTGACGCCGGCAGCTTCTTCCAGATCCAGATGCAGACCCAGGCCAACCAGAACACCGGTCTGGCTGCGACGTTCAAGAAGAAGGGCAGCAACCTCCAGGAGCGGATCTACGCCACGCCGACGAAGGACGTCGCGCTCAACCAGTGGAGCCACGTCGCGTTCACGCGCTCCGGGAGCCACCGGGACGCTCTACCTCAACGGTGCCCCGATCGCCAGCCGCAACGACCTGACGCTGACGATGACGGACATCGGTCCGACGACGAACAACTGGCTGGGTCGCAACGGCTACCCGGACCCGTCGTTCGACGGCCTGATGGACGACGTACGCCTCTACACCTCGACGCTGTCGGACGCTGACATCGCCGCGATCTACGCCGACGGAACCGCGCTGAACACGACCGTCACGGTCGACGTCACGCCGGAGTCGCCGTCTGCGTTCGGCGAGCCGCTCACCGTCTCGGCCACGATCGCCGACTCCGCCGGGGCTGCCCCGACCGGTGTCGCCGAGCTGTGGGTCGACGGCGCGAGCCGGGGAGACCAGGAGGACGTGGTCGCCGGTGCGGTGACGTTCGCCGACGTGAGCCTGTCCCCGGGGGACCACGAGATCGAGGTCCGCTTCCTGGCCGACGAGGGCTGGCGTGACTCCGCCGCGACGGTGACCCACACGGTCGACCGTCCGCCGGTGGGCGAGGGCGTGCCGGTGCACTACAAGTTCGACGAGGGCACGGGCACCACGTCCGTCAACTCGGGCACCGACCCGTCGATCGGTCCGGCCACGCTCCAGGGCAACGCCGGATGGGTGCCCACCGCGAAGTACGGCGCGGGCGTCAACCTGCCCGGTGCTGGTCACGTCAACCTGCCGAACAACATCACGGCCGGCATGGACGAGGAGTTCACGGTCTCCACGTGGATCCGTCCGACCGCACTGCCCAACTGGACGACCCACCTCCAGATCGGCAAAGTCCACGCAGGAGTACCTCCTCCTGCAGTCCTCGACGATCAACGGTGACCGCGGGTTCGCGGCCACGCTCCGCATGGACAACGGGAGCCGACCAGAGGATCCAGCTGCCCGGTGACACCGACCTGCCGCTCAACCAGTGGACCCACGTGGTCGCTGACGCTGGGTCCGTCGCCGACCGGCACGGGCACGACCGGCAAGATCTACTTCAACGGTGTGGTCGGTGCGACCAGGGACAACATCCCGATCGACATCGGCGACGTCGGTGACGGCGGCACCACCGCCAACTTCATCGCCAACGGCAGCTACAACGACCCGCGCCCGACCGAGCAGGTCGACGACTTCCGGATCTACGGCTACGAGCTCGACGCCGCCGACGTCCTCGACCTCTACAACGGCACGGTCAACGCAGCGCCGGTGGGTGTCGCGGACAGCTACACGGTGACCCGAGGACGACGTGCTCGAGGTCGGCGCCCCGGGCGTCCTGACCAACGACACCGACGCCGAGGGCGACGACCTCACCGCGACGTCGGTGACCCAGCCGGCCAACGGCGTGGTGGAGCTCGCGGAGGACGGTTCGTTCACCTACGTCCCCGACAGCGGCTTCGTGGGCACCAACACCTTCACCTACAAGGCCAACGACGGCACCTCGTCCTCGGCTGCGACCACGGTCACCATCACCGTGCAGGAGGAGCCGACGGCGCCGAACTCTGCGCCGGTCGCCGTGGACGACGCGTTCAGCACCGTGGCCGGTGAGCCGCTGTCGCTGGCCGCGCCGGGAGTCCTCGGCAACGACACGGACGTCGACGGTGACACGCTGACCGCGACCAGGACCAGCCAGCCGGTCAACGGCTCGGTCACCCTGGCGGCCAACGGGTCCTTCGTCTACACGCCCGACGCGGGCTTCGCGGGCAAGGACCAGTTCACCTACACGGCGAGCGACGGCACCGACACCTCGGAGCCGGCGACCGTCACCATCACCGTCAAGCCTGCGGGCGGCAACGGTGGCGAGGGTGGACCGCTGAACTCGGCGGTGGCAGGTGCTTCGGCCCCGGTCACCTACGGCAAGGCGGGCACGCTCGTGGTCAGCGTCGCTCCGGCGGCAGCCACCGGCAAGGTCGAGGTGGTCAACGGGACCGAGGTCCTGGCCTCCGGCACCCTCGCGTCCGGTCAGGCCAGGCTGGAGCTCCCGGCCAAGGGTCTGCTCCCGGGCACGCACCAGCTCACCCTCCGCTACGTCGGGGACAACGGCCACAAGGCCTCGTCCTCGCAGGTGGAGCTCATCGTCGACAAGGTCGTCCCGCGGATGGCCGTGAAGGCGCCGAGCACGGTGAAGAAGGGCAAGAAGGCCAAGGTCAAGGTCGTCCTGCGGGCCGCTGACGGCGTACCGGTCACCGGTGTGGTGTCGGTCGCCATCAAGGGCGGCAAGACGGTCACCGGGACCCTGGTCGACGGCAAGGTCGTCATCAAGCTGCCCAAGGCCACCAAGAAGAAGATGAAGCTGACCGTGACCTACCAGGGGAGCGCGTTGGCGGAGTCGGCCGAGGACAAGGTGAAGATCAAGATCAAGAAGAAGTAGCCAGACAGCAGAGCGGGCCCGGAGGAGAGATCCTCCGGGCCCGCTCTGCGTGGTGGTGCTGTGCAGCGGTGCTGCGTGGTGCTGCGTGGTGCTGCCGTGCTGGGTCAGTCGTCGGCCAGCGCCGCGACGACTCCTGCGCGGCTCTCGTCCTCGCTGGCCAGGACGCCGCCGTTGGCGACGATGTCGGGGGTGATCTCGCTGAAGACCATGCGGACGTCCTGGCGGCGGGCGCCCAGGATCTCCACGGCGCTGTCGGCCACGGCCTGCGCGAAGTCGCGGCGCTGCTCGACCGAGCGGCCCTTGAGGAGCTCGACGGTGATGTTGGGCATGGGATGGTCCTTCTCTCTGATCTACGACGGGCGGCCGCGCGCACGCACGTTCACACGTGCGACCTCAATTCAGTGACTTGAATCACGGTAGTGGCAGTTCACATCCTTGACAACAGTTCTACAGGCTGGTTGTGTGAGGACGGTCACCCCGCTCGTTCCGCCCGGGAGTCCCCATGAGTCGCACCCGTACGCACCGTGGTGCGGGTGTGCCCGGACTGCGCGTGGCAGGACCGGCCGCTGCCCTGGCGTGCGTCGCGGTGGCACTCGCTGCCGCCCCGGCGTCGGCCCACGTGACCCTCACCGCCAGCACCACGGCCGCCGGCTCGAGCGCCGTGGTCGTGCTGGAGGTCCCGCACGGCTGCGAGGGCTCGGCCACGACCGAGATCGCGGTCCGGATGCCCGACTCCGTCACCGAGCTGGGCGCCGACAGCAACGACCGCTGGGCCGCCGACCCGGACGAGGGCCAGGTCACCTTCCACACCGACGACCCGCTGCCGGACGCCCTGCGTGACGAGGTGACGTTCACGGTCCGGCTGCCCGACGAGGTCGGCGCCGAGCTGGTCTTCCCGGTGGTGCAGAGGTGCGTCGAGGGGGAGTCGGCCTGGACCGAGGTCGCCGAGGACGCGGCGAGCAGCGAGGATCTCGACATGCCCGCCCCCGTGATCGTGGTGACCGCGGCGGACGGGACCGCGGCCGACCTGCCGACGGCCGTCGGTGCCGGCGCCTCGGACGGACGAATGATGACCTACGGCGCCGTGGGCGTGCTCGCGGCCGGCTGCCTGGCCAGCGGCGGCGTGCTCCTGATGCGCCGTCGACGCGGATGACCCCCGCGACGCACGCTGCCTGGCCTGCCTGCTCGTCCCGCTGGCCCTCCTCCTCGTGCTCGGCTCGGCCGCACCGGCCGCCGCGCACGCGACCCTGATCAGCACCGACCCCGCGGACGGTGCGGTCCTCGAGACCGCGCCCGAGCAGGTGACCTTCACCTTCAACGAGTCCGTCATCGGGGTCCCGGCGGGGATCGAGGTCTTCGACGCCACCGGCGCCGAGGTGGCCTCGACGGCCTCGGTGCGCAAGGCCCAGCTCGTCGTCGGCCTCGACGAGGAGGTCGGCGAGGGCACCTTCGTCGTCGTCTGGCGGCTGGTCTCGGCCGACGGTCACCCCATCGGCGGCTCGCTCAGCTTCTCCGTCGGCCAGCCCAGCGCCGAGGTGGACGTGCCGACCACGGCCGCCGAGGTCGACACGACGGCGCCCTTCCTGCTCAGCGTGGTCCGCTGGCTGGGCTACCTCGGCCTCCTCGTCGCCGCCGGCGTGGCGGCCTTCTCCGTCCTCTTCCTGCCGCGCGACCGGAGCGCGGACGACTCGCGCCGCCGACTGCGGACGACAGCGCGGATCGCTGCCGTCGTCGCCGCCCTGTCCTGGTGGGCCGCCGTGCCGCTGGTCGCGCTCTACCAGCTCGGCCTGCGGGCCTCGGCGCTCGGCGACGGGTCGACCTGGTCGGCGCTGGCGACCGACGAGTACGTCGTACCTGCCCTGGTGCTCGCCGGGCTCGCGCCTCGCGAGCGGCGCGCTGCCCGTCCGCGGCCCCCGACCGCGCCCGCACCGGCCTGGTCCTCCTCGGGTGTGCAGCGGCCCTCGCCGCGCCGTCGCTCACCGGGCACACGCGCGCCACCACTCCCGAGGCGCTCGTCATCGCGGTCGACGTGCTCCACCTCGCCGCCGGTGCCGTGTGGCTGGGCGGCCTGGTCGCCATCGCCCTCGTGCTGGGCGACCTGGCCGCTCGCGACGACGCGGGCGCGGTGGTGCTCGCGCGGTTCTCGGCGTGGGCGTCCGGCGTGCTGGCCGTCCTGGTCGTCGCCGGCTCGGTGCTGGCCTGGCGGATCGCCGGCTCCTGGGGCGCGCTGCTCGACACCGGCTACGGCGGCTTCCTGCTCGTCAAGGTCCTCATCGTGCTGGCGGCGATCGCCATCGCCACCTGGAACCGCTTCTCGTTGCTCCCGCGGCTGCGGATCGCTGCCAAGCGCCGCGACCGTCGCGACTCGGCCGCGCTGATCGTGCGTACGACGCTCGCCGAGGCCGGCGTGCTCGTCGCGGTGCTGCTCGTGACCGGCTTCCTCGTCGACCGCAGTCCTGAGCAGGAGGTCACCGTCGACCTCGCCCACCAGGTCCGACACGGCGAGCGAGACGGTCCAGCTCGACGAGATCACTGCCGAGATCTCCCTCGACCCGCTCGGTGTGGGGCCGGCCACGGTGACCATCGAGATGACCGACGACCAGGGCGACCCGGTCGAGGGCTTCGAGGCACCCCGGCTCAGCCTCTCCACCGAGGAGGTCGACCTGGGCGAGGTCGCGCTGACCAGCACCGGCCCCGGCACCTACGCCGGTGACGTCGTGCTGCCGACGACGGGCACGTGGGAGGTGCAGGTCTCCCTGCGCACGACGGAGTTCGACAACCCGGTGAAGTCGGTGGAGTTCACGGTCCCGTGACCCGCATCGCGCAATTCCGGTCGGGCACGACGCGCCACGGGTGTCCCAGACTGGAGACATGACCGACACCGGACGCGACCGCCTCCGCGAGCTCCTCGACTCCGTCCTCGACGAGGACCACTCCACGCTGCCGGAGATGGCGGGCGGCGCCTACGCCTCGCCGTTCCACTTCGCCCGACGGCTGCGCCGCGACGCGGGCGAGCCGCCGGTGTCGATGCGCCGCAGGGTGATGCTCGAGCGGGCGGCCTGGCGCCTCTCGTCGGGCACGACGGTCACCGACGCCGCCTTCGAGGCCGGCTACGAGTCGGTCGAGGGCTTCGCCCGGGCGTACTCCCGCGCCTTCGGCCACCCGCCGAGCACGCCGTCGGCCACGCCGCTGGCTGCCGGCGCCCAACGGCATCCACTTCCACCCGCCCATGTCGCTGTGGGTGCAGTCCACGGAGAAGGCCATGAACCCCATCACCGAGCAGCTGGTCCGCCACGACCTCGACGACACCCGGCACCTCCTCGACCTGGCCAAGGGCGTCCCGGCGAGTGCGTACGACGTCCCGCTCCTGCCGGGCTTCCAGGTGCTCGGCTTCGACGGTCCCGACGACACCCTGGCCCGGGTCCTCGAGCACCTGGTGGTGGCCAAGGAGGTCTGGCTCGCCGCCATCGGCGGCGAGGACTTCCCGTCGGGCGGCGACACCGATCCGGCCGCCCTGCTCGCCCGGCACGACGAGGTCGCTCCGCGCTGGCTGGCCACGATCCGCGACCTCGACAGCCGTGGCGCCTGGGAGGACCGGCTGGTCGACGCCCTGTGCGACCCGCCGGAGAGCTTCGTGATGGGCAGCGTCTTCGCCCACGTGGTGACGTTCGCCGCGGCCCGCCGCCAGGTGGCCCGCCACGCGCTGCGCCACCACGGCGTGGAGGTCGACGACGGCGACCCGATCATGTGGCTGCGCCGCGAGCGCGGGGAGACGTGAGGACCCGTACGGCCCGCCTGAGCGGTGAGTGAGCCACATTCGCGGCCTGCGAATTGTGGGTCACTCACCGCCCTTGGGCGTGTCGTACGACGCCGCGCCCGTGGGCGGTGTCCGAGCCACATTCGCGCCCCGCGAATGTGGGTCACTCACCGCGCTGGCGTTGTCGATCTGGTCGAGCAGCCCACCTTCGGAACGGCCGCGTCAGCCCCGCAGCACCTTCTCCATCGGCCGGCCCTTGGCGAGCTCGTCCACGAGCTTGTCGAGGTAGCGGATCTTGCGCATCAGCGGGTCCTCGACCTCCTGGACCTTCACGCCGCACACGGACCCGGTGATCTGGTCGACGTGGGGGTTGAGCGTCGCGTCGTCGAAGAAGTCGGCGAACGTCGTCTCGTCGGCGAGGTGCGACCGGAGCGCCTCGTCGTCGAACCCGGTGAGCCACTCGATGACCTGGTCGAGCTCGGCCTGCGTGCGCCCCTTCTTCTCCACCTTGGTCACGTAGTGGGGATAGACCGAGGCGACGCTCGTGGTGAAGATCCGGTGCATGGTCCGAGGATAGTCAGGACTTGTCGGACCCGGAGCCCTTCGTCACCTGCTCGACCTCGTCCTCGGTGAGACCGAGTGCGGGGGCGAGCACCGCGGCCTGCTTCGACGGCGCTCGCTTGGCGGGCGCCTTCTTGGCCGGGAGCTTGCCCGAAGGCGTCTTCCGCGCTGTGGCCTTCGCGGGAGCGGCCTTCCTCGCAGCGCCGCCCTTCGTGGCCGGGGTCCGGGCCGCGCGGGTCCCGGTGGTCACGGGAGCCGACTCTTCCTCGGAGGGCTCTTCGGGGACGGGCACGGCCGGCACGTCGCCGACCGGGACCGATCCTGCGTCAGCCCCCGCTCGGGTCCACGGCGACGACGGCTGCGCGCTGCCGCCAGCCGTCCGCTCCAGGACCCACCCCGCCACTCCGCCGACCGTCCGCAGGCCCGCTGCCGCCACGCCGAGCGTCGTGCCTGCGGCTGAGGTGAGGGTGCGCGTCGGGTGGGTGATCGCTCCTGCGAGCTTGCTGATGGAGATCACGAGGGTCCTCTCGTCGGTGCGTGACGGTGCTGGACCTACCCGTACCCAGAAGCACGAGGTCGCACGCGCAGAAGTCCCGGCCCGTCGCCCGTATGCGAAAGCGGTCCGGGGGGCACCTGTCCGGCATGGGCTGCGAGGTGCCGGCGCACGTTCCGGGTGGGGAGTTCACCGTGGGCGTCGAGGAGGAGCTGATGCTCGTCGACCGCGCCTACGAGCTGATGGGGACCGCTGCCGCACCGCTGGTCGAGACGATGACCCTGGCGGGGTCGCCGGCGGGTGTGCTGACCGGCGAGATCTACGTCGACCAGGTCGAGCTGAGCTCACCGGTGTGTGCCGGCGCCGAGGACGTCCTGCACTCCCTGAGGGAGCTCCGGCTCACCGCCGCAGCCCAGGGTGCCCGCCTGCTCGCGGCCGGCGTCCACCCCACCGCCTGCGTGGGAGCTGCCGACATCGCCACCTCCGCGCGCTACGACCGGATCATCGACGAGTACGCCGGCCTGCTCCGCACGCCGACGGCGGCCCTGCAGGTGCACGTCGGCCTGCCGGACGAGAGGACCACGATGCGGGCCTACCGCGGGCTGCGCAACCGGTTGCCAGTGCTGCGGGCCCTCGCCGCGGGATCGCCGTACTGGCACGGACTGGACTCCGGTCAGGCCACGGCGCGGGCGGCCATCATCCGGTCCTACCCGCGCACCACGATGCCGCCGCGTCTGCGGTCGTGGGAGGACTACGTCCGCCGCACCAAGGCGCTGATGTGCGCCGCGGAGGCATCCGACCACACCTACGTCTGGTGGGAGATGCGCCCGCGGCCGCTGCTCGGCACGCTCGAGGTGCGCGTCATGGACGCCGTACCGTCCCTCTCGGTCGTGAGCGGCCTGACCGCACTGGTGCAGGGCATCGCGCGCCGGGCGGCCGAGGCTCCTGACCAGATGGACCTGGACGACGACGTGCTGGCGGTCAACGACCACCGCGCCGCCCGCTACGGCCTCGACACACGCGTGGTGGACCTCGACGGGCACCTGCGTCCGCTCCGGGAGGTGGCGGCGAAGGTCATCGCCGAGGCGGGCGAGGTCCTCGCCGGCGACCGGCTCGACGCTCCACTCGCTGCGCTCGAGCCCGTGCTCGCAGGAGAGACCGAGCCCGACCGTCAGCGACGCGTGGTCGCCGTGGGCGGAATGCCAGCCCTGCTCGCCGACCTGGTGGCGCGCACCCACGACCCACTGGGCTGAGCGGTCACACGCCACCCTCGATGTCGGGACCCCGATCCCCACAGCCGAGCCGCCCCCGGGGCCCTCATCCGTGCGGTCCGGTCCGTTCGCCGGGCTCCCGCAGCAACCACCACGCCGCGAGCCAGGCAGCGGCGCCCGCGACCAGCTCCAGGTGGAGCTCCATGATCGCGAGGGTGATCATCGTGGTCACCGCGACCGAGCTCAGCGCGTCGCCGGTCATGGCCGGATCAGCGTCCCTGGGTGGCGTCCACGCGAGTGGGCTCCGAGGCGATGACCCGCGCCCGTCGGCGTGCGTCGAGGGCCGACGAGCGTCGTGAGAGGCGCTCGTCGAGCAGGGCAGCGGCCTCCTCGTTGAGGCCGGCCATCGCGAGCGCGTGGACGAGCGTGTCCTCGACGACCTCGCGCTGCGCCCGGCTGCCGCCGAGCGGCTCCATCGTCCGCACGACCGAGGTGAGCGTCGCGGACGCGGCGTTCCAGCGCTCCTCGACGACCTGGACGAGCCCGGTGCACAGCGGCGACACGACGTCGCGGAAGACCCGGTCCTCGCTGCGGGCGGCCTGGTCGGACAGCTGCGCCAGAGCGGCCGCGTCACCGTCGGCGGCGAGCAGCACGGCGCTGTGCATCGCGGCGAACGGCGTCGGGGGCGAGGTCAGCCAGTCGTTCGGGGCCTGTGCCCGGACCTCGCCGATCGGCAGGTCCTCGGTCCAGGCGCCGGTGACGCGGCCGCGCCACAGCAGCGCGCCGCTGTCGACGACGACCCGGCTCCCGCGGACGACCGAGGGCGCGAGCTCGCGCTGGTAGCGACGGCGTACGGCCTCGATGTCGTCCTGCATCAGCTCGTGGAGGGCGGCGTGCCAGGAGAAGTGCGAGCGGTGGTTGGCCTCCGGTCCGCGGGTGCGGATCCACTCGTCGAGCCACGCCAGACCGGCCGTGTGCTGGCCCGTCTCGTAGAAGACGTGCGCGCGGGCGTGGACGGCGTGACCCGAGGCGGGCTCGACGGAGAGGGCGTAGGACGACAGCTCCTCGGCCTCGGACCACCGCTCCTGGTCCTGGCGCACGAACGCGAGCTGGCCGGCGTACCACCAGTCGTCGCCGTAGGACCGACCCAGCGACTCGACCAGCTGGGCGGTCTGGCTGCCGCTGGTGAGCCCGCCGAAGGCGACGGTGGGCACGGCGACGCTGACCGCGAGCGCGTCGCGGGGGAACAGGCGTACGTGCCGGAGCAGCGCGGCGGCGCCGGTGGCCTCGTCGGTGCGGAGCCGGGTGGTGACGGCGTCGAGGAACGAGCTCTCGCGGTCGTCGAGGTGGCGCTCGGCGGCGGCCCGGTGCGCAGCGCGGAGCGAGGCCTGCCAGTGGATGTTGGCGCCCCACTCGTGACCGAGCAGCGCCAGCGCGGCGTGCGCCTGGACGAAGCCCTCGTCGGCGGCCACCGCCTCGGTGAGGCCCTCCTCCACGCCGTCCTGGAGACGCAGCAGGCGACCGAGCGCCGCGTTGTAGCGCTCGGCGGCGTCCGTGCTGGTCGAGAGGGTGAGGCCGTAGGGGTCGACCGGTCGGCGGCGGGACTCGCCGTGCATGGTGCGGCTCACCACGCGGGCCACGTCGTAGGCCTGCTCGCGGATCTCGGGCATGGCCGTCGACTCCCACAGGTTGCCGCGTCGCAGCGACCCGACCGCGAGGAACGGCAGCGCGTCGGGCAGGGTGCCGAGGATCCGGCCGTCGTCGGCGGTGTCGATGCCCAGGCCGGCCGGACCCGGACGGACGAGGCCGGTCTGCGCCAGGCGGGTCAGCAGCGGGTCGGCGGCGATCGAGCCGACCGGGCCGGTGCAGTTGACCACGGCTGCCACGCGCAGGGTGGTGCCGTCGTCGAGGGTGACGTGGAGCGCGTGCGCGTCGGGTCGTACGCCGGCGATGGTGCCGCGGTGCCGCTTGAGGCGACCCGCGTCCGCGACGGCGTCGAAGCGGCGCGCGGTGGCGGGCGCCATGCGGTGCCGGTGCACGTCCCAGGAGCGGGCGTCCTCGGCGATGAAGCGACGCTTGTCGGCCTCGGACAGCCCGCGCCACAGCTGGGCGGTGACCGGGCGGAGGCCGTCGACGGCCGCGCGCCAGTCGCCGGTCGCCTCGACCGTCGAGTCGACGTGGGCGGCCAGGGTCGAGCGCAGTGCGTCGAGGCCCTGGGTGCGGGTCACGCCGGGCGGCGGCGGGACGGGGGGAGTGGTCGGCAGCACGTGCGGCTGGGGCACGGCATCGGTGCGCGAGACGACGTGCACGGTGCGGTCCGGCCGGTCGGCACTGATCGCGAGGTCCACCATGGTCAGGCCGGAGCCGAGCATCAGCACGTCGCCGACCTCGGGGATCCCCTGTGTCCACGGGTCGGCGACGAGACGGGCGTCGGCCGCGAGCTCGGGCGGCGCCCAGCCGGTGCCGGGTCGGCTGCTGGTCGCGAGCACGACGGCGCGGGCCTCGAGCCGCTCGCCGTCGGAGAGCTCGACGACGAAGTCGCTGCCGGAGGCGGTGATGTCGACCACCTCGGCGCGACGGCGTACGAGCCGGGCGTTGCCGGGGAACTCGGTGGCGGTGGTGAGCAGGCTCTCGAGGTAGCGGCCGAAGACGGCACGCGGCGCGAAGTCGTGCGGCTGGAACTTCGCGTCGTGGTGGTTGCGCAGCCAGCGCAGGAAGTGCTCGGGGTCGCGCGGGAACGCGCTCATCCCGGAGGCGGGGACGTTGAGCAGGTGGCGCTCGTCGGTCGTGGAGTAGGCCTGGCCGCGACCGGTCGTCGCGACCGGGTCGACGAGCTCCACGCGGAAGCGCGACGAGAGCGCCGTGACCAGGTGGGTGGCGACCAGCGTGCCGCCCGCGCCCGCTCCGACCACCACGACCCGACAGTCACCCTCGTTCGTCCCCATGCCCGACCCCATCTCATTAGTGCAGTGAATTACTGGACTAAAGGTAGCAAGGAGGTCGCGTCGCACGCGAGTCGGCGTACGGCGTGGCGTGGCGGGTCGGCGGGGGTGCGGAGTCAGGCGTCGCGGCGCATGATCACCCGCGGGAACCCCGCGGACGTGGCGTCGGTGCTGCTGGCCAGCGCGAAGCCGGCGGCCTCGAAGACCGCGCGGGTGCCGACGTAGGCCATGGTCAGGTCGACCTTCTCGCCCTTGTTGTCCACGGGGTAGCCCTCGATGACCGGCGCTCCGCGCTGGACGGCGTAGGTCACCGCGCCCTCGAGCAGGACGTGGGAGATGCCGCGACCACGGTGGCCGGGGCGCACGCGGATGCACCACACCGACCAGGCCGGCTGGTCGTCGACGTGCGGGATCTTGGTCGACCGGGCGAAGGGCAGGTCGGCGCGAGGTGCGACCGCTGCCCAGCCGACGACCTCGTCGCCGTCGTAGGCCAGCACGCCGGGCTTGGTGCGCTTGCGGGTCAGTGCCTCGACGAAGTCCGCGCGCTCCTGTCCGGCGAGCTCACGGTTGACCTTGGCCGGGATCCGGTGGCTCAGGCACCAGCACACGCTGGAGGTGGGGTTCTTCGGGCCGACCATGGTGCGGACGTCGTCGAACCTGGCGTGCGTGGCGGGGTGGACGGTGATGCCGTCCGAGGTCGCGAGAGGCGTCGGGGCCATGGCTGCACGCTAACCCGCTTAGATGGCTGGCATGGGTGAGGCGATGCGCAAGATCGGGCTGCTGGGCGGGATGAGCTGGGAGAGCACGGCGCTCTACTACCGGCTCCTCAACGAGGACGTCCGCGACCGGCTCGGCGGCTTCCACTCCGCGCGGCTGGTGATGGCGTCGGTCGACTTCGCCGGCATCGAGGCCCTGCAGGTCGCGGGGGACTGGGACGCGGCCGGTGCCGCCCTGGCCCTGGAGGCCAGGTCGCTCGAGGCGGCGGGCGCCGAGTGCCTGGTGCTCTGCACCAACACGATGCACAAGGTCGCCGACGCCATCGAGGCCGCGGTCGACATCCCGCTCATCCACCTCGCCGACGTCACCGCCGACGCGGTGCGTGGCGCCGGGGTCGAGCGGGTCGCGCTGCTCGGCACCCGGTTCACCATGGAGCAGCCGTTCTACGCCGACCGGCTGCGCTCGCACGGGCTCGACGTGCTCGTGCCCGAGGGCGACGACCGCACGCTCGTGCACGACGTGATCTACGACGAGCTGGTCCTCGGGGTCGTCCGCGACGAGTCCCGGGCGGCGTACGTCGACGTGGTGCGGAGGCTGGTCGAGCAGGGCGCCGGGGGAGTGATCCTCGGCTGCACGGAGATCGAGCTGCTGATCGGCCAGGACGACGTCGACGTCCCGGTGTTCGCCACCACGGCGCTGCACGCGCGCGCAGCGGTGGACTTCGCGCTCAGCTGATCCGGACGACCAGGTCGAGCCAGTCGTCGAGCCGCTCGCGCTGGCCCGGTTCGCCGAACATCAGCGCCTTGCCCGGCGGCGGGAGGTAGCCGACGGTGTCCATGACCAGCCAGTGCGGCTCCGGCGCCGTCCCCGACGCGGCGGCCCATCGCCCGACGAACGCCTCCGCGCGCTCGACCCCGTGAGCGACCGCGAGGTTGGACGCCCCGTGGGCCGCGTCGAGCCAGGCGGGTCCGGTCGAGGTCTCCACCCAGTCGACGACGCCGCTGATCGCGTCGTCGTTCCACAGCAGGTTGCGGTGGCTGAAGTCGCGGTGCAGGAAGGTCGGCTCGTACGCCGGCTCCTGCCCGGCGAGCAGCTCGAAGGCGCGCTCCCACGACGCCGGGTGCCGGGTCCAGTCCGGCACCACCCACTTCGCCTCCCACGCCCAGGACTGGAACGTGCGGAACGGTCGGACCGGCCGGACGGCGTGGATGTCGGCGAGCAGGTCCACCATCGCGTCGAGATGGCCGTCCGTCACCTCGGCGAGCGGCGAGCCCGGCAGCCGGGACATCAGGTGCGCCGCCACGCCGGTCGCGGCACCGGCCGCGTCGAGGCCCAGGCTGACCGGTGCCGGGACGCCGGTGCCGGCCAGCGCGAGCTGGGCGTCCCGCTCGCGAGCGGTCAGCTCGGCACCGTGCGTGCGCCACGGCTCGTTGGTCATCAGCCGCAGCACCGACTCCGCACCTGACGCGTCGCGCAGCGCGAGCATCGCCGACGTCATGCCGCCGGTGAGCGGCTCGTGCTCGACCACAGGGCTCCCGAGGACGGAGCCGGCCCAGGCGAGCGCGTCGTCGTACACCCGGGTGACGCTAGCGCTCAGCCCTGCGCGGGCCAGAGCGAGTGGTAGGCGTTGATCGCCGGCTGGCCGCCGAGGTGGGCGTAGAGCACGTGCGAGTCGCGCGGGATGTCGGCGGCCTTGACCAGGTCGATCAGCCCGGCGAGCGACTTCCCCTCGTAGACCGGGTCGGTGATCATCGCCTCGAGCTGGGCGCCGAGCGCCATCGCCTCCATCGTCGAGTCGACGGGCACGCCGTAGAGGTCGCCGGCCCAGCCCTCGAGCACGGTGACCTCGTCGTCACGCAGGTCGCGGCCGAGCTCGATCAGCTCGGCGGTGCTGCGGGCGATCCGGGCGACCTGGTCGCGGGTCTTCTCGAGGGTGGCGCTGGCGTCGATGCCGATCACCCGGCGGCGTACGCCGGTCAGGTCCTCGAGGGCCGCGAAGCCGGCGATCATCCCGGCGTGGGTGGAGCCGGTGACGGTGCAGACCACGATCGTGTCGAAGGTGACGCCGAGCGCCTTCTCCTGCTCGGCCACCTCGAACGCCCAGTTGGCGAACCCGAGGCCCCCGAGGCGGTGCTCGCTCGCGCCGGCCGGGATGGCGTAGGGCGTGCCGCCGGACTCCTCGACCTCGCGGATCGCGTCCTTCCACGAGTCGCGGATGCCGATGTCGAAGCCGGCCGGGTCGAGCCGGGAGTCGGCACCCATCATCCGGCTCAGCATGATGTTGCCGACCTGGGTGTTGGTCGGGTCGTCCCACGGCACCCACTTCTCCTGCACCAGGCGGCACTTCAGCCCGAGGTGCGCGGCGACCGCGGCGACCTGGCGGGTGTGGTTGGACTGGTAGCCGCCGATCGAGACGAGCGTGTCGGCGCCGCTGGCGAGCACGTCGGGGACGATGTACTCGAGCTTGCGGATCTTGTTGCCGCCGAAGGCCAGGCCGCTGTTGACGTCCTCGCGCTTGGCCCACACCTGCGCCCCGCCGCCCTGCGCGGCGAGGTGGTCGCTCAGCCGTGCGAGGTGGTGGACGGGGGAGGGCCCGAACGTCAACGGGTGGCGGGCGAACTGGTCGAGGATCATCGGGTCTCCTGCTGGTCGGGGTCGGTCTCGGGGTCGGTCTCGGGGATCAGGTCGGCGAGGTTCTGCCAGGTACGGAAGGCGAGGTCCGCCGCGGCCTCGACGTCGCCGGCGGCGCAGGCCGCGACGAGCCGGTCGTGCAGCGTCACCGACTCGGCGCCGGCGTGGCTGGCGAAGCGGCGTCGCTCGAGGCGGCGTACGACCGGGCTGAACTGGTCGAGCACCGTGGCCAGCGCCCGGTTGCCCGAGGCGACCACGGCGACGCCGTGGAACTCGTCGTCGGCGGCGAGCGCGGCCGGGGTGTCCCGCTCCGCGATCGCGGCGGCGAAGCGCGCGTTGGCCGCGCGCATCCGGTCCAGGTCGGCGGGCGTGAGCCGGTCGACCGCCTCGGCGACCGCCAGCCGGTGCATCGACGCGACGACGGCGTGGGCGGCGCGGACCTCGCCCAGGTCGATCTCGGCGACCACCGTCGAGCGACCGGGTGCGGCACGGACGAGCCCGGTCTCGCCCAGCCGGAGCAGCGCCTCGCGCACCGGCGTACGACTCACGCCGAGCCACGCGGCCAGCTCGGTGTCGCGGACCACCTCGCCCGGCGCCAGGGTGCCGTCCACGATGGCGTCGCGCAGTCGGTCGTGGACGGTGTCGCGGAGCAGGGAGGTGCGGATCGGAGCCTCGTGCGTGGGGACCGGCATGCAATATATTGCACATCGGGCGGGCCGATCCGTCAAGCGACCGGCGTAGTTCAGGGGAAGACCGTCCTCGGAGAGGGCCCGGGACGACGGTCTTCCCCTGAACTACCGGAGGTGGGGCGGAGCGCGCACCACGCATCTGGTGGCAGGGTGGGCAGGTGCTCACCGTCGTCATCGCCCTCACCGCCAACACGGTCCTGGCCGTCCTCAAGACCCTCGTCGCGGCCGTCACCGGTTCGGCGTCGATGGTCGCCGAGGCCGCGCACTCGTGGGCCGACGCGGGCAACGAGGTCTTCCTCGTGATCGCCGAGCGCCGCTCGGAGAAGGCGGCCGACCGCACGCACCCGCTCGGTTACGGCCGCGAGGCCTACGTCTGGTCGATGATCGCGGCGTTCGGCCTGTTCGCCGTCGGCGCCGCGGTGTCGGTGATCCACGGCGTGCAGTCGCTCGGCGCGGAGGAGGAGGAGGCGGAGTACTTCTGGGCCTACGTCGTGATGGCCGCGGCGTTCCTGCTCGAGGGCACGTCGTTCCTCCAGGCCCGTCGGGAGGTGCGCAAGGGCGCGAAGGAGGCCGAGATCAGCGGCGCCGCCTTCCTCGACCGCACCTCCGACCCGACGCTCCGCGCGGTCTTCTTCGAGGACGCCGCCGCCCTGGTCGGCATCGTGATCGCCGTGAGCGGGCTGGCGCTGCACCAGGCCACCGGCCAGCCCGTCTGGGATGCGATCGGCTCGATCCTGGTCGGCGTGCTGCTGGGCTTCGTCGCGATCTACCTGCTGCGCCGCAACATGGCCTTCCTCGTCGGCCAGATCGCCGACCCGCGGGCCTACGAGGCCGTCATCGGCTGGCTCCGCGAGCGACCCGAGGTGGAGTCGGTCAACAGCCTGCACCTGGAGTACGTCGGTCCGGAGAAGGTCTTCCTCGTCGGCTCGGTGGACCTGGTCGGCGACGACCCCGAGAGCGAGGCCGCCGAGGAGCTGCAGCGGCTCGAGGACCACCTCGAGCAGCGTCCGTGGATCGCCCGGGCGGTGCTGTCCCTGGCCGCGCCGGGTCGGCCGCCCGTGACCGGTGACGGCTTCACCGGCGACCTCGGGAACAACCAGAGTGGTTGAGCGTTGAACCAGTCATGAAGAAGATCGGTTTCCTCAACTTCGGCCACTGGACCGACTCGCCCCAGTCGGCGGTCCGGAGCGCCTCCGACACGCTGCTCCAGTCCATCGACCTCGCCGTCGCGGCGGAGGAGCTCGGCGCGGACGGGGCGTACTTCCGGGTCCACCACTTCGCGCGCCAGCTCGCCTCGCCGTTCCCGCTGCTCGCCGCCGTCGGTGCACGCACCAGCCGGATCGAGATCGGCACCGGCGTGATCGACATGCGCTACGAGAACCCGCTCTACATGGCCGAGGACGCCGGCTCCGCCGACCTCATCTCCGGCGGCCGGCTGCAGCTCGGCATCAGCCGGGGATCACCGGAGCAGGTCATCGAGGGCTGGCGCTACTTCGGCTACCAGCCCGCCGACGGCGAGGACCAGGCCGACATGGCGCGCCGCCACACCGAGGTCTTCCTCGAGGTGCTCGAGGGCAAGGGCTTCGCCGAGCCCAACCCGCGCCCGATGTTCCCCAACCCGCCCGGCCTGCTGCGTCCCGAGCCGCACTCGCCCGGCCTGCGCGACCGGATCTGGTGGGGCGCGGCGTCCGACGCCACCGCACGCTGGACGGCCGAGAAGGGCATGCACCTCATGTCCTCGACGCTCAAGGCCGACGAGACCGGCGAGCCGTTCCACGTCCAGCAGCGCAAGCAGATCGAGGTCTTCCGCGACGCGTGGCGCGAGGCCGGCCACGAGGGCGAGCCGCGGGTGTCGGTGAGCCGCTCGATCATGCCGATCACCACTGACCTCGACCGGATGTACTTCGGCCGCGAGGGCACCAGCTCCGACCAGTTCGGCCAGATCGAGGCCAACCTGCGCGCCGTCTTCGGCAAGACCTACGCCGCCGAGCCGGACATCCTGGTCAAGGAGCTCGCCGACGACGAGGCCGTCGCCACTGCGGACACCCTGCTGCTCACGGTGCCCAACCAGCTCGGCGTCGACTACAACGCGCACCTGCTCGAGACGATCCTGACCCAGGTGGCGCCGGACCTCGGCTGGCGCTGACCACCCACCACCACCTGACCAACCTGACCACGCAAGGAGATCGACCGATGGCACGCATCACCGTCCTGGGCGGAACCGGCTACGCGGGAGCGGCGCTCGTCGCCGAGGCACGCAGGAGGGGACACGACGTGACCGCGCTCAGCCGTACGACACCGACAGCCCCCGTCGAGGGCGTGGACTACGTCGAGGGCTCGGTCCTCGACGCGGAGGTGCTCGAGCGCGTGGTCGAGGGCCGCGACGTCGTCGTGAGCGCGCTCGCCCCGCGCGGTGACATGGCCGGCCGGGTCGAGGGCGTGGTGGCGGACCTGGTGTCCCGTCTCGCGGGGACGCAGACACGCCTCGGCTACGTCGGCGGTGCGTCGTCGCTGCTCGTCGAGGAGGGCGGCCCACGCCTGTGGGACGTCACGCAGGAGCACATGCCGGCGGAGGTGAAGCCGGAGGTGCAGACCGGGCTCGACGCGCTGGAGATGCTGCAGGACAGTCCGGAATCGCTCGACTGGTTCTACGTCAGCCCGCCCCAGGACTTCGGCTCGTGGCTGGGCACGCCGTCGAAGGGCGAGTACGTCCTGGGCGGCGACGTGCTCCTCAAGGACGCCGACGGCGCCTCCACGATCTCGGCCGACGACCTCGCCATCGCGATCGTCGACGAGGTCGAGCAGCCGCGGCACCGCCGGGGCCGCTTCACCGCCATCGCCTGAGTCGGTCCGACGGACCGCTGAGCGGGGCTCAGTGGGCCGGCGCCGCCAGGTGGTCGGCCCACGCCCCGGACAGCAGGTCGGCGGTGGAGTCGACGACCAGGGCGGCGCCGGCCTCCTCCAGCTCCTGCCGGCCGAAGCCGCCGGTCCGCACGGTCAGGCACGGGATGCCGGTGCGGCGCGCGGACTCGACGTCGTAGACCGTGTCGCCGACGAGGACCGCGCGGTCGACGCCGCCGAGGCGTTCGAGGGTCGTCTGCAGGAGGTCGGGCTCCGGCTTCGACCCGTCGACGTCGTCGGAGGTCAGGAGCACGTCGACCTGGTCGCCGATGCCGAGCATCTCGATCGCCTCCTGCGCGAACTGCGGGTCGCCGGACGAGGCGATCGCCACCCGGGCGCCGCGTGCGCGCACCTCGGCCACGAGCTGCGTCGCGCCGGGCAGTGCGACGACCTCCTTGCGGAGGGGGAGGTACTCCTCGCGCCACGCCTCGCGCAGTGCGTCGCCGATGCGGGCCTCGGTCTCCTCGTCGGTGACGTGGGCGACGAGCTTGTCGCCACCCATGCCGATCGCGCGGTGGATCGCCCACATGGCCGGCGGCGTGCCGTGTCGGCTGAAGGCCCTGAACCAGGCCACCGCGTGGTGGTAGGTCGAGTCGACCAGGGTCCCGTCGATGTCGAGGAGGACGGCGTCGCGCGGCTCGCCGCTCACGGGGCTGCCGCCCGCAGCTTCTCCAGGAGCGGGCCGGCGGCCTCGCTGACGAAGCGGTCCTGGCCCTCGTCGCCGATCTGCACGAGCGCGACGTCGGTGAAGCCCGCCTCCCAGTAGGCCGACACGGCCTCCACGATCTTGTCGAGGTCGGGCCCGCACGGGATCGACTCGGCGACGTCCTCCGGTCGGACGTACGTCGTCGCGGCGGCGAAGCCGGCAGGGGTGGGCAGGTCGGCGTTGACCGACCAGCCGCCGCCGAACCACCGGAACTGCTCGTGGGCACGGGTGACGGCGGCCTTCTCGTCGGGGTCCCAGCAGATCGGGATCTGGCCGATGGCGCGGGCTTCCCCGCCGATCCGCGGCGCGTCCTCGACCTTGTTCCAGGACTCGATGATGTCGGACTTCGGCTCGACCGCCACCAGGTGGTCGGCCAGGGGCGCGAACCGCGCGATCGCCCGGTCGCCGGCGACGGCCACGCCGATCTCGACGCCCTCCTCCGGCAGGTCCCAGATCCGGGCGGAGTCGACCTGGAAGAACTCGCCGCGGTGGTCGACGAGCTCGCCCGTGTGCAGCGCCCGGATCACCTCGATCGCCTCGGCGAGCATGTCCTGCCGCTCGGCCAGGGCGGGCCAGCCGGCGCCGACGACGTGCTCGTTGAGGTTCTCCCCACTGCCGAGGCCGAGGGTGAAGCGGCCCTGGGCGAGGAGCTGCAGCGTCGCGGCCTGCTGGGCGACGACGGCCGGGTGGTAGCGCAGCGTCGGGCAGGTCACGTAGGTCATCAGGCCGACCCGCTCGGTCGCCTGGGCGACCGCGCCGAGGGTCGTCCAGGCGTGCGGCGCGTGGCCCTGCTCGGTCAGCCAGGGGGAGTAGTGGTCGCTCATCACCTCGAAGTCGAAGCCGGCCTGCTCGGCCGCGACGGCGTAGCCCACCAGCTCCCGCGGGCCGCTCTGCTCGGTCATCAGGGTGTATCCGAAACGCATCATTCCTCGAACGTAGCCAGCGCTGCGGATCTGCCCACCACCCGCTCAGGTGAGCCGCGCCCACCGGGGCGGTGCTTGTCTGGAGCCATGAGCACCCCCGACGAGCACGACGACCAGAAGTCCACCGACGAGCCCGAGGGCCAGGTGTCGGAGATGGCGGTCGCCGGCAGCGAGCCGACGGAGATCAGCGCCGGCGACTCGGTGGCCGGCCAGCCGGACAGCGAGTCGGGTGAGACGCAGGAGGGCGCCCAGGGGCCCAACGCGATCCCCGAGGACGAGACCGACGAGCACCCGCACACCACCTGACCCGGGCTGACCCAGGCTGAGCCTGCGGTAGAACTGGGACCATGAGCAGACGAGTGATCCTGGTGGTGGGTGCCGGACCGGGCGTCAGCGGATCGGTCGCGCGCCGCTTCGCCGACGAGGGCTACGACGTCGCCCTCCTCGGTCAGGACCAGGCCGTGCTCGACGAGCTCGTCGCCGACCTCGAGCCGCGCGGCGTCGACGTCGGTCACGCGACGTGCGACGTGACCGACGAGACGGCCACGCGTGACGCCGTACGACGCTTCGGCGAGCACACCGAGCGGATCGACGTCCTGCACTTCAACCCCAGTGCGTTCCGCGAGAAGGACCCGCTGACCCTCACGGTGCCCGAGCTGCTCGAGGACGTCGCCCTGGGTGTCGGCGCACTGCTGACCGTGGTCCAGGCGGCCCGGCCCTACATGTCCGCCGGCGGCCGGATCAGCGTCACCGGCAGCATGGCCGCCGACGACCCGTGGGAGGGCGCGGCGTCGCTCGGCATCCAGAAGGCCGGCGTCCGCAACCTCGTGCACAGCCTCGACAAGTCGCTGAAGGACGACGGCATCCGCGCCGTGTCGGTGACGGTCCGGGGCGCGCTGTCGCGCGAGGGAGCGTTCACCCCCGACCGGGTGGCCGAGGCGCTGTGGTCGGCGGTGACCACCGACGAGGCCGAGTGGCGCACCGAGGTGCCCTACTCGGGGTGACTCAGCGCTTGCGGCCCCACACCAGGTAGGCGATCGGCCCGACGGGCTGCACGGACATCGCCGGACCCCAGAGCAGCTTGGGTCCGCGGACCAGCTCGGCCGGACGCGCCTTCAGGTCGCGCAGGCACCACGTGGTGAGCGCGATCTCCGCGACGCCGGTGGCGACCACGAGCGTCTTCTGGGTGCTGGTCATGTCCGACCACGACTTCTTCGCCATGCCCGCACGCTATCGGGCCGGTCCTCAGGCGCCGTTGATCCCGTTGAGCAGGAACCAGAAGACGGCCAGGCCGACGACCAGCGCGAGCAGCCCCCACCAGATGCCCGTCATCGCCCGACGCCCGGTGCTCGCGCCCTCGCGCGCCATCCCCGGGAGCCCGATGGTCACCGCCGCTCCGACGGCGGCCATGCCGACGAGCGGCCCCACCACGATCCAGTTCTCGGTGCCCTCGCCGTCGAAGAAGTACGCCGACACCGGCAGGCTGACCAGCCCGAGGACGAGCAGGACGACGATCCCGACGACGCGCTGCGCGGCTCTGGTCATGGCCAGACGCTAGTGGGTTTCTGGGCGGTGGCCCAGCCACATCTCGGTCGCTCGAAATGTGGCTCACACACCGCCCAACCGGAGTGTCGTGGGGGACACGCCGGAGAGCGGTGACCCACCCACATTCCAGTCGCTCAGAATGTGGCCCACGCACCGCCAGACGCTGGTGCTCAGGCCTCCCGACTGTCCTCCTTGGCCACCAGCGTCAGCACGTCGTAGGTCGCGACCGGCTCGTCGTCGGCGTTGGTGACCAGCGCGTCCCAACGCACCTCGCCGTAGTCGGCCGAGGAGCGCGGGGTGATCTGCTTGACGGTCAGCGTCACCCGGATCGAGTCGCCCGCCTTGACCGGCGTGAGGAAGCGCAGGCTGTCCACGCCGAAGTTGGCGAGCACCGGACCCGGCGCCGGGTCGACGAAGAGCCCGGCGGCCATCGAGACGATGAGGTAGCCGTGCGCCACGATCCCGCCGAAGAGCGGGTTCTGCGCGGCCGCCTCCGGGTCGGTGTGGGCGTAGAAGGTGTCGCCGGTGAAGTCGGCGAAGTGGTCGATGTCGGCCAGGGAGATCACCCGCGGCTCCGACGCGATGGTGTCGCCGACCTTCAGCGTCGCGAGCGAGTGGCGGAACGGGTGCTCCGGGGTGATGGTGCGCTGCGAGCCGCGCGTCCACCTGCCGGTGATCGCGGTGAGCATGTCGGGGGAGGCCTGGATCGCCGAGCGCTGCATGTGGTGGAGCACGCCGCGTACGCCGCCGAGCTCCTCGCCGCCGCCGGCGCGGCCGGGGCCGCCGTGGACCAGCATCGGGAGCGGCGAGCCGTGGCCGGTCGACTCGGGCGCGTCGTCACGGTCGAGCACCAGGATGCGGCCGTGCCAGGGGGCCAGTCCGAGCACGAGGGTCCGGGCGACGTCGGTGTCGTGGGTGACGACCGAGCCGACGAGCGAGCCCTTGCCGCGGGCGGCGAGGGCGACGGCCTCGTCGAGCGAGTCGTAGGACATCACGGTCGACACCGGGCCGAAGGGCTCGACGTCGTGCGGCTCGACGGCACCGGCGCGGGCCTTGAGCAGCACGGGCTCCATGAACGCGCCCCGCTCGCCGTCACCCGCGAACCCGGTGGTCGAGGTGGGGTCGCCGTGGACGACGTCGGCCGAGGAGCGCAGTGCCTCGACGGCCTTGCGGACCTCCTCGCGCTGCTCCAGGGACGCCAGCGGACCCATCCGCACCGACTCGTCACCGGGGTTGCCGACGGTGATCTTCGCGAGCCGAGCGGTGATCGCCTCGGTGACCTCGTCGGCCACCGCCGCCGGCACGATGACGCGGCGGATCGCGGTGCACTTCTGGCCCGCCTTGGCCGTCATCTCGGTGACGACGCCCTTGACGAAGAGGTCCCACTCGGGGTCGCTCGAGGTGACGTCGGGGCCGAGCACGGAGCAGTTGAGGGAGTCGGCCTCGACCTGGAGGGTCGCGCCGCCGTGGAGGATCGAGGGGTGCTGGCGCAGGATCCCCGCGGTGTGGGCCGAGCCGGTGAACGCCACCGAGTCCTGGACGCCGAGGTGGTCGAGCAGGTCGCCGGCCGAGCCGGACAGCAGCTGCAGCGAGCCCTCGGGCAGGATGCCGGACTCGATGATCCGGCGCACCACGAGCTCGGTCAGGTAGGCCGTCTGGCTGGCCGGCTTCACGATCGAGGGCAGCCCGGCGATGAAGGCCGGCGCGAGCTTCTCGAGCATGCCCCACACGGGGAAGTTGAAGGCGTTGATCTGCACCGCGACGCCCGGCCGTGAGGTGTAGACGTGCTGGCCGAGGAAGACGCCGGTGCGGCCGAGCTGCTCGAGGTCGCCGTCGCAGACGACCGTGTCGTTGGGCAGCTCGCGGCGACCCTTGGAGGAGAAGCTGAACATCGTGCCGAAGCCACCGTCGATGTCGATCATCGAGTCGCGCTTCGTCGATCCGGTGGCGAGGGAGAGCTCGTAGAACTCGTCCTTGAGCCCGGTCAGGTGGGTGGCCACGTCCTTGAGCAGGAGGGCGCGCTCGTGGAAGGTCAGCTCGCGGATCGCCGGACCGCCGACCGAGCGGGCGTGGTGGGTCATCGCACCGAGGTCGAGACCGGCACTCGAGATCCGGGCCACCTCCTCGCCGGTGGCCGCGTCGAGGAGGGGGTTGCCCTCGGCGGAGGCGGCGTACCAGCGGCCGGCGGCGTAGCTCTCGAGCAGACGGGTCACGGTGTCCCCTTCGATGTCCAGGTCGGGTGTTTGCGTGTCAGAGTGACTGGTGACACACTAATACCAGACCGATCGGTCAGTAAATACGGTCGAACCCCTCCCGGAGGACCCATGACGCTCACGGAGACCGCTCCCGACACTGCGCTGGAGAGCCAGTTCGAGGCGACGATCGCGCGCAACGACCGGATCGAGCCGCGCGACTGGATGCCGGAGGGCTACCGCAAGACGCTCGTGCGGCAGATCGCCCAGCACGCGCACAGCGAGATCATCGGCATGCAGCCGGAGGGCAACTGGATCAGCCGCGCCCCGAGCCTGCGCCGCAAGGCGATCCTGCTCGCCAAGGTGCAGGACGAGGCCGGCCACGGGCTCTACCTCTACTCCGCCGCCGAGACGCTCGGCGTCTCCCGGCTCGAGCTGACCGAGATGCTGATCTCGGGGCGCCAGAAGTACTCCTCGATCTTCAACTACCCGACTCTCTCGTACGCCGACGTCGGCACGATCGGCTGGCTGGTCGACGGTGCCGCGATCTGCAACCAGGTCCCGCTGTGCCGGACGTCCTTCGGACCCTACGGCCGCGCGATGATCCGCGTCTGCAAGGAGGAGTCCTTCCACCAGCGGCAGGGCTACGAGCTGCTGACCACGATGATGCGCGGCACCGACGAGCAGCGCGCGATGGTGCAGGAGTCGGTCGACCGGTTCTGGTGGCCGGCGCTGATGATGTTCGGCCCGCCCGACGCCGACTCGCCCAACACCAAGCAGTCCATGGCGTGGGGCATCAAGCGCAACACCAACGACGAGCTGCGCCAGAAGTTCGTGGACATGTCGGTCCCGCAGGCCGAGGCGCTCGGCGTGACCCTGCCCGACCCCGAGCTCGTCTGGAACGCCGACCGCGGCCACCACGACTTCGGCCAGCCGGACTGGGAGGAGTTCATGCAGGGCGTGAAGGGCAACGGCCCGTGCAACGCAGAGCGGATGGCCCACCGCCGCCGTGCCCACGAGGACGGCGCCTGGGTGCGGGCCGCCGCCACCGCCTACGCCCGCAAGGGTCTCGATACGCCCCGCTCGTCCCTCGCGGGGCACTCGACCACCGAAGAAGGTGTGCGATGAGCAACCTCTCCGCCGAGGGCGGCCACGGGGCAGTGCCCCTGGAGGGCGTGCCCACGGGCGTCGACGTGCCCGCGCCTGAGCCGGAGTGGCCGCTCTACGAGGTCTTCGTGCGCGGCAAGCGCGGCCTCAACCACGTCCACGTCGGGTCGCTGCACGCGGCCGACGACCGGATGGCGCTGCTGCACGCCCGTGACGTCTACACGCGTCGCAACGAGGGCGTCAGCATCTGGGTCGTCCGCGCCGACGCGATCATGGCGTCCAGCCCGGACGAGAAGGACCCGATGTTCGCCCCGAGCGGCGACAAGGTCTACCGCCACCCGACGTTCTACGACATCCCCGACAACGTCCCTCATATGTGAACACCCCACGACTTCTTCTTCCCCCGCTGCGCTCCTCCAGAACAACGCCGCGGGGCCCCGTTCCCTCGAATCGATGAGACGAAGCTGATGAACACGTACATACATCTGCTGAAGACGACCACGACAGCGCCTACTCCGGCCTGCTCGTCAACGACGCCCACTGGGCCTTCGGCACCGACTTCGAGGACCCGCTCGCGGGCGTCGACACGACGATCCCCGACGGCGTCGACGCGCCCACGCTGGCGGCGTACGCCCTGATGCTGGGCGACGACTCCCTGGTCATGTCGCACCGCATCGCGGAGTGGACGAGCAACGCGCCCGACCTCGAGGACGACATCGCGCTGTCCAACATCGCCCTCGACCTGCTCGGCCAGGCGCGCCTGCTGCTGGCGCGGGCGGCGAAGGCCGACGAGTCCGTCGTGCCCGCGCTCCCCGAGGGCTCGCCCGCCCCGCCCGAGGACGCGCTCGCGTTCTTCCGTGAGGCGCACCAGTTCCGCAACGTGCGGTTCGCCGAGGTCGTCAACGGCGACTTCGCCGAGGCCACGGTCCGGGTGCTGCTGTTCTCGGTCTGGCGGCTCGCGATCTGGGAGCGGCTGCGCTCCAGCAGCGACCACGTGCTCTCCGCCGTCGCCACCAAGGGCGTCAAGGAGCTGGCCTACCACCGCGACTACGCCGCCCGCTGGTTCGTGACGCTCGCCCAGGGCACCGACGAGTCCCGGTCCCGGCTGACCGCGGCGCTCGACGCGCTGTGGCCGCTGTGGCCCGAGCTCTTCGACACCCACGAGGTCGAGGCCGCCGCCGCCGAGTCCGGTGTCGGTGTCGACCCGGCGACGGTCCGCGACGCCGCCGAGGCCGTGCTCGACCAGGTGCTGTCCGCCGCCGACATGGCCCGACCCGAGGCGCCCCGACGCTCCGGCGTGCTCGGCCGGACCGGTCGCGACGGGATGCACGGCGAGCCGCTGAGCCGGATGCTCGCGGAGATGCAGTCCGTGGCCCGGGCGCACCCGAGGGGGCAGTGGTGAGACTGATGAGCCGCACAGTCGGCTCGACGCTGCGCCGGCCGTCGCCGAGCGCGTCACCGACCCCGAGCTGCCGATGCTGACCCTGGCCGACCTCGGGGTGCTCCGCGACGTGGACGTCGTGGGCGACTCGCACGTCGTCGTCGACATCACCCCGACCTACTCCGGCTGCCCGGCGATGGCCGCGATGCGTGACGACCTGGTGCGCGAGCTCAACGGAGCCGGCTTCGACCGCGTCGACGTACGCGTCAGCCTGCACCCGTCCTGGACGACCGACTGGATCACGCCCGAGGGGCGTGCCGCGCTGGCCGAGGCGGGCATCTCGCCCCCGGGGCCGGCGCCGACCCACGACGGCCCGATCCCGCTGACGCTGCTGCCGACGGCCCGCCAGGTGCGGTGCCCGCAGTGCGACTCGCCGGCCACCGACCTGGTCTCGGAGTTCGGCTCGACGGCGTGCAAGGCGCAGTACCGCTGCACCTCGTGCCTCGAGCCCTTTGACCACGTCAAGGAGATCTGATGGCGGGCGCTACCTTCCACGAGCTCACGGTCCGTGACGTCGAGCCGCTGACCGACGACTCGGCCGCGGTCACCTTCGACGTGCCCGACGACCTGCGCGAGCTCTTCGACTTCGAGCCGGGGGAGTCCCTCACGCTGCGGCGCGTCGTCGACGGCGTCGAGCACCGGCGCACGTACTCCATCTGCGCCCCGGCGGGTGCGGCACCTCGCATCGGCGTGCGCGAGATCCCCGGCGGCATGTTCTCGTCCTGGCTGATCCACCAGGTCGCGCCGGGGGAGACCGTCGAGGTCGCGGCACCGTCGGGCAGCTTCCGGGCCGACCCGTCGATGGCCGGGCGGCACCTCTGCATCGCGGCCGGCTCCGGCATCACGCCGATGCTCTCGATCGCCGCGTCGGTGCTGGCCAACCCCGACAGCACCGTGACGATGCTCTACGGCAACCGCGAGACGACGTCGGTGATGTTCGCCGAGGAGCTCAGCGACCTGAAGAACCTCCACGGACCCCGCTTCGACCTGGTCCACGTGCTCTCGCGCGAGCCCCGCGACGTCGAGCTGTTCTCCGGCCGGCTGGACGCCGACAAGCTGCGACGGCTGCTGCCGATCAAGGTGCCGATCGGTGCCCTCGACCACGTGTGGCTGTGCGGTCCGCTCGGGCTGATCGAGGACTCCCGCGCGGTCCTCGAGGAGCTCGGCGTCCCGAAGGACAGGATCCACTTCGAGCTGTTCTTCGTCGACGAGCCGCCGCCGGCCCTGCGCCACGCGGACCGGGTCGTCGAGGGCATCACGAGCGAGGTCACCGTGGTCCTCGACGGACGTACGACGACCACGCCGATGCCGCGCGACACGACGCTCCTCGACTCGGCGCAGACCGTGCGCAGCGACCTGCCGTTCGCCTGCAAGGGCGGCGTCTGCGGCACCTGCCGGGCGAAGATCGTCGACGGCGAGGTCGAGATGGTGCGCAACTACGCCCTCGAGCCCGCCGAGGTCGAGCAGCAGTTCGTGCTGACCTGCCAGTCGTTCCCGGTGAGCGATGCCGTCACGGTCGACTTCGATGCCTGACGCCGCACGGGACATGTGGGCGGCCGATGCCGCGAGCCGGATGCTCGGGATGGAGCTCGTGGAGGTCGCCGACGGCCGCGCCCGGGTCTCGATGCTCGTCCGGCCCGACATGGTCAACGGCCACGACCTCTGCCACGGCGGGCTGATCGCCAGCCTGGCCGACTCCGCCTTCGCGCTGGCCTGCAACTCCCACGGCCCCGTCACGGTCGCGGCCGGCTTCGCGATCGACTTCCTGGTGCCCGGTCGGCTCGGCCAGACGCTGCACGCCGACGCCCGCGAGGTGTCGCTGCGCGGTCGCTCGGGGATCTACGACGTCACGGTGCGTGCCGACGACCCGGACCGCGGCGAGGTCATCGCCGAGTTCCGCGGCCGGAGCCGCACCCTCGCGAACCGCGCCTAGCGCTTCAGCCGGGCCGTGGCGCGCGCCGAGGCCATGTCGTGCTGGCGCGGCACCACCACGCGGTAGGTGCCGCGCGGCAGGTCGATGATCGACACGTCGCGCGCGCCCAGGGTCTGCGTGCGACGGAGGTGAAGTCGTGGGCCGCCGGCGTCGCGTCGGCCGCCGTGATCAGTCCCGTGAGCAGGGCATGGCTGCGTCGCACCCCGTCGTCCCCCGTGCCTTCAGTCGTGTCGCACCAAACCGTCGAAGGCAAGGGTAGTGACCGAGTCGGCGAGCGTCTCGGCATCTCCGTCGCTGCGCAGCCACTCGGTCATCGAGTTCACCATCCCGAAGAGCAGACGGCTGGTCAGGAGCGGGTCGAGGTCCCCCCGGATGGCGCCCGCCTCGGCGGCACCACGGACCATCTCGGCGAGCCGGTGGTCGATCTCGCGCCGGCGGGCGAGGGCGTTCTGCTCGGCCGGGGTGTTGCCCCGCACGCGCAGGAGCAGGGTCACCGCCGGAAGGTGCTCGACGAGCACGACGACGCTCCCGCGCAGGGCCGCGCGCAGTCGCTCCTCGGGCGAGTGGGTGGGGGAGGCCTGGACCGTGTCGAGCGTGGCGGTGAGCGCGCCGAGCGCCTCGTCCAGGGCTCGCTCGAGGAGGTGCTCCTTGCTCGGCACGTGGTGGTAGATCGCCGACTTGGTGAGGCCGAGCTCGCGGGCGAGGTCGCCCATGCTGGTGGCGTCGTAGCCTTGGCGGTTGAAGAGCTCGATCGCGACCCGGAGGACGGACTGCTGGTCGTGGCCCGGCCGGCCGCGGCGCGCCGGCCGACCAGTAGTGCTCCCGGCAGCCCCACCCTCCATGGACACACCTTCCCACGAGCCCGCCCTGATCAGGAGGATCACACCGTGCAGGACCTGACGCCCCGACCCGGCGACCTCGACCCGATCGAGACCGCGCCCCTCGAGCAGCTGCGCACGCTCCAGCTCGAGCGACTGCAGTGGTCGGTGCGGCACGCCTACGAGCACGTGCCCCACTACCGCGCCGCCTTCGACGAGGCCGGGGTCGGTCCCGACGACATCGGCTCGCTGGCCGACCTGGCGAAGCTGCCCTTCACCACCAAGGCCACGCTGCGCGACAACTACCCGTTCGGGATGTTCGCGGTGCCCCGCGAGGACGTCGTACGACTCCACGCGTCGAGCGGCACCACCGGCAAGCCGACGGTGGTCGGCTACACCCGCGACGACCTCGACATGTGGGCCGAGGTGGTCGCGCGATCGATCCGTGCCGCGGGCGGACGGCGCGGGATGATCCTGCACAACGCCTACGGCTACGGCCTGTTCACCGGCGGCCTCGGCGCCCACGCCGGTGCCGAGCGCCTCGGCTGCACGGTCGTGCCCGTCTCCGGCGGGATGACGCAGCGCCAGGTGCAGCTGATCCTCGACTTCGAGCCCGACATCATCATGGTCACGCCGTCCTACATGCTCTCGATCATCGACGAGCTGGAGGCGCAGGGCGTCGACCCGCGCTCCACCTCGCTCAAGGTCGGCATCTTCGGCGCCGAGCCGTGGACCAACGACATGCGCCGCGAGATGGAGGAGCGCACCGACATGCACGCGGTCGACATCTACGGCCTGTCCGAGGTGATCGGCCCCGGCGTCGCGAGCGAGTGCGTGGAGACCAAGGACGGCCTGCACGTCTGGGAGGACCACTTCTATCCCGAGATCATCGACCCGGTGACCGGCGAGGTGCTGCCCGACGGCGAGGAGGGCGAGCTCGTCTTCACCACGCTCACCAAGCAGGCGATGCCGGTCATCCGCTACCGCACCCGCGACCTGACCCGGCTGCTGCCGGGCACCGCGCGCACCATGCGCCGGATGGAGAAGATCACCGGCCGCACCGACGACATGATCATCCTGCGCGGGGTGAACCTCTTCCCGACCCAGATCGAGGAGATCGTCCTGGGCCTGCCGACGCTGTCGCCGCACTTCCAGTGCCACCTCGACCGCAGCGGCAACCTCGACACGCTCACCGTGCGCGTCGAGCGCCGCGACGCCACGACCGACGAGGAGGCGTCCGCCGCGCAGGCCGAGCTCGCCCAGCGGATCAAGGACTCCATCGGGGTGAGCGTGGGTGTCGAGGTGGTCGGCGTCGCGACCATCGAGCGGTCGGTCGGCAAGATGCGCCGGATCGTCGACCACCGCCCGGCGCGCTGACTGGCGGGTTGGTTACCGCCGGGCCACCCCCGGGGGCTACAGTGGCCAGCGTCCCGACGCCGTGCAGCCAGCTGATCCCCCCGATCCACCGGCCACGACCCAGACGCATCGCTCCAACCTCCACGCCGTGGTGTGCAGGTCAGCGCCGACACTGGCTCGCCTGCTCCACGACGCGTACCCCAGTCCGGGAGGACATCTTGGCCCAGCGCCAGCGTTCACGCGGCGGAGTCGCCGCACCCCTGCCCACGCCCGCCACAAGGACAACGAGGGCATCGTCCCCGTCCTGGCGCGTGCCGTGCGCGAGCTCGAGTCCGCCGTCCAGCGCGGCCCGCTCGCTCCCGGCCAGCGGGTGCGCTTCCAGGTCGTCGCGCTGCTGGCGCGTGAGCACCGCACCGACGTACGCGCCTCGACCGAGCTCACCGACGCGCAGAAGGCCGACGAGCTCAAGCGCCTCGACGGCATCGCGACGATCCTCGCCAAGACCGCGACCCGCGACCCGTCGCTGTTCGGCCTCCTCTCCGAGGAGTCCACGTCACCGACAGCGCCCGCGACCTGCGCCAGGAGATGCTCCGCAAGGCCGGCATCGAGACCGTGCCCGAGGAGCCCAAGCCCGAGGACGAGTCCGTCGCCGGACCGTTCGAGCGCCGGGTCATCCCGCAGTCCGTCGTGCAGCACCAGCTGGCCAACCCGTTCCTCGTGCCCGACTTCGAGATCGGCCGCGAGCGCCGCAGCACCCACGGCCGGCTGGCCACCTGGGAGCTCCTCGGCCCGCTGTTCCGCTCCTTCGAGCTCGGCGGCTCCTCCTCGTGCATGGACCTGCCCGAGGCCACCACGCTCGACGCCCCCGGCAAGCTCGAGCTGATGCCGCACCAGGCCCGGATGATCGCCTCGGCCGCCGAGGGTCACCGGACCTTCCTGCTGGCCGACGAGCCCGGCCTCGGCAAGACCGCGCAGGCGCTGCTCGCCGCGCAGGCCGCCAACGCCTTCCCGCTGCTCGTGGTGTGCCCCAACGTCGTCAAGACCAACTGGGCCCGCGAGACCGAGCGCTGGACCCCGCGCCGCCGGGCGACCGTGATCCACGGTGACGGCGACAAGGTCGACGCCTTCGCCGACGTCGTGATCGTCAACTACGAGATCCTCGACCGGCACGTCGGCTGGCTCGGCCAGTTCGGCTTCCGCGGCATGGTCGTCGACGAGGCGCACTTCATCAAGAACAAGACCTCGCAGCGCTCCCGCCACGTGCTCGAGCTCTCCGAGCAGCTCCGTGCGCGGACGGCCCGCCCGCTGCTGATGGCGCTGACCGGCACCCCGCTGATCAACGACATCGAGGACTTCCGGGCGATCTGGCAGTTCCTGGGCTGGATCGACGACAAGGTCCCGATGGCGCGGCTGATGGAGACGCTGGAGGAGACCGACCTGACGCCGGCCGACCACGCGTTCTACCCCGCGGCCCGCAAGGCCGTGATCGACATGGGCATCGTGCGCCGCCGCAAGGTCGACGTCGCCGCCGACATCCCCGCCCGTCGGATCGCCGACATCCCGGTCGAGCTCGACGACGAGGACGCCCGCTCGATCCGCTCGGCCGAGCGCGAGCTCGCCAGGCGGCTCGTCCAGCGCTACAAGGCCGCGCTGGAGGCCCGTCGTGCGGGCACCGTCGTCGACGGCATCGACCACGAGCTCGTACGCCGCGTGGCGACGTGGGAGCGCGAGGAGATGGACAAGGGCACCAGCGGCGAGAACGTCTTCTCGATGTTCCGCCGCATCGGCCGGGCCAAGGCCGGCCTCTCCGCCGACTACGCCGCCCAGCTGGCCCGCAACGTCGGCAAGGTCGTCTTCTTCGCCCGCCACGTCGACGTGATGGACATCGCCGAGGAGACCTTCACCAAGCGGGGCCTCAAGCACACCTCGATCCGCGAGCAACGACATCGAGGACTTCCGGGCGATCTGGCAGTTCCTGGGCTGGATCGACGACAAGGTCCCGATGGCGCGGCTGATGGAGACGCTGGAGGAGACCGACCTGACGCCGGCCGACCACGCGCTTCTACCCCGCGGCGCGCAAGGCCGTGATCGACATGGGCATCGTGCGCCGTCGCAAGGTCGACGTCGCCGCCGACATCCCCGCCCGCCGGATCGCCGACATCCCGGTCGAGCTCGACGACGAGGACGCCCGCTCGATCCGCTCGGCCGAGCAGCGAGCTCGCCCGGCGGCTCGTCCAGCGCTACAAGGCCGCGCTCGAGACCCGGCGTACGGGCTCCGTCGTCGACGGCATCGACCACGAGCTCGTCCGCCGCGTGGCGACGTGGGAGCGCGAGGAGATGGACTCCGGCACGTCCGGGGAGAACGTCTTCTCGATGTTCCGCCGCATCGGCCGGGCCAAGGCCGGCCTGTCCGCCGACTACGCCGCCCAGCTGGCGCGCAACGTCGGCAAGGTCGTCTTCTTCGCCCGCCACGTCGACGTGACTGGACATCGCCGAGGAGTACCTTCAC
>CAVVQR010000009.1:0-137774 GCA_963750445.1 uncultured Actinomycetota bacterium | reverse complement strand
CAGGCGTCTGAGCCGTCATCAGCGGCGAGCCTCGGGAAGAACGGGTACGGCGATCCGGCCGCGGCCCTGCGTAGAACCCGACGGGTGCGGCCCGACACAGCCGGAAGAGCGGTTCCCACTCCAGCGGAGCGGGGGCAAGCGAGGTGGTACCGCGGCACCCTCCGCCGGAGGTGGTCGTCCTCGTGGGTTTCGAGACGGGCCTGGCGGCCCTCCTCAACCAGCGAGGACAGACAGGCCCATGACGTATCCCAAGGTCAGCCACACCGACGCCACCACCGTCGCCAGCAGCCCACGCTTCCCGGCGATCGAGGAGGCCGTGCTCGCCTACTGGGAGGCCGACGACACGTTCCGGGCGAGCGTCGAGCAGCGCGACGCCGGCGACCGACGGCGGCAACGAGTTCGTCTTCTACGACGGTCCGCCCTTCGCCAACGGCCTGCCGCACTACGGCCACCTGCTCACCGGCTACGTCAAGGACCTGATCCCGCGCTACCAGACGATGCGCGGGCACAAGGTCGAGCGCCGCTTCGGCTGGGACACCCACGGCCTGCCGGCCGAGCTCGAGGCGATGCGCCTCAACGGCATCAAGACCACCGACGAGATCGTCGAGCTGGGCATCGAGAAGTTCAACGAGGCCTGCCGCCAGAGCGTCCTGAAGTACACCGGCGAGTGGCGCGACTACGTCACCCGCCAGGCGCGCTGGGTCGACTTCGACAACGACTACCGGACCATGAACCCCGAGTTCATGGAGTCGGTCATGTGGGCCTTCAAGCAGCTGCACGACAAGGGCCTGGTCTACGAGGGCTTCCGGGTCCTGCCCTACTGCTGGCAGGACGAGACGCCGCTGTCCAACCACGAGCTGCGGATGGACGACGACGTCTACCAGATGCGCCAGGACCCGGCCGTGACCGTCGGCTACGACGTCACCACCGAGGGACCGTTCCGGGGCGTCAAGGTGCTCGTCTGGACGACGACCCCGTGGACGCTCCCGAGCAACCTCGCGGTCATGGTCGGCGAGGACATCGACTACGTCGTCGTGGAGTCCGACGGCCCCACCGGCAGCACCGAGCGCTACCTGATCGCCGAGCCCCGCCTGGCGTCGTACGCCCGCGAGCTGGGCGAGAGCCCCGAGGTCACCTGGCGCGGCACGGGCAGCGACCTGCTGGGCCTCGAGTACGCCCCGCCGTTCAGCTACTACGCCGGCCACGAGCGTGCCTTCCGCCTGGTGCCGGCCGAGTTCGTCACGACCACGGACGGCACCGGGCTCGTCCACACCGCCGGCGCCTTCGGTGAGGACGACAAGGTCGTCACCGACCGCGAGGGCATCGAGGCGGTCATGCCCGTCGGCAAGGACGGCCGCTTCACCTTCCCGGTCACCGACTACGAGGGCATGCAGGTCTTCGACGCCAACCTGCACGTGATCGACCACCTGAAGGCGGCCACCGCGATCGAGTGGCGACGGGACCACCGGATCGGTCACGCCCGGCACGGTCCTCGTCCGCCGCGAGACCTACGACCACTCCTACCCGCACTGCTGGCGCTGCCGGCAGCCGCTGATCTACAAGGGCGTCTCGTCGTGGTTCGTCGAGGTGACCAAGGTCAAGGAGCGCCTGATCGCGCTCAACCAGGACATCCGCTGGGTGCCCGACCACATCAAGGACGGCCAGTTCGGCAAGTGGCTGGAGAACGCCCGCGACTGGTCGATCACCCGCAACCGCTTCTGGGGCTCACCCGTCCCGGTGTGGAAGTCCGACGACGAGCACTACCCCCGCCTCGACGTCTACGGCTCCTTCGAGGAGATCGAGCGCGACTTCGGCCGGCTGCCGCTCGACAAGGACGGCACGCCCGACCTGCACCGCCCGTTCGTCGACGAGCTGACCCGGCCCAACCCCGACGACCCCACCGGCAAGAGCACGATGCGCCGCGTCACCGACGTCCTCGACGTCTGGTTCGACTCGGGCTCCATGTCGTTCGCCCAGGTGCACTACCCGTTCGAGAACAAGGACTGGTTCGAGCACCACTTCCCGGGCGACTTCATCGTCGAGTACATCGGCCAGACCCGCGGCTGGTTCTACACGATGCACGTCCTGGCCGGCGCGATCTTCGACCGCCCGGCGTTCTCGACGTGCCTGAGCCACGGCATCGTGCTCGGCAACGACGGACAGAAGATGTCGAAGTCGCTGCGCAACTACCCCGACGTCCGCGAGGTCTTCGACCGCGACGGCGCCGACGCGATGCGCTGGTTCCTCATGTCGAGCCCGATCCTGCGCGGCGGCAACCTCGTCGTCACCGAGCAGGGCATCCGCGACTCGGTCCGCCAGGTGCTGATCCCGCTCTGGAACAGCTGGTCGTTCTTCACCCTGTACGCCAACGCGGCAGGCGACGGCGCGGGCCACGAGGCGACCTGGCGCACCGACAGCGCGCACCCGATGGACCGCTACATCCTGGCCAAGCTGCGCGACTACGTCGCCGCGATGACCGACCAGCTCGACAACTACGAGGTGGCCGCGGCGTGCGACTCGACGCGCAGCTTCCTCGACGTGCTGACCAACTGGTACATCCGTCGCTCCCGCGAGCGTTTCTGGGACGAGGACGCCGACGCGTTCGACACCCTCTACACGGTGCTCGAGGTGGTCTGTCGCCTGACCGCACCACTCATGCCGCTGACGACCGAGGAGGTCTGGCGCGGCCTGACCGGTGAGCGCTCGGTGCACCTGACCGACTGGCCGGCCACGGACGACCTGCCCTCCGACGAGGCGCTCGTGGCGTCCATGGACACGGTCCGCGACGTCTGCTCCGCCGGCTCCGCGCTGCGCAAGGCCGCCAACCTGCGCAACCGCCTGCCGCTGTCGAAGCTCACCGTCGTCACCGAGGCCGACCTCACCGGCTTCGACTCGCTGGTCGCCGACGAGCTCAACCTCAAGGGGGTCGAGCTGCTCGCCCCCGACGCCCCCGAGGCGACGGCCTACGGCGTCTCGCAGCGGCTCAGCGTCAACGCGCGCGCCGCCGGGCCGCGCCTGGGCAAGGACGTCCAGCTCGCCATCAAGGGCTCCAAGTCCGGCGACTGGTCGGTCGCCGAGGACGGCACCGTCACTGCAGGTGGCCTGGCGCTCGTCGAGGGGGAGTACTCCCTGGAGACCGTCGCCGGCACGTCGCAGGAGGACACCGTGATCGGGATGCTGCCGCGCGGTGGCTTCGTCGTGCTCGACACGGCGGTCACCCCGGAGCTCGAGGCCGAGGGCGCCGCGCGCGACCTGGTCCGGGCCGTCCAGCAGGCCCGCAAGGACGCCGGCCTGCAGGTCAGCGACCGGATCGCGCTCACCATCGCCGGACCTGACGCGACGCTCGCAGCTGCCCGGACCCACGAGTCGCTCATCGCCGAGGAGACGCTCGCCAGCTCCGTGACCTACGCCGACGCGGCCGAGGTGGCCGTCCAGGTCACGCGGGCCTGATCCGCGGACGACAGGGGGACACGGGGTGGCGGGGGTGCGAGGCGTGCGGGCGCTGCTGGCGTGCGCGCTGGCTGCGACGACGGCCGGTGGGCTGGTCGCGACGGCCGGTCCGGCGTCCGCCGACGGGTCCGACATCGACCGGCTGGCCGACGACCTGCGGGTCGACGGCGTCGTGGTCGACCGCGTGATGGGCTCGGGGGAGGCCGACGAGGCCCACGACCGGATCGCCGCGCTGGTCCGCGAGGTGTCGTTCCCCGTCTACGTCGCCCTGGTCGACAAGCCCGACGGGCTGCCGGACGACGCCGCCACCTCCACCGACGCCCTGGCCGGCCTGCTCAACCGACGCCTGGGCGACGGCTTCTTCGTCCTCCAGACCACCGAGGGCGCGCAGCGGGTCTACTCCTTCGGCCTGGGCTCCGACCCCAGCCGCCTCAGCCTCGCGGCGTACGCCAACCAGGATGCGCTGGAGGAGGCGATCGCGACCGTGGGTGGCGGTGAGCTGGGGACCGAGGACTACGTCTACACCCCGGCCGTCGCCCTGGCGGAGGCGCAGGCGCGGACCGCGGAGGGCCTCCTCGCGCTCGGCCGCGGGCCCTACCTCGAGGATGCCGACTACCCGGCCACGCTGACCGACGCCGACGCCGAGCAGCTGGCCGAGCACGCGCTCGAGCTCGACGCCGCCGCCAGCTGGCGCCCGGGCGCCGGCGGGTACGTCGAGGTGCGCCCCGCGTCCCGCGGCTTCTCCGCCCTCGTCGGTGGGCTGAGCGCCCTCGTCGTCGCGCTGCTGCTGGGCCAGACGCTCGGCGGGTGGCCGCGCAACGGCAGGCCCAGGTCCGAGGACGACAGCGCCAGGTCGAAGGCGCGCGCTGCAGCCGCGCCTCCGCCGGACCTCGAGGAGGAACGGGCGCGCGCGGTCGGGCTGGCCGGCATCCTGTCCCGGGCGCTGGAGGGCACCGACTGGGACGCCGCGCAGGACCGCGAGCTGGCCGGTCGTGCCCTGACCGCCCGTGACGCGCTCGAGCCGCTGCTGGGCTCGGACGACGTCGCCGACGTGATCGGCGCCCAGGTGATCGCCCAGACGGGTGCGGCCGACCTCGGCCGCGGCCGCCGCGGGAGCGGAGCGCCGTTCGTCCCCTGCTTCTTCGACCCGCGCCACCCCGAGGGCAGGTCCAGCGCCTCGTGGCGGCTCGGCGACGGCGAGGTCGAGGTGCCGTGCTGCGCGGCATGCGCCGCCACCGTGGCCGAGGGAGGCACGCCCCGGCACCTGCGCCTGGCTGCGCGCCGGGGCACGGAGCCCTACTGGGAGCGCGACGACGTGTGGGCGCGCACCGGCTTCGGCGCCGTCTCCGACGACCTGGCGCGCGACGTGCTCGCCGAGCGGGCGGGGGAGCGATGAAGCGGCCTCTCGGTTGGGTGGTGGGCGCCGCTCGTGGGCGTCGTGGCCGGCACGGCGGTCGGCTTCGCGACACAGGCGTGGCAGGACTCGCGCGAGGCCTCCGACCTCGAGCTCCGCGTCGCCAGCGACGACTACCAGGTCGTCGTACCGGAGCCGGTCGACGCGATCCGCGACCTCCTCGCCCAGGACTCCCGGGTCGTCATCGACCCGCTGCTGGCGGACCGGGTCCCCGAGGACGACCTCCGACGCGCCGAGGAGCTCCTGGACGGCTCGCCGGTGCCCGCGAGGATCGCCTACCTGACCTATCCGGCCGACACGACCATGGGCTACACCCCGTCGGGGGCCGGACCGCAGTGGTGGACCAACGTCGGCGAGGAGGGCCACTACGTCGTCCTGTGGAGCAACGGCAACACCGACGTCGGGGCCGTCGGTCTCGAGCCCGAGTACGTCGCTGGCCGGACCGAGGGCCAACCCGGCCCGGCGCTCGTGCGCATCGCCGAGGAGATGGCCACCTGGGACGCCGTACCGGCCGATGAGGGCCCCTACGAGCCCAGCGACTTCGACTACTGGAGCGGGATCGGCGGTGGGATCGCGGCGGCCCTGCTGTTCGGCTCCTTCATCGTGGTCCCGGTCTTCCTGCTCCTCCGCTGGTACGTCGGCTCGCGACGTCGAAAGGTTGCCTGATGGACCAGATCACCGATGCCACGATCGCCGAGATCGAGCAGCAGATGGCCGGTGACGGCGTCTGGATCGACCCGGCGTTCGCCACCAGCCACGGCATCACCGCTGCCGACGAGGCCACCCTCGAGGGCGTCGTCGCGCAGGCCGAGCACGCGAGCCTGAAGGTCGTGCTCGTCGAGGTCACCTACGACGACGAGCGGTTCCAGGGCAACTTCGCCAACCTCAGCGCCTGGCTCCAGGACGACACCGGCGGCGACGCGACCTACGTCGGCTACGACGGGAGCCGGGTCACCGTGCAGGCCTACGGCGACCAGCCGGACACCAGCTACGTCGACAGCCTGGTGGCCCACGACCACCCCGATGACGTGGTCGCCCAGGTCGTGCAGGCCCAGGAGCTCCTCGACGACGGCAACGCGCAGGCGCTGTGGGACGAGGTCCCGAGCGACGAGCGCTACACCTACAGCACGGACGAGGGCGTCCAGGCCTCCGAGGTGCTCGGCGGGATCGGCATCGTCGTCGCGCTCGGGGCCGTGGTCGCCGGCCTCGTCGTGTGGCGGCGTCGTCGACGCACCCGCCCGTCCGGGTTCACCCTGCCCAGCACGGTCCTGCACACCATCCGCGCCGCCGAGGACCGGCAGCTGCGCCAGCAGGCGGACGCCGAGGTGCTCGCGCTGGGCGAGGCGATCGGCCGCGGCGAGCCGGGAGGCACGGCCAACGCGCTCGAGGCCTGGCAGCAGGCACTCGACCACTACGCCGCCGCGCGCTCGATCCTGTCCCAGAAGGCAGCACCCGCCGACGTGGTCGGGGCTCTCGTGCTCGCCCGCCGTGGCGAGGACGCCCGTGCCACCGCGCAGGCGACCAGGCCGTCGGCGTGGCAGCCCCCGCTGCGCTGCTGGTTCAACCCGCTGCACGAAGGCCGGACCACCGAGGTCACCTGGCGTGACGAGGGCCGCGCGGTCGACGTACCGGCCTGCAAGGCGTGTGCTGGCGCCGTGAAGGCGGGCCGCGAGCCCGAGGACGTCCTCGACTTCATCGAGGGCGACACCACCGTGCACTACTACCGCCTCGACCTCGGCGCCTGGAGCACCACCGGCTACGGCACGCTCGACCGCGACCTGCTCGGGGCGCTGCGCGCGGGCACGAGGCCGGCCGGCCGGTTGTCCCGCCGACGGTGACGGTCAGCGGACTGGTTGAATCGTGGCCATGCCCCACCTCGACCTGTCAGCCGACGTCGTCACCCTGACCCAGCAGCTCGTCGACATCGAGTCGGTGTCCCACCACGAGCAGGAGATCGCCGACGCCGTCGAGGCCGCGCTGCTCACCCTGCCCCACCTGACGGTGACGCGGCGCGGCCACACGGTCGTCGCGCGCACCGACCTGGGCCTGGGGGAGCGCGTGGTGATCGCCGGACACCTCGACACCGTCCCGCTCAACGACAACCTTCCGGCACGCCGTGAGGAGGGCATCCTCCACGGGCTCGGCAGCTGCGACATGAAGGGCGGCGACGCGGTGATGCTCAAGCTCGCCGCCGACGTCACCGCACCCAACCGCGACCTGACCTTCATCTTCTACGAGGCCGAGGAGGTCGACTCGGTCCACAACGGCCTGCGCAAGCTCACCGTCAGCGACCCCGACCTGGTGGAGGCCGACTTCGCGATCCTGATGGAGCCGAGCAACGCGGCCATCGAGGCCGGCTGCCAGGGCACCATGCGCATCGACGTACGCACCACCGGCGAGCGCGCCCACAGCGCGCGCAGCTGGAAGGGTGTCAACGCCATCCACCTCGCCGGACCGGTCCTCGCGCGGCTCGACGACTACGTCGCCCGCGAGCCCGAGATCGACGGCCTGACCTATCACGAGGGCCTCAACGCGACCGGGATCCGCGGCGGCGTCGCCGGCAACGTGATCCCCGACGAGTGCGTCGTGGAGGTCAACTTCCGCTTCGCCCCGGACCGCAGCGAGGCCGACGCCGAGGCGTTCGTCCGCGACTTCTTCGACGGCTACGACGTCACGGTGACCGACATGGCGGCCGGCGCCCTGCCCGGCCTCGACCGGCCCGCGGCCAAGGCCTTCGTCGACGCCGTCGGTGGCGAGGCGATGCCGAAGTTCGGGTGGACCGACGTCGCCCAGTTCACCAAGCTCGGGATCCCGGCGGTCAACTTCGGCCCCGGCGACCCGATGTTCGCCCACAAGCAGGACGAGCACGTCCCCACCGAGCACATCGAGCGCTGCGAGCGCACGCTGAAGGAGTGGCTGGCATGAGCGACCGGATGGAGGGCCCCGTCGTCACCCGCCGCGGTCAGGTGGACACCGGCTCCACCACCGACCAGCGCCTGCTCGACTCGCGCGGCCCGACCGACTGGGTGCACACCGACCCGTGGCGCGTGCTGCGGATCCAGTCCGAGTTCGTCGAGGGCTTCGGTGCGCTGGCCGAGCTCGGCCCGGCCATCGGGGTGTTCGGCTCGGCCCGCACGCCCGTCGACCACCCGCACTACGCCGTCGCGGAGGAGGTCGGCCGCAAGCTCGTCGACGCGGGCTTCGCGGTGATCACCGGCGGCGGCCCCGGCGCCATGGAGGGCGCCAACAAGGGCGCCTGCGAGGCCGGCGGAGTCAGCGTCGGCCTCGGCATCGAGCTGCCCTTCGAGTCCGGCCTCAACCAGTGGGTCGACAAGGGCATCAACTTCCGTTACTTCTTCGCCCGCAAGACCATGTTCGTGAAGTACTCCCAGGGCTTCGTCGTCCTCCCCGGCGGTCTCGGCACCCTCGACGAGCTCTTCGAGGCGCTCACGCTGGTGCAGACGCAGAAGGTCACGTCGTTCCCGATCGTGCTGATCGGCACGGCCTACTGGCAGGGCCTGATCGGCTGGCTGCGCGACACCGCGCTGGCGGAGGGGAAGATCAACGCCAAGGACCTCGACATGATGGTGCTCACCGACGACGTCGACGAGGCGGTGGCCCTGATGGCCGCCTCACGCGAGGAGTGAGGCACCGATGATGTGGTTCTTCGCGATCCTGATCGTGCTCGCCATGGGCGGCGTCGCGATGATCGCCTCCGGACGCGGCGGGTCGATGGCGCCGGCCCACGACGACCGTCCCGACCTCGCGCTGCCCGACGACCGGCCGCTGGCGGCGCGCGACCTGCGCACGGTGCGGTTCCCGCTGGCGCTGCGCGGCTACCGGATGTCCGACGTCGACACCCTGCTGGCGCGGCTGGCCACGGAGCTGGAGGACCGTCCCGACCCGGACGGCTCGTCTGGCGACTCGTCGCCCGACTAGGGCAGACTGCCCCGAATGTCGTTCCCGATCGTCGTGTGGATCCTCACGGCCCTGGCTGCCGTGGCGATCGTGCTGACCCGTCTGCGCCTCCGGGCCGACGGAGCGGCCGGCCAGTTCTCCATCAGCCGACGGGTGCCGGTCGTGCACTTCGTGGCGGGTGTGGTGGCCCTCGTCCTGTGGATCGGCGTCCTGGTCTCGCCGGAGGACAGCTTCTTCGGCGGTCCGCTGATGGGCATCGCGGCGATCGCGTTCTGGTGGATCACGGCGATCTGCGGCGTGCTGGTCCTGGCTCGCTGGCTGCCGACCCGCGGACGCCACGTGCCGGAGGCGTCCGGTGACAGCTGGAGCGACGGTCCCGGCCTCTCCCTCCTGGCGCACCTCGGCATGGTGGTCGGCGTCCTCGTCTTCACCTACGCCTACCTCACCGCCGCGGTCTGATGGCCGGGCGACTCGCGGCCTGCGCGGCAGCGGTCGCCCTGGTCCTGGCCGGGCTCGCGGTGTCGCCGCCGGCCGTCGCCGTCCAGGCAGATCCCGGTGACCGGCCCGCTGTCGTCGAGGTCCGCACGATCGGGCACTCGGTCAGGGGCCGGCCGATCCGGGCGTGGCGGCTCGGCGAGCCCGGCAGGCGCCGGATCGTGCTGATCTCCACGATGCACGGCAACGAGCCACACACCCGCGCGATCCTGGAGAGCCTGCGCGACGGCCGGGCCGTCCGCGGCGTGGACCTGTGGGTGGTCCCGACCTACAACCCCGACGGGCTGGCGCGGGGGAGCAGGCGCAACGCCCGCGGTGTCGACCTCAACCGCAACTTCCCCTACAGGTGGATCGACCTCGACGGCAGCTACGAGTCGGGTCGCCGGCCGGCCAGCGAGCCCGAGACGCGCGCCATGATGGCGTTCCTCGAGGAGATCGACCCGATGCGGGTGATCAGCTTCCACCAGCCGTTGAGCGGCGTGGACACCGACACCAAGGACCCGCGGTTCGCCCGTCGCCTCGCTCGCGCCCTCCGGCTGCCGCAGACGTCCCTGAACTGCGGTGGCCTCTGCCACGGCACGATGACCATGTGGTTCAACCACCGGATGAAGGGGGCGGCGCTGACCGTCGAGTACGGCCACCGCCCCTCACGCCGCCGGATGGCCGTGCAGGCGCCGCGCCAGGTGCTCGGGGTGCTCCACGCCCACCGCACCGGCGACCAGCGATAGTCCGCATCATTCTTCTGGTCCGCCCGACTGCAGACCAGAAGTTTGATGCGGACTATCCGGGGGACGGCCAGCCCTAGCGACCCTGGTAGACCGGCTTCTCCTTGGCCACGAACGCGTTGACCGCGGCGAGGTGGTCCTCGGTGCCGCCGGTGAGCGCCATCTTGTCGGCCTCGAAGGCGAGCGACTCCTCCAGCGGGTGGGCGGCGGAGTAGGCCACGGCCTGCCGGATGGAGCCGAACGAGACGGTCGGGCCGTCGGCGAGCCGGCGGGCGAGCTCGCCGACGGCCTGCGCGAGCTCGTCCGCGGTCACCACCTGCGTGGCCAGCCCGAGCTCGAGGGCCTCCTGGGCGGAGACCGTGCGGGGGAAGTAGAGCAGCTCCATCGCCTTCGCCGTGCCGACCAGGCGCGGCAGGGTCCAGCTGGAACCGGTGTCGCAGGACAGCGCGACGCCTGCGAACGAGGTGTTGTAGCCCGCGGAGTCGACCAGGATCCGGAAGTCTGCGGCGAACGCCAGGCTCGCACCCGCGCCGGCGGCGACACCGTTGACCGCGGCGATGACCGGCTTCGGCATGGTCGCGAGCGCCAGCATGATCGGGTTGTAGTGCTTCGTGACGGTGTCGGAGAGGGGCACGTCGGCCTCGCCCGTCAGCCCGGCCAGGTGCTCCTTGAGGTCCTGGCCCACGCAGAAGGCGCGTCCGCTGCCGGTCAGCACCACGCAGCGCACGGTCTCGTCACCCGCGACCTGGTGCACGATCTCGAGCAGCAGGTCCTTGGTCGCCACGTCGAGGCCGTTCATCGCCTCGGGGCGGTTGAGGGTGATCGTGGCCACCGACTCGACGACGTCGAGCAGGACGGGGGCGGCAGATGAGGTCGTCATGGGGGGCAGTCTGCCCGACCTTGACGCAACGTCCGTGCGCCCTGTGGTGCCGATCACGCGGCACATGGGGGATAATGGAGTCGTACGACGCCGATCGAGGTGGCCTGAACGACTCAGCCGCCTCGTTTCGCATGTGAAGAGCCACCATCCCGAACAGATGGCTGAACAGGAAGAGGTGCGCCGATGGCCGCCATGAAGCCCCGCACGGGCGACGGACCGCTCGAGGTGACCAAGGAGGGCCGTGGCATCGTCATGCGCGTCCCCCTCGAGGGTGGTGGGCGTCTGGTGGTCGAGCTCAACGCCGACGAGGCGACGGCTCTCGGAGACGCCCTCAAGGACGTCGTCGGCTGATCGTGGCCATCACACACCTGCCGACGCAGGTCTCTCCACCGGAGTTCGCCCTCAGCCCTGCGCTGCCGCACCAGATCGGTGGTGCCGAGGTCTGGGCCTTCCCGGTCCTCCCGGGTGACGACGGGCCCCTGCTCGGCCCGGGTGCCGACGAGGCCTCCGAGGCCCTCGGCATCGACCTCCTCGCCGCCCTCGACGCCGCGCGCGGCACCGGTCGTACGGGTGAGATCACCACGATCCCCGTCGCCGCGGTCGACTCGTCCGACGACGTGAGCCTCGTGCTCCTCGTCGGTGTCGGCGAGGCGTCGGTCACCGACTTCCGGCGCGCCGGTGCCGCGTTGGCGCGCGCCACCAAGGACCGCGTCAGCGTCGTCACGTCCCTCGCGGCGATCGCCCCGGACGAGGGCCTCGGTGCCGTCGTCATCGGTGCGATGCTCGCGTCGTTCGCCTTCCACTGGCGCTCGACCGGGCCGAAGGAGCGTCCGGTCGCCCGGATCGTGCTGGCCGACATCTCCGACGACGGCGCCGACGACGAGCTGGCCCGAGCGATCGCGCTCGGCGGAGCCGGCTGGCGATCGCGTGCGCTGGCCACCGTCCCGGCCAACCTCAAGACTCCCGCCTGGCTGGCCGAGCAGGCGGTCGAGGTCGGCGAGGCCGCCGGCCTCGAGGTGACGATCTGGGACGAGGAGCGGCTGACCGCCGAGGGCTTCGGCGGCATCCTGGCCGTCGGCAGTGCCTCGGTGCACGAGCCGCGCCTGATCCGGATGGACTACACCCCGCGCGGCGCGGCGAGGAGCGAGCTGAAGAAGATGCCCACCGTCGTGCTCGTCGGCAAGGGCATCACCTTCGACAGCGGCGGCCTCGACATCAAGCCCAGCGAGGGCATGCTGACGATGAAGCGGGACATGAGCGGCGGCGGTGCCGTGATCGCCACCATGGCTGCGCTGCGCGACGTCGACTGCCCGGTCCGGGTCGTCGGCCTGGTCCCCGCGGCCGAGAACGCCGTGAGCGGGTCCGCGATGCGTCCCGGTGACGTGATCACCCACTTCGGCGGGCGGACGTCCGAGGTCAACAACACCGACGCCGAGGGGCGCCTGGTGCTGGCCGACGCGATGGCCTACGCCGTCGCGGAGCTGTCCCCGGCCGTGCTGCTCGACATCGCCACCCTGACCGGCGCGATGAAGGTCTCGCTGGGCCAGTGGACCGGCGGCTACTTCGCCAACGACGAAGCCCTCGCCGGGCAGGTCGAGTCCGCTGCCGCCGCCTCCGGCGAGCACGTGTGGCGGATGCCGCTGGTCGCCGACTACGAGGACCGGGTCGCCTCCAAGATCGCCGACGGTGACAACGCCGCCGGCGGTGCCGGGGCCATCACCGCGGCGCTGTTCCTCCAGCACTTCGCCGGCGACGTGCCGTGGGCCCACATCGACTTCGCCTCGGCGGCCGAGTCACCGACCGACCGCCACGAGTGGACGGCGGGGCCGAGCGGCTTCGGGCCGCGCCTGCTGCTGACCTGGCTCGGCTCGGAGGACCCGCTCGACGGGATCGGCTGACCGGGTGGCTCAGGCCTCCTCCGGGGCCCATTCCTTCTTGGCGGCCAGCAGGCCGTCACCGACGGGCAGCAGCACCGGCACGAGGTCGTCGTGCTCGAGGATCGCGCGGCCGAGGTCGCGGATGGTGACGGTCTCCTCGTCGCGCTGCGCCGGGTCGGCCACGCGGTCGTGCCAGAGCGCGTTGTCGAACGCCACGACCCCGCCGGGACGCAGCAGCCGCAGCGCCTCCTTGAGGTAGGCGGCGTACTCGCGCTTGTCGCCGTCGCAGAAGACGAGGTCGTAGTGGCCGTCGGTGAGACGCGGCAGCACGTCGAGCCCGGCCCCGGCGATCGTGCGGGCGCGGTTGGCGGTGATGCCCGCGTCGGTGAAGGTCTCCTTGGCCAGTCGCTGGTGCTCGGCCTCGATGTCGACCGTGGTCAGCACGCCGTCGGCGCGCATGCCGCGCAGCAGCCACAGGCCGGAGACGCCGGTCCCGGTGCCGATCTCGACGACGGCGCGGGCATCGAGCACCGAGGCCAGGAAGCACAGTGCAGCGCCGACACCGGAGCCGACGGAGGTGACGCCGACCTCCTCGGCGCGGCTGCGGGCAGCGGCCAGGATCTCGTCCTCGGGCACGAACGACTCGGCGTAGGACCAGCTCGCGGGCTTGATCGGCGGGGTGTGGGTGGGCACCCGCGGACTCTATCGCGCACGCGCCGGGCGACGTGGCCGGGAACACACGCGGCACCTCGCTCGTTGGACGCAGTACGCCGCCCCGCTGGGGGCGGTGCGCCCGGAAGTTCTTGGGTGGAGCGCATGAGGTTCACAGGGAACTCTCAGACGGGCTCCCTAGCGTCAGGAAGGACAGCGAACCGTGCAGCTGCGGTCGGGCAGGAAGACGAGCCAGGGAGCACCCGTGGGCGATCAGGTCGACACCGATGTGGAGTCGGGCCAGGAGTCCGGCCAGAGTCGGGGCCGTCCCCGGTCCCGACGTGGGACGAGGTCGTCGAGCAGCACTCCGACCGCGTCTTCCGCCTCGCCTACCGACTCACGGGCAACCGACCTGACGCCGAGGACCTGACGCAGGAGGTCTTCGTCCGCGTCTTCCGGTCGCTGGACAGCTACTCGCCCGGGACCTTCGAGGGCTGGCTGCACCGCATCACGACCAACCTCTTCCTCGACGGCGCGCGCCGCAAGCAGCGGATCCGGTTCGACCCGCTGTCCGACGAGCGGGCGGCCCGGCTCACCAGCCCGGCGCCGGCCCCCGAGCTCGCGGTGGCCGACCAGACCTTCGACGACGACATCGAGACCGCCCTCGCCACGCTGCCGCCCGACTTCCGCGCGGCCGTCGTGCTCTGCGACGTCGAGGGCCTCAGCTATGAGGAGATCGCGGAGATCATGGGCGCCAAGCTCGGCACCGTACGCTCCCGCATCCACCGCGGCCGCACCATGCTCCGCAAGGCGCTCGCCCACCGCGAGCCGACCGCCGGTCGCCAGCGCTACTCCGGCCCGACGGCAGCCCTGGGCACGCCGCGAGCCACTCCCCGAGGGGCGGTGTCCTGATGACCCACCTCGGACCGCGCGTCAGCGCCCTGCTCGACGGCCGCCTCGCCGCCGACGAGGAGGAGCGCTGCTGGGACCACGTGCACGCGTGCCACGCCTGTCGGGACCTGGTCGAGGAGGAGGGCTGGGTCAAGACCCAGCTCGCCCAGCTGTCCTTCGGCCCGTCCGAGACCTCCCACGACTTCAAGTCGGCGCTGCTGGGCCGCTGCTCCTCCCTCGAGCCCACCTCCGGGCCGACCCTCGCGGCTGCGCCCTTCCCGACGTCCCAGCACCGTTCGCGACGCGGGCTCGTGGCCATCGGTGGCGGTGCGGCGAGCGCCTGCGTCGTGGGTGTCCTCGCGCTCGGAGTGGCCGGGACGCCGCGGGTCGAGCCGCGCCCGCCGGCCACCGACCTGAGCCGCCCGGCCGGCCCCGTGACGCCGGCCGTCAACCTCGACGACCGCGCCGCTCGCGGACCGGCCGCACCCTCCCGGACGCCCCTGGCTGAGCGCCTCGTGGCAATCCGGGAGAAGATTGCTCCGTGAGCGACGAGCACAGACCCGACGAGCAGCCCGAGGAGCCCACCCAGCCGCTGGCCGGATGGCGTCCCACGGAGTCCCCGCAGGACGCACAGCCGGAGCCCGAGCGCCGGTCCCGACGCCGGTCCCGCTGCCCAGCCGGAGGGCCGGCCCTACGGCGGAGACGGCATGCTCGCGGGACCGCCGCAGCCCGAGCCGCGGCCGGAGGTTCTGCAGCAGGGTCCCTCCGAGCCGGCCGCGCCGACCGTCCCGTTCGCGCCCCCGGGGCAGCAGGGCCCCTACTTCGGCCCCGGCGCCGGACCGGGACCCGGTCCCTACGGCCGCCCCTACTACGCGCCGCCCTCCGCACCGACCCGCAAGCTCCCGCTGTGGGTGTGGCCGTCCGTCGCCGGCCTGGCGCTGGTCGTCGGCGTGCTCGGCGGGCTCGCCGGTGGCGCGCTGCAGACCGAGCTGGCCTCCCAGCCCGGCACCAACGGCGCCGGCCTCGGCGGCGTACGCACCCAGACCGCCGCGCCGCTGGAGGCCGACAACGGGTCCGTCTCGGCGGTCGCCCAGGCGCTGCTGCCGAGCACCGTGCAGATCGTCGCCGAGTTCGACGGCCAGGCCGCCGGCGCGACCGGATCGGGCTTCGTGCTCGACCGTGAGGGCCACGTCGTGACCAACAACCACGTGGTGGCCTCCGCTGCCTCGGACGACGGCCCGATCGTCGTCATCGACCACTCCGGCGAGCGCCACGAGGCGACCGTCGTGGGCCGCAGCTCGGTCTACGACCTCGCTGTCCTCGACGTCGACGGGGCGGACGGGCTCGAGCCGGCCGCGCTGGGCGCGTCCCAGGTGCTGCACGTCGGCGACCCCGTGGTCGCCTTCGGTGCGCCGCTCGGCCTCAGCCAGACCGTCACGTCCGGCATCGTCAGTGCTCTGAACCGACCGGTGACCACGTCGGGTGAGTCCGACGACGACTCGTCCTACATCAACGCCGTCCAGACCGACGCCGCGATCAACCCCGGAAACTCGGGCGGTCCGCTGGTCAACCTCGCCGGCGAGGTGGTCGGCGTGAACTCCGCCATCGCGACCACGGGCGGCGCCTCCAACGAGGCGGGCAACATCGGTGTGGGCTTCGCGATCCCGATCGAGCAGGTCCGCACGACGGTCGACCAGATCCTCCGGACCGGCAAGGCCGAGTACCCGGTGATCGGTGCCACGGTCCGGACGGGGGGCGAGGCCACCTCGGAGGGCGCGACCATCACCGAGGTCCTGCCCGACACCCCGGCGTCGCGAGCGGGGCTCGAGGAGGACGACGTGATCACCTCGGTCGGTGACCAGCCGGTCAACGACGGCATCGCCCTGATCGTGGCCATCCGGACCCACCTGCCCGGCGAGACCGTCGAGATGTCGGTGGTGCGTGGCGGCGAGGAGAGCGTGGTCGAGGTCGAGCTCGACGGCAAGGTCGGCTAGTCACCCCGACACTCGCCTAGAGGTCGGACGACCCCGCTGTGTCGGCCTCCACGAACGGGTGCTGGTCGACGAAGGTCTTGGTCTCGGCATACATCCGCTGGATGAACTCCTCCAGCTGGACGCGCTCGACGCGCCACTGGCCGCGCCCACCGATCTTGATCGCCGGCAGGTCGCCGCGGCGCACGAGCGCGTAGACCTGCGCGCCGGAGGTGTTGAGCACGTCGGCGACGTCGGCGAGCGTCAGGAAGCGGGGGTCCTCGGCCATGGGGTCATCGTGCCACTGACCTGACTGCCCACGCCGCCGCCCGGGCCGTGCCTGTGGAGAGACAGGTGTGAAGTCCGGCGATGGGGGCAATGATGCTCCCAACTCTCGGAAGGGATCTCGGATCGTGTCTCGGAAGCACTCCCGTCAAGCGCGCGCAGGCGATGTCCCCGCGGCGACCCGCACGAGCAGTCCCGGCTGGCGCGATCCGCGCCTGTGGGTCGGCGTCGTCCTGGTCACCGGCTCGGTCGTGGCGGGTGCCCGCATCCTGTCCACCGCGGACGACATGACGTCGGTCTGGTCGGCGTCCTCCGACCTGGCCGCGGGACAGACCCTGACCGCGGGCGACCTCGAGGCGACCCGCGTCCGGTTCGACGACGGGGCCGACCACGACCACTACCTCGACGTCGACGACGAGCTCCCCGCCGCGCTCACCCTGACCCGTCCGCTGGCAGCGGGCGAGCTGGTCCCGGCCGGTGCCCTGGGGGAGTCGGCCGGCGACGACACCGTCGCGGTGTCCATCGCCGTCGCGGCCGAGCACGTGCCCACCGACCTGGTCCGTGGCTCACGCGTCGACGTCTGGGTGATCGACGACCCGACCACGGGGGAGCGGCGCTCCCGCGCGGCGGCGGAGCTGGTCCTCGACGACATCGCGGTGCTCGACGCACCGATCGTGTCGGACTCGTTCGCCTCCGCGACCAGCCGGCAGCTCGTGCTGGCCGTGCCGGACGACGACCAGGAGTCGCTGGGCCTGCTGCTCGCCGCCAGCGGCGACAACCGCGTACGCGTCGTGGGCAGGGGCTGACCGGCGTGATCTGCGTGCTCGTGCTGGCAGCGGGGGAGCCCTGGGAGTCCCCGGCCCTTGCCGACCTCGAGGCGCACCCGGGCGTGGTGGTGCTCAAGCGCTGTGTCGACGTCGACGACCTGGTGGCCTCGGTGACCAGCGGCCAGGCCGACGTGGCGGTCGTCGCGCTCGACGCACCCGGTCTGGACCCCGGCGCTGTGGCCCACCTGCGCCGCCACGCCGTACGCCCGGTCGCGGTCACCACGGCCCGTTCCGAGGACGTCGACGTCCGCGAGCACGCCCAGCGCCTCGGGATCTCGGTGGTGGTCGGTGCCGGCGAGCTCGCGTCGCTGCCCGAGGTGGTCACGACGGTCGAGGACGTGGCCGACACCCGGGCGCGAGGTCTCGACGCCGACGTGGCCGCGCCGCCGCTGGAGACGGGCCCACCGTCCGACCGCGGCCGCGTCGTGGCGGTGTGGGGTCCGGCGGGCTCCCCGGGTCGTACGACGGTCGCGACCAACCTGGCCCACGAGGTCGCGCGGCGCGAGGTCGGCGTCGTCCTGGCCGACCTCGATCCCTACGGCGGCTCGGTGGCCCAGCAGCTGGGCATCCTGGACGAGGTGTCGGGACTGCTCTCGGCCGCCCGCCTCGCCGCTGCCGGTCAGCTCGAGGACCGGTTCGCCTCGGTCTGCCGGGGGATCGGCGACCACCTGGCCGTGGTCACGGGACTTCCGCGGGCCGACCGCTGGCGGGAAGTGCGACCGGCCCAGGTCGAGCAGCTGCTCGACCGCGCGCGGGCGCACGGCGAGGTGGTGGTCGACACCGGCTTCTGCCTCGAGGACGACGCCGGCTCCGACTTCGGCGGACGCCCGGGCCGCAACGCGCTGACCCTCTCCGCGCTCGACGAGGCCGACGAGGTCGTGGTCGTGGGCGCCGCCGACCCCGTGGGGCTGGCCAGGCTCGCCCGTGCGCTGGTCGAGCTGCGCGAGCGCGGCACCCGTGCCCCGGTCCGGGTCGTGGTCAACCGGATGCGCGGGTCGATCGGCTGGTCGGAGAAGGAGATCGCCGGCATGGTCGAGGGGTTCAGCCGGGTCGCCGGGCTGCACTTCCTGCCGGAGGACCGCGTCGGCCTCGACAAGGCCCTCGTCGGCGGCCTGCCCCTCGCCGAGGTGGGTGACTCCTCGCTCCTCCAGGGTGTCTCCGCACTGACCGACGCGGTGTTCCCGGCGACGGTCCGTCCGTCGGCGCGACAGAAGAGATGGAGCAAAATCGGACTTTGATTCAGGTTTCGGTCAAGAATTGACTAAGTTGGACTCTTAGCTGAAGGAGACCTTCATGTTGGATCCCATGCGTACCGCTGGCCTCGCGCTCGTGGCCGTCACCCTGACCCTGACCGCCGCACCCGCCTTCGCCCTCAAACAGGGCACGACGGGCAATGACGTGATCGTCGGCAATGCCAAGCCCAACCGCATCATGTCGCTCGGCGGCCGTGACGACGTGTCGGGACGCGCCGGCGACGACACGATCTACGGTGGCAAGGGCAACGACCGGATCTCCGGCGACGACGGCAACGACTGGATCACCGCCCAGCCGGGCAACGACTGGGTCTCCGGCGGAGCAGGCAACGACAAGATCGACGGCGGGCAGGGCGATGACGTGCTCTACGGCGGCGAGGGCGACGACGTGATCTCCTCCAACGTCGGCAACGACACGGTCTACGGCGAGGCCGGCAACGACGTCCTCGGTGGCAACGACGGCGACGACCGGCTCTTCGGCGGTGACGGTAACGACAAGCACGTCGGCGGCGCCGGCAACGACTACATCGATGCCGGCCCCGGCGACGACGGCGCCATCCAGGGCGGCCCCGGCAACGACGTGCTGATCGACGGTGAGGGCAACGACTGGCTGATCAAGGGCGACGAGGGCGACGACACGATCTTCCTCGGCCCCGGGGCCGACAAGGTGTTCGCCGAGCAGGGCAACGACACGATCTACGTCCTGCCCGACGGCTTCGTCGACAAGATCCGCTGCGACGACGGCGGTCAGGACAACGGCGACAACGACCAGGTGGTCTTCGTCGGCTGGCGCGACCCCAACGACGTGGTGGACCCGTTCGGCAGCTGCGAGCACGTGTCGGTCACCCAGGAGCTCCCGCTCGGATGGCCCTACGGTCCCGTCTCGGCGCGCCCCGTCACGCTGCGAACAGCAGGTACAGACCTCCCACGGTGAACCCCACCATGGCCACCAGCAACGGCAGCTGGCCGGTCAGCTGGTGGCGCCGTGGCAGCAGCCTGATCGCGCGGTCATGGGCAGCCACGACCCCGACGACGTGTCCCAGCGCCACGGCGAGGACCTTGGTCACCGCCAGGAACGTCGGGTGGGTCGAGAGCCAGTAGTTGATCTGCAGGTCGGCGGTGCCGAGGTAGTCGTCGCCCCGGCTGAACGGGTCGCTGAGCTGGATCAGCGTCTGCTGCCCGTACTCGACGAAGTAGGTCAGGTAGTGGGCCACGATGTAGCCCACGATGATCGGCACCACCGAGTGCGCGAACAGGTTCGGCAGGGCGCGCCGCGGGGTGTCGCTGGTGACACCGGTGGCCATCGTGGCCACGGTCAGGATCAGGGCGACCCCCACGGAGAAGCCGACCAGGGCGAGCGTGTCGGGCAGGATCCGCGTCGTGGAGAGCGACTGCACGAGCTTGAGCCACACGGTCGACTCGCGGAACGAGTCGAACGCCGTGCTGCCGAAGAGCACGCCGACCACGGCCACCAGGCCGGGCCGCGGCACCACGGTGTCGAGGTTGGCCAGCGGACTGCGCAGCACGAGCACGCCGTCGCGGCGGCCCCAGACCGAGAGCTTGGCGACCAGCGAGGAGTAGACCTCGAACGGGTCGGCGCGCGCGAGGAACGTCGTACCCCACACGGCGGAGCCGATCAGCATGATGCCGAGGTAGGCCGCGGCCCACAGCCGCACCGGGCCGAGGTCCGTGGCGTGGGGGTAGACGAGCTCGAGCCAGACGAAGGAGAAGAGGCCGAGGGCGGCCGGCCAGTAGCCCAGCCGCGCGGGATAGGCGTAGAGCCCCTCGCCCTCGGGCACGCCGGAGACCTTGGCGAACAACATGCTGATCGTGCGGGCCGGGCTGACCGCCTTGAAGAACGGGCCGAACAGCAACGACGCCGGCACCAGGCCCACCCACAGCAGCACGTAGAACGTGCCGAAGAACGGGTTGATCAGGCTGTCCTTGCCGAAGACCGCGGCGGCGCCGACGTAGAGGAAGAACGCCATGCCGAGCACCCGGGCGATGATCGCCAGCGCCCGGGACGACACGAGCCGGTCCAGCCACGCCGGTGCCGTACGCCCGCTGGTGGCGGCGTCGTAGCGCGGCTCGCGCCAGGCGATGGCCAGGACCGTGAACGAGATGACGAGTGCGGCGACCGCGCCGGCGATCGCCAGCTCCGACGGGATCGGCAGGTCCTTGGCGCCCCCGAGCCCGTGGGCCGAGATCGTGCCGCTCACCGTACTTCGAGCTGGAGCACGACCGAGGCGGGCTCGTGGCTCTCCACCTCGACCACGCCCGGGCGGTCGATGGTGATCTCGTGCTCGGAGGTGCCCTCCTCGTAGGCGATCTCCTGCTCCGGCGTGCTGTGCACGTGGAACTCCCCGGCCACGTCGGAGGTCACCTTGAGGACCAGCGTCTGGTCGATCGCCGAGCTCGACCCGCTCGCCGTTGGGGGTGAAGGTGTCGTCCTTGCGGGTCACGTCGACGGTGACGGTGTCACCCTCGGTGCTGACGGACGAGGAGGAGTCACCGGCAGGCGGGTCGGCGTCCCCACCACCGCAGGCACTGAGGCCCGCAGCCAGGACGAGGACGACGGGGGCAAGACGCGCAAGACCGCGACCGGACACAGGCTTCTCCTTCGGATGTTCCTCTGGTGTCGGTGGCGCGGCGAGGTTGGGCACGCACCGTGACACCACCTCTGCCAGAATCCCATGCGGGACAAGAGCACCGACGAGAGGGCATCAGATGAGTGAGCGGCTGCGGCCGCGGGACCTGGCCATCCTGGCCGCAGAGTCCCCCACGACGCCCATGCACAACGCCACCGTCGAGATCTTCGACCCGGGACAGTCCGGCTTCGACCACGACCGGCTGGTCGAGCTGATCGCCGACCGCATCGCCTTCGTCCCCCGCTACCGCCAGCGGCTCCAGCTGGTGCCGGGGCGGCTGGCCAACCCGGCCTGGGTCGACGACGAGAACTTCGACCTCGGCTACCACGTACGCCGCTCCGCGCTGCCGCGGCCGGGCACCATGGACCAGCTCCGCGAGCTCGTCGCCCGCATCGCCTCCCGACCCCTCGACCGCAGCCGCCCGCTGTGGGAGTGCTACTTCGTCGAGGGCCTGTCCGAGGGGCGGATCGCGCTGCTGACCAAGAGCCACCAGATCCTCGTGGACGGTCGCGAGACCGTCGACATCGGCCAGGTGCTGCTCGACACCTCACCCGACCGCTCGACGCTGGGCCACGACGACGACTGGCACCCCCGTCGTACGGCAGGGCCGGTGGCGGCCGCGCTCAACGCGGTGACCGACACCCTCGAGAGCCCTCGCACCCTGTGGCTCACCACCCGCGCCAACGCCGAGTCGATCGGCCGGCAGGCCTCCGCCTCCGGCGCCCGGGTCGCCGAGGTGGCCAGCGCCCTGGCCGGTCGCGGCCCGGTCCACTCCACCCCGGTGCACCGCAAGCTCTCCCAGCAGCGCCGGTTCGTCACGGTGCGCACCGAGCTCGCCGACTACCGGGCGATCCGCGAGGTGCACGGCGGCACGGTCAACGACGTCATCCTCGCCACGCTCACCGGCGGGCTGCGCGGCTGGCTGATGACCCGCGCCGAGTCGATGGGCGGGTTGAAGACCATCAAGGCGATCGTGCCGATGTCGGTCATCGACGACGAGCTCGAGGCCACCTCGCTCGGCAGCCAGATCGCCGGCCACCTGGTGCAGCTGCCGATCAACGAGCCCAGCCCGGTCGTCCGCCTCCACCAGGTCAGCTACGACCTCAAGGCCCACGGCGAGCAGGGGCGTGCGGTGTCGGCCAGGCGCCTGTCCGGCATCGCCGGCTTCGCGCCCACGACGTTCCACGCGCTCGGGTCCCGGCTCGCAGCGGCCGAGCTCCGGGGCGGGTTCCACCTCTCGATCACCAACGTCCCCGGCCCGCAGTTCCCGCTCTACGCCGACGGTGCGCGGATGCTCGAGTCCTATCCCGTGCACCCGCTGCTGCCCGACCACCCGCTGGCGATCGGCGTGACGTCCTACGACGGCGGCGTCTTCTACGGCATCACCGCCGACCGTGACGCCGTACCCGATGCCGACACCCTCGGCCAGTGCGTCCTGGAGGCGCTCGAGGAGCTCAAGGACTCCGCCTCCGACTCGCGGCCCCGGGCGCCGCGGGGCCGCAAGAAGGCAGCCAAGGGGGCCCGGAAGTGACGCGCCGTTACCTGCCGAGCACCCTGCCCCGCCTGGTCGAGGAGTGGGAGGGCGTCGGTCCCCAGGTCCTCGACCCCGTGGTCGCCGAGGACGATGCCGAGGAGTCGGAGTACGCCGCCCTGATGACGGCCGCGGACGTCTCGGCCGAGCTGCTGGCGGGTCTCCCGGACGGACAGCGACGACGGGTCGTGGTGGTCGCCGAGACCACCGGTGCGGACGTGCCGGACGACGCTCCGGTGGCCTGGCGTGACGTGGTCGCCGTGCACGTCGACGACCGTGACGACGCGCATCCCGACGACGACCTGGCCTGGTGGGCCGTGCAGGAGATCGGTGACCTGCTCGCCTCCCTTTGAGGCCGGCGTCGCTCTCTGACACGATCAGCCGCATGGACGCGATCACCTTTCCTCCGGCTCCCACCAACGAGCCGAACCTGACCTACGCACCCGGCAGCCCGGAGCGGGAGACCCTCGTCGCCGAGCTCGCCACGCTCGAGAAGAAGCAGCACACCTTCCGCGCCGTGATCGGCGGCAGGCGCCGCAACGGCGGCGGGGCTGAGATGAAGGTCGTCCAGCCGCACGACCACGCCCACGTGCTGGGCACCCTGAAGAACTCCACGACCAAGGACGCGGAGGCCGCCGTCAAGGCCGCCACCGACGCTGCCCCGGCCTGGCGGGCGATGCCGTTCGACGAGCGCTGCGCGATCATCCTCAAGGCCGCCGACCTGCTGGCCGGCCCGTGGCGCCAGCGCATCAACGCCGCCACCATGCTCGGCCAGTCGAAGACGGCCTACCAGGCCGAGATCGACGCTGCGTGCGAGCTGATCGACTTCTGGCGCTTCAACGTCCACTACGCCAAGCAGATCCTCACCGACCAGCCGATCGCCAACAGCCCGGGCATCTGGAACCGCACCGACCACCGCCCGCTCGAGGGCTTCGTCTACGCCATCACGCCCTTCAACTTCACCGCGATCGCCGGCAACCTGCCCACCGCTCCGGCGCTGATGGGCAACACCGTGATCTGGAAGCCGTCGCCCACCCAGCAGCTCGCCGCGTCGCTGACGATGGAGCTGCTCGAGGAGGCCGGCATGCCGCCGGGCGTGATCAACATGCTCCCCGGCGACGGCATCGACGTCTCCAAGGTCGCCCTGACGCACCGCGACCTGGCCGGCATCCACTTCACCGGGTCCACCCCGACCTTCCAGCACCTGTGGGCCACGATCGGGCAGAACATCGCGGGCTACCGCACCTACCCGCGCATCGTGGGCGAGACCGGCGGCAAGGACTTCATCGTCGCCCACCCCAGCGCCGACCCCGACGTCGTACGTGTCGCGATGATCCGCGGTGCCTTCGAGTTCCAGGGCCAGAAGTGCTCGGCCGCCTCGCGCGCCTACATCGCGAAGTCGGTCTGGGCGAAGATCAAGGACCAGCTGATCGCCGACACCGAGGCACTGTCGATGGGCGACGTGACCGACCTGTCGCACTTCATGGGCGCCGTGATCGACGACCGCGCGTTCGCCAAGCACAAGGCCGCCATCGCGCGGGCCAAGCGCAACAAGCACCTCACCGTGCTCGCCGGTGGCCAGGTCGACGACTCGGTCGGCTACTTCGTGCGCCCGACGATCGTGCAGTCCACGGACCCGACCGACCAGATGTTCTCCGAGGAGTACTTCGGGCCGATCCTCGCGGTCTACGTCTACGACGACGACCGCTTCGAGAAGGTCGTCGAGCAGATGGAGTCGTTCGCCCCCTACGCCCTGACCGGCGCGATCATCTCCCAGGACCGCGCCGCCATCGCGTGGGCCCGCAAGACGCTGCGCTTCGCGGCCGGCAACTTCTACATCAACGACAAGCCCACGGGTGCCGTCGTCGGCCAGCAGCCCTTCGGCGGCGGTCGCGCGTCGGGCACCAACGACAAGGCGGGCGCCGCGGTCAACCTGCTCCGCTGGACCTCGCCGCGGTCCATCAAGGAGACCTTCGTCCCCCCGAAGGACCACCTCTACCCGCACCAGGGCTGAGGCGTGGGGGAGGATGGGCCCATGCAGGTGCCCGTCCTCCCGCTCCGCCCCCTGTGGCACCTGGGTGCGCTGCACCCCTTCGAGCAGCTGCTGACCGTGCTGCTCGCCTTCGGCCCGTTCCTGGTGCTCGGGATCGTCGTCTGGCGGCGCAGGAAGGCCGACGCCGCCGAGGAGCGGTCCGCGCGGTGCGTGACGCAGGTTCCGAGGCGCCGGAAGACGCCTCACGCACCGCTCAGGCTGGACTGAGCGGTGTCTCGCTAGCGCGCGAGCCACTCCACGCCGACCTCGTGCTCGACGTCGAGCGCGAGGCTGAGCAGGTCGGTGATCACCGACTCGATCTTCCCGCCGACGAGCGGGACGCGGACGGTGACCTCGAGCGCGACGGTCTCGGTCGTGCGGTTGCCGTCGGCCGCCAACGTGAGGCTGCCCACCGCCGCGGCCGGCTTGCCCGGGACGGCGATCTCGATGTCCGCCCCGGTGGCCGAGGTCCACGTCTCCTTCTGCACGATGGTGATCTCGTCGCCGACGAACGAGCGCGCGAAGGACGGGACGCCGTCGGCCGAGCGGACCTGCTCGATGGTCACCACGTCCCCGTCGACCCGGGCCGAGCCACGCACGACGCGCTGCCGCTCCAGCACCGCCTCGCGGAAGGCGGCATCGTCGAGCATGGCGCTCACGGCCTCGGTCGTGGCGTCGTACGTGAGCATCTTGGTGAGCTTCTTCATGGCGCCCATCATGGCCCACCAGACGCCCGCACCCCCCTGTTGTGAGGCTCACCGGCGGGTCCTATGGTCGGAGCGTGGCGACGCCCGAGGAGACCAAGGACCAGCAGCTCGACGCGGTGGCGCAGGCCCGCCCCGAATGGGGCGACCTGCTCCGTGCCTACTACCGGCACGTGGCTCCGGAAGAGGTCGCCGAGCGCTCGCCGGAGGACCTGTTCGGGGCCCTGGCCTCCCACCACGAGCTCGCCGAGTCGCGCCCGCAGGGCACGGCGCAGGTGCGGGTGCTGTCGCCCACGATCGCCGACTCCGGCTGGTCGGCGTCGGGTCGCTCGGTGGTCGAGGTCGTCACCGACGACATGCCCTTCCTCGTCGACTCGGTCACCATGGAGCTCAACCGGCTCGGCCACAACGTCCACGCCGTCATCCACCCCCAGTTCACCGTCGAGCGCGACATCACCGGCGAGCTCCAGCACGTGCACGCCCAGGAGCCGGACGCCGACGCCAAGGACGGCGCCGAGTCGTGGATGCACGTCGAGATCGACCGCACCGACGACGAGGAGGCCGCCGAGGCGGCCGAGGGCGTCCAGCGGGTGCTGCGCGACGTACGCGAGTCCGTCGAGGACTGGGAGAAGATGCACGCCCAGGCGCTGTCCGTGGTCGCCGACCTCGACCAGAGCCCTCCTCCGCTGTCGGCGCAGGAGCTGCGCCAGGGCCGCGACTTCCTGACCTGGCTGGCCGACGACCACTTCACCTTCCTCGGCTACCGCGAGTACCAGCTCGAGACCGACGAGGGTGCTCCCGAGGAGTGCGGCCTCCGGGCCGTCCCGGGCTCCGGCCTCGGCATCCTGCGCCACGACCAGGACCTCTCGAGCGCGTTCGCCAAGCTGCCGCCGCTGGTGAAGGCCAAGGCCCGCGAGAAGACGCTGCTGGTGCTGGCCAAGGCCAACTCCCGCTCGACGGTGCACCGCCCGGCCTACCTCGACTACGTCGGGGTGAAGACCTTCGGCCCCGACGGCGAGGTCGTCGGCGAGCGGCGGTTCCTCGGCCTGTTCTCCAGCGCCGCCTACACCGAGTCCGTGACCCGGATCCCGGTGCTGCGCGAGAAGGTCACCGAGGTCATGCGGCACGCCGGGTTCGACCCGCGCAGCCACGCCGGCAAGGCGTTGATGGACACCCTCGAGAACTACCCGCGCGACGAGCTGTTCCACACCCTGCCGGCCGACCTGGCCCCGATCGCGCAGGACGTGATGTTCGCCCGCGAGCGTCGCCAGCTGCGTGCGTTCGTACGCCGCGACACCTACGGCCGCTACGTCTCGATCCTCGTCTACCTGCCCCGCGACCGCTACAGCACCGCGGTGCGCGAGCGCTTCTCCGACATCCTGCGCGACGACCTCGGCGGCGAGCACGTCGAGTTCACCGCCCGGGTCAACGAGTCGACCACCGCCCGCGTGCACTTCGTGGTCCACCCGCCCGAGGGCGGCAGCATCCCCGAGATCGACGTCCCCGAGCTCGAGCGTCGGCTCACCGAGGCCTCGCGGTCCTGGCGCGACGACTTCGTCTCCGCGGTCGTCAGCGACTTCGGCGAGGACCGCGGCTCGGTGCTCGCGCGTGCCTGGGCCGACGCCTTCCCCGAGGCCTACAAGGAGGACTACAAGCCCCAGCGCGGCTCGGGCGACCTCGGCCGGATCGAGGCCATCGAGGGTGACGAGGGCATCGACCTCGCGATGTTCGACCAGGACAAGCAGTCCGGCACCTACCGCCGGGGCGAGTCGCGGCTCAAGGTGTTCCGGGTCGGCGAGCCCCTGTCGCTGAGCACGATGCTCCCGATGCTGACGTCGATGGGCGTCGAGGTCGTCGACGAGCGGCCCTACGTGCTCGCGGGACTGTCGCGTCCCTCCTACATCTACGAGTTCGGGCTCCGGCACGGTCGGGTGCTGCCGCCCCACGAGCGGACCCTGTTCGCCGAGGCGCTGCGCGCGGTGTGGGACGGCTTCAACGAGATCGACGGCTTCAACCAGCTGGTCCTCGCCGCCGGTCTGACCTGGCGGCAGGCCACGGTGCTGCGGGCCTACGCGAAGTACCTCAAGCAGGGCAACTCGCCCTTCGCCCTCGACTACATCGAGGAGGCCCTGCGCAGCAACGTCGACATCACCCGCCTGCTGGTGGAGCTCTTCGAGTCGCGCTTCGACCCGGGTCGTGGTGACCGGGTGCTCGAGGCCGACGCCGAGGCGCGCGTCGCCAAGGTGGAGGCCATCGAGGAGCGGCTCGCGAAGGCGCTCGACGACGTGGTCAGCCTCGACCACGACCGGATCCTGCGCTCCTACCGGACGCTGATCCGCGCGACCCTGCGCACCAACTTCTTCCAGCGCACCCCCGACGGTGGTGTGCACCCCTACATGTCGTTCAAGCTCGAGCCGTCGGCCATCCCCGACCTCCCCGAGCCGCGGCCGCGCTTCGAGATCTTCGTCTACAGCCCGCGCGTGGAGGGCTCGCACCTGCGCTTCGGCGCGGTCGCCCGCGGCGGCCTGCGCTGGTCCGACCGACGCGACGACTTCCGCACCGAGGTGCTCGGCCTGGTCAAGGCGCAGATGGTCAAGAACACCGTGATCGTGCCCGTGGGCGCGAAGGGCGCGTTCTTCTGCAAGCAGCTGCCCGATCCGTCCGACCGTGACGCATGGCTCGCCGAGGGCGTGGCCTGCTACAAGACCTTCATCTCCGGCCTGCTCGACATCACCGACAACCTCGTGGACGGCGAGACCGTGCCGCCGCGCGAGGTCGTCCGCCACGACAGCGACGACGCCTACCTCGTGGTCGCCGCCGACAAGGGCACCGCGACGTTCTCCGACATCGCCAACGGCGTGGCCAAGGACTACGGCTTCTGGCTCGGCGACGCCTTCGCCTCCGGCGGCTCGGTCGGCTACGACCACAAGGCGATGGGCATCACCGCCAAGGGTGCCTGGGTCTCGGTGCAGCGGCACTTCCGGGAGATGGGCGTCGACTGCCAGGCCGAGGACTTCACCGCCGTCGGCATCGGCGACATGTCCGGCGACGTCTTCGGCAACGGCATGCTCTGCTCCGAGCACACCCGGCTGGTCGCCGCCTTCGACCACCGCGACATCTTCATCGACCCGGCGCCCGACGCTGCGTCGTCCTACGCCGAGCGGCGACGGCTGTTCGACCTCCCGAGGTCGAGCTGGAAGGACTACGACACCTCGCTGATCTCCGAGGGCGGAGGCGTGTGGCCGCGCTCGGCGAAGTCGATCCCGATCTCGGCGCAGGTGCGCGAGGTGCTCGGGCTCGCCACCGGCACGACCGCGCTGACCCCGGCCGAGCTGATGAAGGCGATCCTGCTCGCGCCGGTCGACCTGCTCTGGAACGGCGGGATCGGCACCTACGTCAAGGCGTCGGAGGAGACCAACGCCGACGCCGGCGACAAGGCCAACGACGCGATCCGCGTCAACGGCGAGGACCTGCGCGCCAGCTGCATCGGCGAGGGCGGCAACCTGGGCTTCACCCAGCTCGGCCGGATCGAGTACGCCCGCTACGGCGTCGGCGGCAACGGCGGTCGGATGAACACCGACTTCATCGACAACTCCGCCGGCGTGGACACCTCCGACCACGAGGTCAACATCAAGATCCTGCTCGACCGGATCGTCCGCACCGGCACCATGGACGAGCCGGCTCGCAACGTGCTGCTCGCCGAGATGACCGACGAGGTCGGCGACCTGGTCCTGCGCGACAACTACGAGCAGAACCTCGCCCTGGCCAACGCCGAGGCGCACGCGCCCTCGCTGCTCCACGTGCACGAGGAGTGGATGCGCGCGCTGGAGAAGCGTGGCGTCCTCAACCGTGACCTCGAGGGCCTGCCGACCACCCGTCAGGTCAAGCGCCGGCTCGACCGCAAGCAGGCGTTGTCGGGACCGGAGCTGTCCGTGCTGCTGGCGTGGACGAAGATCGTGCTCGCCGACGAGCTGATCGACTCCGACCTGCCCGACGACCCCTACCTGCGCGAGGACCTGCTGGCCTACTTCCCGAGCCGGATGAAGCCGGACCTCGTGGCGGCCATCGAGGACCACCCGCTGCGCCGGGAGATCATCGTGACCCAGGTGGTCAACGACCTGGTCAACGGCGCCGGGATGACCTTCTGGCCGCGACTGGCGGGGGAGACGGGCGCGAGCCCGGCCGACCTGACCCGCGCCAACTTCGTCGCCCGCGAGATCTTCGGGTCGCTGTCGCTGCGCCAGGAGATCGCCGCCCTCGACAACCAGGTGCCCGCCGAGCGGCAGACCCGGATGCGGATCGAGATGCGCACCCTGGTCGAGCGCGCCTCGCGCTGGCTGGTCACCAACCGGCGCCCACCGCTCGACTCCAGTGCGACCGTCGAGTTCTTCCGCGGCCCGGTGCAGACCGTGCTGGCCGAGCTGCCGCGCATCATGAGCGGCCGGGAGCTCGACGACTACCTCGCGCGCGAGAAGCGGCTCACCGACAACGGCGTGGCCGACGACCTGGCGTCCCGGGTCGCGGCGCTGGCGCCGGCCTACGCCCTGCTCGGGATCGTCGAGACCGCCGACCGGCTCGGCCTCGACCCGGTCGAGGTGGCGCGCGTCCACTTCGCGCTGGGCGAGCGACTCGGCCTGCCGGCCCTGGTGGAGCGGATCTTCGCGCTGCCGCGTGACGACCGCTGGCAGACGATGGCCCGGGCCGCCGTCCGCGACGACCTCTACGGCGTCCACCAGCAGCTGACCGCCCAGGTCCTGGAGTCCACCAGCGCCGACGACGCCGCCCCGGCGCGGGTCGCGGAGTGGGAGGACGCCGACGAGGAGCTGATCGGTCGCTCGGCCGCCACCCTGGAGGAGATCTGCCGCGAGGAGACCGCCGAGCTGGCCCGCCTGTCCGTGGGCCTGCGCGTCGTGCGCGGCCTGCTGTCCTGAGGGCCGGACCTCCTGATGGGGCTGCTGCTCGTGACGCCGCGGGCCCGGCTGCGGCGACTCGCCGCCCGGGTCGGCCGCGACGTCGCCAGCCCCCTGGCCGGTCGCACCGTGATGATCACGGGCGCCAGCTCGGGCATCGGTGAGGCGAGCGCCCACGCCGCGGCCGCGCGGGGTGCCCACGTCCTGCTGGTCGCTCGGCGGGAGCCGGAGCTCGAGCGGGTCCGCTCGGCCATCGAGGCGGGCGGCGGGCGCGCATCGTCGTACGTCGCCGACCTGACGGACCTCGACACGGTCGACGCGCTCGTCGCGACGGTGCTGGCCGAGGTCGGCACCGTGGACTACCTCGTCAACAACGCCGGTCGTTCGATCCGTCGCTCGCTGGACCTCTCCTACGACCGGTTCCACGACTTCGAGCGCACGATGGCGATCAACTACTTCGGCCCGGTGCGCCTCACCATGGGCCTCCTGCCGGCGATGCGGGCGCAGGGCTTCGGCCACGTCGTCAACATCGTCACCTGGGGCGTGCAGATGAAGGCGCCGAAGTTCGCCGCCTACATCGCCTCCAAGACGGCGCTGGACACGTGGGCGCGGATCGCCGGTCGCGAGACCTACGCCGACGGGGTCACCTTCACCAACATGCGCTTCGCCCTGGTGCGGACCGCGATGGTCGCCCCGACGGACGCGTACGACAGCAGGCCGAGCATGTCGCCCGAGCAGGCGGCGGCCCGGGTGGTGCGCGCGCTCGAGGACCGGCCGGTCACGTGGGACACCGCGGCCGGCCGCGTCGGTGGCGTGCTCAGCGCCGTCGCGCCGCGGTTCAGCGACGCGCTGATGTCGCGCTTCCACCACGCCGAGACCGACTCGGCGGCCGCCCGGGCGAGCTCCGAGCGGGCCTCAGAACAGCAGTAGCGCAGCCACGACACCCGCGGCCACGACCGCCCAGCGGAAGACCGCGTCGGGCAGCTTGCGGCCGATGCGGGCACCGACGTAGCCGCCGACGAGCGACCCGGCGGCCAGGAGGGCCGCGATGTCCCAGCGCGGGTCGGCGACGAAGACGAAGATCAGCCCGGCCACGATGTTGCCGACCATCAGGGACAGCGTCTTGAGGCCGTTGACGATGCGCAGCTCGACGTCGGTGCCGATGCCGAGCACGGCGACCATCATCACCCCGGCCCCGGCGCCGAAGTAGCCGCCGTAGACCCCCGTGATCGTGGCGAAGACCGTGGTGGCGGGGGACATCTGGCGCCGCTCGGCGAGCTGCTCGCCGTGCTGCTTCTCGTGCCGGGCACGGAGCCACGCCGCGATGCGCGGCTGGACGCCGACCAGCAGGCAGGTGAAGAGGATGAGGAACGGCACGATCGCCTCGAAGACGCCCGGGGGCAGCCCCAGCAGGAGCGCGGCACCGCCGACGGCGCCGACGGCGCAGACCAGCGTGATGACGTAGGCCAGTCGACCGGCGTCGCGGATCTCCTCGCGATAGCCGACGACCCCGCCCAGGCCGGCGGGGATCAGGCCGAGGGTGTTGGAGACGTTGGCGACCACGGGCGGCAGCCCGAGGGCGACGAGGACCGGGAAGCTCAGGAGGGAGGCGACCCCCACGGTGGAGGAGAGCACGCCCGCGCCGAGCCCGGTCGCGAGGACGAGGAGGATGTCGCCTGCGGTCACGGCTGCTCGCGGAGGAGGGCGACGTCGCTGACCATCTCGACGTGGGCGTGCATGGCAGCGGCGGCCGCCGCGGGGTCGCCGGCCCGGATCGCGTCGGCGATGGCCTGGTGGCCGGCCAGCGAGTCCTGCGGTCGGCCGGGCTGGCCCAGCGACTCGAGCCGGGTCTCCTTGACCAGGTCGCCGATCTCGTCCATGAGCCGGGCGAGCAGCAGCGAGTGCGAGGCCGCGGTGACGGCCCCGTGGAAGCGCTCGTCGCCCTCGACGCCCCGGCCGCCGGCCTCGATGTCTGCTGCCATGGAGGCGAGGGCGTCGTCGATGCGGACGAGGTCGTCGTCGGTGCGGCGGGTGGCGGCCAGGGCCGCGATCTTGGTCTCGAGTGCGTCGCGGGTCTCGATGACCTCGGGGAGCCGGTCGGCGTGGCTGCGGATCGCCTCGACGATGCGGGTCGACTGCTGCTGGCGCTCGGTCACGACGGTCCCGTCGCCGTGGCGTACCTCCACCACACCCACCACCTCGAGCGCCACGAGGGCCTGGCTCAGGGTGGCGCGGCTGACGCCCAGACGCTGCGCGAGCTCACGCTCGGGGGGCAGCTTGTCGCCCGCCCGGAGTCCGTTGTCGGAGATCCACGCGGAGATCTGGCCGGCCACCTGCTCGTAGAGGCGGGTGCGGAGCAACCGGGGCGGGAACGAGTCGGACATGCGGCCAGCCTATTGACGTTCGGCTCATTGTCCTATTGGCTAGGCCACTGAGCCGCACGTGATGAGGGTCACCCCCGGACCCCGCCGTGCTGCCATCGACTCGGAGGTCACAGCATGGGTCCGGAATGGGTAGCGATCATCGCCCTGGTCGCATTGTTCGTGGTCGGCACGCTGCTGCCGATCAACATGGGAGCGCTGGCCTACGTCGCCGCGTGGTTCGTCGGCATGTACGCCCTCGACCTCGACGAGAAGGAGATCCTCGCCGGAGTCAGCGGTGACCTGATCCTGACCCTCATCGGTGTCACCTACCTCTTCGCCATCGCGCGCAACAACGGGACGGTCGACCTGATCGTCCGGACCGCGGTGCGGGCGGTCGGTGGTCGCGTGGCCCTGATCCCGTGGGTGATGTTCGCGGTGACCGCGGTGCTGACCGGCATCGGCGCGGTCAGCCCGGCCGCCTGCGCCATCATCGGCCCGATCGCCCTCGGCTTCGCCGGTCGCTACGGCATCAGCCCGCTCATGATGGGCATGTTCGTCGTCCACGGCGCGCAGGCCGGCGGCTTCTCGCCGATCAGCATCTACGGCGTGATCACCAACTCCGTGATGGAGGACGCCGGGCTCCCCTCGAGCGAGATCACCGTGTTCCTCGCCAGCCTGGTCGTCAACACCGTGATGGCCGCGATCCTCTTCGTCGTGCTGGGCGGCCGCAAGCTGATGGCGCTGCGGATCGACCCCGACGACCCGGACACGCTGGACGACGACCTCCACCGCGGCGGCGCGACCGTGCCGGCCCGCGGCTACGGCACGTCCGCCCCGACCGGCACCCAGGCGCAGGGCGTCCGCCGCGACCAGGTGCTCACGCTCGTGGCCTTCGTCGGCGTCGCGCTCGTCGCGCTCGTCTTCGACAAGAACATCGGCTTCGTCGCGATCACCGCCGCCGTCATCCTCGCCATGCTCAACGCCGAGGAGCACAAGGACGCGGTCAAGCAGATCGCCTGGCCGACCGTGCTGCTGGTCGCCGGTGTCAGCACCTACGCCACCATCCTCACCACCGCGGGGTCGCCGGAGTTCGTCGGCAAGTGGGCCGCCGGCCTCGGCGCAGCCGCGATCGGCGCGCTGATCCTCTGCTACGTCGGCGGCGTCGTCTCGGCGTTCGCGTCGTCCACCGCCCTGCTGCCGGTGATCATCCCGATCGCCGTCCCGCTCATCGCCGACGGCGGCATCAACGCGGCCCTCTTCGTCGCGGCCCTCGCCGTGTCGTCGACCATCGTCGACGTCAGCCCCTTCTCCACCAACGGTGCGCTGATGCTCGCCAACAAGCCCGAGTCGATCAGCGAGTCGGTCTACTACAAGCAGATCCTCGGCTACGGCGTCATCGTCACCCTGGCCGGTCCCCTCCTCGTCTGGGCCGCGCTGGTCCTCCCGGGCTGGTGACCGACATGACCGGACCGCTGGACGACCTGCTCGTCGTCGACCTCACCCGTGCCCTCGCCGGGCCGCACGCCACCCAGATGCTGGGCGACCTCGGCGCGCGCGTGATCAAGGTGGAGGCGCCGGGCAGCGGCGACGACACCCGCGGGTGGGGGCCGCCGTTCGTCGGCGAGCCCGACGCCCGGCAGTCGACCTACTTCCTCTGCACCAACCGCAACAAGGAGTCCATCGCCCTCGACCTCAAGGACGAGACCGACAAGGCCGTCCTGCTCGGGCTGGTCGACCGCGCCGACGTGCTGGTGGAGAACTTCCGCACCGGTGTCCTCGAGCGCCTCGGGCTCGGCATCGAGGAGCTGATGCGCCGCAACCCGCGCCTCGTCGTCCTCTCGATCACCGGGTTCGGTCACGACGGTCCCGAGGGCGGCCGTGCCGGCTACGACCAGATCGCCCAGGGCGAGGCCGGCCTGATGTCGCTGACCGGCTCCGGTCCCGACGACCCGCAGCGCGTCGGCGTACCCATCGCGGACCTGCTGTCGGGGATGTACGGCGCCTACGGCATCCTCGCCGCCCTCCACGAGCGGTCCGCGACCGGCAAGGGCCAGGTCGTGCGTACGTCGCTGCTCGCGTCCGTGGTCGGTGTGCACGCCTTCCAGGGCACCCGGTGGACCGTGGCCGGCGAGGTCGGCCGCGCGCAGGGCAACCACCATCCCTCGATCGCTCCCTACGGCCTGTTCCGCTGCCGCGACGGAGCGGTGCAGATCGCGCTCGGCAGCGAGGGCCTCTGGAAGAAGTTCTGCGCGGGCTTCGGGCTCGATCCCGACGCCGAGGGACTGTCCACCAACGGCGAGCGGGTCGGCAGGCGCGAGGAGGTCATCGCGGTCGTCGAGCAGGCCTTCGCCGACTGGGACGCCGAGCCGCTGCTCGCGCGCCTCGCCGAGGTCGGCGTGCCGGCCGGCAAGGTGCGGTCCCTCGACGAGGTCTACGAGTGGGACCAGGTCGCCAGCCAGGGCCTGCTCGTCGACGTGGAGCACCCGACCCTGGGCGGCCTCACGCTCCCCGGACCGCCGTTGCGCTTCTTCGACGCCGCCGGCGCCGAGGTCACCCGGCGCGACCACGTCGCACCGCCGCTGCTCGACCAGCACGCCGACGAGATCCGCGCCTGGGTCGGGGGCGAGGAATGACCAGGCGCTGGACCGCGCACGAGCTGCTCGACCTCGTCTACGACGAGGGCTCCTTCGTCTCCTGGGACGAGCCCATCGACCTGTCCTACGCCGACCCCGACTACCGCGCCGCGCTCGAGGCCGCCGCCGAGAAGGCCGGCACCGACGAGTCCGTGCTGACCGGCCGGGGCGAGGTCCGCGGGCGGCCCGTGGCGGTCGTGGTCAACGAGTTCGGCTTCCTCGCCGGCTCGATCGGCAGGGCCGCGGCCGACCGGATCATCGCCGCCGTACGTCGTGCCACCGCCGAGGGCCTTCCCCTCATGGCCAGCACGGCCTCGGGCGGCACGCGGATGCAGGAGGGCACGCCCGCCTTCGTCCGGATGGTCGAGATCTCCCGCGCGCTGATGGACCACCGGGCCGCCGGGCTGCCCTACCTCGTGCACCTGCGCCACCCCACCACCGGCGGCGTCTACGCCTCGTGGGGATCGCTGGGCCACGTGACCGTGGCCGAGCCCGGCGCGCTGGTCGGCTTCCTCGGTCCGAAGGTCTACGAGGGCCTCAACGGGCGACCGTTCCGTCCCGGCGTCCAGGTCGCGGAGAACCTCGCCGCCAACGGTGTCATCGACGGGGTGGTCGCCGCCGAGCACCTCCCGGAGATGGTCGACCTCGCCCTCGCGGTGCTCGTCGACCCGGCCGGCCCCGGCCGGCTGCCCGCCCGTGACGCCGACCCGATCGGTGAGCACACCGCGTGGGACAGCGTCGAGCGCACCCGGCGTACGGACCGGGCGGGCGTGCGGGACCTGCTCGCCCACGGCGCCACCGGCACCCTCCAGCTGCGCGGCACCGACGAGGGTGAGCGCGACTCCAGCGTCCTGGTCGCGCTGACCCGGCTCGACGACCAGCCGTGCGTCGTCATCGGCCAGGACCGCACCCGGCAGGACCCCGGCCACGCCATGGGCCCGGGCGCGCTGCGCGAGGCGCGCCGCGGGATGCGGCTCGCCGAGGAGCTCGGGCTGCCGCTGGTCAGCGTCATCGACACCCCCGGCGCCGAGCTCTCGCCCGAGGCGGAGGAGCGCGCGATCGCCGGCGAGATCGCCCGGTGCATCGCCACGCTCACCACGATGACGGTGCCGACCGTGTCGGTGATCCTCGGTCAGGGCTGCGGGGGAGGAGCGCTCGCGTTCCTGCCGGCCCGCACCGTCATCGCCACCGAGCACGCCTGGCTCTCGCCGTTGCCGCCCGAGGGCGCCAGCCTGATCGTGCACGGCGACGTCACCCACGCGCCGGAGATGGCAGCGCGGCAACGGGTGCGCGCCGCCGACCTCCTCGCCGACGGCGTCATCCAGCGCGTGGTGCCGGAGGTCGAGGGCGAGACGCCGCGCGACCTCGCCGTCGCGGTCGCCGCGGAGATCGGTGCGCAGCTGCGCGAGCTCGCTGCGCGCATGCCGGTCGCCCGCGCGAGCTGACGCCGGCCCGCGCGGCGAGCGGTGAGTGAGGCAGGTTCTCGCGGCCGGAAACCTGCGTCACGCACCGCCCCGGGTGGGCGGTGGCTCAGCCACATCCCGTACGCCGGGAATGTGGGTCACGCACCGCCGGGTGGCGGGTCGTGGCGAGTCCTCGGGTGGGCGGTGGCTCAGCCACATCCCGTACGCCGGGAATGTGGCTCACGCACCGCCCGCGCTGGCGACCGGTGAGTGAGGCAGGTTCTCGCGGCCGGAAACCTGCGTCACGCACCGCCCGGCGCTGGCCGACGCGGTGACGCTGAGGCAGGCTTCTCGCGGCCGGAAACCGTGCGCTCACGCACCGCCCGGGCGGGGCGGCGTCAGCTGGCCTTCTTGGCAGCCGTCTTCTTCGTCGTCGACTTCTTGGCGGCGGTCTTCTTGGCGGCCGCTTTCTTTGCAGGTGCCTTCTTGGCCGGTCGACTTCTTGGCGGCGGTCTTCTTCGCCGGCTTCTCGTCCTCGTCGGCGTCCTCGCCGCGCGCGGTCTTGGCGGCTGCCACCGACTTCTGCAGCGCGGCGAGCAGGTCGACGACCTCGCCGGAGGTCTTGGTCGAGGTCTCGGTGCGCTTGATCTCGCCGCCCTCGATCTTCGACTTCACCAGCGCCTCGACGGCACCGGCGTAGTCGTCCTCGAACTCGGTCGCGTCGAAGTCGCCGGCCAGCGTCTCCACGAGCATGTGGGCCATCTTGACCTCCTGCGGCTTGGCGTCGTCGACCTCGACCTTGAAGTCGGGGACGCGCACCTCGTCGGGCCACATCATCGTCTGGAGCACGATGACCTCGCCGGCCTCGGTCTCGCGCACGCGCAGCACCGCGATCGTGGTGCGCTGGCGCAGCGCGACCGTCACGACGGCCATCCGGTCGGCGTCCTTGAGGGCCTGGCGGAGCAGGGCATAGGGCTTGGCGCCCTGGCCCTCGGGCTCGAGGTAGTAGGACTTCTCGAAGAGCAGCGGGTCGATCTGCTCGCGCGGGACGAACTTCTCCACCGCGATCTCGCGCGACGACGTCGACGGCAGGTCGGCCATGTCGTCGTCGGTGAGGATGACCATCTCGCCGTCCTCGGTCTCGTAGCCCTTCGCGATGTCGGCGTAGGCCACCTCCTCGCCGTCGAGGGAGCAGGTGCGCTGGTACTTGATCCGGCCACCGTCCTTGGCGTGCACCTGGCGGAACGAGACGTCATGGCTCTCGGTCGCGGCATAGAGCTTCACGGGGACGCTGACCAGGCCGAAGGAGACGGCACCCTTCCAGATCGCTCGCATGCCAAAACGATAGCCGTCCGGACTGACAGACTGCAGCCGTGCGCCCGATGCTCGCCAGCAAGACCGACCGCGTGCCGACCGGCGCGCAGTGGCTCCACGAGGTCAAGTGGGACGGCGTACGCGTCCTGGTCGACGTCAGCGGCGGCCTCGTGCGGATGACCAGCCGCAACGACAACAACGTCACGCCGGCCTGGCCCGAGCTCAGCACCGCTCCGCTCGGCGACCGCGACCTGCTGGTCGACGGCGAGGTGATCGCGCTCAACGAGCGCGGCATCCCCGACTTCCGCGTCCTCCAGCACCGCATGCACCTGCGCAACGCCACGGAGGTCGCGCGGCTGGTGAAGTCCGTGCCCGCGACCCTGATGGTCTTCGACCTGCTCCGCCTCGACGGCGAGGACCTCACCGCCCGCCCGCTCGAGGAGCGACGGGCCCTGCTCGAGGGGCTCCCGCTCGCCGACTCGACGTGGCAGGTGCCGGCGGCCTACGACGACGGCGACATGCTCTTCGACGCCACCCTCGCCCAAGGGCTCGAGGGCGTCGTCAGCAAGCGCCGCACCTCGCGCTACCGCTTCGACGCCCGCAGCGAGGACTGGCGCAAGCTCGCCCACCGGCACCGCGGCTCCTTCGTCGTCGGGGGCTGGCGCCCCCAGGTCGGTACGACGGACCGGCTGGCGGCGCTGCTCGTCGGCGAGCAGACCCCCGACGGCCTGCTCTACCGCGGCCGGGTCGGCAGCGGCATCGCCGGCGCCACCAGCGCCCGGCTGGCCGCGCTCCTCGCGCCCCTGGCCAGCGACACCTCCCCGTTCACCGACGCGGTGCCGCGGGTGGATGCCGAGGGCACCTTCTGGGTGGAGCCACGGGTGGTGGTCGACGTCGACACCCACGGCCTCGGCTACGAGCGCCTGCGCCAGCCGTCGTTCCAGGGCGTGCGCGACGACGTGTCCCCCGAGGACCTGGCATGACCCCCACCAACGAGGTGCACGTCGACGTCGACGGCCGCACCCTGTCGATCAGCAACCTCGACAAGGTGCTCTACCCGCGCACCGGCACCACCAAGGGCGAGGTGCTCAACTACTACGCCCAGGTCTCACCGGTCCTGCTGCCGCACCTCGCCGACCGCGCCGTCACCCGGATCCGCTGGCCGCACGGCGTGGAGGGGTCGAGCTTCTTCGAGAAGAACGCACCGTCCGGCACCCCGTCGTGGGTGCGTACGGTCGAGGTGCCCACCACCGGCAGCCGGGCCTCGTCCGGCAGCGGCACGCTGCGGTTCCCGATCTGTGACGACCTCGCCACGCTGACCTGGCTCGCCAACCTGGCCGCGCTCGAGCTGCACGTGCACCAGTGGACGGTCGAGGAGGACGGCACCCCGCGCCACCCCGACCGGCTCGTCATCGACCTCGACCCCGGGGAGCCGGCCGGGCTCCACGAGTGCGCGCAGGTGGCGTTGCTGGTGCGCGACGCGCTGGCCGAGCGCGGCCTCGGGTGCACCCCGGTCACGAGCGGCAGCAAGGGCCTCCACCTCTACGCCCCGATGGACGCCGCAGGCCCGTCGAGCCTCGACAGCGACGGCACCACCGCGCTGGCCAAGGAGGTCGCCGAGGCGCTCCAGAAGGAGCACCCCGCGCTGGTGACGAGCGTGATGACGAAGGCCAAGCGCCCCGGCAAGGTGTTCCTCGACTGGTCGCAGAACTCCGGCTCGAAGACGACGGTGTCGCCGTACTCCCTGCGGGGCCGGGAGCGGCCGACCGCCGCGACCCCGCTGACGTGGGACGAGGTCGAGGAGGGCGCCGAGGACGAGCTCGCCCTCGAGCAGTTCTCGATGGATCAGGTGCTGGCCCGCGTGGCCGAGCTGGGCGACGTCTTCGAGGCCTGAGGGCCGGGCAGAAGGCTCACGCCCGAACGTGTCCGAAGATGCCCGAGCACGTGTGAAGTATTTACCTCGTGTGACCACTCTGAGGGTCGGGTGTGGAATTGCCGGACGCATCCTTTACCCATGTCCCGCATCCTCCTGATCCCCGTCGCAGTCCTCCTGGCTGCCGGTGGAGTCGTGCTCGGCCCGAGCGAGCAGGCCCCTGCCGCACCGGCCACGACGGTGGTCACGCAGTCCGTGGACATGGGCATTCAGACCACGAACCACTGAGACCCCTCTATGCTCGTCGCCATGGTGCACGACGTGCTGGTCGTAGAGGACGAGGAAGACATCGCCCTGCCGCTGATGCGCACCCTGGAGCGGGAGGGCTACGAGGTCAGTCGTGTCTCGGGTGGAGCGGAGGCTGTTGCCTTTGTTACCGACGAGACGCCTTCTGTGGTCATCCTCGATCTGGGCCTCCCGGACATGGACGGCATCGACGTGTGCCGCCAGATGCGCTCGAGCGGATATCTCGGCGGGATCATCATGGTGACCGCCCGTGCAGGTGAGCTCGATCGCGTGGTCGGCCTCGATGTCGGAGCCGACGACTACCTCGCCAAGCCGTTCGGCCTCGCCGAGCTCCTCGCCCGCGTCCGCGCCCTGCTGCGCCGCAGCGGCAACGTCCCGGCGGACGACACCACCGTCACGACCTCCTCGGGCCTGCGCATCGACGCCGGCTCGCGCCGTGTCCACCTCGGCGAGCGCGAGATCGCGCTGACCGCCAAGGAGTTCGACGTCCTCGCGGTCCTGGCCTCCAACCACGACAAGGTCGTGCCGCGCGAGACCCTGATGAACCAGGTCTGGGACCAGAACTGGTACGGCTCGACCAAGACCCTCGACGTCACCATCGGCCGCCTGCGCAGCAAGCTCGAGGCCGCCGAGGCCGGCGAGCGCGTGGTCGCGATCCGCGGAGTGGGCTTCCGGCTCGAGACCGGCACCTGACTCACCCCACGGACACCAGCTCGGCCTCGGCCAGAGGGTCGTAGCGCGTCGCCGGCAGGACCGTCCAGGCGATCGCCGACCCGATGAGGCAGAGGACGCCGATCACCAGGCAGCCGCGCGACAACCCGTCCATGAAGGCCACCTCCATCGCCTCCGTCACTCCCGGGACTCGCGCGGCGAGGGCGTCGGTGAAGCCCACGGAGCCGCGCGCGGCCTCGAGCGTCGACGGGTCGACCCGGCCGTCGAGCAGGGTCGCGAGCCGGGCGCCGTACAACGAGGAGAAGAGCGAGCCGACGATCGCGACCCCGAGGGTGCCGCCGAGCTCACGCGTGGCGTCGTTGACCGCGGAGCCGACGCCGGCGCGACCGGGCGGCAGCACCTGCATGATCGACTCCGTCGCCGGGGTGGTGACGAGCCCGAGCCCGAGTCCCATCAGGACCATCTGCGGGATGATCGTGGTGGCGTAGTCGACGTCCACGTCGAGCGTCGAGATCCACAGGAAGGCCGTCCCGAGCAGGGCCAGGCCGGTGCCGACGACGCTCTTGGTGCCGATGCGGGGTGCGAGCTGGCCGCCCACGATCGAGGCGACGGCGATCGAGATGGCGACCGGGAGGATCCGTACGCCGGTGCCGAGCGCTGAGTAGTCGCGCAGGAACTGGAAGAACTGCGTGATCAGGAAGATGAACCCGAAGAGGGCGAAGAAGGAGATCGTCACAGCCGCACAGGCGGCGCTGAAGCGGCGGTCGAGGAAGAGGGTGACGTCGAGCATCGGGTGCTCGGCGCGTCGCTCGAGGAGCACGAAGACCGCCGTGAGGCCCGCCGCCGCGGCGAAGCCGGACATGGTCGCGACCGAGGTCCAGCCGTGACCGGGTGCCTCGATGATCGTCCAGGTGAGGGTGCCGAGCGCGGCCACCGAGACGACCAGGCCCGGGCGGTCGAGCGGTGGCACGGCCGGGTCGCGCGACTCGGGCACGAAGGCGAGGGTCATGCCGATGGCGACCAGGCCGACCGGGACGAGCGCCCAGAAGACGCTGTGCCAGGTGAAGTGCTCGAGCAGGAAGCCCCCGGTGATCGGACCGAGCGCGACGCCGATGCCGACCGCAGCGCCCCAGATCCCGAGCGCGGTGGCGCGCTCGCGCCGGTCGGTGAAGGCGTTGGCGATGACCGACAGGGTGGTGGGGAAGATCAGCGCGGCGCTCATGCCCATGACCACGCGCAGGGCGATGAGTGCCTGCACGCTGTCGACCAGTGCCGCCGCGCCGCTGCTGGCGGCGAAGGCGGCGAGGCCGAGGACCAGGGCCGGCCGACGACCGAACCTGTCGCTGAGGCTTCCCATGGCCAGGACCAGGGCGGCGAAGGCCAGGTTGTAGCCGTCGACGACCCACAGCAGGTCTCGCGTGTCGGCCTCGAGCTCGACGGCGAGGCTGGGCAGCGCCACGTTGACGATCGTGGTGTCGAGGTTGATGGTGAGCGCGGCCAGGCAGACGGTCGCGAGGAGGGCGGCTTTGCGGTTCATCGGGGCTCCGGGGTAGGGCGAGGGCGATGTTGATGGCGGTAACATCAGCGTGCCCGACGAAGTTACCGGTGTCAACATCGATTAGGCTGCGCGCGTGACCGGATCGCCCTACCACCACGGGAACCTCCGCGACGCGCTCGTCGAGGCGGCCGTGGAAGCCGTGCGCGAGGGTGGCCCCGAGTCGCTCGCGCTGCGCGACCTGGCCCGCCGCGTCGGGGTCTCCCACGCCGCGGCCTACCGCCACGTCGCCGACCGTGAGGCACTGGTGGACCTCGTCGCGGAGCGCGCGCTCGAGGGACTGGTCGCCACCATCCACCGACGGGTCGAGGGCCTGGCCGATGACGACCCCGTGACCCTGGCGCGGCGCCGGCTGATGGCGATCGGGGCGGGCTACGTCGAGTTCGCGCTCGCCGAGGGCGGGCTGTTCCGGTTGCTCTTCACCGCCTATCCCGAGCCACCGGAGGGCAAGGGTGCGGAGGCCACGGGAGGGGACCCCTACGGCATGCTCAACGCCGCCCTCGACGATCTCGTGGACGTCGGCTACCTCACCGCCGAGGTCCGGGTGGGTGCGGACGTCACCTGCTGGGCGGCCGTGCACGGCTTCGCGGTGCTCAACGTCGAGGGTCCGCTGCGCGGCCTGCCGGCGTCCGAGCGTGAAGCCGCCCTGGACGGTCTGCTCGTCGCCATCGACCGGGGTCTGGGGGTCGGCGGCGACTGGCCGCCGCTGTCGCCTTCCTGAACCGTGCCCGGATCAGTCCTGGCGGACCACCACGACCACCTTGCCGGTGAGCGCCCCCGAGGCGGCACGCGCGTGCACGGAGGCCAGCTCGTCGAGCTGCGCGTGCTCGGACACGTTGACCTGCAGCTCGCCACGGTCCACCCGGGCCACGAGCTCCGCCAGCTGGCCGGCGTCGCTGCGGACGTAGAGGTCGACCGCGCGTACGCCGCGTGACTCGTCGCCCGGTGCCGGCATCCAGACCGTGGTGCTCACGACGATGCCTCCGTCGCGCACCCGTCCCGCGAGGCGGGCGAACTCCTCCGGTGAGATGGGCGCGAGCTGGAGGAGCACGTCGACGGGCTCGGTGAGCGCGGTCGCCACGTCCGTGGTGGTGTGGTCGACGACCTCGGCTGCGCCGGAGCGACGGACCTGCTCGGCGCTGCGCGGGCTCGCGGTGGCGACCACGTGGGCCCCGGCCGCGGCGGCGAGCTGGACGGCGTACAGGCCGACCGCCCCGCCGGCGCCGTTGACGAGGATGCGCTGACCCGCCTCGAGGCCGGCGTGCTCGAAGAGCGCCTGCCATGCGGTGAGCCCGACCACGGGCAGGGCCGCCGCGTCGGTGAGCGGGATGGTGGTGGGTGCGAGCGCCAGGCTCTCGGCTGCGACGACGACGTACTCGGCGGACGCGCCGTCGACCACGAAGGGGAGGAATCCGATCACCCGGTCACCGACCGCGACGCCCTCGACGTCGGGACCCAGGGCATCCACGGTCCCCGACACGTCCACGCCCGGCACGTGGGGGAGCGTCAACGGCATCGGCTCCTGCATGAACCCTGCACGGATGTTGCCGTCGACGCCGTTGAACGACGTGGCCGCGACGCGGACCCGGACCTCGCCCCGACCCGGGTCGGGGGTGGCCACGTCCTCGATGCGGAGGACCTCGGGGTCGCCGTACTGGTGGAAACGAGCTGCCTTCATGGCGGTGCCTTCTCTCGATGTGCTGGTTGTGCTTCGAATGTGAAGCACTTACGACGATAGCGATGCTTCGAACTCAAAGCAATAAGTAGGGCAAAGTATTTCGGATTCGAAGCGGTACGATGCCGTGGTGCCCGACCCCCAGCCGTCCCTCGACCCGCTGCAGCTCGGCGCCTACTTCGACCTGATCGAGGTCACGAGCCTGCTGCGGCACGCCGTCGAGCAGCAGCTGAAGGAGGCGGGAGACCTCAGCTACGTCCAGTTCCAGCTGCTCGCGCGCCTGGGGGACGCCCCCGAGGGGAGCCACCGGATGACCGAGCTGGCCGACGGGGTCGTCTACAGCCGCAGCGGGCTGACCTACCAGGTGGGTCTGCTCGAGCAGGCGGGTCACGTCACGCGAGCACCGTCGCTCGACGACGAGCGTGGAGTGACGGTGACGATCACCGACGCCGGGCGTGCCCTGCTCGGCAGGGTGCTCCCCGGACACGTGGAGGTGGTGAGCGGGATGCTCTTCGCGCCGCTGTCGGCCAAGGACGTCAGTGCGCTCGCGCGGTTGCTCGGCCCGGTTCGCGAGCACATGCGGTCGGTGCCCCCGCGGTCGGCGGGACCGCGTCGGCGCAAGGGCGGCACGACCGCCTGACGCTCCGGTCTACACCGGTTCCTTTACCGAACTCCCTGCGAGGGCCACGATGCCCCTATGGGGACCGTGGCCCCGTGGGGCCGGCGGCACGACCTCGGGCCTGTCGTGGGAGGCGACCGCGGCCCGGAGCCCCGTGCTGCCCTGGAGCTCCGCGTCCACGGGGTGCACGGCACCTCCCCGTCGTCGATGCTCGGCGTCAAGGACGCCCGCCAGGTCGCCGGAGACGGCATCACGGGTGTCTTCCGCGCCGCCGAGCCCCTGCCGCGCCGCAACGTCCGACCGGGACACGCGGTCGAGGCGTACTCCTGGGGTGCACTCACCTCGGCCGTACGCGGTGCGCTCGGCTGGGTCCAGCGCGTGCTGTGGCTGGGCCTGCTGCCGTTCGCGCTGATCAACCTCGCCTACTGGGCCCGGCTCCACGTCAGCGACGCCGACGGACGCGGGCGGTGGGGCGCCACCGTGGTGCGGTGGGCGGCCCTGCTGCTCACGATGCTGATCGTGCTGACCGGCTGCTTCATCTCCCTCGACCTGGTCGCGTGGCAGTGCTACCGCGGCGGCACCAAGAGCTGCGACGTGCTGCCCGGGCTGCTCGACTTCATGATGTCGCTGGCCCCGAGCCAGCGCCTGGCCGTGGCCGCCTGCGTCCCGCTCGTCGGGCATCGGGGTGATGTGGTTCCTCTCGCGCCAGTCGCTCGCCCGCTACGAGGCGTGCACCGACAGCTACGAGATCGGCGACGGCGACCACCTCCTGCAGGACAAGCGCTTCTGGTCCTCGACCCGCCGGACGCTGAGGCTGCAGCGCATCCATCTCGCGGGCGCTGTCGCGACGGTGATGGCGTACGTCGGCGCGCAGGTCGATCGACTCGGCGGGCGCATCGGCGGATGGACGATCGCGGCCGTGGTGATCCTGGTGGTCAGCTTCGCGGCGCTCGCCCGCGCGCACCCGCAGGACGTCGAGCACCGCGGCACGGAGGCGGACGTCAGGTCGCCGGACCGCTGGGGGTCCCGCTTCCTGCGGCTCACCGTGGTGGCGGTCGTCGCGCAGCTGGGCTGGCTGGCACTGCCGCGGACGGCGGAGCGGTCGCTCGACTGGGACGCGTCGGCGGGCTGGTTCGGCCACAACCTGTGGTTCATCGGGGTCTTCGTGGCGCTCTCGGTGGTCAACATCGCCGTCTTCGTCGCCGGCCGGCTCGGCCGGGTGCTGTCGTGGCTGGTGATCCTGCTGTTCATCGCGTCCGCGGGCCTCGCCACGCTGCTGAGCCTGCGCACCGAGGGGGAGCGGAGCGCGAGCGAGGTGAGGCCGATCCTCTTCGTGACCGGGACCTCGGCGCTGGTCTTCTTCGCGGTGATGTTCCTCTGGCAGGTCCGGCAGAGCCGTCACCACCCGGCCGAGGCGTGGAACGGCGGTGGCGCCGCGGTGCTGATCGGCGCCGCCGGCTGGATCGCGCTGCTGTTCACCACGGCCGCGGTGACCGCGTCGGCCAACTACCTCAACGGCAGCGACCAGTCCGTCGCCGACCTGACGTCGTTCCAGGGGGCGGTCGGGGACTACACGGCGCCGGCCGAGCTGAGCGACGGCGAGCCCTCCCTCGACGTGCTCCTGTCCGCCGGTGCCGTGCTCCGCGACGGGATCGTGGTGATGGCCCCGAGGCCCGACGCCGCTCCCCGGGTGCTGCGCGGCGCGGTGGAGGTCGACGAGGCGGTCGTGGCCGACGGCGACCTGCGGCGCAGCCTCCCCGACACGGTCGTGCGGCGCGGGACGTTGCGGATGGAGGACCGGACCCTGCTCCTGGTCGACTCGTGCTGGATCCGCGCGGACCAGGCCGTGCCGAGCTCGTGCCATCCCGAGACCCCCGGTTTCGTCACCGGCACGTCGGTGCCCATCGCCGGCCAGGCGCTCATCGTGTCGGCCGGAGGGCGGGTGCGGCTCGAGGTCGTCAGGCCGCCGAACACCCCGCTGGTGGTGCCCCAGGTCCTGATCTGGGCACCTGTGGTGCAGGTGATGTGGGCGCTGCTGGCCGGCCTGATCGCCCTCGCCTGCGCGGTGCGGCTCAGGCGCAGTGTCGGCCCCGACATCAAGCTGTGGGCCGAGCGCGACCACGTGCCCTCGGAGTCGCGGCTCGACGTGCGCCGCAAGCGGCTGCGGGCGGCGTACGCCCATCGCGCGGAGCGCCTCCTCGAGCTGCTGGGCGGGATGACGGTGGTGTCCGTGCTGGTGCTGCTGTGCCTGTCGGCGACCGGCCTGCCTCCCAACACCCTGGTCGCGACGCTCTTCCCCGGCTGGAGGAGCGACCTGCCGCACCTGGTCGCGAGCCTCTCGCTCTACGTCGTGCTCGGCCTGAGCGCCGGGCTGGTCCTGCTGGGCAGCTACGTCCGCCGCTCGGAGGCGACCCGCAAGGCGGTGGGCATCCTGTGGGACCTGACGACGTTCTGGCCGCGCGCGGCGCACCCGCTCAGCCCGCCCTGCTACGCCGAGCGCGTGGTGCCCGAGATGACGACGCGGGTCAGGTGGGGGCTCGAGCGCGGCGGGATCGTCGTGGTGTCGGGCCACAGCCAGGGCTCGCTGATCGCGGTGGCGACGCTGATCCGGCTCGACAGGCGCGAGCTCGACCACGTCCGCCTGGTGACCTACGGCAGCCAGCTGCGGGCGCTCTACGGCCGGATCTTCCCGCGGGTCCTCGGTCCCGCGGTGCTGGGCTACGCGCCCACCCACGGCTCGCCGACCTTCGGCGACGCCCACCCGGACGTGCCCACCGACTGCGGCAACGTCCCGGTCGGACCGCCCGGCACCGAGACCCTCTGGGACCTGCTGGGCGCGGAGCACTGGACCAACCTGTTCCGCCGCTCGGACCCGCTCGGCTGGCGGGTCTTCTCCGACGGGGAGTGCCCCTACGACGTGCGCGTCCCCGAGGTGCCGTTGCGCGCCGCCGGCGACCCGGGGCCGACCGTCTTCACCCACGGCGGCTACCAGCACACCCTGGACTACCGCCGTGTCGTCGGGGGCCTGGCTGGGGGAGGAGCTGGTCGAGGAGAGCACCTGGCTGATCGGCGAGGTGCAGCCGCTGCCCGAGCCGTGAGGGCGCTCGGCCACCACCCGGCGCCCACCATCCGGCTCAGTGCCCGAGCGGGACCACGGTCACCTTCAGCCCGGCACTGCGCAGCTGGTCGAGCTGGGCCGGGTCGGCGCTCGGTGTCGTGATGAGCTCGTGCACGGCATCCGTCGGCGCGATCTGCGCCATCAGCCGGCGCCCCACCTTGCGGCCGTCGGCGACCACGACGACCCGGTGCGCACGCCGCAGCATGGCGAGGTTGGTCTGCGCCTCGACCTCGTCGTGCGTGGTGAGGCCCGCGGCCGCCGAGATGCCGTCGACGCCGATGAACGCGTAGCCCAGCGTGATGCGCGACAGCGCCTGGATGGCGGACGGGCCGACGACCTCGTAGGACTGGGGACGGACGAACCCGCCGGCCATGAACACGCGTGCCCGCGCCCGCACGGTGAGCTCGCTGGCGATGTTGACCGCGTTGGTCACCACGGTCACGTCGTCACGAGGCGCCAGCGCGCGAGCCACGGCGCTCGTCGTGGTCCCGCCGGTCAGGCCCACCACGTGGGAGCCGGGCGGCACCATGGCCGCGACGGCCCGTGCGATGGCCGACTTCTCGTCGTCCGCCTCCCCGTCGCGATAGCGCAGCGGGAGCTCGATCGCCGACTGCCGCGCGTCGAGGGCGCCGCCGTGGACCCGGGTCAACAGGTCCTGCGCCTCCAGGAGCGCGAGGTCGCGACGCAGCGTCGAGGCGGACACCCCGAGGTCCTTCGCGAGCGCGGTGACGGACCGCTCGCCCTGCTCCGACAGTGCGCTCAGGATCGCGGCGAGTCGAGCCGACCGGGCGGAGGTCGGCGCGGCAGCAGTCGGGGTGCTGGTCATGGCCGGACGCTACCAATGTGCGCACAGTGAGCACATTGATTGCGCATTTGGTGGCCGAAACACGCAATGAGCGACTTTCATGAGCGCATGAGTCCAGCGACGGTCATTGCCTTCGTCGGTGCGGGAAGCGTGGAGTTCACCCACGACCTGCTCACCGACCTGTCCACCTGGGACGCCGAGATGGACATGACGTGGCGGCTCCACGACATCGATGCCGAGCGGCTCGCGGTCGCGGTCGGCGTCGCGGAGCAGCTGGTGGCCGCCCGCGGCCTGCGGGCTCGCGTCGAGAGCCACCCCGACCGCGACACGGCACTCGCCGGAGCGGACGCGATCGTCGTCACCGTCATGGTGGGTGGGCTGGAGGCGACCCGGGCCGACCTCGAGATCCCGCTGCGAGCCGGGCTGCGCCAGACCATCGGCGACACGCTCGGCGTCGGCGGCATCTTCCGCGGCCTGCGCACGGCGGGCTTCTACGCCCAGCTCGTCGCCGACGTGCGTCGCCTGTGCCCGGAGGCGTGGATCCTCAACTACACGAACCCGATGGCCATCAACATCGACCTGATGAGCCGACTGGCGCCGGAGCTCAACATCCTCGGGCTGTGCCACTCCGTGCACTGGACCATCGACACGCTCAGCGGCATCCTCGACCTCCCGATGGAGGAGCTCAGCTTCACGGCGGCCGGGGTCAACCACCAGTCGTGGGTGCTCCGCCTCGAGCGCGGGGGCGAGGACCTCTACCCGCTCCTGGACGAGCGCATCGCCGCCGACCCCGAGCTGCGCAGGCGGGTGCGGGTCGACATGTACGGCCGCCTCGGACGCTTCCCCACCGAGTCCAGCGAGCACAGCGCCGAGTACGTCGCGTGGTACCTCCCGCACGACGAGCAGATCGAGCGCTTCCGGCTCGAGCCGGGGGAGTACGTCGGCATCAGCGAGCAGAACGTCGAGGAGTACCACCGCACGGCGGCGGCGGTCGCTGCGGGCACGCCGCTCGCCTTCGAGACCGAGGCGGTCGAGTACGCACCCCAGGTCATCCACGCCCTCGCCACCGGCACCCGCCACGACATCTACGCGACCGTGCCGAACCGGGGGTGGATCGACAACCTCCCCGCGGGGGCGGCCGTCGAGGTGCCCGTCACGGTGGACGGCAGCGGGGCCCGCCCGGTGGCGGTCGGGGCACTGCCCGAGGCGTGCGCGGCCCTCAACCGCCGGTTCCTGGACGTCGTCGGGCTCACCGTCGACGCCGCGCTCGCGGGCGACCCGGAGCTCGTACGCCGCGCCGCCCTCCTGGACCCCAACACGTCGGCCTCACTGTCCCCCGACCGGATCGACGACCTCCTGACCGAGCTGTCCCGGGCCCACGCCGGCACCCTCCCGCAGGGCCTGGCCGACCACGACTACACCACCGATATGAGGAGCTGACCATGGCGAGGACACCCAGCAGCACACGCCGCTACGCCCTGATGCGCAGGTGGACGGCCGTCACGGCCTGCGCCTGCCTGCTGGCCGCGTGTGGCGAGTCGGCCTCCACCGGCCCGGCCACCGACCTCAGCAAGGCCTCGCCCGACGACGAGGTGACGCTCACCTGGTGGACGGGCCAGGACGACAGCTCCGAGGTCTACATCGACCAGCTGGTCGAGAAGTTCGAGGACGAGCACCCCAACGTCACGATCAAGGCCACGCCCGGGTCGGCCACCACCGACGACCTGCTCGGCCAGCTCTCGGCGTCCTTCGCCGGTGGCACCTACCCCGACATCTCCTACGCCTACGGGTCGTGGGCCTCCGAGCTGGCGAACTCCGGTCGGACCCTCGACCTGACCGACACCGTGGCCGCCGACGAGGACGTCAACTGGGACGAGTTCTCCGAGGCTGCGCGCGCCACCGCGTCACCGGACGGCAAGACGATCGGGTTCCCGGCCGTGGTCGACAACCTGGCGGTGGTCTACAACAAGGACCTCCTCGCCGCGGCGGGCCTCGACGAGCCGTCGCCCGACTGGACGTGGGACGACTTCCGCGACTACGCCAAGGCACTGACCGGTGACGGTGTCTACGGCACCAACCTGTCGGTCTCCGGTGGCGAGGACACCACGTGGCGGTTGTGGCCGCTGCTGTGGCAGAACGGCGGGGAGATCCTCACCGACGACGACAGCGCAGCGGCCTTCGACTCCGACGGCGGGCGAGACCGCACTGGAGACCTTGCGGGCCATGGCCGTCGAGGACAAGAGCGTCTACCTCGACCAGACCGACGAGAAGTACGGACCGCTCTTCCGCGAGAACCGCATCGGCATGATGGTCACCGGACCGTGGGAGATCTACGACACCGTCCAGGCGGGCGTCGACTACGGCGTCCAGCAGCTGCCCGGCACGGACGGCGACCACACCACCGTCTCGGGCCCCGACCTGTGGGTCCTCTACGACCACCAGGACGCCAACCGTGCCTACTGGTCCTACGAGCTGATCTCCTGGTTGACCCAGAACGACCAGGACGCGCAGTTCAACCTGGCGCTCGGCAACCTGCCGCTGCGCAGCTCCGCGGTCGACACCCCGGCGTTCGACACCTTCCGGGAGGCCTACCCCGGCGTCGAGGTCTTCGTCGCGAACCAGGAGAACGCCACCATCCCCCGGCCCACCGTGGCGGGCTACGTCGGCCTCTCGAGCGCCGTCGGCCGCAGTGTCGCGGAGGTCCTCCAGGGCGCCACGTCGGTGCCCGACGCCCTGTCCGAGGCGGCCGGCAAGGCCGACAACGCGCTCAAGGACGCAGCCGAATGACCGGCGTCGTCACGGAGGCGGAGATCTTCTCGCAGCCGGGGATCTGGCGCCGCGCCGCGGACCTGGCGGCCGATCCCGCGGTGGCGCAGGCCCTGGTGGCTCCGGGGGAGCGGGTGCTCGCGATCGGCTGCGGCACCTCCGCCCACGTCGCGCTGTCGTACGCCGTCCTGCGCGAGCAGGCCGGCCTGGGACTGACCGACTACGCGTTCGCCAGCGAGCTCCCCGGCAAGGCCCACGGCTACGACCGGGTGCTCGCCTTCAGCCGCTCGGGCACCACGACCGAGATCGTGGACGCCCTCGAGGCGTTGCCGAGGCACTGGCGGCGGGTGGTGGTGACCGGGGTCGTCGACTCACCGGTCGCGGCCCTGGCCGACGACGTCGTGGACCTGGCCTTCGCCGACGAGACGTCGGTCGTCCAGACCCGGTTCCCCACCGCCACGCTCGTGGCGGTGCGGGTCGCCACCGGCGAGCTCGACGCGACCCGGGTGGATGCGCTGGTGGCCCAGGCGGAGGACGCCCTGGCCACGCAGCTGCCCCAGGGCCTCGACCAGGTCGACCACGTCGTCTACCTCGGCACCGGGTGGGCCCTCGGCATCGCCCACGAGGCAGCGCTGAAGGTCCGGGAGTCGGCACTGGCCTGGGCGGAGAGCTATCCCAGCGCCGACTACCGCCACGGGCCGCTCGCCGTCGCCGGTGAACGGTCCCTGGTCACGCTGCTCGGGGGCGAGCCCGACGGGCTCGCCGCGGACGTCGCGGTGACCGGCGCCCAGGTGCGGATCGGGGAGCGGGACCCGCTGGCCGAGCTCGTGCTCGCGCAGCGCGTCGCCCTCCAGCTCGCGCGGGTGCGCGGGGCCGACCCCGACACGCCCCGACACCTCACCCGCTCGGTCGTGCTGTCCGACGCGTCGGCGGGAGCCCGCTGATGGCGAGGGGGTCGGTGCTGGTCGCGGAGGAGGATGCGTCGCCGGGCGCGCGGCGTCCCCGCCGTCACGGCGTACGACGAAGCGCTCCGAGCAGCTGACCGGCATCGCGTTCGTCGCACCCGCGGTCGTCGTGATCGTCGGGCTGGGGCTCTTCCCGGCGGCCTGGGCCGGCCTCCTCGCCCTGCAGAAGTGGAACGGCTTCAGCGACCCGCGCTACATCGGCACCGGCAACTTCGAGCGGATGGGTCGCGACACCGACCTCGTCTCGGCGGCGTGGCACACCCTGCTCTACACCGCGCTCTTCATGCCGATCTCGGTCGTCGGTGGGCTGCTGCTCGCCGTCGCGCTCAACCGCCGCATCCGGCTGATGGGTCTCTACCGCACGGCGATCTTCGTCCCCTACGTCGCGTCGGCCGCGGTGACCGGCCTGCTGGCCAACTTCGTGTTCAACCCGGAGGTCGGGGTCGTCAACAACGTCTTCCGCGTGCTGGGGCTGCCGCAGCAGGGCTGGCTGGAGGATCCCGGCCAGGCGATCTTCGTGCTGGTGCTGATGTCCCTGTGGGGCCAGCTCGGCTTCGTCACCGTGGTCTACCTCGCTGCCCTGCAGGACGTCGACAAGGCGTGCCTCGAGGCCGCCGAGGTGGACGGGGCGAACGCCTTCCAGCGCTTCCGCCACATCACCGTCCCGCAGGTCGCCCCGGTGACGACGTTCGTCGTGATCTGGCAGACGATCCAGTGCATCCAGCTCTTCGACCTCGTCTACACCACCACCCGCGGTGGACCGATCGGCGCGACGACCACCATCGTCTACTACCTCTGGGAGCAGGCGTTCCGCCAGCTCAACTTCGGCTACGGCTCCGCCATCGCGTGGGTGCTGTTCATCGTCACGATGGCGATGACGCTGGTCATGGTGGCCGTCCAGCGTCGTCGCGGTGGGGAGCAACCGGCATGACCACGACGACCGACAGCACGACGCACCAGCAGACGCCCCCGCGCGAGCCCGCCGCGCACGCCCGAGCCGGTGTCGAAGCGGCGACGGCGCCTGCCGTTCAGCGCCTGGCACCTGCTCCTCGCGCCGATCGCGGTGCTCTTCGCCTTCCCGTTCGTGCAGATGATCATGGTGTCCTTCATGCCGAGCCGCGACATCAACCGGCTGCCACCGCGCTTCATCCCCACCACGGTCACGCTCGACGGCTACCGGGGACTCCTGGAGCGCTCCGACATCCTGATCTGGCTGATGAACACGGTCATCGTCTCGACCGTCGCCGTCGGCTCCAACGTCGTGCTCTGCTCGCTGGCCGGCTACGGCTTCGCCCGCCTGCGGTTCCGGGGGCGCGAGGTGAGCTTCCTCGCCATCCTCGGCACGATCATGATCCCGATCCAGCTGCTGATGATCCCGACCTACGTGATGTTCTCGCGGCTGCACCTGCTCAACTCGCTCGCTGCGCTCGCCGTGCCGTGGCTCGCCACCGCCTTCGGGGTCTTCCTGATGCGCCAGTTCTTCCTGTCGGTGCCCCGCGAGCTGGAGGAGGCCGGACTGCTGGACGGCGCCAGCCGGCTGCAGATCCTGTGGCGCATCGTGCTGCCGCTGGCCCGACCGTCGCTGATGACGCTGGCGATCTTCACGCTGGTGGGCTCGTGGAACGACCTCATCTGGCCGGTGATCGCCATCTCCGACAGCCACCTGTTCACCCTGCAGATCGGGCTGGCCAACTTCCAGGGCGTACGCCGCACCGAGTGGTCGCTGCTGATGGCGGGCAACGTGGTCGCCGTCCTGCCCCTGCTGGTCGGCTTCCTGCTCGCCCAGAAGCACTTCCTCGCCACCATGTCGAACACCGGGCTCAAGGGATGAGCGCGGTGCGAGGTCGTACGGGCGTCGTCGACGTCGGCGGCACCACGATGCGCCGCAGCGTCGTCGAGCTCGACGCTGCAGGACAGCCCGTGCTGGGGGAGGTCGTCAGCGAGCCGTCGGCCACCGACCCGGCGGAGGCCGTCGCCCAGGTGCTGGCCCTGGCCGAGGCGGCCGGTCGTGACGTGGACGCCGTCGGCGTCGTCCTGCCGGGGGTGGTGGACGAGGTCCGGGGCACGGGCGTCTGGTCGGAGAACCTGGGGTGGCGCGACGTCCCCTTCCGGGCGCTGCTCCAGGAGCGCCTGTCCGTGCCGGTGGAGATCGGCCACGACGTCCGCGCCTGGGGAGCCGCCGAGCGACGGTGGGGTGCCGCGCAGGGGTTGTCGGACGTGGCCGTCGTGGTCGTCGGCACCGGGATCGCGGCCGCGCATCGTGGTGGACGGGCGGCCGCTGGTCGCCCGGGGGATGGCCGGCGAGATCGGCCACCTGCGGGTGGCCGGCGACGAGCCGTGCGTCTGCGGCGGCACGGGCTGTCTCGAGGCCGTGGCCTCCGCAGCCGCCATCGTCCGCGCCTACAACGCGGTCGCGGAGCAGCCCGTCAGCGGGGCGATCGAGGTCGTCGACGGCGTACGACGTGGCGATCCCGTGGCGGTCGAGGTCTGGGAGACCGCGCTCGACCGGCTGGCCGACGGGCTCGCGGCGCTGACCATGGTCACGGCCCCGGAGGTGATCGTGATGGGGGGCGGCCTCGCCAACGCGGGGGAGGACCTCCTCCTGGAGCCGCTCCGGGGCCGGCTCGCCGACCGCCTGCACTACACGCCGGTCCCGATCCTGCGCCCCACGGCGTTCGCGGGCACCGGCGGTCTGTTCGGAGCGGCCTCGCTGGCCGCACGACTCGAGTGAGGACTCCGCGTGACCACCACCACCGACCCCATGGTCGTGACCCTGGCCGAGCACCGTGCCGCCACCTCGCCGTCGGGGCGGGTCGGCGTCTACTCCGTGTGCTCCGCCCACCCGTGGGTGCTGGCCGCGGCCGTCCTCCAGGCCCGGGACGACGGCACCGCCGTGCTCATCGAGGCGACCTCCAACCAGGTCGACCAGGACGGCGGCTACACCGGCATGCGGCCCGCGGACTTCCGCGACCTGGTCCTCGGGGTGGCCCGCGACCACGGGCTCCCGGCCGATCGCGTCGTGCTGGGCGGCGACCACCTCGGCCCCAACGTGTGGCGGGCGCTCGGTGCCGAGGAGGCGATGCGGCGGGCCGAGGTGCTCGTCGCGGCCTACGTCGAGGCGGGCTTCACCAAGATCCACCTCGACACCAGCATGGCGTGCGCCGGTGAGGCCGACCCGCTCCCCGACGAGGTCGTCGCCGCACGAGCCGCCCGCCTGGCGCGCGCGGCGGAGTCGGCGGCAGGTCCGGACGCGGCTCGGCTCGGCTACGTGATCGGCACCGAGGTCCCGGTCCCGGGCGGAGCACACGAGACGATCGACTCCCTGGCGCCCACCACGCCGCAGGCAGCGCGGACGACGATCGAGGCGCACCGGGCAGCGTTCCTCGGCGCCGGGCTCGACGAGGCCTGGCAGCGCGTCCTGGCCGTGGTCGTGCAGCCGGGCGTGGAGTTCGACCACCAGCGGGTCTTCGACTACGACCCGGAGGCGGTGCGTGACCTGCGCGCGGTCGTGGAGGGCACGCCCTACGTGTTCGAGGCGCACTCCACCGACTACCAGCTGCGCGCGGGGCTCCGGGCGCTGGTCGAGGACCACTGGGCCGTGCTCAAGGTGGGCCCCGGGCTGACCTTCGCCCTGCGCGAGGCGATGTTCGCCCTGGCCGAGATCGAGGACCAGCTGGTGAGCACCGACGAGCGGTCGCGGCTGGTCGACGTGGTCGAGCAGGTGATGCTCGAGGAGCCGCGCTGGTGGACGGGCTACTACGAGGGCCAGGAGGCCGCGCAGCACCTGGCCCGCCGCTACAGCTACAGCGACCGGATGCGCTACTACTGGCCGCACCCCGCGATCCAGGAGGCGCAGGACCGGCTGCTGGCCAACCTGCGCAGGACCGGGATCCCGCTGCCGCTGCTCAGCGCGCACCTGCCGAGCCAGTACGACCGGGTCAGGAAGGGCGAGCTCGCAGCCGACCCGCAGGCGCTGGTCATCGACCGGGTCCGCGACGTGCTGCGCGACTACGCCGCTGCGTGCGGGACGGGGGCGTCGCGATGAGGACGCCTCGGACCCGCATCCTGGCGCGCGGCGCTGCTTGCGATCAGCCTGGCCGCGGCAGGCGGGCTGTCGGCCGCGCAGGCCGCAGGCGCCGAGGCGGCCCCGCCCGGCATCCTCTACGTCGCCCCCGGCGGCTCCGACGCCGCGACCGGGACGATCACCGACCCCTACGCGACCTTCCAGCACGCCGTGGACCGGCTCGGTCCCGAGGGCGGCACCGTCCTCGCCCGCGGCGGGACCTACGCCGGACAGCGGCTCGTCCTGCGCGACCGCGAGCACGTCGCGGTGCAGGCCTACGCCGACGAGCAGCCCGTGCTCGACCTGACGGGCACGACCCCGCCCGACGGGTCCTCGGGGGTCGTGGAGATCCACGACGGCGCCGACCTGACCATCAGCGGCCTGGAGATCACCGGCTACCGCACGAAGTCGCAGGGCACCGTCCCCATCGGGATCTACGTCGTCGGCGCGACCGACGGGCTCACGCTCAGGGACAACCACGTGCACGACCTGGGCAACGACAACCCGGAGCTCGGCAGCTTCGACACCAACGCGCACGGGATCGCCGTCTACGGCACCGATCCCCGTCGCCCGATCCGCGGACTGCGGATCGCCGGCAACGAGGTCGACCACCTCGCGCTCGGCGCGAGCGAGAGCGTCGTGGTCAACGGCAACGTCCGGGGCTGGCGGATCGTGGACAACCACATCCACCACAACAACAACATCGGGATCGACGCCATCGGCTACGAGTCCACGCTGAAGGGTCCCGCGCGGTGGACCGACGCCAACCGCGCCCGCCGCGGCGTCATCGCGCGCAACCTGGTGACCGACATCGTCAGCAAGGGCAACCCGGCCTACTGGGAGGACCCGGGCTGGTGCAACTGCGCCGACGGCATCTACGTCGACGGCGGCAAGGACATCGTGATCCGCGACAACGTCGTGCGCGGCTCCGACATCGGCATCGAGGCCGCGTCGGAGTGGAAGCGGGGCGGCACGGAGGGGATCCGCATCGTCGGCAACGAGGTCACCGGCAGTGCCTACGTCGGGATCGCCCTCGGCGGCTACGGACCCGGGCGGGGCGAGGCCTTCGACCTCGTCGTGACGCGCAACGTGCTGGAGGGCAACAACACCCTGGACGACGGCTCTCCCGAGATCCTCATCCAGTACCGCGTCCACGACACCCGGATCACCCGGAACTCGGTCACCGCGACCAACGCGGCGGCCCCTGCCCTGGTGCGACGCGTACGCCGCGTGGGCACGGCAGCCCAGAACGCGCACGTCCGCCTGGACCACAACGACTACGGCGTCACGGTCGCGGCCCGTCGCGCGACGTTCCGCGACGCCGAGATGACCTACACCGGGCTGAACGCCTGGCGTCGGGGAACGGGCCAGGACCGGCACAGCACCGTCACGCGGCGGTGATGGGTGCCGACCGGGAGTTGTCCACAACCTTTGCCTTGCCACTGTTTTCGGGCCCTTTTCTCTGGGTAGTTTTGCCGCAGCAGAATCTCGGGAAGCAGGGCAGATGGCAGTTGATCGGGTCGAACGATCCTCGGCGCAGGCACGCCAGCCTGCCCACGACGACCTCGTCGAGCGCCTCGACGGGCAGGTGCGCGAGCGGGTCCGGCGCGAGGGTGTCGACCCGCAGCGCGAGGCGGTCGTCGTACGCCGCATCGCCGAGGACGTGGTCCGCGCCCATGACGACCTGAGCCTCACCGGCGCCGTCGCGCCGGTCGCGGACGACGGCGCGATGGTCGGGCGAGCTGGTCGCCCGGGTGTCCGGTTTCGGCCCGCTGCAGCCGTTCCTCGACGACCCCGAGGTCGAGGAGGTCTGGATCAACTCGCCCGAGCGGGTCTTCATCGCCCGTCGCGGCCGCCACGAGCTCACCAACCTGCGCCTCGAGCCCGCCCAGGTCAACGAGCTGGTCGAGCGGATGCTCAAGTCGAGCGGTCGCCGCCTCGACATCAGCACGCCGTTCGTCGACGCGATGCTGCCCGAGGGCCACCGCCTCCACGTCGTGCTCGAGGGCATCACCCGCGGCTTCACCGCGGTCAACATCCGCAAGTTCCTGCTCCGCGCCCATCGCCTGTCCGACCTCGTCGCGCTCGGCAGCATGACGCCGCAGGCCGCCCGTTTCCTCGAGGCCTCGGTGCGGGCAGGGATGAACATCCTCGTGGCCGGCGGCACGCAGGCGGGCAAGACGACACTCCTGAACTGCCTGGCCGCGGCCGTCCCGGGCGGGGAGCGCATCGTCAGCGCCGAAGAGGTCTTCGAGCTGCGCTTCAGCCACCCCGACTGGGTCGCCATGCAGACCCGCCAGGCCGGGCTCGAGCAGACCGGCGAGATCGTGCTCCGCGACCTGGTCAAGGAGGCGCTGCGGATGCGCCCCAGCCGCATCGTCGTCGGCGAGGTGCGCGCGGCCGAGTGCCTCGACCTGCTGCTGGCGCTCAACTCCGGCCTGCCGGGCATGTGCACCCTCCACGCCAACAGCGCGCGCGAGGCGCTGGTGAAGATGTGCACGCTGCCGCTGCTGGCGGGCGAGAACATCTCCGCGCGGTTCGTGGTGCCGACGGTGGCGACCTCGGTGGACCTGGTCGTGCACCTCGGCGTCGGGGCCGACGGCGTACGCCGCGTCAACGAGATCGTCTCGGTCCCCGGCCGGGTCGAGGCCGACGTGATCGAGGTCGAGCCGATCTTCGTGCGCGACGCCACCGAGCTGCGACGTGCTGGAGGCGTGCCGTCGCGGGTCGAGCGCTACGAGCGGGTCGGCATCGACGTCCACCAGGTGCTGGCCGAGCCGGCGGGGGAGCGCTGATGGGCGCCCTGGTCGGTCTCGGCGTCGGCGTCGGGCTGCTGCTGGTCTGGTCCGCCTTCGCCCTGCCTCGCAGGCCGAGGTCGACGCTGCCCACCTCGACGGCGCTGGGCCGCCTGCTCGGCCGCGCGGGGCTCGGTGACGTCACGCCCGCCAGCGTCCTGTCGCTGTGCGCCGTGCTCTTCGCGCTCGTCCTCGTGCTCGTCCAGGCGGTGTCCCAGACGTTGCCGGTCGCGTTCGTCTTCGCGGTGATGGCGTCCTACGTGCCGATCGCCGTGCTGCGGCAGCGTGCTGCGAGGCGGCTCCGCGACTTCGCCGAGGTCTGGCCCGAGGCGGTCGACAACCTGGCCAGCGCCGTACGAGCCGGGCTGTCGCTCCCCGATGCGGTCGCCGCCCTCGGGACCTCCGGGCCGGAGGCGCTGCGGGCCGACTTCGCGCAGTTCGCACTCGACTACCAGGTGACCGGCCGCTTCGGGGAGTGCCTCGACCGCCTCAAGGAACGCCTTGCCGACCCCGTCGGCGACCGGGTGATCGAGGGCCTTCGCCTCGCCCGCGAGGTCGGCGGCGGCGACCTGGGTCGACTCCTGCGCAACCTCTCCGGCTTCCTCCGCGACGACGCACGCACCCGCTCGGAGCTCGAGTCCCGCCAGGCCTGGACCGTCAACGGCGCCAGGCTGGCCGTCGCGGCGCCGTGGATCGTGCTGCTGCTGATGTCCTTCCAGACCACGGCGATCCGCAACTACGCCACGCCCGGCGGCGTCATCGTGCTCGGGATCGGGTTCGGCGCCTGCGTGCTCGCCTACTCCGCGATGATGCGGATCGGACGGCTCCCGGTCGAGAAGCGGATCCTGTCGTGAGCACGACGGTGTGGGGCGGCCTGCTCGGGGGCGTCGCCGGTGCGGGTCTGCTGCTGATCGCCCTCCGGGTCAACGTGCTGCGCCGTCCCCAGCTCGCGGTGCGGGTGCTGCCCTACCTGCGCGACCTGCCGGTGCGCGACCAGGGCCCCGCGCTCCGGCCCGTCTCCTCCTCGCCGACCTCGGCGGCCGCCGGGATCTTCGGTCCGGTGCTGCGGTCGGCCGCCGACCTGGTCGAACGCGTGCTGGGAGGCAGCACCTCCGTACGCCGTCGCCTGCAGCGCGCCGGCATCGACCGCACGGTCCAGGAGTTCCGCGTCGAGCAGGTCGTCTGGGGCCTGGTCGGCTTCGCCGCGACCGCAGCCGTCACCCTCCTCCGCGCGCTCGGCGGAGTCGGAGGTGTCGGCTCGGCCATCGTCTTCTGCCTGCTGGGCTTCGTGGGTGGTGTGTTCCTGCGCGACAACCGGCTCAGCACCCAGGTCAAGCAGCGCGAGCGCCAGGTCCTCACCGAGTTCCCCACCGTCGCCGAGCTGCTCGCCCTGTCGGTGGCCGCCGGTGAGAGCCCGGTGTCCGCGCTCGACCGCGTGGTCCGGCGCAGCCACGGAGCACTCTCCGAGGACCTCGCCCAGGTGTTGGCCCGCATCCGCACCGGAGAGCCCGTGGGGGTGGCCTTCGAGTCCCTCGCCCGCTCGACCGGTCTCCCGATCGTGGCGCGCTTCGCGACCGGCATCACCGTCGCGATGGAGCGCGGCACCCCGCTGGCCGACGTCCTGCACGCCCAGGCGGCCGACGTGCGCGAGGCCGGGCGTCGGTTGCTGATCGAGACGGCCGCCCGCAAGGAGATCGCGATGATGGCGCCGGTCGTCTTCTTCGTGCTCCCGGTGACGATCCTCTTCGCCTTCTATCCCGGGGTGCTCGGCCTGCGCCTCACCACGCCCTGACTGTCCGTCCGCACTGACCTGCTGCACCACCGAAAGGAAACCTCCATGCACCAGTCGATCTCGGGACTGCTGTTCCACCTCACCCGCCTCGCCGATCCCGCTCGTCGTCGCGACGAACGCGGCGACGTGCCGGGGTGGGTCATGGTGACCCTGATGACGGCCATCGTGGTCGCCGCACTCACTCCGTTCGTCGGCGACGAGCTCCGCGGCCTGCTCGAGCGGGCCTTCTCGATGGTGAGCGGCTAGGCCGCACCGTGCGGCCTCGCGTCCGCCCCGGCGAGCGCGGAGCAGCAGTCGTCGACTTCGTCCTCGTCCTGCTGGTCCTGCTGCCGCTGGTGCTCGGCATCCTCCAGCTCGCGCTCGTCCTCCACGTCCGCAACACCCTGGCCTCGGCCGCTGCCGAAGGGGCACGGCACGCGGCGGTCGCCGGCTCGTCCGCCCCGGCCGGCCGGGCCAAGGTCGAGGAGCTGATCGACGGTGCCCTGTCGCAGGACTTCGTCTCGTCGGTGACCGTGCAGCCATCACTGGTGGGCGGTGCACCCGGCTACGAAGCAGTCGTCGAGGCGGACGTCGGCCTGCTGGGGCTCGGCGACGCCGCCACCGTCCACGTACGGGTGGTCGGGCACGCGATCGCCGAAGCGTCCGGGGCGCAGCCGTGACCGGCGGCAGGACCACCCGGCGTCGCGACGAGGCCGGTTCGGCCCTGATCGAGTTCAGCTGGCTCGCGATCATCCTGCTCGTCCCGCTGGTCTGGATCGTGATCTCGGTGTTCGAGGTCCAGCAGGGCGCCTTCGCCACCAGCGCCGCGGCGCGGGCCGCGGGCCGGGCCTACGCACTCGCGCCCGACGACGCCACCGGCGAGGCTCGCGCACGAGCCGTCGTGCGCCAGGTGCTCGCCGACCAGGGCACCCCCGGTCAGACGGCTCGCGTCGACATCAGCTGCACGTCTCCGGCGGGCAGCTGCCACGTCGGCACGGCGGTGATCACCGTCCGGATCGACTCCGGCGTCGACCTGCCGATGTTCCCCGCGATCTTCGGCAGGGGGTCGGCGAGCTTCTCCCTCGACGCCACGCACACCGTGCCGATCGGCCAGTACGTCGAGAGCGCACCGGACGGGACCGACGACGAGGCGCCGGAGCAGTGATCCACCGGGACCGCGACGAGCGCGGGCAGGTGACCCTGCTGATCATCGGCTTCGCAGGCATCCTGCTGATGGCGATCGTCGTGGTCATCGACGCCTCCGCCGCCTACCTCCAACGCCAGGGCCTGGACAACCTCGCGGACGGTGCCGCGCTCTACGGCGCAGACCTCGGATCGGCCGGCATCTACGAACAGGGCCTGGACGACCAGCGGCTCCTCCAGCAGGAGGCCGCGGTCGAGGCCGCCGTACGCGACTACCTCGCGCGGGCCGACGCCGGCTCGACCTACCCCGGCATCGACGTCGGCGTGCGGGTCGACCCGGTCAACCGCTCGGTGACCGTGCGCCTCGAGGCGCCGCTCGACCTGCCGCTCACCATCCCCGGCTCACCGTCCGACCCCGTCGTCCGCGCCAGCAGCACCGCCGCGGTGACGGTCCAGCCCCAGACGTCATGAGGATCTGCGGTGCGAACCGAGGATTCCCATGACGCTGCGAGTAGCGCGAGCGCCTCGGTGACGGTCGTCACCGGGACCACCTGACGGGGTGGACGAATCGTCAGCACCCCCACCCTCGCCGGTAGCGTCGAGGCATGACGGAGAACTGGCCGGGCACGGCCTACCCCCTGGGCGCGACCTTCGACGGAAGCGGAACCAACTTCGCCCTCTTCAGCGAGGTGGCCGAGCGCGTCGAGCTCTGCCTGTTCGACGCCGACCCCGACACGCCCGGCGCCTTCGTGGAGACCAAGCTCGAGGTCACCGAGGTCGACGCCTACGTCTGGCACTGCTACGTCCCGACGGCCCAGCCCGGCCAGCGCTACGGCTACCGCGTGCACGGCCCGTGGGACCCGACGCAGGGCCAGCGCTGCAACCCGAACAAGCTGCTGCTCGACCCCTACGCCAAGGCGACCGCGGGCGAGATCGACTGGGACCAGTCGCTCTTCGCCTACAACTTCGGGGAGGAGGACTCGCGCAACGACGACGACTCCGCCGCCCACATGACCCACGGCGTGGTCATCAACCCGTTCTTCGACTGGGAGGGCGACCGCCGGCTGGCGATCCCCTACAACGAGTCCTTCATCTACGAGGCGCACGTCAAGGGCCTCACCCAGCTGCACCCCGACATCCCCGAGGAGCAGCGCGGGACCTACGCCGGGCTCGCGCACCCGGCGATCACCGCCCACCTCACCAAGCTCGGCGTCACCGCGATCGAGCTGATGCCGGTGCACCAGTTCATCCAGGACTCGACGCTGCTCGACCAGGGCCTGCGCAACTACTGGGGCTACAACACCCTCGGCTTCTTCGCCCCGCACGCCGACTACGCCTCGAGCCAGCAGGGCCAGCAGGTCCAGGAGTTCAAGGCGATGGTCAAGGCGATGCACGCCGCCGGCATCGAGGTCATCCTCGACGTCGTCTACAACCACACCGCCGAGGGCAACCACCTCGGTCCGACGCTGAGCTTCAAGGGCATCGACAACGCGGCCTACTACCGCCTCGTCGAGGACGACCAGCGCTACTACATGGACTACACCGGCACCGGCAACACCCTCAACGTGCGGCACCCGCACTCGGTCCAGCTGATCATGGACTCGCTGCGCTACTGGGTCACCGAGATGCACGTCGACGGCTTCCGCTTCGACCTCGCCGCCACCCTGGCCCGCGAGTTCTACGACGTCGACAAGCTCTCCACCTTCTTCGAGATGGTGCAGCAGGACCCGGTCGTCAGCCAGGTCAAGCTGATCGCCGAGCCGTGGGACATCGGCCCCGGCGGCTACCAGGTCGGCGGCTTCCCGCCCCAGTGGACCGAGTGGAACGGCGACTACCGCGACACCGTGCGCGACTTCTGGCGCGGCGAGCCCTCGCTGGGCGACTTCGCCTCCCGGCTCTCCGGCTCCTCCGACCTCTACGAGCACTCCGGTCGCCGGCCCTTCGCCAGCATCAACTTCGTCACCGCCCACGACGGCTTCACGCTGCGCGACCTGGTGTCCTACAACGAGAAGCACAACGACGCCAACGGCGAGGACAACAACGACGGCGAGAGCCACAACCGCTCGTGGAACCACGGCGCCGAGGGCCCGACCGAGGACGCCGAGATCCTCGAGGCCCGCGCCCGCGAGCAGCGCAACTTCATCGCCACCCTCCTGCTCAGCCAGGGCGTGCCGATGCTCCTGCACGGCGACGAGCTCAGCCGCACCCAGGACGGCAACAACAACACCTACGCCCAGGACAGCGAGATCAGCTGGGTGCACTGGGACGACGCCGACACGCCGCTGATCGAGTTCACCTCCGCGGTCGCCCGGCTGCGCGCCGAGCACCCGACCTTCCACCGCAAGCGCTTCTTCACCGGCAGCACCGTGCGCACCGGGGACGGCGAGCGGCTCAACGACATCGTGTGGCTCGACCTCGACGGGCAGCCGATGGAGGACGACAAGTGGGGTGGTGGCAAGGCGATCGGGATGTACCTCAACGGCAACGGCATCGCCGGCAAGGACGCCCGCGGCGCCACGATCACCGACGACCACTTCCTGCTCTACTTCAACGCCGACGGCCCGGCGCAGGTGACGCTGCCCGCGGAGGAGTACGCCGCCGCGTGGGACGTCGTGATCGACACCGGCGGCGACGCCGACGCCGACCCGACCTACGAGTCCGGGTCGCAGTTCGAGCTCGGCACCCACAGCCTCGTCGTGCTCCGCCAGCACTCCGAGCCCGTGACCAGCCCCGACCACTCGGTCGCGGCATCGCTCGCGGCCCGAACGGGTACGGAGACCGCGTGACCACCCACCCCGACCGGCCCAGGCCGCACAGCACCTACCGGCTCCAGGTCAGCCAGGACTTCGACCTGTACGCCGCCGCGCGGGTGCTGCCCTACCTGCACGACCTCGGCGTCGACTGGGTCTACCTCTCGCCGCTGCTCGCCTCCGAGCCCGGCAGCACCCACGGCTACGACGTCGTCGCCTTCGACCACGTCGACCCCGAGCGCGGTGGCGAGGAGGGTCTCGCCGCAGTGTCGGCCGAGGCCCGGCGGCTGGGGATGGGCGTGCTGGTCGACATCGTGCCCAACCACGTCGGTGTCGCCACGCCGTCGGAGGACCCGTGGTGGTGGGACGTGCTGCGCCTCGGGCGCGCGTCCGAGCACGCGAGCGCGTTCGACGTCGACTGGGCTGCCGGTGACGGACGGATCCGGATCCCGGTCATCGGCGACGACGACGAGGACGCGATCCGCTTCGAGGGTGGCGAGGTCCGCTACCACGACCAGCGCTTCCCGGTGGCTCCCGGCACGACGACGCTGGAGGAGCAGCACTACGAGCTGGTCAACTGGCGCACGGCCGACGACGAGCTCAACTACCGCCGCTTCTTCGCCGTCAACACCCTCGCCGCGGTGCGCGTCGAGGACCCGGAGGTCTTCTCCGACACCCACGTCGAGATCAAGCGCTGGTTCGACGAGGGCCTGGTCGACGGCCTCCGCGTGGACCACCCCGACGGTCTCCGCGACCCCAAGCGCTACCTCGACGACCTCGCCGCCCTCACCGGCGGCGCCTACGTCCTGGTCGAGAAGATCCTCGAGCCGGGCGAGGAGCTGTCGGCCGAGTGGGCCACCTCCGGCACCACGGGCTACGACGCGCTGGTGCTGATCGACCGGCTGCTGACCGACCCCGCGGGCGAGGCGCCGCTCACCGCGCTGGAGAACCGGCTCCGCGGAGCGCCCGTGGACTGGCAGCGGATGGTGCACGACAACAAGCGCGCCGTCGCCGACGGGATCCTGCACTCCGAGGTCCTCCGCATCACCCGCGAGGTGACCGTCTACCTCGGTGGTCAAGCCGACGAGGACGCCGTCGCCGACGCGATCGGCGAGCTGCTCGCCTGCTTCCCGGTCTACCGCTCCTACCTGCCCGAGGGCCGCCACCACCTCGACCAGGCGTTCTTCGCCGCGCGGACCAGCCGTCCCGACCTCGGCGCGACCCTCGACCTGGTCGAGCCGGTGCTCAACGACGAGTGGGGCCAGCCGGCGCGACGCTTCCAGCAGACGTCGGGGATGGTGATGGCCAAGGGCGTGGAGGACTGCTCCTTCTACCAGTGGTCGCGGCTCACCTCCCTCAACGAGGTCGGCGGCGACCCGTCGGTCTTCACCCTGGCCGTGGACGGGTTCCACGACGCGATGACCGTCCGCCAGCGCGACTGGCCGGACTCGATGACCACGCTCTCGACCCACGACACCAAGCGCGGCGAGGACGTCCGCGCCCGGATCACCGCCCTGGCCGAGGATCCGGCCGGCTGGGAGGCGGCGCTCGACGAGCTGCTGCGCCTCGCGCCGGTGCCCGACCCCGGGTTCGGCTCGCTGCTGTGGCAGGCCGTCCTCGGCGCGTGGACCCCCGACCACCTGCCCGACCTGCGCGAGCGGCTGCACGGCTATGCCGAGAAGGCGATGCGCGAGGCCGGCGACCGCACCACGTGGACCGAGCCCGACGAGGCCTACGAGGCCGCGGTGCACGCCGCGGTCGACGCCGTCTTCGAGTCCGACGACGTGCGCGAGGTGCTGGTCGGCCTGGCCACCGGGATCGATGCGGCGGCCGAGTCGAACTCCCTCGCGGCCAAGCTGCTGGCGCTGACGATCCCGGGCGTGCCCGACGTCTACCAGGGCAGCGAGCTCTGGGAGACCTCCCTCGTCGACCCCGACAACCGTCGCCCGGTCGACTTCGAGCACCGCGCCGCCGTGCTGGCCGGCACGGCCGACGACGATGCCGCGGCCAAGCTCCACGTCACCTGCTCGGCGCTGACCCTGCGGCGCGAGCGGCCCGAGCTGTTCACGGGCTACACCCCCGTCACCGCGACCGGCCCCGCTGCCGGCCACGCGGTGGCCTACGACCGCGGTGGCGCGATCACCGTCGTCACCCGGCTCCCGGCCGGTCTCGCCACCGCGGGCGGCTGGGGCAGCACCGTGCTCGACCTGCCCGACGGGCGCTGGCACGACGTGCTGACCGGGCTCGACACCGACGGGGGCCTGGCGGGCCTGCTCGCCGTCCACCCCGTCGCCCTGCTGGTGAGGAAGGACTGACGATGCGCGGACCGTTCGACGTCTGGGCCCCGCGCCCGCAGCGGGTGCGGCTGAGCCTGGCGGGCGAGATCCTGGAGATGGCCCCGGCCGGCGACGGCTGGTGGGCACCGACCGAGCCCGTGCCGTCGCCCGGCACGGGAGTCGACTACGGCTACCTGCTCGACGACGACCCGGACCCGCGCCCCGACCCGCGGTCGCGACGCCAGCCCGACGGCGTGCACGGCCTGTCGCGGTGGGAGCCGTCGACGTACGAGTGGGGCGACGCGTCCTGGACCGGTCGCCAGCTCTCGGGATCGGTGCTCTACGAGCTGCACATCGGCACCTTCACGCCGGAGGGCACGCTCGACGCGGCCATCGGCAAGCTCGACCACCTCCTCGACATCGGCGTCGACCTCGTCGAGGTGATGCCGGTCAACGCCTTCAACGGCACCCACAACTGGGGCTACGACGGCGTCGGCTGGTTCGCCGTCCACGAGGGCTACGGCGGCCCGGACGCCTACCGGCGCTTCGTCGACGCCTGCCACGCGGCGGGGCTCGGCGTGGTGCAGGACGTCGTGCACAACCACCTCGGTCCGTCGGGCAACTACCTGCCGCTCTTCGGGCCCTACCTCAAGGAGGGTCGCAACACCTGGGGCGACCTGGTCAACCTCGACGGCGACGGCGCTGCCGAGGTGCGCCGCTACATCCTCGACAACGTGCGGATGTGGTTCGAGGACTTCCACGTCGACGCGCTGCGGCTCGACGCCGTGCACGCGCTCGTCGACACCTCCGAGGTCCACCTGCTCGAGGAGATGGCGGTCGAGACCGCCACCCTGTCGGCGCAGCTGCGCCGACCCCTGACCCTGATCGCCGAGTCCGACCTCAACGACACGCTCCTCGTACGCCCCCGGGAGGCGGGCGGCTACGGGCTCGACGCCCAGTGGAGCGACGACTTCCACCACGCCGTGCACGTCGCGCTGAGCGGGGAGACGGCCGGCTACTACGCCGACTTCGAGCCGCTCGAGGCGCTGGCCAAGGTCTGCGAGCACGGCTTCTTCCACGACGGCACCTGGTCGTCGTTCCGCGAGCGCGAGCACGGCCACCCGGTGGACACCCGGAAGATGCCGACCTGGCGACTCGTCGTGGCCAACCAGAACCACGACCAGATCGGCAACCGCGCCCGTGGCGACCGGCTCGCCGAGCACCTCGACGACGACCAGCTCGCCTGCGCGGCGCTGCTCACCCTGGCCGGCCCGTTCACCCCGATGCTGTTCATGGGGGAGGAGTGGGCGGCCTCGTCGCCGTTCCAGTTCTTCACCTCCCACCCCGAGCCGGAGCTCGGCCGGGCGACCGCCGACGGGCGGATCGCGGAGTTCGAGAAGATGGGCTGGGACCCGGCCGAGGTGCCCGACCCGCAGGACCCCGAGACGTTCCTGCGCTCGAAGCTCGACTGGAGCGAGCTCACCGAGGGCCGGCACGCGGTGGTGCTCGACTGCTACCGGCAGCTCGCCCGCTTGCGTCGCGACCTCGAGCAGCTGACCGATCCCGGCTTCGGCACGATCTCGTGCACGGTCGACGGGTCGCTCTTCACGATGCGTCGCGGCGACCTGCTGGTCGTGGTCAACACCGGTGGCGCACCCGCGACGGTCGAGGCGGGGGACCGGGACGTGCTGTTCGAGACGCCGTCCGGGGTGACCCGCGACGGCGGGACGCTGACCGTCCCGCCGCACGCAGGCGCCCTGCTGGGCTGAGCGTCGCAACTTTTTCCGCGCCGGCCGCGTCTCCCTCGCGAGCAGGCCCTCCCGGGCCTCACGATCCAGGGGGACTCCCATGAACCGCATCACCGCACTCGCCGCCACCGCGGCCCTCGCCGCCGGCACGCTGGCGCTCGCCGCCCCCACGCAGGCCGCGCCGGCCAGGGCCGGCGCCTACAAGGTGACCGCGTCGATCAACAAGACGACCGCGATCGCCAAGGAGGACACCTTCAAGATCCGTGGCCGGGTCACGCCCAAGGCCGCCGGGCAGAAGGTCGTCCTCCAGCAGCGCGTCGGCAACAAGAAGACCTGGAGGGCGACCGGCACCGCGAAGGTCAAGAACAACGGCAGCTACGTCCTCAAGGACAAGCCGTCGACGCCGGGCTCGCGCGAGTACCGCGTGCTCAAGCCGGCGTCGAAGGGCATCGCCAAGGGCTTCAGCAAGGCCCTCGAGGTCGAGGTCTACCGCTGGGAGAAGCTCGCCTACCGCACCTCGGTGGCGGCGAACTTCACGCCGCGAGGCGTCACGATCGGCACGGAGTACTTCGGGTCGAGCCTGGCGACGGTCACGGCCGGCACGCCCTCGACGGTCGAGTTCACCCTCGGCCGCAAGTGCACCGAGCTGCGCACGACGTACGCCCTCACCGACGAGTCCGCCACCGGCTCCACCGGCGCCGTGACCCTCACCGCCGACGGTGCCGTGCTGGCCACGCACCCGCTCTCGGTGGGCACGATCGTGGCCGACGAGACCGTCGACCTCACCGACGTGTTCCGGATCAAGTTCGACGCCACCACGAGCGCCACCCCGGCCGCCACCGTCGCGGTGGCCGACCCCGAGGTGCTCTGCACGCGCTGACGCGCACCCTGACCAACGCGGGGTGATCCGGGATACAGGCTCCCGGATTGCCCCGCGTTGTTACCGTCCTGTTGATATCTTTACTCAACTTGTTGATATCCGGACGGGGATGAGATGTACGACGAGCGGGGGCAGCAGCCCGCACCGCGACGCGAGGTCACCAGGCGCTCCTTCTCCAGGGGCGTCGCCTGGAGCGTGCCCGTGGTCGCGGTCGCGACGGCTGCGCCGGCATTCGCGGCGAGCTTCACCAACACGTACACGACGCCGGGGACCTACACGGTGAACATCCCCGCCGGCTACAAGGTCATCACCTTCGACATGCTCGGGCGCCGGCGGCGGCGGGAGCAGCTCCGTACTGCAGGTGGTGCCGGCGGTCGTGTCACCGGGACCATCACGCTGGCGACCAACACGGCCGGAGTCACCCTGAAGGTCATCGTCGGCGGTGGCGGCGGCGAGGGCATCGGCCCCGCGACGACCTCGGGTGTCGGCGGCGCCGGCTTCGGCGCGGGGGGGACGGGGGCAAGGGCTCGTCCATCAGCGGCGGTGGTGGTGGCGGCGGCAGCGCCATCCTGCTCGGCACGCAGCACCCGATCGTCGTCGCCGGCGGCGGTGGCGGCAAGGGCACCGTGTCAGCGCAGGCTGCCAACACCACGAACCCGGGACTCGGCGGAATCTCGCTCAACCCGGCAGGCGGCGGCGGCGACGCCAGCGACGACCTACGCTGCTTGGGCTACATCGTCACCGCTGGCGGCGGTGGCGGCGCGGTCGGGTCGCCACGGCCGGCGCCACGACCCCGCGGCGCGGCAGGCAGCAGCGGAAGTGGCGGAGGTCTTACCGCCGCCTTGCGCCGGGAACCGCGGGCGGCGCGCTGGGCAGCGGATCCAACGGCGGCGGCAACGGTGCGCTCGGAGCCGCCCGGGCAGGGCCGGCGCCGGCGGCGGGGGCGGTGGTTATGCCGGTGGCGGCTCGGGAGGCACGCGGAGCTGGTCCGTTCTGTGTCGGCACGGCGACCGACACGGGCGGTGCTGGCGGTGCCGGGTCGAGCTACACCGGCGGGGCGCGGGTGCACCGGCGCCACGGTCACGGGCGTGACCGGGCCGGTAGCGCGCCGGCAACGGCGGATCCGGGCGCCGGCGCAGCGGGCAGGGCGGCAACGGCTCGGTCATCCTGCAGTTCTGACACGCTGCTTTCGACACTCCTCACGGCCGCGCCGTAGTGTTGCGCTCTTGTGGCAGGCATCGACTACGACGCAGAGATCAAGCAGCTCCAGGCGACGATGAAGACCGTCGGCTCGGTGCTCAACATCGACCGGATGCGCGGCGAGATCGCCGACCTGAGCGAGCAGGTCGCCGCGCCCGACCTCTGGGACGACGTCGAGGGCGCCACCCGCATCACCGGTCGCCTCTCCGCGCTGCAGGGCGAGCTCGACCGCTTCATCGGTCTCGAGTCCCGCATCGAGGACCTCGGCCTGATGGTCGAGATGGCCCAGGACGAGGGCGACGCCGACTCGCTCGCCGACTCCGAGCGCGAGCTCACCCGGATCAAGAAGTCCGTCGAGTCCCTCGAGATCCGCACCCTCCTCGCCGGCGAGTACGACGAGCGCGAGGCGATCGTGTCGATCCGCTCGGGCGCCGGTGGCGTCGACGCCGCCGACTTCGCCGAGATGCTCATGCGGATGTACACGCGCTGGGCCGAGCAGCACAAGTACGGCGTCGAGGTCTACGAGGTGTCCTACGCCGAGGAGGCGGGCATCAAGTCCGCCGAGTTCGCGATCCACGCGCCCTACGCCTACGGCACGCTCTCGGTCGAGGCCGGCACCCACCGCCTGGTGCGGATCAGCCCCTTCGACAACCAGGGCCGCCGCCAGACCTCCTTCGCCGCCGTCGAGGTGGTGCCCATGCTCGAGCAGACCGACGAGATCGAGGTCGACGAGAACGAGATCCGCACCGACGTCTTCCGCTCCGGCGGTCCCGGCGGCCAGTCGGTCAACACCACCGACTCCGCGGTGCGCCTGACCCACATCCCGACCGGCATCGTCGTGTCCTGCCAGAACGAGAAGTCGCAGCTGCAGAACAAGGCCTCGGCGATGGTGGTCCTCAAGGCCAAGCTCCTCGCGAGGAAGAAGGCCGAGGAGGCCGCGCTCAAGAAGGACCTCAAGGGCGACGTGCAGGCCAGCTGGGGCGACCAGATGCGCAACTACGTGCTCAACCCCTACCAGGTCGTCAAGGACCTGCGCACCGGTCACGAGTCCGGCAACCCCAGCGCCGTGTTCGACGGCGACCTCGACGACTTCATGGAGGCCGGCATCCGCTGGCGCCGCGGAGCCGACAAGGCCGACGCCTGACCCCGGTGGCGGACCTCTAGGGTCTGAGGCATGGGACTCTTCAGCAAGCCCGAGATCATCGGCCCCGGCGGCACCATCGACGCCGACCGCAACCGGGTCGCCGAGCTCGAGAAGCGGGTGGCGCGTCTGGAGGCACAGCTCGCCCAGCTCACCGCGACACCCGCGGGTGCCGTGGTGGCGGCTGCGGCTGCCGCCACCGACCGAGGACTGGACGGCCGAGGTCCAGCGGCTCGTCGACGACGACAAGCTGATCCACGCGATCAAGCTCTACCGCGAGAAGACCGGCGTCGGCCTCAAGCAGGCCAAGGACGCCGTCGAGGCGATGCAGCGCTGACCGACGCGCCCCGGCGCACGTTTCGGGTTCCCGTGCACCCCTCACGTAGCCTCGATCCGTGATTCGCTTCGAGAAGGTCACCAAGACCTATCCCGGCCACCCCCACTCCGCACTCGACAACATCTCCGTCGACGTCGAGAAGGGGGAGTTCGTCTTCCTGGTGGGCTCCTCGGGCTCCGGCAAGTCGACCTTCCTCCGCCTCGTGCTGCGCGAGTACCGCCCCACCTCGGGCCGGGTCTACGTCGCGGGCAAGGAGATCAACCGGCTGGCCAGCTGGAAGGTGCCGCGGCTGCGCCGCGACATCGGCACCGTGTTCCAGGACTTCCGGCTGCTGCCCAACAAGACCGTCACGGAGAACGTCGCCTTCGCGCTCCAGGTCATCGGCAAGTCCCGCAAGGAGATCGCGGACCTCGTCCCCGAGACCCTCGAGATGGTCGGCCTCGACGGCAAGGGCGAACGGATGCCCGACGAGCTCTCCGGTGGTGAGCAGCAGCGCGTCGCCGTGGCCCGCGCCTTCGTCAACCGGCCGATGATCCTGATCGCCGACGAGCCGACCGGAAACCTCGACCCGACCACGTCGGTCGGCATCATGAAGCTCCTCGACCGCATCAACCGCACCGGCACGACCGTGGTGATGGCCACGCACGACTCCGGCGTCGTCGACCAGATGCGCAAGCGCGTCATCGAGCTCGAGGACGGCCACGTCGTACGCGACCAGGCGCAGGGCGTCTACGGCCACCAGAACTGATCCCCCGAAAGATCGAGAGCCAACCCTTCCATGCAGCTTCGTTACGTCTTCTCCGAGCTCGGCCAGGGCCTGCGGCGCAACCTGTCCATGCACCTCGCCGTGGTGCTCACCCTGTTCGTGTCGCTGACGCTCGTCGGCATCGGCGTGCTGTTCAACCAGCAGGCGGACAAGGCGGCCGAGCACTGGGGCAACCAGCTCCAGATCACGACCTACCTCTGCCGGGTCAACGACAGCAGCGCCGTGTGCCCCAACGCCGTCACCGACGCGCAGAAGGCCGAGATCGCGGCCGTGGTCGAGGACAACCCCGAGGTCGCCGACTTCCACTTCGAGTCCAGCGAGCAGGCGCTCGACAAGGCGCGCGAGCTCTACGGCGACGAGCTGTTCTCCGGTGACAACCCGGCGATCACGGCCGAGGACATGCCGCAGACGATCTGGATCACGCTCGACGACCCGGAGAAGTACGAAGGCATCACCAGCGCCGTGCAGGGACTCGACGGCGTCTCCAAGGTCCGCGACATGCGAGAACAGGTGGCGCCCATCCTGGAGTCGATCAACATGCTCCAGTGGGTCGCGCTCGGGACCGCCGCGTTCCTCGTCCTCGCGGCGCTGCTCCTGGTGGCCAACACCATCCGCCTCGCAGCCTTCGCGCGCCGCAAGGAGATCGGCATCATGCGGCTGGTGGGCGCCTCGACGCTCTACATCGCGCTGCCCTTCCTCCTCGAGGCGCTGGTGACCGCGCTGATCGGTGTGGCGCTGGCCGGCGCAGCCCTGTGGGGCTTCATGTACTTCGGCATCGACGAGATCTCGCAGAACCGGCTCAAGTTCGTCCCGTGGATCGGCTGGGACGAGTTCTACCTGGCGGCGCTGTCCATCGCGATCCTCGGTCCGCTGCTGACTCTGCTCCCGACACTCGTGTTGACGCGCAAATACCTCAAAGTCTGATCCGTGCGGGTTAGCGTCTAGGCGTTCCCCCGGGCTGGCCCGCAGGAGCACCCTTCCCCGCTTCCCCAACGCAAAGGCTTCCCCCGGTGCGTCCCCTTCCCCGTACGACGCTGTCCCGCACCGCCCACCGCCGCACGGCCGCAGCACTCGTCGTGGTCATGGCCCTGGGCGTGTCAGCAGCGCATGCCGACGACCTCAAGGACAAGAAGAACAAGGTCGAGCGCGAGCTCAAGGGCGCGACCAAGGACCTCGACGAGTCCAGCTCGCAGCTGCGCGAGGCCAGCGAGCGGCTCGACGCCGCCCAGGAGCAGCTCGGTGTCGCGAAGACCCGACTGGCCACCGCGCGCGGCCAGGTCGAGGTGGCCCAGGAGCGCGACGCCGAGATGCAGGCCGCGCTCGCGACCGCTGAGGACGAGCTCGCCGCCGCCGAGGCGGCGCTGACGCAGGGCCAGGGCGACCGCGAGCTCCAGCGCGAGAAGGTCGCCGGCACCGTCGCCGACATGTACTCCGAGGGCGACCCCGAGCTCATCGCCTTCTCCTCCCTCCTCGACGCCGAGACGACCGAGGAGCTCACCCGGCGCGACGGCGTACGTGACGTGATCGTGGGTCAGGAGGCCCGGGCCTACGACGAGCTCAAGGCCGCCGAGGTGCTCCTCGAGGTCCGCGAGGTCCAGGTCGCCGACGCCCGCGACGACGTGGCGGGCAAGCGGGAGGAGGCCGCCGAGCACCTCGTCCTCATGCAGGAGCTCGAGGCCGAGCAGCAGGCGGCCAAGGACTCGGTCGTCTCCCTCGTCCTCGAGCGCCGCGACGCCCGCGTCGGAGCAGCCGAGGCGCGGGCCCAGGACATCGCCACGATCAAGAAGCTCAAGAAGGAGAACGACCAGCTCGAGGAGAAGCTGCGCCAGCGCGCCCTCGCCCAGCTGCGCCGCGAGCGTGCGGCCGGACGCTCCACTGCGGCCGGCCCCACCAACGGCCTTCTCGCACATCCGGTCGACGGTTACGTCACCTCGCCCTTCGGCTACCGCGAGCACCCGATCTACCACTACTGGGGCCTGCACGACGGGGTCGACTTCGGCGGCGGCTGCGGCACCCCGATGCGCGCCGCGGCGCCGGGCAAGGTGATCTCGTCCTACTGGAGCGACGTCTACGGCAACCGGCTGGTCATCGATGTCGGGGTCCTCGGAGGCAAGGGCGTCGCGGTCATCTACAACCACGCCACGTCCTACGCCGTCGGCGTGGGGGACCAGGTCGACCGAGGGCCAGGTCGTCGGCTACGAGGGCAGCACCGGCTGGTCCACGGGATGCCACCTGCACTTCACCGTCATGGCCAACGGCGACGGCCGTCGACCCGATGCCCTACTTCTGATCACAACTTGTTGGACACGCTCTGGGACACTGGACCCATGGCGAAGGAGCAGGGCCAGAAGATGGTCGCGCAGAACAAGAAGGCGCGCCACGACTACCACATCGAGGACACCTGGGAGGCCGGGCTCGTCCTCATGGGCACCGAGGTGAAGTCGTTGCGGATGGGCCGTGCGTCCCTGATCGACGGCTTCGCCGAGATCGACAACGGTGAGGCGTGGCTGCTGGGTGTGCACATCCCGGAGTACAGCCAGGGCACGTGGACCAACCACGCGGCGCGCCGCCGCCGCAAGCTGCTGCTCAACCGCTCCGAGATCGAGCGGATCGAGCGCAAGATCACCGACAAGGGCTACACGATCATCCCGCTGGCGCTCTACTTCAAGGACGGCCGCGCCAAGGTCGAGATCGCGCTCGCGAAGGGCAAGAAGTCCTACGACAAGCGCCACACGCTGGCCGAGCGCACCGCCAACCGCGAGAAGGTCGACGCGGTCCAGCGCCGGCTCAAGGGACACCGGGATTGAGCCGGGACCGGTGACCGACCCGCGCGCCTTCGCCGAGGCGCTGGGCCTGCCCGGCCTGATGGACCTGCACACCCACTTCCTCCCGCCGCGGGTGATGGCCAAGGTGCGCGCCCAGTTCGACGAGGCCGGACCGCTGATCGGCCGGTCGTGGCCGCTGCGCTACCGCGACGAGGACGACGTGCTCGTCGAGACGCTGCGCTCCTTCGGCGTACGCCGCTTCACCGCGCTGCCCTACGCCCACAAGCCCGACATGGCCGAGTTCCTCAACGACTGGGCGGCCGGCTTCGCGGAGCGGGTGCCCGAGGCGGCGGTGTGCGGGACGTTCTTCCCCGAGCCCGACGTGGCGGCCTACGTCTCCTCGCGTGCGGAGTCGGTCGAGGTCTGGAAGGTGCACGTGCAGGTCGGCGCCTTCTCGGTCACCGACCCGGCGCTGGACGAGGCGTGGGGCCTGGTCGCCGAGACCGGCACCCCGGTGGTGCTCCACGCCGGCAGCGGGCCGGTCGCGACCCGGCACACCGGTCCGGGCCCCGTCGCGGACCTGCTGGCGGCGCACCCGCGGCTGCGGCTCGTGATCGCCCACGCGGGAGCGCCGGAGTACGCCGAGTTCCTGCAGCTGGCGGAGTCCTACGAGCGGGTCGCGCTCGACACCACGATGGCGTTCACGCCGTTCTTCGAGGAGATGGGCGGGGCCTACCCGGCCGAGCTCCTGCCACGGCTGCGCGACCTCGGGCTGGCCGGCAAGGTGCACCTCGGCAGCGACTTCCCCAACATCCCCTACGCCTACAGCGAGCAGCTCGACGCGCTCGCCCGGCTGGACCTGGGGGAGGAGTGGCTGCGCGCGGTGTGCTGGACCAACACCGAGGCGCTGCTCAGTAGCCCGGGAACACCCGTCGCAGGTCGTCCAGGCTGACGTTGCCGGTCACCTCGACACCGGACGGCGTGTGCTGCTGCCCGAGCCGCCCGGACACCAGGCGTACGGCGGCCTCGCGCGGCCCGTCGTACGTCGCGGTGGTCTCGCCGGACGCGACCTCGAGGGCCACGGAGTCGGTGATCGCGAGCGTGAGGTCGCCGAGCGCCACCCGGGTCGGCTCGTCGAGCCGGTCGGGCTTGCCGATGAAGCCGAGCATGAAGCTCATCCCCTCGCGGTAGTGCTGGAGCAGCAGCTCCGCGGCGGTGTCGGTCAGCGCGGCGCCGGGATCGACGGCGACGCGGACGTCCCACTCGTGCAGGACCTGCTCGTTGAGGCGCATGGCCAGGGCCGTCACCAGCGGCACCGGGGCGGGCAGGAACCCGAGGTCGACCGAGGTGTTCTCGCGCTGCTCGGGGGTGAGCCCCTCGTAGAGCTCCACCAGGCTGGCGTCGCTCGCCAGCACGCCGGCGGCCTGCTCGTCCGGCGACAGCGCGTTCCAGCGGTCCCAGACCTCCTCGTTGCTCGGTCGCTCCTCCGTGCCGTCGCCCAGGGCCGCGACCAGGGTGCCCCGCGCGATCTCGGCGCCGCTGCCCAGGTGGGAGAGGACGTCGGCCACCGTCCAGCTGTCGGCGCCGCTGGGACCGGTGAGCTGGTCGGGCGACAGGGACTCGACCTGGGCCCGGAGGCGGTCATGGGTGGCGCGGAGCTCGGCGATCGACTGGTCCACGAGTTGGGTCATGACAGTCACAACCTGACGGCGTACGGTTTGTTCCCCCAGGGTCACCGGGCCGAGATTTTCCGGTGGGGACCTCTTGACGAGGGATATGTAAGTGCGATGAACTAACTAATGTGACCCCGCACACTCCCGTTGGCCGCCAGCTCCGTCCGCAGGGCAAGCTCCTGCAGGAGGACGCCCGTCGCCACCACCGCTCCCTGCTGCTCCAGCAGCTGTTCCGCGAGGGACCCGCGAGCCGCGCCGACCTCGCCCGCGCGAGCGGCCTGACCCGGGTCACGGTGTCCGACCTGATCGGCGAGATGCTCGGCGACGGCTTCGTCACCGAGCTCGGTGCCCCCGCCGAGAGCCGCGTCGGCAAGCCCCCCACGCTGGTCGGCCTGGCGGCCGACTCGCACCACATCATCGGCCTCGACCTGTCCGAGACCGACCGCATGTCGGGCGCCGTGGTCAACCTGGCCGGCACCGTCCTGGCCCGCCACGAGGTGCACGTCGACGGGGCCAAGGGCGAGGAGGCCGTCCAGCTGGTGCTGCGCCTGACCGCCGAGCTGATGGCGATGACCGACCGCCCGGTGATCGGCATCGGCGTCGGCAGCCCCGGTGTGGTCGACAGCTTCGGCACCGTCATCGACGCCCCCAACCTCGCCTGGACCGACACGCCCCTCGCGACCCGCCTCGCCGAGGCCCACGACTGCCCGGTCTTCGTCGCCAACGACGCCAACACCGCCGTCCTCGGCGAGCACACCTTCGGTGAGTCCGGCGACGGGGGACTGATGGTGCTGCGCGTCGGCACCGGTGTCGGCGCCGGCTTCGTGCTCGGCGGCTCACTGCTCCACGGCCACCTCGGGGCCGCCGGCGAGATCGGCCACGTCGTGGTCGACCCGGACGGCGAGCTGTGCGCCTGCTCGCGCACCGGGTGCCTCGAGACCATCCTGGCGACACCTCGCCTGCGTCGCCGGGTCGGTGAGCCCGGCGTGGACGGCCCGGCCCTGCTGGCCGACGCGGGCAGGAGCCTCGGCGAGGTGCTGGCGCCCATCGTCGCCGCCCTCAACCTGCACGAGATCGTGCTGAGCGGCCCCGCGGAGCTGCTCGACGGACCGCTGCTCGACGCGGCCGACCGGACCATCCGCGAGCGGACGATGCCGATCAGCTCCACGGGGCTGGCCGTCCGCACCTCCAAGCTCGGCGAGGACGTGGTGGTCGTGGGAGCGGCCGTGCTCGTGCTCGCCGGAGAACTGGGCGTCTCGTGAGCGCCCGCCACACCACCAGCAAGCCCACCAGCAAGCCCACCAGCAAGCCCAACAGCAGGATCGATGAGAGGAACACTGTGGTGCGCATCAAGAAGTCATTGACAGGTGTGGCAGTCGCCGCACTCGCGCTGACCACGCTCGCCGCGTGCGGCAGCGACGACGGAGGATCGTCGAGCGAGGACGGAGGCCCCGAGTCGGCCGACATCCGGGTCTGGCTCAACGGCACGGACACTCCGGAGGAGGCCCGTGACTGGCTGAAGACGACCTTCGAGGACGAGAACCCCGGCTCCACGCTGACGATCGAGCAGCAGGAGTGGGACGGCCTGGTGGAGAAGCTGACCACGTCGCTGTCGAGCGAGTCCGAGACGCCCGACGTCGTCGAGATCGGCAACACGCAGGCCCCGACGTTCACCTCGGCCGGCGCGTTCTCCGACATCAGCGGCGAGCTCGGCGACCTCGGTGGCGACGACCTGCTGCCGGGCTTCGTCGACGGTGCCACGGTGGACGGCAAGACCTACGCCGTTCCCTACTACGCCGGCTCGAAGTACATCTTCTACCGCAAGGACCTCCTCAAGAAGGCGGGCCTGGAGGTGCCGACCACGATGGACGAGTTCGTCCAGGCGGCCGTCGCCCTCAAGAAGGACAACCCCAAGCCGGCCAACTTCTCCGGCTTCTGGTTCCCGGGCCAGGACTGGCGCAACGGCGCCGCGTTCCTGTGGGCGGCCGGCGGCGACCTCGCCGTCGAGGACGGCGGCGAGTGGGCCCCGGCCCTGAGCTCGGACGCCTCCATCGCCGGTCTCGAGACCGCGCAGGAGCTCTTCATGCAGGCCTCGGGCGCGCCCAAGGACGGCAACGAGGCCGACCCGTGGACCCCGTTCTGCGCCGGCGAGGTCGGCATGATGTCGACGCCCGGCTGGGTCAAGGGCCTGATCGAGGCCGAGGACACCGGCTGCCCGGACACCTTCGCCAAGCAGATGGGCGTCTTCGCCCTGCCCGGCGACGACGGTGCTCCCGCTCCGGTGCTGCTCGGTGGCTCGGACATCGCCATCGCGGCGAAGTCGCCCAACCAGGACCTCGCGGAGAAGGCCGTCGCCCTCATGCTGAGCGACGACTACCAGACGATCATGGCCGGGGCCGGGCTCACGCCCGCCAAGGACTCGCTCGCCTCGCTGCTGGGTGACGACGAGTACGCCGCCGCCACGATCGAGGCCGCGTCCAACGCCAAGCTCACCCCGGCAGCACCGGGCTGGGCCAACGTCGAGGGCTCGCGGGTCCTGGAGGACCTCTTCAGCGCGATCGCCCAGGGCGGCGACGTCACCGAGCTCGCCGGCAAGGCCGACGAGCAGATGAGTGGTCAGCTGAACGGCTGATCCCGACACACCCGAACCGGCAACGGCGGGGGCGGCGCCAGCCGCTGCCCCCGCCGCTGCCTGTCCACCCCACGGACCCGACGAGACGGCAGAGAGGGGCACGCCATGAGTGAGCGCACCAGTCGCACCAGCCGCACCAGGCGAACCGGTCGCACCCGCGCGGCCACGTTGCCGTACCTGCTCATCACGCCCGCCGTGCTGGCCCTGTGCCTGGCGCTCGGCTACCCGCTCGTGCGCCAGATGGTGCTCTCCTTCCAGGAGTTCGGCCTGGCCCAGCAGTTCGGGCGGCCGCCCGAGTGGGTCGGCCTGGCCAACTACCGCGACCTGCTGGGCGACGCCTACCTCTGGCGCGTCACCGCGCGGACGGTCGTCTTCTGCCTGGTCAACGCGGCCGTCACGATGCTGCTCGGCGTGGGACTGGCGCTGGTGATGCGCACGATGTCGAAGCCGATCCGCCTGCTGGCGCAGACCGGCCTGCTGCTCGCCTGGGCGATGCCGGTGGTGGCCTCGCTGACCGTGTGGCAGTGGCTCTTCGACACCCAGTACGGCGTCGTGAACTACCTGCTGACCGCGATGGGCGGCGACTTCGAGGGCCACGGCTGGCTGCTGCGGCCGCTCTCGTTCTTCTTCGTCGCGACGGTCGTCGTGGTGTGGATGAGCGTCCCGTTCGTCGCGTTCACCGTCTACGCCGCGCTCACCCAGCTCTCCGAGGACCAGCTCGAGGCGGCCGAGATCGACGGCGCCAGCGCCGCCCAGCGCCTGCGCTTCGTGATCCTGCCGAGCATCCGCTCGGTGCTGATGGTCGTCGCGCTGCTGCAGGTCATCTGGGACCTGCGCGTCTTCACCCAGATCTACATCCTCCAGGAGGCCGGCGGCAGCGCCCGCGCCACGAACCTCCTCGGCACCTACATCTACCGCCTCGGCATCGGCGGCGGTGACTTCGGCACGTCCGCCGCGGTCGCGGTCTTCATGCTCGCGCTCACCGTCGTGCTCACCGCGCCCTACGTGCGGTCGATGCTGCGGCAGGAGAGGGAAGCCTGATGTCCCGGACCCCGTCCCGTCCCGCACGCTGGACCGCCAACACCATCGGCGTCGTCGCCTTCGTGCTCGCGGCCTTCCCGGTCTACTGGATGGTCAACAGCTCGTTCCTCGACCGCAACGAGATCCGCAACCCGGTGCCGACCTGGGTGCCGTTCGGCGGTGACCTCGACAACTTCCGCACCGTCTTCGACTCCGGCCAGTTCGTCAACGCGATGAAGATCAGCCTGATGGTCACCGGCCTGACGCTGGTGGTCGCGCTGAGCTTCGCCTTCATCGCGGCGGTCGCGGTGTCCCGCTTCCGCTTCAGGGGCCGGATCTCCTTCATCGTCACCCTGCTCGTGATCCAGATGATCCCGGCCGAGGGGCTCTTCATCTCCCAGTACAAGATGTTGGAGACGATGGAGCTGCTCAACACGGTGGTCGGCCTGACGATCGTCTACGTCGCCGGCGTGCTTCCCTTCACCATCTGGACCCTGCGCGGCTTCGTCGAAGGCGTGCCCTACGAGCTGGAGGAGGCCGCCATGATGGACGGCTGCACCCGCACGCAGGCGTTCTTCCGGATCACCTTCCCGCTGCTCGCGCCCGGTCTCGTCGCCACCGGCGTCTTCGGCTTCATCCAGGCCTGGAACGAGTTCACCCTGGCCCTGGTCGTGATGACGCGCGAGGACCAGCGCACCCTGCCGCTCTGGCTGTCGACGTTCACCGACGTCAACCGCGGCACCGACTGGGGCGGCATCATGGCCGGCTCCACGCTCATCGCCGTGCCCGTCATCATCTTCTTCCTCGTCGTGCAGGGCCGGATGGCCAGCGGGCTCACCGCCGGGGCGGTGAAGGGCTAGTGACTTCGGTGAGGACGCTCGCGCTGCAGGTGCTGCTGCCGGGATTCGCCGGTACGACGCTGCCCGACGACTACCGCGAGCTGCTCGAGCAGGGCCTCGGCGGCGTCTGCTACTTCGGCAGCAACACCGCCGACGGCCCGGCGAGCATCGCCGCGCTCAGCGCGTCGATCCGTGCCGCCAACCCGTCCGCGGTCATCGCCGTGGACGAGGAGGGTGGAGACGTCAGCCGGCTGCACACGCTCGAGCCGAGCCCGGTGCTGGGCGCCGCCGCCCTCGGGGGAGCGGCCGACCTCCGGCTGACCGAGGCGGTGGGCCGCTGGATCGGTGCCGAGCTCGCAGCGGTCGGGGTCACCCTCGACCTCGCCCCCGTCGCCGACGTCAACAGCAACCCCGACAACCCCGTCATCGGCACCCGCAGCTTCGGAGCCGGCACCTACGAGGTCGCCGCCCACGTGGCCGCCTGGACGCGTGGCCTCCAGTCCACCGGCGTGGCCGCCTGCGCCAAGCACTTCCCCGGCCACGGCGACACCGCCACCGACAGCCACCTCGCGCTGCCGCGGATCGACGTGTCCACGCCGACCCTGACGACGCGCGAGCTGGTGCCGTTCGCGGCCGCGGTCGACGCCGGCACAGCGGCGGTGATGACCTCGCACATCGTGGTCCCCGCCATCGACGCCGACCTGCCCGCGACGCTGAGCCCGGTGGTGCTGGGCCTGCTGCGTGACCGGCTGGGCTTCGACGGCGTCATCGTGAGCGACGCGCTCGACATGGCCGGCGCCTCGGACGGGCGCGGCATCCCGGAGGCCTCGGTGCTCGCCCTCGCTGCCGGGTGCGACCTGCTGTGCATCGGTCCGGACAAGCCGGCCTCGCTCGTCGAGGAGATCCGCGACGCGATCGTCCGAGCGGTGGCAGGAGGTCGGCTGTCCCCGGTCCGGCTCGCCGACGCAGCCCGTCGGGTGCTGGCGATGCGGCCGACTGCCGCCGCGGTCGCCGCGAGCGCGCTCGACGAGGGCCGCCTGGTCGAGGCAGCCGCCGCCGCCCTCGTGGTCGAGGGCGACCTGCCCGACCTGGGTGGCGCCGTCGTGGTCAGCGTCGAGACGGTCGCCAACATCGCCGTGGGCCAGGTGGCGTGGGGGATCCCGCCCGACCACCGGGTGGACCCGGACGCCCTCGCCGTCCCCGACGACGTACCCCTGGTCGTGCAGGTCCGCGACGCCCACCGTCGTCCGGAGGTGCTGGACTTCCTGCGCTCGCTGGCCGACGACGGCCGCCGCGCGGTGGTCGTCGAGTGGGGCTGGCCTGCGGCCTACGACGTCGGGCTTGCCAGAATCAGCACCCGCGGCTCGTCCGGTCCGGGCGTGGTCGCTGTGACCGAGCTGTTGCGAGAGGCAGGGTGGGAGCGGTGAACGCCGCAGCACTGGCAGGGACCCGCGCGGTCGGCCTCGACATCGGCGGGACCAAGACGCACGGCGTGGTGCTGGGCGAGGACGGCTCGATCCTGGCCCAGGTCCGCAAGTCCACCAAGCCCGGCGCCGACGGGGTCGTCGGCACGGCGGCGAAGGTCTACGAGGCCCTGCGCAAGGAGACCGGCGAGTCGCTCATCTGCCAGGTCGGGGTCGGCGTGCCCGGCCTCGTCGACGTGGAGCGCGGCATGCTGCGCCACGCCGTCAACCTCGGCGTCAACGGCGACGACCTCCCGCTGCGTGACCTGCTGGCCGAACGGCTCGGCGTGCCCGTCGTCGTCGAGAACGACGTCAACGCCGCCGCCCTCGCCGCCCGCGCCCTGGTGGAGGCGGACGACGTGGTCTACCTCAGCGTCGGCACCGGGCTGGCTGCCGGGCTGGTGATGGACGGCCGGCTGCGGCGCGGGGAGCACGGCGCCGCCGGCGAGATCGGCCACCTGCCGATCGACCCCCGTGGTCAGGAGTGCGGCTGCGGCCAGGTCGGCTGCCTGGAGACCATCGCCTCGGGCCGGGCGCTCGCCAGGGCGTGGCCCACCGCGGACGGACCGCCCGCTGCTGCACTCTTCGCGGCCGCCGCGTCCGGCGACGCCTCGGCCATCGCCGTACGCGACCGCTTCTGCTGGGGCGTGGCGTGCGCGATCCGCGCCCTCGGCCTCACGATCGACCCCGAGCGCATCGTGCTCGGCGGTGGGGTGGCCGAGGTCGGTGAGCCGCTGCGCGTCGAGGTCGTCCGCCAGCTGGTGGCGCTGGGGGAGGGCTCGCCCTTCCTCGCCTCGCTCGGGCTGGCCGACCGGCTCAGCATGGTGCCGCTGCACTACCCGGTGGCGGCGGTGGGCGCCGCCTTGGTGGTCGGTCGCTAGCTCCGGATACGTTGAGGCCGTGGAATCCGGTCTCTGGCTCGACGTGCTGCTCGTCCTCGCCTTCGTGCTCGTGGGCGGTGTGTTCGCCGCGACCGAGATGGCCCTCGTCTCGCTGCGCACCGCCCAGGTCGACCGGCTGGAGCGCGAGGGAGGCCGCGGCCACGCCGTCGCCGCGCTCGCCCGTGACCCCGGCCGGTTCCTGTCCGCCGTCCAGATCGGTGTCACGGTGGCGGGCTTCTTCTCGGCCTCGTTCGGCGCCTCGACGCTCGCCCCGTCCTTCGCTCCCGTCTTCGAGGGCCTCGGCCTGCCGGGCCCCGACACCGTCTCGCTCGTCGTCACCACCCTCGTCGTGTCCTACCTCTCGCTCGTGCTGGGCGAGCTGGTGCCCAAGCGCCTCGCGCTGCAGCGCTCGGAGGGCCTCGCGAAGCTGTTCGCCCCGCCGCTCGGCCGCTTCGCCGTCGTGATGACCCCGGTGATCTGGCTCCTGTCGATCTCCACCAACGCGCTGCTCCGCCTGCTCGGCGGCAACCCGGACGCCGGCGGCGGACGAGGTCGACGAGGAAGAGCTCCGGATGATGATCTCGGGGCACGAGGACATCCCCGAGGGCGAGCGCAAGATCGTCGACGACGTCTTCGAGGCGGGTGACCGCTCGCTCAGCGAGGTGATGAAGCCCCGTGGCGACGTGGTCTTCCTGAGCGGCGACCTGACCCTCGCCGACGCGGTCCGGGTGATCGTGGAGGAGCCCTACACGCGCTACCCGGTGACCGGGGAGTCGTTCGACGAGGTCCTCGGCTACCTCCACCTGCGCGACGTGCTCGGCCACGCCGACGACCACACCCGCACGGTCGCCGACATCGCCCGCGACCTGCCGGTGCTCCCGCGCACCAACCGGGTGCTGCCCTCGATCGACCAGCTGCGCAGCCTCGGCGCCCACATCGCGCTCGTCGTCGACGAGTACGGCGGCACCGACGGCATCGTGACCCTCGAGGACCTGATGGAGGAGCTCGTCGGCGAGATCCACGACGAGTACGACCGCGACGTCGAGATCGCCGCGGCCGCGGATCCGGCCACGATCGAGGCCGGCCTCACCATCGAGGAGTTCGGTGAGCGCACCGGCGTCGAGCTCGAGGACGGCCCCTACGAGACGGTCGCCGGCTTCGTGCTGCACCGGCTCGCCCGGATGGCCGACGTCGGCGACCGGGTCACGGTCGCGGACAGCGCGCTCGAGGTGGCCGAGGTCGACGGCCACCGGATCACCCGGGTCCGCGTGCACCGGGCGCCTGCCGCGCCGGTGGTCGAGGAGGACTGAGTGGGCGCACGACCTGCGCTGCTCGTCGTCGCGGCGCTGCTCGCGGTCGCCGGCTGCGGCAGTCCGGATGCCGACGAGGCGGTCGAGCTCACACCCGACGGCTTCACCGACGTGGTCGCCGACCACGTCGACCGCACGTGGTCGGACGTGGAGACCTGGGACGTGATGACCCGCGAGCTCGGGGTCGAGTCGCCCGGTGCCGCGTTCCGCGGCGGCGAGGACTTCCTGGCCGTGGCCGTCACACCGGACACCGACAACCAGTTCGTGTGCAGCGACGAGTCGTTCTTCGACGAGTGCGTGGACTTCACCCACGACGGGCACGAGCTCGTCCTGGCGTGGCAGGAGCTCGTGCCCGAGGAGGACCCGGGCGTGGTCTACGTCATCGACGTGCGCGACGAGGAGGCCGTCCTGGCCCACTACTCAGGCGTCTCCATCAAGGGCGACCCGCGCGAGCTCGACCTCGGCGTCACGGTCGAGGAGATGGCCGACATCGTCACCGACGGGCGCCTGACGCTGGGCTGACCTGTCCCCGGAAGGGAATGCGGGCGACGGCTGTCGGCGTTGGCACGTATGATCGACACACAACTCAAGAGGGGCTGATCGGTTTCGACTTGGGACGTTAGTTCCAGGGGAAGCGGGTCGAGAAGCCAGCGTCATCTCGTAAACGATCGCTGGAAACTTATAGTTGCCAACTCCAAGCGCAACGACTTCGCTCTCGCTGCCTGAGCAGTGATCGAAGGGTCTGACCGGGCATCCGTCTCCGTCCCGGACCCAGGCCTCATCTAGGAGACTTGCTGGTCACTCTCTGTCAGGAGGGGTGACCGGGACTCAATCCTGACTGGGCCTGTCGGCGACGTGTCTGTGCGAGCGCCGGGGCCGAGAAAAGCGACAACACAGACTGCACCCGGAGAAGACCTGGTTCGACGCTCGAGGACCGGGGTTCGATTCCCCGCAGCTCCACGCTCGATCGAGGGCGACGTGTGCCACGCGCTTCGCCGTTGGCCACGTCGGTTCGTCGTATTCATGCGCGGCTTCGCGCCGCGCGGCGGGGGCTTCGCCACCCGCACCCCCTGCTCCGACCGGGCGGACCACCGGGCTCACCGGGCTTCGGCACCCCCGCCCTCGGCGGTCGAGGTGTGATGGGTCCGCCAGGGCGAGCGAGAGGCCAGCGCCAGTCCGGCCGAGGCGGCCACGATCGCGGCCGACGTCCATGCGAGCCAGGCGAACCCCGAGTGCGTCAGGAGGACGCCACCGAGCGCGGCTCCGGCGCTGATGCCCGCGTTGCTGCTCGCGTTGATCCATGCTCCCGCGGTCTCGGGGGAGCTCGCGGCCGTCCGTACGGACGCCGACTGGTAGAGCGACGCGGCCGGCCCGAAGGCGGCCAACCACCACATCCCGGCCAGCACGACGGGGACCAGCCGAGGGTGGGCCACGGCCACCGCCGCCACACCGACAGCCATCAGCGCGGGAATGAGGACGGCGCTGGCCCGAGGTCGACGGTCCAGCTGCGCGGCGGCGAGCCGCAGCCCGAGCAGGCCGCAGAGCCCGAAGACCAAGCAGGATCGGTCCGACCCAGCGTTCCTCCGCACCCGAGTCGAGGAGCAGGACGGTGACGAAGGTGTAGAGGACGTAGGTCCCCAGGTAGGTCAGCCCGTTGGCCGTGACCACGACGGCCAGGTCTCGTCGGCGCCCGAGCCGCCGGGGTTCATCGTCGCGCGGGCCGTCCACGGGCGGCAGGACGGCGGCCGCCAGCACCAGGACGATCGCGGCCAGGACGGCCATGGTGACGAAGGAGACCCGCCATCCCATCGCCGACCCGAGTGCCGTGGACACAGGGACCCCGAGGACCAGTCCGCCGGTGACGCCGACCGACACGAGGGCCATGGCCCGGCCGGTCTGGTCGGCCGGGACGAGCCGGGCCGCGTAACCGATGCAGACGGAGAAGAACAGTGCGTGGGTGAAGCCACCGATGACCCGACCGGCCACCAGGACGCCGAACGTGGGAGCGGCAGCGGCGACGATGTTGCTCGCGACATAGCCGCCGATCGTTGCCAGCGCGACAGGCTTGCGCGGCATCCGCCTCGTGGCCAGGGCCAGCGGGACCGACAGCACGGCCACCATCACCGCGTACGCGCTGACCAGCAGGCCCGTGGTGCCGTCCGCCACCCCGAACGCCGCGCTGATCTGCGACAGCAGACCCACCGGGAGCAGCTCGGTGGTCACCGCGACGAAGACGGCGACAGCGAGGACCACCAGTCCCGTGCGCGGAGGGCGCGACGTCCCAGGTAGGTGCGCAGCAGAGCCCACGCCGCTACCTTCGCACGAGGAGCCGGACTTCACCGACCCATCCTCACCGAGGAGAACCGTGACTGCCCACGTCCCACCAGATGACCTCGCTCGCGAGCTGACCGTTGCACGTCCCGACCGGGACGAACACCTGCCCCACCTCGGACTGGTCGGCGACACCTACACGATCCTCGTCGCCGGGAGCGACACTGCAGGCAAGTACACCCTCATCGACATGCACGTGCCTCCCGGAGGCGGCCCGCCGCCCCATCGTCATGACTTCGAGGAGATGTTCACCGTCCTCGAGGGCGAGGTCGAGGTGACCTTCCGGGGTGAGACGATCACCGCTCGCCAGGGCGAGACGATCAACGTGCCGGCGAATGCTCCGCATGCCTTCACCAACTCGACCGGTACGCCCTCGCGGCTGCTGTGCATGTGTGCCCCCGCCGGACAGGAGGAGTTCTTCACACTGGTCGGCCAGCCCGTGGCGACACGCACGCAGGCGCCCGCGCCGCTGGGTCCGGACGAGCAGGCTGCCTTCATCGCCAAGGCCCAGTCGCTCGCACCGGAGTACAGGACCGAGCTGCTCCCGCCCCCCGACACCGGGGCAGGGGACCAGCAGGGCTAGCGCGGGCCGGTGGCCGTCCAGGGGGTGCTGGCCGCCATGTCCAGGGCGCGCTTCTTCACGAACGGGTCGGCCTGGTTGAACAACCACGGTCGTCCGAACCACACGAACCCGTCGACGTACTGCGCCGCCTGCTGGCGCTGTGGCTCCGGCAGTCCCCACTGCGGGTCGGCCGGGCGCGGCGTCGGCGGGATGCCGAGGGTCACGCAGCGCTTCATCGTGCGGGTGGTGCAGGTGCGTGCGTTGTTGCGGAGGCCCTTCGGGGTCGCGGAGATCATGTCGCGCCACAGGGTGGGGCGCCCGGACTTCGCGGTGTCGATGATGAAGTGCGGCGCGGCGTAGCCGTCGGCCACGAGCTCGGTGATGATCTCCACGCCGCGGTTGATGTTGTCCACCGGCCCCGTGTAGTGGGTCGAGTCGAGGGCGAAGCCTCGGGCGTACTGGATGCCGCTGAGCTCGAGGATCTTCGCGCAGCGGAAGGACTCGTGGGCGGTGCCGCCCTCGCACCAGTCGGCCGCCCCGGCGTCGATGTAGACGCTCGTGTTCGGCAGGGCGCTGAGGGTCTGCGTCGCCCAGGTGAGGAGCTCGGACTTCACCGCGCGGTCGGGCGCGCACAGGAGGAACGGCCCGTCGGGCTGCATGACGACCAGGGTGTGTGCACTGCCGATGCCGGCCGCGAGCTCCTGGATCCAGGTGCGGTAGCTGGCGGCCTCCTTGGCCGTGGTGGGCCGCTTGCAGGCCTCGCCCTCCCACGGCGCCATCCGGAAGACCGCCATCTGCACGAGGGTCTCGGGGTTGCCGGCCTGCGAGTTGGCCACGTAGTCGGTCACCGTCGACCGGACCCGGTTGTCGGGGAGGTACTTCGCGTACCACTTGGCGCGCGGCCGCTCGGCGATGGTCGCGAGCGCCGTCCGGGTCTGACCCTTCGACCGGGTGTACGGGCGCCACACCTGGTCCTGCGGCCCCCGGTAGACCCCCCACAGGCGCCCCGCCAGCGGGTTCGTCGGGTTCTCCGCGTGCGGCTCGGCCGGTGCGACCCAGACGGGCTGCACCACGTCGTCGGCCGGCGCGGCCCCCGCAGCGGCGGCAGGCGCCAGGAGCAGGGCGGCCGCAGCGAGGATGCGGGCGAAGGGGGTGAGGGTCATGGCGTGCGCGTGAGCGGCGCGTCCTTCCGAGATCGGTGGTCGCCCCATGGTGCGTGAGCAGGTGGGACCGCGCCACCGTTTCGGGGATTTCCGAGCTGGGCGCAACCACCTGCGGAGTCGGCTCAGGGCGCGATGGCGAGCTCGGTGATGAGGTCGTCGACCAGGGTGAAGCGGAAGGCGAGCTCGACGACGCCACCGGGGAAGTCGCCCTCCAGCCGGTTGACGGCGACCCAGTGCGTGTCGTCGGTGCGCTGTGCGCCGACGAGCTCGGTCGTGTAGGTGAACTCGCCACCCGCCTTGCGGAGGAACTCGAGGACCTCCTGCGTGCCCGCGGTAGGTGTGACCGTCGTCGACGACGACGGGGGACGGGGCGAACAGGCGGAGGGCGGCGTCGGCCTCCCGGGCGCGGTGCGCGGCGAGGAAGGCGCGGACCGTGGCGGGGAGCTGCGTGGGCTCGATGGTGGTGTCGGTGGTCATGGCTCCACGGTGCGGCGTCTCGCCGAGGGAGGGTCAAGCACTGGACCCTCCCCCAGGGGGAGGGTGCACACTGCGGGCATGCTGGCCATCGGTGAGTTCTCCCGCCTGACCCACCTGAGCATCCGCACGCTGCGCCGCTACCACGACGCGGAGCTGCTCGTCCCCGCCGACGGTGGACCGGGCGACCGGCTACCGCCACTACAGCGCCGACCAGATCCCCACCGCCCAGGTGATCCACCGCCTCCGCGAGCTCGACGTACCCCTCCGGAGGTCCGTCGCATCCTGCGCACGTCGGACCCGGGCACCCGGGCCGAGCTCGTCGCCGACCACCTGCGCCGCCTCGAGGCGGAGCTCGACCGCACCCGGGCGGCCGTGACGTCGCTGCGTCGGCTGCTGGCTCCCGAGCCCGCCCCGGTGCGCGTGGAGGTGCGGACGGTGGCAGCCGCGACGGTGGCCGCCGTCGAGGACGACGTCGAGCTCGACGACGTCCTGGGCTGGTACGCCGGCGCGATGGCCGAGCTGGACGCGGCCCTCGACGCGTCCGCCGGCGTGCCGGGAGGGGTGTACGACAACGCGCTCTTCGAGGTCGGCCGCGGCCACGTGCTGGTGCACCGGTCCACCGACGCCCCGCCGAGCCGCGGCCGGGTCCGGCCCGTGACCCTGCCCGCCGTCGAGCTGGCGGTGGCGACCCACGTCGGCCCCCACGACGACATCGACGTGACCTACGGCGAGGTCGGTGCCTGGGTGGTGGCCAACGCGCTGGCGGTGGCCGGCCCGATCCGCGAGACCTACCTGGTCGGACCGCGCGACACGGCCGACTCCTCAGCCTGGCGCACGGAGATCGGCTGGCCGGTGTTCCGCGTGGCCGCCACCTGAACGGCCTCAGGCGAAGGGGAGGAGCGACTCCATCGAGTCCGTCGGTGTCTTGAGCGCGATGCCGGTCCCGATCGGGCGGAGCTTCCAGCCCGACCCGTCGCGGAACAGCTTCGCCATGATCGAGCCCCGTCTCGCGCACCCCGAGGGTCAGGGTGAAACGGGCGAACTCGGTGCCGTCGGCGTCGATGAGCCGGCAGTAGGCGTTGCGGATGAACTCCAGCGAGTGCCCCTGATAGCTGGTGACCATGAAGAGGATCGACTCGACCCTGGGGTAGACCTTGGTCAGGTCCACCGTGATCACCTCGTCGTCACCCTCGCCCTTGCCGGTGATGTTGTCGCCGAGGTGGACGACCGCGCCGTCGCGGGTGGCGAGGTTGTTGAAGAACGCGAGGTCGAAGAACTGGCCGCCGGCGAACTGCACCGCCGAGGCGTCGAGGTCGATCGGCGCTGCTCCGCTGCCGATGAAGCCGGCCGTCGGTGAGTGGTCCCACCCGACGGCCATCTGCACGGTGGTCAGGCTCTGCCCGTCCTCGGTGACGAGGGCGACCTCCTGGCCCTGGGCGAGCTCAATCACGAGTCACTCCTCGGGGTCGACGACGTCCTCGAACGTACAGGAGCGGTTCAGACCCGGCGGCTCGCGGCAGGCACCCGGCCGGGCTCGGGATGCAGGATCCCCGCCAGCGCCTCGACCCCGTCGACCAGGCGCGGTCCCGGTCGGGCGAAGTGGCCGTCGGCGTCGACGGCCCAGACCGGCACGTCCGGGAAGCGGTGGCGTACGTCCTCCGCGAGGGCAGCGCAGCCGTCGAGGTCGAAGCCGCAGGGGGCGACCACGACGACGTCCGGCCGTGACTGCACGGCCTCGTCCCAGGTGATCCGGCTGGACTTCGTGCCGGCGACGCCGAGGGCGGGAACGCCTCCGGCGCGCGTGACCATCTCGGGGATCCAGTGGCCCGGCGCGAAGGGCGGGTCCGTCCACTCGAGCACCAGCACGCGCGGCCTCGGCAGGCCGTCGACGCGCGCGGCGACGGCGTCGAGGCGTTCGCGGAGGGACGCGACCAGGTCGGCCGCCGCCGACTGCCGTCCCGTGAGCCGGCCGATCTCGGTGATCGAGGCGAGCACGTCGTCCAGGGTGTGCGGGTCGATCGTCGCGACCTCGGCCCGGCAGCCGAGGTAGGTCAGGGCGTCGTCGACCGTCGAGACGTCGATGGCGCAGACCGCGCACAGGTCCTGCGTCACGACCAGGTCGGCGTCCAGCTCGGCCAGCGCATCGGAGTCGAGCCGGTAGAGGTCCTCGCCCGCGGCCAGGGCGGCCGCCACGAAGTCGTCGATCTCCTTCGGGCCCAGGCCCTCGGGCATCGCCGAGGTGGACACGACCCGGCGCTCGCGGGCCGCGGCCGGGTGGTCGCACTCGAAGGTCACCCCGACCACGTCGTCGCCGGCTCCGACCCCGAACAGGATCTCCGTGGCGGACGGGATCAGCGAGACGATGCGCATCGGGCGAGCCTAGACGTCGAACACGTGCCAGCAGATCGCGTTGCGCCGGCGCTGGTCCTCCAGCACGAGGTCGCGCACGGCATCGGGCAGCCGTTCGCGCTGCCAGCGGCACTCGGCCGACCTGGCCTGCTCCGCCTGGCTGGAAGGGGCTGCGGCCACCGCCGCCTTGATGGCGTAGGCCGCTGCGCCGAGGTCGTGCTCGGCCACGTGGGCCACCACGGCGGCCTGCCCGGCGGCGTAGGCAGCGAACCGCGACGCGCCCTCCAGGTCGCGGGCCGCTCCCATCGCATGCCCGCCTGCGGCGCGGGTCTCCATCATCGCCAGCTCGCCCCGGGTCCACGACCGTGCCGCCTCGATGGCCTGTCGTGGACGCGGATCGTCCGGCCGCTCCTCCTCGAAGAGCGGCAGGACGTGCTCGGCGCACTCCGCAGCCCACAGCGCCAGGAGGTGGTGGTCGGCATCCGTGAGGCTGCCACCGCGGCGGACGGTGACCAGGCGCGGGTCGCGAACCTTCGGCAGGATCATCAGTAGACGTTGTCGCCGGAGGACTGGGTGTCGACGATCTCGTTGGGCACGGCGTACTCGACCTCAGGCCGGGACTCGAGCTCCGTCACGACGGCGACGAGGAGTCGCGGGGTGGCCGGGTCGCCCTGTTCGTCGACGACCTCGAGCAGTCTGCCCCGGTGGCCAGGGTGCGCTCCGGCACAGCTCCGACGTCGCACAGGATCGCCGCTCGCTCCTTGCTCGGAACGTCGTCGTGGAACTTCACGATCACCTCTCCCGGTGTCATCGGTCCGTAGGAGGAGTCTGAGCCGTCATCGGCGACCTGGAGCGGCCCGCAGTCGTCGGACTGCCGGAGGGCTCCGGCGACGGGAACGGTCACGAGCGAGGCAGGCGAGTGCCGCGAGAGCCATTCGTGCAGATCGCGGACGGGTGCTCACCACGAGCCTCGCTTCCTTCGCCTCGAGGTCCTGGATCGGCGCCTCGCGAGTGGGACGGTGGCGCATCTGCCCCAGTTCCGCGTGGCGGGCGATCGGGACCACCCCCGTGAGGCCTAGGTGAAGTAGAGGTCCACTCCTGCCGGCGCCTCGAGCATGGCTCGGGCACGCGCAGGGTCGATGCGGTGGGTGCCGAGGTGGTCGACGAGGAAGGCCTGGCCGTGCGGGGTGAGCCAGACGTAGCGTCCGTCGCCGCACTGGCGCGACCGATAGCCCGCGTGGGTCTTCCAGCGGTGGTGTCGTCGGCCGAGGGGGCCGGAGTTGTGCGCGCCTGTCTGGCCGGGCGGTCCGGTGTCGTCGTTAGGGCGTGGGGTGGTCGTAGTCGACGCGGCGGCTGGTGGAGGTGGCATAGGGCCAGTAGTCGCCTGCGGTGCGGAGGTAGGTCTGTTCCTTGAGCGACTCGGGGTGCTCGTAGGCCGTCGAGCGGACGCGCGAGGAGAGGTCGCGGACCGGGCGCACGGTCAGCTTCGTCCGGCCGAGGAGCGCGCACAGCGCCGAGAGCGGCACCGGTCCGAGGCCCTCGACCCGGGCGACGGCGTCCGCGCCACCCAGGGCTGCCTCGTGGAGGTGGACGTAGAGCACCGCGCGGGGTGCCAGGGCAGAGAGGTCGGCGCCTCGGAGGGCGTCGAGGAGGTCGGCCGGGAAGGCGGTGGCCCGGCTCGGCGCGGGCGGCTCCTCGGACTCGGGCTCAGGCTCGGGCTCAGGTCCGGGCTGGGCCTCGAGCAGGAGCTGCAGCAGCTCGGCGGGGCGGGCGAGGTAGCCGAAGGCGACGGCGCGGAGCTCGTCGGCGCTGAGGTCGGGGTGGGTGGGGGACAGGATCTCGGTGACCCGTTCGACGGTGGCGGCGATCCAGACGGCGTCGCCGGCGTGATGCGCGCGATGACGGTCCGGAGGCCGTGCTCGTCGGTGCGGCCGTAGCCGACGTAGCGGCGGGCCTTCTCTGCCTCGACCCGTTCGTCGTGGAGGGCGGGGTCGGCCTCGATGATCTTGGCCTCGGCGACGGCGAGGACCCGGCCGCCGGCCTCGTGGGCGATGATCCGCGCGACCGCGGCGTCGACGACGTGCACGCGGTCGGCGGGCAGGTGGCGTGACAGCTTCGCGACGCGTCGGGCGATGAACACCTCGGCCTCGCCGGAGCGCACGACCCTCCACGTGAGGGGGAGTCGGTGCTGGAGGTCGAGGACGTCGGCCAGCGCGTTGCTGGTGGCCGTGACACCGGTGCCGCGGGCCAGGGCGATCTCGCCGAGGCAGAAGTCCCGCACACCCGGTGTGCCCTCGCCGCCGGGGTGGACGAGCACGTCACCGACCCGCCGGGCCCGGCGTCCGTCGGGACCCTCGGTCGGGTCGGACGAGTGCAGGGCCGCCCACTGCGCGAGGACCTCCAGGTCACGGACCTCGGCCAGTCGACGCTCCTTCACCGCAGCGCTCGACGCGGCCAGCAGGGCCGTCGCATCGAGGTCGGAGAGGGTGTCGATCATGTGTTCGATTCTACCGGAGCCCACCGACATCGCCGGTGCGGAACGCCATCTGTGGAGACCGGATCGGCGTGTCGAGGCTCGCTGCGCGCGCACCTCAACCACGGGGGCGAACGCCGCACCTCGCGCGTGATGGCGGGCCAGTCGCCAGGAAGACCCCTACCCAAGCGCCGAGCGGGGTGGCGCGGTTGTCTCGAGATGCAGTTCGGGATCGCGACCGACGATCCCTCCGCCGAGTCGCGGGTAGCAGCAGTCCTGAAGGCGCCTGTACGCACGTCATGCATCATAGGCCTGTCGTCATTCCGGTTCGACCCGGAGGTGCCGCCATGCTCGCTCGATCATCTGCGGACTCCGTCTTTCGACACGAGTCTCGAGACGTTCGAGCCGGGCACGTGACCGGGAGGCCTCGGGCGGACGACTGGCCGCCACCGAGCCGACGGCCACGGAGTCTTCGGTAGGCCCGCAGCGAGCCCGGCGGCCGGACGGGGTCCGGCCCGGAGTTCACCTACGCTCCCTCCATGCCCTCCGACCCTGCGTCGATCTCGCCGTTGCGTCGGCACCAGCGCGAGGCGATCGAGGCGCTCGAGGCCGCGTGGGCCCAGGACCACACCCGGTGCTGGGTGGTGCTCCCTCCGGGGGCCGGGAAGACCCGGGTCGGGCTGGAGGCGTCCCGACGGGTCCCCGGGATCACCCGCACCGTGGTGCTCAGCCCGAACACCGCGATCCAGGCCCAGTGGGCGCAGCAGGCCCACGACCTCGGGATCGACGCAGGCACCGACCGGTCGCTGACCCACACCCTGACCGCATTGACCTACCAGTCGCTGGCCGTCTTCGACGCCGACGACGAGATCGACGACGAGGGCGAGCAGACCTCGCTCCTCGCCCGCCTGCACGACAACGGCCGTGCCCTGGTCGCCACGTTGCGTGGGGCCGGTCCGATCCTGCTGGTCCTCGACGAGTGCCACCACCTGCTCGAGGTGTGGGGACGGCTCCTGGAGGAGCTCCTCGCCGAGCTGCCCGAGGCGTGGGTGCTCGGTCTGACGGCCACGCCACCCGGGGCCCTGACCCGGACCAGCTGGAGCTCGTCGACGGACTGTTCGGTCGCAGTGTCTACGAGGCCTCCATCCCCGCAGTGGTGCGGGAGGGCGACCTGGCTCCGTTCGCCGAGATGGTGTGGCTCACCGAGCCCACGCCGAGGGAGCGCGAGTGGTTGCGTGCCGGGGCGGAGCGGTTCAGCGAGCTCGTCACCCAGCTCAGCGAGCCCGACTTCGGCAGCACCGGCTTCCTGACCTGGATCGACCTCCGCTTCCTCTCCGACGACGTGTCGTGGGCCGAGCTGGGCACGACCGAGCCCGAGCTCTGCGACGCGGCGCTCCGGATGCACCACGCGGGCCTGCTCGCGCTTCCCCGCGGAGCGCGGATCAACGAGCAGCACCGTCACGAGCCGACCCCGGAGGACTGGGGCGTCCTCATCGAGGACTGGATCGAGAAGGGCCTGGCAGGCGGTGACGACACGGGTGACGACTCGGGTGACAGCGAGGTGGTCGCCGCGGTCCGGCGCGCACTCCCGTCCGTGGGCCTGCAGTGGACCAAGCGGGGCATCCGTCGCGGTCGGACCCCGGTGGACCGGGTGCTGGCCCGGTCCGCCGCGAAGATGAGCGCGGCCGTCGAGATCACGCTCCACGAGCACGCCGGGCTGGGGGAGCGGATGCGGACCCTCGTCCTCTGCGACCACGAGCGGGCCAGCGCCACCCTGCCGGCGGACCTGCGGGGAGTCATCGACCAGCAGTCCGGATCGGCGTACGCCGTGCTCGCCGGGCTGGTGGCCGAGCCGCAGACCGCCCTCCTCGCGCCGCTGATGGTGACCGGCGCGACGGTGGCCGGCAGCCCCGACACGCTGGACCGGCTCCGGACGTACGCCGAGGGCCAGGGCCTCAGCGGCGCCGACCGGCTGGTCGTCGAGGAGGTGGGTGACGGGCTCGCGCACCTGACCGGATCGTGGAGCAGCCGCAGCTGGGTGCCGGTGGTGACGGCGTTCTTCCAGGCCGGCCACACCCAGGTCATCGTCGGGACCAGGGCCCTGCTGGGCGAGGGGTGGGACGCACGTCGGATCACCGGCCTGATCGACCTCAGCGCGGCGACCACCACCACTTCGGTGGTCCAGACCCGGGGCCGGGCCCTGCGCGTCGACCCGCTCTGGGAGGACAAGGTGGCGCTGAACTGGTCGGTGGTCTGCGTGGCCGAGGACCACCCCAAGGGCCACAACGACTGGGACCGCCTCGTCCGCAAGCACGACGGCTTCCTGGCCGTGGACGACGAGGGCGACATCGTCGACGGGGTGGCCCACATCGACCCGGCGCTGTCGCCGTTCGCACCACCCCCTTCGGCCGAGTTCGACGCGGTCAACGCGCGGATGCTCGTCCGGGCCGAGCAGCGCGACGCGATCCGGGAGCTCTGGCGGGTGGGTGAGCCCTACGTCGACCGGCTCGGGCACACCCTCCGGATCCTTCCCTCGGACCCGGCCGTCTTCGGGACGTCGGCCGAGCCGGCGGCCGTCGTGCCGGTCGACGGTGCGCTGGAGCTGCGCGCCTCGTCCCCGCCGCGCCCCTCCCTGAAGGTGGCGGGTGCCCTGGCGACGCTGGCGCTGGTCCTCTGCCTGGGCGCGTGGTCCACCCAGCAGCTCGCCCTGCTGGCTCCGGCCGCGGTGGTGATGGCGGCCGCCGGGACGCTCGTGCTGCGGACGACCACGGCCTACGGTCGTTCGCTCGTCCTGGCCGCGGCGCAGCCGCCCAGCGTCACCCAGATCGCCCGCGCCGTCGCCGACGGCCTCCACGCCGCGGGCCAGCTCCCGGCAGGGGCGGAGGCGGTGCAGGTCGACATCGACCACGAGGGCCGCTACCGCTGCCGGGTGGCGGGAGTCGGGGAGAGCCACTCGACGGTCTTCGCCACCGCGCTGGACGAGGCGGTGTCGCCGATCGCAGACCCGCGCTACGTCGTGGCGCGCCACGTGGTCGCGCCCGGGCCGGTGTCCGGCGCCCGCGCACGGCTGGCCGCCAGGGGACACCTCACCCCGGACGGAGAGGTCTGGCACGCGGTGCCGACGGTGCTGGGACGGCGCAAGGAGTGGGCCACGGCCTACGCGGAAGCCTGGGGCCGCTGGGTCGGCTCCGGGCCGCCGGTCTTCACCCGGTCGCCGGAGGGAGCAGGCATCCTGGCCGCCCAGCGGGGTGCGGATCCCTTCCGTGCCAGCACCGTGGTGCGCCGGCAGTGGGGCTGAGCTCCTCGCCGGTTTCCCGAGCGGGTAAGCATGACCCGTGACCCACGACCCGACGGACCGCTTCGTCCACGTCCGGGGGGCGAGCGAGAACAACCTTCGTGACGTCGACCTCGACCTCCCGCGCGACGCGATGGTGGCCTTCACCGGCGTGTCCGGGTCGGGCAAGTCCTCCCTCGCCTTCGGCACCCTCTACGCCGAGGCCCAGCGGCGCTACTTCGAGTCCGTGGCGCCCTACGCCCGTCGGCTGCTGCAGCAGGTCGGGGCACCGCACGTCCAGGAGATCACCGGACTCCCGCCGGCGGTCGCCCTCCAGCAGCGGCGGGGCGCGCCCAGCTCGCGCTCGACCGTGGGCACGCTGACGACGCTCTCCAACCTGCTGCGCATCCTCTACTCGCGTGCCGGCGCCTATCCCGAGGGCGCGCCGCGGCTGGCGGCGGAGGCCTTCTCGCCGAACACCGCAGCCGGGGCGTGCCCCGAGTGCCACGGACTCGGGGTGGCCCACGACGTCGCGGAGGACCTCCTCGTGCCCGACGAGTCGCTGAGCATCCGCGACGGTGCGATCGCGGCGTGGCCGGGCGCCTGGCAGGGCAAGAACCTGCTGCGGGTGACCAAGGCCGTCGGCATCGACGTCGACGCCCCCTGGCGCGACCTGTCGCGCAAGGATCGCGACTGGCTCCTCTACACCGACGAGCAGCCGCGGGTGCTCATCGACCGGCGGGGCGAGGCCGACGACACGACCGGGCGCGACTACCACGGCACCTTCTGGAGCGCTCGCAAGCACGTGCGTCACACGCTGGCCGACACCAAGAGCCAGATGATGCGCGACAAGGCGATGCGCTTCGTCCGCAGCACGGTCTGCCCCGTCTGCGGCGGCACCGGTCTCCAGCCGGCGTCGCTCGCGGTCACCTTCCGGGGCCTGAGCATCGCCGAGACCAACACCCTGTCCTTCGTCGAGCTGGTGGACCTGCTGCGCCCGGTGGCCGAGCTCGCCGAAGCCGGGGCGGCGACGTCCTCGGCCGACTCGGGCGAACAGACCGAGGTGGCCGTACGGCTGTGCCAGGACCTGCTGGAGCGTGTCGAGGTGCTGCTCGACCTCGGGCTCGGCTACCTCGCCCTCGGACGGAGCTCGACCACCCTCTCGCCGGGCGAGGCCCAGCGGCTCCGGATCGCCACCCAGCTGCGCTCGGGGCTCTTCGGGGTGGTCTACGTGCTCGACGAGCCCTCGGCGGGCCTGCACCCGGCCGACGCGGAGCCGCTGCTCGACGTGCTCGACCGCCTCAAGACCTCGGGCAACTCGCTGTTCGTCGTCGAGCACGACCTCGACGTCGTACGCCGTGCCGACTGGATCGTCGACATCGGCCCCGGAGCCGGCGAGGCCGGGGGACAGGTGCTCTACTCCGGCCCGGTGGACGGGCTCGAGCAGGTCGAGGAGTCGGTCACCGGAGCCCACCTCTTCGGCCGGGTCGCGCCCCTCGAGCGCCACGGGCGTACGCCGCACGGCTGGCTGCACCTGCGCGGTGTGAGCAGGCACAACCTGGACGACCTCTCGGTCGACCTCCCGCTGTGCGTCCTCACCGCTGTCACCGGGGTGTCCGGCTCGGGCAAGTCGACGCTGGTCACCCAGGTGCTCGCCGAGCTCGTCCGTCGACACCTCGGCCAGGCCCCGGACGAGGAGGAGGAGAGCGAGCTGGAGATCGACGTCCACGACGTCACCGGGCTGGAGTCCTTTGACCGGCTGGTGCGCGTGGACCAGCGGCCGATCGGCCGCACGCCGCGCTCCAACCTGGCGACCTACACCGGCCTCTTCGACGCTGTCCGGAAGGTGTTCGCGGCCACGCCCGAGGCGAAGGCCCGGGGCTACGGCGTCGGCCGGTTCTCGTTCAACGTCGCGGAAGGACGCTGCGAGACGTGCCAGGGGGAGGGGTTCGTCTCGGTCGAGCTGCTGTTCCTGCCGGGGACCTACGCACCCTGTCCGACCTGCCACGGCGCGCGCTACAACGCCGAGACCCTCGAGATCACCTGGCAGGACCTGACCATCGCCGACGTGCTCGGCTCTCACCGTCGAGCAGGCGGCCGACGTCCTCGCCGAGGTGCCGGCCGCTGCCCGCAGCCTCCAGACCCTGCGCGAGGTCGGCCTCGGCTACCTCCGGCTCGGCCAGCCGGCGACCGAGCTCAGTGGTGGGGAGGCGCAGCGGATCAAGCTCGCGACCGAGCTGCAGCGAGCGCGGCGCGGGCACGCGCTCTACCTGCTCGACGAGCCGACGGCGGGCCTGCACCCCGCCGACATCGCCCTCCTGCTGCGGCAGCTGCACCGTCTGGTCGAGGCCGGCAACACCGTCGTCCTCGTCGAGCACGACCTCGACACCATCGCCACCGCCGACTGGGTCATCGACCTCGGGCCCGGCGGCGGGGACCGGGGTGGCCGGGTGGTGGCCACGGGGACGCCGGCGGACATCGCGGCAGCGCCCGACAGCGCGACCGGTCCCTACCTGGCCCGGCACCTGACCCGACCCCGGCCTGACTGCGGGCACACTGGACCCATGTCCGCGTGCGTGTTCTGCCAGATCATCGCCGGCGAGGTGCCCGGTCACCTGGTGCTCGAGACCGACGACCTGGCGGCGTTCCTCGACACCCGGCCGCTGTTCAAGGGACACGTCCTGCTCGTGCCGCGCACGCACGTCGAGACCCTCCCCGACCTGCCGGCGGACCAGCGCGACGGCTTCCTGGAAGCCGCCCAGCGGCTGGCCACGGCCGTCAAGGACGGCCTCGGCGCCCAGGGCTCCTTCGTCGCGATCAACAACACGGTCAGCCAGTCGGTGCCCCACCTCCACCTCCACGTCGTGCCGCGCACCAAGGGCGACGGGCTGCGCGGCTTCTTCTGGCCGCGCACGAAGTACGCCGAGGGCGAGGCGGAGTCGTACGCCGCCCGGCTGCGCGAGGCGCTGGAGGAGGCGCTGGAGGAGTAGGACTCCTCAGGTGCGCGGCTCGAGGTCGCGGACCTCGTGCGGGGCCGAGACGTCCAGGGCGGCCCGGAACGTCCACGGTTCGTCCCGACGGCGCAGCGGGTTGCCCGTCGCCTTCGCCGCCAGCGCGAACGCAGCGGCACCGACGAGGATCCCGGCGAGGACGTCGACGAAGAAGTGCCAGCCGAGGTAGACCGTCGCCATCATCGTCAGCGCCAGGAAGCCCCAGGCCGCGACCCGGATGAGAGCAGGCAGCCGCATCGCCTCGACGACGAGGCAGACCGTGACCATGACCGCCACGTGCAGCGAGGCGAAGGCGGCGATGGTCTGGACCGTGTGGGTGTCCCACGGACCGGAGAGGACCTCGACGCGGTCCGAGAGCAGGGTGTCGCGCACCGAGGTGTTGGGCGTGTGCTGCAGGGAGGCGAACCAGCCGGGGGAGGAGTAGGTGGGACCCAGCGACGGCACGGCGTAGTAGAGGACGGCGCCCAGGCACCAGTCGATGGAGATCGCCGTGACGTACCAGGCGCCGTAGGTCGAGCGGCGGGTCCACACCAGCGCGATGGCCAGGCTGGCCGGCACCAGGCCGATCCAGATCAGGTAGACCGACGCCGCCACCCAGTTGGCCCACGACGTGCCGAGCACGTCGTGCAGCACGATGGCGGGATCGTGCCCGAGCCACAGCAACCGGTCGATCCGGGCGAGCGTCGGGTCGGCGATCCGGTCGGTGACGAAGGGGACGTAGCTCTTGAGGTTGCGGAAGGCGACGTAGGCGACGTACCAGGTCACCAGACCGCTGACGGTGAACCGGATCTGGTCACGGTCCCACCGCTCGACCACGGCCCAGCGCAGCGCGTCCTTGCTCGAGGCACCACCGCGGCGCACCATGAGCGCCCACCGCGCGACGATGTCGAGCGCGACGGCCGTCGCCACGATGACCGGCAGCCGGAACCAGGTGGGGAGGTTGGCGCCGTCGGGGTCGCGGATCGGGAGGTGGTGCTCCCACGCCACCAGCGCCGCCGCGAGGGCCATCACGGCCGCTACGACGGCGGCGGCCCTGAACTCCCCCCGACGCACCTGCACACCGTAGCCAACTTCGCGCTCGGCAGTCCCATCGAGGCCGTCCGAGCGCCCGCACTAGGGTGAGAGACGCACTGTCACCCACGATCAGGAGTCATCGAGATGGGTCGTTTCGACCGGCGGGTCGCCGTCATCACCGGAGCCGCACGAGGCATCGGGTTCGGCATCGCCCAGCGTTTTGCCAGCGAGGGCGCCTCGATCGCGATCCTCGACCTCGACGAGACCGCAGCGGCCGACGCTGCCGGTCGGCTGGAGCTGGCCGACGGCGCGTCGGCCGTCGGCATCGGCTGCGACGTCGTGGACTCGGCTGCCGCCGAGTCCGCCGTGCAGCGCGTGGTCGACGAGCTCGGCGGGATCCACATCCTCGTCAACAACGCCGGCGTCACCCGCGACAACCTGCTCTTCAAGATGACCGAGGACGACTGGGACCTCGTCATGGGCGTCCACCTCAAGGGCGTGTTCAACATGACGAAGTCCGCGCAGTCACGCTTCGTGGAGCAGAAGTACGGCAAGATCCTCAACCTCTCCAGCGTCTCCGCGCTGGGCAACCGCGGCCAGGCCAACTACTCCGCGGCCAAGATGGGCATCCAGGGCCTGACCCGCACGCTCGGCATCGAGCTCGGCCCCTACGGCATCACCGCCAACGCGATCGCCCCCGGTTTCATCGTGACCGAGATGACCGACGCGACCGCGCGGCGCCTCAAGATGGAGCCCGAGGAGCTGCAGCGGCTCAACGCCGAGGCCACGCCCGTACGTCGTGTGGGCCAGCCCGAGGACATCGCCGCGGCTGCCGCGTTCCTCTGCAGCGACGATGCGTCGTTCATCACGGGCCAGACGCTCTACGTCGACGGGGGCCGCAAGCTCGGCTGAGGTGCCACGTCAGGGGTGACAGGCGTGGATTGGTAGGCAGGTCCTGCTGATCTACCCTGTGGCGCGCCTTCTCCGATCGGCGAAGGCGCGCCCCCACACTTCAAGGCAACACCCCAGCTGTCCCCGCTCGATCGGAGTTCCCCCGTGCGTCGCCGTCTCCACCCCTCCGCGTCCCGAACAGTCGTCGCCACGCTCGTCGCGGCGTCACTCCTCCTCGCCGGCTGCGGCGGAGGGGACGACGAGGAGACGCCCAGCGACTCCGCACCGTCCGAGCCGACCACGTCGGCGACGAGCGAGCCTCCCGAGCCGACCTACTGGCCGCTCACCGGTCTCGAGCGCACGGGCAAGGCCCCCAAGCACCCGGTGATCGTCACCAAGGTCGACAACACCTCCTCCAGCGCGCCGCAGGTGGGCCTCGGGTCGGCCGACCTGGTGGTCGAGGAGCTCGTCGAGGGCGGCTACACGCGCCTCGCCGCCTTCTACTACTCCAAGGTCCCGGCCGAGATCGGCCCGGTGCGCTCGATGCGTGCCAGCGACATCAGCATCGTGCCCAAGGGCGCCACCGTCGTGACCAGCGGCGCGGCCGCGATCACCATCAAGCGGATCAACGGCGCCGGCATCCCGTGGATCACCGAGGGTGCGGCGGGTGTCTACCGCGAGAACACCCGCTACGCGCCCTACAACCTCTTCGCCCACCTCGCCGACATCTCCAAGCGGCTCAAGGCCGACGAGGAGCCCCCGCCCTACCTGCCGTGGGGCACCGAGGCCGACCTGCCCAAGGGTGGCAAGGCGCGCACGCTGACCGCCGACTTCGGCGCCCACTCGACGTCCTGGCAGTTCCAGGGCGGTGGCTACGTCAACACCGACTCGTACGCCGCCGAGGGTGACCAGTTCCCGGCCGACTCGGTGCTGGTGCTGCGGGTCAAGGTCGGCGACGCCGGCTACACCGACCCCGCCGGCTACCCGGTCCCCGAGACCAAGTTCGAGGGCACGGGCTCGGCCCTGCTCTTCCACGGTGGTCGCGTCATCCGCGGCACCTGGACCAAGGACGGCCTCACCGGCTCCATCCAGCTGTCGACCAAGAACGGCGACCTGACCGTGCCCGCCGGGCACGTGTGGGTGGAGCTCGTGCCGGCGGTCAACGGCGACGTCACCTTCGCCAAGTAGCGCTGCTCCCCAGCTGCTGCTGGAGTCCGGACAGGATGAGCCCGACGGCTGTGTCGACCCGCTGGGCGGCGGCCGCGGGGTCCTCGCTGTCGGCGACGGACCCACCCGCGGCCGACATCGCCCCGAAGAAGATCCGGGTGAAGGTGTCGAGCATGTCGTCGTCGAGGTCCCGGTCCGCGGTGGTGAGCACCGCGCGCACGATCTCGTCCGCGACGGCGTAGGTCGAGCGCTGCTCCTGCTCGCGGAACCGTTCGTGGCCCAGCACGGACGGTCCGTCGGAGACCACGATCTGGCGGTAGCCCGGCTCCCGTACGGCGTCCAGGAACGCGCGCAGACCGGCTTGCGCCCTCTCCCACGGATCGACCTCGTCGTCGGTGGCTGCGACGATCCCCGACGTCGCCCGCGACTCGACGCGTTCGAAGGCGGCCTCGAAGATCGCCTGCTTGCCGCTGAAGTGGTGGTAGAGCGCGCCCTTGCTGACGTCGGCACCGGCGGCGATCGCGTCGAGGGAGGTGGCGGCGTAGCCGTGCTCGGTGAAGAGCCGCTCGGCGACGTCGACCAGCCCGCGCCTGGTCGCGTCCGAGTGACGCTGCCGATCGTTCTCCATCCGCGCAGCCTAGACACCCGGGTCGCGGTCGGCCTGCCATAGTGGAGGGCATGCAGCTCGCATCGGGGATGCTGCTGGTGGCGACGCCAGCACTGCAGGATCCCCACTTCGTCGACACCGTCGTGCTGCTGCTCGACGTCAACGACGAGGGTGCGCTCGGGGTCGTGCTCAACCGTCCCTCGCAGGTGCTCGTGGCCGACGTGCTCGAGTCCTGGCGCGAGGTCGTGGTCGAGCCCGAGGTCCTCTTCCGGGGTGGTCCGGTCGGCACCGACGGCGCCCTCGCCGTGGCCGAGCTGCGTGACCCGCAGGAGCCGCCCGTCGGCTGGCGCCCGGTCGCCGGGATCCTCGGCATGGTCGACCTCGACACCCCGACCGAGCTGGTCGACGGCTCGCTCACCGCGATGCGGGTCTTCGCCGGCTACGCCGGCTGGGGTGCCGGTCAGCTCGACGGCGAGGTCGAGGAGGGCAGCTGGTACGTCGTGGGTGCCCAGTCCGGCGACGCCTTCCGGGGCGACACGACCGGTCTGCGCCGCGACGTCATCCGACGCCAGCCCGGCATGCTCGCCTGGCACGTCAACCGGCCCGTCGATCCGGACATGAACTGACCCAGCCGTTAGGCTGGCCCATCATGAGCACCATCGGATTCTCCCCGGGCAGCCAGACGATCGAAGAGCGTCAGACCGTCCCGACCGACGAGGGTGACCACGAGCGGTTCTCGCACTACGTCCCCAAGGACAAGCTCACCGAGGCGATGGTCATGGGGACCCCCGTCATCGCCCTGTGCGGCAAGGTCTGGGTGCCCTCGCGGGCTCCGGAGAAGTTCCCCGTCTGCCCGGACTGCAAGGAGATCTGGGAGTCGATGAAGCCGGGCGACAAGCCCGGCGACAGCTCAGGTGGCGACGGCTCGGGTCCCGAGGCGTGACGGGGCGGCCTGATGCGCCGCTGCCCCCCGCGTGGCCCGACCGGGCCGCCTGGGGCACTGCGCCCTCCCTCCGTGCCTGGCAGCAGTCCGCGATGGACAGCTACATGGCGCGCCAGCCGCGCGACTTCCTCGCGGTCGCGACCCCCGGTGCCGGGAAGACCACCTTCGCGCTGACGGTCGCGGCCGACCTGCTGAGCCGTCGCGTGGTCGACCGGATCACCGTCGTCGCGCCGACCGAGCACCTCAAGACCCAGTGGGCCGAGGCCGCCGCGAAGGCCGGCATCCCGATCGACCCGACCTACTCCGCCGGCAAGGGCCGGACCTCCGACGACTACGTCGGCATCGCGGTGACCTACGCCGGTGTCGCGGTCAACCCGCTCGCGATGCGGATCCGCACGGAGCGCTTCAAGACGCTGGTCATCCTGGACGAGATCCACCACGCCGGCGACGCGATGTCGTGGGGCGAGGGCGTGCGGGAGGCGTTCGACCCGGCCACCCGCCGGCTCTCGCTGACCGGCACGCCGTTCCGCTCCGACATCAACCCGATCCCGTTCGTCACCTACGCCCCCGGTGACGACGGCATCCCCACCTCGGCGGCCGACTTCACCTACGGCTACGCCCATGCCCTCGCCGACCACGTCGTGAGGCCGGTCCTCTTCATGGCCTACTCCGGCGAGATGCAGTGGCGCACCCGCGCCGGCGACGAGATCGTGGCCCGGCTGGGTGAGCCGCTCACCAAGGACATGCACGCACACGCGCTGCGTACGGCCCTCGACCCGCAGGGTGCCTGGATGCCGGCCGTGCTGGAGGCGGCTGACAAGCGCCTCTCGGAGGTGCGCCGCCACGTCCCCGACGCCGGCGGGATGGTCATCGCCAGCGACCAGGACTCCGCCCGCGCCTATGCCGCGCTGCTGAAGAAGATCAGCGGCGAGGCGCCGACGGTCGTGCTGTCGGACGAGAAGGGCGCCTCGAAGAAGATCGAGAAGTTCACCTCGTCCGAGCAGCGGTGGATGGTCGCGGTCCGGATGGTGTCCGAGGGCGTCGACGTGCCGCGGCTGGCCGTGGGGGTCTGGGCGACCAGGACCTCCACGCCCCTGTTCTTCGCCCAGGCCGTGGGCCGCTTCGTGCGGGCGCGATCGCGCGGCGAGACCGCGTCGGTGTTCCTGCCGTCGGTGCCGCACCTGCTGGAGTTCGCCTCCGACATGGAGGCGCAGCGCGACCACGTCCTGGGGCGCCGCGTGAACGACGAGGACGACATCTTCGCCGCCGAGAACGACCTGCTCGCCGAGGCGCAGGCAGGTGAGGGTGCCTCCGACGAGCTCGAGATGTCGTGGGAGGCGCTGGGCTCGACCGCGTCCTTCGACCACGTCCTCTACGAGGGCGCGCAGTTCGGCCACTCCGGCGAGGTGCACGTCGGCTCGGAGGAGGAGATGGACTTCCTCGGCATCCCCGGCCTGCTCGAGGCCGACCAGGTGCGCGAGCTGCTGCACTCGCGGCAGAGCGAGCGCGCCCGCAAGCAGAAGTCCGCCGGCGGCGGCGACCGCGTGGTCGAGTCCGTCCAGGAGCTGAGCACCCACCAGCAGCTCGGCGTGCTCCGCCGCGAGCTCAACGGGCTCGTGGCCGCGTGGCACCACCGCACCGGCCAGGCGCACGGCATCACCCACTCCGCGCTGCGCAAGGAGTGCGGAGGACCGCCCGCGGCGGTCGCCAACGCCGACCAGCTGCACGAACGGATCAACCGGATCCGCGAGTGGGCGATGCGGCAGTCCTCCTGACCGCTTCCTGCGTTACTTGCGCTTTGCCATAGTGGACGCATGCCCTCGGAGACCTCCCAGACCCTCGACCGTGGCCTCCGCGTGCTCCGGGTCCTGGCCGAGAGTCCTGAGGGCCTCACCATCACCGAGCTCTCCGCACGCCTCGAGGTCAACCGCACGGTGGTCTACCGGTTGATCAGCACCCTGGAGCAGCACGGGCTGGTCCGGCGTGACGCGCGCTCGCGGCTCTTCGTCGGCCTCGGCGTGCTCCACCTCGCGAGCGGTGTCCAGCCGCTCCTGCGCGACCTGGCCATGCCGGTGCTGCGCCGGCTGGCGGAGTCCATCGGATCGACCGCCCACCTCACCGTCGCCGACGGGGAGGAGGCCCTGGCGCTCGCCGTCGTCGAGCCCACGTGGACCGACTTCCACGTCTCCTACCGGGTCGGCGCCCGGCACCCGCTCTCCCAGGGGGCGGCCGGCAAGGCCATCGGGCTGCTCGACGGGGACGAGTCGTCGTACGCCGTCACGAGCGGCGAGCTGCAGTCCGGCGCCCGCGGCCTGGCAGCGCCGGTGCGCGGGGTGGACGGACTGCGCGCCAGCGTCGGCGTGGTCACCCTCGCCGACGCCATCGACGAGGACGTCGTCGGGCCCCAGGTGCTCGCGGCTGCCCGCGAGGTGGCCGAGCGCCTCAGATGAGGGCTGCGCGCGCCAGCGGCACGACCCGGTAGGGGATCTGGGTCGCCAGCGCGATCACGGTCGTCGAGCGGTCGATCCCGGGCTCGGTCAGCACCAGGTCGATCACCCGCTGGAGGTCGGCGTTGGAGCGGGCGACGACCCGCGCCCACATGTCGCCCGCGCCGGTGATCGTGAACGCCTCGAGCACCTCGGGGATGCCGGCGAGGTGAGCGGCGACGGCGTCGTGGCCTCCCCGGTCTGCCGAGCCCTGGCGGATCTCGAGGGTGAGGAACGCGGTCACGGGATAGCCGATCGCCTCGGGGGACAGGTCCGGGCCCCAGCCGGTGACCACCCCGGCCGCGGCGAGCTTGTCCAGGCGGGCCTGGACCGTGCCGCGAGCGATGCCGAGACGGCGGCTCGCCTCGAGGACGCCGAGCCGCGGCTCGGCGGCGAAGAGCTCGATCAACCTGCCGTCGATTTCGTCCATGATCGCTCCTCGGGCTGTGCAACTTGCTCAACGTTTCGTCGTACTGTTGCACACCTTGCCGCGTGTTGGGAGGGTTGGTGCATGACGACTGACATCGCCTCGACCGGTGGCGCCCTGACCGTGGACGAGATGAAGGCCGACCTGTCCCTCGAGCAGCTCCAGCAGCTGGTCGGCCTCGTCGAGTACGACGCCGACGCCGACCCCTTCCCGGTGACCGGGTGGGACGCGATCTGCTTCGTGGTGGGCAACGCGACCCAGGCCGCCCACTACTACGCGTCCGCGTGGGGCATGGAGCTCATCGCCTACTCCGGCCCCGAGAACGGCAACCGCGACCACAAGTCCTACGTCCTCAAGTCCGGCTCCATCAAGTTCGTCCTGAGCGGCGCCGTGTCGCCCGACAGCGACCTGATCGCCCACCACGCCAAGCACGGCGACGGCGTCGTCGACATCGCCCTCGAGGTCCCCGACGTCGACCAGTGCATCGCGCAGGCCCGCAAGGCCGGAGCGACGATCCTGCGCGAGCCGACCAACGTCAGCGACGAGCACGGCACCGTCCGGATCGCCGCCATCGCGACCTACGGCGAGACCCGCCACACGCTGGTGCAGCGCAGCGTCGACGGCCAGACCTACGCCGGCCCCTACCTCCCCGGCTACGAGGCCGTCCAGCCGCGCTGGGACAAGAAGGACGGCCAGCCCAAGCGCCTCTTCCAGGCCCTCGACCACATCGTCGGCAACGTCGAGCTCGGCAGGATGGACGAGTGGGTCACCTTCTACAACAAGGTGATGGGCTTCGTGAACATGGCCGAGTTCATCGGCGACGACATCGCCACCGACTACTCCGCGCTGATGAGCAAGGTCGTCGCCAACGGCAACCACCGCGTGAAGTTCCCCCTCAACGAGCCCGCGATCGCGAAGAAGAAGTCGCAGATCGACGAGTACCTCGAGTTCTACAACGGCCCCGGCGCCCAGCACCTCGCCGTGGCCACCGGCGACATCCTCGCCAGCGTCGACGCGCTGCGCGCCAACGGCGTGGAGTTCCTCAACACCCCGGACTCCTACTACGAGGACGCCGAGCTGCGCGCCCGCATCGGCGAGGTCCGCGTGCCGATCGACGAGCTGCAGAAGCGCGGCATCCTGGTCGACCGCGACGAGGACGGCTACCTCCTCCAGATCTTCACCAAGCCGCTCGGCGACCGCCCGACGGTCTTCTTCGAGCTCATCGAGCGCCACGGCTCGCTCGGCTTCGGCAAGGGCAACTTCAAGGCCCTCTTCGAGGCCATCGAGCGCGAGCAGGACGCCCGCGGCAACTTGTGAGATCGCCCTGAGCGGTGAGTGAGGCAGGTTTCCGACGCCGAGAACCTGCCCCACGCACCGCTCGGGAAGTCGCCCTAGGCTGTCGCCCATGATGATCCGCCCGGCCGAGCTGGCCGCGATCAAGGCCGGTGCCGTCGACCTCGCCTTCCGTCGGTGGGCCAGGCCGCGGGTCGTGGTCGGCACCCGGATGCGTACGTCCGTGGGCCTGCTCGAGGTCACCTCTGTCGAGCAGGTCAGCATCGCGAGCCTGCGTGCCGACGACGCGAAGCGCGCCGGTGCGCCGTCGTTGGCCGCGCTCAAGCAGGCGCTCTCGGCCCGCTCGGGTGACCCCGCGTGGCGGATCGGCCTGGCCTACGCCGGTCCCGACCCGCGCGAGGCGCTGCGGGCCGCGGTCCCGGACGCCGAGGAGATCGCCACGATCACCGCCCGGCTGGACCGCCTCGACGCGTCGTCGGCCCACGGCGCCTGGACCCGGGAGACGCTCGACCTGATCGACCTCAACGGAGGCGTGCGCGCGCCGGAGCTCGCGGCGCAGGTGGGCCGGGAGACCGCGGACTTCAAGAAGGACGTCCGCAAGCTCAAGGAGCTCGGTCTGACCGAGTCGCTGGCGATCGGCTACCTGCTCTCACCGCGGGGCGAGGCCGTCGTCGACGCCGGACTGCCCGAGCCCCGCGTACGCCAGCCGCGCGGGGAGGGCACGCAGCTCCCGCGCTCGATCGGAGCGCCTGCGACCCGGGCGCTCCGCGAGGCCGGCGTGACCACGCTCGAGCAGGTGGCGACGTACGGCGCCGGCGAGCTCGCCGCCATGCACGGCGTGGGCCCGATCGCGATCACGCGCCTGCGCGACGCCCTGGCCGAGCAGGGCGTCGCGCTCGCTGACTAGCGGTGCCTAGGCGAGGTCGCCGACGAGCTCGCTCTCGGCCTCGGCGACGCCGTGCTCGGACGGGCTCGCGCCCAGCGCCCGGGCGATGGTGCGCGACCCGGCGGCCACGATGACCACGCCGACGGCGACAGCGGCCGCACCGAACCAGAAGGGGGCGTGCAGGTCGACCCGCTCGGCCAGCTTGAGTGCGACGAAGGGACCGACCGCGCCACCGGTGAACCGGACGAACGAGTACGCCGCCGACGCGACCGGTCGCTCGACGGGAGCGGCCCCCATCACCGCCTCGGTGACGAGGGTGTTGGTCACGCCGAGGAAGGCGCCCGCGGCGATGATCCCCGCGGTCACGACCGGCTCGTGCTCGGCGCCGAGCGCCATGATCGCCAGGTCGAGCGCGAAGAGCGACAGGACCGCGGTCAGGGTGGGCAGGGTGCCGAACCGGCGCTGGAGCACCGGTGCCAGCCACACCGAGGTGAAGGCCAGCAGCAGGCCCCAGCCGAAGAACGTCCAGCCGATGCCCATGATCGAGTAGGACGGCAGCGCGAACGGACCGGCGGCCATCAGCGTGAAGAAGCCGAGGTTGTAGAAGATCGCCACGAGTGCGAGCAGCAGCAGGGCCCGGTGGCGCAGCGCGCGGAAGGGGTCGAGCAGCGACGTGGGGTGCCCGGTCGGTGGGGTCGAGGGCAGGAAGAAGGCGGTCGCGACCAGGGCGACCGTCATCAGGACCGAGACGCCGAAGAACGGGCCGCGCCACGAGATCTGGCCGAGCAGCCCGCCGATGAGCGGCCCGGAGGCGATGCCGAGGCCGAGGGCGGCCTCGAACAGGATGATCGCCTGCCCGACGGGTCCCGCGGAGGCGCTCACGATGGTGGCCAGGGCGGTGGCGACGAAGAGCGCGTTGCCCAGGCCCCACCCGGCGCGGAAGCCGATCACTGCCCCGACGCTGTCCGACATCCCGGCCAGCGCGGCGGAGACGATGATCAGGGCCAGGCCGGCCATCAGCGTCCGCTTGGGGCCGATCCGGCTGGAGACGACGCCGGTCACGAGCATGGAGACGCCCATGACGGCCATGTAGCTGGTGAAGAGCAGCGAGACCTGGCTCGGCGTGGCGTCGAGCTGGGCGGCGATCTCCTTGAGGATCGGGTCGACCAGGCCGATGCCCATGAACGCGATCACGCAGGCGAAGGCCACGGCCCAGACGGCGCGCGGCTGCTGGAGGATCGACGACGTGCTGGGACTCGTGCTGGAGGTGGTGCTGTCGTGGTGGGTGTGGGACTGCTCACGGGTGGGTGTCCTCCTCGGGGTGCAGGTCGAGGACGTCCCGGAGCACCGCGACGGTGGTCGCGACCTCCTCGGCGGTGTGGTGGGTGGTTGCCAGCCGAGCCATGACCAGCTCGGCGTTGGCGTGCCGGATGCGCGCCAGCTCGGCGCGTCCGGCTTCGGTGAGCACGACGACGTGCGCCCGGCCGTCGGTCGGGTGCGGCTCGCGGTCGACGAGCCCCTGCTCGATCAGTGCCTTCACGGTGGCGGTCATCGTGGGCTGGCTGCAGCGGTCGGCCGTCGCGAGGGCGGTCACGCCCGCGGGGCCGAGCTCGTCCAGCAGCGACAGGGCCCGGGCACCTGCAGGGTGCTCGAGCTCGCGTCGTACGGCGCGGGTCAGCCGGGCGGCCAGGACGACGAGGTCACTGGCGAGCGTGGGCAGGGGCTCGGTCACGACCTCCAATATACATAGGAAACCTATGTAAATCCAGCCGGGGTCAGTGGGCGAGCAGCCCGATCCCGAGCGCGCCCATGATCACGGCGATCGCCGAGTCGAGCACGCGCCAGGCCGCCGGGCGGGCGAACAGGCCGCGCAGCAGGCGCGCGCCGTAGCCGAGGCCGAAGAACCACAGCAGGCTCGCCACGAGGGTGCCGGACAGGAACCACCAGCGATCGGTGCCGAAGCTGTTGGCGACCGTGCCGAGCATGAGGACCGCGTCGAGGTAGAAGTGCGGGTTGAGCCAGGTCAGCGCCAGGGTCAGGAGCACTGCGCGCCCGGGGGTCATCGAGGCGCCCTCGCCCGCGTCGAGCTTGCCGGGTCGCCAGGCGCGCATCGCGGCGTGCACGCCGAACGCGATCAGGTAGAGGCCGCCGAGCACCTGGGCCACGGGGAGGACCGAGGGCCAGCGCTCCAGCACGACACCGAGGCCGGCGACGCCGGCAGTGATCGCCACGACGTCCGACACGAGGCACGTCAGGACGATGGGCAGGACGTGCTCGCCACGGATCCCCTGGCGGAGGAGGAAGGCGTTCTGTGCGCCGACGGCAACGATGAGAGCGAGTCCGGTGAGGAGACCGGTGAGTGCGACCTGGAACATGAGGTCAACGGTAGGAGTGTCCCACTCTGAAATCCAGCGAACTATTCTGACGAATCATTAGGATCTCTAAGTATGAAAGACATCACCCAGCTCGACCCTGTGGCCCTGCGCACACTCGCGGTCGCGGTGCGCCTCGGGACCTTCGAGGCGGCGGCCCGTGAGCTGCACGTGACCCCCTCCGCGGTGAGCCAGCGGATCAAGGCGCTGGAGACCCGCATCGGCCGCGTGCTGCTCCACCGGGTCAAGCCGCTCGAGCCCACGGAGGCCGGTCTGGTGCTGGTCCGGCTGGCCACCCAGACCGAGCTCCTGGAGCGTGAGGCGGTCGCCGAGCTGGTCGAGGAGGCCGACGAGGACGGCACCTCCTACACCTCGCTGCCGATCGCGGTGAACGCCGATGCCCTCTACGGCTGGTTCGTCGATGCGCTCGCCGAGGTGCAGACGCGGCACCGGGTGGTCTTCGAGGTCGTGCGCGAGGACCACACGCGTACGGCGGAGCGGCTGCGCCGCGGTGAGGTGATGGCGGCCATCACCGGCGAGCCCAGGCCGGTGCCCGGCTGTCGCGTCGTGCGCCTGGGCCGGCTGAAGTACGCCGCCGTCGCGACGCGCGACTTCCACGCACACCACTTCGCCGACGGGGTCGGGTCGACGACCCTGGCCGAGGCGCCGATCGTGGCGTTCGACCGCAACGACTCCCTCCAGCACGACTTCATCCGGCGCGTCACCCGGCGCCACCTGGCCCCGCCGGCGACCTACGTGCCGTCGGTCCGTGAGTTCGACCGGGCGATCCGGGTGGGCATGGGGTGGGGGCTGCTGCCCGAGTCCGACGTGGCCGGCGAGCTCGAGCGGGGTGAGCTGGTCGAGCTGGTCCCGGGTCGCCGGCCCGAGGTCGCCCTCTTCTGGCAGCACTGGAGACTGGGGTCGTCGCTGGTCGCCGACCTCACCGATGCGGTCGTGGGGGCTGCGCGCGGGTGGATGGCGACGTGACCAGATCCTGGGTTTCCCTGACAGGTTCCTCCTGCCGGACCTACGCTGCCGGTCGGGATACAGCACGGAGCTGGTCCGCAACCTGAACGGGGACTCCCTGTGGCACGTCGACGCAGCGCAGCAGTGGCCTCGGCCCTGGGCGCCGGCCTGCTCCTCACCCTGACCGGGTGCGGCGGGTCCGGCGAGGCCGCGGCCAGCAAGACCGAGGATGCGGTGCTCCTCGGCGAGGAGGTGCAGAGCCTCGTCACGCAGGTCGACGACATGAGCATCGTCGAGTGGCACGGCCAGCTGCTCACCAAGAACCCGGACAAGGGGGGCAAGCGCCTCCTCGACCTCGAGGGCAGGTTCAGCCCCGACACCGGCGACAGCACGCTCTCGATGGACTCCACGATCGGCGGCAACGTCCAGCAGGTCGACTACCTGGTCGTGGCCGGTCGCGCCTACTTCAACAGTGAGGCGTGGGGTCCGGTCGCTGACAAGTGCTGGGCGGAGATCACCGGCGACGCCGCCCGCACCTGGGCCCTGCCGACCACGATGAACCCGAGCTGGCCGCTCAAGGCAGCCGTCCCGATCAAGCTCGACGGCAAGGACGTCGCGGTGACCATCCCCTACAAGCAGGTGCTCGCCGGGTTGCCGCGCGGCCTGTTCGCCTCCCTGCCCGCCACCGTCCCCTACGACACGGAGGCGCGCGGTGTCATCACCCCGCACAGCTCGCTGATCGAGGTCGGCGTCGACGTGCAGAGCATGTGGAAGACGCTTCCCAAGGCCGAGCGCGCCGGGATCGACACGTCCGGTGCCGGGTGGTGGGCGATGACGTTGAAGGAGTCGCAGGACGACACCGACATCGTGTCGCCCGAGTTCGTCTTCGACCCGACGGTCACCCCGCCGACCGAGTGCAGGCGCGGCTGAGCCGCAGCTAGAGCACCTTCGAGAGGAACGACTGCGTCCTCTCGTGCTGGGGGTCGGCGAGCACCTTGCGCGGGTCGCCCTCCTCGACGATGACGCCACCGTCCATGAAGACGAGGTTGTCGCCGACCTCGCGGGCGAAGCCCATCTCGTGGGTCACGACCATCATCGTCATCCCCTCGGACGCCAGGTCCTTCATGACGGCGAGCACGTCGCCGACGAGCTCGGGGTCGAGCGCCGAGGTGGGCTCGTCGAACAGCATCATGTCGGGGCTCATCGACAGCGCCCGGGCGATCGCCACGCGCTGTGACTGCCCACCGGAGAGGTGGGCCGGGTAGGCCGACTCCTTCTCGGACAGCCCCACCTTGGCGAGCGTCGACCGGGCGATCTCGACCGCCTCGTCCTTCTTGCGACCCTTGACCTTCTCCTGCGCGATCGTGAGGTTGCGCAGGACCGTCATGTGCGGGAAGAGGTTGAACTGCTGGAAGACCATGCCGATCCGGGCCCGCAGCCGGTCGACGTCGGCGTCGGGATCGGTGATCTCGTCGCCCGCGACGAAGATCTTGCCGCTGGTCGGGGTCTCGAGCATGTTGACGCAGCGCAGCAGGGTCGACTTGCCGGACCCGGACGGCCCGATCACGCAGACGACCTGCCCCTGGCCGACGTGGAAGTCGATGCCCTTGAGCACCTCGTTGGCGCCGAAGTACTTGTGGAGGTCCTGGACGTCGATCGCCGCCGAGGAACGGGCGGTCGGGTCGGTGGGAGTGGTCATATCAGCGGGCCCTCTCGGCGCGGGCTTCCATGCGGCGTACGACGATCGACAGCGGCACCGTGATCAGCAGGTAGCACAGCCCGATCACGATGATCGGGGTGAGGTTGGAGGCCGAGTTCATGCCCTCGCGGCCGAACTTGGTCAGCTCGTAGCCCGACAGGGACAGGCCCAGGATGTAGACCAGCGAGGAGTCCTTGGTGAGCAGGATCAGCTCGTTGGTCAGCGGCGGCAGGATGATCCGGAACGCCTGCGGGACGACGATGCTGATCATCGCCCGGCCGTGCGACATCCCGAGCGAGCGCGCCGCCTCCATCTGCCCCTTGGGCACGGCCTGGATGCCGGCCCGGATGGTCTCGGCCATGTAGGCGCCACCGACCAGGCCCAGGGCCAGGGTGACGATGCCGAGGTTGCCGAACGGGATCTCGTAGGCGGGGAACGCCAGTCGGAAACCGACGCTGAGCGCGATGAAGACGACGAGGGCCGGGAGCCCGCGGAAGAGCTCGATGATGCCCGGTGGCGATCCACCGGTAGGGCCCGACGCTCGAGAGCCGCATCAGCGCCAGGACCAGCCCCAGCGCCAGGCCGAAGGCGAAGCCGCACGCGGTGTAGATGAGCGTGTTCTTGAGCGCGATCGTCAGGACGCGGGGGAACTGCTCCTTGACCAGGTCCCAGTTCCAGAACGCCCGCTGGATCTGGCCCCAGTCGGCGACGAAGGCGATGCACGAGCACCACGACCACGAGCACGGCGTACTGGACGTAGCGCCATCGGGCCGCACGCTGCCGGGGACTCGCCATGGACTCACTTCACCTTCGACGTCGGGAGAGGCAGGGCTGTCAGCTGGTCGGAGCGGTGCCGAACCACTTCTCGTAGACCGTGTCGTAGTCGTCGCTCGCGATCGCGTCGTTGATGGCGGTGAGCAGGTCGTCGTTGCCGTCCTTCTTCACCGAGAAGCCGTAGTCCTCGTTGGTCTCGAACTCGGTGACGACCTCGACCTCGGGGTTCTGGCTGACGAAGTAGTTGAGCAGTCCGTTGTCGTTGACGCCGGCGTCGGTCTTGCCGGTCAGGACCGCCTGCTGCATCAGCGAGGAGTCCTCGAAGGAGATGATCTCGGTGTCCTTCGGCGCGTTCTCGCGGACGTAGTCGGCGCCGGTCGTGCCGTCCTGGACGGCGACCTTCTTGCCGGCGAGGTCCTCGAGCGAGGTGATGCCGGAGCCGGTCTTGGTCATCATGGCCTGGGTGGCCGTGAAGTAGGGGTCGGTGAAGTCCATGACGGCCTCGCGCTCGTCGTTGATCGTCATCGCGCCGGCGCCGCGACGTCGCACTGGCCGGTGTTGAGGGCCTCGCCCGTCGTGATCGTCTCCCAGGCGACGTCGATGACCTCGGTGTCGAGCCCCTCGGCCTTGGCCGCGAGCTCGAGCACGCCGGGGTCGAAGCCGACGACCTCGTCACCCTCGGTGAACTCGAAGGGCTCGTAGGGCAGGTGGGTGCAGATGGTCAGCGTGCCGTCCTTGACCAGCTCGATGCCCGACTCGGTGGTCGTCGTGGTGTCGTCCTTGGCGCACCCCGCGACGGAGAGGGCGAGGGCGGCGACGCTGATTCCGGCGGCAAGAGCTCGAGTCTTCATGCGCCTCACCCTAGCCCCGGTCCAGACCAGGACGGCCTCGTGCCCGATGCGGGCATGATCTGGGCATGCCCACCTATGTCGCCTTCCTGCGTGCGATCAACCTCGGTGCCAGGCGGAAGTTCTCCAAGGACGCCATCAGGGCGGCGACCGAGGCGGCCGGCGGCTCGGACGTGGAGACCTACATCAACACCGGCAACGTCCGGCTGACCCACTCGGCCCGCTCGGTGGCCAAGGTGCAGGCCGCGCTCGAGAAGGTCGTACGCCGCCGAGGCCGGCTTCGAGGTCCCGACGATCGTGTTCACCACCGCCGACCTGGCTGCGCTCACCGCGCGCGCCGAGGAGCTCCATGCCGAGCACGAGGGTCCGGTCGGCAACCACTACGTCACGCTCTACTCCGCGGCGCCCACGGCCGAGGCGGTGCAGGCGGCCCACGCCCTGGAGCACGGCGGCGAGACCGTGGTCGTCGACGGCCGGGCGGCCTACGTCCTGCTCGACGGCGACATCCACACCTCGAGGCTGCTGGCCTCCAAGGAGTTCAAGGCGCTCGGCTCCGGCACGGCGCGCACCGTCAAGGTGCTGCGCACCGTCACCGAGAAGTGGTGCTGAGCCTCACGCGATCTCGATGCCGGCGCCGGTCATCTCGGTGATCGCGGCCGCGGTGGTGTCCTCGGACACCCCTGCGCACAGCGCCGTCAGCACCCGGGTCACGAAGCCTTCCCGTGCGCTGTCGAGCGCGGTCGCGCGGACGCAGTGGTCGGTCGCGATGCCGCACACGTCGATCTCGGAGACGTGGCGCTGACGCAGCCAGTCGGTCAGTGCCTCGCCCGACGACGTACGTCCCTCGAAGCCGGAGTAGGCCGCCTCGTGCTCGCCCTTGTAGAAGACCTCGTCGAAGGGCTGCGGGTCCAGGTTGGGGTGGAAGCCCGCGCCCTCCGTGCCGACCTTGCAGTGCACCGGCCAGGACTCCGCGAAGTCGGGCTTGAGCGACCAGTGGGCGCCGGGGTCGATGTGGTGGTCCTTGGTGGCGACCACGACGTCGTAGGCGGGCGCGCCCTCGCCCTGGGAGGACCATCGGTGCAGGAGCTCGCCGACGTCCGCGGCCACGCGAGCGCCGCCGACGACCGGCAGGGAACCGCCCTCGCAGAAGTCGTTCTGGACGTCGACCACGATCAGCGCGCGTGCCATGTGCCTGAGGCTAGCGCTCGAAGAGGGTCGGGATCACTGCCTCGCCGGCCGACATCATCGTCACGGCGCGCGGGAGCTCGGCGAGCGAGCTGCGGTGTCGAGCACGGGCTTCGTCGAGGGTGGATCGCCCGACGACCTCTCCGTCGCGGACCAGGGGGACGAGCAGCGAGCGGTCACTGGTGCCGGTCGTGCGGGCGTCGTCCTGCGGCGCTTCACCGATGCCGACCACCTCGGCCTGGGCGATGCCCGCGGCGCTACGGCGGCGCAGGGCGTACTTGCGACCGCCGATGGAGAGCTTGTCCTTGGACTTCTTCGCCACCGAGACCAGCTCGCCGTCGTCGCCCTCACGCGCCACGATCTTGTAGACGAAGCCGCACGTCGGGTGCCCGGAGCCGGTCACGAGCTGGGTGCCGACGCCGTAGGTGTCCACCGGTGCGGCCGCGAGCGCGGCGATGGCGTGCTCGTCGAGGTCGCTGGTCACCACGATCCGCGTCGCGGTCGCCCCGAGCGAGTCGAGCTGCGCACGCACCTCGCGGGCGGTCTCACCGAGGTCGCCGGAGTCGAGTCGTACGGCGCCCAGGCTGGTGCCCGCCACCTCGACGGCCAGGCCCACGGCCTCGGCGACGTCGTAGGTGTCGACCAGCAGCGTGGTGCCGACGCCGAGGGCCTGCACCTGTGCGCGGAACGCGTCGGCCTCGGTGTCGTGGAGCAGCGTGAAGGAGTGGGCAGCAGTGCCTGCGGACGGCACGCCGTAGCGCGCCCGCGCCGCGAGGTTGCTGGTCGCGTCGAAGCCGGCGACGTAGGCCGCCCGCGCGGCGGCCACGGCCGCCTCCTCGTGGGTGCGGCGCGAGCCCATCTCGATGCACGGCCGATCGCCCGCGGCCAGGGTCATCCGCGACGCGGCCGAGGCGATCGCGGAGTCGTGGTTGTAGATGGAGAGCAGGACCGTCTCCAGCAGCACGGCCTCGGCGAAGGTGCCCTCGACGACCAGCAGGGGGGAGTAGGGGAAGTAGGCCTCGCCCTCGGGGTAGCCCCAGATGTCGCCCGAGAAGCGGTAGGACCCGAGCCAGTCGAGCATGTCGGGGTCGACGACGCCCTCCAGCGCCCTCAGCGCGGCCGCGTCGAACCGGAACGACTCGATGGCGTCCAACGCCCGGCCGACCCCGGCCACCACGCCGTAGCGCCGTCCCTGTGGCAGGCGTCGCGGGAACAGCTCGAAGACGGAGCGCCGGTCGGCCGTGCCGGCCTGCCGCGCGGCCTGGACCATGGTCAGCTCGTAGTGGTCGGTCAGGAGCGCCACCGTGCTTGCTGAGCTCGTCACGACCCACACTGTGCCACGATGGGACACGTGTCAGCCGCCAGTCCCGTAGAGGTCGAGCCGACCCTCACTCCCGATGAGATCACCTTCCTGGCCAAGCCGTGGGTGACGCTCGTGTGGGATGACCCGGTGAACCTCATGTCCTATGTCTCCTACGTCTTCCAGAAGTACTTCGGCTACGACAAGGCGAAGTCCGAGAAGCTCATGCTCGAGGTCCACACCGACGGCAGGTCGGTCGTCTCGACGGGCACCCGCGAGGAGATGGAGCGCGACGTGCAGGCCATGCACGAGTACGGCCTCTGGGCGACGATGGAGAAGGCGTCGTAGTGCACCGCTCCCGCATCGCCGTGGTCATGATCGACCATCCCGAGGATTCCTACGAGCCGGCCGCTGCCTTCTGGGCGGGAGCCCGCGGTGCGCAGCGCTCGCGCAACGAGGAGCCGGAGTACGAGTCGCTCGACCGCCTGCCCGGCAACGTCGCGCTCGAGCTGCAGCGCACCGGCCGCGGCACGCCGCCCCGCGTGCACCTCGACTTCGAGACCGACGACGTGCCCGCCGAGGTGGCGCGGCTCGAGGCTCTCGGCGCCACGATCGAGTCCCGCCATGACACGTGGGCCGTCCTCCACGACCCCGGAGGTCTGGTGTTCTGCGTCGTTCCGGTCTTCACCGACCAGGACGACTTCGACCGCCACGCGAGCACCTGGGAGGCATCGTGAGTGGTTTCGAGCGACACCTGAAGTCGCACCGGGTCATCGCCACCTTCTCCGGCTTCGAGGCCGACCTGCTGCGGTCGCTGGCCTCGCAGATCGTGGAGCTGCTGCGCAACGAGCGCGCAGAGCCCGCACCACCGACGGCGGATCCCTTCGAGGCGCTGATGTCCGAGTTCTCCGGGGCCACCACCATCCCCGACGACCCGGTCCTGGCGCGGCTGTTCCCGACGGCCTACCCCGACGACGAGGAGGCGGCCTCCGACTTCCGACGCTTCACCGAGGGTGGCCTGCGCGACGGCAAGGCCGCGGCGAGCGGGTCGATCATCGACACCCTCGAGGATGCCGGTCTGCCACCGGAGCTGACCGAGGACGGCCTGGTCATCGACGTCGAGCTCACGCCCGACGAGGCGGAGACCTGGATGCGCGCGTTCACCGACATCCGGCTCGCCCTCGCCACCCGGCTCGGGGTCGAGGCCGGCGACGAGGACTACTGGCACTCCCTGCCCGACGACGACCCGCGCGCCCAGGCGCACGACATCTACGAGTGGGTGGGCTACCTCCAGGAGACGGTCATCGAGGCGCTCACCGGATGAGGGCCGGATGAGTCCCGTCCCCGAGTTCGTCGTCGCGATCCGCGAGAAGATCGGTCACGACCCGTTGTGGCTGCCCGGTGTCACCGCGGTGATCCGACGTGGTGACGAGGTGCTGCTGGTCAAGCGCTCCGACAACGGCCAGTGGGCGCCCGTGACCGGCATCGTCGACCCCGAGGAGGAGCCGGCCGTCGCCGCCGCCCGCGAGGCGATGGAGGAGGCGGGGGTGCGGATCCGCGTCGACCGGCTCGCCTCGACCTCCGCCCACGGTCCGATCCTCCACGTCAACGGCGACCGGGCGTCCTACCTCGACCTGACCTTCGCCTGCACCTGGGTGTCCGGGGAGGCGCACGTCGCGGACGACGAGTCGACCGAGGTGCGCTGGTGGCCCGTCCGCGCGCTGCCCCCGATGGGCGAGACGATGGTCGCCCGGATCGATGCGGCGTTCAGTGGTGAGCGCGAGGCGCGGTTCGTCGCCCCGTCCGACCAGCTCGAGGTCGAGCCGCCGCCCGTGCTCGCCCCCGACCAGCCCGTGCTCGGCGTCGATGCCTGCCCGGCAGGGTGGGTCGGCGTCGTGCTCGACACCGACGCCCGCCCCTCGGTCTTCGTGGCCGCTGACATCGCCGGCCTCGTCGAGCTCGTGCGGGAGAAGCACCAGGTCTCCGTCGTGGCGATCGACATCCCGATCGGCCTCCCCGACAGTGGCGGCCGGCTGGCCGATGCCGAGGCCCGCCGGGTGCTGGTCGGCAAGGCGTCGTCGATCTTCTCGACGCCGGTGCGCGCAGCGCTGGAGGCGCCGACCTACGAGGAGGGGCGGGCGGCCAACCTCGCCGCCACCGAGGGCCGCACCAGCGTCAGCGCCCAGGCCTACGCCCTGCGGGAGAAGGTGCTCCAGGTCGACGCGTGGGTGCGGGCGCGACCCGGGGCGACCGTCATCGAGGTGCACCCCGAGGTGAGCTTCGCCCGGATGGCCGGCGCCCCGGTGCTGGCCCGCAAGAAGGACCCTGACGGCGTACGAGCCCGGCGCGAGGCCCTCGCCGCGCACGGGATCGCTGCGCCGCCGTTCTTCCGCGGAGCGGGCTTCGGCGAGGACGACCTGCTCGACGCGTGCGCCGTCGCCTGGTCGGCCGTACGCCACTCACTGGGTGTCTCGGAGTCGTTCCCCGAGACTCCGGAGGTCTTCTCCGACGGGGTGCCTGCGGCGATCTGGGTCTGACCCTCGGAGCACCCCCACTGGTGGAGGAGATCACTCACGAGGTCCCGCTCCCGCTCCTGCACAGCCGTCACTGTGGCGCCGATCGCCTCGTCCCACCGGCCGGCCTCGACAATGGTGAGCCAGATCCCGTCGTACACCTCCTCGAGCCACGAGTGGGGGAGGAATGCGAGCGCCACTGACCACGCAGAGGGAGCCTCGGCCAAGCTTGTCGACAGGGTGCGCCTCCTCGCGAGGTAGCCACGCTCTGAGATCCACCTGTCCCCGTATCGCTCCGCGACGGCAGTGCGCATCGCCACGACCGACGGGAACCAGGCCGCAATGGCTTGTGGAGTCACATTGGCCGCCTGCGCCACGTTCCGGAGAGTGAGCCCGGGCCAGCCACCACTCCGCCACGATCGGGATGGCCCGGGCCGCTCCTCCACAGGCCTCGTGGGCGCCGCTCCGGCAATTGACTTGATCTCAATTCAATTGCTGGCCGGGTGCTGTGGGACGACCGGGTCTCTGCGGACCTATCCGGAGTGCGTGAGGACGCCGTAGCGCTCGCGCGACGCCAGCGCCCACCGCGACGCGGGCACGGAGACGAGGGCGATGGCCAGCATCAGGCCGGCCAGGACGAGCCATCCGGTCTCGCCCATCTGGACGCACAGCAGCGTCACGACCGGCGGGCCGACGACGGCCATCACGCTGAACCCGAGGCCGGCGAAGCCCTGGTACTGCCCCTGGCGCTCGTGCGGCGCGAGACCCATCTGCAGCCCCCACTGGCCCCCCGAGCCGATCATCTCGCCGACGACGTGGAGGAGAGAGCCGGCGACGAGCACTGCGATGGCGAACGTCGCGTCGCCGCGGTCGGCCAGGGACACGACCGCGAAACCGAGGGCGATCCAGACCGCCCCGCGCACGAGGGCGCGGGCGCCTGCCTCGACCGAGTCGGCCCGACGGGAGAGCCGGACCTGGAAGATCGCCACGCAGGCGGTGTTGAGGATGAGGAGCACGGCGACCATCACGGGCGGGGCCGACGTGCGCTCGGAGATGAAGAGCGCCAGGCCGAGCTCCATCACGAAGAAGTGCAGCGAGAACAGCCCGGTGATGGCGACGATGACGACGTAGGGCCAGTCGCGGAGCACGGCGAGCCGGGGCTCGCCCTCGATGCGGACGTAGGCCGGCATGTCCGGCAGTCGCGTGCTGTTCCATGCGGCGAAGCCGGTGAAGACGGCGTTGAGCACGAAGACCGAGACGTAGGCCCACGACTCGTCGACGACGAGTGCGGCACCTCCGAAGACCGAGCCCAGGCCGATCGCGGTGTTGGTGACGGCGCGCAGGTAGGCCTTGAAGAGCACGCCGCGCCCACCCGTGGCGAGCTGGGCGATGACGCCCTGCTGCACGGAGCCGGCGGATCGCTCGAAGAAGGCCAGGAGCGCGAGCAGGAGCGCCAGCTGCCACGGCGTACGAGCCAGGACCGGCAGGGCGCTGGTCAGTGCGGCTCCGACCATGCAGAAGGTCAGCACCCGCCGGGGGCCGCGGGTGTCACCGAGGTGGCCTGCCGGGACCTGCACGAGGATGCCGACGACGGCGGCGACCGACAGGGCGAGTGCGACCTCGGCGGCCGAGAAGCCGACCTGCCGGGTGAAGTAGAGCGCGCTGGTCGTCATGACCGCTCCGGCGCCGAACCGGTTGGCGAAGGAGCCGAGCGCGAGGACCCTGAGGTCGCGCTCGATCGGGATGCCGCGCCGCGTCAACGGGGGTGGGGCCTCGCTCGCCGACATGGAATCCTCTCGATGGTCTCTCGACGTCAAGAGTATGTGGTGAGACTCGGCGGGGTCATGGGGGTTTCCTGCCTACCCTTGTCCACGTGCTGACCATCCCCCAGGAGACGTACGACGCCATCGTGGCGCACGCCAGGCGTGACCATCCCGACGAGGCCTGCGGCGTCGTCGCGGGCCCCGAGGGCAGCGACCGTGCCGAGCGGTTCATCCCGATGGTCAACGCCGCCGGCAGCCCGACGTTCTACGAGTTCGACTCCTCCGAGCTGCTGTCGCTCTACAAGGAGATGGACGCGCGCGACGAGGAACCCGTCGTCGTCTACCACTCCCACACCGCCACCGAGGCCTACCCGAGCCGCACCGACATCGGCCTGGCCAGCGAGCCGAATGCGCACTACGTGCTCGTCAGCACACGCGACTGCTTCGACGAGGCGGGCGGGAATAGTGACGGCCCTGTGGAGTTCAGGTCATACAGAATCATCGACGGTGTCGTGACCGAAGAGGACGTCACCATCGCGACCACCCAGCAGACCCAGGAAGAGAGCACCCCCTGATGGCCATCGAGGTCCGGATCCCCACCATCCTGCGCACCTACACCGACGGCGCCAAGGCCGTCGACGGCACCGGGGCCACGCTGTCCGAGCTCATCGACGACCTCGAGGGAAACCACCCGGGCATCAAGGGTCGCCTCGTCGAGGACAAGGCCGGGTCGATCGACCTGCGCCGCTTCGTCAACGTCTACATCAACGACGAGGACGTCCGCTTCATCGGCGGCCTCGAGGCGACCCTGAGCGACGGCGACCAGGTCGTCGTCCTCCCCGCGGTCGCCGGCGGCTGCTGACCCGATAGGACTACCTTTCGCCAAAGCCCCACCGGGCCCTCGTCGGGCGTGGTCGGATCTGCGGCATGTCCTTGACTCCCCCCGGTTCGGCGCCTCGACGGCGTTCGACGGCGGCTCTGGCCGCGCTGTCCACCCTGTTGTCGTCGGCGCTGGTTTCGCCGTCGCCTCTCCGGCTCCTGCGGCCGCTCCGGCGCAGTCCGCTGCCGCCGCTCCTGTCCAGAAGCCCAACGTCCGCGTCACCAAGGCGACCGCGACCAGCACCTCGACGGCGTCGGGCACCGACGTGGCGACCACGCTGCGGCTGAAGAACGTCACCTCGACGCGCAAGTCGACGCGCAACACCCGGCTCTCGCTGACCAACGGCACGGGCACCTACCGCCTGGGCAAGGCCGTCGTGCGGCCGATCCGCGCCGACGAAGTCGATCACCGTCCGCGTCCTCGCACACGGTGAAGCTGAAGGTCCCGGCCGGGCAGTACGCCGTCCGCGCCTGCCGCGGCCCCGTGGCCGCCGAGACCTGCCGCACGTCTGCGGCCACCGTCACCGTCGCGTCCGCCGCCCTGGTCGCCTCGCCGGCCGCGCTCGCCTTCGGTGACGTGAAGCTCGGCACCGCCCCGGCCCGCCGCGACGTGACCATCACCAACGGCGGCAAGACCCCCACCGGCGCCCTGGCCGCCGCCGTCACCGGCGAACCGCGCCTTCTCGATCACGCGTCCTCGACCTGCGCCTCCTCGCTCGCCCCCGGTGCCTCGTGCACCGTGTCCCTCGCGTTCGACCCCTGCACGCCCGGCGCCGCCACCGGCTCGCTGTCGTGACCGGGCGCCGCGTGGCCGCGACCACGGTCGCCCTGTCCGGCACCGGCATCGGTGCACCCGTGCTGACCGTCGACGAGAACGCCTTCGAGTTCGGCGACACCCTCGTCGGCGACACGTCGGCCCCGATGCAGCTCACCGTCACCAACACCGGCAACATCGCCTCCGGCGTGCCGACCGTGACCCTGGTCCCGGCCTCGACCGAGGACTACGAGATCACCGCCAACACCTGCACCGCCGCACTCGCCCCCGCAGCAACCTGCTCGGTCAGCGTGGCCTTCAGCCCCTCGGCTGCCGGTGAGCACACCGCCGCCGTGAACGTGTCCGCCACCCCCGGCGGCTCGGTGACCACGGCCCTGTCCGGCACCGGCCTCGCGCCGGCCGCGCTGACCCTGGCCCCGGGCTCGGTCGCCTTCGGCAACGAGATCGTCGACGACACCACCGACGCCCAGACCGTGACCCTGACCAACGACGGTGACGTCGCCTCCGGTGTCCCGACCGTGGCGCTGACCGGTGACGACGCCGACCAGTTCACCATCGTCGACAACGGCTGCACCACCGCCGTCCCGGCCGGCGGCACCTGCGAGGTCGATGTCGCGTTCGCCCCGACCGCGTCCGGCTCGGCCTCGGCCAGCCTCACCGCGTCCGCCACCCCCGGCGGCACCACCTCCGCCTCGCTCGCCGGCACCGGCCAGACCCCGGCCGACCTCTCGATCAGCGAGACGTCGTACAACTACGGCTACAGCGACACCCCGACCGAGCACACCTTCACGATCACCAACGACGGGTGACGCCACCGACCGGTGCTCCCGCCCTGGGCATCTCCGGCAACGCCGCCTTCGACATCACCTCGAACACCTGCACCGCCGCCCTCCCGGGCGCCGGCAGCTGCGCCGTCGGTGTCACCTACACCGGCACCGGTGCGGCTGAGCAGACGGCCCAGCTCACCGTGGCCACCACCCCCGGCGGCACCGTCACCGCGGACCTCACCGGCAGCCCGCAGGCCCTGACCATCGCGCCCACCAGCCGCGACTTCGGTGGCGTCCTCGTCGGCGAGAGCAGCGACACCGACTCGTTCACCCTCACCAACCACCGCCTCACCGCGGTGCTGGTCAACGGCGAAGGCATCTCGGGCCCGTTCGCCGTGGACACCAGCTGCTTCGTGCAGACGCTCTCCCGCCGGCGGCTCCTGCACCTTCTCCGCGCGCTTCGCACCCAACAGCCCGGGCGCGGCGAGCGGCTACGTCGAGTACTACGCCGGGGGCGCGATCGCCCGCCTCGATCTCTCCGGCGAGGGCCTCACCCCGGCGGCCTTCTCGGTCAACCCGGCGTCGGTGGACTTCGGCGCCTACTGCACCCGGCGACATCGGCACCCAGCAGGTGACGGTCACCAACACCGGCATCGCGAGCAGCAACATCAGCTCCTCCGTCACCGGCACCGACGCCATGAGTTCTCCACCGACAGCACCGACTGCCCGACCACGCTGGCCGGCGGGTGACAGCTGCACCGTCACGCTCGCCTTCTCGCCGGCCGTGCCCGGTGCCAAGTCCGCCGCCCTCACCGTGACCGCGGCTCGGGACCAGCTCGACCGTCGCGCTCACTGCGACGTCCGCGCTGAGGGATGTGACGTTCGCCCCGACGACCTACGACTTCGGCTCCCAGCCCGTCGGCTCCACGACGAGGTACGCGCTCCGTCTGGTGAACAACACCGGCACGCCGCGAAGCCTCAGCTCGATCAGCGTACAACTCGACCTTCGTGTGGGAGTCCGCCAGCTGCTATACGCTGCCGGCGAACGGCTCGTGCCTGCTCACCTTCTCGTTCACGCCCACCGCCGACCGGCTACCAGAGCACGCGCTGTCACGGTCGCCGGTGATGGCTTCAACGTGAGCGCGAGACTGAGCGGCACCGGCGTTCCCGGCGCCGTGCGTGCTGCGTCGCTTCGAGGCGGTAAGGCACGCGGCCCAGCCGATGTCGGTCCGCCTGCGCGACGGCCAGGTCGAGGTGATCGACAACTGATCGGTGCAACGACGCCCGGTCCGGAGACTCTCCGGGCCGGGCGTCTCGCACATCGGGCATCCGGCGCTGGCGTCCGGCTGCCCTCGGGGCGGGTGTCATGCTGGTGCCATGCGCTTCGACAGCCTCCTGGAGTCGGTCGGCGGCACGCCCCTCATCGGGCTGCCGCGGCTCTCCCCGAGCCCCGACGTCCGGCTCTGGGCCAAGATGGAGGACCGCAACCCGACGGGGTCCATCAAGGACCGGCCGGCACTGAGGATGATCGAGCAGGCGGAGAAGGACGGCACGCTGCGCCCGGGCTGCACGATCCTCGAGCCGACCAGCGGCAACACCGGGATCTCGCTGGCGATGGCGGCCAAGCTCAAGGGCTATCGCATCGTCTGCGTGATGCCGGAGAACACCTCCGAGGAGCGACGCCAGCTGCTCCGCATGTGGGGTGCCGAGATCATCTCCTCACCCGCCGCCGGCGGCTCCAACGAGGCGGTGCGCGTCGCGAAGCAGGTGGCGGGGGAGCACCCCGACTGGGTGATGCTCTACCAGTACGGCAACGACGCCAATGCGCTCGCGCACGAGGAGAGCACCGGTCCCGAGCTGCTCGCCGACCTCCCCGAGATCACCCACTTCGTCGCCGGCCTCGGCACGACCGGCACGCTGATGGGTGTCTCGCGTTTCTTCCGCAAGACCAAGCCGGACGTACGGATCGTGGCCGCCGAGCCGCGCTACGGCGAGCTCGTCTACGGCCTGCGCAACCTCGACGAGGGCTTCGTTCCTGAGCTCTACGACGCCTCGCTGATCGACTCGCGCTTCAGCGTCGGCCCACGCGACGCCGTACGCCGGGTGCGCGAGCTGCTCGAGCTCGAGGGCATCTTCGCCGGCATCTCGACCGGCGCCATCCTGCACGCCGCACTCGGCCAGGCGGCCAAGGCCGTGAAGGCAGGCGAGCGTGCCGACATCGCGTTCGTGGTCTGCGACGGGGGCTGGAAGTACCTCTCCACCGGCGCCTACGAAGGCACGGTCGACGAGGCCGAGGACCGGCTCGACGGCCAGCTCTGGGCCTGACCCTGTCCTTGCTCTGACCCGCGCGGCGTCACTCGTGCGCGAGGCGTACGTCGAGCGCGGCGGACCGCACGTCGGGGTCGGGGTGCTCGCGCAGGACCCGGACGAGTGCCTGCAGCGGCGCGGACCAGCCGTGGACCTCGCCGGCCGCTGTGGCGACGGCCAGCGCCACGGCAGCGTGGGCGAAGTCGTCGACCGGCAGCCTCCCGAGAGCTCCTCCGCCCGACCGGGCAGTCGGTGCGCCCAGCGCTCGACCTGGTGCCGCACGGCCCGGTGGGCAACAGCGGCGAGGGTCGTCCGGGTCGCCAGACCGCAGATGCGCTCGAGCATGCGATCGGCGGTGCTGTCGTCGGCGAGGTCGACCCCGACGGCGAGCAGCCGGATCGCCAGGTCCGGGCGAGTGGCGGCCAGTGACTCGCCGAGCTCGGTCGCCAGAGGGCGGTGGAGGCCGCCGATGGCCTCCTGGTGCAGCTGGTGCACGAGGTCGGCCAGGCGCCAGCGCGCCGGCCGGTCCCGGTGGGGGCCGTCGCGCGAGTCGTCGTCCGCCGCAACCAGCGACTGCGCCACCGCGACGAGGGGCGCTGCGGCGCCCGTCAGCGTGCAGCCGCGGACCAGCGCCGTCAGCGCCCGGTCCCAGACGCCTGTGCGGTCCAGGTCGGTGACCAGCTCCACCAGCAGGTCCACCGCACCGGGCCGCCACGCCAGCCAGTGCGGCAGGGCGTCCAGCCCGAGGCGGGCGGTGTCAGGGTCGTCGGACTCGGCCACCCGCTGGACCAGCGCGGCGTAGGCAGGGCGGTGCGAGCGAGCAACGGACATTGCCGGCATGCCCAGCACGGCGGTGGCGACCTCCGGGTCGTCGACGGCGTGGTCCAGCACCAGCCAGGCGTCTGCGTCGTCGAGGTGGAAGCGAGCAGCAGCAGCCACGGTGCGACGTACGTCGCGGTGCTGGTCCGGCACCGACCAGGTGTCGAGGAGCAGCCGGGCCGCGCCCGGGACCCGGTGCCCGGCGAGCAGCCGGACGGCCTCCTTGCGCGTGGTCACCTTGGGGCTCGCGAGCAGCGAGCGCACCACGGCGGGCACGTCGTCGGGCCGGAGGAAGCGGACGGCGCGGGTGATCGCCGGGACGGCGACGCGGGCCCGATCGGTGTCCGCCAGGCGCACCAGGTCGGGAAGCACGGACGTGGGGTCCTCCACGTGGGCCAGACCCGCGACCGCCGCCTCCGCGACGCTCACCTCGGCGTCGGTCGACAGCGATCGCACGAGGGTGGCGTCGCCGACCGTCCGGGCCAGCGACCTCGTCGCGCTCGCCCGCTCCCAGGCCGGCAGCCGGGTCGTGGTGGCGATCTTCGTCAGCAGCGCGGCGTAGGCAGACACCTGGCGCGGCAGCCACCGGTCGAAGCCGCCGTCGAATCCCGGGACGAGCTGCACGCCGCGGGTCAGGAACCGCCCGTGCATCGAGCGGCGCAGGACGTCGTCGAGCAGGTCCGTGCGCCGCCAGGCCACCACGTGGGCGACCTCCGGGAGGGTGATGGTCGACCGATCGGCGCGGAGCACGTCGGCGACGCGCTGGTCGCGGGTCGGCGGCGGCGCGAGCCAGAGCGAGATCGCTTCTCGCACCACCTCGTCGGAGGTCGCGCCACGAGCGCGGTCGACGTACGACACGAGGTCCGGCAGGTCCCAGCCGCGGCGCCCCAGGCCGCGGGCGAGCGCCAGGGCGACGCCGAACTCCCCCCGCGCCGCGTCGGCCTCGATGCGGGGCAGCAGGCTCGTGAGGACGTCTGCCTCCGCTCCGCGCGGCAGGTCCCGGGTGATGCCGTGCAGGTCCACCGACGCCCCGTGGGAGGCCAGCAGCTGGAGGCCGTCGAGCGCAGCCTGCACCAGGGCCGGCCCGTGGTTGACCAGACCCTCGCCCAGCACCCGGTCGCAGACGGCGCGCGCGGCCGATCGGGTGGCCCAGGAGCAGTCCCGCGCCTCCGTCGCCTCGCGCAGGAGGCGGACGACGGCGATGGCGTCACCGTCCGTGAACAGCCACGGCGGAGCCGCCGCCAGCCCGCGGAGGACCGCGCACCTCACGACGTCCTGGTCGTTGCGGAAGCGGTCCAGGGACCCGAGGAGCTCGCTCCACACGGCGCGATCACGGGTGCTCCCTGCGGCCAGCACCAGAAGTGTCCAGGCACGGGCGCGGGCGGCGGCCTCGGGCTGTCGCGTGGCCTCGCGGAGCACCTCGTGGGCGGAGGCCCACTCCAGGCGGGCCGACACCTGCAGGCGTTCGTCGGGGTCGTCGCCCACCTGGGGCAGCGCGAGCAGCCTCCGTGCTCCCTCGTGGCGCGCCGGGGCGGGCAGCTCGTCCAGTGCAGCGAGCCTCTGGTCGATCGCGTACAGCCCGGGATCACGGCCACCCACCACGCCGTCGAAGACGTCGGAGCGACGCGAGGGGGGCAGGACGTGGAGGAGGCGAGGCAGATGTCCGCCGGGCTCCAGGGTGCGGCCGAGCGCGACGAGGTCGGCGTCGGCCACCTCGGCGATCGCCCTGAGCACCGCGCGGCGCACCGGAGGATCTCCCCGGCGGCGCGGGTCGGTGAGCAGCCGCACGAACCGCGGTGGGTCGGAGCGGGCGAGGGCGCCTGCTCGGTCCACCAGCGCTGTCGGGAACGACGCATGGGAGGCGGTGCGTTCGAGGAGGTCGAGCACGCGACCCGGGTCACTCGCGGTCGCTGCTGCCACGGCGGACCCGACCCGGGACCAGGTCGCCTCCCACTGCGCCGTCGGCTCGTCGTCGAGACACTGCTCGACGTAGGACAGCACCACGGCCGGGTGTCGCGCGCCCAGCGCCGACCAGCTGCCGACGGCGTGCTCCAGCTCGGGCAGCAGCATGGCGACGTCCGCACTGTCCTGCACGGACAGCAGTGCGGCCGCCTCGCGGTCACCGAACAGCTCACGGACCAGGGGGAGCAGGTCCCGGGCCAGGCCGTGGGACGGGCGGGCGCGCAACGAGCGGTAGAGAACAGTGCGATGGGCCGCCGGCATGCCGGGCACGCGTGCCAGAAGGACGTCCGCGGCCACCCCTGTCCGAACGGCGGCCGCGATCGCCCGTCCGCGCACCTCGGGCTCGGGCGCGTCGAGGCTGCGCTCGACGTGCGCCGCGTCCCCGGCGACGACGGCGAGCTGGAGGGCCAGCCGGCGGCCGTACGCGTCCAGCCCGAAGAGCTCGTCGAGGAGCGCCCGCAGCTCGGAAGTGCCCGCGAGGCGGCGGGCAGTGCCGCCCAGCACTCGCTGGCGCTCGGGGTACGACAGCCGATCGATCTGTCTCAGGAGTCTCGCCGCGGGAGTCACGAGACGCATTGTGCCCGCGTCCACTCCTGAGACCTCACCGCACCGTTGCCAGAGCAGGGGCGAGTTCCGTGTCGGATCCGGTCGAGAAAGGTGGCCCAGCAACCGTCCACAGGCCTGGTCGAGTGTCGGTGCCGAGCGGTAAAATCGCACACATGATCGAGACGCTGGAGCGGGACGGCGAGAGGGTTGCAGACGACCTCTCGGCTGCCGACCTGCTCGCCTCGATCCAGGCCTCCCGGTCCGTCGAGAACGCGGAAGCCGCCCGTCAGCTCGACCTCGCCGCCCAGTGGGCTGACCGGCATCCTCCCGAGTCCATCCACTCCTCAGCGACGTTCACCGTGCCGGGGTGTGAGCACGAAGAGCCCATCGCCGGCGAAGGTTGCCCTCTGGTGGCGGAGTTCTGCGTCGCCGAGCTCGGCGGAGTCCTCGGCACGTCGACGACGTCGGCGAAGAAGCTCATCGGTCACGCCTTGGAGCTGCGCCATCGCCTCCCGCGGCTGTGGGCGCAGATCCAGTCCGGTCACGTTCCCGCGTGGCGGGCCCGGCTCGTCGCGGAGACCACGATCCACACGTCGCCTGCCCTGACCATCGAGGCTGCCGGGTGGGTCGACGCCCAGGTGGCCGCGGTCGCGGGCAAGATCGGCCCGGCGCAGCTCGACCGACTCGTGGCCGAGACGATCAAGCGCTACGACCTCGCCGCCGCCGATCCGGCAGCTGATCCGGAGGACGGATACCTGCACGTGGACCCGCGTCGCGTCACCGTGCACGACCAGGACGTCCACTTCGCCGGCACGGTGCGCGTCGAAGCGGAGGTCGACATCGCAGACGGGCTCGACCTGGAGCGCGCCGTTGCCCACGGGGCTGCCGAGCAGAAGGCCCTCGGGTCAGACTTGTCCCTCGATGCCCGCCGGGCCAAGGCCCTCGGTGACCTCGCCCGCACCCAGACCGCGTTGGACCTCTTCACCCACGGCGCGGGGGACGCGCAGGCGAAGGACGGTCTGCCGGTCGCGCGGGAGGTCGTCATCCACGCCCACTTCGACGCCAGCGTCGCCGGCGAGCAGACGGTCTTCGGACCCACCGGACGCATGGAGCAGGGCCAGCGGCTGGTCCTGCTCGGCCAGGTCCGGTCCTGGTGCGGCGACTCGCGCACCAAGGTGACCATCAAGCCGGTCATCGACCTCAACGCCGACCTGTCCACCAGCGCGTACGAGGTCCCGGACCGGATCCGTGAGCAGGTGGCTCTTCGAGACCGCACCTGCGTCTTCCCCTGGTGCACCCGCCCCGCGCGCGGCTGCGACGTCGACCACATCACGGCGTTCGACCACGGCGCCGAGGCAGAAGGCCGACCGCAGCCTGGGCCGACCCAGACCAGCAACCTTGCTTGCCTGTGCAGGTCACACCACCGCCTCAAGACCCACACGGCGTGGCGCTACGCGATGACCGCACCCGGGGCCTTCGACTGGATCTCGCCTCACGGCCACCGCTACCGGCGCGACCCGTCCGGCACCACACGGATTGACGAAGCCGAGCCACCCGAACGACCTTGACCCCGCCCCACACCCCGCCGATCTGATCTGGCGGGGCCACAGGTGTGTCGTCGCTCCATGCTCACGGGCATGAAGCACGTGCTCGAGATGGGCGCCTGCAGGGCGGCAGATCCGGGAAGGTGATCTCAGGCGGCTGGCACGACGGTGATGATGACCTTCGCCTTGCCCTCGAGCCCGTGCGAGCCACCGAGTCTGTAGGTGACGATGTACTCGCCAGCATCCGTGGTCGGAAAGCTCCTGACCACAAGCCTCTGCGCTCTGGTCAGGCTCACCGAGAGACCTTGTCGATCTGGGACGGGGACACCCGTCACTCGGACTTCCGCGCGCTTACCGGGGAAGCGATCGTTCGCCAGAACTGCGACTCGTGCGGTCGCGCCAATGACGAGAGTCACAGCGTCGTCGCGCGCCACCACCCGACCAGCCGGGTAAGCACGCTCCGCCTGAGCTGACGATGAGGAGAATCCACAGACCAACCCGGCGACAAGAACGACGAGGGCCGAAGCGATCGGTCGTGAAGCGTTCATGGTCGGATCAATGTACGCACGATCGCCAGCGCGTGGGTGGTGTTACCTCACACTCGCACACATTGCGATCGTCTCGAGAGCGCTCGTCGAGCTGGTCGGTCCGCGCGCTCATCGCCGCAGATGAGTGCGACCTGTTGAGAAAGTCGTTCGGTCGGGACCTGTCTATCGACGGTGCGATGATCCAGACATGGAGTCACGAATCGTCCAGGTTGAGGACACCCCGATACACGTCGGCGTGACGGGCCATGGTCGCGACGTCGTCGTCCTCACCGGTGGACCAGGTTGCGTCCAATACCTGGAATGCGACTCGATTGCCCTGCCCGGTCACCGTTCTTGGTACCCCGAGCCACGCGGCGTTGGTCGTTCGGGTGGCGGTTCCCACACGATGGAGCGAGCGATTGCCGACCTTGAGGCCATCCGCACGGCGGTCGGCGTCAAGGACTGGCTAGTGCTCGGTCATTCCTGGGGCAGCGATCTGGCAGTCCGATACGCCATCGAGCATCCCGACGCCGTCTCGGCTGTTGTTGGAGTTGCAGGCAGAGGCCCCCAGCGCGACCGTCTTTGGTCTGAGGTCTACGAAGCAGGTAAGGCAAACGAGCCGACTGTCGACATCGACCTGTCATCAGACGTCTGGGCGTCGTTGAGCGAGTCGTTCACGGAGTGGATTCACCACCCTCGCCTGTGGCGCCGCCTGGCTGAATGCACCGTTCCGATGCACTTCATCGCGGCAGGTGACGACCCACGTCCCTCATGGCCTTTACAGCAACTGGCTGCTTTGGTCCCAGTCGGCAGGTTCGCCACCGTGCCCGGCGTACCGCACGACTTCTGGTCTACCGATCCTGACGTTTGGATTGCAACCATCGCAGAGGCTTGCGCCGCCAAGTGATCGCCGCTCGGCACCCGTGCAACCCGCTTCCGCACATCCGTAGATCCGTAAGCTGATTGCGGCTACTAGGAGACTTCCCTCAGGATCGGTGTCTGGCCAGACTCTGATCCAGGTGGCCGGCGGGAGGCTCTCATTGCGGCTGCCCACCCAGTCTTGGGTGTGGCTCACATCTGGACTGCCGACCCGCCGGTCACCGTGACGAGGAGTGGCTCAAGAGGGGTCTGCCCAGCTCGTAGTAGCAATGCCCACCTCGTCGACCTATGGTTCCCAGGCGAGGACGAGGTGAGCAGATGAGCAGCACGAAGAAGGGCGTGATCATCGGGGTCGATCCCCACAAGATGTCGGTGACGATCGAGGTCGTCGACACCCACGAACAGCTTCTTGGCGGCGGTCGGTTCGACACCACCAACGCCGGTTACGCCGCGATGATGCGTTATGTGAAGCAGTGGCCCGACCGCCTCTGGGCCGTCGAGGGAGCCAACGGCGCAGGCCGTCCGCTGGCCCAGCGGCTGGTCGCAGCCGGCGAGCAGGTCGTCGATGTGCCGGCCAAGCTCGCGGCCCGGGTCCGGCTCTTCGACACCGGCCACAACCGCAAGACCGACGCCCTGGACGCCCACTCCATCGCCGTCGTCGCGGTCCGCACCGAAGGCCTACGGGTGGTGGTCGAGGACGGTGAGCTCGAGGCGCTGCGGATGCTCACCGACCGCCGCGACGAGCTCGCCCACCAGCGGGTCCAGACCGTCAACCGGCTGCAGCGTCTGCTCAGTGAGCTGCTGCCTGGCCAGCGCAAACGCGACCTGTCCGCTACTCAGGCCAAGGCGATGCTCGCCACCGTCCGGCCCCGTGACATCGCCGGGAAGACGCGCCGTCGGATGGCCGCCGAGGAGATCGCCGACCTGGTCGCGGTCGACGCGAAGCTCAAGCGCATCAAGGCCGAGCTGAAGGCCGCGGTTACCGCCCGCGGGTCGCATCTGATGGACATCTACGGCATCGGCCCCGCAGGTGCCGCCCGCGTCTTGGCCGACGTCGGTGACGTGGCCCGGTTCGCTGACCGCAACCGGTTCGCGTCCTGGACCGGGACCGCGCCCTTGGACGCCTCATCGGGTGAGCAGACCCGGCACCGCTTGTCACGTGCGGGGAACCGGCGGATGAACCACGTCCTGCACGTCGCGGCGATCGTGCAGATCCGCCACGACACCGAAGGCCGCGCCTACTACCGACGCAAGCTCGCCGCCGGCAAGACACCAATGGAGGCGCTGCGCTGCCTGAAGCGGCGCCTGTCCGACGTCGTCTACCGCCAACTCGTCGCCGACGCCCAACGCGACCAGCAACTGAGTGAGGCGGGTCCGGGAGGGCACTGCGGGGCGACTCTTCAATCCAGCGCGGCCGACTCGCACCCGCTCATCGACACTTCGGACCAGCCACTTCCCGGACCCGCGAAGCCGACGCTACGCCGACCACCAGCCAGCCGGAAGACCCTCATTCCAAGCACCCCTTGACACAGAGGGGTGCCAGATCCGGATGATCAGGTAGTTGCTGCTAGGCGTGGTACCGGACGCGACACCGCACCCCGACCTCTGCCCGTAGCCGCTCCGCCATCGCTTCGCCCTGGCTGTCGAGTCGCCGTTTCTGCTCCTGCCAGTCACCGGTGGCGGATTCGTAATGCAGCGCGGACATGTCGCGCATCCAAATCAACAGTTCGTCGATGAGGGCATCGCTTAGCCCAAGCGCCCGACGCATCCATTCAGCGTCCATGCCCAGTAGTCCACCGTCGCCCCACAGAGGTCCGGCGCCCTCGTCCCACATGATTCGCAGACTGGTTCCGTCGTGGGAGAACTGCTCCTCTTCCGTGACGACCCGCTTCTTCGCGCCCGCGGGACGGACGGCCGACCAGTGGGCCCCGTCGGGATAGTCGCCGAAGTACGGCTCCGGGTGCTCGTCGTCTCCCATGACCGGATACAACCACACGCGCGGCCACACATTCGC
>CAVVQR010000008.1:0-327231 GCA_963750445.1 uncultured Actinomycetota bacterium | reverse complement strand
CTGCTGACCCGATAGGACTACTTTTCGCCAAAGCCCCAGCCGGGCCCTGGTCGGGCATAATCGGATCTGCGGCATGTCCTTGACTCCCCCTGGTTCGGCGCCTCGACGGCGTTCGACGGCGGCTCTCGCCGCGCTGTCCACCCTGTTCGTCGTCGGCGCTCGTTTCGCCGTCGCCTCTCCGGCTCCTGCGGCCGCTCCGGCACAGTCGCTGCCGCCGCTCCTGTCCAGAAGCCCAACGTCCGCGTCCCCAAGGCGACCGCGACCAGCGCCTCGACGACGACGGGCACCGACGTGGCGACCACGCTTCGCCTCAAGAACGTCACCTCGACGCGCAGGTCGACGCGCAACGCCCGGCTCTCGCTGACCATACCACGGCACCTACCGCCTGGGCAAGGCCGTCGTGCGGCCGATCCGCGCCGAGAAGTCGATCATCGTCCGTGTCCTGCACACGGTGAAGCTGAAGGTCCCGGCCGGGCAGTACGCCGTGAGCGCCTGCCGCGGCCCCGTGGCCGCCGAGACCTGCCGCACGTCTGCGGCCACGGTCACCGTCGCGTCCGCCGCCCTGGTCGCCTCGCCGTCTGCGCTCGCGTTCGGTGACGTCAAGCTCGGCTCGGCCCCGGTCCGCCGCGCCGTGACCATCATCAACGACGGCAAGACCCCCACCGGCTCCCTGGCCACCGTGGCCCCCGCGAACCGCGCGTTCTCGATCACGGCGTCGACCTGTGCCTCGTCGCTCGCCCCCGGTGCGTCGTGCACTGTGTCCCTCGCGTTCGACCCCTCCACTCCGGGCGCTTCCAGTGGCTCGCTGTCGGTGACGGGTGCGACCGCGGGTGCGACCATCGTCGCCCTGACCGGCACCGGCATCGGTGCACCCGTGCTGACCGTCGACAAGAACGCCTTCGACTTCGGCGACACCCTCGTCGGCGACACGTCCGCCCCGATGCAGCTCACCGTCACCAACACCGGCAACATCGCCTCCGGCGTGCCGACCGTGGCCCTCGTCCCGGCCTCGACCGAGGACTACGAGATCACCGCCAACACCTGCACCGCCGCACTCGCCCCCGCAGCAACCTGCACGGTCAGCGTGGCCTTCGGCCCCTCGGCTGCCGGTGAGCACACCGCCGCCGTGAACGTGTCCGCCACCCCCGGCGGCTCGGTGACCACGGACCTGTCCGGCACCGGCCTCGCGCCGGCCGCGCTGACCCTGGCCCCGGGCTCGGTCGCCTTCGGCAACGAGATCGTCGACGACACCACCGACGTCCAGACCGTGACCCTGACCAACAGCGGTGACGTCGCCTCCGGCGTCCCGACCGTGGCGCTGAGCGGCGACGACGCCGACCAGTTCACGATCGTCGACAACGGCTGCACCACCGCCGTCCCGGCCGGCGGCACCTGCGAGGTCGACGTCGCGTTCGCCCCGACCGCGTCCGGCGCGGCCTCGGCCAGCCTCACCGCGTCCGCCACCCCCGGCGGCACCACGTCTGTCTCCCTCGCCGGCACCGGCCAGACCCCGGCCGACCTCTCGATCAGCGAGACGTCGTACAACTACGGCTACAGCGACACCCCGACCGAGCACACCTTCACGATCACCAACACGGGTGACGCCCCGACCGGTGCTCCCGCCCTGGGCATCTCCGGCAACGCCGCCTTCGACGTCACCTCGAACACCTGCACCGCCGCCCTCCCGGGCGCCGGCAGCTGTGCCGTCGGTGTCACCTACACCGGCACCGGTGCGGCTGAGCAGACGGCCCAGCTCACCGTGGCCACCACCCCCGGCGGCACCGTCACCGCGGACCTCACCGGGAGCCCGCAGGCCTTGACCATCGCGCCCACCAGCCGCGACTTCGGTGGCGTCCTCGTCGGCGAGAGCAGCGAGAGCGACTCGTTCACCCTCACCAACCACCGCCTCACCTCGGTGCTGGTCAGCGGCGAAGGCATCTCGGGCCCGTTCGCCGTGGACACCAGCTGCTTCGTGCAGACGCTCTCCGCCGGCGGCTCCTGCACCTTCTCCGCGCGCTTCGCACCCAACAGCCCGGGCGCGGCGAGCGGCTACGTCGAGTACTACGCCGGTGGTGCGGTCGCGCACCTCGATCTCTCCGGCGAGGGCCTCACCCCTGCGGCCTTCTCGATCAACCCCGGCACCGTGGACTTCGGCGCCTATCAGCCCGGCGACATCGGCACCCAGCAGGTGACGGTCACGAACACCGGCAACCGGGCGAGCAGCAACATCAGCTTCTCCATCACCGGCCCGGACGCCATCGAGTTCTACACCGACAGCACCGACTGCCCCACCACGCTGGCCGGCGGCGCCTCCTGCACCGTCACTGTCGGGTTCGCGCCGATCGCCCTCGGCGACAAGACGGCGACCTTCACCGTCGCCGGTGCTCCCGGGGGCACGGCATCGATGTTCGGGTTGGGAGCACCTGCCGGGATCTCGGCGGCCCCCGCTTCGATCGACTTCGGCACACACCCGGTGGGCAGCAGGACGCCCGGCACGTACACAGTCGTGAACACGACCGCCTCCCAGGTCCAGCTCTTCTCGATCGAGCTGTCGGGAGGTTGGGACTTCAACTTCGGCGGAGGCATCTGCTCAGTCGTACCGGCCCACGGCTCCTGCAGCTACGGCATCGCCTTCACCCCGTATGCCGACCAGTCCTATTCCGGGTACGTCACCACGCGGGGCGAAGGCTTCGAGGTCACGGTGCTGCTGAGCGGGGTCGGGTCAACGGCGCCTGCCCGTAGCGTCGATGGCTTCCGGGCCCCGAGGACGCAGCCCACGACGACATCGATCCGGCTGCGCAACGGCGAGGTCGAGCTCGTCAGGAGCTGATCATCAGGACGGACGCGGGATCCCGGGCTCAGCCCAGGATCCCGCGTTCGTATGCCGTCGCCACCGCGGCGGCGCGGTCGCTCGACCCCGAGCTTCTCGTAGACGTGCACCAGGTGCGTCTTGACCGTCGCCTCGCTGACGAAGAGCTCCTCGGCGATCACCCGGTTGGAGCGTCCACGCGCCACGAGCGCCAGCACCTCACGCTCGCGCGCGCTGAGCACGCCCGACGCGGTGGGACGGCGCACGTGAGAGGCGAGCCGCGAGGCCACGGCCGGTGACAGCACGGTCTCGCCGGCCGCCGTGCGCGCACGGCGTCGAACAGCGTCTCGGCCGGGGTGTCCTTGAGCAGGTAGCCCGTCGCGCCGGCCTCGATCGCGGCGATCGTGTCGGAGTCGGTGTCGTAGGTCGTCAGCACCAGCACCGCTGCCCGGGAGCCGCGCTCGCGCAGCGTGCGACCGCGTCGACCCCGCCGCCTCCTGGCATCCGCAGGTCCATCACCACCACGTCGGGATCCGTGGCGAGCACCCGCGCGACCGCCTCGGGGCCGCTGGCGGCCTCGCCCACGACCTCGAACCCGGTCACGCCGGCGAGCATGCTGCGGACGCCGTCGCGGACGACCGGGTGGTCGTCGACGACGACGATCCTGATCACGCGGCCTCCCGGGACAGCGCAGGAAGTCGCACGGACACGGCCGTGCCCCGCCCGCTGTCGGACTCGAGGGTCAGCTCGCCGGCGAGCCGCGCGGCGCGCTGGCGCATGCCGCGCAGTCCGAACGAGCTCGGCCGGGCGGGAGACGCCACGTCGAACCCGCTTCCGTCGTCGCGGACGTCGAGCACCACCTCGTCGCCGTCGTAGGACAGCGTCACGCCGACGCGGCGCGCACCCGCGTGCTTGGCCACGTTGGTCAGGGACTCCTGCGCGATCCGCAGCACGGTCGCCTCGACCTCGGGGTGCAGCGGTGTGGGTTCGCCGACCACGCTGACCTCGGCGCGTACGTCGTGCTCGCCGGCCCAGGCGGCCACCGCCCCCGCGAGCGCCTCCGGCAACGTCATGCCGTCGAGGTCGCCGGGGGAGAGGTCGAGCACCGAGCGACGTGCCTCGGCGAGCGCCTGCCGGGCCAGGGCGAGCGCGCGCTCCTGCCGCTCGCCGCCGACCGCCGCCTCGAGCTGGGTGACGATCCCGGCGAGGCTCTGGGCCAGGGTGTCGTGGATCTCGCGAGCCAGGCGGGCGCGCTCCTCCTGGACCCCTGTCTCGCGTGCCTGGGCGACGAGGCGCTCGTGGAGCGCGTCGTTCTCGACCAGCGCGGACTCGAGGTCGGCGTTGAGCCGCTCGAGCTCGGCGTTGCGCTCCTCCGTGCGCAGCCCGAGGCGCATGAAGGCCGTGGCGAGCCCACCGTTGACGAGCACGAGGGCGCCGAACAACCCCGCCTGGCCACCGCTCTCGGGCGGCAGGCCGCCGGACTGCGAGCCCGCCTGCGTGATCGCGACGACGAGCACGCCGACGTGCACCCACGGCTTCCGCAACGCGTCCCACGCGTCGATGAAGCCGAAGAAGCCGAAGACCGCGTAGAGCGGGTTGAGCCAGCAGAGCACGAAGGCGAGAGCGGTCCGACCGACGTAGTTCAGGGGCCCGGGGCTCGGGGTCACGAGCATCCAGACCGCGGTCAGGGCCGCGATGCCGAGCGCGAGAGGCACGTCGGCCGCGACGTCGTCGCCCATCTCCGGAGAGGCGACCACCGCGACGAGGCTGGCCAGCGCCAGCAGCCCGAACGGCAGCCACCGCACCCAGCGTTCCGTGCCCATGGTGCCCATCCTGCCCGGTCCGGGCGGGCAGGCGGTCGTCATTCCCACCGGAAGCTGCGCACGGCGACCAGCGACAGCACGACGGTCCAGCCGACCATGACGGCGAGGTCGACCAGGTCGGGCGTCCGTCCGACCAGCGAGTCGTTGAGGGCCTCGGCGGCCGCGCCCAGCGGTGTGGCGACCACGACGTCGTGCAGCCAGCCCGTCATGCCCTGGACCGGCAGCCAGACGCCGGCGGTGAACATCATCGGGAACAGTGCGACGGTGCCCACCGTCTGCACGACGCGGGTGCTCGACGACACTGCGGTGATCACCGCGCCGATCGAGAACGACGCGAGCGTGGCCAGCACGATGCAGACGGCGTACCACGCGACGCTCCCGGGCAGTGGCACGTCGTGGACGAAGCGGGCGACGCCCAGGGCCAGCACGATGGCGCCGAGCACGGCGGCGGCGTGCAGGCCGACCTGGGCGAAGAGGAGCGACGCAGGATGCATCGGCGTGGTCCGCAGGCGCCGCAGGATGCCGCTCTCGCGATATCCGGTGATGACGGTCGGCATGGACATGACCGCTGCCATGAGCATCGCGAGGATCACGCAGACGGCGGCGTAGAGGTCGACCACGCGCTGTCCGCCGAGGTCGGCCTCCCGGGTCTGGAAGTCCGGGACGAACCCCAGGACGAGGAGCAGGATCGAGGGGAACAGCAGGATCCAGAACAGCGCGCCGAGCTCGCGGCCGAACAGCCTCGCCTCGGTGCGGACAAGGGTGGCGGTGGGAGTGAGCGGTGGGAGTGGTCGTGGCGCTCATGCGTGCATCTCCTCGGTGGTCTTCTTGTCGGTGAGCTGGAGGTAGGCCTGGTCGAGCGTGCCGTCGACCACGCGCAGGCCCGCCGGCGTCACGTCCTGGCGGCGCAGGCCCTCGAGGACGTCGAGTGCGGCGCCGTCGCGGCCCTCGACCACGATCCGCCCGGCGTCGGTGCGCACGTCGGAGACGGATCCCAGTGCGCGCAGCGCATCGAGGTCGACCGGGTCGAGCGCGGTGAACGACGTGACGGTCGCCGCGGTCGCGCCGGCGATCAGGGCGTCCGGGGTGTCGAGAGCGCTGACCCGGCCTCCGTCGATGATGGCGATGCGGTCGCAGAGCTGCTGCGCCTCCTCCATCGAGTGGGTCACCAGGAGCACGGTCACCCCGTCCGTCCGCAGATCGCGCACGATCTCCCACACGTCTCGGCGGGCCCGCGGGTCGAGACCGGTGCTGAGCTCGTCGAGGATCACCGCCCTGGGGCGGCCGACGAGCGCGAGGGCGATCGAGAGTCGTTGCTGCTGGCCGCCGCTGAGGTCGCGGAACCTCGACCCGACCTGGGCCTCGAGCCCGAGTCGCGCGACGAGGTCGTGCCACGGGAGCGGGTCGACGTACAGCGCGGACCACAGCCGCATCGCCTCGCTGACGGTGATCTTCGGCTGGAGCCGGCTCTCCTGGAGCTGCACCCCGAGCACCCGCGTGAGCTCCTCGCGGTCGTTGCGCGGGTCGAGCCCGGCGACGCGGACAGTGCCGGAGTCGGGGACGCGGAGCCCGGCGACGCACTCGACCGTGGTGGTCTTGCCGGCGCCGTTGGGGCCGAGGATGCCGAGCACCTCGCCCTCGGCCACCTCCAGGGAGACGTCGTCGACCGCGACGGTGTCGCCGTAGGACTTGCGCAGGTGCTGGATCGAGATCATGGACCAAGCCTCGTCGGCCGCGGCGTCTCGCGCATCGGGCAACCAGCGCTCCGGTCCATCCACCGATCGGTGGATGTCATGCTGGTGCCATGCGCTTCGACAGCCTCCTGGAGTCGGTCGGCGGCACGCCCCTCATCGGGCTGCCGCGGCTCTCCCCGAGCCCCGACGTCCGGCTCTGGGCCAAGATGGAGGACCGCAACCCGACGGGATCCATCAAGGACCGGCCGGCACTGAGGATGATCGAGCAGGCGGAGAAGGACGGCACGCTGCGCCCGGGCTGCACGATCCTCGAGCCGACGAGTGGCAACACCGGGATCTCGCTGGCGATGGCGGCCAAGCTCAAGGGCTATCGCATCGTCTGCGTCATGCCGGAGAACACCTCCGAGGAGCGACGCCAGCTGCTCCGCATGTGGGGTGCCGAGATCATCTCCTCACCCGCCGCCGGTGGCTCCAACGAGGCGGTGCGCGTCGCGAAGCAGGTGGCGGGGGAGCACCCCGACTGGGTGATGCTCTACCAGTACGGCAACGACGCCAATGCGCTCGCGCACGAGGAGAGCACCGGCCCCGAGCTGCTCGCCGACCTCCCCGAGATCACCCACTTCGTCGCCGGCCTCGGCACGACCGGCACGCTGATGGGTGTCTCGCGCTTCTTCCGCAAGACCAAGCCGGACGTACGGATCGTGGCCGCCGAGCCGCGCTACGGCGAGCTCGTCTACGGCCTGCGCAACCTCGACGAGGGCTTCGTCCCCGAGCTCTACGACGCCTCGCTGATCGACTCGCGCTTCAGCGTCGGCCCGCGCGACGCCGTACGCCGGGTGCGCGAGCTGCTCGAGCTCGAAGGCATCTTCGCCGGCATCTCGACCGGCGCCATCCTGCACGCCGCACTCGGCCAGGCGGCCAAGGCCGTGAAGGCGGGCGAGCGTGCCGACATCGCGTTCGTGGTCTGCGACGGGGGCTGGAAGTACCTCTCCACCGGTGCCTACGAAGGCACGGTCGACGAGGCCGAGGACCGGCTCGACGGCCAGCTCTGGGCCTGAGCACGATCGCTGCGTCACACACCCACGCCGTGTACGGTGCCCGCTCCACTTCATTGAGCCACGGGGGCCCGCATGATCCGTACGACGTCCGTCATCGCGCTGGGGGTCGCGCTCGCGCTAGCGCTGGTCCCGGCCTCGGCGGCCCCGGCGGCGCCGTCCGCCACGAGCGCCGCGCCCCGGGTCCAGGCGGCGGGGACGGGCTGGCCCCCGGCGCCTCCCGCCCAGCTCGTCATCACCACCGAGGACGGTGCGGAGGTGGTCAGCAGGGACGACTACCTCGACGCCACCGTCACGCTGGACGGCGTCACCCACGCCACCGAGATCAAGGGTCGCGGCAACTCGACGTGGGGCTGGGCGAAGAAGCCCTACAAGCTCAAGCTCGAGGAGGACGCCGCGCTCATCGGTCGTCGTCCGTTCGACGAGTGGGTCCTGCTGGCGGGCTATGCCGACCGCAGCGCGCTGCGCACCGCGGCGGCCTTCGCGATCGCGTCGCGCACCACCATGAAGTGGACCCCGAATTTCCGCTTCGTCGACGTGGTGATCAACGGGAAGCCGCGCGGCCTCTACATGCTCACCGAACAGGTGGAGGAGGGCCGTGGCCGGGTCGAGCTGCCCGACTCAGGTTTCCTGCTGGAGATCAACCAGCGCTACCTGCGCGACGACGAGCCAGGCTTCCGGACGCGGAGGGGCACGCCGGTGAGCTTCAAGGACCCCGACGAGGTGACCCGCAAGCAGCGCCGCACGGTCCGGAAGGCCGTGCGCGAGTTCGAGGACGTGCTCTACCGCCCGGGCTTCGCCGACCGCAAGACCGGCTATGCCGCCCACGTCAACGTGAAGAGCGTCATCGACTGGTACCTCGTGCAGGAGCTGTTCCGCAACCAGGACTCCAACTTCCAGTCCAGCGTCCACGTCACCTGGAAACCCGGCGGCCGCTTCCGCTTCGGACCTGTCTGGGACTTTGACCTCAGTGCCGGGACCCGTTTCAAGGGGCAGGACCCTGCCGGCGGGTGGCACACGCGTCTCGGTCGGCACTGGATCAGCCGGATGCTCCAGGACCCGACCTTCTCGGCCCGGGTCAAGAGCCGCTGGGCCCGCCTGCGCCCCGTCGTCGAGCAGATCCTGGGTGAGATACCTGCCGCCGGCACGAGCCTGGCCGCGTCGGCCCAGGCCGACTGGCAGATCTGGCACATCGGCGGCAGCGACCTGCCGTGGAGTGCCCACGCCGGCGACTATGCCGGCGAGGTCGGCTTCCTCCGCACCTGGTTGAGCGAGCGCACTCGTTGGTTGAGCACCAACGAGGTCCGCTTCGGCGCCGAGCTCATCAGGACCAAGGAACGCGACCGTACGGTCTGGGTGCCGGTGCAGCTCCAGTCGCCGGCCCCGAAGGCACTCTCGATCGACTACCGCGTGCTCAACGGGACGGCGACGAACAGGGTGGACTTCGATCCCGGCACCGGCCGCGTCCAGTTCGCGGAGGGTCAGCGCGTTCGCTACATCCCGCTGCGCATCATCAGGGACGCGGTGATCGAGGGGACCGAGACCCTCCTGCTCGAGCTCAGGCAGCCGCAGACCGACCTCGTGGTGGGATCACCCAGCATCGTGCGGGTCAAGATCGACCCAGCCACCTGACGCCGACGAGCGAGGATCAGAGCTCTCGAGGGAGCGGCCACGGGTTGAACGAGCAGCCACCGGTGCCCTTGGACTGCTGCATCATCACGGGCGCCGGACCCGACCCGGGCATCCGGCGTGTCCCCGGCCGAGCCAGTGCCCGGTCTCGTGGTTGACCACCAGGTGACGGTAGTCCCGCAGGCTCTGGTGTGCCCGGTTCCACGCGGGGGAGGCGTGCTTCCAGCGGTCCTGGTTGACGATCACGAAGCGTCCCACCCGGCAGGACCAGGTGGCCGAGCACGAGGAGGAGAACGACGGCACGAGCCGCGCCTCGGAGAGCACCAACGTGAAGTCACCCCCGCGCCGCACCCGGCGGAACTGGGTGCCGCCCGCCCGCCAGCCGCGCGCGTCGTCGTAGGTCTCCTGGGCCAGGCGCCGGAACTGCTGCATGCTCGTGGTGATCCGTCCCCGCGTCGTGACCGAGTAGGTCACCCGACGGCGCACCGGTGTGGCGTGGTCGACGCGCCGGGTGCTCGCCGAGTCGGCGGTGGTCCAGGCGTGCCCCTGCGCCCGGACCCGCACCTGCACGCTGATCCTGGTGCCCGACGTCGAGGGCTGAGAGGCGGTAGCGCCGCTCCCTGGCCCCCGTGATGGGCTCGCCCTCACGGAGCCACCGATAGCGGGTCTCCTCGCGACGCGGCGTCCACCGGCCCGGGAGGGCCCGGAGCACCTGCCCCTGCCGGGCAGCTCCCTCGACCGACGGCTGCTCGGTCGCGACGAGCTGCGGGAGGCTCGGCCGAGTGGGCGCGGCTCCGGCCGGCTGGGCGGTCACGAGCAGCGCGAACGCCAGGGACAGCCCTGTCGCCGCGCGGATCACGGGGCTGAGCCTAGTCGGTGACGTCGAGGTCCTGCGCGACGTCGTGCTCGCTGCCCTGGACCGCGGGCAGGTCCGAGCAGGTCGAGCGCGAGGTTGGCGATCATCGCCGTTGCGCACCGGCTGGACGCCTCATGCCGTAGGCCGTGCGCCGCGTGCCCGGGTCCTTGTAGGTCGCGTTGAGCTCGTAGAGGTCGACGCCACGGTCCACGGCCGCGCCGCGCGCCATGAAGACGATCCGGTAGTCGTCGAGCAGCCGCGGGTTGTCGTGGTTGGCGCCGTGGCCGCCGTGGTCGCTGGTCAGCGAGGATCGTGGTGCCGGCCTTGCGCGCGGGGTCGGCGTTGACCGCCTTGACCACGCGACCGACGAGCGCGTCGGCCTGGCGCACGGCGCGCAGGTAGGGCTTGGACATCCAGCCGTGGGCGTGGCCCGCGACGTCCGGCGGGGAGAGGTGCAGGAAGCGGAAGTGCGCGATCCTGGTCGAGGTCGGCGATGCAGCCGGTCGACGAGCGACGGAGTTGTCCTCGTTGATGGTGGTGACGTCGATCGCGTCGGGCCACGACGCGCTGCCACAGGGTGAACTTGGTCTTCGCTGCGAACAGCGCCGTCGAGCCCCCGGCCGCGTCGACCGCGCGTGAAGACCGACTCCACGTCGCTGCCGGCCGCGGCCTGCACGGTGGTGGGCGTCAGTCGGTCGTCGTTCCACGTGACGCCGTGTCCACCCGTGGCCGCCTCGATGCGGCGGCCGGTGACCATGCCGGTGTGGTTGGGCAGGGTGACCGTCATCTCGCGCTCGGTGCGCGCGTTGAGTCGTCGAGGCCCCTGCGCGCATGAAGCGGTGCAGGTTGGGCAGCTGCTTGCGGCCCGAGCTTGCGCAGCGCGGCGGCGCTGATGCCGTCGATCGAGATCGCCAGCACCGAGTCGGCGTCGGCCTTGTGCGGCGACCCGCCGCTCGCTGGTGGCGCCGCCGGACCTGTCGTCGCGGCGACACCTGCGCACACGCGGGAGCACCGGCGACGGCGACGAGGGCGGAGACGAGCAGAGCGGCGAGCGGGCTTCGGGTGTGCACCGCGCGACGATATCCCGCCTCCGTCCCTCGGACGGGAGGTCAGGCCAGCGCGGCGCGGATCGCGCTCTCGAGCGTCGTGGTCGGCCGGCCGATGAGGCGCGGCCAGGTCGCCCGAGTCGGTGCAGCAGCTCGCCGCGGCGCCAGGCCGAGGTCGGAGTCGGCGAGGACGGCGGCGTACTGCTCGGGCAGCCCGGCGCCGACGAGGGCGGCCGTGTAGTCCTCGGCCGAGCAGGTCGCGGTAGGCGACCTCGGTGCCCGACGCGGCGGCCAGCGCGGCGGCGTACTCGGTCGAGGGTGAACGCGGTGTCGCCACCCAGCTCGTGGACGCGACCGGCCTGGTCGTCGGCCACCAGGGCGGCAGCGGCGGCCGCGGCGAAGTCGGCGCGGGTCGCCGCGCTGACCCGGCCGTCGCCGGCAGCACCGAGGACGGCGCCGTGCTCGAGGGCGGTGGCCGCCTGGCCGGTGTAGTTCTCGACGTACCAGGAGTTGCGCAGCAGCACGACGGGCAGCCCGGAGGCGGCCAGCAGCTCCTCGGTCCGGCGGTGCTCGTCGGCCAGCGCCAGCGTGGACGTGTCGGCGCGGGTGATGCTGGTGTACGCCAGCAGCTCGACGCCCGCCGCCACGGCTGCGTCGATGACGTTGGCGTGCTGGGCGACCCGCTCGCCCACGGCGCTGGAGGAGACGAGCAGGACGCGGTCGACCCCGCGAACGCCTCCTCGAGGGAGGCCGGGTCGGTGTAGTCGGCGCGGCGGGTCACGACACCGCGTGCGGCGAGGTCGGACAGGGCGTCGGTGTCGCGAGCGGTGGCGACGACGTCGGAGGGAGCGATGCCGCGCTCGAGGAGGGCGAGGACGGCGAGCCGGCCGAGGTGTCCGCTGGCGCCGGTGACGAGGTAGGTGGTCATGGTGGTTCCTGTCGTGGGAGGGATGGTGTCGCCGTGCCCAACGACCGGCACGGCCCCTGACTTCCCATCAGGAAGTACCCACTTTGAAGTAAGGTACCGACATGAAAGTGAGTGACCTGCGCGACGTCTATCCCGACGGCGTCTTCCCGGAGGCGTGCTCCAGCCGCACCCTGCTCGACCACGTGATGAGCAAGTGGGGCGTCCTCGTGCTCCTGGCGCTCTCCGAGGGCGAGCCGCTGCGCTGGAGCGAGCTGCGCCGGCGTGCCCAGGGGGTGAGCGAGAAGATGCTGGCGCAGACCTTGCGCACGCTCGCCGCCGACGGGCTCATCGATCGCCACGCCCGGCCCGTGGTCCCGCCGCATGTCGAGTACTCCCTCACTCCTGCTGGCGAGGAGCTCGCGGCCCACCTCGTCCCGCTGATGCGCTGGATCGCCGGGCACGCCGGCGATTCCGAGGCGTGACGACTGTGACGCGACCGACGCCGACTGGGGCGTGACCGGTGACGGCCCGACCGCCTAGCCTCTCTCCCGTGCCGACCCCCTTGCCACCGAAGAACGCCGATGCGCCGATCGGCATCTTCGACTCCGGATTCGGTGGCCTCACCGTGGCTCGCTCGGTGATCGACCAGCTGCCGCACGAGTCGGTGGTCTACCTCGGCGACACCGCCCGCCAGCCCTACGGCCAGAAGCCGATCGGCGAGGTCCGCGAGTACGCCCTCGAGTGCCTCGACCACCTCTACGAGCAGGGCGTGAAGGCGCTGGTCATCGCCTGCAACTCGGCCAGTGCCGCCATGCTGCGCGACGCGCGCGAGCGCTACGACGTACCCGTGGTCGAGGTGATCCTCCCGGCCGCCCGCCGCGCCGCGGCAGCGACGCGCAACCACCAGGTCGGCGTGATCTGCACGCGGGCGACCGCGAGCTCGATGGCCTACGACGACGCGTTCGCGGCCGCGCCGACCCTCGACCTGCACATCCAGGCCTGCCCGCGCTTCGTCGAGTTCGTCGAGCAGGGCGTCACCGGCGGCGACGAGCTGCTGGCCGTCGCCCACGACTACCTCGACCCGCTGGTGGCCGCGGGCGTCGACACCCTGATCCTCGGCTGCACCCACTACCCGCTGCTGACGGGCGTCATCTCCTACGTCATGGGCGACGAGGTCACCCTGGTGAGCTCGGCGGAGGAGTGCGCCAAGGACGTCTACAAGATGCTGGCCGGCACCGGCCTGATGCGCTCCGGCGGCGAGCCCGACTACACCTTCTCGACCACCGGCAGCCCGGAGGACTTCGCGACCATCGGTCGCCGCTTCCTCGGCTCGGAGCTGCTCGGCGCCAGCCAGTTCGCCGGAGGCCTCGCGTGAAGCTGACCATCGTGGGGTGCTCGGGCTCCTACCCGGGACCCGAGTCCGCGGCGAGCTGCTACCTGCTCGAGGCGGAGACAGTGTCCGACGGAGGGCAGCGCCGCACGTGGCGGATCCTGCTCGACCTCGGCAACGGCGCCCTCGGCCAGCTGCACCGCTACGTCGATCCGCTGACCATCGACGCGGTCTTCCTGAGCCACCTGCACGCCGACCACTGCCTCGACCTCTGCGGCTACTACGTGATGCGCAAGTACCACCCCACCGGCGCACAGCCGCGGATCCCGGTCTGGGGCCCCGCCGGCACGGCGGAGCGGATGGCGCACGCCTACGACCTGCCCCTCGACCCGGGGATGACCGAGGAGTTCGCCTTCACCGACTACGACCCCCAGCACGCCGGCCCGATCGAGCTCGGCCCGTTCCTCGTCGAGGCGCACGAGGTCGTGCACCCGGTCGCGGCCTACGCGCTCAAGGTGACGGCCGACGGCCGCACGCTCGTCTACTCCGGCGACACCGGCCCGTGCCCGGCCCTGGACGAGGTCGCGACCGACGCCCACCTGCTGCTCGCCGAGGCGTCCTTCCGCACCGGCGACGACAACCCGCCCGACCTGCACATGACCGGCGCCGACTGCGGGCGTACGGCGTCGAAGGCGGGTGTGGAGCGGCTCGTGCTGACCCACATCCCGCCGTGGCACGACCAGGCCGACGCCGAGGCAGAGGCGCGCGGCGAGTGGTCGGGACCGACCGAGCTGGCCCGCGCCGGGGCGACCTACGACGTCTGAGGCGGCGGTCCGGGTCAGACGAGACCGGCGTCGTGCACGATCATCGCGACCTGCACGCGGTTGGTGCTGTCGAGCTTGGTGAGCAGCCGCGACACGTGCGACTTCACCGTGGGGATCGACAGGTAGAGCTCGGAGGCGATCTCGGAGTTGCTCAGCCCGCGACCCACGCACACCGCGACCTCGAGCTCGCGCTCGGTGAGGACGGTCAGCCGTTCGGCCGCGCTCGAGACCCGGTCGGTCGAGGTGGTGCTGCGCAGCCGCGAGACGAGGCTGCGGGTCGCGGAGGGGGAGAGCATCGCGTCGCCCGCCGCGACCGTCCGGATCGCGCTCACGATGTCGCCCGGCGGGGTGTCCTTGAGCAGGAAGCCGTCGGCGCCGGCCGCGATCGCGCGCAGGACGTGGTCGTCGGCGTCGAAGGTGGTGAGCACCACGACCGACGGCGGTGAGGGGCGCTGGTGGAGGACCTGGGTGGCCTCGAGGCCGTCCATCACCGGCATCCGGATGTCCATCAGCACGACGTCCGGGTCGAGCTCGGTCACGAGGGCGAGGCCGGCCTCGCCGTTGGCTGCCTCGCCGACCACCTCGAGGTCGGTCTGGCCGCCGAGCATCAGCGACAGCGCAGACCTGACCAGCGGGTCGTCGTCGATGAGCAGGACCCGGATCACGCTGTCCACGGTAGCCATGCCTCCAGCACGAATGTCGCACCCTCGGTGCGTTGGTCGAGTCGGCCGCCGCGCAGCTCGGTGCGCTCGCGCAGCCCGACGAGGCCGAGCCCGGCCCCGGGTGCACCGCTCGACCGGTCGCCCATCGGGTTGGCCAGGACGACCGTGATGCCTGACCGTGGGTCACCGGTGGAGCGGATCGCGAACACGGCACCGGGGGCGTGCTTGCGCACGTTGGTGATGCCCTCCTGGACGATCCGGTAGACCGTGCGTCCGGTGGCCGGCGGCACCGGGGTGGTGTCGTCGACCTCGTCGGTCCAGTCGATGTCGAGGCCGAGGGTCCGTGCCTCGACGACGAGCGCCAGGATGTCGTCGTACGTCGGCTGCGGGCGCGCGGTGCCCGCGCCGGGGTCGTCCTCACGGAGCACCCCGAGCACGCCGCGCAGCTCGTGGAGGGCGTCGTTGGCCTGCGCCTGGATCTGGCCCAGCCCCTCGCGGAGGCGATCACCCTCGAGGTCCTCGCGGAACGCCAGCGCCCCGGCCTGCATGGAGACCTGGGTGATGCGGTGGGCGAGCACGTCGTGCATCTCGCGGGCGATGCGGGCGCGTTCGGTCGAGCGGGCCTGCGCCAGCCGGAGGTCCTGCTCGGTCTCGGCGCGTTCGGCGCGGGTGCGCAGGCTCCACAGCAGCTCGCGCCGGGAGCCGATGTAGAGGCCCCAGCCCATCATCCCGCCGTTGACGGTGAGGTTGACCAGCGTGGTGATCAGGTAGTCGTTGTCCTCCAGCGGCGCGAGGGTCGTCCAGGTCTGGGCGGCCGCGAAGTTGGCCACACCCACCAGCAGCACCTCGCGGAACTGGCGCCGGGTCGCGACCGACACGGCAGCGAGGGTGGCGGGGCCGGCTGCGAGGCCGGACAGGGCGCTCATCGCTGCGACCACCAGCGCGACGCGGACCGGCGCGCGCCGACGGAAGAAGACCAGCACGAGGGCGCTCACGCCCAGCACCACCTCGACCACGAACATCGACCGGTGCTCGCGCCACTCGATCGCCGCCACCGTCTGCCACACCGCCGCCGAGAAGACGACGCAGAGCGCACAGCGCCATGCGTGGGAGACCCAGGTCAGCTCGGGCTGGGTCTCGGAGTCGGTGGGGCGGGTCTCCACGGCGCACAGCGTACGCAGGCGGTTTCCTACTTTGGTCTGAGTCAGATGGGCCTCAGGGCCGATGCGCAGGACCGTGGTGTCAAAGGACTCTTGACTCTCCACCGCGCGGAGGGAGCTGCGCGGCGTGGGGCCGCGCAGCATTCCGGTCCCACAGGGGGAGGGGCCATGAGTCGGGTCCGGTAACACACGGGGGTGACCGGACCCGGCTCCGCCTTGTCGGCCTCCCGGGTCCGCCCCCTAGGGTCGGGGGCATGACTGACGCCACGCCCCGCGCCACTCCTCGAGAAGATGGCCGCGCCGACGACGAGCTCCGCCCGATCACCATCACCCGCAACTGGCTCGACCACGCCGCCGGGTCCGTCCTCATCGAGTTCGGCGGCACCAAGGTGCTGTGCGCCGCCTCGGCCTCCGAGGGCGTCCCGCGCTGGCGCAAGGGATCCGGCCTGGGCTGGGTCACCGCCGAGTACGCGATGCTGCCCGCCTCGACCAACACCCGCTCGGACCGCGAGTCGGTCAAGGGCCGGATCGGTGGCCGCACCCACGAGATCTCCCGCCTGATCGGTCGCTCGTTGCGCGCGGTCATCGACTACGAGGCACTCGGTGAGAACACGATCGTCCTCGACTGCGACGTGCTGCAGGCGGACGGCGGCACCCGCACCGCCGCGATCACCGGGGCCTACGTCGCCCTCGCGGACGCGGTCGCGCACCTCCGGGCCAACGGCGCGCTGACCGGCGAGCCGCTGACCGGGTCGGTCGCCGCGGTGAGCGTCGGCATCATCGACGGCGTGCCGCGCCTCGACCTGCCCTACGTCGAGGACGTGCGGGCCGAGACCGACATGAACGTCGTGATGACCGGCGAGGGCACGTTCGTCGAGGTGCAGGGCACCGCCGAGGGTGCGGCGTTCGACCGTGCCGAGCTCGACGCCCTCCTGGACCTGGCCGGCAGGGGCTGCGCCGACCTGACCCGCCTGCAGCAGGAGGCACTGGCCCGGTGAAGATCTTCCTGGCCTCGGCGCAACGCCAAGAAGATCCTCGAGATGCAGCGCATCCTGAGCGAGCACGTGGTGGACATCGAGGTGCTCGGGATCGGCGACGTCAGCGGCTACGAGGAGCCGGTCGAGGACCAGCCCACCTTCGAGGGCAATGCCCTGCTGAAGGCGCGGGCCGGTCTCGCTGCCACCGGTCTGCCGACGATCGCCGACGACAGTGGCCTGTGCGTCGACGCACTCAACGGCATGCCGGGCGTGCTGTCGGCGCGGTGGTCGGGACCGCCGAAGTCGGACGCCCGCAACAACCAGCTGCTGCTCGACCAGCTCGACGACACACCGGACGAGCGCCGCGGCGCCTACTTCACCTGCGCGATCGCCTGGGTGATGCCCGACGGACGCGAGCGGGTGGTCGAGGGCCGGATGCCGGGCCGCATCATCCGCGAGCAGCGGGGGAGCGGCGGTTTCGGCTACGACGTCCTCTTCGTCGCCGACGAGCACGACGCCGAGGGCCTCACCTCGGCCCAGCTCGACCCGGCCGAGAAGGACCGCATCTCCCACCGGGGCCGGGCAGTGCGCGAGCTCGCGCCGCAGGTGGCGGCGGACCTCGCCGCGGACCTCGCGGCCGGCTGACCGAGGCGTGGTGCGCTCGGAGAGATTCGAACTCTCACTGGCCACGACCTAAACGTGGTGCCTCTGCCGTTGGGCTACGAGCGCGCGTCCCAATCCTCACACGTGTCCGCGAAGTTGCCCCGTGCACGGCCGCCGAGGGGCGAGAAGTCGGACACGTGTGGCGATCGGCAGCTCAGCCCAGACCCAGGTCACGCCGCAGCTTGGCGACGTGGCCGGTGGCCTTGACGTTGTACTGCGCGAGCTCGACCACGCCGGCCTCGTCGATCACGAAGGTCGAGCGGATCACGCCCTCGACCTCCTTGCCGTAGAGCTTCTTGGTGCCGAACGCGCCGTAGGTCTTGTGCACGGCGAGGTCCTCGTCGGACAGCAGGGTGAGGGTCAGCGCGTCGCGCTCGCGGAACTTCGCCAGCTTGGCCGGCTTGTCCTTGGACACGCCGAGCACCTCGTAGCCCGCGCCGCGCAGGGAGTCGAGCGACTCGGAGAAGTCGCACGCCTGCTTGGTGCAGCCCGGGGTCATCGCGGCGGGGTAGAAGTACACGATCACCTTCTTGCCGCGGAGGTCGGCGAGCGAGACCTGCTCGTCGGTGTCGCTGGTGAGGGTGAAGTCGGGGGCGGTGTCCCCGGTGGCGAGGCGGTCGGTCATCGATGCTCCTGGGCGTCGCAGGTGTGGGTCGCAGGTGTGAGAAGTCCGTGATGGACAGGTGTGGTTGTTGCAACCGGATTGCAATAAGGTGAGTGGGTGCCGGCCCGGATCGGGGGACCCGCGTCGGCCACCAGACATCCAACCAGCACAGGAGTGACCACGTGCACGTGCCCGACGGCTTCCTCGACGCACCGACCTCGGTGGCGACAGGCGTCGTGGCGGCGGCTGCCGTGGCGGTCTCGCTGCGTGGCGCCCGCCGCGAGCTCGACGACCGCACTGCGCCCATGGCGGGGCTCGTCGCGACCTTCATCTTCGCCGCGCAGATGATCAACTTCCCGGTCGGCGCCGGGACCAGCGGTCACCTGATGGGTGGCGCGCTCGCCGCGGTGCTCGTCGGTCCGTGGACCGCTGTGCTGTGCATGGCGGTGGTCCTGCTCGTCCAGGGCCTGGTGATGGCCGACGGCGGAATCACCGCCCTCGGCACCAACATCACGCTGATGGGCCTGATCACCGTCGCGGTCGGGTGGGGCGTGTTCGTGCTCCTGCGTCGGGTCCTGCCCTCGCGCCTGTCGATGGTCGCGCCCGCCGCGGCCGTGGCCGCCTTCGTGAGCGTGCCCGTCGCGGCCCTCGCCTTCACCGGCCTGTTCGCCGTCGGTGGCACCGCGCCGGTCGACCTCGGCGCGGTGTTCGTCGCGATGGTCGGCTGGCACACCCTCATCGGGCTGGGCGAGGCCGCCGTGACCGGCCTCGTCGTCGGCAGCGTCGTCGCGACCCGCCCGGACCTCGTCCGTGGTGCGCGCCCCTACCTCGACGACCGCGAGCTCGAGATCCGTACGCCCAAGGTGGTGGCCCCGTGAGCAAGCGACCCAGCAACCGCGCGTTCTTCCTCTCCTTCCTGCTCGTCTCCCTCGTCGTGGCCGGTGTGGTGAGCTACTACGCCAGCGCCCACCCCGACGGCCTCAACTACGTCGCCGAGAAGACCGGCTTCATCAGCGCGGAGACCGCTCACCACACCTCCGACAGCCCGTTCGCCGGCTACTCGACCAAGGGCGTCGACAACGACCGCATCAGCGGCGGCCTCGCCGGAGTGGTCGGTGTGCTGCTGATGCTGGGCTTGAGCACCGGGCTGTTCTGGGTGCTCCGCCGCCGCGATCACGAGCCGTCGGACAGCCGGGGCTGATGGGCGCCGGCCACGGCCACCGCCTCTTCTTCCACGGTCACAGCCGGATCCACCGCGCGCCCGCGCACCTGAAGCTCCTCGGCCTCCTCGGCTTCATGCTGGTCGTCGTCGCGACCCCGCGCGAGGCCTACGCCGTGTTCGCCGTGGAGGCCGCGCTGGTGCTCGGCGCGGTCCTGCTCTCGCGGGTCCCGCTGACCTACCTGCTGCCGCGGATGGTCGTCGAGCTGCCGTTCGCGGTCTTCGCGATCCTGGTGCCGTTCATCTCCCACGGCCCCCGCACCGAGGTGCTCGGCGTGACCGTCTCCGAGCCGGGTCTGGTCGCCGCGATCGCCCTGCTCGTCAAGGGCACGCTCGGAGTGCTCGCCTCGCTCACGCTCGCCGCGACGACCGAGCCGCAGGACCTGCTCCGTGGCCTGCAGCGGCTCCGCATGCCCGAGCTGATCGTGCAGATCATGGGCTTCATGATCCGCTACCTCGACGTCGTCACCGCCGAGCTCTCCCGGATGATGACGGCCCTGCGCTCCCGGGGCTGCGACCCGCGCTCGCCACGGCACTGGCCGGTGCTGGCCCGGTCGCTGGGCGCGCTCTTCATCCGCTCCTACGAGCGCGGCGAGCGGGTCCACCTGGCCATGCTCTCGCGCGGGTACGACGGTAAGTTGCCCTCCGTGGAGCACAGGTGAGCACCCCGGTCCTCGACGTCACCGGGCTGGCGTTCGCCTACCCCGACGGCCACCAGGCCCTGTTCGGCGTCGACCTCCACGTCCACGAGGGGGAGCGGGTCGCGCTGCTCGGGCCCAACGGTGCCGGCAAGACCACGCTGGTGCTCCACCTCAACGGCATCCTCACCGGAGGCAGGGGGACGGTCTCGGTCAGCGGGCTGCCCGTCGTCAAGCAGCACCTCAAGGAGATCCGCCGCCGGGTGGGCATCGTCTTCCAGGACCCCGACGACCAGCTCTTCCTCGGCACGGTCCGCCAGGACGTCGCCTTCGGCCCGGCCAACCTCGGGCTCAGGGGCGCCGAGCTCGACCGCCGGGTGATGGACGCGCTGGACCGGGTCGGCATGGCCGACTTCGTCGACCGGCCGCCGCACCACCTGTCCTACGGCCAGCGTCGCCGCGTCGCGGTGGCGACCGTGCTCGCGATGGAGCCCGAGATCCTGGTGCTCGACGAGCCCTCGTCCAACCTCGACCCCGCCTCGCGTCGCGAGCTCGCCGACATCCTGCGCAGCCTCGAGGTGACCGTGCTGATGGTCACCCACGACCTGCCCTACGCGCTGGAGCTGTGCCCGCGCAGCGTCGTGCTCAGCGAGGGCGTCGTGGTGGCGGACCGGCCCACCTTCGACGTGCTCACCGACGACGCGCTGATGGCTGCCCACAGGCTCGAGCTGCCGTGGGGCTTCGATCCCCGGCGCATTGATAGCCTGCCCGGGTGACCCAGGACATGAGCGCGCTCGAGCGCGAGATCGAGGAGACGCGCCAGCGCCTCGCCTCGACCATCGACCAGCTCACCCACCGCGCCCACCCCAAGACGATCGTCGGGCGACAGGTGACGACGGTGAAGTCCAGCTTCGTCGACCTCGACACCGGTGCTCCGCGCACCGACAACATCCTCAAGGTCGCCGGAGCCGTCGTGGGGGTGGTCGTCCTGTTCGCGATCATCCGCAAGGTCGCAGGCTGAGCGGCATGTCGGCGGTGGGGGGCAGCCCGGACAAGACTGCCCCCATCAAGATGCTGCACGACCGCGTGCTGGTCGAGGTCGACCAGGAGGCCGGCGAGCGGCGCTCCAGCGGTGGCATCGTCATCCCCGCCACCGCGGCGATGGGCGCGCGTCGCCTGGCCTGGTCGCGGGTGATCGCGGTCGGTCCGCACGCCCGAGCCGTCGAGATCGGCGACCGGGTGCTCTTCGACCCGGAGGACAAGGCCGAGGTCGAGGTCCACGGGGAGGTCTACGTCGTCATGCGCGAGCGCGACGTCCACGCAGTCGCCGCCGAGCGGCTCGAGGCCGGCTCGACCGGTCTCTACCTCTAGCCACACCTCTCGACACACCACTGGACACCAGGAGCGCCGGATGGCCTACCTCGTCAAGCAGTCACACCGCGCACCGGCCGTCACCGCACCGGTGCCGGTCGACGAGTCACTGCCCCGCGCATGCGTGATCGGCGCCGGGTCCTCGGGCATCGCCGCGGCCAAGAACCTCTACCTGGCCGGCATCGGGTTCGACTGCTTCGAGAAGGGCAGCGACGTCGGCGGGACCTGGGTCTTCGACAACACCAACGGCCAGTCCGCCTGCTACGACACCCTCGAGATCAACACCTCCTGCCCGCGGATGGCCTACTCGGACTTCCCGATGCCCGCGGACTACCCGCACTACGCGCGCCACGACCAGGTCGCGGCCTACTTCGACCACTACGTCGACCACTTCGGCTTCCGCCACACGATCACCTTCGACACCACCGTCGAGGACGTCGCACGCGCCGCCGACGGTCGCTGGGACGTACGCATCTCCGGCCCCGGCGGCACCGAGACCCGCACCTACGACGCCGTGCTCGTCGCCAACGGGCACCACTGGGACGCGCGGTGGCCCGAGCCGGCCTACCCGGGCACGTTCGACGGCGAGCAGATCCACGCCCACGACTACCGCTCCGGCGACCAGCTCGCGGGCCGCGACGTGGTCGTCGTCGGTGCCGGCAACTCGGCCATGGACATCGCCGTCGAGGCGTCCTTCACCGCGCGTACGACGACCTGGTCGGTGCGGCGTACCGAGTGGGTGCTGCGCAAGTTCTTCCTCGGCAAGCCGAGCGACCAGGGCCTGCTGCCCCCGAGCTGGGTGCCGTGGTGGGTCACCGCGACGCGCCTGCGGATCGGCGCGACGACTGCGGGCAGCATGACCAAGTACGGCCTTCCCGCCCCGGCCCACAAGCCCGGCCAGTCGCACCCGGTGCAGTCGGAGAAGATCCGCGAGCGGCTCGCGGCCGGGGCGGTCACCGCGAAGCCCGCGATCGACCGGCTCGAGGCCGACCGCGTCGTGTTCGTCGACGGCTCCAGCGCTCCCGCCGACCTGATCGTCTGGGCCACCGGCTACCGCGTGAGCTTCCCGTTCCTCGCGCACGACCTGGTCCCGGTCGAGGCCAACGAGCTGCCGCTGTGGAAGCGGACCGTCCACCCCGACCTGCCCGGCCTGTTCTTCCTCGGCCTGCTCCAGCCGATCGGCGCGGTCATGCCGTTGGCGGAGGCCCAGTCCGCGTGGATAGCCGAGATGCTCGGCGGCGGCTACCTGCCCCCCTCCGACGCCGTCATCCGTCGCCAGATGGCAGCCGACCACGAGCGCAACGCCCAGCACTTCTACGCCTCGCCGCGCCACACGATGGAGGTCGACTTCGACCACTACCTGTGGGAGCTCGAGCGTGAGCGCAAGGCGGGCAGGGAGCGCGCGGCGACGGCTGCCGCCCCGATGGCGGCCACGCCCACGAGCGCTGTGCCTGCTCTCACAGGTGGCTCCCGCCTGCGGCGTTCACTCGCCGGCGTGGCCCTGCGGGCGGTCCGCTGGAAGGCCGTCGGCGACGTGCCGGAGCGCGGCGTGCTGGTCGGCGCCCCGCACACCTCCAACTGGGACTGGGTGCTGACGCTGCTGCTGGCGTGGAGGTACGGCATCACCATCAAGCTGCTCGTCAAGCAGGAGCTGTTCGTCGGCCCGCTCGGCTGGTTCCTGCGTCGTACGGGCGCAGTGAAGCTGGACCGCAAGAACCCCGCCTCCACGATCAAGCAGCTCCTGGTCGAGGCCGAGGGCGGCGACCCGTGGCTGATCGGGATCGCGGCCGAGGGCACGCGCTCGCGCGGGGACTACTGGAAGTCCGGCTTCTACCGGATCGCCCAGCAGACCGGACTCCCGATCACGCTCGCATTCCTCGACGTCCCCTCGCGCACCGTCGGGTGGGGTCCGACGTTCCACCCCACCGGCGACGTCAGCGCCGACATGGACATCCTGCGCGAGTTCTACGCCGACAAGACCGGCTTCAACCCGGAGGGATTCACGCCGCCACGGCTGCGCGAGGAGGGATGATCGCCGCCCTCCGTAGGGGTGTGGCCGACTTTGCGGGTGCGGCGCACCGTGGCATGTTGAGACCGCTCAGAACTGAAGGGAGCAACTCACATGCTATTCCTGCTGTGGATCCTCGCCGTCATCCTCGTGGTGTCCGGCATCGTCTCACTCGTCCGGGGACAGATGCTCTGGGGCATCGTCCTCATCATCGTCGGCCTCGCCGTCGGCCCGGGCGGCTACAGCATCTTCAAGTAGCCGCACCACCAGTGTGAAATGAACGAAGAGCCGGTCCGAGAGGACCGGCTCTTCGTGTCTTGACCCGGTCGTCGGACGGGTGCGACGGAACCGGTCAGGACTCGAACAGCTCGATGATCTCGCCGTTCGGGCCCCGCACGTGGGCGGCGCGCGCGACGAACGAGCGCTCGAACGGCGCCCTGGCCTTCAGCGTGATCGTGGTGATTCCGTCCCAGATGGTGCCGTCGGCGCCTTGGATCGGATAGGGCTCGGCTCCGGCGGCGAGCGCCTGGGCATAGATCTCGTCGAGGTCGGGAATGCGCAGGCCGAGGTGGTTGAAGCTGGCGGTGTTCTCGTCCTTGGGCGCCGCATCGGGCGCCGGCACCAGCTCCAGGATCTGGCCGTCACCCATGTCGAGGTGCGCGCCCTCCAGCGGGTTGTAGAAATGATGTGCGCCATCGCGGACGCCGTCGACGCCCTGCCAGCGGAAGATCAGGCGGAAGCCGAACGCCTGCTCGTAGAAGGCGATGGTCGTGTCGATGTCGAACGCGAACACGTTGATGTGGTGAAAACCGGTGTTGTGACTGATGTGGAACGGCTTGGGTCCCGCCGTGGCGCCGGCGCGCGACTCGTGGTTCGGGCGCGGGTCTTCCATCGAGGTCGGGGTGTCGGACTGCTGGGACATCGGAGTCTGCCTTTCGGTCATCGGTCATTGCGGAGGCGTAGGTCGTGCGGGCCGGTTGCGATGTCCGTCGCTGCCGGTCCTGGGACCCGCCGACATGTCGGTGTGACCGCCAGCTGGCGGTCTTACCTCGTAAGACGGGGCAGTGGCGGCGGCACGCATGTCCACGTCGGGCACTCCCCGCGACCGATGTCGCGACGCGCCCGTTGTCCCCGGCTGCGCGTCCCGCAGCGATCAACGACCGAGAGGCACCCTCATGTCCCACCACTTCGACACCCCGACCGCGATGGAAGACCCGCGGCTCAACCTGTGCGACTTCTACCTGTTCGCCGGGCGCCCCGGGTTCACCACCATGGCCATGACCGTCAACCCTGAGGCCGACCTGGGCGCGAGCGGGTTGTTCCGGGACGAGGCCGTCTACACGTTCCGGTTCGACACCGACGGTGACGGGGTCGAGGACGTGTCCTTCAAGGTCCGGTTCGGTGAGCCCACCCACGCGGAGAACGGCGACCACGAGCAAGCGTTCACCGTGCTCCGAGCGGAGGGGGCCGCCTCGCGAAGCGGGATCGACGGTGACCAGGTCATCAGCGGACACACCTCGCACGCGGCCGACAACGGTCGGGCCAGAGCCTTCGCCGGGCAGGCTCGCGATGCCTTCGCAGGGAACGCTGCCGGCAACGCGGCGTTCGGCGCGGCCCTCGCGGAGGGTGAGTACAAGCCCGAGGCGTTCGAGAGTCGCGAGGACTTCTTCGGCCCGCGACAGGTCGCCGTCATCGTGCTCGAGGTGCCCAGCGACACGATCGGGTCCGGCCACGTGCACGCCTGGGCCACCGTCTCCCTCCACGGTCACGCCCCTGAGCAGCAGGTGTCACGCTGGGGTCTCCCGCTGCTGACCCATCAGTACCTGGCCACCGAAGAACAGCGTGAGGCCTACAACCGCACCTCCTCCGACGGCGACGACGGCTCGTTCGCTTCGCAGATCGGAGCCGCGATCCAGGGCGTCACGACCCTTGCCGGCACCGCCAGCGATCCCGCGGCCTACGCCGAGCAGGTCCTCGCGAGGTTCGGAGCACTGACCCTGCCCTACGAGCTCGGGACGCCGGCGGCGTTCTCCTTCGCGCAGTTCAACGGCCGAGCGCTGCGTGACAACGTGATGGACGTGATGCTCTCGCTGACGACGAACTCGCCGCTCGCGAACGGCTTCAGCCCGGACCCGGACCGGATCTCCGACGACTTCCCTCACTTCGACGTCGTCACTCACTGACGCCGTGGCCGAGCTCTCCTACCAGAACCTGCTCCTCGTCTGCTCTGTCGGTGCCATCGTCCCGTTGGCGCTGGGCCTGCTTCCGGGGCTGCGGGTCCCCTCGGTGGTGCTGGAGATCGGCGCCGGCATCGCGATCGGCCCCGCGGTCCTGGGCTGGGTCGAGGCAGACACCCCTGTCGTCCTGAGCTGGCTGGGACTGGCCTTCCTGCTTTCCTGGCGGGCTCGAGATCGAGCCGCAGAACCTGAAGGGACCCCTCGTTCGAGCGGCCGGCTCGGCTACCTCATGTCGCTGCTCCTGGCGCTCCCGCTGGCGCTGGCGGTCGCGGCCTCGGGTGGGTGCAGGACCCCGCGCTCCTCACCATCATCTTGTCGGCCACGGCGCTCGGGCTCGTGGTACCGGTCATCAAGGACGCTGGCGCCACGTCCACCCCGTTCGGGCAGTCGGTCATCGTCGGCGCGACCGTCGCGGAGGTCGGGGCGATCCTCCTGCTGTCGATCCTCTTCGGTGCCGAAGGTGGACCAGGCACGCGCAGCGGCCTTCTCGTCACCTTCGCGTTGGTAGTGGTGGTCATGGCGACAGCCGTCGGAGTCGGCGCCCGCTGGACGCACCTGCAGCGGGTGATCGTGTCCCTCCAGGAGACGACTGCGCAGATCCGTGTGCGACTGGCCGTCGTGCTCCTGGTGGGTCTCACGGCTCTCGCGTCCGAGTTCGGGCTCGAGACCATCCTCGGTGCCTTCGTGGCGGGCGTCGTCATCAGCGTGCTCGATCAGGAGGGATGTCAGCACCCGCACTTCCGGCCGAAGCTGGAGGCGGTCGGGTTCGGGCTGCTGATCCCGATCTTCTACGTGACGACGGGCCTCCAGCTGGACGTACGCGGTCTGCTTGCCGACGGCGAGGCGCTGCTCCGGGTGCCGGTGTTCCTGGTGCTCCTCGTCCTCGTGCGTGGAACTCCGGCCGTCCTGTACCGACAGGACCTGGGGACTCGTCAGGCCGCAGCAGCTGGCCTTCTCCAGGCAACCTCACTGCCCTTCATCGTCGCATCGACCCAGGTCGGCCTGAGCTGGACCTGATAGAACCAGCCACGGCCGCGGCCTCGTCAGCGCGGGCATCCTCTCGGTTGCCCTGTTCCCGGTCCTCGCATTCACGCTCCTCCCCACAGCCCCGAGGGCATCGGTCGGCAGGGTGGCCCCGTGAGTCGTCGTGCACCACGCCCGTGGACCCAGCTCCGGACTGGTCGACCAGTGGTCAGCCTTCCCTGCCACGCATCAGCATCTGGCGGGCCGATTCCATGAGCTCTGCCGTAGCAGGGGAGAGAGGTCCGGTGTCGCGCTGGATGAGCGCGATGGTGTCGTACAACGGCTGGGCGAAGGGTGCGACATGGATGTTGGCCGGGCACGCGGGGCTGTCCGCCACCGCTCGAGAGATCACCGTGTCGCCTATCCCGCGGCTGACCAGGGAGAGAGCCGACTCGACGTGCTCGACCTCGACCCAGGGTTCGAGCTTGAGACCCTGGAGCTGGGCCCGTTCGCTCAGCTGGCGACGCGTCGGGTCCTTCCATCCCACGTGGGCGTCGTAGAGGACGAGTCGGGTGGCGGCGAGGGTTTCCATGGTGGCGGGGACAGCAGCGCGCTCGGGGTCGCTGGTGGCGTAGAGGACCTCATCGCGCATCAGGGGCGTGACGCGTAGTCCGGTGTCATCGATCGGAAGGACCACCAGGCCCGCCTCGAGCTCGCCCGCGGCCACCGCGGCTGCTACTCCGACGGAATTGAGCCCCAGCAGGCGAACGCGCACGCGAGGATGCCGTTCGAGGAACGGTTCGACCAGACCGGACAGCAGGTAGTAGTTGGCGTTGCGCAGCAGGCCGAACGTCGCGACGCCGCCTCCGAGGGAACGCAGCGATCGGAGGGCATCCGCGCCGATGTCCGCCGCCTCGACCGAATGTGAAGCGTGCGGCAGCAGCTCGTGCCCGGCGGCGGTGAGGACCAGCTTGCGACTGCCCCTCACGAAGAGCTCGAGTCCGTGCTCGGCCTCGAGGCGCCGAACGAGCTCGGAGACCGAGGCCTGGGTCGTTCCCATCGTCGAGGCTGCCGCGGTGAAAGTTCCTGTGTGGGCAGCCAGCATGAACGCCCGCAGCTGGTTCAGGGTCGTCATCCGAGGATGGTAGACCGGCACGATGCCACAGGGAAACCCTGTGCTTCCTCTCAGGAAAGACAGGGTTGTACCTATGGCGGGACCGCTCATACGGTCGTTCCATGCGTTACACACCTGCCGTCCTGTCTGCGCTCGAGGGGCGATACGACCTCGTCAAGACGGGGGAGCTCGGTCACGAGCCCGCCGCTCAGCGAGACCCCGCCGTGATCGCCACCGTCTCGGAGATGCTGTCCACCATCGAGCGAGACGGCATGGACGCCGTGCTCCGCTACGCCCGCGAGCTCGACAGCTTCGCGGGCACGATCGGTCGAGCTCGACACCGACACCGATCCGCGCGAGCGGCGACCGGCTCGACCCCAGCCTGCGCGAGGCGATCGAGCTCGGTGCCGAGCGCACCGCAGCCTTCGCTCGTGCCCAGCGCGGGCAGCTGACAGGACTTCGAGGCCGAGCTGGCGCCGGGCATCGTCACCGGACATCGCTACGTGCCTGTCGGCCGCGTCGGCGCCTACCTCCCCGCTGGACGCTTCCCCCTGACGGCGAGCGCCTTCATGACCGTCAACGTGGCGAAGATCGCCGGCGTCCCGTCGATCGTCGCGTGCACGCCTCCGCAGCCCGACGGCCGGGCCAACGCCGCGGTGCTCTACGCCGCGCCGTGTCCGGGTGTCGACCGGGCCTTCCTCCTCGGCGGCGTCCAGGCCCTCGCCGCGATGGCGTTCGGACTCCTGGACGAGCAGCCCGTCGACATGATCGTCGGCGCGGGCAACGCCTACGTCGCCGAGGCCAAGCGCCAGCTGTTCGGCAAGGTGGCCATCGACCTCCTCGCCGGCCCCTCGGAGGTCGCGGTGATCGCCGACGAGTCGGCCGAGCCCGAGATCGTGGCCGCGGACCTGCTCGGTCAGGCCGAGCACGGTCCGAACTCGCCCGCCGCCCTCGTCACCACCTACCGCGCGCTCGCCCAGGCCGTGCTCGTCGAGGTCGAGCGCCAGCTCGAAGGGCTGTCCACGCGCGACATCTGCGGTCCGGCGTGGCGGACTACGGGAGCATCACTGTGGCGAAGGACCGCGAGACCGCCGTCGCACTCGATGGACGACCTGGCGCCCGAGCACCTCGAGGTGCATCACCACCGACGACGACTGGTACCACGACAACCTGCGCAACTACGGCTCACTCTTCATCGGTCCGTGGAGCACCGTGGCGTACTCCGACAAGGGCATGGCCGGGACCAACCACGTCCTGCCGACCGCGGGAGGCGCGAAGCACACCGCTGGCCTCTCGGTCTCGCGATACCTCAAGCCCCTGACCTACCAACGCGTGGCGAAGGAAGCGACCCACCTGCTCGCAGACGCCGTCGACACGATCTCGGCCTCCGAGGGCATGTCAGCGCACCGAGCCACGGCCACCATGCGCATCGCGCGTCTCGACGCCTGAGCCCATCAGCACGCCTCCGCCTCCACCGACCCCAGGAGATCTCATGAGCACCCACGACGAGGACGCCACGCTCGGCACCTTCGGGTACACCCAGGAGCTGGACCGATCCGTGGGAAGGCTGGCCTCGTTCTGCCTGGGCTTCGCCGTCATCAGTGCGACGACGGCCGTCTACTCGGGCTTCGGGCTGGGGCTGGCGCTCGCCGGACCAGCGTTCGTGTGGACCTTCCCGGTCGCGGTCGGCATCTTCCTGGTGTGGGCGGTCATCGCCGGCGATCTCGCCTCCAAGATCCCGCTCTCGGGCTACGCGTACCAGTGGACCAGCCGGTTGGTCGGCCCCAGCCTGGGCTGGTTCACGGGCTATTCGGCCCTGATCGGATTCATCAGCGGGTTCACCGGGGTCGCCTACAGCATGGCGGGCTACCTGGGCGGACTCCTCGGCCTCGAGCCGACCACCAGCACGCAGATCTGGATCTCGGTCGCCATCGTGCTGGTGTGCGTGCTGGTCAACGCCTACGGCGTGCGTCTGACGACCGCGCTGAACAACGCAGGTGTCGCGCTCGAGATCTTCGTGACGGTCGGCATCACGATCTTCGTCGGCATCGTGGTGCTGGTCTCGTCCAGCGACCACCAGGGCCTGGACTACCTGTTCGACCGGGGCGAGGGCGTCGCGTCCCCGTACGTCACGGCCTGGCTGACCTCCAGCCTGGCGTGCATCTTCGGCCTGCTCGGCGTCGAGGCCGCCGCCGACATCGCGGAGGAGACGCGCGACGCGCGCAAGGTCATCCCGCGCACGATGCTCTACGCGCTCGGGGCTGCGGCCGCCGTCGAGTTCCTGATGTACGTGGTGTTCCTGCTGGCCGTTCCCGATCGGGACACGATCGCCGCCTCCGCCACCCCGATCTCCGACATCATGAGCGAGCAGGTGAGCCCGCTGTTCGCCGACGTGGTCGTCGCTATCGCGCTGACCAACATCCTCGCCTGCGTGCTGGCGGTCCTGCTCGTCGCGACGCGGCTCCTCTTCGCCATGGCCCGCGACAACATGGTCCCGGGCTCGTCGTTCCTCAGCACCGTCTCGCCACAGCGCCGGACTCCGGTGGCTGCGGTGTGGGTCTGCGGGCGTCCTCTCCATCGTGCTGCTGATGTCGGCGTTCGCCAGCGAGCAGGCATTCGCCTACATCCTGGGCATCGCTGCCCTCGGCTACTTCCTGGCCTACGTCCTGACCACCGCCGGCATGCTGCACGCCACCGCACGGGGTCGGTTCCCGGAGGACACTCCGGACACGTTCACGCTGGGCGCCTGGCGCACACCCGTGCACGTCGTGGGCCTCACCCTGTTCGTCGCAGTCACCGCTGCCCTCATGTTCCTTCCCGACTTCCGTGCCAACGGCCGCACCTTCGCCGGCGCGATGCTCGTCGGGTTGCTCTGGTGGGCGCTCGTGCTGCGGGGTCGGCTGGCGCGCGGCGAGGCAGGCCCCTCGGTAGCCCTCGACAGGGCGCGTCCGGTCCCGAGTGACGCAGACGGCAGCACCGTCTAGTGCTGACCCGACGTCCGGCGACCGATCGCGGTAAGGAGACTTTCGCCACGAGAGCATCGCCCTCGCATACCGCCGGCCCCTCGTCCGAGAAGAAGAACGCAGGAGAGATCCCACGATGAGCATCGACTACGACATCACGACGCGCGTGGCAGCGGTCCAGTCCGAGCCCGTCTGGTTCGACGGCGACGCCACGGTCGAGAAGGCGTGCCGCATCATCGACGAGGCGGCGGCGAACGGGGCGAAGGTGATCGGGTTCCCCGAGGTCTACGTCTCGGGCTATCCCTGGTGGCTGTGGATCAACAGTCCGTGGCAGGCCGGCCGGTTCACCAGGCCCTACTACGCAAGCTCGATGGAGCTCGGCGACGCCCGCATGCAGCGGATCATGGACGCCGCCCGGCGCAACGGCATCTTCGTCGTCATGGGTTACAGCGAGCTGGCGGGCGGCACGCTCTACATCAGCCAGGTCTTCATCGACGACTCCGGTGAGATCGTGGCCAACCGGCGCAAGCTCAAGCCCACCCATGTCGAGCGGACCCTGTTCGGTGAGGGCGACGGCTCGGACCTCTTCGTCGCCGACACCGCCGTGGGACGCATCGGGGGCCTGAACTGCTGGGAGCACTACCAGGCCCTGACCATCTTCACCATGACCGCCCTGCACGAGCAGATCCACGTCGCCTCGTGGCCGAGCAACGACATCTTCCAGCCGGCCTACAACCAGACGATCGATGCGGACCGCAACATGACGTCGGTCTACGCGGCACTCACGCAGTCCTTCGTCATCTGCTCGACCCAGGTCATCGGACCCTCCGCCCAGGCCGCCTGGGAGCTGGACGAGGACGAGAAGGACAAGCTGCCTGTGGGCGGCGGCTGGGCCGGTGTGTACGGCCCCGACGGCGACGAGCTGACCCGGGCGGACCGCCTCGCTCCGGACGCCGAGGGCATCCTCTACGCCGACATCGACCTCAACGACATCATCGACGTCAAGTCGCACCTGGACCCCGTCGGGCACTACTCGCGACCCGACGTCTTCAACCTGCACGTCAACACCAAGGGCAACTCGCTGGTGCGGTACTCCGGGGACGGCAGCCGCCGTACTCCGGTCACGGGGGACGGCGCGATCACCGTCGGTGTCGCGGACGCGCAGGGCGAGGTGTCGCTCGGCGGGATGGTCGTGCCCGCCGACGACCACGCCGCCGACGCAGCGAACTAGCCGGCCTGGCCCGAGACCGCTGCCAGCAGGCCGCGGTAGTCCTCGGCGCACGGGCTGCACGCCTCCAGGTGCGCCGTGACGCCCGGAAGGCGCGTCTCCGGGTCCTCGCCCGCGACCACGAGCTCGACGTACTGGTCGAGGAGCTCGAAGAAGTGACCGCACCCCACGTCAGCCGGATCCGTGCGCAGGATGGCGAGGATGCGGTCCCGGGCGGTGGCCGGCAGTTCTCGGGGCACGCTCACCGCCGTGTCTCCTCTTCCTTGACGTGGCCGCGGGCCACGAGGTGGCGACGCAGCTTGGCGCGGATGTCGAACTCCGCCTTGTAGAGCGCGTTGCGGTTGGTCCCGAGCTCGGTTGCCAGGACGTCGAAGCCCACGCGACTGATGAAGAGCGCCTCGAAGATGCGGCGCTGGCGCTCGGTGAACTCGGTGCGCACCACGTCGTGGACGGCATCGAGGAGCTCTCGCGCGGCTGCGACCTCGGTGGGGTCCGTCGCGAGGCTCTCGGGGAGGCGGTCCCAGTCGTCGGGGTCCAGCACCACACCGACCCTGCGCCACCGGTGACGGCCGACCTTCTGCGCCACCTCGAGGATCGCGAACTTGCACGCCCACGTGGTGAACCGGCTCCGGCCCTCGAAGTCCGGCAACCGCCGCAGGACACTGACGCAGGCGTCGTTGGCGGCCTGCTCCGCGAGGTCGTAGAGCTCGACTCCGCGGATGCCGTGCGTGCCGGCGCGACGCGACGCCTCCGCGCGTGCCACGCGCCGCAGCAGTGCGTGGAGCTCGGCCGACGGCCTGTCGTGCGCACCGAGGCTGCGTCGAGGTCGGCCGAGCCACTGCCGGGAGGTGTCGTCCAGGGAGTCCAGTGCGGACATCGGCCCTGCCAGGACCATCCTCCAGCTGGAGCTGCTGCTTGTTCGGCCCCATGGACTCAATACTAGTCGGCGTCACCGTCACTCCCCACGTCGGCGTTCCTCGTGACGCTGCCCGCGGACGGTACGGAGTGCGGCCCCGGCCGCGATCACGAGCACCAAGTGCGACGATGACGAACCAGCCCAGCACGTAGTCGCGGGGCAGGAGGCTGGGATTGTCGGGCTCTGCCCCGGGACGGCCGAGGACCGGGATGGCCACCACAGTGATGGTCCCGATGAATGACGGCTGCCGCTCCGGCGGCCGGACGTGCGACGACGGGAAGCGCACGCAGGGCGAAGTAGGTCAAGACGATGGTCGCCGGAGCCAGCAGCGCGTCGTGCACGACGACTCCTCCGACCAGCCACGTCACGGCAGCCACGACGTTGGACCACCCGGTGTCGACCAGCAGCCAGGCGCCCCATGCTCCGATGGCGGTCCGAGCGGCGCCGATCACCAGCCGCGTGGTCCTCACTCGCTCATGCCTGCACCTCGAGACGCTCGACCCACTTGGTCTGCAGCACCCCGGGACGGTTGGGCGCGATGATCCGACATGGGTACCCGTGGTCGACGTCGAGCGTCTCGCCGTTGATGGCGAGGGCGAGGAGGGTGTCTGCATCGTCCGCGAACTGGCCCGGCAGGAGGGTCTGCGGCGAACGCGCCGCGCGTCTGCATGCTGCCGACGACGACGTCGGAGCCGGCTGGTGCCTCGACGAGGTCGAGGAGGTCGCGCATCGGCACCCCTGTCCAGCTCGCCGAGGCGCTCCACCCCTCCACGCACGCCATCGGGAGCTCGCGGGTGCGCTGGGTCATCGCGAGGAGGTCGTCGCGGCTCAGCAGCACCTCCCGGTCCCGCCACGCGACCGTGAGCCGGTAGGCCGGATCGAGTGCCGCGTCCAGTGCCCCGGCCGCGCGGGCCGTGCGGTTGACGGGCAGGCCCTGCGGGCCGGCTCCGTCGCGCGTCGCGAGGAGCGAGATCCGGCGCAAGGGCGTGATGGTCGCGCCCGCCGTCGCGAGGACCGCGACGCCGGTGGCGACCCAGGTGCTGCGGAGCAGTCCCCGACGGGTCAGGCCGACGCTCGTGGCGGCGGTGCCGGGGCGGTCCAGAGCATCGTCGTCCACCGGGGCGCCGAGGGCCTCGCGCACGAGCGGCAGCTTGACCGCCACGTGCACGACGAGCGCCCCGACGGCGATCCATGCCACGGCGTGGTGCGTCGCCCGGAACGAGAACGACCACGGGTACCACTGGGCGGAGTTGGCCAGTCCGGAAGCGAGCTGGAAGATCGCCGCCGCCACCAGCACGCCGATGGACGCGCGCTCGACGACGTGGAGCACGTTGCGCCCGTCGAGCCGGAACGAGACAGGAGCGAACAGCTTCGGGAACACCGACCACAGCTTGACGAGCAGCAGGGGGATGCACGCGGTGCCGGACACGAGGTGCAGGCCCTGCGTGAACCGGTAGCCCCAGGTCGGCGACGACGGGAACGGGATCCACGGGGCCGACGACTGCGCCCAGTGGCTGACCAACCCGGTGAGGAAGGCGGCCGCGAAGGCGATCCCGAGCCACACGCCCACACGTGCCGCGACCGCAGGTTGCCGCAGGGGGGACGTGAACGAGCTCTCGCGGGGGACGGGGAGGGGCATGGGGGTCCTTCCATTGCGCGTGACGGTCTCCCCGTGTGTGCCCTCCGCCGCTGCGGGCTTACCCGGTGCGGGGACGAGACCGCGAGAGGGCCTGTAAGGACCCCGCCGATGTCGGCACGGACGAGGTGACAGTCATCGCACTCGAGGAGGTCCGCCGGACCATGGACCCGCACCCGACGACGTTCGCCCTCACCTCCTCGCGGGGGACGTCGCTCGCTGCACGGCTGGAGGTCCCGCGCGGGCCGGTTCGGGCCAGTGCCGTCTTCGCCCACTGCTTCACGTGCTCGAAGGACCTGCGGGCGGAGCGCCAGCTCACGGCAGCCCTGGTGTCCGAGGGCTTCGCGGTCCTGTCCTTCGACTTCGCCGGTATCGGTGCCAGCGAGGGTGCGCTGGCATCCGGCGGCTTCGCCGCGGACGTGGCGGACATCAGCACGGCTGCCGAGCACCTGGCCACGGTGGTCGCCCCTCCGGCCCTCCTCGTCGGCCACTCCCTCGGTGGCGCGGCGGTCCTCAGCGCAGCTCCCGCTATCGCATCCGTGCGTGCCGTCGCCACCATCGGCGCGCCGGCCGATCCGGCCCACGTGCAGCAGGTCCTGGACGGCGACCTTGCCGCCGTGCGACGTGAGGGCGCCGGAGTCGTACGGATCGCTGGGCGGAGCTTCGAGATCTCCCGGGCCTTCCTGGACGAGCTCGCCGCCCACCCTCCCCGGGAGAGCCTGGCGATGTTCCAGGGGGCGGTGCTGCTCATGCACGCACCGCGCGACGAGGTCGTCGGCATCGAGAACGCCGAGGCGCTCTACCATGCGGCTCGACACCCCAAGAGCTTCGTCACGCTCGACGAGGCCGACCACCTGCTCAGCCGGGAGGACGACGCCGTCTACGCAGCGTCCGTCATCGCCGCGTGGGCCCGTCGCTACCTGCCCGCGGCCGGTCCGGTCCTCCAGCGCGAAGACGGCGTACGAGAAGGGGGGCGCGACCGCCGTCAGCGCCGACGGTCTCCGTACGGTCGTGGAGTCACGCGGGTTCGACCTGGTCCTCGACGAGCCCCTCGCCGTCGGTGGCACGCAGGAGGGACCCACCCCCTACGACCACCTCGCCGTCGCCCTGGCGGCCTGCACGGTCATGACGATGCGGTTGTACGCCCAGCGCAAGGGATGGGACGTGGGTGAGCTCCGCGCCCGCGCCACGCACGACAGGGTGCACGCCGACGACTGCCGCGACGACGCCTCAGGCAAGGTCGACGTGTTCGAGCTGGACATCGAGCTCCCGACCGGGTTGGACGACGAGCAACGGTCGAGTCTCCTGCGCATCGCCGGTCGCTGTCCGGTGCACCGGACGCTGGCGGCCCAGGCCTCCGTGGTGACCCGGCCAGCACGGTGAGGGGCTCGACCCTCCGACGGACGATGTGGGCCTCGCGTCAGAGCAGCTGGTCGACCGCGGCACCGAGGCGAACGAGGAACTCGTCGCGTCGATGCGTCTGGTGCTTGAGGCCCACGGAGACGCTGATGAGCGTCCGCGCCCGCTCCGCGGCGTCGGGGTGCTGCGCGGCAAGTGCGTCGGCGATGTAGCCCTCGAACACGGCGGGTGCGTCGGCGGCTGTCTGGTCGAGAAGATCGGGGTTCTCGCGAACCACCTCGGTGATGTCACGCCCGGGCTGCTCGATCCAGCGCCCCGCCCAGCGGTCGAACGAGGCGACGAGGCGCTCGCCGAGCGGCACGGTCGCATCGCCGAGGATGCTCGCGACGGCTACCAGGTCCTGGCTGAGGATGGTGGAGACGGCCTCGCGGAAGAGGGCCTCCTTGGTCTCGAACATGAGGTAGAGCCCGGGCCGCGACACGCCCGCCTCGCGCGCGACGGTGGTCATCGAGGTGCCGCGAAATCCACCTGCGGCGAACGTCTGGGCGGCGGACGTCAGCACCGCGAGACGGCGTACGTGCGCCCGCGACGGTGAGTCCACGGCGCGACGCTAGTCGCTGTAGACAGATTTTGTCTATTGTGTAAAGTCGCCGCATGACCAGCACCCTCATCACCACTCCTTTCGCTGCCACTGCCACGGCCGAGGAGGTCGTCGAGGGCACCGACCTGACGGGGGTGCGGGCCCTGGTCACAGGGGGTTCCTCCGGGCTCGGGCTCGAGACGGCCCGGGTGCTGGCCCTCGCCGGTGCCCACGTCACGCTGGCCGTCCGCAGCGAGAGCGCCGGCGTCGCCGCGGCGCGCGGCATCGAACGGTCCACTGGTCGTCGCCCGGACGTCCGCCACCTCGACCTCGCCGATCTGTCGTCTGTCGAGGCGTTCGTCCTCGACTGGGACGAGCCGCTGCACCTGCTCGTCGCCAACGCCGGCATCGTGACGGCGGGCCTCGAGCGCACGTCAGCGGGTCGGGAGCTCCAGCTCGCCACCAACCACCTCGGGCACCATGCCCTGGCCGGGGGGCTCCTCCGCTCGCTCGAGCGCGGTGCAGCCGGGCGCGGTGGCGCGCGGATCGTCTCCCTCAGCTCCACCGCCCACATGCGCAGCGACGTCGACCTCGACGACCTGGACTACCGGCGAGTGCACTACGACCCGCAGATCGCCTACGCCCGCTCCAAGACCGCCAACTCCCTGTTCGCGGTCGAGGCCACCCGTCGGTGGGCCGACCGGGGTGTGGTCGCCAACGCGGTGAATCCCGGCGGCGTCGCCACGGGGCTCCAGCGCAACTTCAGCGCGGAGCAGCGCGCCTCGCTCGATGCGGCGGAGGCCGCCGGGGTCTTCGCCTACAAGTCGATCGAGCAGGGGGCGTCGACCACGATGGTCGCCGCCGTCTGGCCTGCCCTGGGGCTCACGGGAGGCCACTACCTGGACGACTGCCAGGAGGCCTACGTCGTCGACGACGACGCCTCCCTCGCCGACCATCCGCACGGGGTCAAGCGCTGGGCACTCCACCCCGAGAGGGCGGAGCTCCTGTGGGACCTGTCCGACGCGATGTGCGGACGGTGAGGCCGCCAGCAACCCGGGGCCTCGCGCACAGCGCCCTGGGTCCGCAGTAGGGCGCGGCCCTCGCGTGGCGCTCGTACGTCTCGCGGGTGGGCGTCAGCGCGGCTTCTTCCGGTCCAGGAAGTCGGTCATCAGCTCGGCCACCTGGTCGAGGTCGGTCTCGAGCAGGAAGTGACCGCCATCCAGCAGGTGGATCTCCGCGTCGTGCGCGTCACGGGCGAACGCCTCCGCGCCGGCCGGGGCGAAGATCTCGTCGTTGCGGCCCCACACGGCAAGGACGGGGACGCCGGAGGAGCGCAGGTACGCCTGGAAGGCGGGGTAGAGCTGCACGTTGGTGATGTAGTCGCGGAAGAGCGCCAGCTGAGCCAGGTCGTTGCCGGGGCGCCCGACGAGGGCGGCGTCGTGGATCCACGTGTCGGGGCTGACGACGCTCGGGTCGCTCACGCCGTGGGTGTACTGCCACTTGATGGCCTCCACCCCGAGTGCTGGGCGCAGCGCCTCCTCCGTGTCGGGACCGGGGGAGTCCGTGTAGTCCCAGACGCTCCGCCAGAACGACGGCACGAAGCCCTCCTCGTACGCGTTGCCGTTCTGGCTGACGATCGCCCATACCGGTGAGGGATCCTGCAGCGCCAGGCGCCAGCCGATCGGGGCGCCGTAGTCCTGCACGTAGATCGCGTAGGAGTCGACCCCGAGGTGGGTCAGCAGCGCAGACGTGTGGTCGGCGAGCGCGTCGAAGGTGTAGTCGAGCTCGTCGACGCTCGGAGCGTCGGTCAGGCCGAAGCCGAGGTGATCGGGAGCGATCACGTGGAAGTGACGGCCGAGCACCGGGATGAGGTCGCGGAACATGAAGGAGCTCGTGGGGTAGCCGTGCAGGAGCACGACGGTCGGCGCGTGCGGGGAGCCGGCCTCGCGGTAGAAGGTCGTGTGTCCGTCGACCTCGACCGTGCGGTGGTGGACCTGGTGTGTGCGCTGGACAGTCATGTCTAACTCCCATCTCTGATTTTGAAGGTTAGTCCACTGAAGCATGGATGAGGTAACCTCGCAACATGACTGAGCAGGTTAGGGAGCCTGAGAAGGACCTCATCGGTGACGAGGAGGCGATGCTGCGACTGCTGAACTCGGCCGCGGTCGAGTCGGGCGTGGTGCGCGACCGGATGCGCGAGCCGGACTTCGCGGCCGACCTCGCCCACGAGCTCGGTGGCACCGGGAGCCAGCCCGAGATCGAGGCCCTCGTGCAGGTGCGCGCGAGCCTGCAGGCGGCAACGCGCGCCGGAGCTCCGACCCCCGAGCTCGACGACGCCCTCGAGGGGATCGTCCAGCGTGCCCGCCCGCTGACGGCGCGCGGGTTGGACTGGGTGGTCGACGGGCCGGCCGAGCGGATGGCGGTCGCCCGGGCGGTCATCGCGTGGGCGGGGCTGACGTCACGCCTGCCGGGTCGCCTCCGCCCCTGCGGCAACGACGAGTGCGAGCTCTTCTTCCTGGACAGGTCCAAGAGCAACACGGCGCGGTGGTGCTCGATGGCGGTGTGCGGCAACCGGATGAAGGCACGCCGGCACCACGCCCGGCAGGCGGGCTCCCGCACCCGGTAGGGGTCGCGCGGTGGAGGTCGCCGGGCCCGAGCAGCTCAATGGGTGGTCGACCACGAGCACGACTCCACCACGTCGTAAGCACCACGTCGTAAGAGGGGCATGGGCCGACGCCACACATCTCGCAAGCGACGCAGGCGGCGTCGATGGGAGTGGGGCCAGATGACGTTGGGGGCGACCGGAGGGCACGTGACCAGGGAGACGCCGGTCGAGCACCTGCGGCGGTGATGATCACCGCGCCACTGTCAACAGCCATGGGAGGACACATGCAGATCGGATACTGGTTCGTCGCGACGATGCTCGCGGCGTTCAACCTCTTCGCCGGGGGCACCAAGCTGGTGAAGTCGCAGGAGCAGCTCGCTCCGATGATGGCGTGGGCGGGTCACGCCGTGCCGATGTGGGGCGTCCGGTTGATCGGGGGGCTCGAGGTGCTGGGTGCCGTCGGGCTGCTGCTGCCGCCGCTGACGGGGGTTCTCCCGGGGCTGGCGATCGTGTCCGCCCTGGGCTTCGCCGTCCTGCAGGTGCTGGCGGCTGGGTTCCACCTCTCGCGCGGAGAGGCTCGTCAGACGCCGCTCAACGGTGTAGTGGCCGTGGTCTCGCTGCTGGTGGCGTGGCTCGCCACAGCTGTCGTCTGAGGCCGCGTTCGCACGCGTCCGACCTCAGGTGCGGCCCATCTGTCGGCGCCCATCGGTCATGGCGAGCACGTCGTGAACGAGGTCGCGTCCCATGTGGTCGTCAACGGGGAGGCCGAAGACGACGCGGTAGTACATCGGCGCAATGACGTGGTCGAGGATCTGCTCGACCGTGGGCGCCTTCTCGTCGCGTTCTTCGGCTCGCCGGACCAGTTCCTGTGCCTGGGCGCGTCGTGTGTCGGTGACGGCGCATTCGGAGACCAGGTCTGTGCGGGCTGCCACCATCGCGCGCAGGTAGCGAGTTCGTTCGGGGCGGGTGATGTCCTGGGCGATGATCTCCGCCCACTCGGCGAGGTCGTCCTCGATGGATCCGGTGTCGGGCAGCGCCTCCCCGTCGCGAGTGAGGGCCGCCACCGCGACCTCCTCCAGAAGGGCGTCGACGTCGGCCCAGCGTCGGTAGAGCGTCGTGGGATTGACGCCTGCTCGCGACGCGATGGCAGGAAAGCTGATCCTCTCCGAGCCCTCGCCCACGAGCTCGCCGACTGCCGTGTAGATGGCGGCCTGCACTCGACTGCTGCGACCACCGGGGCGCCTTGACGCATGTTCGCCGCTCATGAAGTCAGATTATGCAAAGAGATTTGCTTTAACAAGCCGTCCGCCCCTACGCTCGGTTGCGCAAAGATCATTGCTTTAAGGCGGGAGGCCGTATGACGACCCGATCACTCTCCTTCGTCGTCGGAGGAGTGGCCGGCACTGCGACGCTGACTGCGGCGTCGGCCCCGTCGCCGCTCTATCCCGTCTTCCAGCGGCTCTTCGGGTTCTCCACCTTCACCCTCACCGTTGTCTTCGCGGTCTACGTCTTCGCACTGCTGATCGCGTTGCTGACCGTCGGATCTCTGTCCGACCGGGTCGGACGTCGCCCCGTCGCATCCGCAGCCCTGGTGCTGCTCGCGGTGGGGATGGTCCTCTTCGCAACCGCAGGAGGGACCACTGATCTCGTGGTGGCTCGCATCGTCCAGGGCCTTGCGGTCGGGGCCGCGACCGGCACCACCACGGCGATGATCATGGATGCGGCGCCCGATCCCCGCACGGGCTCGATGGTCAGCAGCGCGGTTCCGTCGCTCGGGATCGCCATCGGGGCAGTCCTGGCCGGAGCGCTCGTCGAGCATGCGCCTCACCCGCGACAACTGGTGTTCTGGCTCCTGGCGTCCATCTACACGGCGCTGGCTGGGCTCGTGTGGCTCGTTCCGGAACGCTCACGGAGCGGGGTGGGAGACAACCGCCCCCTGTGGCGGACACTCCTGCCCAGTGTCGGTCTGCCTCCGGCGACGCGTGGTGTGTTCGTCACTCTCCTGCCATCGATCGTCGCGACCTGGGCCCTCGCGGGCCTGTACCTCTCCCTGGGGTCATCGATCATCCGGACCGTCCTCGGGGTCAGCAGTCACTCGACCGTGGGGATGGTGCTTGCCATCTTCTTCGCCGCCGGTGCCGTCGGACCGGTCGCCTCGGACGTCCTGCCCGACCATCGGCGGGAGCTGCTCAGCCACGTGGCGCTCGGGACCGGCGTCCTCCTCACCACCCTCGCAATGCAGCTGTCCGTGCTCCCCCTCTACGCGCTCGGCTCGGTGGTCGCCGGACTCGGCTTCGGCGCAACGTTCCGGATGGCCGTCGGTGCGATCGGGCAGGCCGCGCCCGCAGAAGCGCGCGGAGAGGTGTTCGCGACCATGTACGTCGTCAGCTACCTGGCCTTCAGCGTCCCGGCTCTGGTCGCCGGTCTCGCCGTCGGGCGTTTCGGTCTCGAGCCAACCGCCGTGACCTACGGCGTACTCGAGGTCGCGCTGGTGGCGACAGCAGTCGTGGCACGGGCGGTGCGCAGGTCCCGGTAGGCAGCTCGATCAGCGCCCCTCCGGCGTCGCCGTCCACACCTCCCCGTTCGCGCCGCTGGACAGGTGACTCATCAGGATGTGGGCCGAGTCCTCAGGTGTGATGAGCGACCCGTCACGGTGCATCGTGCGGAACCGTTCCACGAGCCCACCCCCGACGTGTCCTGGATCCTGCGCGCGAATGAACTCCTGCATGGCGGTGTCGACGGAACCGGGGCGGAAGACGTTGGCGGTGACGCCGGTCGTCTCGATCTCGGCCGCGAGGTTCAGCGTGTGGGCCTCGAGCGCACTCTTGGTCGCCACGTAGACGTTGCCGCCCCTCATGCTCCCCGGCCGAGCCACGACGCCGCTCGAGACGTTGACGATGCGGCCCCACCCCCGCGCGACCATGCCCGGGAGCAGGCCCCTCGCGAGCGCGAACGGCGCGTGGAGGTTGAGTGCGAACGCTGCGGCGACCTCGTCCTGGCCGACGCCGACGGTGGGCCCCAGGGGCGCCACCGTGCCTGCGTTGTTGACCAGCACGTCCACGCGCCCGTGGCGGTCCTCGATGTGCTTGACGACGTCACCGACGGCGATCGCATCGGCAAGGTCGGCGCGAAACGCGACGGCCTCGCCGCCCCGTTCCCGAATCACCGCGGCCGTCTCTTCGATCTCTCCCGCCGAGCGAGCCACCACGACCACCGAGGCACCCGCTCCTGCAAGCTCCTCCGAGATGCTCCGGCCGATGCCCCGCCCCCCACCGGTGATGAGGGCGACGCGACCCCGGAGGTCCAGCCCCGCTTCGATCGTTCGGCGTCCCGAGGAATCAGTGATGTCTGGCATGACAGTGGGTGCCGTCGGGGGAGGTGTGTCTTACCGGTTCACCAGCTCACCCGGACGCTGCGCGGTCCGCTGAACAACGGGCTTCGCAGGTCGTCCCAAGCGTCGGGCTCCACCAGGTGCAGGGCGGGCATCCGGTCCAGCAGTCGGTCCAGGGCCGCGTCGATCTCGAGCCGTGAGAGCTCGGCGCCCAGGCACAGGTGGACGCCGTGACCGAATGCCACGTGCTTGCGAGCGGACTCCCGGTGCAGGTCGAACCGGTCGGCGTCGGGCCCGAATGCTTCCTCGTCGAGGTTCGCAGACTCGAGGCTCACGAGGAGGCGGTCGCCGGCGTGCACGCAGGCGCCACCCAGACGTACGTCCTCCTCCGCGGTGCGGGCGACCCATCGGATCGCCGTGCAGTGCCGCAAGCCCTCCTCACGCGCCAACGCGAGCAGCGAGCGGTCGCTGCGCAACGCGTCCCACCGGTCGTCCCGGACGAGCAGGTGGTGGACCGTCCAGCCGAGGGTGAACGACGTGCTCTCGACGCCCGCCACGAACAGCTGGAAGGCGTGGAAGGCCACTTCGCGGTCCGACATCGGCACGCCGTCGACGCAGGCACCGACCAGCCTGGTCAGCGCGTCCTGCGGCTTGTCCGTCATCAGGCGTCGCTCCTCGGACCTCGCCCGGAAGTACTCCTCCAGCTCGGCCCACTCGGGGGTGACGAAGAGGTTGGCCGGCATCATCTCTGCGAGTGCCTGCGTCAGCTCCACCAGACGCCCCGCATCCTCTCCGGGGACGCCGATCAGGCGGGTGATGACGGCGGCGGTCAGGGGGACGCCGATGTCGCCCACCACGTCGATCGGCCCGCCTGGCGGCAACCGGTCGAGAATCTCGTCGACGAGCTCGCGGATCCACGGCCCGGCGTCCTTCATGGCCGCGCGGTTGAAGGCAGGACGTAGGAGGTCGCGGAGCATGGTGTGGCGCTCGCCGTCGCTCTGGGTGATGAGCAGCGGGGTGGGCTCCCCGTCGCCAGCGAGGAGGAAGTTGTCCTTCGTGCTCAGGTGCTCGTGGTCGAGCAGCGCCGCCCGCACGTCCTCGAACCGTGGGGCCAGCACCATGCCCGGCAGGGCGGTCTCGACGACTGGTGTCCCAGCCGCGCGTCGGGTCGAGAGGTCCTCGCGCATGTCCTCGATGTTGCGGCCGATCAGGGGGTTGAAGCTGCTGGTCATGGTGGTGACGTCCTCAGGCAGGGGCTCGACGGCGGTGTCGTTCACGTGGTGTGCGGGTGGGTCGGGTAGTCGGTGTAGCCCTTCCGGCCTCCGACGTAGTGGGTCATCGGGTCGTCGATCGCCAAGGGGGCGCCGACGCGGAGCCGCTCCACCAGGTCGGGATTTGCGATGTACGCCCGCCCGAAGCTGATGAGGTCGGCGCCTCTCCGTAGCCATCCATCGGCGACGGCGAGCTCCGTGCGCTGCGGCGACATCGGGTTCGACGGGTTCATGATCAACGTGCCGGGCCAGCTGCGGCGCAGGCCGTCGAGCACCTGGTCGCCGGCTCCCATCTCGAGGTGGACGTACGCGAGGTCGAGGGTGGCCAGCTCGGCCAGGAGAGCCGTGTAGAGCTCGGGCACGTCGGTCTCCTCGATGCCCTGGATGCCCGCCCCGGGGGAGAGGCGGATGCCGACCCTCGCGGCCCCCACGGCGTCGACGGTCGCCGCGGCCGCCTCCACGGCGAACCGGATCCGATGGGTGATCGAGCCGCCGTAGCCGTCGTCTCGACGGTTGACGTTGCTCGAGAGGAACTGGTTGATGAGGTAGCCGTTCGCGCCGTGCAGCTCGACACCGTCGAAGCCGGCGTCGACGGCACGGCGGGACGCAGCGGCGTACGACTCGACGTGTGCGGGCACCTCGGACGTCGCCAGCTCGCGCGGCATCGATGCGGGCTGGGGGCCGGAGGGGGTGAAGACATCGGCCTCGTAGCGGATGGCGGACGGGGCCACGGGCTGGTGCCCCGTCGTCTCCTCGTGGGAGACGCGACCCGCGTGCATGACCTGCGCGAAGATGCGGCCTCCCGCGGCGTGCACCCGGTCGGTCACCTGCTGCCACGACGCGGCCTGCTCGTCGGTGGCCATACCGGGCGTGCCGGGGTTGGACTGTCCGACGGCGCTCGGGTGTGTCCCCTCGGTGATGATCAGGCCGGCACTCGCGCGCTGCGCGTAGTAGGTGGCCATCAGGGAGCTCGCCAGCCCGCCGGCATCGGCGCGCACGCGGGTCATCGGAGCCATCACCACGCGGTTGGGCAGGTGCAGGCCGGAGAGGTCGACGGGATCGAAGAGAGTTGTCGTGGTCATGTCGTCGACGTTAAAGTCTGACATTGATGTCAGAGGCAAGTCCTGGGAGCAGAACGTGACAGAGGGCACATCGATGCGCATCGGCGAGCTCGCATCCCGCACGGGTGTGAGCGTGCGGTCGCTGCGCTACTACGAGACGCAGTACCTCCTGGCGAGCCAGCGCAGCCCGAGTGGTCAGCGGCTCTACTCCGAGGACGATGTGGCTCGCGTCGACTTCATCCAACGCATGTACGCCGCGGGTCTGTCGAGCCGCACCGTCTCGGACCTGCTTCCCTGCGTCGAGTCCCCCTCGTCGAGCAACGACCAGGCAGCGTTTCGTCGGCTCAGCGAGGAGCGCGACAAGATTTCTGCCCACATCGACGAGCTGATCGCGACGAGAGCCTCGCTCGACGGGTTGATCGAGGCCAACCGGCGACACCAGCAGTCTCTCGCCAGCGCGAGGACGTAGCGCGCCACCGCGTGCGCTCACACGGGCGCCGCTGGCTCGTCGGGCAACGAGAAAGCCCCTGACCAGCGTCTCCGCTGGTCAGGGGCTTGATCTGTACGCCATCAGGGACTTGAACCCCGAACCCGCTGATTAAGAGTCAGCTGCTCTGCCAATTGAGCTAATGGCGCATCTGGTGAAGCGAGTAGAACATTACCCCGTCGTGACCGACAGGCGAAATCGAGGTCCACCCCCGACGGTGGGTCTCACAGCTCGGCCAGCACGGCCTGGGCGGCGTTGTGGCCACCCAGCCCGGAGACCGCACCGCCCCGCCTCGCGCCCGAGCCGCAGAGCAGCACGGAGTCGTGGCTGGTCTGTACGCCCCACTGCTGGGCAGGCGTGTCGAGCCGGGCCCGGTGGGAGGCCCAGGGCCACTCGAGGTCGCCGTGGAAGATGTGGCCACCGGGCATCGCGAGGTCCTTCTCGATGTCCTGCGGGATCTTCGCCTCGAGGCACGGCCGGCCGTCGGCGTCGGTGGCCAGGCAGTCCTCGATCGGCTCGGCGAGCACCGCGTTGAGCGAGGCCAGCGCACGTTGCGTGGCCACCTCGCGCGCGTGGGGATCGGCGTCGAAGATGCCGGCCGGGGTGTGCAGCCCGAAGTAGGTCAGCGTGTGCGCCGAGCCCGCGCGGTCGCCCAGGATCGACGGGTCGCTGAGGCTGTGGCAGTAGACCTCGCCCGGCATCGGGTCGGGCACCGAGCCGCCGGCGGCAGCGGCGTACGCCTGCTCCAGCTGCGTGTAGTCCTCGGCGAGGTGGAGGGTGCCGGCGAAGGCGACCGCGGGATCGGCGCCGGACCTGAGGGCGGGCAGGCGGTCGAGGAGGAAGTTGATCTTGAGCTGCGAGCCTGCGGGCTTGTTGTCGGTGTCCTCGCCCTCGCCGAGGAGGATCCGCAGCACCCACGGCGCCACCCCGGACAGGACCCGTCGTCCCGTGACCGAGTGCTCCCCGCCGTCGTCGTGCCAGGTGACCTCGGCGCCGTCCGGGCCGGGCGTGATGGCGCTGACGCCGGCCCCGGTGAGGATCTCGGCGCCGGCCTCGACGGCCGACTTGGCGAGGGCCGTGGTCACCGCGCCCATCCCGCCGATGGGCACGCGCCACTCGCCGGTGCCGTTGCCGATCAGGTGGTAGAGGAAGCAGCGGTTCTGGATGAGGGACGGGTCGTCCATCGAGGCGAAGGTGCCGATGAGCGCGTCGGTGGCCACGACACCGCGGACCGTGTCGTCGGTGAACCGCGACAGGATCGTCTCGCCCAGGGGGCGCTCGACGACGTCGCGCCAGATGCGCTCGTCGGTGAGTGCCTTCAGGTCCCGCTCCAGCGGCAGCGGCTGCATCAGGGTGGGGGCGAGGGTCGCGGCGAGCCCGCCGACCTCGGCGTAGAACGCCTGCCACGCGGCGTACTCCTCGTCGCCGCCGGTCAGCTCGCGGAAGGACGCCCGCGTCGCGTCGCCCTCGGGGCGCTCGGCGAGCAGGCCGCCGGAGCGGTCGCCGCGCGTCCAGGGGGTGTACGACGCCGTGGTGCGCGAGGCGAGCCGGATGTCCAGGCCGAGGTCGGCCATCAGCTGCTCCGGCATCAGGCTCACCAGGTAGGAGTAGCGCGAGAGCCGGGCCGGGTGGCCGGAGAACGGCTCGACCGAGACGGCGGCACCGCCGGTGTGCCCGAGGCGCTCGAGCACCAGGACCGAGAGGCCGGCGCGGGCCAGGTAGGCGGCGCTGACCAGGGCGTTGTGGCCACCGCCGACCACGACGACGTCATAGCTGCTGTTGCCGGAATCCACCGACCCAACGTAGACCCTCGCGCGTCAGCGGCCGAAGATCCTCGAGAGCAAGCCGCGACCTGAGCCCGCGGCCGCCTTCTCGGCCGCCGTGTGCTGGCCGTTGCACCAGTCCTGTCGCGGGGACACCGGCCTTGACCTGGCCGATGTGCTGGCCGCATCCGGCCCAGGTGGTCTTGCCGCAGGTCTTGCATCGGACTGCTCGGCACATGGTGGTGCTCCTTCTGTGTGGTTGACGAGGGTAGAGGGTCAGACGAGGGCGGGCAGCGCCTGCGAGGCGGTGAGGACCGCGACGGCGAGGACGAGCCCGGTGAACGCCGCCGAGAGCCAGCGGGTGTCGGCGCGGTCGGCGATCCGGGAGCCGGCGACCGCGCCGACCGCGGCGGACGCGGTGAGGACGATGACGGGCCACCAGTCGGGGGCGACCCCGCTGCCGGACCGGGCGACCAGAGCCACGCTGCTGGTGATGGTGATGACGACCAGCGACGTGCCGGCGGCGTGCTCCATCGGCAGGCTCAGTGCGACGAGGAGCGCCGGGACGACGAGGAAGCCTCCGCCCACCCCCAGGAAGCCGGTCAGCAGCCCGACCGCCGTGGCGGTGACGAGCACCTTGAGCGCGCGCGGGCACTGGCAGGCGAAGGTCGGGCTGAAGGTGATGATCGGGTCGTCGAGGCCCGTCCGCTCGGGCCGGTCGGTCACGACCGCGTGCCTGCCGCGCCACTGGCGGACGGCGAGCAGGGCGCCCACGGCAAGCATCAGCACGGCGAACGCGGCCAGCAGCACCGGTTCCGCGACCACCGTCGACGCCCGCGCACCCGCGACGGCCCCACCGGTGGCGACCAGGCCGAAGGCCACGCCGCGTCCCAGCAGGACGTTGCCCGCGCGGCGTGCGGCGACGGCGCCGGCCAGGGACGTCACCCCCACCACGACGAGGGACCCCGTCGTGGCCTGGGCCGGGCTCTGCCCGAGGGCGTAGACCAGCACCGGGACGGCGAGGATCGACCCGCCGCCGCCGAGGGCGCCGAGGCTGAGGCCGATGACCACGCCGGCGGCGACGGCGAGTGCGAGCGTCACGCCTCAGGCCCCACGAGGTGCAGGCCCGCCTCCTCGGCGTTGTCGAAGGAGTCGTCGATGGCCACCAGCGAGCGCCCGACGGCGTCGAGCATGGAGGCGGCGACCGAGGCGCGGTAACCCCCGGCGCAGTGGACCCACACCTCGCCGGCGGGCACGTCCGCCAGCGACCCCCACAGCTGGTGGAGGGGGATGTTGACGGCCCCGTCGATGCGCGCCAGCTGGTGCTCGTCGGCACGGCGCACGTCGAGGACGACTATCTCGCGGTGGTGTCGGACCTGGGCCAGGTCGGCGAACGTGGCCGTCGCGAACGACCCCGGCTCGCGGTCGCTCCAGTCCTCCGGCCCTCCGATGGCGTGGGCGGCAGGTCGGTCGATGCCGATGCGCACGAGCTCGCGCTGCGCCTGCGCCACGTCGTCGGCCGTCTCCCCGAGCAGCGTGATCGGCGTGCCCCAGGTGACGAGCCAGCCGAGATAGGTCGCGAAGCCACCGTCGAGGCCGAAGTTGAGCGTGCCCGGGGCGTGGCCGGCGGCGAAGGCCGTTCGGCTGCGCAGGTCGACCACCCACTCGCCGGCCTTGATGCGTCGGCGTAGCTCGTCCGCGTCGGCGTGCGCCGGGGGAGACAGGTCGGGCGCAGACGGACCGGCCGCGTTGGCGGGGGCCATGTGGGCGTAGTAGGCGGGCCACGGTCCGAGACCGGCGAGCAGCTCCTCGACGTAGGTCGACTCGTCCTGCGTCAGCACGGGGTTGGCCTGCTTCTCGCGGCCGATGGTCGAGGACGTCGCGTCGGACTGACTGGCCGCGCAGAACGAACCGAACCCATGGGTGGGAAAGACCTCGGCCTCGTCCGGGAGCAGGTCGGCCAGCCGGTGCGCCGACGCGTGCTGCTGGTGGACGAGGTCGTGGGTGTGCTCCGGCCCCAGCAGGTCCGGGCGCCCGGTGGCTCCGTAGAGCAGCGATCCGCCGGAGAAGACACCGACCGCGTGGTCGAGCCCCTCGCCGGTGTCGCTCAGGACGTAGGAGAGGTGGGTGAACGTGTGCCCGGGGGTGGCGAGCGCAGTGACGCGCATCCGTCCACCCACCTCGACGACCTGTCCGTCCGCCACGGGGGTGCGGGTGAAGGACACGTCGTCCTCGCCGTTGACGAGGTAGTGGGCACCGGTGCGCTCCGCCAGGGCGAGACCACCGGTGACGTAGTCGTTGTGGATGTGGGTCTCGAAGACGTGCGTGAGGCGCACGCCCTGCTCCTCGAGCAGGGTGAGCACCCGGTCGATGTCGCGCTGCGGGTCGATGACGAGAGCGACCTCGCCGTCGTGCACGAGGTAGCTGCGGTCGCCGAGCGTCGGCGTCTCGATGGGGACGATCGTGAGCGAGGACATCACAACCCGACCTCGACGCCACGCCCGGACTCGATCCACGCTCCGGTGCCGCCCGCGACCGAGACTGCGTCGAACCCGGCCGCGACGAGCAGGTCGGTCATCGCCCTCGAACGGTTGCCCGAGGCGCAGATGACGTGCACCCGAGCGGCGCGGTCGATCTCGTCGAGCCGTGAGGCGAGCTGACCCATCGGCACCAGGGCGGCACCGGGCACGTGCCCCTGCGCGTACTCGGTCGCGTTCGCGGACATCCACGGTGACGCCGCTGCTCCGCTCGGCGGCGTACGCCTCGAGCGTGATCTCGGGGGACTGGTCGGACATGCGGTTCCTTCCCGTGCGTCGGTCTCTCGGTCCTTGTCAGATACCCTAGGGGGTATATCTCCAGAATCCAAAACACCCCCGGGGGTATGCTCGCGATGATCGGTACGACGACCCCACGAAAGGACCGACATGGGCTTCACCATGAGCAGGACGCTCGACATGGCGTACGACGACGCGGTCGCGGCGACCCGCGAGGCCCTGTCCGCGCAGGGGTTCGGGATCCTCACCGAGATCGACCTCGCGGCGACGATGAAGGCCAAGCTCGACCTCGACATCGCGCCGCAGGTCATCCTGGGCGCGTGCCGTCCGCAGTTGGCCTACGAGGCGATCGGTGTCGATCCGTCGATCGCTGCCGTGCTGCCGTGCAACGTGGTGGTCCGCTCCCTCGACGCCACGAGCACGATCGTCGAGGCGTTCGACCCCGACGCGATGATGGGTCTCGCCGGGCCCGCGCTCGAAGCGGTGGCCGTCGACGCCAAGCAGCGACTCGCATCCGCACTGGATGCCCTTGCCGATCCGACGAAGGAGGACTGATGGAGCTCGACCCGACCCAGATGACCCCGGTCATCAACCGCATCAAGCGCGCCCAGGGGCAGCTCGCCGGGGTGCTGCGGCTGCTCGAGGAGGGCCGCGACTGCGAGGACGTGGTCACCCAGCTCGCCGCGGTGTCCAAAGCGTTGGACCGGGCCGGCTTCGCGATCGTCGCGACCGGGTTGCAGCAGTGCCTCGCTGAAGGTGACGGCGTCGACAGCGTGGACGTCAAGAAGATGGAGAAGCTGTTCCTCTCGCTGGCGTGAGGCCCGCCGCGAGCTCCCCGGCAACGATCGAGCCCCCGACCTGAACAGGTCGGGGGCTCGGTGCGTCTGGGGTGAGTAACGGGACTTGAACCCGCGACATCCGCCACCACAAGGCGGCGCTCTACCAGCTGAGCTATACCCACCATGCCGCAGCGCAGGGCTGCGAACTCGAGAAGTGTAGGGCAATCAGCCGGCGGATCCGGAATCGGGATCGGGGTCCGGACGGAGCCCGGTGAGCTGGCCGCCGTGGCGGGCGGCGATCTCCTTGGCCCGGGTGCTGTCGGGGCCGGGCTGCGGCACGAAGACGGCCTCGCGGTAGTAGCGCAGCTCCTCGATGCTCTCCTGGATGTCGGCCAGTGCGCGGTGGTTGCCGCGCTTGGTCGGCGCGGCGAAGTAGGCGCGGGGATACCAGCGGCGCGAGAGCTCCTTGATGGAGGACACGTCGACGATCCGGTAGTGCAGGAACGACTCGAGGTCGGGCATGTCGCGGCTCAGGAACGCGCGGTCGGTGGCCACGGTGTTGCCGGCCAGCGGCGGGCGACTGCCGTCCGCGCAGTGCTCCTTGATGTAGGCCAGCACCTGCTCCTCGGCGTCCGCCATCGTCGTACCGGCGTCGAGCTCCTCGAGGAGGCCGGACTTCTCGTGCATGTTGCGGACGAACTCGACCATCTGGTCCAGCGACTCCTGCGACGGCTTGATGATCACGTCCAGGCCCTCGCCGAGCACGTTGAGCTCGAAGTCCGTGACGAGGGCAGCCACCTCGATCAGCGCGTCGGCGCCCAGGTCGAGTCCGGTCATCTCGCAGTCGATCCACACCAGTCTGTCGCTCACGAGCGGTCACCTTACCGACCCGTTCTCAGGGTCGACTCAGGCTCTCCTCCTAGGCTGCGGGGTGTGAAGGAGTGGTTCGGTCTGGTCGCGCGCCTGGTGACGGGTGGCGTCTGGATCGTGGCGGGCGCACTCAAGCTCCCCTATCCCGAAGACAGCGTGCGCGCCGTGCGCGCCTACGACCTCCTCCCGGAGGCGGTGGTCCCCACCATCGGGCACCTGCTGCCCGTCGTCGAGATCGTCGTCGGCCTGTGCCTCGTGCTGGGCGTGCTGCTGCGCGGCGCGTCCCTCGTCTCCGCCGTCCTCTTCGTCGCCTTCATCGTCGGCATCTCCAGCGCCTGGGCGCGTGGGCTGTCGATCGAGTGCGGCTGCTTCGGCGGCGGGGGAGAGATCCCCGACGCAGCGGCGAAGTATCCCGGCGAGATCGCGCGCGACGTCGGCCTGCTGGCGCTCAGCCTCTGGCTGGTCGTCCGACCGAGGACCCGGCTCGCCCTCGACAACGTGCTGTTCCGCTCCTCCTACGACCGTGAGGTCGACACCACCGATCCTGACCACCGATCCGAAGGAAGCCTCGATGGCGCAGAAGAAGTCCACGCACAAGACCGCTGACGAGAAGGCTGCCGCGCAGGCCAGGCGCGAGCAGCGCCAGGCTCGCACGGAGCGCTCGAAAGCTGCTGCCGAGGAGAAGCGCAAGGCCGCCAAGCGCAAGGAGACGCTCACCCGCTTCGGATTGATCGGCGGCGTGCTCGTGCTGATCGTCGGCGGCTACTTCCTCATCTCCAACCTCGGAGGGTCCGACAAGCCGAACACCGCGCCGGAAGGTGCCAGCGGCAGCTACGGCCTGGTCGTGGGCGACGCCGATGCGCCCAAGTCGATCGTGATCTACGAGGACTTCCTCTGCCCCTTCTGCGGTCAGCTCGAAGCGACGGTCGGCGACCAGCTCAACACGGCGATCGAGGCCGGAGACGTCAAGGTCGAGTACCGCCCGCTGCCGTTCCTCTCGCGGATCGACGACTACTCGCCGGAAGCGGCCAACGCGTTCGCCGTCGTCCTCCAGGAGTCGGGTCCCGACGTGGCCAAGGCCTTCCACGACCTGCTCTACGACAACCAGCCGCCCGAGGAGGGCCCGTTCCCGAGCACGGACGACCTGGTCGACCTCGCGGTCGAGGCAGGTGCCACCGAGGCCGACGTACGACCCGGCATCGAGGACATGACGTTCGAGGGCTGGGTCGACGCCGCGGGAGAGGCGGCCTCGAAGGCCAAGGTCAACTCCACCCCGACCGTCCTCGTCGACGGCCAGAAGGTCGAGGGCCAGACGATGGACGAGATCGCCGCGGCGATGGTCGGCTGACCCGCCCCTGACAGACTGCGGGGCGTGAGCCTCCACGACTTCATCACCGGCCTTCCGAAGGCCGAGCTGCACGTCCACCACGTCGGGTCGGCGTCGCCGCGGATCGTCTCCGAGCTCGCGGCGCGCCACCCCGGCGCGGGCGTCCCCTCCGACCTGGAGGGGCTCAAGGAGTTCTTCACCTTCCGCGACTTCGCCCACTTCATCGACGTCTACCTCGCCGTGGTCGACCTGATCCGCACGCCGGAGGACATCCGGCTGCTGACCTACGAGGTGGCGCGCGAGATGGCCGAGGGCCAGAACCTCCGCTACGCGGAGCTGACCTGTACGCCGTACACGTCCGTCGTGCGCGGCATCGACATCCGCGACTACACCGAGGCCATCGAGGACGCGCGGGTCGCGGCCGAGCGCGACTTCGGCCTGGTGCTCCGCTGGATCTACGACATCCCCGGCGAGTCCGGCATCCCGGCCGCCGACGCGACGCTCGACTACGCCCTCGAGCACCGCACCGACGCGCTCGTCGGCTTCGGGCTCGGCGGGCCGGAGATCGGCGTGCCGCGGGCACAGTTCGCAGGAGCACTTCGACCGGGCGCGCGCCGCGGGCCTGCACTCGGTGCCGCACGCCGGCGAGACGACCGGCCCGGAGACGATCTGGGAGTCGGTCCGGTTGCTCGGGGCCGAGCGCATCGGCCACGGGTGCTCGGCCGCGCAGGACCCCGACCTGCTCGCGCACCTCGCGGAGACGGGGATCGTGCTCGAGGTGTGCCCGACGTCCAACATCGCCACCCGCGCGGTCGACCGGATCGAGGACCACCCGCTGCGGGCGTTCGTCGACGCCGGTGTCACGGTGACGATCAACTCCGACGACCCGCCGATGTTCTCGACGACCCTCAACCACGACTACGAGGTCGCCGCCGGACTGCTCGACCTCGACGAGCGTGGCGTGGCCGACCTGGCCCACGCCGCCGTGGCCGCGTCGTTCGCCCCGGAGGACGTGAAGGCCCGGATCGGCGCCGAGATCGAGGCGTACGCGGCCGGCGCCTGAAATGTGTTCGGCCCCGCTACCTCATACGTGGCGGGGCCTGGCCACATCCTGACGTGGCGGGGCGCCCGGCCCGGGGAGGCTGCGGGGCGTGTCGCGCCCCCGGCAGGATTCGAACCTGCGACCTAGAGATTAGAAGGCTCTTGCTCTATCCAGCTGAGCTACGGGGGCCAGCGGCAGCAGTATCCCAGTCCGGGACGCGTGCCGATGCGGCGGTCGGGACCGCCGCATCGTCACACGCCCTGCGGAGCTGAGTCAGGCGGTCGCGACCGCCGGCTCCTTCTCGAGGGTCGCCTCGTCGTCCTCGCGCCAGGCCGACCGACCGCGCGGGGCGTCGTACGCCGCCTGGTCGATGATGCCCTCGCGCTTGGCCACGAGCGTGGGCACGAGGGCCTGGCCGGCGACGTTGACCGCAGTGCGGCCCATGTCGAGGATCGGGTCGATCGCGAGCAGCAGGCCGACGCCCTCCAGCGGCAGGCCGAGGGTCGACAGGGTCAGCGTGAGCATGACGGTCGCGCCGGTGACCCCGGCGGTGGCCGCCGAGCCGATGACCGAGACGAAGGCGATCAGCACGTAGTCGGTGACGGAGAGATCGAGGCCGAAGAACTGCGCGACGAAGATCGCCGAGATCGCCGGGTAGATCGAGGCGCAGCCGTCCATCTTGGTGGTGGCGCCCAGCGGCACGGCGAACGACGCGTAGGCCCGCGGCACGCCGAGGTTGCGCTCGGTGACCGACTGGGTGACCGGCATCGTGCCGACCGAGGACCGCGACACGAAGGCGAGGGAGATGGCGGGCCAGGCGCCCGAGAAGAACTGCTTCACCGACAGGCCGTTGAGGCGCAGCAGGATCGGGTAGACGCCGAGCAGGACGATGAGCAGGCCGGCGTAGATCGCGATGGTGAAGGTGCCGAGCGAGCCGAGCGCGTCCCAGCCGTAGCTGGCGACCGCGTTGCCGAGCAGGCCGATGGTGGCGATCGGGGCGAGCAGGATGATCCACCACAGCACCTTCTGCACCACGGCGAGCGCGGAGCGCACCAGGGCGAGGAACGGGTCCGCGGCCTCGCCGACCTTGAGGGTGGCGATGCCGATGGCGATCGCCACGACCAGGATCTGCAGCACGTTGAAGGACAGGTCGACGCTGCCGTCACCGCTCGCGGAGCCCTCGATGCCGAGGACGTTGGCCGGCACGAGCCCGGTCAGGAAGTCGAGCCACGAGCCGGAGGTGCCGGGGGCCGAGGCGGCGTCCGCGGCGACACTCGTGTGGTCGCCGGGCCGCAGGACCAGGCCGAGCGTGATGCCGATCGAGACCGCGATCAGGGCGGTCGTCGCGAACCATGCGAGCGTCTTCCACGCGAGCCGGGCCGCGCCGGTGACGTCGCGGAGGTTCGCGATCGAGGCGACGATGGCCAGGAACACGAGCGGGGGCACGACCGCACGCAGCAGCGTCACGAAGGTGCCGCCGACCGTGCTGAGGGTCTCGGTGAGCCAGTTGGGGTCGACCTCGCCGGTGGTCGCGTCGACGCCGTCCGCTCCGATGCTGCGGGCGACCAGACCGAGGACCACGCCCAGCACCAGCCCGATCAGGACCTGCACGCCGAACGAGGGGAGCGCGAAGCGGGTGCGCCTCGTCGACTCCTTAACAGAAGTATTCATAGTGAAAAGATAACCTTTCGATCCGGTCACCGGGAGGGTGGGTGCCGGGGAGAGCAGTGAGTCAGGCGGCGGCGGGGGAGAGCGGACAGAGCGCGCTCTCGGTGCGCGCGAGGTCGACGGCGCGTCGCTGCGTCAGCAGCTCGCCGACGGTCTCGGGCCTGGTCGTGGGACTCACCTCCGGCCCAACCGGATCTTCATCCTTTGGATTCCGTGCAACACGTCACAGCGAGGTGAAGGGCTGGCCTACTGTTCGCTGCATGTCACGCCTTGCCACACGGCTCCTCGCCGTCCTCGTCCCGTCCGTCCTCCTGGTCCCGGCCGCCGCGCACGCCGAGCAGGCAGTCTTCGACGACGCCAGCGGCGACGTGAAGGCGCCGAACCTCGTGACGATCTTCGGCGACGACGACGAGGCCCCGCTGTTCGTCGACACGCCTGCCGAGACCTCGACGGACATCGTCCGCACGACCGTCGACCACGCGTCGAAGCGGCTGACCCTCACCGTGCAGTTCCGTGACCTGGTCGACACCACCGACCACTCGGTCCAGTTCCCCATCCTCACCCCGCGCGCCCGCTACGTCCTCAACGTCGTCGCGGTCGGCGACCGGACGGAGGCCGAGCTGGACCTGGTGAGGTTCATCGGGAAGGGCACCTACCACTCCAACCGCGACCCTCTCCAGCCGTGTCGGGCCGTTCGCGCCCGCTACGACGTGGCGGCCGACACGCTGACGGCCTCCGCGCCCACGGCCTGCCTCGGCGCGCAGAAGTGGGTCCAGGTCGGCGTGCTCGCCAACCGGTTCAAGATCACCCCACTGGAGGACGGCTCGGTCAACCTCGCCGGATTCGTCGACGACGGCTTCCGAGGTGGCATGGGAGCGAACAGCCTGGGTCGCAGCCCGAAGGTCCGTCGCGGCTGATCTCAGCGCGCCAGCAGCACGATGACCTCGTAGTGGTCGGTGTGCGGGAACATGTCGAGCACCCGCGCCTCGACCGGGCGTAGCGACGGCATCGACGCCAGGTCGCGCGCCAGCGAGTCGGCGTTGCACGAGGAGTAGACGGCGTGGGGCACGCCCGACGTCTCGAGCCAGCCCGCCAGGTCGGCACCGATCCCGCGCCGGGGCGGGTTGACCACGACCAGGTCGGGCACGTCGAGGGACGCGAGGGCGTACGCCGTCGCGTCGGCGGCGACGAGCTCGGCCGTCACCCCCAGCTCGGCCGCAGTGGCGCTGGCGGCCGAGATCGCGTCGGCCGACACCTCGACGCCCACGACCTCGCGACCGGGACCTGCGAGGTGCAGGGCGAAGCCGCCGACGCCGCAGTAGAGGTCCCAGACGGTGCTGACCTCGAGCCGGTCGACCCAGGTCCGGGCCTGGTCGTAGAGCGCCTCGGCGACGAACGTGTTGGTCTGGAAGAACGATCGTGGACCGAGCCGCAGGGTCACCCCGGTCGCCAGGCGCATCGGCAACGTCGCGTCATCGGTCAGCACGATCTCGCGATCGCCCTCCAGCACCGCCTTGTGCTCGGGCTGCACGTTGATCGTCACCACCCGCAGCTGCGGCACCCGCTCGACGAGGCTCGCCAGGCGCGAGCGGACCCGCGACTCGAGCGCCGTCGACCGCATGACCAGTCGCAGCATCAGCTCGCCGTCGGGCGACTCGGTCAGCAGGACGTGCTTGAGCTCGCCGCTGCGCGTCGCCACGTCGTACGGCGTCAGGCCGGCACTGCTGATCCAGTCGGCGATCCGGCCGAGGGCCGAGGTGAGGCCCGAGGAGTGGAGGCCGCAGTCGCGCAGGTCGATGCCGGCGAGGTCGCGGTCGAGGATGCCGAGGGTCGGCTGCTCGACGGTCCCGCCGACCGCCATCTTGGCCTTGTTGCGGAAGCCGGACTCGACTCCGGCCACCGTCGGCAGCCACACAGGAGCGGTCGACGAGCGACCGCGCGTGCGCCTCCTTGTCGGAGAGCTGGCGGGCGCGCGGGACCTCCAGGAGGCTGCACGAGCGGCAGCGGAACGCGTCGTAGTGGTGGCACTCCATGTCTCGACGCCTCCTCGTCCCGGCGGCTAGCCCGAGGTCGCGCATCCACTCCTCGACGTCGGCCGACGTCCGGGGGAGCGAGGCGGAGAGGTTGGTGTTGCCGTCGGCGGTCACCAGGATGTCGTCCTCGATCCGGATGCCGATGCCGCGCAGCTCCTCGGGGACGAGCAGGTCGTCCTCCTGGAAGTAGAGCCCCGGCTCGACGGTGAGGACCATGCCCTCGGCGAGGTCGCCCTTGGGGTAGAGGTCGACCGAGGAGCGGCCGCAGTCGTGGACGTCCATGCCGAGCATGTGCGAGGTGCCGTGCAGGGTCCAGCGGGCGTAGACCTTCGACTCCGGGTCGAGCGCCTCCTGGGCCGACACGGGCAGCAGCTTCATCGCCTCGAGGCCGTGGGCCAGCACCTCCATGGCCGCGTTGTGGGCGGCGAGGAACGGCACCCCCGGGCGTACGGCGTCGATGCCGGCCTGCTGCGCCTGCTGGACCAGGTCGTAGAGCTCGCGCTGCAACGGGGTGAAGGTGCCGTCGACGGGCAGCGTGCGGGTGACGTCCGCGGTGTAGAGGTTGTGGCCCTCCACGCCCATGTCGAGCAGCACCAGCTTGCCCGGCTCGATGGATCCGGTGTTGTCGATCCAGTGCAGCGTGGTCGCGTGCGACCCTCCCGCGCAGATGGAGTCGTAGCCGATGTCGTTGCCCATCGCCCGGGCGCGGCGGAAGAAGGTGCCCTCGATCCAGCGCTCGCCGAACTCCAGCACCCGGTCCCAGTCACGGACCGAGTCCTCGAAGCCGAGCGCGGTGATGTCGCACGCCTCCTGGAGCTCGCCGACCTCCCAGTCGTCCTTGACCAGTCGCAGCTCGTCGGCGACGCGGGCGAGGTCCTCGTCGGTGGTGACGTCGCGGGTCTTGCGGTTGTCGTCGAACGACGGCAGGTCCTTGACGTGGCGCACCTCGATGCCGAGCGAGTCGGAGATCTCCTGCGCCGAGGGGCGACGGCCTGCCCACAGCTCGCCGTACTGGCGGTCGCGGAAGAACTCGTCGGTGTCGCGCTCGGAGCGCGGCCGGGCGTAGAGCACGGACTCGCCGCCCTCGATCACCAGCACCGCGTCGGACGTCTGGTTGCCCGAGAAGTAGGTGTGGGCCGTGTCGGGACGGAACCGGTAGTCGGTGTCGTTGGCGCGCACCTTGTAGGTGCCGGCGGGCAGCACGAGCCGGTCGTCGGGGAAGGCCTCGGCGAGCCGGGCGCGGCGCGCGCCTGCGAGGTCGGCCACGGGGTGGCGCGGCACGTCGAGGGGGCGGTCGCCCCATCCCTCGCGCATGAACGCGGCGTAGGCCGCCGGCACGGCCGGGTCGTGCGACTCGGTCTTCGGCTGGTCACCGCCGGTGGCGGTCTCGGCGACGGTCTCGGCAGGGGTCTCGGCAGTCGGCTCGCTCACGCGGTCACTGTACGACGCACGAGGGCCGCGAACGAGGGGGCATCGACCCTGCTCCGTTAGGGTCGAGCCATGCATCGAGGTCGTCGCGACAGTGTGGCCTTCACCGTCGTGGTGGGGACCTTGGTGCTGCTCGGCGGCCTCGCGATGGCGCTGGTCATCGCCCTGTCCGGTGCGCCCGGCTCCCTGGCCCTCGCCGCGTTGCTCGCGGCCGTCCCCGTGGGTCCTCTGGTGGGCTGCTTCATGTGGCTGGACCGCTACGAGCCGGAGCCGCGCAACCTGCTCGTCGCCGGTCTCCTCTGGGGTGCCTTCGTCGCCACCGCCGCCGCCCTGGTCTTCCAGGGCATCGGCGTCGTCGGCGGTGCCGACGAGCGTGACAGCCTCGCCGTGGTGGCTCCGCTCACGGAGGAAGCCACCAAGGGTGCGTTCCTCCTGCTGCTCCTGTGGTGGCGCCGCCACGAGCTCGACGGCGTCCTCGACGGGATCGTCTACGCCGGCATGGTCGGCATCGGTTTCGCCTTCACCGAGAACATCCTCTACCTCGCCGCTGCCTACGACGGCACGGACGGCCTCGGCCCCGGCGGCACGACGGCGCTGACCGGCACCTTCATCCTGCGCTGCCTGATCAGCCCGTTCGCGCACCCCCTCTTCACGACCTTCATCGGCATCGGGGTGGGCCTGTCCATCACCTCGCGCCGGCTGTGGGTGCGGGTCCTGGCTCCGCTGGCGGGCTTCGTGGCGGCTGCGTTCCTCCACGGTCTCTGGAACACCTCGACCCTGTCGGGCACCGACCACTTCTTCGTCGTCTACGCCACGCTCATGTTCCCGGCGTTCCTCGGCGTCGTCGCGTTCGCCGTCTACCGCCGCCGCTCCGAGCGGCCGCTGCTGACCTCCGCGCTGGAGGACGCCGCGAGCCGCGGCCTGCTGCCCGCCACGGACATCCCGTGGCTCATCGACCTCCGCGCCCGCCGCCACGCGCGCCGCTGGGCCCGCCAGCAGGGCGGCCAGCAGGCCGAGCGCGGGATGCGCGCCTACCAGGGTGCGGCCATCGAGCTCGGCTACCTCCACCACCGCTACCTGCGCGGCACTGCCCCCGACGACTTCTCCGTCCGTGGCCAGGAGCACGTCGAGGAGCTGCGGCGGATCCGCCCCTACATCTCCTTCCCCGGACAGGTGGTACCGACCCGATGAGCGACACCGACCCGGACCAGGCCTCGGAACCGACCGCCGACCAGACGCCGTTCCCCGGTCGTCGTGCGACCGACGCCACGACCGCGATGGTCACCGCCCTGGTGCGGCTGCGCGGTGCCCTGCAGGAGGCGCGGCTGCCGCTCGAGCTGCCCGGCGCTGCCGAGCAGCGCGCTGCCCAGGCCGAGATGGTCGACCAGCTGGAGGACTACGTCATCCCGCGGCTGATGACCCTCGACGCGCCGCTGCTCGCGGTCGTCGGTGGCTCCACCGGCGCCGGCAAGTCGACCCTCGTGAACTCCCTCGTCGGCACCCGTGTCACGACTCCCGGCGTGCTCCGACCGACGACGCGGTCACCGGTGCTGGTGCACCACCCGGACGATGCCAAGTGGTTCGGCCCGGACCGCCTGCTCCCCGAGCTCGAGCGGGTCACCCGGCAGACCAACGACCCCGAGGCCCTCCAGCTCGTGGAGTCGACGGCGATGACCGCGGGCCTGGCCATCCTCGACGCCCCCGACATCGACTCGGTCGAGGAGCGCAACCGCGTCCTGGCCGCTCAGCTGCTCGCCGCCGCCGACCTCTGGCTCTTCGTCACCTCCGCGGCGAGGTACGCCGACCAGGTCCCGTGGGACTTCCTGCGCAAGGCCGCGGAGCGATCGGCCGCTGTGGCGATCGTGCTCGACCGCACGCCCGCCGACGCCGTCGACACGATCTCCACCCACCTCGCCCGGATGCTCGCCAGCCGCGGGCTCAAGGACTCCCCGCTCTTCAGCGTGGTCGAGGGCGACGTGTCCGAGATGGGCCTGCTGCCCTCGTCCTCGGTGATCGAGATCCGGCAGTGGCTCCAGGCGCTCGCCAACGACCAGGAGGCGCGTGCCGCGGTCGTCCAGCAGACCCTCGACGGCGCGATCCGCACGCTGGGACGGCGCACCCACACGGTCGCGGACGCGGCCACCGAGCAGACCGACGCCGTGCGCCGCCTGCGCCAGGACGCCAACGAGGCCTACGACCGCGCCGTCACCGCTGTCGGCGAGGCATCGGCCGACGGCACGCTGCTGCGCGGCGAGGTGCTCGCACGCTGGCAGGAGTTCGTCGGCACCGGCGAGCTGCTCAAGTCGCTGGAGACGCGCGTCGGCTGGATCCGCGACAAGGTCGTCAACGCGATCAAGGGCAAGCCCCAGCAGGCCGAGCGGGTCACCGTCGCGGTCGAGTCCGGCCTGGAGACGCTGATCCTCGAGCACGCCGAGGCCGCCGCCGAGCGGGCGGAGGCCTCGTGGCGCAGCACCGCGTCGGGCCAGATCCTCCTGCGCGACGCCGGCGAGGACCTCGGCCGCGCCTCACGCGACTTCCGCCGCAAGGCCGAGCGGGCGGTGCGGGACTGGCAGAACGACGTGCTGGAGATGGTCCGCTCCGAGGGCGCCGACAAGCGCTCCACGGCCCGGTTCCTGGCGTTCGGCGTCAACGGCCTCTCCGTCGCCCTGATGGTGGTCGTCTTCGCCCACACCGCCGGCGTCACAGGAGCTGAGGCGGGCATCGCCGGCGGATCCGCGGTCCTCGGCCAGAAGCTGCTCGAGGCGGTGTTCGGCGACCAGGCCGTGCGGTCGCTCGCCGAGCGCGCGCGACTCCAGCTCGAGGCCTCCATGAGCGACCTCCTCGACGCCGAACGACGCCGCTACACCGATCTGCTCGACGCACTCCAGGTGGCTCCGGAGGCTCCGGAGCGGATGCGCTCGGCGGCCCGCAAGGTCGACGACCTGCGCTACGCCGCGACGCACCAGCAGCCGCCGGCGCCCCAGGAGTCGGCCCACGGGTCGAGCAGTGGCGAGCCCGCCAACTAGGGTTGGGGCAGTTGAAGCCACCCAGACTGTGAGGGAGTCATGACGTCGTTGCTCGAAGGGGCCAAGAAGCTGGTCACCAGGAGCTCTGACGTCGGCGCCCGCGTCGAGGGGCTGGAGCGTGCCGCCGCTGCCGCACGCGGTCGCGTCGACGACGCCGTCGTCGACGACGCCACCTCCGTCGCGGCCCGGGCTGCCGGCCGGTTGCGGCTCTCCGCGGACCACACGGTCGTCGCCCTCGGCGGCGCCACCGGGTCCGGCAAGTCCTCGACGTTCAACGCGTTGAGCGGGCTCGAGCTCGCTGCGGTCGGCGTACGCCGTCCCACGACGTCGTGGGCGACCGCGTGCGTGTGGGGCAAGGAGGGCGCCGAGGAGCTCCTGGAGTGGCTCGGCATCCCCGCCCGCCACCAGGTGACCCGCGACTCGATGCTCTCCAAGGCCGACGAGGACGTCGAGATGCGCGGCGTCGTGCTCCTCGACCTCCCCGACCACGACTCGACCGAGGTCTCCCACCACCTCGAGGTCGAGCGGCTGGTCGAGCTCGCCGACATGCTCGTGTGGGTCCTCGACCCGCAGAAGTACGCCGATGCGGCCATCCACGACCGCTTCCTCAAGCCGCTCGCCGGTCACAGCGACGTGATGCTCGTGGTGCTCAACCACATCGACACCGTCCCCGAGGACCGCCGTGAGTCGATGATCGAGGACGTACGCCGACTGCTCGAGGCCGACGGTCTCACCGGGGTCCCGGTCCTGCCGGTCAGCGCACGCCAGGGCTGGGGGATCGCCGAGCTGCGCGGCGTGATCGCCAAGCGGGTGGCGGCGAAGAAGGCCACCCGCGCCCGGCTCGAGGCCGACGTGAAGTCGGCCGCCCAGCGGCTGCAGGACGCGGCCGGCAGCGGCAAGGCGCCGACGCTGTCGAAGGAGCGGATCGCTGCGCTCGACGACGCCTTCGCCGAGGCGGCCGGGCGTGCCGACGGTCGTGAAGGCGGTCAGCGACTCCACCCGGCTCCGGGCCAACCGTGCCACCGGATGGCCGGTGACGGCCTGGTTCTCCCGGCTCAAGCCCGACCCGCTCAAGCGGCTCCACCTCGACCTCGGCGCGTCCGGCAAGCAGCTCACCGGGGCATCTCGGACGTCGGTGCCCCAGGCCACCGGGGTGCAACGCGCTCGCGTCGACACCGAGGTCCGCGCCCTCGCCGACCAGGTCGGTGAGGGGATGACCCCGGCGTGGGCCACCGCGGTGCGCTCCGCATCGGTGTCGCGGCTGCCCGACCTCGGTGACCGGCTCGACCGCGCCGTCGCCTCCACCGACCTCGGCGCCGACAAGATCCCGGCCTGGGCCGGTCTCGTCCGGGTCCTCCAGTACCTCCTCATCGTCTCGGCCGTCGTCGGCGCGGGCTGGCTGGCCGTGCTGTCGTTCGGCTCCTACGCCCGGCTGCCCGAGCCGCCCACGCCGGACCTCGGGGCCGTCCCGCTCCCGACGCTGCTGCTGGTCGGCGGAGTGGTGCTCGGCGTGCTGCTGGCCCTGGTCTGCCGCTGGCTGGTGTCCCTGACCGCGAGGTCGCGCGCCCGCAGCGCCGACAAGCGGTTGCGCGACGCGATCTCCGAGGTCTCCTCCGAGATGGTCGTCCAGCCGATCGAGGCAGAGCTCGCCTCCTACGCCGAGGTGCGCGAAGGACTGGCTGCGGCCCTCCGCTGAGGCTGTCTACTGCTCGGTCGGACCACTGGGCGTCCACAGCCGCGCCTCGGGCGGGGTCGTCCACAGGGCCCTGACCTCAGTGCCGGCTCCTGTCGGTCGGGGTGTCGAGCCTTGGTGTCACCGCGGCGGATCCACCGCCGCCTTCCGAGGAGGCACCGCGATGTACGACACCCAGATCACCCTGACCGGCTGGATCGGCGGAGAGGTCACCCTGCGCGAGCTCACCGAGGGCCGGCAGGTCGCCTCGTTCCGCGTGGCCTGCACCCCGTCCCGGCTCCGCGACGGCGAGTGGGTCAAGGGCACCACGTCCTGGCACACGGTCAAGGCGTGGAACCGGCTGGCCCGCCACGTGGCCGACTCGCTCCACAGCGGCGACCCCGTCGTCGTCCACGGACGGCTCGTGGCTGACGTGTGGGAGCGCGACGGCAAGCCGCAGACCTCGTTCGAGGTGGTGGCCACGGCAGTCGGCCACGACCTCTCGCACGGCACGACGAGCTTCACCAAGCCGGAGTCGCCGGAGGTCCGGGTCCAGGAGGCCCAGGCCGAGCAGCCGGCCGAGCACCAGGCCGAGCACCAGGCCGAGCACCAGGCGGCCGCCTGAGGACCCGGCGGTCAGGGCTCGTACGACACCCACACGTCGTCGTGCACCAGTGCCTCGAGCTCCTCGAGCGTCAGGGGAGGCCGTGGCGCCGAGATCGGTGAGCCGGCCCCCGGCTTGGCGTCGAGCGTGTTCGCGCTCGCCGCGTAGACGATGCCGCCGTCGCGGCGGAGGACGACCTCGTTGGTCACCGTGCCGCCCCAGCGGTGGGTGAGTCGGCGCCCGACGACGTTGCCGTCCTCGTCGTGGATCTGCACGCACTCGGTGCTGCCGCGGAAGACCTCGTCGCAGCTCGTGCGGTCCGCTTCGGTGTCGAGGGTGATCTCGACGGGCTCGCTGCCGGCGCCGGGGGTGCTTCCGCTGCTCGGCGTCGGCATGGTGTCCTCGCTCGCGACCGTGAAGGAGTAGGGGTCGCGGTAGAGCATCACGTTGAGACGTCCTGGCCCTGACGAGGCGTCGACCTGGGGGTTGATCCAGCCAGTCGCCGGACCGCCCGCCGGAGAGTCGGCGATGAGCGGGCCCGGCGAGGTCACGACGACTCCGTCGGGGAGGATCGCCTCGACGGCACTGACCATCTCGGTCGCGGGCATGTCCCACCAGCCGGGTCGGTGCTCCGGGGGCGCCGGGGGAGCGGTCGCGACCACCTGGTTGCTGTCGTCCGCTGGGGTTGCGCTGCCGCCCAGCATCCACGGCACGGTCACTGCGGCAAGCACGCTCACCGCGACAGCGGTGGTCGCCCACGCCGACCTGCGCCGGGTGCGCAGGCGCCGTCCCCGGGCCAGGGCAGCGGTGGACAGGTCGAGTGGCGGGCGGGTGCCCGACATCGCGGCATCGATGAGGTCACGGACGTAGTCCTCGTCGGACTCCGGGGTGGGCGCGGTGTCGTTGCGCTGGATGGTCATCGGTTTCCCTTCGGGGACGAGGTCGGTTCACGTACGTCGCCGAGCTCGGCACGCAGTGAGGCGAGGGCTCGCAGCGAGCGGTTCTTCACCGCAGCGCTGCTCAGGTGGAGTGCGTGGGCGGTCTCCTCCACGGAGCGGTCCTCCCAGTGGCGCAGCACCACCACGGCCCGGTCGAGCGGGGCGAGGGTCCGCAGCGCCGCCAGCAGGGTCAGCCGCAGCGCGGGATCGTCCGGCTCGGTCGCGGTGTCGTCGACGTCCGCCACGGCGACCTCGGTGCTGCTGCGGCGCCGGCGATCGCTCAGGAAGGTCTTGAGGACGATGCCGCTGACGTAGGCCGTGGGGTCATCGGCGGCGCTGACGCGGCGCCAGTGGACGTACGCCTTGGCGAGCGCCGACTGCAGCAGGTCCTCGGCCGCGGCCGAGGAGGTGGTGAGCAGCCACGCCTTGCGGTGCAGCTGCGGCGATGCGGAGGCGACGAACGAGGTGAACTCCTCCTCGACGCTGCTGCTCCCGCGCATCGGTCCCCCTTCTGCTGACCTCCCGGGTGGAGGCCGTCACCCTCTCGACGCAGCGGCACGTGCGGTTGGTCTCACGGCGGGTCCGAGCGTAGGCGCGATTGTCGGAGGGGGTGCGCTGACCCGTAGGCTCGCCCGCATGGCTGAGTACGTCTTCACACTGCGCAATGTGCGCAAGGCCCACGGTGACAAGGTCGTCCTCGACAACGTCACCCTCTCCTTCCTCCACGGCGCGAAGATCGGCGTCGTCGGACCCAACGGCGCCGGCAAGTCCACGCTGTTCAAGATCATGGCCGGGCTCGAGCACGCCAACAACGGTGATGCCATCCGCGACCCCGAGGCCACCGTCGGGATGCTCCAGCAGGAGCCGCCGCTGAGCGAGGGCAAGACCGTCCTGGAGAACGTCGAGGAGGCGGTCTCGGAGCTCAAGGGCAAGATGAAGCGCCTCGAAGAGGCCTACATGGAGATGGGCGAGCCCGACGCCGACCAGGACGCCCTGATGCAGGAGACCGGCGACCTCCAGACCGAGCTCGACAACGCCAACGCCTGGGACCTCGACAGTCGCCTCGACCAGGCGATGGACGCGCTGCGCTGCCCGCCGCCGGACGTGCTGGTCGACCACCTCTCCGGTGGTGAGCGCCGCCGCGTCGCGCTGTGCAAGCTGCTGCTCGAGCAGCCCGACCTGCTGCTCCTCGACGAGCCCACCAACCACCTCGACGCCGAGTCGGTCCAGTGGCTCGAGGGCCACCTCAAGACCTACCCCGGCGCCGTCATGGCGATCACCCACGACCGTTACTTCCTCGACAACGTCGCCGAGTGGATCGCCGAGGTCGACCGCGGCCAGATCCACGGCTACGAGGGCAACTACTCCACCTACCTCGAGACCAAGCGCGACCGGCTCAAGGTCGAGGGGCAGAAGGACGCCAAGCGCGCCAAGATGCTGGAGAAGGAGCTGGAGTGGGTCCGCTCCAACGCGAAGGCGCGCCAGACCAAGAGCAGGTCGCGACTCGCGCGCTACGAGGAGATGGCGGCCGAGGCCGACCGGATGCGCAAGATCGACACCTCGGAGATCAACATCCCGGCCGGTCCGCGCCTCGGTGACATCGTGCTGGAGGCCGACAAGCTCGAGAAGGGCTTCGAGGGCCGCACCCTCATGCACGACGTCTCCTTCAAGCTCCCGCGCGCCGGCATCGTCGGCGTGATCGGCCCCAACGGCGTCGGCAAGACGACCCTCTTCCGGATGATCACCGGCGAGGAGAAGCCCGACGGCGGCGACCTCAAGGTCGGCCAGACGGTCAAGCTGTCCTACGTCGACCAGAGCCGCGGCGGCATCGACCCCACCAAGAACGTCTGGGAGGTCGTCTCGGACGGCCTCGACTTCATCAAGGTCGCCAACTTCGAGATGAACAGCCGCGCCTACGTCGCGTCGTTCGGCTTCAAGGGCCCCGACCAGCAGAAGAAGGCCGGCGTGCTCTCCGGTGGCGAGCGCAACCGACTCAACCTCGCGCTCACGCTGAAGATGGGCGGCAACATGCTGCTCCTCGACGAGCCCACCAACGACCTCGACGTGGAGACCCTGTCCTCGCTCGAGGACGCGCTGCTCGACTTCCCCGGCTGCGCCGTGGTCACCTCGCACGACCGGTGGTTCCTCGACCGCGTCGCGACCCACATCCTGGCGTGGGAGGGCAACGACGAGGACCCCGCGCAGTGGTTCTGGTTCGAGGGCAACTACGCGTCCTACGAGGAGAACAAGGTCGAGCGCCTCGGCATCGAGGCCGCCCGGCCGCACCGCGTCACGCACCGCCGCCTCACAAGGGACTAGTGGTCCCCGCTGGTCGAGTGGCTGCCGGGTTACTGGGTGCGGATCTCGCTCTCGGGGTGCCGCGTGACGAGGTGGTCCGAGACCCGGTCGAAGACCCGCCCGACGGCGGCGAAGTCGGCGTCGGGCACCAGGTCGACGATGTTGCGCCGGACGCTCTCGACGTGGCACGGCGCGGCCTTCACGAGCAGCTGGTAGCCCTGCTCGGTCATGGTCGCGACGACGCCGCGGCCGTCCTCGGGGGTCGTGCCGCGGGTGACGTAGCCGACTGCCTCCATCCGGGCGACCGTGTGGGTCACCCGGCTGCGTGAGTGCGCCATCGCGTCGGCGAGCTGCGCCATCCGCATGGCGCGCCCGGGACGCTCCGAGAGCCGCACGAGCACCTCGTACTCGGTGAGCGACATGGAGAACTCGCGGCGCAGGTCGTCGTCGAGGCGCTCCTCGAGCAGGGTCATGCCCATCATCAGGGCACGCCACGAGTGTTGCTGGGCGTCGTCGAGCCAGCGCGGCTCACCCGTCGAGGTCATGTCAGGCAGCCTAGTGCTGAGCGGACCCGAAACGCCTCAGGAGACGCGCTCGAGGATCATCGCCATGCCCTGGCCGCCGCCGACGCACATGGTGATCAGCCCGGTGGACTTGTCGTGCCAGTCCAGGCTGTTCAGCATCGTGTTCTGCAGGCGGGCGCCGGTCATGCCGAACGGGTGGCCCACGGCGATGGCGCCGCCGTTGACGTTGAGCCGGTCGAGGTCGATGCCGAGGTCCTGGTAGGACGGCACGACCTGGGCGGCGAAGGCCTCGTTGATCTCGACGAGGTCGATGTCGCCGATGGACATGCCGGCGTACTTCAGGGCGTTCTTCGTCGCCTCGACGGGGCCGAGGCCCATGATCTCGGGGGAGAGGCCCGAGACGCCGGTGGAGACGATCCGCGCCAGCGGGGTGAGGCCGAGCTCGGCGGCCTTGGTGTCGGACATGATCACCACCGCGGCTGCGCCGTCGTTGAGCGCGCAGCAGTTGCCGGCCGTGACGACGCCGTCGGGGCGGAAGACCGGGTCGAGGCCGGCGATGGCGTCGTAGGTCACTCCGGCGCGCGGGCCGTCGTCCTGGGTGACGACGGTGCCGTCGGGCGTGGTGACGGGCGTGATCTCGCGCGCCCAGAAGCCGTCGGCGATCGCCTTCTCGGCGAGGTTCTGCGAGCGGACGGCGAACTCGTCGAGCTCCTTGCGGTCCAGGCCACGCATCCGGGCGACGTTCTCGGCCGTCTGGCCCATCGCGATGTAGATGTCGGGGAGGTGGCCGTCCTCGCGGGGGTCGTGCCAGTCCTGGCCGCCCTTCGCGTAGTCGTCCGTGCGCGCCTGCGCGTCCTCGAAGAGCGGGTTGCGGGTGCCGGGGAGGTGGTCGGAGGTGCCCTTGGCGAAGCGGGACACGGTCTCGACGCCCGCGGACACGAAGATGTCGCCCTCGCCGGCCTTGATCGCGTGGAAGGCCATGCGGGAGGTCTGCACGGACGACGAGCAGTAGCGGGTGACCGTGGCGCCGGGGACCTCGAGGCCGAGCAGCGTGGTGACGACGCGCGCCATGTTGTTGCCCGACTCGCCGCCGGGGAGGCCGCAGCCGAGGAGCAGGTCCTCGATGGCGGTGGGGTCGAGGTCGGGGACCTTGTCGAGGGCGGCCTGCACGGCCAGCACGGTCAGGTCGTCGGGACGGAAGTCCTTCAGCGAGCCCTTGTTGGCGCGGCCGATGGGGGTGCGCGCTGCGGAAACGATCACTGCCTCGGGCATGGAGAACTCCGGTTACTCGTCGGTTTCAGGTCTTCTCGCAGACTAGTCCGAGGACCCCGGATCAGGCAGGGCCGGGGCTGGGTCCGGAGTGGCGCCCAGTCCGGCGAGCAGCTGTTCGACGCTCTCGCCGACGAACCCCGGGCGACGGCGGGCCGGCAGCAGCAGGGACGCGAGGAGCACGCCGTCGAGTGCGGCGACCAGCGTCTCTGCGGAGGCGCCGCTGTCCTTGCCTGCGCCGCTCATCACCTCGCGGACCATGCCCACGAGGTCGTCACGCCACAGCGTGAACCTCTCGGCCAGGCCGGGGTCGCGGGTGGCTGCGACGGTGAGCTCGAGCCGAGCCGCCAGCAGGTCCGGCCTGTCCAGCCAACGGGAGAACAGCCGCGAGACCTCGGCGACGGCGCGTTCGTGGTCGCCCGGGCAGGAGGCCAGCCGGGCACCCAGCGCCTGCACGTCGCCGGCCAGCTGGTCGGCGACGAACTCGCCGAGCGCACCGAGCAGGGCGTCGCGGGTGCGGAAGTAGGCCGAGGAGCTGCCCTCGGGGAGGCCGGCCTCACGGTCGACGGCCCGATGGGTGAGTCCCCGGTTGCCCTGCTGTGCCAGCACGGTGGTGGCCGCGGCGAGGATCTCGCGACGACGCGGGGACAGCTCGCGGGTGGCTGGACTCACTCGCTCTCCTCCCCTTCACAAGAGACCTGCGCGGACCCGAACCGGTGGGTGACGCAGGACACTACCGGCAGGACTTGCACTACACCTGTAGAAGCGTAGGCTTCTACATACGTAGAACCCCTCACCTGTAGAAAGGAACCCGATCATGCAGCTCATCGATCCCACCGCCTTCATCGCCCTCCTGGTCGTCGTCGGCATCGCCGCACTGGCCGCCACCGCGATGGCCGCCGTCGCGGTTTCCGCCACCCTCCGTGAGACCCGCACCGACCGCCGCGGTCGCCGCGAGTCGATCCCCACCTACTACGGGCGCCTGCACTTCGCCCACTGATCCCCTCTGGTGGTCCGGCCCACGCCCCGAGCGCGCACTTCTGCGACGATCGGGGCGTGCGCCATCTCTACCGCTGTCCGCTCAGGTGGGCCGACCTCGACCTCCTGGGCCACGTCAACAACGTCACCTACGTCGACTACCTCCAGGAGGCGCGGGTGGACATGTTCCGCACGCACGCCCCCGACAGCCGGGCCGAGGACCTCGCCGAGGGAGTCGTCGTGGTCCGGCACGAGGTCACCTACGTCTCGTCGCTGACCTTCTCCTTCGAGCCGGTCGACATCGAGTGCTGGGTCACCGAGATCCGCGCCGCGAGCTTCACGATGGCCTACGAGATCTTCGCCGAGGACGAGTCGGGCGAGCGCACCGTCCACCTGCGTGCCCGCACCGTGCTGACGCCGTACGTCTTCGCCACCGAGCGCCCGCGCCGCCTCCACCCGGAGGAGAAGGAGTCGCTCTCCCAGCTCCTCGAGCCGGGCGACCCGGTCCGTCCTCCCGCAGCCCCGGTCGACGTGGAGGTCCCCGGTGGGCTCTACCCGGTCCACGTCCGCTTCAGCGACGTCGACGTCTACGGCCACGTCAACAACGTGAAGTACTTCGAGTACTTCCAGGAGGCGCGCATCCAGCTGATGGTCGCCCAGGGGCGCGAGCTGGGGGACGGCTACCACCTCGTCGTGGCGCAGACCGACGTCGACTACAAGCGCCCGATCCTGTTCCGTCCCGAGCCCTACGACTGCCGGACGTGGGTGTCGCACATCGGCAGCACCTCGGTGGTCTTCGAGTCCGTGGTGCGTGACGACGACCAGGTGCTGGCGCGGGCCAGGGTGGTCGGGGTCTGCATCGACAACGAGTCCGGTCGGCCCACTCCGGTGCCGGAGGCGTTCCGGGAGTTCGCGACCGGCTAGCTCACTCGAGCGTGTTGACCATGAACTGGGCCGCGTGGGTCACGTAGTCCCAGAACCGCTCGTCCTGCTCGGGCGTGAGGTCCGCATCGTCGAGCCCGGCCCGGAAGTGCACCAGCCACCGCTCCGCGGCTGCGGGCGTGACCTGGAAGGGCGCGTGCCGCATCCGGAGCCGGGGGTGCCCGCGCGTGTCGCCGTAGGTCGTCGGGCCGCCCCAGTACTGGATGAGGAACAGCGTGAAGCGTTCCTCCGCCGGGCCGAGGTCCTCCTCGGGGTAGAGCGGTCGCAGCAGGTCATCGCGGGCCACGCCCTCGTAGAAGCGGTGGACGATCGTGCGGATCGTCGACTCGCCGCCGATCTCGTCGTAGAACGTGGTCACCGACCCATTGTGTCGGGTGCGTCGCGGCGGACCCCCGGCACCCTCACGCCGGTCCCTCGGCGCGGGACGGGCCCTCCGCGGGCGGGGAGTCGGCAGGGGGCTCGGCGGGCGAGTCCGCCGCCTCGCCGTCGGACCGGCGCGAGTCGCCCTCGCGCATCCACAGCACGCGCTGCGCGAAGGGGATCTCGATCCCCTCGTGGTCGAAGCGGTACTTGATCCGCTGCCGCATCTCGCGGGCCACCGCCCACTGCTCCAGCGGGGCGGTCTTGAGCGCCACCCGCACGACCACCGCGTCCGCGCCGAGCTCCTGGACGCCCCAGACCGAGGGCTCCTCGATCACGCGACCCTTGAAGTCCTCGTCCTCCCACAGGTCGTGCGCCACGTCGGCCAGCACCTGGCGTACGTGGGCCAGGTCCTCGCCGTAGCCCACGCTCACGTCGAGGACGGTCCGCGCCCAGTTCTGGCTCATGTTGCCGACGCGCAGGATCTCGCCGTTGCGGACGTACCAGACCGTGCCGTTGACGTCGCGCAGCCGGGTGACGCGCAGGCTGACGGCCTCCACGGTGCCGACCGCCTCGCCGAGGTCGACCTCGTCGCCGACGCCGTACTGGTCCTCGAAGATCATGAAGATGCCGGACAGGAAGTCCTTCACCAGCGCCTGGGAGCCGAAGCCGACCGCCACGCCGATGATCCCGGCGCTCGCGATCAGGGGGGCGATGTCGTAGCCGAGCTCGGAGATGAACATCAGGGCGATGACGGTGAAGACGATCCCGGACACCACGCTCTTGAGCAGCGAGCCCATCGTGGCCGCGCGCTGCATGCGACGGGTGGAGCCGGGATCCTCGGTCAGGTTGAGGGCGGCTCCCATCCGTCCGCCCGTGATCCTGCGGCTGAGCCGGTCGGGGAGCACGCCGACCTCGGCGCGCGCGACGATCCGGTCGATGAGCCGGTGGAGCAGCCACCGGACCACGAGTCCGATGAGGATCAGTCCCGCCAGGGCCGCCGGTTTGCCGAGGATCCAGTCCGAGGTCGTGGCGAGCGGCTGGCTGCCGGTCTGCTCGTAGACCCAGGTGCAGATGTTCTCGTTGGTCGAGCACGCCACGAGGGGGTTGGTCTCGCTCCCGGAGACCGCGGTCACATTGATGATCGAGGCAGTGAGGGGGTGAGGCATGCCCGCCAGTATGGCGATAGCCTTGTAGCCGTGACCACGCCCGTCAGCCCGTCCCGCTCGCCCCGCCGCGGCCTCCGAGCCGCCGCCCTGCTCAGCGTGCCCGCGCTGGCGCTCCTGGCCGCGCCGGCCCATGCCGACGTGCCTGAGGGATGGGGCGGTGAGACCACCCACTACTCGCCCGACTTCCTGCACGCGCTCGGGCTCTACCTCGGCGCGCCGCTGCTGCTGTTCGTGCTCATCGCCGTCGCGATGTACCTGCCGTCGATGGTGCGGGGCGAGAAGCTGCTGCCGGACCACTCCGGTGGCGAGGGTCAGCCGGCCCAGTGGATCGGTGGGCCCCGCCAGGGGATCGCCGAGCTCCCGGCCGCCGACGGCGACGACTCCCGGGCGGGTGGCGCAAGTGGCAGCTGGTGAGCTGCTGACCGAGAGCGACCGGCTGGCGCTCGACCGGACGATCCGTGTCGCCGAGCAGGCCTGCCGCTTCGAGTTCTCCGTCTACGCAGGCCCCGCGGAGGGTGACGACACCCGCGCCTGGGCGACCCGACTCCACAACCGCCTCGTGGCCCCGGCCCGCAGCGTGCTGATCCTGGTCGACCCGCGTCGCCGGGTCACCGAGGTCGTCACCGGTGGCGACGTACGCCGTCACCTCACCGACGCCGAGGTCGAGCTGGCGGTGCTGGCGATGTCGTCGGAGTTCGCCACCGGCAACCTGCTGGCAGGCCTCCAGCGCGGCATCTCGATGCTCGCCGAGCACGCCCGCCCGCAGAACACGCTCCACGCCTGACGGGGCGGCGCACCTGCTCACGCAGGTGCGCCGACCCGATCAGCTGGCGTCGCAGGCCTGGGCGGCGAGCGCCCGGGCGATCTCGGCGCGCGCCTCCCCGATGTAGCGCTGCGCCTGCTTGGGCGCCTGGTTGTCGGCGAGCCACTCGTCGAGGCGGGCCAGGGTGGCCGCGGAGCCGAGCGGCTTGGGGAAGCCGTACTCGAGCACCGTGGACGCCTTGTGGAAGCCGAGCACGTCGACCAGCGTCTCGGAGGCGGTCAGGAACTTCTCGAGGTAGGGCTCGAGCACGTCCTCCTGGCCGAACCGGAAGATCGAGAACGCGATCTCGCGCGAGGTCTCGTTGGGCGTGGTCGGGTCGATGATCGCGTTCCAGGCCGCGTCCTTGGCCTCGGCGGTGGGCTGCGAGGCCCGGGCCGCGGCAGCCTGCTCCTGGCCCGAGATGGTCTTGTCGACCTCGAGCTCGGCATCGATCTCGGCGTTGCCGAAACGGCCGGACCTCGCCAGCGCCGTGATCAGCGCCCAGCGCATGTCCTGGTCGACCGCCAGGCCCTCGACCTCGAACGACCCGTCGAGCAGGCCGATGAGGTCGCCGAGCGAGGCGTCGCTGTGCGCCGCGCCGGCGTAGGACCGGGCGAAGGTCAGCTGGTGGTCGCTGCCCGGCTCGGCGGCGAGCAGCAGCTCGCGCAGGCCCGACTCCCACGTGGCCCGCAGCTCGGCGCGGTGGGCGGGGTCGGAGTAGAAGTTGATCGCCAGTGCGGTCGAGGACGGGATCCGGGTCACGGCCCAGGCGTCGCTCTCGCTCCCGATGTTGGCGAGCACCAGGTCGGCCCAGTCGCGCGTGCGCATCTCGCCGTCGCGCGTCATGTCCCACGCCGCACCCCACACGAGGGCACGCGGCAGCGAGTCCTCGAAGGTGGACAGGGCGGAGATCGCGGTGGCCTGCGAGCGCTCGTCGAGGCGGATCTTGGCGTAGGCGTGGTCCTCGTCGTTGAGCAGCAGGAGGTCGGGCTGCTTCACGCCGACCAGCTCGGGCACGTCGGTGCTGGCGCCCTCGACGTCGATCTCGACGTAGTCGCGGCGGACCAGACGACCGACGCCGTCGCCGTCGGACACCGTGTCGTAGAGGCCGATGCCGAGGCGGTGGCGGCGCAGGGTCGGCCAGTCCGGGTGCGCCGACTGGGCGACCGCGAAGGAGGAGTAGCTGCCGGACTCGTCGAGCTCGAAGGCCGGCGCGAGCGTGTTGACGCCCGCGGTCTGGAGCCACTCCTGGGCCCAGCCCTGGAGCTCGCGGCCCGAGGCCTTCTCGAGGGTGGCGAGCAGGTCCTTGAACTCGGGGTTCGCGAACTCCCACTCCTTGAAGTAGGCGCGCAGGCCCTCGAGGAACGGGTCGATGCCCACCCACGCGACGAGCTGCTTGAGCACCGAGGCGCCCTTGGCGTAGGTGATCATGTCGAAGTTGACCTCGACCGCGTGCAGGTCGACGTTGTCGGCCGCGATCGGGTGGGTCGAGGGCAGCTGGTCGGCGCGGTAGCCGGTCTGCTTGCGGGCGTTGGCGAAGCCGGTCCAGGCGTCGTCGAACTCGGTGGCGTTGGCCTCGCACCAGTAGCAGGCCCACTCGGCGAACGACTCGTTGAGCCAGAGGTCGTCCCACCACTTCATGGTCACCAGGTCGCCGAACCACATGTGCGCCATCTCGTGGGTGATCACCGAGGCGCGGAACTCGAAGAACGAGCGCGGCTGGCGGCTGCGGGGGAGGTACTCGTCGCGCAACGTCACGCAGCCGGCGTTCTCCATCGCCCCGGCGTTGTACTCGGGGACGTAGAGCTGGTCGTACTTGCCGAACGGGTAGGGGTAGTCGAACTGCTCCTCGAACCACGCGAAGCTCTGCTGGGTGAGCTTGACCAGCTCGGCCGTGTCCATGTGCTCCTTGAGCGACTGGCGGCAGTAGTGGCCGAGCGGGATGGTGCCGAACTTGCCCTCGTAGGTGTCGAACTCGCCGTGGTACTCGCCGGCCACGATGGCGGTGATGTAGGTGGACATCCGCTTGGTCGTCGGGAAGTGCCAGACGGAGGCACCGCTCTGCCCGTCCTCGGCTGCCTCGGTCGGCTCGGGGGTCGGGGCGTTGGAGACGACGAGCCAGTGCGAGGGGGCGGTGACGTTGAAGGTGAAGACCGACTTGAGGTCGGGCTGCTCGAAGGTGGTGAAGACGCGGCGCGCGTCGGGCACCTCGAACTGGCTGTAGAGGTAGACCCGGCCGTCGGCCGGGTCGACGAAGCGGTGCAGGCCCTCGCCGGTGTTGGAGTAGGCGCAGTCGGCCGTCACGACGAGCGTGTTGGTCGCCTCGAGGTCGTCGAGCGCGATCCGGCTGTCGGCGTAGGCCGTCGCGGGGTCGAGGCTGCGGCCGTTGAGGGTGATCTCGCGGACGCGTGGGCGCGACCAGGTCGGCGAAGGTGCTCGCCCCGGGCTCGCGGCAGGTGAACTCGAGGGTGGTCACGGAGCCGAACGTGCCCTGGTCGGGCTGGGTGGCGCTCGTGAGGTCGAGGTCGACGGTGTACGACGTGACGTCCAGCAGGGTGGCGCGGGCGGCGGCCTCGTCGCGGGTGAGGTTGGTTCCAGGCATGGGGCGCATCCTGCCACCGGCCCCCTCGGAATACGCAGGGCCGGTGAGTGATTGTGCTGGACATGGCTACTGCTGACCTCTGGTTCGACCCGCTCTGCCCGTTCGCCTGGATCACCTCGCGCTGGATCCGCGAGGTCGAGCAGGTCCGTGACATCGACGTGCAGTGGCACGTGATGTCGCTGGCCTACCTGAACAAGGACAGGGACATCCCGCAGGACTACCGCGACATGCTCGTGGGCACCGAGAAGCCCGTCCGGGTGGCGATCAAGATCGCCCAGGACCACGACAACGCGACCCTCGGTGAGTGGTACACCGCGATCGGCACCCGCCGGCACAACAACGGCGAGGAGCTCACCCGGGAGACCGTGGCCGCCTCGCTCGCCGACGTGGGCCTGCCGGCCGAGCTGATCGAGGCCTGGGACGACGAGTCGCTGGACGACGCGGTGGCGAAGAGCCACCACGAGGGCATGGACCCCGTCGGTGACGACGTCGGCACGCCGACGATCCACGTGAACGGCTCGGCCTTCTTCGGCCCGGTGCTGTCGAAGATCCCGCGCGGCGAGGAGGCGGGTGAGCTCTGGGACGGCACGGTCGCCGTCGCGAAGTTCCCCTACTTCTACGAGCTCAAGCGCTCGCGCACGGGTGACCTCGACTTCAGCTGACCCGGCGAATTCGGGTGGCGCCCGGTCACTAGGCTTGCGCCCATGACCCATGTCCTGTCCGCCGTCGCCTGGCCGTACACCAACGGCCCGCGCCACATCGGCCACGTGGCCGGTTTCGGTGTGCCCTCCGACGTGTTCAGCCGGTTCATGCGGATGGCGGGCCACGACGTGCTGATGGTCAGCGGCACCGACGAGCACGGCACGCCGATCCTGGTGCTCGCCGACAACGAGGGCGTGCCCGCGCGCGAGCTCGTCGACAAGTACAACCAGGTCATCGTCGACGACCTGTGCGGACTCGGGCTGTCCTACGACCTGTTCACGCGCACCACCACGGGCAACCACTACTCGGTGGTGCAGGAGATGTTCGAGACCTGCCGCCGCAACGGCTACATGGTCGAGGAGACGACGCAGACGGCGATCAGCCCGTCGACCGGCCGGACCCTGCCCGACCGCTACATCGAGGGCACCTGCCCGATCTGTGGCTACACCAGCGCGCGCGGCGACCAGTGCGACAACTGCGGCAACCAGCTCGACGCGACCGAGCTGATCGACCCGCGGTCGAAGATCAACGGCGAGACGCCGCAGTTCATCGACACCCAGCACTACTTCCTCGACCTGCCCGCGCTCGCCGAGGCGCTGGGGGAGTGGCTCGACCAGCGCGAGGCCACCGGCCTGTGGCGCCCCAACGTGATCAAGTTCAGCCAGAACATCCTCAAGGAGATCCGGCCGCGCGCCATGACGCGTGACATCGACTGGGGCATCCCGGTGCCCGGCTGGGAGGACCAGCCGACCAAGCGGCTCTACGTCTGGTTCGACGCGGTCATCGGCTACCTCTCGGCCTCGATCGAGTGGGCCCGGCGCCTGGCCGAGAAGGAGGGCACGAGCCCGGACAGGTGGCGCGAGTGGTGGAACGACGCCGATGCGGAGTCCTACTACTTCATGGGCAAGGACAACATCGTCTTCCACTCCCAGATCTGGCCGGCCGAGCTGCTGGCCTACAACGGCCACGGCGACAAGGGCGGGGAGCCGGGCTCGTTCGGCACCCTCAACCTGCCGACCGAGGTGGTCTCCAGCGAGTTCCTCACCTTCGGCGACTCGCAGTTCTCCACCAGCCGCGGCAACGTGATCTACGTCGGCGACTTCCTGGCCCGCTACGGCCCCGACGCTCTGCGCTACTACATCTGCGCCGCCGGTCCGGAGACCTCCGACGCCGCCTTCACGTGGGCCGACTTCGTCACCCGCAACAACTCCGAGCTCGTCGCGGGCTGGGGCAACCTGGTCAACCGCACCGCCACGATGATCGCCAAGAGCTTCGGCGAGATCCCGACCGCCGGCCCCCTCGAGGAGGTCGACGAGCAGGTGCTGGCCACCGTGCGTGGAGGCTTCGTCTCCGTCGGCGAGCTCGTCGAGAAGCACCGGCTGCGCGCGGCGATCGCCGAGGCGATGCGCATCGTCGGTGAGGTGAACAAGTACCTCACGGTCACCGAGCCCTACAAGATGAAGGACGAGTCCCAGCGCGAGCGCCTGGGCACGGTCCTGCACGTCGCGGCGCAGTGCGTGAGCGACTGCAACATCCTCCTCTCGCCGTTCCTGCCCCACTCCGCCAACAAGGTGCACGCCGCGATCGGTGGCGAGGGCGAGCTCATGCCGATGCCCCGGATCGAGCAGGTCGACGAGCTCGAGCCCGACAACGGCGCCGGGCACACGTCGTACTCGATCATCACCGGCGACTACACCTCCACGCCCGCGTGGGAGTCCCGGCCGCTGGTGGTGGGCGCGACCGTCGAGAAGCCGACGCCGATCTTCACCAAGCTCGACCCGTCCGTGGTCGAGGAGGAGCTGGCCCGAGCCGTCGCTGGGTAGGGTCGCGCCATGCCTTCCGACTCCGCCGCCGCGATGTATCTGCCCCACTTCGTGGTCAAGCAGAAGCTCACCCTGATGATCAACCGCTACGAGATCTCCGAGTCCGACGACGCGGGCAACCCGACGCGGCTGATGGCGCTGGCCGAGCAGAAGCGGATGGCCTTCAAGGAGCAGGTCACCTTCTACTCCGACGCCGGCAAGTCCCGCCCGGTCTTCGGCTTCAAGGCCCGCAAGAAGCTCGACCTCAACGCCGGCTACGACATCACCGACGAGTCCGGCGCGCAGATCGGCTACTTCAAGAAGGACTTCGGCGCCTCGTTGCTGCGCTCCACCTTCCACGTCGAGGGCCCGGGCTTCGCGGGCACGGGTCAGGAGCGCAACCAGGTGGTGGGGCTCCTGCGCCGCTTCACCGACCTGCCGTTCCTCCCGGTCCACTTCGACTTCCTCGACGCCGGGGGCAGCCCGCTCTTCTCGGTCGAGCGCAAGATGTCGATCGGCGACCGCTACCGGGTGACCGTGCCCGACCAGCGCGTCGACTTCCGGGTCGCCGCGGCGATCGCGGTGGGCCTCGACGCCCTCATGTCGCGGTGACCGGGGCGTGATGTACCCCGAGGTGCGTCGTGCGATGGCGGCCGACACCGGCCCCGACCTGAGCGCGCCCGGCTTCGACATCGCCGCGCACCGCGAGGAGGTCCGGCAGGCCAACCTGCGCCAGCCCCGCGAGGACGTCGCCGCGGTCGAGGACGTCGACGCGGACGGCGTACGGTGCCGCCTCTACACACCCGCCGACCCCCTCCCGGGCCTGGTGGTGCACGCGCACGGCGGCGGTTTCGTGCTCAACGACATCGACGTGCACGACGGCATCTCGCGCCGCTTCGCCAACCGCGTGCGCCGCCCGGTCCTCAGCGTCGACTACCGGCGCCCGCCCGAGGCGAAGTTCCCGGCGGCTCCCGACGACCTCGACACGGTGGTCGGGTGGCTGCGGCGCGAGGGCCCGCCCGGGCCGTACGCCGCTCACGGGGACTCGGCCGGCGCCAACCTCGCCCTCGTCGCCGCGCTGCGCAACCCCGGGTTCTTCCGGGCCGTGGCGCTCGTCTACCCCTTCCTCGACCCGCGCGGCAGCTTCCCGTCGTGGGGCCAGGGCGCCGAGTCGGGCTTCGACCCGGCCGAGGCCACCTGGTACTGGGAGCACTACGCCCGCACCGAGGCCGACTACGACGACCCCGACCTCGCGCCGCTGCTCTCCGACCGGCTCGGCACGCTGCCGCCGACGTTCGTCGCGACCGCCGAGGCGGACCCGCTGCGCGACGAGGGGGAGGAGCTGGCACGGCTGGTTGCCGAGACCGGCGTGGAGACGGTCGGCATCCGGTGCCTGGGCCAGACCCACGGCTTCTGGCGGCACGCCGCCTTCACCGCCTCGGAGCCGCTGGTCCGCCAGGTGGCCGGCTGGCTCGACCTTCACCTGTCCTGAGGACCTTCCCACCGCGGTCGCGAGGTGTCCGCCTGCTCTGGAAGACTTCTCCCATGCGCGTTCACCTGGGCTCCGACCACGCCGGCCTCGAGCTGAAGGACCACCTGCTGGGCTGGCTGGTCGACCACGACTACGAGGTCGTCGACCACGGCCCGTTCGTCTACGACGCCCTCGACGACTACCCCGTCTTCTGCCTGCGCGCGGGAGAGGGCGTGGCCGCCGACCGGGCCGAGGGCCTGGACAGCCTCGGCGTGGTCATCGGCGGTTCGGGCAACGGCGAGCAGATGGCCGCCAACAAGGTGACCGGCATCCGGTGCGCCCTGGCCTGGTCGGAGGAGACGGCCACCCTGGCCCGCGAGCACAACGACGCCAACGTGGTGTCGGTCGGCGGCCGGATGCACTCGGTGGACGACATGACCCGCTTCGTGGAGGTCTTCCTCACCACAGCGTTCTCGGGCGACGAGCGCCACGTGCGCCGCATCGGGCAGGTCGCGGTCTACGACGAGACCAGGGAGCTTCCCGACCTGCCCGAGTCAGCCCTGCGCGGGCCCGGTGCCTGAGGGGCACACCCTCCGCAAGCTGGCCGACGACCTGGGCGCGGCGTTCGCCGGACGCACGGTCCGGGTGACCTCGCCCCAGGGACGATTCGCCGCCGACGCGGAGCAGGTCGACGGCTCGCGGCTGATCGGCGCCGACTCGGCGGGCAAGCACCTCTTCATCGAGCTCGAGGGCGAGCGCTACATCCACGTCCACCTCGGGCTGATCGGCCGGTTCGACGTCCACGAGCACGTCGATGTCGTGCCCGACCCGGTGGGCGCGGTGCGCCTGCGGCTGGTCGCTGTCCCGGCGGCGCCCGGTGACGAGACGTCCTACGCCGACCTGCGCGGCGCGATCCTGTGCGACCTCATCGGCCCGGCGCGACGCGCCGAGATCCTCGGCCGGCTCGGTCCCGACCCGCTGCGCGCCGACGCCGATCCCGACCTGGCGTGGCGACGGATCAGCAGGAGCCACCGCCCCATCGGCGACCTGCTGATGGACCAGCAGGTGCTGGCCGGGGTGGGCAACGTCTATCGCGCCGAGGTGCTCTTCCGGCACCGCATCCACCCGCTCCGCCCCGGCAACACCCTGCGGATCGGCCAGTGGCGCGCGATCTGGGCCGACCTGGTGGAGCTGATGGCCGAGGGCGTGCGCACCGGGCGGATCGACACCGTCCGCCCCGAGCACACGCCGGAGGCGATGGGCCGCCCGGCGCGCGCGGACGACCACGGGGGAGAGGTCTACGTCTACCGGCGTACGTCGATGCCGTGCCTGGTGTGCGGATCGATCGTCCGCACCGGCGTGCTCGTCGGTCGCAACATCTTCTGGTGCCCGCGCTGTCAGCCCACGTTCCGGTCCCGGCGAGCCGTACAGTCTCCCAGCAAGACCACTGGGACGTCGCGAGGAGCTCGGCCATGAGTTCTCCCCTGGAGCGCCGTGCCGGTCGGGGGCTGGATCGCCTCCTCAACCGGCTGGTCCCGCGCGGCACCCGGATCCTCGTGCTGCTGGTGATCTCGACGGTGCTGATGGGCCTGGCGATCAGGTTCGTCCCCGCCTATGCGCCCCTGGTCATCCTGCTCGTGCCTCTCGTCGTCTCCAGCCTGGTCCTCGGGCCCCGGCAGCTGCCGTGGTTCGTGGTCTTCGTCCTGCTCGTCCTGGCCGTGGTGGTCCCCAGCCAGGACATCACTCCCAGGCTCGTCATCGCCGTGGTCGTCATGTTCGGTCTCGGGCTGATGTTCCTGCTCTCCTCGCACCGCCGCTCGCGCCTCGGCGTGGCCGGCATCCAGGGCGAGATGATGTTCGTCGACCTCCGCGACCGGATCCTGCGGCAGGGAGGCATCCCGACCCTCCCGGAGGAGTGGTACGTCGCGGCCGAGCTGCGCTCCGCGGGCGGCACCCCGTTCGCGGGTGACTTCGTGGTCGCCTCCCGGGTCGACGACCGGCTCGAGGTCGTGGTCGTCGATGTCTCCGGCAAGGGCCAGGGCGCCGGCACCCGAGCGCTCCTGCTGTCCGGCGCGATCGGTGGCCTGCTGAGTGCGCTGCCGCCCAGCGAGTTCCTCGGCGCCGCCAACACCTTCCTGCTCCGGCAGGACTGGGACGAGGGGTTCGCCACCGCGATCCACCTCTCGCTCGACCTCACCACGGGCCGCTACGACATCCGCAGCGCCGGCCACCCGCCGGCCGCCGTCCGCCATGCCGGGTCCGGTCGGTGGGAGGTCATCGAGTCCGAGGGACCGATCCTCGGGCTGCTCCCGTGGGTCGACTTCGCCCCCACGTCCGGGCAGATGCGCCCCGGCGACGCGCTCCTGCTCTACACCGACGGCATGGTCGAGACCCGCACCCGCGACATCGGCCTCGGCATCGACCGGATGCTCGGGGCGGCCGAGCAGCTGCTGCGCGGCGAGTTCGAAGGTGGCGCCACCCGACTCGTGGAGGCCCTCGGCTCGCGCAACGACGACCGGGCACTGCTGCTGGTCAACCGGCGTTGATGTGGCACCATGACTCCCGCACCGGCGATGGCGACGTCGACCGGGGCGCGCGGATGTAGCTCAATGGTAGAGCCCCAGTCTTCCAAACTGGCTACGCGGGTTCGATTCCCGTCATCCGCTCCAAACGGGCTCCTCGCCGCATCGCGGGGCCGGTTTGGCGGGGCGTAGCGTAGTGGCTAGCGCGCCTGCTTTGGGAGCAGGAGATCGCAGGTTCGAGTCCTGTCGCCCCGACATGGACCCCAGAGCCACGCCACCCCTGCGCATCCTGCGCGGGGCGCTGCTGGCTGCGGTCGTGGTGTCGGTCGGCTCGCTGGCCCACGTCCTCGCGGGGGGTGCCCTTCCCGGCTGGCCCACCATGGTGGCGCTCTACGGCACAGCGGGTGCCGCGTGCTCGATCCTGCTCGGCCGTGAGGCGTCAGCGCTGCGCCTGGTCACCGTGACCGTCGGGGGGCAGGTCATCGTGCACGGCGTGCTGTCCGAGGTCGCCGGGCATGCGGGTGCTGGGATGCCGGGCATGTCCCACGGCGCGCACGGGGGGATGCAGCACGCCGAGGCGTCGGGTGCGCTCGTGCCGACCTGGCTCTCGCACGGCGTCCTCGAGATGCTGGCGGATCCCGTGATGGCCACGCTCCACCTCATGGCTGCGGCGGCTGTGGGTCTGTGGCTCGCTGTCGGGGAGCGCGCCCTCTGGTCGTTGATCCGCCTCGCTCGCTGCACCGCCAAGGACGTGCTGGCCCACGCGTCCGCAGCACTCGGACTCCTTCCCGTGGTGCTGCGCGCCATCCCCCGCGCGGTCGGCGTACGAGCCGTGCACGTGGATCCGCTGCCCCTGCTGCCGGTCTGGTCGCGTGGCCCCGCCCGCCGGGGCCCGCCGGTCGGTCTCCTGCCTCGCTGAGCCCGTCCGTCGCCCTGGTCGACGGACCCCTCCGGTGAGCGCTGCCATCACCACATCGGACCGCCACCCGGCGGGGCGATGTGTCGACGACTCGTGCGCAAGGAGCCCACCATCACCACCCACCTGACCGACACCGCCGACGCGAACGAGGAGGCGTCGACGGCGCCACCTCGCCGTCGCCCCCACCCACCACGAGGCCGACCGACGCCGTCCGGCCTCTTCCGCGCCTTCTGGCGCTGGCACTTCTACGCATCCTTCGTGGTCGTCCCGATCTTCGCCGTGCTGGCGGTGACGGGGCTGATCTACCTCCTGAGGTTCCAGCTCGAGCCGCTGATGCATGCCGAGCTGATGAAGGCCGAGGCCCCGGCGGGCCAGGAGCTGCCCTACGTCCTCTCCGACCAGCTCACCCTCGTCGAGGACGCCTACCCGGACGCTGAGATCGGCCTGATCCGCGAGGGACGCGAGGCCGACGACACCACCGCCTTCGCCGTCACGGGAGAGGACGGCTCCACGGTGGACGTGTTCGTCGATCCCTGGCGAGGTGAGGTGCTGGGCTCGCTCGACCCCGACACGACCCTCTCGGGCTACGCCATCCGGGTGCACGCGGACCTGATGGCGGGCCTGTTCGGCGACCGCCTCATCGAGATCGCCGTCTGCTGGGCGATCGTCATGTCCCTCACCGGCTACTACCTCTTCTTCGCCGGTCGCAAGGCGCGCCTGAGACGGCGTGCGAAGAAGGCTCCGGGATCGAAGCTGCGCAACCGGCACGCGCTCATCGGTTCCGTCGCCGGCGTCGGTCTGCTGGCGATGGTCGTCACCGGCCTGCCCTGGACCGGGTTCTGGGGCGCCAAGGTGCAGGAGCTCGCCACCTCGGCCGGCACCTCGCTCTGGAGCCTCGACCACGGCGCCCAGTCCGAGCCCGGATCACGCCTCGACGAGTCGCTGCCGCACAGCCACGCCGTCTCGGAGGTGCCGTGGGCGCAGGGCGCGACCGAGGTGCCGTCCTCGGATCCCGACGCCGCCCTCGGCTCCGTCGCCGACGTGGACACCGCGGTCTACGTCGCGGAGAGGGAGGGACTGACCCATCCGATGACCATCGTGCTGCCGGCCGGGGAGGACGGGGTCTTCTCCGTGATCGGTGACGCCTTCGCCGACCCCAGCAGGGAGCGCACGGTGCACGTCGACCGGTTCTCGGGCGAGGTGCGCTCGGACTACGGGTTCGACGACTACCCGCTGGTGGCCAAGGCGGTCTCCCAGGGGATCGGCTTCCACGAGGGCCGCAGCCTGGGACTGGTCAGCTTCTGGGGAGCCTTCCTGTTCTGCGTCGCGGTGCTGTTCATGTGCGTCACCGGCCCGCTGATGTGGTGGCGCCGACGCCCCGCGCGCAGCGGCTCGGTCGGCGCCCCGCGCGGCCGGATGCCGGTGCGGGCGACGTGGTGGCTCGTGGGTGCCCTGGCGGTGCTCGGCATCGTGCTGCCGCTCTTCGGCGTGACCCTGCTCGCCGTGCTGCTGATCGACCAGCTGGTCGTCCGGCGGGTCCCACGGCTGCGGTCGGCCTTCGACACGGTCGACTGACCGGCCGGGGTCTGCGGCGGACCTCTCCGTCGGCGGTGTGGGCGTGATTCGGCCTGTGCCCACACCGCCGATAGACTCAACTGGTTTGCGGTCGCGCCTTCCCCGCCTGCGCCCGCCCACGTAGCCCCCATGACCTTCAGCATCAGGAGACATTTGTGAAGAGCGCCGTCGAGACCTTGAGCCCGACCAGGGCCAAGCTGACCGTCGAGGTGCCCTTCGAGGAGCTCAAGCCGAGCCTCGACGCGGCGTACCAGAAGATCGCGAAGCAGATCAACGTCCCCGGCTTCCGTCGGGGCAAGGTCCCGCCGGCGGTCATCGACCGCCAGGTCGGTCGCGGCCCGGTCCTCGACGAGGCGATCAACGCCGTCGTGCCGCAGCAGTACATGGCGGCCCTGCAGGAGCACGACCTCGAGCCGCTGGCCCAGCCGGAGATCGAGGTGACGAAGTTCGAGGACAACGAGACCCTCGAGTTCACCGCCGAGGTCGACATCAAGCCCGACTTCGAGCTGCCCTCCTACGACGGCCTCGAGGCCAGCGTGGACGACATCGAGATCACCGACGCCGACATCGACGAGCAGGTCGAGGCGCTCCGTGAGCGCTTCGGCACCCTCGTGCCCGTCGAGCGCGCGGCAGCCGACGGCGACTTCGTGACCATCGACCTCCTCGCGGCCAAGGACGGCGACTCCGTCGAGGGCGGCGAGGTCACCGGCATGTCCTACAAGGTCGGCAGCGGCGGCATGATCGACGGCCTCGACGAGGCGCTCGTGGGCCTCTCCGCCGGCGAGGACAAGTCCTTCGACTCCGAGCTGGTCGGCGGCGACCTGGTCGGCGAGCCGGTCCAGGTGACCGTCAAGGTGACCGCCGTCCAGGAGCAGCAGCTCCCCGACTACGACGACGAGTTCGCCCAGCTCGCCTCCGAGTTCGACACCGCCGAGGAGCTGACCACCGACGTGCGCGAGCGCCTCGGCCGCGGCAAGCGCCTGGAGCAGGCCGCCGCCGCCCGCGACGCGGTGCTCGAGGCCCTGCTGGAGAAGGTCGAGATCCCGCTGCCCGAGGTCATGGTCACCGACGAGCTCAACGCCCGTCGCCAGAACGTCGAGCAGCAGCTCGGCTTCGCCGGCATCACCATGGAGAAGTACCTCGAGGACGAGGGCCAGACCCAGGAGGAGTTCGAGGCCGACCTCGACCGCCGGGTCCGCGACGCCGTCGCCGCGCAGTTCATCCTCGACAAGATCGCCAAGACCGAGGAGTTCGGCATCGAGCAGGCCGAGCTCTCCGAGCACCTGGTGCGGCGCGCCCAGCAGTCCGGTCAGGACCCGCAGGAGTTCGCCAACCACATGTTCGAGCACAACCACATCCCCGAGCTCGTGCAGGAGATCCTGCGCGGCAAGGCGCTCGCGTCGATCGTGGAGGCCGCGACCGTCACCGACGCCTCGGGCAACGTGGTCGAGCTGAAGAACCTGCGTCCCGACGGGACCATCGGCGAGCCGGTCGACGAGACCGCAGTCGAGAGCGCCGACGAGACCGCAGCTGAGAGCACCGACGAGGACGACGCCGAGGCCTGAGCCCCGACCCGTCCCGCGACCGGCGTCCACCCCACGGGTGGGCGCCGGTCGTCATTTCGCGCGGCGACGACCCGGGCGGCCGGGCCGGGTACGATCGCCGCTGTTCGAGGGGACCGGACCACGGGGGAGTGACGCATGGTCGACAGCGCAGGCGCGCACCACGCGTGGCGCCCGCCTGCCGGTGGGCCTCCTCCGGTCGAGGCCCTCGACGGCTACACCGACCTCGTCGTGGTGGGTCGTGGCGGCGAGTCGATCGTCTACCGGGCTCGCGAGCCCCGCCTGGGGCGCGACGTCGCCGTCAAGGTCCTGCTCGTCGACGACGTCGAGAGCTCGGCCCGCTTCGCCCGCGAGATCGAGATCACCGTCGGCCTCGGTCGCCAGCACCCCAACATCGTCACGGTGCTGGACACCGGCACGACGGAGTCCGGTCGACCGGCCATCGTGATGGAGTACTACGACGGAGGCACGCTCAACGACCGCCTCCGCGAGCAGGGCCCCTTCCCCCCGGAGGAGGTCGTACGCATCGGCCTGGTGCTGTCGGACGCGCTCGCCTTCGCCCATGCCCAGGGGATCCTGCACCGCGACGTGAAGCCGCAGAACGTCCTCGTCCTGCCCACGTCGTGGGTGCTGGCGGACTTCGGCATCGCCCGGCTCGTCGACGCGGAGTACACCTCCTCGGTCGAGGCGTTCACCTATCGGCACGCCTCGCCCCAGATCCTCGACGGTCAACCGCCGACGCAGTCCGATGACATCTGGTCGCTCGGTTCCACGCTCTACACGCTCCTGGAGGGCCGCGCCCCCTTCGCCAGCGACGACCCCGACGACGACTCCGCCCTGGGCTACCTGCGCCGGGTCCGGACCGAGCACCACCGCGCGTTCTCGTCGGACGTGGGCGCGCTCGGTGAGGTGATCGGCCGGCTGCCTGGTCAAGGACGTCACCGCGAGGTGGGGCTCGGTCCACGAGGTGCACGAGGCGTTGCTGCGCCTGCGCCACGGAGCCTGGGAGCCCGGCCACGAGGCGACCCGGCCGCGCTCCGCGGGGACCGTGGCGTCGGCACAGCCGGAGCCGGTGCCGGCCCTGCCTGCGACCCCGGTTGCGTCCTCGGCCGCGGAGACGCCGACGCCAGCCGTCGCCCCGTCGTCCGGATCGCTCCACGAGCACACCCGCTACCGACCCCGTCCCGGCGAGGTGGCGGACGCCGACCGGCCGGACGGCGACGATGCCACGCCCGCTCCCCGGCGTCGCAGGTCGGTCGTGCTCCTCGGCGTCCTCGCGGTGGTGATCGGTGCCGTCCTCGGCCTCGCCGGGACCGCGCTGCGCGACGAGGACGACCCCGTCGACACGCCCGCCGCCGTGCAGCCGGGGGAGACGCCGCCCACGACCGAGGCGGACACTGGCGCCTCCGGCTCGGAGGAGCCGGTGGACGCGTTCGATCCCGACCTGGCCTTCCGCATGGAGGACCTGCGCCAGAGCGCCGGCGAGATCACCGTGGTCTGGACGGACCCGAGCGACGGCGTGGGTTCGTTCCACCTCGCGCAGACGAGTCCGGACGAGCGTCCCGTGCAGGACCTCGGCACCGGGACGACGGAGGCGACCTTCAGCCTCGCCCAACCTCCTGGCTACACCTGCTTCGTCATCGTGCTCCGGATGCCCGACGGCTCGCTCGGCCGGTCCGACCGGCGTTGCCTGACCCTCAGGTGAAGGGGCGGCCGAAGAACACGGAGGGATCGAACGGCCACCACCAGCGGCGCCACAGCGGCACGGAGTGGCGCGCGACCCGACGTACGACGCGCAGTGCCGGCGCGAGGTCGCCGACATCGGTGCCCGGGGGCCCGAACGCCGCGCGCTGGGACTCTGCTGCGAGCACGTGGACGGCGTCGGTCTCCAGCCGCTGACCGGCCAGGGCCGCCACCTCGTCGGCGCTCTGGCGCGCCGAGACGCCGATCCCGGCCAGGCGCAGGGCGTCCCGTGCCTCGGCCCAGGCCCCGCCCGGACCGCGACGCAGGTGGCGCCACGAGCGTGCCCTGCGGGCGAGGAGCAACAGCCCGAGGAGCGCGGCCACTGCCCCTGCTGCGAGCATCGCCGGCGCGACGACCCCGCTGGGGGCCTCCGACCCACCCCGGTCGGCAGGTGCGGCATCGTCCGGGGCACCGGTGAGTGCCGGGTCGTCACCGTTCCCGCCGCCACCACGGTCCCCGCCGCGCTCGACGGTCTCCTCCGGATCCGCTCGTGGCGCCCGACGCTCGTCGGTGGGGAAGAAGGAGACCCATCCGAGGTCCTCGAAGTAGACCTCGGCCCAGGCCGTGGCGTGGCGGCCACGCACCGACCACCCGTCGGTCGACCGCTCCGCGTCGGCATCGGGTCGGAACCCCACCACGACGCGGGTGGGGAGCCCGTTGTGCCGCGCCATCAGGGCGAACGACGTCGCGAACTGCTCGGCTGTCCCGGTGCGGGCCCCGACCGTGCCGCGCCTGGCCAGCAGGAACGTGGTGATGCGCCACAGCTGTGATCCGGAGACCGCGGTGGAGGAGAGCCGGGCCCGGTCGTGCAGCACGGCCTCGATCGCCACCGCCCGGTCGTAGGGGGTGACCGCGCCGGCCACGGATCGTTCGGCGAAGGCGCTCAGCTCCGGGGGGAGCGGCGGCAGGGAGAGGTAGCGCGCGAGGTCTTCGCGCCCGGGAACGGTCGCACTGGCGAGGCGGCTCTGGTCCGGCGAGTCAGCGATGCCCGTCACGGTGTAGGCCAGCCCACGCAACGAGGTGTCGCGCGCGCTGGTGCGGGAGGTGGCACCGTCCGTCGGGAGGTAGAGGTTGCCGGACACGGGCTCGACGAGGGCACGGTCGGTGGAGATCTCGGTGGGCCGTCCCGGGCTGGGGAGCCACCTGCCCTCGAGGTCGACCGTCTCGACCCGGACCGTCGAGGCACGGGTGCTGCTGCCGGGCGGGAGACCTGGCTCCCGCGTCGACTCCGGCAGCGGCTCGTAGTCGGTGTCCGACGTCCACGTGTCGCCGTCGTAGGTGTCGAGGGTGACCAGGCGGAGCGGCACGACCGGTCCCGTCACCTCGAGCAGCACCTGGTCGGGCGCCCCGCTCCAGGCGCCGAGCTGGGCCAGGGGGTTGCTGGCGACGACGTCCACGCTGGGTGGGTCGACCAGCGACCGGGGCTCGAACGGTGCGGACCACTGCATCGTGGTGGCGAGGGCGAGCAGCCCGGTCGCGGTGAGGGCGGCCGGCAGGGCGAGCGCCAGGCGTCGCGCGACCCGGCGGCGCTCGTCGAGCACCACCCAGCCGACGAGGGCGCACGCCAGGAGGAGCGAGGCCAACAACCCCCACGGATCGCCCTCGCCGGTCGTGAGGAGGGCTCCCGCGACGTAGAGGGCGAGGCCACCGACCACCGGCGCGACGCGGCGCTCCGACGGCAGCCGGACGGCCACGAGCACGGACACGAGGGAGGTCAGCAGCAGCGGGCCGACGAGGACGTCGGCGCGGGCGGGGAGGGGGCGCGTGGTGGTGAGCAGGCGCGGGACGGCATCGCTGACGGTGTCGGAGAACGACGTACCGGCGCCTGCGGTGAGGACGTAGGCGCCCAGGACGAGCAGCGAGACGGTCACTCCAGCGGTTGCCCAGGGCGAGACCCCCAGGCGGAGGACGGCGCGGCACACCACGAGCGGCAGCACCGCGGCAGCCGCGAGGCACAGCGCGGGTGTCGGGTCCTCCCACGCGGTGGCGAGCGACAGGCTCCCCAGGACCAGCAGCAGGGATGCCCAGGCGGCGTTCACGAGAACCGTCCGTCCCACAGCCGGGCGAGCGCCTGTGACCCGCCGGCGCGCAGGACCGTGGCGACTCCGAGCACGCCCGAGGCGGAGGACGGGTCCGGGTCCACGACGCACAGTGTCGTGTCGAGGGCTCCGCCCAGCCCGAGGGCCAGGGCGGGCAGGTCGGCGCGGGCCCCGGTCACGCTCACCACGATGTCGAGGCCCCGGTGGTGGAACGGGTGGAGCGTGCGGTCCGCACCGGAGTCGATCTCGGCCAGCAACCACTCGAGCTCGAGCCCCTCGCGCGGGAGGTGGCGGGTCGTCGAACCGGGCACGGTCAGGTCGTGGCGACCGCTCGAGGTGCGCAGGCGCAGCGGGTCCCCGGCCTCCACCGCGACCCGGCACAAGGCGGCGGTGAGCTCGACGGCCTCCTCGAAGTCGTCCGGGTGCGCATAGCTCTGCTGCCGGTCGTCGAGCAGGACGCACACGTGCGGCTGGGCCGGATCGGCGTCCTCGCGGACCATGAGGGTGCCGGTGCGTGCGCTGGTGGCCCAGTGGAGCCGGCGCAGGTCGTCACCGACGGTGTACTCGTGCAGTCCCACCAGGTCGGTGCCGCCCAGCTCGAGGCTCTCCCCACCGCCGACGGCCGCCCGACGGTGGCCGACGGGGAGGGCGGTCAGGGGGATGCGGCGGGGGAGCACGCGCAGCTCGACCACGTCGCCGACGTCGGTGACGGTGGCCGCCATGCCGCACAGAGAGATCCGGTGCAGCCGGAGCGGCCCGACGGCGACGAGGCCACGACGGTTCGTGGGGATGTCGTAGGTCGTCTCCCCGCCCTGGGCGTCCACGTCCGCGAGGGGCATCAGCCGACCGTCCACGGTCTCCTGGGCCGCGGTGCGCACCAGCGGCGTACGCCCGCCTGCGGCGTGCAGGTGGCCGGTGCAGCGCTCCTGGCGCACGACCACGAGCGGATCGACCGTGCGGCGAACGGTGACGTCCGGCCTGCGGAGCACGACCACGACCTCGACCGCGACCAGCGCCACCAGGATCGCCCCCAGTCCGGCGACCACGGGATAGCGCAGGAGGGCACCGGCGACGGCCAGCACGAGACCGGTGCCGATGATCCAGCGCCCTCGGGGCGTGATCGCGCGCCACGGGCTCATCGGGTGAGCCTCACACGCGGTCCGGCTGCGGTGGCGCGACGGCGTCGAGCGCCCGCAGCACCACGGCCGAGGACGTGTGTCCCTCGAGCAGGGCCGAGCGGGTGAGCACGGTGCGGTGGGCCAGGACCGGCTCCGCCAGGCGGCGTACGTCGTCGGGGATGACGTAGTTGCGCCCGCACGACGCTGCGTAGGCCTGCAGGGCCCGCACGAGCGAGCGGAGTCCGCGCGTGCTCGCACCCAGGCGCACCTGCGGGTCGTTGCGGATGGTGACTCCGACCTCCCGCACGTAGGTGAGGATCGGGTCGGCCACGTGCAACCGCTCCACCATCGCCGACAGCCGGACGATCTCGGACGGGTCGCTCACGACCGGGACGTCCTCGATGCGTCCCGCGGTGCTCCCGGGTCGCAGCACCTCGAGCTCGTGCTCGAGGTCGGGGAAGCCGAGGCTGGTCCGCACCGTGAACCGGTCGAGCTGGGCCTCCGGGAGGCGATAGGTGCCGTCGAGGTCGATCGGGTTCTGCGTCGCGATCACGGTGAACGGCTCGGGCACCGGGTGGGCCGTGCCGTCGACGCTGACCGTGTGCTCCTCCATCACCTCCAGGAGCGCGGACTGCGTCTTGGCAGCAGCGCGGTTGATCTCGTCGGCGAGCACGACGTTGGCGAACACCGGCCCGGGCCGGAAGCGCACCTGGCCGTCGCGGGGGTCGAACACGCTGGTGCCGGTCACGTCGCTGGGCAGCAGGTCCGGGGTGAACTGCACGCGGTGCATCTCGCCGCCGAGGGCGCGGGCCATGGCGCGTGCCAGCGTGGTCTTGCCGGTGCCGGGGAGGTCCTCGACGAGGACGTGCCCGCGGCGAACGTCGCCACGAGGACGAGGTCGATCACGGACCGCTTGCCGCGCACGGCGACCTCGATGGCGTCGCCGAGACGCTGGTGCACCCGTCTGAACTCGGCGACCTCCTGCTCGCTGGGCGCGGTGGTCGAGGCAACGGTGGTCACGAAGGCTGCTCCTGCGGATGCGTGGGGGTGGCTGAGGTGGCTCGGGCGGGCGGCGTGCTGGGTGGGTCTACGGCGGTGGACAGTTGGGTCCGGTGGTGGGTTGCTGGTAGGTCCAGGAGTAGGGCGCGCTGTAGACGGTGCCCTCGCCGTTGGTCGCGGAGAAGCGGACCGTGTGGCTGACCGTCACCGGCGAGCAGTTGCCGGTGATGTAGCCCTCGTTGTGCTGCACGACCAGCGAGCCGGCGCCGCAGCCGATGGTGCCGCTCTGGGCGGAGCGACCAGTGACGACGTAGGAGCAGGAGCCGGAGAAGGACGACCAGGCGGCCGGCGGGCTCAGGCTCAAGGTGGTGGTCCCGAAACCCTCGACGGGGATGAAGTCGAACTGGTGCGAGTGACCGGTCACGTGCTGGGCGCCTCCGCCCGGCAACGGCTCCACCGGGATGCTTCCGGAGTCGGACGCCGTGGCGGAGGCCTGGGGGCCGCTGCCCTCGCCGTTGGTCGCGATGATCGAGGCAGAGCCGCCCCCACCCGGGCTGCAGGAGGAGTTCTGGGTGCGGGAACAGGTGCTGCTGAAGCTGTGGGTGCGGGCGCCGGGGGCCAGCGTGACCGTCTCCGAGCTCGCGCCGGTCGACACCGTCACGCGATAGCCGGTGACGGCGGACCCGTTGTCGGGTGCGGCGTTCCACGAGAGGGTCACCGTGTAGGTCGGGTCCTGCCAGGTGCCGCCGTAGACCCCGGAGGCGCTCACCCCCGCGGCCTGCCCGGGCACCCCGGCCGGGGTCACGGTGTTGGACGACGCCGAGGTGCGCGTGTCCGTGCCGAAGTCGGCGGTCACCCGGAAGGCCACCGCCTGTCCGGCCGGGACGGTCACCACGGCCTGCCGCAGTGCGCCACCGACGTTGCCCACGACCGTGCCACCGCCGGTCGTGATGGCGAATCCGTCGGGCACGTCGCCGGTGTAGGTCCAGCCGACCTGCACCTGCGTGCTGGAGACGACGGAGGCCTGCGGCGTCCCGGGCGTGCCGAGGACGGGGTCGGGCTGCGTGGTCACGGTGTTGGAGACCGACGACGTCGCCGACTCCCCGCCGAGCCGGGCGGTGACCACGAACGCCGCGCTCTGACCAGGGGTGACGGTGACGAGGGCACGGCGGGCGCTGCCGCCGGCGGTGACCAGGTCCGCGCCCCCGGCCACGGCGACCACGAAGTCGTCGGGAGCGTCTCCGGTGTAGGACCAGTCCACCTGCACCTGCGTGCTGCCGAGCACCGTGGCCCGGACGTCGCCGGGCGTGCTCGGCGTGCCGACGACCGGGGTCTCGGTGGGTGTCTCGGTGGGTGTCTCGGTCGGCGTCTGGGTCGGGGTGACGGTGGGTGTCGGAGTCAGCGTCACGTGGGGTGGGGGTGGGGGTGGGGGTCGGGGTGGGGGTCGACTCGTCGTCGCCCCCGCCGTCACCGCCGTCGCGACCGCCCCGGTCGGGCTGGATGTTCGCGGTCGACTCGGTCTCCACCGACTCGTCGTCGCGGGTCTGCGGGATGTCGATGTCCTGGGGGTCGCGGACCGCGGTGTCCTCGTCGCCCTCGCGGGAGAACGGCGAGGTCGAGCCGTCCTCGCCGACCGCGATGCCCGTGCTGGCCCCGGGCACGTTGATGAGGAGCGTGTCGTCGTCGAGCACGAGCTCGGGGTCCTCGCCGCGCGGGGTGGTGATGGGCGGTCCGGCGAACTCACCGCGGGAGTCGAGCTGCAGGACCCGTGCCTCGCCGGCGCACGGGACGTAGACGCGCCCGGAGAAGACCTCGGGGCGCCCGGGTGTGGCGCAGTCCGCCGCAGCGAGCGCCACCTCGGCGAGGCGACCCTCGGCGAGGATGGCGACGGCCGAGGAGTCGGGTGCCGCGACCGCCGTCAGCTCTGCGGGGGAGCGCAGGGGTGCGAGGAGGGATCCGCGGAGCACTCCGGTCGTCGTGGTCACCTCGTCGCCGGTCCCCACCTGCTGCACCAGGCCCGGGTCCGAGGCCATCACGGTGACCCCCTGGTCGTGCCCCACCACCACGGAGTCGGCACCGCGGACCTCCAGCTGGTGGGTGTCCTGCTCGAGGAAGGACTGGGAGGTGGTCGACCACCGGAGTGCGGAGAGGCGCCCGGCCCGGTCGAGGGACCAGACGGTGCCCTGGCCGTCGATCGCCACGTCGGCCAGGCCCTCGGACTCCACCCACACGCGGCCGATCTGGTCGGCGGTGAGGGGGTCGATCGCGGCGATGCTGTCCGTCGTGCGGTCGACGAGGAAGACGGTCGTGCCGTCGGTCAGGGTCTCCGCGGCGCCGTCCCCCGGGACACTTCGCCGCCCGGACTGGTCCAGGGTGGTCAGGTCGATGGTCGACAGGACGCCTTCGGTGTTGTCGATGACGTAGAGGAAGCCGCCGTGCTGGGCGAGGGTGAGGTCGTTGCCGGCCGCGGCCACCGACCGTCGCACCTCGGTCCGCCCGAGCGCGGGGTTGACCTGGATGACGTCACCGCTGGGGTCGTCGGCCAGCCAGGTCAGTCCGTCGGCCAGCTCGACCGCCGTGCGGGACAGGCCGTTGCCGAACACCACCCCTGCGACGAGGGAGGCCACCACCAGGACGACCGACAGCTCGGCCGTGCCCTTCGACTGGCGCTTCGACACGATCCGGCGCAGCCAGGCGGCGCGGCCGGATCGCAGCGCGTCAGCGCCGCCCCGCGTGCGACCTGCCCCCATGGATCCCCCTCGTTGCGATGCGAGCGAGTCTCACAGACCCCGACGCCTCGGCACCACACTGCGAGAGCCGGAAGGTTCCGTTCAGTGCGGCCGAGGGGTGCCGCCGGCCCGTTGCCGGGCGGCGAGCTCGACTCGCGAGAGGTCGTCGACGGTCACCAGCCGGACCTCGGCCGTGCGCCGGCCCACCGCGAAGCGCACGTTGCTCGCGCGCCCGCTCCCGGACCGGAACGGGTCGTCGCGCAGGCTGAAGGCGAGTGACGAGATGGCCTTGATCGCGTCGTCGACGCGCTGCGAGCGCTCGAGGTTCCAGGCGTAACCGTGCCACCCGAGCACGCGCTCGAAGATCTCGCGGTTGGTCGGCGGTCGTGGGTAGTCGTCGGTGCCCACCAGCCACGGCTCGGCGAGGGCGAGTGCGACGTACCACTCCCGCGACTCCTCGACGAGCCCCGGCGAGGGGGCCGTCGCCGTGGAGTCGCGGTCGATGCCACTCCTCCGCGAGACCGCCCGCGGCTCGAGGTCGGTGTCGGGGGCCGCCACCTCCACGACGATCGTCAGGTCGTCGTAGACGTCGGGGTCGAGCTCACGCCCCCGCATCACGACGAGGTGGTTCTCGCCCTCGTCGAGCAACAGCGACATGCCCTCCACCAGGGTGACCCGGCGGGCACCTCCCGGAGCGTCGAACAGGCTCGCCACCTGCGTCTCGCCCGCCCCGTGCCACCGGAGCCGGGCGATCTCCTCGCCGATCTCGAGCTCGCCCAGCAGGCGCGACACGTGGGGTGCGCACCGCGGCAGCTCGAGGACCGTGACGTCGAGGGCCTTGTCGGGCTCCTCGGTGCGGAGGTCGTGGTGCGGGGCGCGGCCGAACAGGAGGCGCTCGCCGCTGCCGAGCGTGGCGGTGGGCAGGTCCGCCCCCCTCAGCGTGACCCGCAACATGGTCCCGAGTAGACCACACGGCCCGGCCCGACGAGGCCGTTCGATCCGCTCTGGGCGAACAAGGTGGGTTATCGCGTGGAAGTGTCCGACCTTCCGGCTAATGTCGCCAGCGTGACCCAGAACTCCAGCCCAGCCCTCTCGCCCGAGATGAACGGCGCCGGTGGGATGTATGGCCTCGATGACCACATCTACCAGCGCCTCCTCCGCGAGCGCATCGTCTTCCTCGGCTCGGAGGTGCGCGACCAGAACGCCAACGCGATCTGTGCGCAGCTCCTGCTGCTCTCCGCGGAGGATCCCGAGGCCGACATCTTCCTGCACATCAACAGCCCCGGCGGCTCCGTCGACGCCGGCATGGCGATCTACGACACGATGAACTACATCCCCAACGACGTCGCGACCGTCGGCATGGGACTGGCCGCGTCGATGGGCCAGTTCCTGCTCTGCGCCGGCACCAAGGGCAAGCGCTACGCCCTGCCCCACGCGCGCATCATGATGCACCAGCCCTCCTCGGGCATGGGCGGCTCGGCCTCCGACATCAAGATCCAGGCCCAGCAGTCGCTGCACATCAAGAAGGTGCTGCTCGACCTGATCGCCGACCACACCGGCCAGACGGTCGAGCAGGTCGTCGCCGACGCCGACCGCGACCGGTGGTTCACCGCCGACCAGGCCGTCGAGTACGGCCTCGTCGACAAGGTCGTCACCAATGCTCGCGAAGCCGCTGACGAAGGCCGCCCGGCCAGGACGAAGGACTGAACATGAACTACTACATCCCCCAGTGGGAAGAGCGGACCTCCTACGGGTTCCGCCGCATCGACCCCTACGCCAAGCTCTTCGAAGAGCGCATCATCTACCTCGGCACCCCGATCAGTGACGACGTCGCCAACGCGGTCATCGCCCAGCTCATGTGCCTGGAGACGATGAACCCCGACAACGACATCAGCATCTACATCAACAGCCCCGGCGGCTCGTTCACGGCGCTGACGGCGATCTACGACACGATGCGCTTCATCAAGCCCGACGTGCAGACCGTGTGCCTGGGCCAGGCGGCCTCGGCCGCCGCGATCCTGCTGGGCGCCGGCGCCAAGGGCAAGCGGATGGCGCTGCCCAACAGCCGGATCCTGATCCACCAGCCCTACACCGAGGGCACGTTCGGCCAGACCTCGGACATCGAGATCCAGGCCAACGAGATCCTGCGCATGCGCGAGCTCCTGGAGCGGATGATCGCCGACTCCAGCGGCAAGGACATCGACCAGGTCAGCGCCGACATCGAGCGCGACAAGATCCTGACCGCCGAGCAGGCCGTCGAGTACGGCCTGATCGACGCCGTCATCGAGTCGCGCAAGGGGACTCCGGCCCTCGTCTGAGGCCGGGCCCACGCTCGTTCGGGACTCGGAAATGATGGCTGGCGACATCTCGTGTCCGGCCCCCGCAAGGGGCCGGCACGGGGTACCGTCGTACGGCCCAGCGCACGACAGCACGGCGCAAGGTGTTGAGTGTCGGGACTCTCTCCCGGCGAGACTGGAGGACACGACTCGTGGCACGTATTGGTGACGGCGGCGATCTGCTCAAGTGCAATTTCTGCGGAAAGAGCCAGAAGCAGGTCAAGAAGCTCATCGCTGGGCCCAACGTCTACATCTGCGATGAGTGCATCGAGCTCTGCAACGAGATCATCGAGGAGGAGCTCGCCGAGGGTTCGGAGGTCAGCCTCGAGGAGCTGCCCAAGCCCAAGGAGATCTTCGAGTTCCTCAACTCCTACGTCATCGGCCAGGAGCACGCCAAGAAGGCCCTCGCCGTCGCGGTCTACAACCACTACAAGCGCGTCCAGGCCGGCCTGCAGCCCGTCAGCGGCAAGGTCAAGGACGACGTGGTCGAGGTCGCCAAGTCCAACATCCTCGTCATCGGTCCGACCGGGTGCGGCAAGACCTACCTCGCGCAGACGCTGGCGCGGATGCTCAACGTGCCCTTCGCGATCGCGGACGCCACGGCCCTGACCGAGGCCGGCTACGTCGGCGAGGACGTCGAGAACATCCTCCTCAAGCTCATCCAGGCCGCCGACTACGACGTCAAGAAGGCCGAGACGGGCATCATCTACATCGACGAGATCGACAAGGTGGCCCGCAAGTCGGAGAACCCCTCGATCACGCGTGACGTCTCCGGTGAAGGCGTGCAGCAGGCGCTGCTCAAGATGCTGGAGGGCACGACCGCGTCGGTCCCCCCGCAGGGCGGCCGCAAGCACCCGCACCAGGAGTTCATCCAGATCGACACCACCAACATCCTCTTCATCGTGGGTGGCGCCTTCGCCGGGCTCGAGCAGATCATCGAGCAGCGGGTCGGCAAGAAGTCCCTCGGCTTCACCGCCGAGGTGCGCAGTGCCGCCGAGCGCGAGGGCGACGACCTGCTCGCCCAGGTGCGCCCCGAGGACCTCACCAAGTTCGGGCTGATCCCCGAGTTCATCGGTCGCCTGCCCCTCATCGCGAGCGTGAGCAAGCTCGACCGCGCGGCGCTGGTCCAGATCCTCACCGAGCCGCGCAACGCGCTCGTCAAGCAGTACCAGAAGCTCTTCGACCTCGACGGCGTCGAGCTCGAGTTCACCGACGAGGCCATCGACTCCATCGCGGACGCCGCTCTCGAGCGGGGCACCGGTGCGCGCGGCCTGCGCGCGATCATCGAGGAGGTCCTCCTCTACGTCATGTACGACGTGCCCTCCCGTGGCGACGTCGCCAAGGTGATCGTCACGCGCGAGACCGTCGAGGACGACGTCGCGCCGACCCTCATCCCGCGTGAGGCCGAGGGCCGGAAGAAGAAGTCCGCCTGACGCTGGCTCGGGTCGGGCTCCGGCTCAGTGGCAGGTCGGCACCGGCAAGCGGTCTAGTCCGCGTCCGCACTGCGTCATGACCCGTCCTTGACCACGTCTTGTCTACATGTGGGCGGAACCTGTCGGACGTGACCCCAAGCGACCCTTCGTGGGGTTCGCACTTGTCGCCCTGCTCTGCGCAGTCCTGGTGGTCGTCGCGCTCGGCGCCGGCTGAGCCGGCGCCGAGACGCCCTCACTCCTCGGTCGGCGCCAGCTCCGCGCTGACCCGCAGCTCGGTCACCGACTCGTCGGCGACGAACTCCAGGTCCCCGACGATCGTGCCGACGGCGCGCAGGTCGTCCTGGGCTTCCCTGGCGGCGTTGACGAGCGCCTCGGGCCCGGTGATCACGACGCGTGACAGCGGCGCGCGCATCTTGGCCTTGGCCTGCGACTTCGCACCCCGGATGCCGGTCAGCGCGGCTGCCACGGCGTCGAGGACGAGCGGCTTCGACGCGGCCGCCGAACCGAGGTCGGCCGCGGTCGGCCAGGCGGCGTGGTGGATCGAGCCGTCCTGCCACCACGACCAGACCTCCTCGGTCGCGTAGGGCAGGAACGGCGCGAGCAGCCGCAGCTGCGTGTGCAGCGCGATCGCGAGCGTCGCCCGGGCCGAGTCGGTCGCGGGACCACCGTCGGAGTTGTAGGCGCGCTCCTTGACCAGCTCGAGGTAGTCGTCGCAGAACTCCCAGAAGAACTTCTCGGTGACCTCGAGCGCGGTCGTGTAGTCGTAGGCGTCGAACGCCTCGGTGGCCCTGCGCACCACGACCTCGAGCCGGCCCAGCAGGGCGCAGTCGACCGGCGCGCTGACCGCGCTGGGCGTCAGCTCGGTCGCGCCGACGTTGCCGAGGACGAACTTGGAGGCGTTGAGCACCTTCATCGCGAGGCGGCGCCCGACCTTCATCTGCGACTCGTCGAAGGGGGAGTCCGCGCCGGGGCGACCGATGGCGGCACGCCAGCGGACGGCGTCGGCGCCGTACTTGTCGAGGATGTCGGTCGGGACGACGACGTTGCCCTTCGACTTCGACATCTTCTTGCGGTCGGGGTCGACGATGAAGCCCGAGATCATCGCGTGCGACCACGGGACCACGTTGTTCTCGAACTCGGCGCGGACCACGCGGGAGAACAGCCAGGTGCGGATGATGTCGTGCGCCTGGGTGGCCAGGTCGTAGGGGAAGACCCGCGAGAAGAGGTCGTCGTCGACGCCCCACATGCCCGCGATGTGCGGGGTGAGCGAGGAGGTCGCCCACGTGTCCATCACGTCGGGGTCGCCCACGAAGCCGCCGGGCCTGCCGCGCTGGTCCTCGGTGTAGCCGTGCGGGGCCTGCGTCGACGGGTCGATCGGCAGCTGGTCCTCGCTCGGCATGAGCGGGTGGGCGTGGTCGGGCTCGCCGTCGCTGTCGAGGGGGTACCAGACCGGGAACGGGATGCCGAAGAACCGCTGGCGCGAGACCAGCCAGTCGCCGTTGAGGCCACCGACCCAGTTGTCGTAGCGGTGCTTCATGTGGGCGGGGATCCAGGTGATCTCCTCGCCGCGGACGAGCATCTCCTTGCGCAGGGCAGCGTCGCGCCCGCCGTTCTTGATGTACCACTGGCGGGTGGCCACGATCTCGAGCGGCTTGTCGCCCTTCTCGTAGAAGTTCGCCATCCGCTGGGTCGCCGTGGGCTCGCCGTCGAGGTCACCGGACTCGCGGAGCATGCCGACCATCGCCTCGCGGGCGCTGAAGGTCGTCTTGCCCGCCATCTCGGCGTAGGCCGTCGACGCGGACTCCGCGGCCAGCCACTCGGGGGTCTCGCGGAGCAGCCGGCCGTCGCGGCCGACGACGGTGCGGACCGGCAGGTCGAGCTCGCGCCACCACATGACGTCGGTGAGGTCACCGAACGTGCAGCACATCGCGATGCCGGCGCCCTTGTCGGGCTCGGCGGCCGGGTGCGCCAGGACCGGGATCTCGACGCCGAAGACCGGCGAGGTCACCGTGGTGCCGAAGACGTCCTGGTAGCGCTCGTCGTCGGGGTGCGCGATCAGTGCGACGACGCTCGGGATGAGCTCCGGGCGGGTGGTCTCGATGTGGATCGGCGTGCCGTCAGGGCGGTGGAAGGCGACCCGGTGGTAGTGGCCCGGGTAGTCGCGCGCCTCGAGCTCGGCCTGGGCGACGGCGGTCTGGAACGTGACGTCCCACAGGGTCGGCGCCTCGGAGAGGTAGGCCTCGCCGCGGGCGAAGTTGCGCAGGAACGCGCGCTGGCTGACGGTGCGCGAGTGGTCGCCGATGGTCGTGTAGGTCGGGTTCCACTGGACCGACAGGCCGAGCTGGCGCCACAGCGCCTCGAACGCCTTCTCGTCCTCCACGACGAGCTGCTCGCACAGCTCGATGAAGTTGGGCCGGCTGATCGAGACCTGCTTCTTGGGGTCGGGCTTCTCCGGAGGGGTGAAGTCGGCGTCGTAGGGCAGGGTGGGGTCGCAGCGGACGCCGAAGTAGTTCTGGACGCGGCGCTCGGTCGGCAGGCCGTTGTCGTCCCAGCCGATCGGGTAGAACACGGCCTTGCCCTGCATCCGCTGGTAGCGCGCGATCAGGTCGGTGTGGCTGTAGGAGTAGACGTGGCCGACGTGCAGCGAACCGCTCACGGTCGGCGGCGGGGTGTCGATCGAGTAGACGTTCTCCCGCGGCTGCGTGCGGTCGAAGGCGTAGGTGTCGTTGTCGGCCCACGCCTGCGACCACTTGTCCTCCAGGCCCTCCAGCGCCGGACGCTCCGGTACGACGACGGCACGCGGATCGGTGCTCGTCGTGTCCGGTGCCTGGGTGCTGGAGTTCTCAGTCATGCAGGAAGTCTATGGACGCGTGTCCTGCGTGCGAAAACGAGTATCGACGCTGCGCGGTGGGGATCTAGCGTGGCGGGATGGACCGAGACGTCACGCTGGAGTTCTTCGACACCCCGGAGCCGTTCCTCGACGCGGCCGGCGAGCTGCTCGCCGCCGACCCTGTGCTCGGCAGCGTGATCGCCAGCGTGAGCCAGCGGACCGCGCGCGAGCTCGCGTCCGGCCTCGACTCCTGGGCGGAGGTCGGTGCACCCTTCGACCGTTGGTGGCTCGTCGTCCGCGACGGCTCCGGGGCCGTCGTCAGTGCCGCGATGCGGACCGCGCCCTTCACGCCCCATCCGACCTTCGCGATGCCCATGTCGGACGCCGCCGCCCGCGCGCTCGCCACCGCCCTGCACGAGCGTCGAGAGCTCCTCGGCGGGGCCAACGGCGCGCTTCCCGGCGCCGAGGTGCTGGCCCGGACGACCGCCGAGCTGACCGGGGGAGAGGTGGTCGGCGACAAGGCGACCCGGCTCTGGGAGGCGACGTCGGTCGAGGTGCCGCCCGCGCCCGAGGGCCGGCTGCGGCAGGCGACCGAGGACGACGCCGAGCTGGTGCTCGCGTGGTTCACCGCGTTCCACGAGGAGGCCGACGAGCAGGCCGGTCGGGAGCCCGACCCGCACAGCGGCGAGCACAACACGCTCGAGAGCGTGCTGGTCCGGATCCGCGAGGGCATCGAGTGGCTGTGGGAGCTGCCGGACGGCACGGTCGTCCACCTGACGGGCTCGGGACTGCCGTCGTTCGGCGTGGCCAGGATCGGCCCGGTCTACACGCCGAAGGAGCACCGCGGGCGCGGCATCGCGTCCCACGTCGTGGGGGAGCTCACCCGGCGCGGCCTCGAGGCCGGCCACCGCATGTGCCTGTTCACCGACCGGGCCAACCCGACGTCGAACAAGATCTACGCGGGCCTCGGCTACGAGCCGGTCGTGGACATGGCCGAGCACCTCGTCAGGACCCGAGGGAGGTCCTAGTCTCGGCAGGTGCGGCGTCCCCTGCTCCTCGCGTCCCTGTGCCTCGTCGTGCTCGCCCCCGCGTCCGGACCGGTGCTCGCCGGTCCTGTGCTCGCCGGTCCTGTGCCCGTGCACACCGTCGGCGGGTGCGAGCTCTTCCCGGCCGACAACCCGTGGAACCGCCGCGTCGACGAGCGGCCGGTCTCGAAGCAGTCGAGGGCGATCGTCGCGAAGCAGGCCGCCGGGCACGACCTGCACCTCGACCTCGGCACGACCGAGGACCACTACGGCATCCCGGTCAACGTCGTCGACGAGGACCAGCCGATGCTGCCGCTCCAGTTCGGCGTCGATGGCGAGGACTACGGCGACGAGAGCGACCGCGGGCCCGTCTTCGTGCCGGCCGACGCCAGGATCGAGGGGGGCAGCACGGCCGACCCGGACCCGGACGAGGGCGACCGGCACGTCCTCACGGTCCGCCGCGGGACCTGCGACCTGATCGAGCTCTACGCCGCCGAGCGGGTGCGCGACGCCTCCGGCCGGGTCGTCGCGTGGCGCGCCGCCGCGGCCGCCCGGTGGGACCTCTCGTCCAACAGGCTCCGGCCTGCCCGCTGGACCTCCGCCGACGCGGCAGGGCTGCCGATCCTGCCCGGGTTGCTCTCCTACGAGGAGGCTGCCTCCGGTCGGATCACCCACGCCCTCCGATTCACCCTGCCGAGTGCGCGCGCCGCCTACACCTGGCCCGCCCGCCACTGCGGTCCGAGCGGCAACACCGCACGGGACCTGCCGGCGTACGGCATGCGTTTCCGGCTCGAGAAGTCCGTCTCCGCCCGGCGCTACACCGGTGCCGCCCGAGCCATCGTGGTGGCGATGAAGCGCTACGGCCTCGTCTACGCCGACCAGGGCTCGTCGATGTACGTCACCGGCACCGCGGACCCGCGCTGGGAGGACGCCCTCGACCAGTTCCGCTCGCGCCCGCTGGACGGCCGCTCGCTGGAGGTCGTGAAGCCGTGGCGGCGGGTCGTCTCCTGCTAGTCCCGGCTCGACGGACCGGCCCTAGACTCGGGAGGCCATGACTGACGCCCCCCCTGACAACCACGCTGACACCCACGATGACGCCCCGCGCCTCGCCCAGACCTACGCCGAGGTCGAGGACGCCCTGCTCTCCCGCTGGCCCGAGACCAAGCTGGAGCCGAGCCTGGACCGGATCCAGGCGTTCACCGAGCTGCTGGGTGAGCCGCAGCGCTCGTTCCGGGCGGTGCACCTGACCGGCACCAACGGCAAGACCAGCACCAGCCGGATGATCGAGACCCTGCTGCGGGCCCTCGACCTGCGCACCGGTCGCTTCACCTCCCCGCACCTGGAGAAGATGAGCGAGCGGATCAGCATCGACGGCGAGCCGCTGGACGACGAGGGATTCGTCCGCGCCTTCAACGACGTCGCTCCCTACACCCACCTCGTCGACGCCGAGCAGGACCACCCGCTCAGCTTCTTCGAGACCATCGTCGGGATGGCCTACGCCGCCTTCGCCGACGCACCGGTCGACGTGGCCGTGGTCGAGGTCGGCATGGGTGGCAGCTGGGACGCCACCAACGTCATCGACGCCGACGTCGCCGTGGTCCTCCCGATCGCGGTGGACCACGCCAAGTACCTCGGCGACGACCCCGCCACGATCGCGCTGGAGAAGGCCGGGATCATCAAGCCCGGGTCGGTCGCCGTGCTGGCCGAGCAGACCCCCGAGGTCGCAGCCGTGCTGATGGCGCGGGCGACCGAGGTCGGCGCCACGGTGGCCCGCGAGGGAGTCGAGTTCGGCGTCGCCGCCCGCACGCCCGCCGTCGGCGGCCAGGTCGTCTCGCTCCAGGGGCTGCGCGCGAGGTACGACGACGTGTTCCTGCCGCTCTACGGCGCCCACCAGGCGCAGAACGCCGCCGTCGCGCTGGCCGCCGTCGAGGCGTTCGGCACCGGCGAGCTCGACGACGACCTGGTCCGCGCGGCGTTCGCCGAGGTGACCTCGCCGGGTCGCCTCGAGATCATCCGCCGCAGCCCGACGGTCCTGCTCGACGCCGCCCACAACCCGCACGGCGCGGAGGCGGTGGCGGCAGCGCTGGACGACTCGTTCTCCTTCAGCCCGCTCGTCGGTGTGATGGGCGTGATGGAGGACAAGGACTACGAGGGCGTCCTGTCCGCCTTCGAGCCCCTCTTCGCCTACCTCGTCTGCACCCAGAACTCCTCGTCGCGCTCGATGTCCGCCGCGGCGCTCGGTCGCGCCGCCACCGAGATCTTCGGCGAGGACCGGGTCAGCGTCGTGCCCGACCTGTCCGACGCCATCGAGCGGGCCGCGACCCTGGCCGAGGCGGGGGAGGCGATCGACGTGTCGATCGGCGCGGGGGCAGTCCTGGTCACCGGCTCCGTGGTCACCGTCGGCGAGGCGCGTGCCCTGCTCAAGGGCCGCCGATGAGCGACGACGCACCCGCCCCCGCCCAGCCGGCCACCAACACCGAGCGCTCGCCCCGCCGCGGCATGTGCGCCGCCGTGCTCAGCCTCGAGGCGATCGCGCTCGGCCTCACCACGCCGGTCATGATCACCATCGCCGACGTCTCCGCCGGCACCGCCGTCGCCGTGGGCCTCGGCCTGGCCGTGGTGTGCCTGCTGCTGGCCGGGATGCTCCGCGCCGAGTGGGCCTACCTCGCCGGCTACGTCGTCCAGGTCGCGGCCATCGCCCTCGGCTTCGTCGTGCCGGCGATGTTCGCGCTGGGCGCGATCTTCGCCGCCCTGTGGGCCGGGGCCGACCTGCTCGGCCGCAAGATCGAGCGGGAGCGCGCAGAGGCCTGGGCCGCCTGGCGGGCCGAGCAGGCCCAGCAGGAGTGACGGCCGTCGCGGCTGGCTAGGCTGCTCCGCATGACCGATGTCCAGCGCTCCCTCGTCCTCGTCAAGCCCGACGGCGTACGCCGTGGCCTCTCGGGCGAGATCCTTCGCCGGATCGAGGCCAAGGGCTACACGCTCGCGGCCGTCGAGCTGCGTGAGGCGACCGCCGAGATCCTCGCCGCCCACTACGCCGAGCACGAGGGCAAGCCGTTCTACGGCCCGCTCGTCGAGTTCATGCTCTCCGGCCCGGTGCTCGCCGTGGTCATCGAGGGCCAGCGGTGCATCGAGGGCTTCCGCTCCCTCGCCGGCGCCACCGACCCGACCGTCGCCGCGCCCGGCACCATCCGTGGTGACCTCGGCCGCGACTGGGGCCTGGCCGTCCAGCAGAACCTCGTGCACGGCTCGGACTCCGAGGAGTCGGCCGCCCGCGAGATCGGGATCTGGTTCTCCGGGCTCGCCTGACTCGGATACTGCTCGAACGAGGCGCGAGCGAACTGCGACCTGGCTGGCATCGCGCGGTGCGGGTGGTGCGGGTGCTGCTCGTCGGCGTGACCACGTGCCGCCACTCGTGACGTACGCCGCGGAAGGTGGCGGCAGATTGCGCGGACGGACGCCAGCTGGCTGCGATGTGCCGCCACCCTCGGCGGCGGCCCCGGCGGCACGAAATCACGCCAGCCCCACGTGCCCCGCGCGTGTCCTCCCGGGAACAGCCGCCCACGCTCCTTAGCCTGAGCGTGGGTCGGCGGGACCGCTGACCCATCTTCCCCGGCTCCACCCGACCTGCAAGGGCACCCAGCGGCATGGCACTGAACAGCATCACAGGGGGCTTCATCGGCCGAGACATGGCCGTCGACCTCGGCACCGCCAACACGCTGGTCTATGTCCGCGGCAAGGGTGTCGTGCTCGACGAGCCGTCCGTGGTCGCGATGAACACCACCACCGGCGAGGTGCTCGCGGTCGGTCACGAGGCCAAGCGGATGATCGGCCGGACCCCGGACAACATCGCCGCCATCCGCCCGCTGAAGGACGGCGTGATCGCCGACTTCGAGGCGACCGAGCAGATGCTGCGCTACTTCATCCACCAGGTGCACCGCCGCCGCTACTTCGCCAAGCCCCGCATGGTGATCTGCGTGCCGAGCGGCATCACCGCCGTCGAGCAGCGTGCGGTCAAGGAGGCCGGCTACCAGGCCGGTGCCCGCCGGGTCTACATCGTCGAGGAGCCGATGGCCGCGGCCATCGGTGCCGGCCTGCCCGTGCACGAGGCGACCGGCAACATGGTCGTGGACGTGGGCGGCGGCACCACCGAGGTGGCCGTGATCAGCCTCGGCGGCATCGTCACCAGCCTGTCCGTGCGCACCGCCGGCGACGACCTCGACCAGGCGATCATCGCGTGGATGAAGAAGGAGTACTCCCTCATGCTGGGGGAGCGCACCGCCGAGGAGCTGAAGATGACCCTCGGCTCGGCCTTCCCGCTCCCCAGCGAGCCCGACGCCGAGGTCCGCGGCCGCGACATGGTCTCCGGACTGCCGCGCACCGTCGTGGTGTCGAGCTCCGAGCTGCGCCAGGCGCTCGAGGAGCCGCTGCACAACATCATCGACGCGGTCCGGTCCACGCTCGACCAGACGCCGCCCGAGCTGGCCGGCGACATCATGGACCGCGGCATCGTGCTCACCGGCGGCGGCGCGATGCTGCGCGGCCTCGACGAGCGGCTGCGCCACGAGACCGGGATGCCGGTCCACGTCGCCGAGGACCCGCTGTCGTCGGTCGCCTTCGGCGCCGGCAGGTGCGTGGAGGAGTTCGAAGCCCTCCAGCAGGTGCTCGTCTCGGACCTGAGGCGCTTCTGATGGGTGCGTTCGGGGGGCACGACGGCCGCGAGCGGCGCTGGACCGGCCTCGACAAGCTCGAGTCGCGCAACCGTCCGCCGCGCTCGCTGCTGGTCGCCCTGGTGCTCGCCAGCATCACGTTCATCACGCTCGACGTCTCCGGGGGCGGCAGCTCGCCGCTGGAGCCCGTACGCCGCGCCGTGGGCGAGGCGTTCGGACCCGCCGAGTCGGCCGCGGCCGCCGCCGTGCGGCCCTTCACCGCAGTGCCCACGTGGTTCCGCAGCAAGGACGACCTCGCCGACCAGGTCCGCGACCTCGAGGCCAGCAACGCCGAGCTCCGCGGCAAGGTCGAGCTCGCCGGCTTCGACCGCAACCGCCTCGAGCAGTACGACGGCCTCACCACGGCCGCCGCCGACCTCGGATCTGCCCTGGTCCCGGCCCGCGTGGTCGCGATGGGCTCGCGCCAGTCGCAGAGCTTCACCGTCACCATCGATGCCGGCTCCAAGGCCGGCGTCGGCCCGGACATGACCGTGGTCAACAACGACGGCCTCGTCGGTCGCGTCCTGCGGGTGACCCGCAGCAGCGCCACGGTGCTCCTGATCGTCGACCCCGACTCGACCGTGGGCGGGCGCGTCGGCTCCAGCATGGAGATCGGCTTCGTCACCGGCAGCGGCTCCCTCGACCAGAAGTCCGGGCTCGACCTGCGCCTCGTCGACGACGCCTCGGTCCCGAGTCGCGACGACACGGTCGTGACGTGGGGCAGCACCACCGGTCCCTACGCACCGGGCGTCCCCATCGGCACGATCACCGAGGTCTACAGCTCGCTGCGCGAGGCCTCCCAGCGGGCGGTGGTCAAGCCGTTCGTCGACTTCTCCTCGCTCGACGTGGTGGGCGTGATGGTCCCGAGCGGCTCGCAGAGCGACCGGGCCGTGATCGAGGCCGACGGGAGCCTGCGATGAGCTACGCCCGCTGGCTCGCCGCGCTGGGCGCCGTCCTGGTCGCGCTCGTCGTGCAGGTCTCGCTGTTCCCGCACGTCGCGTGGCACGGGATCGTGCCCAACCTCTGCCTGCTCGTCGTGGTCGCCGCGGCCCTCACCGTCGAGGCGCCGTTCGCGCTGATCCTCGGCTTCGCCGCCGGACTGACCCTCGACCTCGCCCCGCCGGCCGACCACATCGCCGGACGGTGGGCGCTGGCCCTGACCATCGCGGCCTTCCTCGCCGCCCGCGTGCGCCAGGACGTGAAGCCGACCGCGCTCGCGGTCGTCGCCACGGTCGCCGCCGCCTCGTTCGTCGCCACGTCGCTCTTCGCCCTGACGGGCGTGCTGCTCCACGACCCGACGATGTCGATCGCCGGCCTCCTCGAGGTCGTCCTGGTCGCCGTCGTGTGGGACGTGCTGCTCACGCCCTTCGTGCTGCCGCCGCTGATGAAGCTCTTCGCCCGGCTCAGCCCGCAGTGGGCGACCACGTGAGCGCCCGCAGCTCATCGACGTCCACCAGGAGCCGCCTGCGCCTCGTCGTCGTACAGGTGCTGGCGTTCTCGCTCTTCGCGACCCTGTTCGTGCGGCTCTACTACCTCCAGGTCATCGGTGGTGAGTCCTACCAGGCGCAGGCGGCCAACCAGTCCGTCCGCGACATCGTCGTCCAGCCCCAGCGCGGGCTGATCGTCGACAGCCAGGGCCGGCCGCTCGTCGCCAACCGCACCTCGTGGGTCATCTCGGTCGACCGCACGCTCCTCGGCAAGCTCGACCAGGACCAGCGCACCGAGCTGGTGCGTCGGGTGTCCGTCGTGGTCGGCGGCAAGCCCGAGGACGTCGAGGCGCGGCTGGTCACCTGCGGAGACCCGGGCAGCGTCCCCGACGTCTGCTGGAACGGCTCGCCCTACCAGCCCGTCCCGGTCGCCACCGACGTCTCCAAGGACGTCGCCCTGCGGGTGCTCGAGCAGCCCGAGGACTATCCCGGCGTGCTCGCCGAGCAGCAGAGCGTCCGCTCCTACCCGCGACCGTTCGGGATCAACCTCGCGCACGTCCTGGGCTACGACAGCCCGATCACCGAGGACGAGTACGACCTCGCCTCCGAGCGCGACGACCAGTCGCTCAACGGAGCCTCGGTCGTCGGCCGGGCCGGTGTCGAGAAGGAGTACGACGAGTGGCTGCGCGGCCTGCCCGGCTACCGCCGCGTCGCCGTCGACTCGATGGGCCGCGTGCTGGGTGACGACTCCCTCGTCGAGAGCACGCCCGGCGACACCCTCGTCACCTCGATCGACGCCAAGGTCCAGTCCGTGGTGGAGAGGCAGCTCGCCGAGCGGATCAAGGTCCAGCGCGCGACCCTCGACCCGGTGACCGGCCGCAACTACGAGGCCGACTCCGGCGCCGCCGTCGTCCTCGACGCCAAGACCGGACGGGTCATCGCGATGGCCAGCCAGCCGACCTACGACCCGGACGTGTGGACCGGTGGCATCAGCGAGTCCGAGCTCGCCCGGCTCTACTCCGAGAAGGCCGGCACCCCGCTGCTCTCGCGCGCCACCCAGGGCCAGTTCGCTCCCGGCTCGACGTGGAAGCCGTTCATGACGGCGGGCGCACTCACCAACGGCTACTCCATGGACACGATGCTGCCCTGCTCCTCGGGCTTCCAGGTGGGCAACCGGGTCTTCCGCAACCACGAGTCGGCCACCTACGGCTCGATCGGCTTCACCAAGGCGCTCGAGGTCTCCTGCAACACGTTCTTCTACCGGATCGGCTACGACTTCTGGCAGCGCTTCGGGAGCGACCCTGCCGACATCGACGCCAAGGACCCGCTCGTCGAGATGGCCAAGAAGTTCGGCTTCGGGTCCCGCACCGGGATCGACCTGCCCGGCGAGGCGCCCGGCCGCATCGCCGACCGGCACTGGAAGCAGGCCTACTACGAGTCGCAGAAGGACTACTACTGCGGCATCGCCGACAAGCCGCAGGACGCCGCCACCAGCGACTTCGTCTACAAGTTCGCCCGCGAGTTCTGCATCGAGGGCAACCTCTACCGCGCCGGCGACGCGGTGAACTTCTCGATCGGCCAGGGCGACACGATCGTCACCCCGCTCCAGCTGGCCCGCGCCTACGCCGCGCTGAGCAACGGCGGCACCCTCTGGGCCCCCACTGTCGCGAAGGCGCTGGTGAGCCCCGAGGGCAAGGTGCTGCGCCGGATCGCACCGCGCAAGGTCGCCCAGCTCGACGTACCGAAGAAGTACCTCGACTTCATCGACAGCGCGCTCCAGGGCGTCACCCGCGAGGGCACGATGTACTGGAAGATGATCGACTTCCCGCTCGACCAGGTGACGGTCCGGGCCAAGACCGGATCGGCCGAGGTCTACGGCAAGCAGTCGACCGGCTGGGTCGCGTCCTACACCAAGGACTACGTCGTGGTGATGATGATCAGCCAGGCCGGCACCGGCTCCGGCTCGACCGGTGACGGCATCCGCGCCATCTGGGAGTCGCTCTACGGCATCGACGGGACCGACGTACGACCCGCGCGCTCGGCCACGCCCGGCACGGTCCCGCCGACCAGGCTGCCGGAGTTCCTCGACGACGGGTCGATCATGCCGCCGGCCGTGGGGGAGTGACTGCGATGACCGTGATGTCGACCCGCCCCGCCCGCCCGGGGCAGACCAGCACGACCCTGCGGGCGCCGGGACTGGACTGGCTCCTGATGTTCGCCACGCTCGCCCTGGTCACGATGGGCACGCTGCTGGTCTGGTCGGCCACCTCGACGCGCGCGGACCTCACCGGTGGCGACCCCAACTCCTACCTCCGCAAGCAGCTCGTCAACGTCGCGATCGGCCTGGTGCTGATGGTCGCGGTCGTGGCGACCGACCACCGGTGGGTGCGGATCCTCGCCCCGCTGGCCTACGTCGCCAGCGTCGGCGGACTCGTGATGGTGCTCGTCGCCGGCAGCACGATCAACGGCTCCCGCTCCTGGCTCCAGGTCGGCAGCATGTCCATCCAGCCCTCGGAGTTCGCCAAGCTCGCGGTCGTCATCGGGATGGCCCTGGTCGTGGCCGAGCGCACCGAACGACGCTGGGGCCGGGGCGTCGGCACCCTCGAGGTGGTGGCGATGCTCGCCATCGCCGGTCTGCCCGCGGTGCTGATCCTGCTCCAGCCCGACCTCGGCACGATGCTCGTGCTCTCCGCGACCGTCTTCGGCGTCCTCGCGGTGGCCGGTGCCGGGCACTGGTGGCTGGGCGGGCTGTCCCTCGGCGCGGTGGTCGGCGCGGTGGTCGCGGTGTCCGCGGGGGTGCTCAAGCCCTACCAGGTCGATCGCTTCATGGCCTTCACGAATCCCGACCTCGACCCGCGCGGCGCCGGCTACAACGTCGAGCAGGCGCGCATCGCCGTCGGCAACGGCGGGCTGCTCGGCCAGGGCCTGTTCGGCGGTTCGCAGACCCGCTCGGGGTTCGTGCCCGAGCAGCACACCGACTTCATCTTCACCGTCGCCGGCGAGGAGCTGGGCCTGGTCGGTGCGGGCGTGATGATCCTGCTGCTGGCCCTGGTCATCTGGCGCGCCCTCGCGATCTCGGCCCAGTCCCAGGACCTGTTCGGTCGCGTGGCCGCAGCGGGCATCGCCTGCTGGTGGGGGTTCCAGGCCTTCCAGAACATCGGCATGTGCCTGGGCATCATGCCCGTCACCGGTGTCCCCCTGCCCTTCGTCTCCTACGGCGGCAGCTCGCTGTTCGCCGGGATGCTGGCGCTCGGCCTGCTGCAGAACATCCACCTCAGGTCGGCGGGTCCGGTCCGGCGCTGAGCGGGCCTTGAGTAGGCCGCACCCCCGGCGGCGACGTAACCTTGATGGTCGGCCACCGTCGGTGTGCCGGTCCGCCCTTCTCCCGTCCTTCTCTGAGGTGTTCTGAGCATGTCCGTCGCGTCGGTCTTTCCGCGCCTGGAGGCCAAGCTGCCGTCGGTGCAGAAGCCCATCCAGTACGTCGGTGGTGAGCTCAACTCCGTCGTCAAGGACTGGGACTGCGCCGCGAGCTCGGAGACGGGCGGCCCCACCGTGCGTTGGGCGCTCATGTACCCCGACGCCTACGAGGTCGGCCTGCCCAACCAGGGCGTGCAGATCCTCTACGAGGTGCTCAACGAGCGCGACTGGATCCTCGCCGAGCGCACCTACTCGGTGTGGCCCGACATGGAGCAGGTGATGCGCACCGGTGACGAGCTCGGGCCGATCCCGCAGTTCACCGTCGACAGCCACCGCCCCGTGGGCGAGTTCGACCTGTTCGGCCTGAGCTTCTCCACCGAGCTCGGCTACACCAACATGCTCAACGCCCTCGACCTCGCCGGGATCCCGCTCCACGCGATCGACCGCACCGAGGACGACCCGATCGTGATCGCCGGCGGCCACGCTGCCTTCAACCCCGAGCCGATCGCCGACTTCGTCGACGCCGCCGTGCTCGGTGACGGCGAGGAGGTCGTGCTCGCGATCTCCGAGGTCGTGCGCGAGTGGAAGGTCGAGGACCGCCCGGGCGGTCGCGAGGAGCTGCTGCGCCGGCTCGCGGTCACGGGCAACATCTACGTCCCCCGCTTCTACGACGTCGCCTACGCCGCCGACGGCTCGATCGAGGCCGTCGTGCCCAACCGGCCCGGCATCCCGTTCCGCATCCGCAAGCACACGCTGATGGACCTCGACCAGTGGCCCTACCCGGCCAACCCGCTGGTGCCGCTCGCCGAGACCGTCCACGAACGGTTCTCCGTCGAGATCTTCCGCGGGTGCACGCGAGGCTGCCGCTTCTGCCAGGCCGGCATGATCACCCGCCCGGTCCGCGAGCGCTCGATCGAGACCATCGGCAACATGGTCGAGAACGGCATCCGCAAGACGGGCTTCGAGGAGGTCGGCCTGCTGTCGCTCTCCAGCGCCGACCACACCGAGATCGGCGAGGTCGCCAAGGGCCTGGCCGACCGCTACGAGGGCTCCAACGTCTCGCTGTCGCTGCCCAGCACGCGCGTCGACGCCTTCAACATCACCCTCGCCAACGAGTTCTCCCGCAACGGCCGCCGCTCGGGCCTGACGTTCGCCCCGGAGGGCGGCTCGGAGCGGATGCGCAAGGTGATCAACAAGATGGTCAGCGAGGACGACCTGATCCGCACGGTCGCAGCGGCGTACTCCCACGGCTGGCGCCAGGTGAAGCTCTACTTCATGGTGGGCCTGCCGACCGAGACCGACGAGGACGTCCTCCAGGTCGCCGAGCTCGCCAAGCGCGTCATCGCCACCGGCCGTGAGGTCTCGGGGCGCAACGACATCCGCTGCACGGTCTCCATCGGCGGGTTCGTGCCCAAGCCGCACACGCCCTTCCAGTGGGCCGCGCAGCTCGACCACGAGACGACCGACCTGCGCCTCAAGAAGCTGCGCGACACGGTCCGGGACGACAAGAAGTACGGCCGTGCGATCGGGTTCCGCTACCACGACGGCAAGCCCGGCATCGTCGAAGGACTGCTCTCCCGCGGCGACCGGCGCGTCGGCCGGGTCATCGAGGAGGCCTGGCGCGACGGCGGTCGCTTCGACGGCTGGAGCGAGCACTTCTCCTACGACCGCTGGATGGAGGCCGCCGAGCGCGGCCTGGCCGGCAGCGGCGTCGACGTCGACTGGTACACCACCCGCGAGCGCGACTACGACGAGGTGCTGCCCTGGGAGCACCTCGACTCCGGACTCGACAAGGACTGGCTGTGGGGTGACTGGGAGGACGCCCTCGCGGTCGCCGACGGTGCCGACGTCGAGATCGAGGACTGCCGCTGGACGCCCTGCTACGACTGCGGCGTGTGCCCCGAGATGGGCACCGAGATCCAGGTCGGTCCCACGGGCCAGAAGCTGCTGCCGCTGAGCGTGGTCTGAGGCGCGCCAGAACCGCCGTCCGCGGGCGATAGTCTCTACCCTCGACCACTCGAGGAGGATCCGTGCCGGATGACACCGACCAGTACGTCATGGGGCCGAGCGGGCATCGGATGTACGTCGATCCCGTCGACGAGCGCGCACGTGAGCTGATCCGTGCCGACGGAACTCTGACGCCGGGCTCCAACCGGCTGTGGGACGCGGCGCTGGCCCTGGAACCGTGGGACGTGGTCGTGGACATCGGCGCCAACTACGGCGAGATGGTCCTCGGCGCGGAGGTCGCCTCCGCCGCCCGGATCATCTGCTTCGAGCCCAATCCGCAGGTCTGCCCTTCCTGCGCCGCTCGATCGAGGAGTCCGGGCTCGGGATCGACCTGCGGGAGGTCGCGGTCGGCGCTTCGGCGACCGAGGCGACGTTCGTGATGGACACCGTGTGGTCCGGCGCTCCGGGACTGGCCGGCACGCACCGCACGACTCCGACCACGTCCTCGACACCGTCACGGTGCCGGTCCGGACCCTCGACTCCGAGCTCGCCCTCGGTGCCGGTGAATCGGTGTGCGTGAAGGTGGACGTCGAGGGCGCGGAGTTCGAGGTGCTCGCGGGTGCACAGGAGCTGACCGCGAGCTCGCGGCCATGGGCGATCATGCTGGAGGTCCTGCACATGGATCCGTTCGAGAAGGCCGCGGCTGGCCGCCGACTACACGATGCGCGTGATGGACCGCAGGACGGGCGACCTGGTCGTGGTCCCTCCGGCGAGCGTGCGGCTCGTGTCCGAGCTCCTCGACAGTGACTGGCTGCACTCCCAGGACGCGATCCTGACGACCCGGGAGGCCGCGTGAGCGCCCCGAGGCGGGCGGTCTACCGCGCTCTCGTCGGTGGCTACGAGCAGCTGCGCGAGGAAGAGGTCGCACATGACTCCGACCTGCCGTTCATCTGCTTCACCGACGATCCGGAGCTCACCAGCGAGACGTGGCAGATCGAGGTCGTCGAGCCACGCCTGCCGGGCGATGCGACGCGTAGCGCCCGGGCGCTCAAGATCCTGGGGCACCCAGGTCTCGACGACTTCGACGAGACCCTCTGGATCGACAACACCGTGGCCCTCAGCGTGCCGCCCGACGAGCTGTTCGACACCTGGCTGGCGGATGCCGACGTGGCCGCACCCCTCCATTCCTACCGCACCTCCGTCCTGGCCGAGGCCGAGGTCGTCATCGACAGCGGCCTCGACGACTTCTCGCGCGTCTACGAGCAGCTCTCCCACTACCTGGCCCAGGGACGCGTCGGCGTCGACGACAACCCGCACTGGACCGGAATGCTCATGCGTCGCCGTGGTCGCGACGTTGCTGACGCGATGCAGATGTGGTGGGAGGACGTGCTGCGCTACTCGCGCCGCGACCAGCTGTCCTTCATGCCCGTCATGCGTGCCCACGGCGTACGCCTCCACTCGATCCCGGTCGACGCCCTGCACTCCGCCTGGCACGACTGGCCACGCGCCGAGGGACGTGACCGGACCCGCGTGGGCACTGGCCTGCGCGAGACGTTGCGACCGCCCGCCGCGCGCGTGGGCCAGCTCGAGAAGAACCTGGACGAGGCGACGCACGCGTTGACGGTGGCCGTGGCGAAGCGCGAGGAGCTCATCGAAGTCCTCGAGCGCGAGCTGCTCGAGGCGCGCGGACTGGTGGATGCCACCCGGGCCGAGCTCGACACCGTCCGGCACGAGCGCAACATCGCGCAGATCGACCTGTCGGCGGCGGGCTCCACCGTGCAACGTCTCGAGTCCCTCCTGGAGCGACGAACCGCACGCGTACGCCGGCTGAGGAAGCGGGCACAGAGGCTGGAGCGACGGCTGGAGGAGGGCGACACGAAGCCGTCGTCGAGGCGGTCGCTGGCATCGCGGCTCGCACGCAGGGGCGCGCCGTTCGGGACTCGGCGCAACGTATAGCCTGAGCCCCGCACATTGCCCGCCGTCAGACAGGGGACGCTCACGTGAGCGAGGGAACGCGCTCGGAGGACTACTCCGGCACCTACTACAACGACGCTCACCTTGGCGGCTACGACAACTACACGTGGGACAACCCCGAGTGGCGCGCGTTCTTCCTGTCCCTGGCCGAGCGGGTCGTCGGGATCGCCAACCCGCGCACCGTCCTCGACGTGGGTTGCGCCCGCGGGCTCCTCGTGCAGGCCCTGGCCGAGCGGGGGGTCGACTCCGTCGGGCGTCGACATCTCCGATCACGCCATCGAGAGTGCGCACGAGGACGTCCGCGATCGCCTCCGGGTCGCGTCGGCGACGGAGCCGCTCGACGAGCACGTACGACCTGGTGAGCTGCATCGAGGTGCTCGAGCACATGAGTCCGGCAGACGCCCAGGTCGCGATCGACAACATCGCCGCGGTCACCGACCGGCTGCTCTTCTCGTCCAGCCCCGGGGACCACGACGAGCCGACCCACGTCAACACGCGTCCCACCGCGCAGTGGGCGGCATGGTTCGCCGAACGCGGCTTCTTCCGCCGCACGGACGTCGACCTCTCCTTCCTCTCGCCCTGGGCGGTGCTCTTCGAGCGCGGCGAGCTCGACGCTCCACACGCTGACCCAGCGCTACGAGCAGCAGTTCGTCCTGGCTCAACACCGAGCTGATGGAGAAGCGCCAGGCGCTGCTGGAGGCGCACCGGCGCATCGGATCGCTCAACGAGCAGCTCGAGTCGCGCGTCTCGGGCAAGGTCGCCGAGCAGGCCGCGCTGGTCGAGCAGTGGGAGGCAGAGGTGCTCGACGCCCGCCACCAGCTGCTCACCACCCGAGACCACGTGGTGGGCACCGAGGCCGAGGTCGGCGCGACTGACGCGGGACAACGAGCAGCTGCGCGGTGACGTCGCACGCGCCAAGCAAGCAGCTCGGCAACGTCCGCGGTCGCCTGAAGCAGGCGCGGCTGCGGATCCGGCGGCTGGAGCGCCGAAACCGCGAGCTCGACAGCCGAGGCCTCGGCCCAGCGCGGACGTCCGTCGCTCGCCCGCGCCGCGTCGCACGCAGGGCACTGGGCCGGTGAGCGCTCCGCTCTTCTCGATCGTCACGCCGGTCTACGAGCCGCCGGTCGACGTGCTCGCCGACACCATCGCGTCGGTGCTCGCCCAGGACTTCGACGACTGGGAGTGGATCCTGGTCGACGACTGCTCGCCCGACCGAGGCGGTCCGCGAGCTGATCCGCGACCACGCCGCCGCGCGACCCCCGCATCCGGCTCGTCGAGCGGGAGACCAACGGCCACATCGTCGCGGCGTCCAACGACGGCATCGACGCCGCCCGCGGCGAGTTCATCGTGCTGCTCGACCACGACGACCTGCTGACCCCCGACGCGCTGTCGGCCAACGCCGCGGCGCATCGAGCGCACGACGGACGTCGACTACCTCTACTCCGACGAGGACAAGGTCGACGACGACGGCAACCTCTACGACGAGTTCCGCAAGCCGGACTGGTCGCCCGAGCGGCTGCGCGGGCAGATGTACACCTCCCACCTCTCGGTGATGCGCACCGAGGTGGTCCGCGACGGTCGGCGGGTTCCGCGAGGGCTACGACGGCTCGCAGGACCACGACCTGGCCCTGCGGGTGGGCGAGGTCGCCCGGCGGGTGGTCCACATCCCCGAGGTGCTCTACCACTGGCGCGCGGTCGTCGGGCTCCGCCTCGGCCGACATCAACGCCAAGCCCTACGCCACGATCGCCGGCGCGAAGGCCGTCCAGGACCACATGGACCGGCTCGGCCTCGCGGCCGACGTCGGGCAGGGGCCGGTGCCCGGCCACTACCGGGTCACCCGGCGGCTCGACCCCGCCACGCGGGTCTCGGTGGTCATCCCGACGATCGGGCAGTCGGCGCTGATCTGGGGCTCGCGCCGCGTGATGGTCGTGGAGGCGGTCCGCTCGCTGCTGGCCAGGACCGCGCACGAGAACCTCGAGATCGTGGTCGTCTACGACGAGCCGACCCCGACGAAGGTCCTGCGCGCAGCTCGAGGAGGTCGCCGGCGACAAGCTCGTCCTGCGTCCGCTTCCCGCGAGCCGTTCAACTACAGCGAGAAGATGAACGTCGGCTGCCTGCGGGCCTCCGGCGAGCGGCTGGTCTTCCTCAACGACGACGTCGAGGTGATCTCCGACGGGTGGCTCGAGCAGCTCGTCGCGCCGCTCGACGAGCCGGACGTCGGCATGACGGGCGCCCGGCTCTACTTCAGCGACGACACCGTCCAGCACGCCGGCCACGCCTACGGCCGCGGCCACTACCTCCACCCCTACCGTGACCTTCCGCGCGAGTCCTACGGCCCGTTCGGCGCCCTGATCATCAACCGCGAGGCCAGCGGCGTGACGGCCGCGTGCGCGGCGATGCGGCGCGACACCTTCGTCCAGGTCGGCGGGTTCTGCGAGGCGCTGCCGGCGAACTTCAACGACGTCGACCTCTGCTACAAGGTCCGCCGCCACGGCCAGCGCATCGTCTACGTCGCTCGCCGTCGAGCTCTACCACTTCGAGTCGAAGTCACGGGAGCGGGCGGTGCACGACTGGGAGCGCGACCTCGTGCGTGGCCGGTGGGGCATCCCGCGGGAGGACGCCTACGTGCGGAGCCGTCGACGGCCGGCCGCCACACGCCTCGCGCGTGCCTGACGTCGTACGATCGCCTCTCGTGTCCTCGAGCGAGCCGGCGAAGCCCCGATCCCTGACCCCGGTCCTGGTGGCGGCGGGGACGAGCGGCATCGCGGGCTACGTGGTGCTGGTCGTCGCGGCGCGTGTCCTCGACCCGGCGACCAACGCCTCCTTCCTCGTCTTCTGGGGCGCCCTGTTCGCCGTCTTCGGCACGTTCGTCGGCCTCACCACCGAGACCACCCGCGCAGTCTTCTCCTCGAGCGGTCGTGGGTCCACGGCCGTGCTGCCCGTGGTGCTGAGCCTCGCCTGCGCGGCGGCGACCGTCGTGGCGGTCTCGGGACTGCTGTGGGCCCCACACCTCTTCGGCCACCCGTGGCCGGGACTGCTGGCTGCGATGGTGGTGGGGATCGCGCTCTTCGGCGTGCAGGCCGGGCTCAACGGGGTCGCCGCCGGGACCTCGGCCTGGAGCGCCTACAGCCTCTTCGTGGGCTCGGAGGCGGTGGTGCGGCTCGCGCTCACTGCAGTGGTCGCGATCGCCGGTGGGCGGCTGTTCGGACTGGCGTGGGCCGTCGTGCTGGCGTGCGGGACGTGGCTGGTCTGGCTCGGCGTCCGCGCGGATCATCGACGGCTGGTGCACGCCCGGGTGGAGGACTCGCGCGCCGACCTGACGCGACGCCTGCTCCTCGCGTGCGCGGCCAACGCCGCGTCCGCACTGGTCCTCGTCGGCTACCCCGTCCTGCTGCGGGTCACCACCCCACCAGGACGTCTTCGACGGGGCGGCACCGATCATCCTCTCCGTCTCCCTCTCACGAGCGCCGCTCCTGCTGCCCCTGGGCGTCTACCAGAACGTCCTGGTCACCCGGGTCATCAGCGACGGTGTGCGGGTGCTCAGGCCGATCCTCGTCGGCCTGGCGCTCCTCGCCGCTCTCGGCAGCGTGGTCGCGTGGTGGGCGGGGCCATGGCTGCTGCACGTGATCAACCCTGTTACGACGTCGCGGGGCCGGTGTTCGCGGCGCTGGTCCTGGCCGCGGGACTGATCGCCGCGCTGACCATCACCGGAGCCGGCACCGTCGCCCTCGACCACCACCGGGTCTACCTCGCCGGCTGGATCGTGACACCGTCGTGTCGCTGCTCGTCCTGCTGGTCTCCGCCGACCTCGAGCCAGCGTGGTCTCGCTCCCTCGTGGCCGGTCCGCTGGCCGGTGCGGCCGTCCACGCCCGCTGGGGCCTGCGCCGCAGGCCGCACTAGGCTCCGCTACTGCCTGCCCACCACGCTCGCTGCCGCCCGGCGCGTCGCAGCCTCGGAGGAGTCCTCGTGCCCGATCGCCCGCTCGTCCTCGTCGACATGCTGTCCTACACCGGCACCAAGGGGGGCATGGAGACCTACACCCGCGAGCTCTACCGCCAGATCGGGGCGATGGACACCGGCCTGGACTTCGTCGCCCTCGCGAGCCGCGAGGGTTCACGCCTCGACCTGTCATGGTTCCCCGGGGAGATCATCAGGTCGCGCATCAGCGGCGAGAACCGGCTGGTGTGGGCCTTCGGCGAGCTGGTGGCCTCGAGCTGGTTCGCCGGGCGGAGGCACGCCGACCTGGTGCACTCGCCGGCGACGCTCGGGCCCATGTGGACCTCGATGCCGACGGTCATCACGATCCACGACATGCTCTACTGGAGCCACCCGGAGCTGATGTCGACCCCGCTCTACACGCGCCCGGTGATGTGGATGGAGAAGCGCGGAGCGGCCAACGCCGCCCACGTCATCACCGACAGCGAGGTCTCGGCCGACGAGATCGTCAAGTACCTCGGATTCCCCCGCGAGCGGCTGCACGTCGTGCCGCTCGCCGCCGGTGACCGGGTGGGGGCAGTCGGGTCCGGCAGCGAGAACCTCGTCCTGGCGAGCGGCCAGCGCCGCCCCCACAAGAACTGGGATCGACTGGTCCGAGCGCTGGCGCTGGTCGAGGAGGACGTCCGACCGCGGCTCGTCATCACCGGTGCCCGCGGTGAGGACCCGCTCGCCCCGGTCGTCGCAGAGACCGGGATGGGGCAGTGGGTCGAGCTCCGGGGATGGGTCGACGACGACGAGCTGGCCGACCTCCAGCGTCGGGCACGTGCCATGGCCTTCCCGACCCTGGCCGAGGGCTTCGGTCTCCCGGTGCTCGAGGCGATGTCGCTCGGCCTGCCCGTGCTGGCCTCCGACCTCCCGGTGCTGCGCGAGGTCGGCGGTGACGCAGCACTGTGGTTCGACCCCGTGGACCTGGAGTCCATCGCCGGTGCACTGCGCACGGCCGCGACCCGGCCCGACGTGCTGGCCGGCCTGGCGTCGGCGGGTCTCGACCGCGCCCGCCTGTTCAGCTGGGAGAGAGTGGCCCGTGAGAGCGTCGAGGTCTTCCACCTGGCACTGGCCGCCCGTCGCTGACCACCGACAGGTGTCCGGCGCGCCCCGGACGCTGGTGCACAATGGGCGCACGTCGTGGTCGCGGAGGAGAACCGCGCGGCGTTCGCCAACGGGAGGCACGAGCGTCGATGCTGCTGAACTATCTGAACCAGCTGCCTGACCGGTTCGTTCGGTTCCACCAGAGGAACCCGATCGCGCTGACGATCCTGAAGCCGGTGCGGCCCCTGCTGATCAGGGTCCACCAGGGCCTCCAGCGATCCCTGAGCGAGCGTGACATCCGCAGGCGCGGACGTGACGAGGAGATGTCCTCGCGCGAGCAGCTCGAGCAGTTCTTCGACACGCTGCACGCCGTCGATCCCGGCCTGCCGATGATCCGTCTGGGCGGCGACGGCGACGGCGGCTACGTCATCCCCGATGACCTGGACGGCCTGGCGGCGTGCTTCTCGCCGGGGGTCTCGGACGTGGCGGACTTCGAGCTCGGGCTCGCCGAGCGAGGCGTGCCCTCCTTCATGGCCGACGCGTCCGTCGAGGGTTCGCCCTCGCAGCACCCCCTCCTCGACTTCGAGCCGACGTTCGTCGGCACGGAGGACGCCCCTGGCTGGACGACGATGGAGAGCTGGATGAGCAGGAAGGGGCCTGCTCCCGAGACCGGCGACCTGCTGCTGCAGATGGACATCGAAGGGGCTGAGTGGCCCGTCCTGGCCTCGATGGACCGCGCGACCCTGCTGCGCTTCCGCATGATCGTGCTCGAGCTGCACGACATGCACCGCGTCTTCCTCCGCAGCGGCCTCGACGAGGTGCAGGGGGTGCTGACGAAGCTCCTCGGAGACTTCGACATGGTGCACCTGCACGCCAACAACAACCTGCAGCCGGTGCGCCTGCAGGGCTACGAGGTCCCACCCGTCCTGGAGATGACCCTCCTGCGCAAGGACCGTGTCCGGGACGCGTCCTCGGTCGTCACGCTGCCCCACCCCCTCGACGCACGGTGCAACGCGTTCGTGCCCGAGCTCGTGCTGCCGTCCTACTGGTACGCCTGAGAGGTCGTCTGCCGTCGTCAGCGTGAGAGCGCGTGGCGGAGCGCCTGGCGCGTGCCGCGGGCGTCGCGCGCGAGCGCCGCACCGGGCAGGAGCGTGAGTGCGTGCAGCCGTGAGGTCCACCGGGCCCTCGCTGCGCGTGCGGCCCTCGGCCACCCGCGCTCCTCCATCAGGGCGGCGGCCTCGGCGAAGTAGCGGCGGTCCTGCTCGAACCTCACGCCCTCACTCAGGGAGGTGCCGGACAGGCTGGTGGCGTGGCGCCGGTAGGCGAAGGTGACGACCGGGTCCAGCACCATCTGCGCGCCGTCCGTGACCAGGTCGAGCACCAGGGCGAGGTCGAGGATGATCGGCAGGTCCGTGCGGAAGGCGTGGCGCTTGACGCACGGCGTGCGGAAGACCAACGAGGGCCAGTAGAGCCAGTTGCCGCGCAGCAGGCTGGCAGCGAGGTCCTCACCGCCGAGGACGGTCGGCTCCGCAGCCCGCGGGCGCAGCCACGCCTTGACCCGGTCGCCCAGCGGCGCCTGCGTCCGTACCGGTCTCGTCGATGACCCGCACCCCGGACTGCACGATGTCGGCCTGGGGGAACTCCTCGAGCATCGCGAGGGCGCGCGCGACGTACCCGGGCTCGAGGATGTCGTCGCACCCGAGGAACGCCACGGCCTCGCCCGAGGCGAGGTCGAGACAGCGTTGGAAGTTCGCTGCGATCCCGAGGTTGTGGTCGTTGCGCTGGTAGTGCACGCGTGGATCGCGCTCATCGGCGAAGTGCTCCGCCACCGACGGATCCGGATAGCAGTCGTCGACGATCGTCAGTGTCCACCGGTCGTCGTCCTGCGCGCGCACGCTGTCGACGGTCCTCCCCAACAGGTGCGGGTCGCCCCAGTAGGGGACGAAGATCTCGAGCGGGTACGACCCGGGTGCCCCGGTCAACTCGACCGCTCGTCGCGCAGGGACCCACCGGACGGCGCGCTCTCCTCCGACGGGTTGCCCGGTCGCTGCGCCTGCGCGCGGAGGCCGTCGAGGTCGAGGTGCAGCAGCGCGATCTCCTCGGCCAGCGTGCGGGTCCGCTCCTCGAGCCGGCTGAGCTCTGAGCTGTGCTGGAGGGTGAGCACGAGGATGACGATGGCGGCGCTGAAGAACAGCAGGTTGACCGGCACCTCGAGGCCGACCGCCTCGGAGGCGAGCACCAGCAGCCCGGGGAACACCGCCACGGTGATGACGGCCAGCGCCACGACGGCCCAGATGAGGGCGTACTTCTCGCGCAGCCGGTGGCGCCGCATCATCTCGAAGAGCGTCAGCAGGATGACCGCGGACCCGACGATGCCGAGGATCGTGGCCCCGCTCACTGCGCTGCTCCCGACTGGGTCGCGGCGCTGTCCTGCGCCGGTCGGTCGGAGGGCTCCATGCCGTCGTCGAACTGCGCCGGCCAGTCACGCACCAGCGCGAGGAGCAGCGCGACCACCGCGCGGAAGAGGTAGATCGCAGCCTTGACGGGGGAGTGCGAGGCGCGGCCGGCGGTCCTGGCCCGCATGGTGACCGGCTCCTGCACGATCCGGCAGCCCGCACGGGCCGCGATGACGAGGGACTCGACGGTGTCGCCGAGGTATTCCGCAGGGTAGTGCTGTGCGAACAGGGAGATCGCGCGACGGTTGGAGACCCGGAACCCGGACGTGACGTCGGTCAGCCGGGTGTGGGCCAGCCGGGACAGCACCCAGGCGAGGAGGATCATCGCCCAGCGTCGGGGTCCGCGGACCTGGTAGGGGTCGTCCGCCTTGGCGAAGCGGGCACCGATGACGACGTCCGCCCCGTCGAGTCGGTCGAGCAGGGCGGTGAGGTAGCGCGGGTCGTGCTGGCCGTCGGCGTCGATCTGCACGGCCACGTCGTAGTCGTGGCGCTGTGCGTAGCGGTAGCCGGTCCGCATCGCGCCGCCCACGCCGAGGTTGAACGGGAGGCGGCAGACCGTGGCACCGGCCGCCGTGGCGTTCTGGCTGGTGCGGTCGAGCGAGCCGTCGTCGATCACGAGCAGGTCGGCGAAGGGGACGGTCTCCTGGATCTCCGCAATGGTCGCAACGATGCTCGCCTGCTCGTTCCACGCAGGTACGACGATCAGGACCCGAGGTTGCTGCAGCGTGCGCGACACGCCCGGGATGCTACCCGCAGAGGCCTCCGGCCCCGAGGACGTCACGCCTCACCCATCATGAGCGAGAGGCCCCAGCTGGCCGCGCAGAGACCGAGGAACGCCCAGCGCACCCACGCCCGTCGCGTGTCGATCAGCAGGCCCGCCGACATGAGCGCCCACGGGAGCAGCGAGGTGCCGTAGCGCGGGACCAGCTGGACGTAGACGTGCTCCATGACGCCGACCACGAGTCGCCAGGAACGGCGCGGAGAGCACGGCCACCAGGACCGTGGACATGCCGATCGCACGCTCGCGCGCAGGGACGCCCTTGGACAGGGCCAGGCCCACCGCGCCGCCGATCGCCAGCGCCGTCGCGAGCGCGTAGACCGTGACGGACTTGACGCCGGTGGCGAAGGGCGACAGGGCGCCGCCGCCGAGATTGGGCAGGAAGTTGCCGAGCTCGAAGATCAGGTTCTCCACCCGGAGGGGCGCGCCGATCCCGAACGACGGCTGGTCACCGACCGCCAGGGCCGAGCGGATCGCCAGCCAGCATCCCTGGGCGACGACCGAGGCCACCACGATGGCCACCGCGGAGAACACCCGCCGGTCGGTCACGCCACCGGCGCAGGCGCGCACCGACGGGACCGCCGCCCTGCCCGGCGTCGAGGCCGGCGACGAGGAGGAGCACCATGGCGGCGGCACCGAAGGCGATGAGGTTCTGGAGCTTGAAGAGGGTGGCCAGCACCGCCGCCGCGGGCAGCAGGACGAGTGACCAGCGCACGCCGTCGAGCGCCCGCATCGGTCAGCAGCGCGGCGAGGCCACCGGCCGTGAGGGCGGTGGCGTCCGTGGAGATGTAGGTGTTGCCCCAGTAGGCGGAGATGCTGCCGATGAGCACGAGGCCCAGGCCGGTGGCGACCGTCGGCGGCACCCGGCGCCGCCGCAGCGCGAGGTAGAGGAAGACAGCGCCGAGGGCGAGCCAGAAACCGCCGACGGCGCGGCCGGCGCTCACGAAGTCGACACCCATCCAGAGGAGCGGCTGGGCCAGGAGACGGGTGGCGCCGAAGTAGAGGGGCGTGTAGAGGTCCGCCGTCGTGCCGCCCTCGATCGGGTAGCCCACGCTGTTGGGCTTGGAGCACCCCTGCTGGTTGACCGGCATCTCGGGGATGTTGCGGACGCCGTGGCAGCTCATGTACTGCCGGGCGTAGACGGGCATCGGCTCGCCGCGGCGGACGATCCCGCGGTCGGCGACGACCGCGTAGTAGCCGACGTACTGGTACTCGTCGATCGGCGACATCATCTTGTGCTCGGAGACCTGCTCGCCCACGAAGACGAACGAGGCGATCACCAGCGCCAGCACTGCCACCACGTCGGCGCGCCGCCGCCACCAGGAGGTGGACTCGGTCGGAGCGCCCCCGCTCGCTGCGTGTTCCATGGCAGGGGACCCTAGCGAAGGCGGCTCCCACCGGAGAATCGTGCGTCTGCCCTAGCCTTGACGCCGTGCCCAAGCAACAACCCGAGCAGCAGGCCCCGCCCGTCCAGCGCCTCCGAGTGCGCTACGCCAAGCGCGGCCGTCTCCGCTTCACCAGCCACCGTGACTTCAGCCGCGCCTTCGAGCGCGCGGTGTTCCGCGCCCGGGTGCCGATGGCGTACTCCTCGGGGTTCAACCCGCACCCGCGCATCTCCTACGCCGGCGCCGCACCGACAGGCTCCGCCAGCGAGGCCGAGTACCTCGAGCTGGCCCTGTCCGAGGTCGTCGTGCCCGCCGACGTGCACGCGATGCTCGACGAGGCGCTCCCGCCCGGGCTCGACGTCCTCGAGGTGGTGGAGTCGCCCGGCGGGTCGCTGTCCGACCTGCTCGAGGGCAGCCTCTGGCGGATCGACCTGGCTGCCGACCGTGACGCCACGACCGACGCGGTCGACCGGTTCCTGGCCGCTGACGAGGCACTCGTGGAGCGGATGACCAAGAAGGGGATGCGGGAGTTCGACGCGCGCGGAGCGGTCGCCTCGCTCGTCGTCCTGCCCGCTGACGACGGCAACGACGCGGTCGGACGTACGTCGATCGACGTGGTGCTGCGACACGCCACCCCGACCGTACGCCCCGACGACGTCCTGCGCGGGCTCGAGACGGTGGCCGGGCTGGCGGCGGGGGAGGCCCCGCTGATGACGCGGCTGGCACAGGGGCCGCTGCTCGAGTCCGGCGAGGTCGGCGACCCGCTGGCTGCTCGCGCATAGCGCCGCCCGTGGCTCGGTGTGCGATACTCGCCACGTTCGACACCCGTGGTGAGAGCCGGGAACCGTCGAACCGACGACGTTCTCGCCGGTCCACCACGTGTGGTCGGCACCCGAGTGGGTGGACGTCACCGGACCGCGACGCGGCCACCACTGCCTGTGACAGAGGCGCTCAGTGGCCCGGCGACCGCGGCAGGTGACGGCTCAGCCGCTCGGAGACGCTCCTGCGGAGGGGGTCGCCGCCACTGAAGCTTTGTGTCCCCGCGATCACCACCTGAGCGCGGTGGCGCCGTACCGGCACCGTCACGGTGCCCGAGGAGCACCACATGCTCGATGAAGACCAGCCCGACCGCACCGACGCCGCCACCGGCGAGTCGCCCGAGGCCCCGGCCCCGCCCGTCGTGACCCGACGGACGCGCAAGGCGCCCGCCAAGAAGACTGCTCCCGCACCCGAGGCGGCTGCTGACTCCGGTGGCGAGGCCGCCGCCGAGCCCGCCGAGCCCGCTGCCGAGGCGCCGGCCAAGAAGGCCGCCGCGCGCAAGGCGCCGGCGAAGAAGGCCGCGGCCCGCAGGACCACCGCGAAGAAGACCTCCGCCGCGCCGGTCACCGACGAGGGCGTCGACACCACCGTGTCGGCCGAGGCCGCCACCCCTGACCAGGACGCCCCCGCCCAGGACGCCCCCGCCCAGGACGCCGCCGAGCAGGCCGCTCCCGCGAAGAAGGCCACCAGCCGCAGGAGCACCGCCAAGGCGCCGGCCAAGAAGACCGCCGCGAAGAAGTCCTCCGCCTCGTCGGCCCCGCCCGCACCGGAGCTGGCCCAGGACGCGCCGTCCGAGGAGGACGAGGACGAGGCCACCGGCCACGCCGTCCTGTTCCAGGCCCCGGTCGTCACCACGACCACCCGCCGCACCCGCAAGAAGCCCGCGCCGACCGTCGTCGAGGCCGACGCTGACGTGGACCCCGACGCTGGACCGCGCGACCGCGGACGCGGCCGCGGAGGCGGCGGACGAGAGCGCGCCCGCCGACGTGCCGGCCGAGAAGGCCGCGCGCAAGAAGCCGGCCAGGAAGTCTCGCGCCAAGAAGGCCGTGGAGGTCCCGAGCGACGAGGACGCCACCGACGAGCCCGACGACACCGAGGAGGAGGCGTCGGAGGACGCCGCCGGCTCGGACGACGCGCAGGACTCGGACGAGGGCACGGACGACGAGGGCACGGACGGCGACGGCGGTCCCGCTCGTCGTCGCCGCCGCCGCGGCGGCCGTCGCCGTCGCAAGTCGTCCGACTCCGGCGCCGAGGGCGGCGACGAGGGCGACTCCGGTTCGTCGGACGCGTCCGACTCCGAGGAGTCCGACGCCGACACCTCCGCCTCCTCCGACAACGACTCCGGTCCCGACGCGGGAGGGGACGGCAACGGCGAGGGTTCCTCGCGTCGTCGTCGCCGCCGTCGTCGCGCCGGTGAGGACGGTGGCGGCTCCGAGGGCGACGAGCCCAACACCGTGACCCGGGTCCGCAAGGTCCGCTCGGCCGAGGACCAGATCACCGCCGTCGCCGGCTCCACGCGCCTCGAGGCCAAGAAGCAGCGCCGCCGCGAGGGCCGCGAGGCCGGTCGCCGCCGCGCCCCGATCGTCAGCGAGGCCGAGTTCCTCGCCCGCCGCGAGTCGGTCGAGCGGGTGATGGTGATCCGCCAGCGCGAGGACCTCACCCAGATCGGCGTCCTCGAGGACAAGGTGCTCGTCGAGCACTACGTCGCCCGCGAGTCGCAGACCTCGCTCATCGGCAACGTCTACCTCGGCCGCGTGCAGAACGTCCTCCCCTCGATGGAGGCCGCCTTCATCGACATCGGCAAGGGTCGCAACGCGGTCCTCTACGCCGGTGAGGTCAACTGGCAGTCGCTGGGCCACAAGGAGGGCCAGCCCCGCAAGATCGAGTCGGTGCTGTCCAGCGGCCAGATGATCCTGGTGCAGGTCACCAAGGACCCGATCGGCCACAAGGGCGCCCGCCTCACCAGCCAGGTCAGCCTCGCGGGACGCTTCCTCGTCTACGTCCCCGACGGCACCACGTCCGGCATCTCCCGCAAGCTGCCCGACACCGAGCGCGGTCGGCTCAAGACGCTCCTCAAGGAGATCGTCCCCGACACCGCCGGCGTGATCGTGCGCACCGCGGCCGAGGGCGCGAGCGAGGAGGAGCTCACCCACGACGTGGAGCGCCTCAAGTCGCGCTGGGAGGACATCGAGAAGAAGTCCACCAACAAGGGCTCCGGCCCCCAGCTGCTCTACGGCGAGCCCGACCTGACGCTCAAGGTCGTGCGTGACCTCTTCACCGAGGACTTCTCCAAGCTCGTCATCGAGGGTGACGACGCCTGGGACACGGTCTCCGGCTACGTCGAGGCGGTGGCACCCGACCTCTCCGAGCGCGTGCAGAGGTTCGAGCGCGGCGCCACGGGCGGCGACATCTTCGCGACCTACCGCGTGGACGAGCAGATCCACAAGGGCCTCGACCGCAAGGTCTGGCTGCCCTCGGGTGGCTCGCTGATCATCGACCGCACCGAGGCGATGACCGTCGTCGACGTCAACACCGGCAAGTTCACCGGCTCCGGGGGCAACCTCGAGGAGACGGTCACCAAGAACAACCTGGAGGCGGCCGAGGAGATCGTGCGCCAGCTCCGGCTGCGCGACATCGGCGGCATCATCGTCGTCGACTTCATCGACATGGTCCTGGAGTCCAACCGCGACCTCGTCGTACGCCGCCTCGTCGAGTGCCTGGGCCGCGACCGCACGCGCCACCAGGTCGCCGAGGTCACCTCGCTCGGCCTGGTCCAGATGACGCGCAAGCGGATCGGCACCGGCCTGGTCGAGTCGTTCAGCGAGAACTGCGAGCACTGCCACGGCCGTGGCGTCGTCATCCAGGACCAGCCGGTCGACCCGGGCGCGAGGTCCGACGACGGCGAGGGCCGCCGCAGCGGCCGCCGGCGCGGCCGTCGCGGGGCCGACGACGGCGCGAACGGGGGCTCCAACGGGTCCTCCAACGGGAGCTCCCACGCGAACGGTGGTGACAAGTCCGGCGAGCAGCACGCCCCGTCGCCCAAAGATGTCGCTGCCATGGCCCGCCACGAGCGAGCTGCCGACGAGCAGCCCGACGAGCAGCCCGAGCAGCCGGCTGTCGACGCCCAGGCCGACGCATCCACTGAGGCTCTGGTGGAGACGCCTGCGACTCCCGTGGAGAGCGCGGTAGAGGCTCCGGTCGAGGCTTCCGCCGAAGCCGTTGCCGAGGCACCCGCCGACGAGCCGGCCGAGGCGCCCGCTGCCGAGCCGGTTGCCGAGCCTGTTGCCGAGCCTGCTGTCGAGGCCGAGAAGCCGCGCGTGGTGACGCGTACGCGCCGTCGCTCTGCCAGCCGTCCCGCCGGTCCGCCGGCCCTGCCGGACGCCGCGTCGACGTCCGGAGCGGGCACGGTGCCCGAGACGGGAGCGGTCGAGCCCGGCACCGCGGGCCTCGAGCCCGGGGCCGAGGGCGGTGGGGCCGAGGCCTCGTCGGTCGAGCACGTCCCGATCAAGAAGAAGGGGTCGCGCAAGCGCTGAGACCACGGGGGGAGCCGGCTGGGCGTCGTTTTGCCCGGTCGCCACCCGATCCCGTACGCTTGACCCTCGGTGTTCCACACACCGTCACTGCGCGCCCGCCCCGCGGCGTACTCGCCCGAATTCCAGGCGGTGTCGTGCGCAGACCCGAAGTTCTTATACCTGTAGTCCTGTATCGAGGAGAGTGACTCGCCGTGTACGCAGTCGTGCGCAGTGGCAGCAAGCAGCAGAAGGTTGCCGTCGGCGACGTCATCGAGATCGACGCGATGGCCGCCACCGGCGACACCATGACCCTTCCGGTCGTGATGATCGTCGACGGCGAGAAGGTCACCGCGACCGGTCTCGACAAGGCGAGCGTGACCGTCGAGGTCACCGGCCGCACCAAGGGCCCGAAGATCATCATCCAGAAGTACAAGAACAAGACCGGCTACAAGAAGCGCCAGGGTCACCGCCAGAAGTACACCCAGGTCAAGGTCACCGACATCTCCCTCTGAGCGCTCGCTCGAGGTCGACCAAGTCTCTTCAGAAGGACTGAACAATGGCTCACAAGAAGGGTGCCGCGAGCACCAAGAACGGTCGCGACTCCAACTCGCAGCGCCTCGGCGTGAAGCGCTTCGGCGGTCAGGTCGTGGGCGCGGGCGAGATCATCGTCCGCCAGCGTGGCACCCACTTCCACCCGGGCACCGGTGTGGGCCGTGGCGGCGACGACACCCTGTTCGCCCTGCAGGCCGGCGCGGTCGAGTTCGGCACCCGCCGCGGTCGTCGCGTCATCAATATCGTCCCCGGCGAGTGACGTACCCGCTTCGCTGATCGTCTTCATCCGAAGGGCGCCCCAAGATCGGGGCGCCCTTCGGCATTTCCATCCCGCAGCTACTTCCGCAAAGGTTGTCCCATGGCCATCCCCACGTTCGTCGACCACGTCACGCTGCACCTCGCAGCCGGACGAGGTGGCAACGGTGTGGCCTCGGTGCACCGTGAGAAGTTCAAGCCGCTCGGTGGCCCCGACGGCGGCAACGGCGGCCAGGGCGGGTCGATCATCCTCGAGGTGGACACCAGCGTCACGACGCTCGTCGACTACCACCACAGCCCCAAGCGCCGCGCCGACAACGGCGGCCAGGGCGCCGGTGACCACAAGAACGGTGGCAACGGCAAGGACCTGACCCTGACGGTCCCGGACGGCACCCTCGTGAAGGACGCCGAGGGCAACGTGCTGGCCGACCTGGTGGGCCACGGCACGACCCTCGTCATCGCCGCCGGTGGTCGGGGCGGGCTGGGCAACGCGTCGCTGGCCTCCTCCAAGCGCAAGGCGCCCGGCTTCGCGCTGCTGGGCGAGCCCGGTGACGAGCTCGACGTACGCCTCGAGCTGAAGGTCGTGGCCGACATCGGCCTGGTCGGCTTCCCGAGCGCCGGCAAGTCCTCGCTGATCGCGGCGATCTCGCGCGCCCGGCCCAAGATCGCCGACTACCCGTTCACCACCCTGATCCCCAACCTCGGCGTGGTCACCGCGGGCGAGACGACGTTCGTCGTCGCCGACGTCCCGGGCCTGATCGAGGGTGCCGCGGAGGGGCGTGGCCTCGGCCACGACTTCCTGCGGCACATCGAGCGGTGCGCCGCGCTGGTCCACGTCATCGACACCGCCTCCATCGAGCCGGGGCGCAACCCGCTCGACGACCTCGACATCATCGAGGGCGAGCTCGCGCGCTACGGCGGGCTCGAGGACCGGCCCCGGCTCATCGCGCTCAACAAGGTCGACGTGCCCGACGGCCAGGACATCGCCGACATGGTCGTCGACGAGCTGCGCCAGCGCGACCTGCAGGTCTTCGAGGTCAGTGCCGCCTCCGGTGAGGGGTTGCGCGAGCTCACCTTCGCGATGGCCGAGATCGTGGTGGCCTCCCGCGTGGACAAGCCCGCGGCCGAGCCCGAGCGGATCGTGCTGCGACCCAAGGCGGTCGACGGCCAGGTCGACTTCGAGGTCGTGGCGACCGACGACGGCTGGCGCGTGCGTGGGTCCAAGCCCGAGCGCTGGGTGCGACAGACCGACTTCAGCAACGAGGAGGCCGTGGGCTTCCTGGCCGACCGCCTCAACCGGCTCGGTGTCGAGATGAAGCTCGCCAAGATGGGCGCCCAGGAGGGCGACACCGTCCTCATCGGCGCCGAGGACAACTCGGTCGTCTTCGACTTCAAGCCGAGCATCGAGGCCGGCGCCGAGATGCTCGGTCGCCGCGGTGAGGACGAGCGGCTCCGTGAGGCCCGCCCCGCCCGCGACCGTCGTCGCGACATCGACGAGGCGATGGAGTCCAAGGCCGAGGAGGAGGCGCGCGCCGACGTGGCCCGCCGCCTCGACGCGAGCAAGGGCAAGAAGGCTCGCTCGCGCAGCACCGGCAGCTCCGGCGTGGGTCCGATGGCCTACGAGATCGGCACCAAGGACGACCCGGACTGGGACGGCACGGAGCAGGACACCGAGTGAGCGATCGCGCCGGGTTGGTGCGTGCAGCTCGGCGCATCGTGGTCAAGGTCGGCTCGTCGTCGCTGACCACCGCCGCAGGCGGGATCGACCCGGAGCGCGTACGCCGGCTGGTCGAGGTGCTGGCCACGTCGCGCGACGCGGGCGCCGAGGTCGTCCTCGTCTCCTCGGGCGCGATCGCAGCAGGTCTGGCCCCGCTCGGCCTCAGCACGCGTCCCCGCGGTCTTGCCGCCCAGCAGGCCGCCGCGTCAGTGGGGCAGGGCCTGCTGGCCCACCGCTACCAGGAGGAGTTCGCCCGGCACGGCATCGTGACCGGCCAGGTCCTCCTCACCGTCGACGACGTGACCCGGCGCGTGCACTACCGCAACGCCCACCAGACCTTCGCCAAGCTGCTCGAGCTCGGCGTGGTCCCCATCGTCAACGAGAACGACACGGTCGCCACCTCGGAGATCCGCTTCGGCGACAACGACCGGCTCGCGGCGCTCGTCGCCCACCTGGTCCACGCCGACCTGCTCGTCCTGCTCTCCGACGTCGACGGCCTCTACGACGGGCCGCCGACCCGGGCCGGCTCGCAGCTGATCCCGGTCGTGCGCTCGGAGGCGGACCTGGCCACCGTCACGATCGGACCGGCCGGCTCCTCGGGCATCGGCACCGGCGGCATGACGACCAAGGTCGACGCGGCCCGGATCGCCACCGGCGCCGGCATCGACGTACTGCTCACGTCGGCCGACCAGGCCGCCGCGGCGCTGTCGGGCGCCGAGGTCGGCACCCTGTTCGCGGCGACCGGCAAGCGCCGTCCGACCCGGCTGCTGTGGCTCGCCCACGCGACGTCGGGGCAGGGCACGCTGACCCTCGACGCGGGAGCCGTACGCGCAGTGGTCTCGCGCGGCGCGTCCCTCCTGCCGGCGGGGATCACCGGTGTCTCAGGGACCTTCGTGGCCGGTGACGCGGTCGACCTGCTCGACCCCGACGGCGCGACCGTGGCGCGTGGACTGGTGAACTTCGACGCCGACGAGCTGCCGGCGCTCCTGGGCCGGACGACGAGCGAGCTCAAGGTCGCCCTCGGCGCGGCCTACGAGCGCGAGGTCATCCACCGCGACGACCTGGTGCTGCTCGGCTGAGCGAGGCTCATGGCGGCCGGCTCCGACGGCCCGCCGATGAAGTTCCACGCGCTCGGGTGGAAGTTCAGGTCCTGACCGGGTGCTTCACGCTCAGCGTCGGATGAAGTTCGACGCGCATGGGTGGAAGTCCATTGCGGGTCAGTCGGAGAGCGCCTCGTCGAGGTCGTCGCGAGGGCGTACGCCTGCGAGGCGCCGGCTACCTCCGCTTCCACCCATCCACCGTCTACTGTGCCGTTCATGAGTCGGGGGATTCGTCAGATCAGGGGGATGGCCGCGGCCGTCGCCGCGTGCTGTGTCGTCGTGAGCGGATTCGATGCGTCCGTCGCGGCCTCGTCCGCGCCGGGTGGGTCGCGATCCGATGCGCTGTCAGTGCGCGACGTGCGGTTCGGTCAGGCGGTCCGGGTCGACAGCGACGGCACGAGGGCCCGGGCGACGCTGAGGTTCCGCGGGCGCGAAGGTCAGGGGATGACCATCGAGGGCCCCCTCGACTACGTGGCGCGGTGCGACTTCTCCACCCTTCAGTCACGCGGGAGGACCGTGCCTCGGTCGGCCACAGGTGTGTGGATGCTTCCCCGCACAGGCAGCTACACCCTGCGGTTCGACGACCGGTGTCCCAGCAACACCAGTCCGGGAGGCGGTGAGTACCAGGAGGACCGGTCGGTCGTTCTCAAGCGGGTGGTCCTCCACCGTCGCGACGTCGGTCGGAAGGTGCCGACCCGGACCACGCGAACGACCGTGCATGCGGGTCTGGTGACACTGCGCACTCGGGCGGATGCCCTCGAGGTCGTGACCGGCGACACCACCGATGGCATCGCCGGGACGACCCTCGTCACGATCCAACCTGCCGGAAGCCTCTTGCGAAAGCGATTCGTGGCTGACGAGGACGCCAGGGCGGAGCCGACGTGCCGGACGGACCACCTCGACATCGGGAACCCGTTGCGGAGCTTCACTGACCAGAGGTGCGGCGACGGAACGGCGCGACGTGGTGCCACCTATGTCGTGTTCTCCGAGGAACCCGTGCGGCTCAGGCCCTTCCGCACGGTCCGGGCGAGCGTGGACGCGACCGAGCCGGCCACGTGGTCCGGCGAAGGACCGATCCGACTCAGCCTCACCGGTCGGTCCGGCGAGGTCATCCGGTTGGACGCACCGGCCCTCAGGGGCCTGCTGCGCAGCACAGCTGTGCTGAGGGGCCCCAACGGCCGCCGGGTCTACCAGCTGTCGAGCACCTCGGACTACTCGCTCACCCAAACCACCTGGCAGCTGCCGCGCGACGGGCGGTTCTTCCTCGACCTGGGGAGCGCTCCGCGCAGGAAGAAGTCCGTACGCGCCACGGTGCGGTCCGTGGACGCGGTTCCCCTGGAGATCGGAGTCCCGCGGACCCTGACGTCGCAGGACGGTGAGTGGGTCGTTGCGCTGCTGGAAGGCCCGGGCGGGGACGACGGTCGGCTGACCGTCACGGACGTCGCAGCGGGCTCTCCGGCAGGCTGGGAGGCTTCAGCCCTCGGCTCCAACGAGAGTGACTCCGACGGCTTCCCCCAGCCCGTTCCGGCCCTCACCGCAGTCGGCGTCGGACAGCAGATCCTGTACCCCAACGGCGTGCTGCTCGTCCCTGGCGACGGCGACGGCGCCACGTCCGTCACGGTCCGACTCGACGTCGTAACGAGGTAGCGCTGTCTCGCCCTGGTCGGGTCCTCACCCCTCCGCGAGGCTGTCCTCCAGCTCGTCCATCGTGCTGGTGAACGACGCCGACGAGGTCGACGTCGTAGGCATCGGCGAGCGTCAGGACGCTCCACAGGCAGTCGGCCAGCTCGTGGGCCAGCGCCTCGTCGAGGTCGTCGCGCGGGCGTACGCCTGCCTTGCCCTGCACCAGCTTGGCCAGGTCGCCGACGTCGCCGAGGAAGCCGAGCATGATCTCCTCGGTGGTCCACGACCGGCCGTAGGTCGACGCCTCGACGTCGGCGTAGCGCGCCCTGATCTCGCGCGCCCGTTGCTGCATCTGCTGGAAGTCCATGGCCGGATTCTCGCTCATGCGAAGTCGCGACCGAGGCCGAGCGCGGCGGCGAGCCGCTCGGCGTACGGCGCGCGTTCGGCGGCGTCACCCAGCGGGCGTCCCCGTGCCGCTCGTAGAGGAGGTCGCCGGGGTGGCGGGGGAAGACGTGGACGTGGAGGTGCCACACGTCCTGGTCGCCGGCCGGCTCGTTGTGCTGCCGGGTGGAGACGCCCGCGCAGTCGTACGCCTCTCGCATCGCGACTGCGACGAGCCGGCTGAGGTCCCAGACCGCGTGCCCGACGTGCGTCGGGATGTCGTAGAGGTTCTCGTGGTGGGCCCGCGGGACGACCAGGACGGCGCCGGGGTTGTCCGGCCACCACTTCGGCGAGATCAGGGCGAACGCGTGCTCGGTGACGGCGACGACGTCCTGCGCACGGTTGTGCTCGCCGTGGATCCCGCTCTGGAGGCGGCAGAACGGGCAGTCGTAGCCGGGCGGCTCGTGGGAGTGCACCGCTCCACCCTGCCAGCCGGACCGCGTCCCCGGGGCTAGCCTGCGGGGATGCACTGGGAACCCTCGGAGGCGGACGTGGCCGAGGAGGTCGCCTTCCGGCGGCTCTACGGCGACTGGCAGGCGCTCGACCCCGCGGGGCTGGCGGCATTCATGGCGGCCTACGACGCGGAGTGGTGGGTCGTCGGCGGCTGGGCGATCGATGCCTTCACCGGGCAGGCGCGCGCCCACGACGACATCGACGCGGTGATCTGGCTGCGGGACCTGCCGCGCTTCCGGGCGCTGGTGGGGGAGCGGCACCACATCTGGAGCGCCGGGAGCGGGGCGATCCGACCGCTCGACGACGACTGGCCCGAGCCCCACGAGGGCGCCGGGCAGGTGTGGCTGCGCGACCACGCGCTGGCGCCGTGGTTCCTCGACTGCCTCCTCGCCGAGGACCGCGACGGCCTGTGGGTGTCGCGGCGCGACCCCGACCACGTGGCTCCGTTGGCCGACGTCACCTGGGTCGCCGACGACGGCATCCGCTACATGCGGCCCGAGGTCGTGCTGCACCACAAGGCCCGGTTCTCGCGCGGCAAGGACCGTGCCGACCTCGAGGTGGCCTGGCCGCTCCTCGGTGACGCCGAGCGCGACTGGCTGCGCGAGGCCGTACGCCGTGAGCGTGAGGACCATCCGTGGCTGGAGCTGCGGCTCAGCCCTTGAGGCCCACGCCAGTGCGTCGGTGGTGAGCTGGTCGGCGTCGACGCCGACCTCGCGCTCGAGGACCCGGTCGGTGTCGGCGCGCCTGCTGGCGCGGAAGGCAGCCATCAGCTCCCACAGCGTGTCGGGGCCACGCGTGGTGGCGAGGTAGTCGCAGACGAGCCCGGCCAGGGTGTAGCTGGCCGCCGGCTCCACCTGGTAGAAGTCGCGCCCGTCCCTGAGCTGCGGGTCCCGTGCGTCACCCAAGTCGCGCGCCCGGCGGCGCTTGCGGTCGTCCACCGGCTGGCTCGACCCGGCGACGTACGTGGCCGCCCCCTCCACGAGCCACTGCGGGCTGTGGTCGTCGGCCTCGCCGAGGGCGACATGGATGAGCTCGTGGCGCAGCAGGACGCGGCGGCTGAACGCGTCCTGGGTCGATGCGGGGTTGAGCACGATGCGGTACGCCGCGACCGCGCGGCGGCCCGGGTGCGCCAGGACCGGGAACGCGACGCCGGCGGTCTGGCTGACGTCCATCAGGCTCATCGTGTCGAGGGCGTCGAGGTCACTGATCGTGTAGACGGTGACGCGTCCGGCCCAGCTCGGCACCAAGGTGTCCACGTGCTCGAGCGCGGCGCCCGCGGCCTCCATGACGACGTCAGCATTTCCGGCGGTCTCCGCGTCGAAGACGGCGAGGACCCCGTCGGTCTGCTCGACCACGATGTCGGTGACGTCCCACGGGGCGGGCTGTCCAGCCGGTCTTCGCGTCGCTCTGGACGTTGCGGTCGCTGACGAGCAGCGCCTCGTCGCTCGCTCGCCGACGAACGTGTAGACCATCGGCTGGGTCGCCGGCGCGCCGGTCGAAGCCCTCGCAGCCGCATCGTGAAGTCGATGGGCAGCTGCAGGTCACCGTCCCCGGCGACCCGCATCATGATGCCCTCGTCGCCGAGCTCGTAGCGACGACGTCGGTGACCGGGAGCAGCGCCAGGTTGTCCCACCAGCGTGCCTGGGTCCTGGCGAAGTCGTGCGCGTCGGGGTCCACGGTCGCGAGGAACGCCTCCCGGTCACCGGCGACGAGTGCGGTCTCGCGCTCGTCGACCAGCTCGAGGGCAGCGTCGCGGAGGGACTCGTCCATCCCCGCCGGCGCGCTCGAGCCCTGCGGGAGCTCCCGCCAGCCGTCGTCCTCCGGCTGCGCGTCGGCGCTCGCAGCCCAGCGACGGGGAGCAGGAGGAGGCAGGCGAGCCAGGCCCGGGTTGCGCGCATGGCGGGGAGCCTAGGTCGTTCCGGTGACACGCGAGGCGGGTTCGCGAGGATCGACGCGTAGGCTTGGCAGGTCATGAACCAGCCGCTCGTCTACCTCGACCACGCCGCGACCACGCCCATGCTGCCGGTCGCCGTCGAGGCGATGACCCGGCAGCTCAGCGGCGTCGGCAACGCGAGCTCCCTGCACGCCTCGGGACGCGGTGCCCGACGGGTGGTCGAGGAGTCCCGCGAGACCATCGCCGGGATGATCGGCGCCCGTCCGGCGGACGTCGTCTTCACCTCGGGCGGCACCGAGTCCGACAACCTGGCGCTCAAGGGCATCTTCTGGGCCCGGCGCGAGCAGGACCCGCGACGCACGCGCATCCTGTCCACCGCGATCGAGCACCACGCCGTGCTCGACCCGCTGCACTGGCTCGGCAAGTACGACCACGCCGACGTCGAGCTGCTCCCGGTCTCTGCCGACGGCGTCCTCGACCTGGCGGCGCTGCGGGAGTCGATCGCCCGCGACCCCGGTTCGGTGGCCCTCGTCTCGGTGATGTGGGCCAACAACGAGGTCGGGTCGCTCCAGCCGATCGACGAGGTCGTGGCGATCGCCGCCGAGCACCAGATCCCCGTGCACACCGACGCCGTCCAGGCGCTCGGGCAGGTGCCGGTCGACTTCGCCGACTCGCGCGTCGACGCGCTGACGTTCACCGGTCACAAGGTCGGTGGCCCCTACGGCGTGGGCGCCCTCGTCGTACGCCGTGACCTGTCGGTGAGTGCCCTCGTGCACGGCGGCGGCCAGGAGCGCGACATCCGCAGCGGCACCCTCGACGTCCCCGCCATCGCCGGCCTCGCGGCCGCGGTCGAGGCGTCGGTGAAGGCCCAGGCGGACCACGCGGTCCGGGTGGCCGGGCTGCGCGACGACATGCTGCGCCGCATCGTCGAGGTCGTCCCCGACGCGCACCTGCACGGCGCCCCGACGGGCCCGCTGCGGCTGCCCGGCAACGCCCACATCGGCTTCCCGGGCTGCGAGGGCGACTCGCTCCTCATGCTGCTCGACGCCCGCGGCATCGAGTGCTCCACCGGGTCGGCCTGCTCCGCGGGCGTGCCCCAGCCCTCCCACGTCCTGCTCGCCATGGGCTGCGACGACGACCAGGCGCGCCACTCGCTGCGCTTCTCGCTCGGACACACCACGACGCCCGCCGACATCGACGCACTCATCGCAGCGATCGGCCCGGTCGTCGAGCGCGCGCGGGCCGCCAAGGGGCGCTGAGCATGAAGGTCGTCGCCGCCATGTCGGGCGGGGTGGACTCCGCCGTGGCCGCCGCCCGCGCCGTCGAGGCCGGGCACGAGGTGACCGGCGTGCACCTCGCGCTGAGCCGCAACCCCGCGTCGTACCGCTCCGGTGCCCGCGGCTGCTGCACCATCGAGGACAGCAACGACGCACGTCGGGCGGCCGACGTGATCGGCATCCCGTTCTATGTCTGGGACCTCTCCGACCGCTTCCACGAGGACGTCGTCGAGGACTTCATGGACGAGTACGCCGCCGGCCGGACGCCGAACCCGTGCCTGCGCTGCAACGAGAAGATCAAGTTCGCCGCAGTGCTCGACCGCGCGCTCGCCCTCGGCTTCGACGCGGTGGCGACCGGCCACTACGCGCAGCTGCGCACCGGTGCCGACGGGCTGATCGAGATGCACCGGGCCGCCGACCACGGCAAGGACCAGTCCTACGTCCTCGGCGTGCTCGACCAGGACCAGCTGCGACACTCGATGTTCCCGCTGGGAGACACCGACAAGCCCGCCGTCCGCCGCGAGGCCGAGGCGCGCGGCCTGCTCGTCGCCGACAAGCCGGACTCCCACGACATCTGCTTCGTCGCCGACGGCGACAACGCCGGCTGGCTGCGCGAGAAGCTCGGCGACCGCGCGCCCAACCACGGCGGCGACATCGTCGACGCGACCACCGGCGAGACCGTCGGGAGCCACACCGGCACCTACGGCTTCACCATCGGACAGCGTCGCGGCCTGCGGCTCGGCATCCCCGCCGCCGACGGCAAGCCGCGCTTCGTGCTCGACATCGAGCCCGTCAGCGGCACCGTCACGGTCGGGCCGCGCGACCGGCTGGCCGTCGACCACATCGCCGGCATCAAGCCACGATGGTGCGGCACCGTCCCCGACCGGGTGGAGGGCACCGTCCAGCTCCGGGCCCACGGAGCCGAGCACCGTGCCACCGTGGTGGTCGAGGACGCCGGGGTCGTGATCGACCTGCTCGACCCCGCCGAGGGCATCGCCCCCGGCCAGGCCGCCGTCATCTACGACGGCACCCGGGTCGTGGGGTCCGCCACGATCGCCTCGACCAGGCCGGTCGGGGTCTCCGCGTGAGTGAAGCCACCGGGATCGGGTCGATGCCCGGCACCACCGATGCCGGCTACGCCGAGGCCGTACGCCTCGTGCTCGGTGAGCTGCCCGACCTGCCGCACGTCCCGGAGCTGCCCGGTCGCGGGGTGACCGCCGCGATGACCGGACGCGGACTGGCCCTGGTCGACGGGCTGGCCGCCGACCTGCAACCGGCCGGGTGGCGGCTCACCGATGCCCAGGGCGTCGACCACCGCCGGGCGATCTCGCTGCTCGCGCAGGACCTCGACGCGGTCGAGGAGCAGGCGCAGGACTACGTCGGCGCCTTCAAGACGCAGGTCGTCGGACCGTGGACGCTGGCCGCGACCGTCGAGAAGCCCCGCGGCGACAAGCTGCTCAGCGACCACGGCGCCCGCCGCGAGCTCGCCCAGTCGCTGGCCGAGGGGGTCCGCACCCACCTCGCCGACCTCCGCCGCCGGATCAGCGGCGTCGACCGCTGGATCGTGCAGATCGACGAGCCCGCGCTCGCGGCCGTCGTCTCCGCCCAGGTGCCCACCGCCAGCGGCTTCGGCCGGCACCGGAGGATCGACCTGCCCGAGGCCTCCGCCCACCTGGAGTGGGTGGTCGCGGCCGTCACCGAGGCCGGTGGCGAGGCCTGGGTGCACTCCTGTGCGCCGCAGACACCGTGGTCGCTGGTCGCGGGAGCCGGGGTCGCGGGTCTGTCCGCCGACCTCGACATGCTCGGACCCGCCGACCTCGACACCTTTGCGGAGGCGCTGGAGGCCGGCCGCACCGTCGCTCTCGGCGTCGTGCCGTCCACCGACCCGGCCGCCGAGCCCTCGGACGCCCGCATCACCGAGCGCGTCCAGCGCTGGCTCGACATGCTCGGCCTCGACCAGGAGGCCGTGGGGGAGCGCCTGGTCGTCACCCCGAGCTGCGGGCTGGCGGGTGCCACTCCGGAATGGGCGGCACGAGCGGTCCGTCTGTCGGCGACGGTGGCGCGCAACCTCTGAGCTCGTCGGTCGGATCTCCGCTCCCATCGAGGTCGTCGAGCCAGGCGACCACGCGCGGGCTGTGCAGCAGGCGCACCACGACGAGCAGCGCCACCATGGTGGCCGCGACGAGGGGGAGCAGCTCGGTCGGTCGGAGCACCAGCGCGTCGAGGAAGGCGTTGCGCCACCACACGTCCCGCACCGGGACGTACATGTCGTCGGAGACCGCGCCGGGTGCGATCAGCACGAGCTGGAGCACGGCGACCGGCACGAACCAGCGTCGCGCCCGCTCGGAGAGGTGCGGCGACGCCAGGGCCAGCGCGGGGGAGAGGCACACGACGAGCTCGAGGCTGGTGCGGTAGCCGTAGAAGTGGTCGCCGCCGCTGAAGCGGTTGAGCACCACCTGGCTCAGCAGGTACGACGCCCCTCCCGCCGCCAGCCAGCGGCTCCAGTCGGGGAGCTCGGCCCGGTGCCGCCAGGCCGTCGGCCCGAGGACCAGCAGCATCGGGCACCACCACAGCAGGCCGCGGTCGGCCGAGACGAGGAGCCCGAGGGTGTTGAGCGGGTCGAGCGCGTGGCCGAGGGCGCCGCTGGTGAAGTCGCCGGCCCGGTAGCCCGAGGTCGGGTCCCACGAGCCGTACATCCACCGGGTCCAGCACGACGCCAGCGCGAGCGCGCCGGACGCGGCCGCACCCGTGCGCAGGGCGATGCCCGGCCGCCCGCGCGCCCAGGCGATCCCGAGGCCGACGACGGCGCAGATCACCGCGGCGTGCAGCCGTCCCCACAGCATCACCCCGCCGAAGAGGCCGACCAGCCACCACCGGCCGCGGTCGGCCGCCCACGCGGTGCCGACGATGCCGAGCGTGGTCAGGGTGTGCGGCCACATGGCGTCCGCCGCGACCGACCAGACCGGGGTGGCGAGGCCGAGCATGCCGGCGGCGACGAGGGACCGGCGGGTGCCGAGCCGCTCGCGCAGGGTCAGGAAGAACAGCACCACCGACGCCGCGGTCAGGAGCGCGGCGGTGAACCCGCCGGGGGCCGGGCTGATGGTCGCCGGTCGCACGACGGCGTACGCCGGCACGGCCGCGGCGATCACGCCGGGTGCGCGCCCGACGGCCTCGCGCCCGTCGGTGGTCTCGACGATCCAGGTCTCGCGGATCACGTTGTCGTCGAGGAGCGGGAAGTCGGAGATGGTGGGCACCGGGTCGCCGGTCAGTGCGATGTGCCGCGCGGCGAAGTCGGCCGTGTAGGCGTCGGGACTCGGATCGGGGTTGACCGTCAGGACGTAGAGGCCGGCCACGACCAGGAACAGCAGCACAGGAACCAGCCGGCGGCGCATGCGCGTCATTGTCCGCGCCGCCGGAGGCCACCGCGAGGGGTGTGGCCGAGCGCTCGCCCATCGTTCGCCGCCCCGTCACCTTCGCGAGGTTCCGGGGTCCTGACGCGCACCTACCGTCGCCGGCGTGAAGCTCGTGGTGCAGGTCCCGTGCCTGAACGAGGAGGAGACCCTCCCGCTCGTGCTGTCCTCGATCCCGGACTCGATCCCCGGGATCGACGAGGTCGTCGTGGTCGTCATCGACGACGGCAGCACCGACCGCACCGTCGAGGTCGCGCGGTCGTACGGCGTCACCGAGATCGTGCGGCACCACCGCAACCAGGGGCTGGCCCGCTCGTTCACCGACGGGATCAACCACGCCCTCGCCATCGGTGCCGACATCGTGGTCAACACCGACGGCGACAACCAGTACCCGCAGGACCGGATCGCCGACCTCGTCCAGCCGATCCTCCGCGGCGAGGCCGACATCGTGATCGCGGACCGTCAGGTGGGCCTGATCGACCACTTCTCGCCCGCCAAGAAGGCGCTCCAGCGCCTCGGCTCGCACGTGGTCAACATCGCCGCCCGCACCGAGCTGCCCGACGCCGCCAGCGGCTTCCGTGCCTACTCGCGCGAGTCCCTGATGCGGCTCAACACGGTGACCCGGTTCTCCTACTGCATGGAGACGATCATCCAGGCCGGCAACAAGAACCTCGCGATCGCGAGCCTGCCGGTCCTCACCAACGCCAAGACCCGCGAGTCGCGGCTCTTCTCCTCCACCCGCCAGCACGTCTTCCGCTCCGGCGCGGCGATCGTGCGGGCCTACGTGATGTACCGCCCCTACGTGATCTTCGGGGTGATGGCCGCCCTCTTCGGCGTGCTCGGCCTGCTGCCGTTCCTGAGGTACGCCGTCCTCGCCGCCGTCGGGCAGGGCGGTGGGCACGTCCAGTCGCTGCTCGTGGGCGCCGCGCTGGTGGTGATGTCCTCGCTGTGCGTGATGCTCGGCGTCATCTCCGACCTGATCCGGACCAACCGGGCGCTGATCGAGGCCAACCTCGAGCACACCAAGCGCGCCCGCTACGACGTCCTGCGGGTGCCGCCGACGGCCTCCTTCGAGCCCGCGTCCTACGACGCCACGTCCCACCAGCGAGGGAGCATCCGATGAAGTCGCTCTACATCCGCCTCGTCCGCGCGATCGGTGCCCCGCTGCGGGCCGCCGGCGTCCTCGGCGTGGCTCGAGCGCCGTGCGCCCCGCTCCCGCGCGGCCACCTGGCTGCTCTCCCTCTTCGCGATCCACGACGTGGACGGCCTCCAGAGGCTCGACGTGCCCTGGTGGACCTTCGACTCCGCCGACCGGGTCGCCGCCTGGCTGCGCGACCACCCCGGCGCCCGGGTCTTCGAGTGGGGCTCCGGCGCCTCGACGCTGTGGCTCGCCGCGCGGTCCGGGTCGGTGCACTCGGTCGAGCACCACGCCGGGTGGGCCGGGGTGCTCGCCCCACGCCTGCCGGGCAACGTCGAGCTCCGGGTGGTCGAGGCGGTCACGACCGCGTCGCCCGTGGTCCCGTCGGCCAAGCCCGGACACGGCGGGCTGGACTTCGCCGACTACGTCGCGGCCATCGACGACGTGCCGGGTGAGTTCGACGTGGTCGTCATCGACGGGCGCGCTCGCGAGGCCTGCCTGGCCCGGGCGGTGCCGCGGCTCGCACCCGGCGGGATCATCGTCTTCGACAACGTGGACCGCCAGCGCTACGTCACCGCCATCGAGTCGACCGTCCGCACCGAGGGGGACCGGCTCTCGGTCACGATGACCCGCGGCCTGACCCCGGCCCTGCCCTACCCGACGCGCACCGCGCTCCTGAGCTCGTCCCTGCCGTCCGGTCTGTCCTCCGGCCTGACGTCCGGGCTCCCGTGACCCGGCAGCGGGCGCTCCGGGGCGCCCGGTGGCTCTTCGTCCTGCTGGCCCTCGCCCTCGCCGGGTGGGGGTTCCGCGGTCGCTGGTCCGAGATCGGTGACGCGGTCGCCGCGACGGGCCCGCTCCGGCTCGTCGCGGCTCTCGCCTGCGCCGCCGTGGGCCTGGCCATGACAGGTGTGCTGTGGCGCCTGCTCCTGCGCTGGGTCGGGTCCGAGGTCGGCGTGCGCGACGCGGCGGCCGTCTTCTTCGTGGGGCAGCTCGGCAAGTACGTCCCGGGCTCGGTCTGGAGCGTGGCCGTGCAGGCCCAGCTCGGCCGACGCCACGGCGTACCAGCGCGCTCGAGCGTGACGGCGTCGGCGCTGTTCCTCCTCGTGCACACCGCGACGGGGCTGCTGCTCGGCGGGGCGCTCGTGGTCGCCGGTGCGCTCGACGTCCCCGGCTCGGTCGGTGCCGGCTGGCCCTACGCCGCCGTGCTGGTCGGTGCGATCGCGCTCGCCCCGCCGATCCTGCGCCGGCTCGCCGAGCTGCTCGCGGGCAGCGGCACGCGGGTGACCTTCGGCGCGGCGCAGCTCGGGACGACGGTGGCCGCCGATGGCGGTGGTGTGGTCGCTCTACGGCGCGTCGCTCCTGGTGCTCGTGCCCGGCCCGGAGTCGCCCGGCTTCGTCGCGGTGGTGGGTGCGTTCGCACTCGCCCACGCCGTCGGTGTCCTGGTCGTGATCGCTCCGGCGGGCGTCGGCGCGCGCGAGGCGGTCCTGGTCGCGCTGCTGTCCCCGAGCCTCGGGGTGCCGGGCGCCGCCGCGGTCGCCCTGCTGTCACGCGTGGCCCACGCCGCCGCCGACTTCCTCGTCGCTGGTGCCGCCGCCGCCTGGGCGCGCGGGCGCACCCGCACGGCCCGGAGCGCGGTGGCCTCGGAGCCGGTCGGTGTCCGCGCGGAGTGACGTCGTCGCCACGGACACCCCGTCCCGCGTGCTGCGCGACGCCGGGGTCCCGACGGTCGTCGGCGCCGTCGCGGCGCTCCACGTGGGCTTCGTCGCCGCCCGCCTGCTCGCCGTCGGCGACGCCAGCGGCTTCGTGGTCTACGACGGTCTCGCCTACTTCCGGATCGCCCTCGACCCGCTGACCCTCGCCGTCGAGGACCACGGCATCGCGTTCACGCGTCCGGCGTACTGGCAGACACGCATCGGCTACCCGGTGACGTCCTGGGCGGGGTCGCTGGGGGGTCGCGCCCACCTGCTCCCGGTCGTGCTCGTCCTGGTCAACCTGCTCGCGGTGGCCGGCCTCGCCCTGCTCGCCTCCCGCACGGCGATCCGCCTCGGGCGCAGCGCCTGGTGGGGCGCCGTGCCCGCCCTCTGGGCAGGGTTCCTCGTCGGCCTCGGGCAGGACCTGACCGAACCGCTCGCCGGACTGCTGCTGCTCGGCGCACTCGTCCTGCTGCGGGCCCGGCGCCATCTCCCGGCCGCGCTCGCCCTCACCGCCGCGGGGCTCACCCGCGAGACGACGCTCGTGGTCGCCGTCGCGGTCGTGCTGGCCGGGGTCGTGCCGTCCCGTGACGGTGCCCAGCGTCGTACGACGCCGCCGTGGTGGGTGGGCGCCGTCCCGCTCGCCGCGTATGCCGGGTGGCGGGCCTGGGTGCACCACCGGTGGGCCGAGGTGGTGCCGTCCCCGCCGTCGGACAATCCCCTCGGGATGCCGGGCCTCGCGCTGGCGCGCTACCTCGGCTCGGCAGTCGTCCACCCGGTCGCGGAAGCCCCTCACCTCGCACTGCTCGTCCCGACACTCGTGGCGCTCGGGCTGGCCGCGACCGGGCTCCGCGGGAGCGGTCCGCGGCACGAGAGGCTCGCGCTGGCGGCCTACCTGCTGGTGCTGGTCAGCCTGCCGGTGTGGGACCGCGGCCAGGCCTACCTGCGGTGGGGGTGTGAGCCCGTGCTGCTCGGCTGGCTGCTGCTGGGCGGCCGTGCCGGGGCGTACGCCGAGCGCGCCCGCCGAGCCCTCGCGCCCGCGGTCGTCCTGGTGTGGCTGGTGACGGCGACGCAGAGCGCCACCTATCCCGTCGTCGGTGGCACGTGGAGCGGGTGGTGGACGTGGTCCTGAGGTCCCGTGCCGGAGCCTGGCTCGCCGTGGTGGTCGTGCTCGCGCTCGCCGCCCGGCTCGTCGCGGTGCGCCACGGGCTGCCGCACGCCTACAACGCCGACGAGGAGCTGCACTTCGTCCCGCAGGCCGCTCGGGCGGCCGACGGTGACTGGTACTCCGGCTACTTCGAGAACCCGAGCGGCCTGACCTACCTCCTCGCCGTGGTCTTCCGCGCCGTCCTGCCGGGCCACGACATGACCCGGCTCCTGGTGGACGATCCGGCGCTCGTCTACACGGTGGCCAGGCTGACCGTCGTCGTGCTCGGCACGGCGACGGTCCTGGTCGTGGCGCTGGCCGGTCGGGAGGCGTTCGGGCCCGCCGCCGGGGTGTGGGCCGCGGCGCTCCTCGGGCTCTCGTTCCTGCCGGTGTTCTACGGCCACCACGCCCTCAACGACGCGCCGACGCTGCTGCCGCTGACGGTCGCGCTCTGGGCGTGCCTGCGGCTGCACGAGCGCGGCGGCGCCGGGGTGGCGGTGCTCGCCGGTGCCGCGGTCGGGGTGGCCACGGGAACCAAGTACCTCGCCGCACCGATGGCAGTCGTGATCGGTCTCGCGCTGCTGCTGCGCGTCCTCGACGGGCGCCAGCGCCTGCTCCCGGCCGCGCGCGACCTGGCCGCCGCGGCCACGGCCTGCCTGTCCGCGCTGCTCCTGCTCAACCCGTTCATCGTGCTGGAGGCCGGGAAGTTCTGGGCCGACGTCACCGGCCAGTCGGCGCAGGCGGCGACCGTGAAGCTCGGGCAGTCCGGCGCGGCCTGGACCGGCTACCCGATCACCCTCCTCTGGGGCCTCGGCGTCGTGCCGGTCGTGCTCGCCCTGGTCGGTGTCGTGGTGGCATGGCGCCGCGACCGGGGCCGGGCCCTCCTGCTCATCGGCTTCCCGGTGCTGCTCTACCTCGCCCTGTCTCCGCACGGTCGCTGGTTCGCGCGCTGGCTGCTGCCGGCCTACCCGGCGCTGGCGGTGCTGGCCGGCTACGGGGCCGACCGGGTCGTGCACCTGCTGCGGTCGCGGCTGCCCAGTGGCGTACGACCCGCTGTCGCCGCCGTGGTCGCGGTGCTGGCGCTGGCGCAGCCGGTCGTCGACGTCGTGCGCAGCGACCTCCTGCTCGCCCGGACCGACACCCGGACCGAGGCACTGGCCTGGCTCGTGGCGAGCCCCGACGTCCACCGGATCGTCGTGGAGCCGGCGGTGCCGGGCTCCTACCGGCGCGCGCTGCGCGACGCAGGCCTGGAGCTCTACCCGGTCGATCGTCCGTTCCAGGCCTACGAGCTGGGGCTGCGGCCCGCGCTGCTCGACGGCTACCGCGCCGAGGGGTGGTGCTGGGTGATGGTCAACGGCCACCAGCGCGACCGCGGCCTCGCGGCCGGTCTGTCCGGCGCGACGGACTACTACCGGCGCCTGGTCGACGAGAGCGCCGTCGTCCTCGCGTCCTCGCCGTTCGCGCCCGGGTCTCCGAGACCGCCGTTCTCCTACGACTTCAGCTTCAACTACTACCCGACCGCGCACCGCCGACCGGGCCCCGAGGTGGAGATCCGCCGCCTCGACGACTGTGACCCGGCCTCCTCCACGTCCACCTCCACGTCCTCGAGAGGGACCGCCTGATGACCAGACTCCGTCGGCTCGCCCGCCGCCCGGACGCCGTACCGCTGCTCGCGGCCCTGCTCCTCCTCCTCGTCGGCACGCAGGTCGCGCTCGTCTTCAAGGTGCCCAGCTGGGGCAACGACGAGCCCGCCCACGTCGGGTACGTCGCGTCGCTCGCGCAGGGGCACCTGCCGACGATCGAGACCGACATCGTCGACGACCCGGCCCGGTTCCCCGGCACGGCCGAGGAGCTCCGCGGGTGGGACGAGGAGCACGGCGACATCTGGACCGCCAACCACCCGCCGCTGTTCCACCTCGCGATGGTGCCGGTGTGGTGGGTCCTGTCGGACCACCAGAGCGGGATGGTCATCACGATGCGCCTGGCCAACACCCTCGGCTTCGCGACCTGGCTGTTCCTCGTCGGGCTGCTGGCGCGCGAGCTGGTCCCGCGGCGGCCCGCGGCTGCCGCGCTCGCGGTCGTGGTGGCGGCCACCCCGACGCTCGTGCTCCGCTCCGCCTTCTTCCAGAACGACGGGTGGGCGTCTGCCTCGGCCGTGCTGCTCCTGCTGATGACGGTCCGGATCCTGCGCGACCAGGTCACCCCGCAGCGAGTGGCCGTCGCGGCAGTCGCGGGCACCGTCGCCGCGGGCACCCGCGCCCAAGGGGTGCTCGTGGTCGCCCTCTGTGCGACCACGCTGCTCGTCGTCCTGGCCCGTCGCTCCCACCGGGCCGGCGGCGGGTGGCGTCGCGCGCTGGGCGTCGCGGCCGTGGTGGGTGGCGTGCCCGCGCTGGCGTTCGGCTGGTTCTACGTCCGCAACTACCGCCTCTACGGCGACTTCACCGGTCAGGACGCGCTGCTGGAGAAGTTCGGGCGCGTGCCGGTCACGAGCTGGCACCGGATCGACAACATCCCCGGTCTGACCGAGCCGACCCTCGCGACGCCGATCCTCATCGTCGCGGCGCTCGTGCTGGTGCCGATCGCGCTCCTGCGGTCGGTGCGTCGACACGGCGTCCGCCTCGACGCGGTGTGGACCATGCTCGCCGTCCATGCGCTGCTGACCCTGCAGAGCGTGGTCACGTTCCTCCAGGCGGGGGGCGGGTTCCACGACCGCTACCTGATGCAGGTCATGCCGCTGCTCGCGACCGCGGTCGCCGTCGGGATGCTCGAGGTGGGTCGCGGGTCGGCGCGCCAGGACGGCGGGTACGCCGGCCGCCGAGCGCCGGGACTGGCTGGTGGCGAGCGCGTGGTCGGCCGTCCTGCTGGTCTGGCTGGCCGGCGCCGTCGCCTGGCTGGAGCACTACTACGTCTTCAGCCGCCAGCAGACCTCGCCGGTCGACGGGCCGGTGCCTGACCTGTTCGCTGTCGTCGCTCTCTGCGTGGGTGCCGCGATCGTCGCGGTGATGCTGGGCCGCGCGGCCTCAGTGGTCGGGCGAGGTGACGTGGCTGCCGAGCAGCGTGAGGGCCGCATCGATCGCGACGTCGTGCCAACGCGCTGAGCCGGCCAGCATGTAGTGACCGAGCGCACCCATGTCCTGCAGCTCGGCGCTGTCGGCGACCGCCGCGGCGCGCTCGACGTAGCGGCTGGTCTCGCGGAACGACGTGATCCGGTCGCGGCGACCGTGGGCGGCCATCAGCGTGCGGCCGGCCAACGTCCGGACCGGGTCGTCGGCCGACCACCAGGGCGCCAGGCCGACGACCCCGCGCACCGACGGGTCGTCGGCGACGTGGACGGCCACCCGGGCTCCCATGGAGTGCCCGAGCAGCACGACCGGGACGTCGCCGTGCGCCTCGCGCAGCCGGTCGAGGGCCCACCGTGCGTCGTCGACGCGGTCCGCCCCGCCGTTCCAGCCACGCTCGCGGTAGCGCACCAGCCACACCCCGACGCCCGCCTCGTGGGCGCGCGCCGCGATGCTGCGCTGCAGCCAGAGTGCGCGTTTCCACGACGCGCTGCGCCCGTCCACGGCCTGCCGCGAGCGCGGCTTCCCGCCGTGGAGCACCAGGATCATCGCCTGCGTGCTGCCCGGTGCGTCGGCGGTCGTCAGGTGCGGGTCGGTCACGACTTTCCTTCGGAGTGGCAGTGGTCGTCGGATGGGACGGTGCGAGACAGAGGAGGGAGGACCTCCGTCTCCGGAGATCCTCCCTCGCTCGTGGTGGTGCGGTGGATCAGTGCGCGACGACGCCCTCGGGCCCGTCGGTCGCGAGCTCCTCGTGCTTGACGTCGAGGAAGACCCAGATGACCACGGACGCCGCGAGCATCAGGATCGAGCCGACCAGGAAGGCGTTGGTCGAGCCCTCGGTGAAGATCTGCTGCTGCGCGATCTCCTGGAACTTCTGCATCTGCTCCGCCGAGAGCTGCGGTCCGCCCGCCGCGGCCGCGGCGAACTCCTTGCCGCGGTCGGTGAAGGTCTGCGTCGCGACGGTGGCCAGCACGGCGAGGCCGAGCGCACCACCGACCTGCTGGGCGGTGTTGAGCACGCCGGAACCGATGCCGGACTCCTCCGCGCGGAGGTGGTGGACGGCCGTCAGGGTGACCGGCACGAACGTCAGGCCCATGCCGAAGGACATCAGGACGATGAACGGCATGATGTCGGTGAGGTAGTTGCCCGTCATGTCGCTCGGGGGGAACGACGTGTCGTAGGGCAGCCGCGAGAAGCCGAACAGGGCGCTGGACGCGAGCAGCGTGCCGACGCCGGCGACGAAGCGCGGGTCGATCCGGTTGACCAGGTTGGAGGCCAGCCCGGCACCGACGACGATGCCGACGGTGAACGGGAGGAACGCGACGCCCGCCTTGAGCGGGCTGTAGCCCATGACGTTCTGGATGTACTGGCTGAGGAAGTAGAACATCGCGAACATCGCGGCCGGGGCGAGGAACATCGCCACGAAGCTGGACGCGCGGGTCCGGCTGGTGAAGATGCGGAACGGCAGGAGCGGGTGCTCGACGCGGCTCTCGATCGAGGCCGAAGACCACGAGCATCACGACACCGGCCACGAGGCTGCCGATGGTGATGGCGTCGCCCCAGCCGTCGCTGCCGGCCCGCGAGAGGCCGTAGACGACGCCGAGCAGACCCAGGGTGCCGGTGACGGCGCCGGGCAGGTCGAGCTCGCCGGGGTGCGACTCGGACTCGTTGAGGAAGCGGGGCGCCAGGAGCGCCGCGGCGAGGCCGATCGGGACGTTGATCAGGAAGGTGAGGCGCCAGCCGTCGACCGAGAGGCCGAGGATGTCCGGGGTGGTGCCGGTGAGCCAGCCGCCGAGGATCAGGCCGACTGCAGCGCCGGCGCCGGACATGGCGGCGTAGACCGCGAAGGCCCGGTTGCGGGCCGGGCCCGCGGGGAACGTCGTGGTGATCAGGGCGAGCGCGGCGGGGGAGGCGAGCGCGGCGCCGAGGCCCTGGAGCCCACGGGCGCCGAGGAGCAGGGCCTCGTTGGTCGCGAAGCCACCCAGGAGCGACGCCACGGCGAAGACCGAGAGGCCGATCATGAAGACCTTGCGGCGGCCGTAGAGGTCGCCGAGCCGCCCACCGAGCAGCAGCAGGCTGCCGAAGGCCAGGGCGTAGCCGGTGACGATCCAGGGGAGGTTGGCGTTGCTGATCCCCAGGTCGATCTGGATGTAGGGGAGCGCGATGTTGGCGATGCTCGCGTCGAGCACGACCATCAGCTGCGCGATCGAGATCAGGACCAGGGCCCAGGCGAGGTTGAGCTCGCGCTGCGGCGGTGTCACCGCCTCGGACGCAGGCGTGGTGCTGGTGATGTCGGTCATGGGGTTCCTTCGGGAGGGCGGGTCACGTACGAGTGGATCAGGGGGGTCCGACACTGCGGTCGGACCGTGGTCACGCGGTGGTCAGTGAGGGGTCAGGGAGTGGTCAGGGATGGTCAGGGAGTGGTGGAGGAGGCAGGTCCGTGGAGCGCGGCGGGCAGGACGACCTCGTCGAGGATCTGTCCGATGAGCTCGGGGGTGATGGCGTCGCCGAGCAGGAAGCTGCGGTGCATGACGATCGCCGTGAGCGAGGGGGCGAGGACCGAGAGGTCCGTGTCGGGGTGGACCTCGCCGCGGGCGCGGGCGCGGTCGTAGATCGCTCGGGAGGACTCGATCTTGGGGGCGATGAAGTCGCGTCGGTAGACCTCGGCGAACTCGGGGTCGCGGATCATGGCGGTCACCACGGCGGACAGCACGGACCGGGCCAGGGGGTCGTTGAGCCCGCCGGTCCCCCCGCAGTAGGCCTCCAGCAGGTCGCCCCGCAGGCTGCCGGTGTCGGGCACGACCGCGTCGCCCTTGTGGGCCATGATCGCCGCCACGACGAGCTCGGGCTTGCCGTTCCAGCGGCGGTAGAGCGTGGCCTTCGACGCCTTGGCGCGGGTGGCCACGGCGTCCATGGTGAGCAGGTCGTAGCCCACCTCGTCGAGGACCTGCAGGGTCGCCTCGAGGATCTCCATCTCGCGCTCGCCCTCCACGCGGGGGCGGGTGCCGGTCTCGGTCGGGGTCATGCCATCTCTCAGGGGGAGCGGGTGGAACGGGAGTGGAAGCACGTGACGGTCGTCACGATGAAACGAAACGGTTTCGTTTCCACCAACTGAAGGGTAGGCCGATCTATTCCGACGGAACAAATCAGTTCCATCCGGTCCAGACCGCCACGCTCGCAACGACCCGGCGAGGGGCGCGACGAGTGTCGGACGGGACCGGCAGACTGTGCCCATGAGCACGTCCGACCCGTCCGATCCCGACCCCGGTGTCGCCACCGCTCCGGCCGAGGCTCGCGAGCGCCACCGCGACCTGAGCGAGCAGGTCGACGATGCGCGCTGGCGCTACTACGTGCTCGACACCCCGACGCTGTCCGACGCCGACTTCGACGTCCGCCTGCGCGAGCTCGAGTCGCTGGAGGAGCAGTTCCCCGAGCTCCGCACACCCGACTCACCCACGCAGAAGGTCGGCGGCGCCGTCTCCACCGACTTCACCGCCGTCGACCACCTCCAGCGCATGGAGAGCCTCGACAACGCCTTCAGCTCCGAGGAGCTCGCGGCGTGGTACTCCCGCATCCTCCGCGAGGGCATCGAGGCGCCCGCCCTCCTCTGCGAGCTCAAGGTCGACGGTCTCGCGATCAACCTGCTCTACGAGCAGGGCCGCCTGGTCCGGGCGCTGACCCGCGGCGACGGGCGCACCGGCGAGGACGTCACCCCCAACGTCAAGACGATCGCCTCGGTGCCGCACCGGCTCACCGGCACCGAGGAGCACCCCGTGCCTGCCCTCGTCGAGGTGCGCGGCGAGGTCTTCTTGCCGAGCGAGGCCTTCGAGCGGCTCAACGCCTCGATGGTCGAGGCCGGCAAGCCGATGTTCGCCAACCCCCGCAACGCCGCTGCCGGGTCCCTGCGCCAGAAGGACCCCCGGGTCACCGCGACGCGCGACCTCGGCATGGTCTGCCACGGCATCGGTGCGCGCGAGGGCTTCGAGCCCACGGCGCAGAGTGCGGCCTACGACGCCCTGCACACCTGGGGACTGCCGATCTCCGAGCAGGTCAAGGTCGTCTCGACGCTCGACGACGTCGAGGACTACATCGCCCACGTGGGCGAGCACCGGCACACGATCGTCGGCTACGAGATCGACGGCCTGGTGGTGAAGGTCGACGACGTCTCGCTCCAGCGACGGCTGGGCTCGACGAGCCGGGCGCCCCGGTGGGCGATCGCCTTCAAGTACCCGCCCGAGGAGGTCAACACCGTCCTGCTCTCGATCGAGGTCAATGTCGGCCGGACCGGCCGGGTCACCCCCTACGGCGTGATGGAGCCGACCAAGGTCGCCGGCTCGACCGTCGAGAACGCCACGCTCCACAACGCCCACGAGGTCACGCGCAAGGACGTGCGGCCCGGCGACACCGTCATCCTGCGCAAGGCCGGCGACGTGATCCCGGAGATCCTCGGGCCGGTCCTGCCGCTGCGACCCAAGGGCCTCAGGCCGTGGAAGATGCCGACGAAGTGCCCCGCGTGCAAGACCCCGCTGGCCCAGCAGAAGGAGGGCGACAAGGACCTCCGCTGCCCCAACCACGAGCGGTGCCCGGCCCAGGTGCGCGAGCGCGTCTTCCACGTCGCCGGCCGCGGTGCCTTCGACATCGAGGGCCTCGGCTACGAGGCGGCCGTCGCGTTGCTCGAGGCCGGCGCGCTGGACAATGACGAGGGAGTGGCCAACGAGGGCGCCCTGTTCGACCTGGACGAGGCGGCGCTCCGGACCGTCCCGCTGTTCACCCGCGCGCCCAAGAAGGACGAGGAAGGACTGCAGCTCTCGGCCAACGGGCTGCGACTGCTGGCCAACCTCCACGAGCGCAAGGTGAAGGTGCCGCTCTGGCGGGTGCTGGTCGCGCTCTCGATCCGCCACGTCGGGCCGACGGCGGCGCGGGCGCTGGCCACGGAGTTCGGCTCGATGGCGGCGATCCGGGAGGCGTCGGAGGAGGCCCTGGCCGACACCGACGGCGTCGGCCCGACCATCGCGGCCTCGGTCCGCGAGTGGCTCTCCGGGGAGGGCTCGGAGTGGCACGTGGCCATCCTCGACAAGTGGGCGGCGGCCGGCGTCGCCCTGGCCGACGAGCGCGACGAGTCCATCGCGCGCACGCTGGAGGGACTGACGATCGTCGCCACCGGCTCGCTGCAGGGCTACACCCGCGACTCGGTCAAGGAGGCGATCATCAGCCGCGGAGGCAAGGCGTCGGGCTCGGTCTCCAAGAACACCGACTACGTCGTGGCCGGGGACAACGCCGGGTCCAAGGCCGACAAGGCCGAGCAGCTCGGCGTACGGGTCCTCGACGAGGCCCAGTTCACCGTGCTCCTCGAGAAGGGCCCCGACGGGCTCGGGTGACGGACCGGTTGTGGACCACCGGGAAGTAGGACAGGTTTGGTGAGGCCGACGGTGCGGTAGGAAGACCTCGATCGACTACATCCTTGGGAGTCAGCATGCGCCTCATCCGTTCACTCGTCCCGGTCGTCGTGGCGGCGGCCGGCATGGCCGCGCCGCTCGCGGTGGCTCCGGCAGCTCACTCGGCCGCGCCCACCTGCGGAGGCCTGAAGGCGACGATCGTCGGCAACGACAAGGCCAACAACATCACCGGCACGGCCAAGCGCGACGTGATCGTGGCCCGCGGCGGCAACGACACGATCCGTGGTGTCGGCGGCAACGACGTGATCTGCGGCGGTGAGGGCGCCGACACGATCCAGGGCGGCGACGGCGATGACCGGCTCTACGGCGAGGCCGACCTGCTGCGCATCGACCAGTTCGGCCGCGTGGTCAAGAAGGGCGACACGATCACCGGCGGTGCCGGCAACGACACCATCGACCTCGGCTACGACCCGCGCGCCGCGAGCGAGGGCACCAACGTGCTCCTCGACGGGGTCGCCTACGCCAACGCGCCGGCCGCAGTCGTCGTCGACTTCCGCTCCAGCCGCACCGTCCCGATCGCCGCGGAGGGCAGCGACACGGTCACCGGCTACGACAGACGGCATCCGCATCTTCGGCTCCCCGCTCGGCGACACGATCAAGGGCACCAACTCCGCCGACACCATCTACGCCCGCGGCGGCGACGACGTGGTCTTCGGCAAGGGCGGCGACGACACGATCGTCGCCGACACCTCCGGTGCCATCGGCAACGACCGCCTCTACGGCGAGGCGGGTGACGACGACCTCAGCGGCACGGTCGGCGCCGACACCTTCGTCGGCGGCAGCGGCAGCGACACCCTGACCTCGACCTCGGAGAGCCACCAGTCGTTCCGCGGCGGAGGCGGCGTCGACACGGTCACCTTCCCGATCCCGGCCGAGTCCGGCTTCGTGGCCAAGGGGCACGGCGGGCAGGACAAGCTGCGCCTGCTGCCCAACTCCAACCCGGCCATCAAGCCGACGGTGCGCATCGACCAGATGAAGAAGACCACCATCAGCGACCTGCCCTTCACGATCGAGGGCAAGATCACCGGGTTCAGCGACATCGTGCTCCCGGCCCGCGCGACTGTCGATCTTCAAGGGCAGCAACGAGTCCGAGATCATCACCGCCAACCCCGACTACCGGGTGAAGATCTACGGCCGCGGCGGCGCCGACGTGATGACCGGCTCCGACGAGCCCGACCGTCTCGACGGCGGCAAGGGCTTCGACATCGCCCGCGGTCGCGGTGGCAACGACACCTGCAAGGCGGCCGAGAAGCGATCCAGCTGCTGACCCGGGGGACGACTCGCCGGGCCGCTCCCTAGGATTGGCGTGCCGGATCGATGACCCGCGAGGACGAGCGTGTCGAGATCTCCCGCGACGAGGTGGCCCACCTGGCCACGCTCGCCCGCATCGACCTCTCCGACGCCGAGCTCGACCACCTCGCCCCGCAGCTGAGCGTGATCCTCGAGTCCGTCGCCTCCATCAACGGTGTCGCCGGGGACGACGTGCCGCCCACGTCGCACGCGATCCCGCTGACCAACGTGTTCCGCGAGGACGTCGTCGTGCCCGGCCTGACGGCCGAGGAGGCGCTCTCCGGCGCGCCCGCCGTGGAGGAGCAGCGCTTCTCGGTCCCGCGGATCCTGGACGAGGAGGCCTGATGAGCGACCTGCGCACCACCGCCGCCGGTCTCGCCGACCGGCTGGCCGCCGGCGAGGTCACCTCGGTCGAGGTCACCCAGCGCCACCTCGACCGCATCGCCGAGGTCGACGACCGCGTGCACGCCTTCCTCCACGTCGACGCCGAGGGTGCGCTGCTCCAGGCCGCCGAGTCCGACGCCCGCCGCGCGCGTGGCGAGGCCCGCGGCCCGCTCGACGGCGTACCGATCGCGGTCAAGGACGTGCTCGCGACCCGCGGGCTGCCCACCACCTGCGGGTCCAAGATCCTCGAGGGCTGGATCCCGCCCTACGACGCCACCGTCGTCGAGCGCCTGCGCGTGGCCGGTCTCCCGATCCTCGGCAAGACCAACATGGACGAGTTCGCGATGGGCTCCTCCACCGAGCACTCGGCCTACGGCCCGACGCGCAACCCGTGGGACCTCGACCGGATCCCCGGCGGTTCCGGCGGCGGCTCGGCGGCCGCGGTCGCGGCGTTCGAGGCTCCGCTCGCGATCGGCACCGACACCGGCGGCTCCATCCGCCAGCCGGGCGCGGTCACCGGCACGGTCGGCGTGAAGCCGACCTACGGCGGCGTCTCCCGCTACGGGCTGGTCGCCCTGGCCAACAGCCTCGACCAGGCCGGTCCGGTCACCCGCAACGTCCGGGACGCAGCGATGCTCCACGACGTCATCGGCGGCCACGACCTGCGCGACTCCACCTCGATCAAGCAGGAGTGGCCCTCCTTCACCGAGGCGGCCGAGCAGGGTGCGACCGGCGACCTGACCGGCGTCAAGGTCGGTGTCATCACCGAGCTCGCGGGCGACGGCTGGCAGCCCGGTGTGATGGCGCGCTTCAACGACTCCGTCGAGCTCATGGTCAAGGCCGGGGCCGAGGTCGTCGAGGTGTCGTGCCCGTCCTTCGTGCACGCGCTCGCCGCCTACTACCTGATCCTCCCGGCGGAGGCGTCCAGCAACCTCGCGAAGTTCGACGCGATGCGCTTCGGGCTGCGGGTCACGCCCGAGGGCAGCCCCTCGGCCGAGGACGTCATGCGCGCCACCCGCGACGCCGGCTTCGGTGACGAGGTCAAGCGCCGCATCATCCTCGGCACCTACGCCCTCTCCAGCGGCTACTACGAGGCCTACTACGGCCAGGCCCAGAAGATCCGCACCCTGATCAGCCGCGACTTCGACGCCGCGTTCGAGCGGGTCGACGTGCTGGTGTCGCCGACCGCGCCGACGACGGCGTTCAAGCTGGGCGAGAAGCTCGACGACCCGATGGCGATGTACCTCAACGACCTCGCCACCATCCCGGCCAACCTCGCCGGGCGTGCCGGGCATCTCGGTGCCCAACGGCCTCGCCGACGAGGACGGGCTGCCGAGCGGCTTCCAGGCGCTGGCGCCGGCACTCGCCGACGACCGCGTCTACCGGGTCGGTGCGGCGCTGGAGGCCCTGCACGAGAAGGAGTGGGGCGGGCCGTTGCTCGACCGCGCGACCGGACTGGGTCTCGACACGCTCGCTGGCGCTCACAACTCGACCACCGAGGTGAACGAATGACCGACAAGCTGATGGCCTACGACGACGTGCTGGCCGCCTTCGACCCGGCCATCGGGCTCGAGGTCCACGTCGAGCTCAACACGGCATCGAAGATGTTCTGCGGCTGCCCGGCCACCTTCGGCGGCGAGCCCAACGCCGGCACCTGCCCGACCTGCCTGGGCCTGCCCGGCGCGATGCCCGTGGTCAACGGCAAGGCGGTCGAGTCGGCGATCCGGATCGGCCTCGCGCTCAACTGCGACATCGCCGAGTGGTGCCGCTTCGCCCGGAAGAACTACTTCTACCCGGACATGCCGAAGAACTTCCAGACGTCCCAGTACGACGAGCCGATCTGCTTCGACGGCTACATGGACGTCGACCTCCAGAACGAGGCGGGGGAGACCGAGACCTTCCGCGTGGAGATCGAGCGCGCCCACATGGAGGAGGACACCGGCAAGTCGCTGCACGTCGGTGGCGCCACCGGCCGCATCCACGGCGCCGACTACTCCCTGGTCGACTACAACCGCGCCGGCATCCCCCTCATCGAGATCGTCACCCGGCCGATCCTCGGCGCGGGGGAGAGGGCTCCCGAGGTCGCCAGGGCCTACGTCGCCCAGCTCCGCGAGCTGATCGTGGCGCTCGGCGTCTCCGAGGCGCGGATGGACCAGGGCAACCTGCGTGCCGACGTCAACCTCTCGCTCGCGCCCAAGGGCAGCGGCGTGCTCGGCACCCGCACCGAGACCAAGAACGTCAACTCGTTCCGCTCCGTCGAGCGAGCGGTGCGCTACGAGATGCAGCGCCACGCGGTGATCCTCAGCGAGGGCGGCTCGATCCTGCAGGAGACCCGCCACTGGCACGAGGACACCGGGGTCACCACGAGCGGTCGCGAGAAGTCCGACGCCGAGGACTACCGCTACTTCCCCGAGCCCGACCTCGTCCCCGTCGCGCCCAGCCGCGAGTGGGTCGACGAGCTGCGCGGCACGCTGCCGGAGAACCCGACCGTACGTCGCGCGCGCCTGCAGGCGGAGTGGGGATTCAGCGACATGGAGATGCGCGACACCGTCGGCGCCGGAGCGCTCGGCCTGGTCGAGGAGACCATCGCCGAGGGCGCCGCGCCGCAGGCCGCGCGCAAGTGGTGGCTCGGTGAGCTCGCCCGGCGCAGCAACGAGGACGGCGTCGACATCGTCGACCTGCCCATCACGCCCGCCCAGGTCGCCCGGATCCAGGCGCTGGTCGACGACAGGACCGTCAACGACAAGCTGGCCCGCCAGGTCTTCGAGGGCGTGCTGGCCGGTGAGGGCAGCCCGGACGAGGTCGTCGAGAAGCGCGGACTGGCCGTGGTCTCCGACGACGGCGCGCTCGGTGCGGCCGTCGACAACGCCATCGCCGCCCACCCCGACGTCGCCGACAAGATCCGCGACGGCAAGGTCGCCGCGGCCGGCGCGCTGATCGGCGCCGTGATGCAGGAGATGCGTGGCCAGGCCGACGCCGGCCGCGTGCGCGAGCTGATCCTGGAGAAGCTGGCCTGATCCCGACAGCCCGGGGGAATTTCTTCGCGGTCTAGACAACTTGTTAGTGTGCTGGTGCGTCACATTGGTCACATCACCAACCAACGCTCGCAGCACACGGGGGACGGCCTGGCCGTCAAGAAGTCGACAGCGCCTTCCCCCCGCGAGTGGGAAGGAAGTCATGCACCATCGCATTCGACCTATCCGAACGGCTGTCGTCGCCCTGTCGACCGCAGCACTGGGAGTCGGCGTGCTCGCCGCTCCTCCGGCCTCGGCCGACCCGTCGTCCGCACTGCGGGCCGCCAAGGCGGCCACCGCAGGCACCGACAGCACCCCCTCGACGATCGCTGCCGAGTGGATCGCAGGAGAGCTCAGCAACGGCCTGATGGTCGGCAAGTCCGGCCCGGACTTCGGCCTCACCATCGACACCGGCATGGCGCTCTCGACGGTCGCCGCCCAGGGCGCCGTCAACGCGGCGATCAACAACGCCCTCGAGCCGCGCATCGGCGAGTACGTCGGCGACGGCACCAAGGAGTCCTACGCCGGGCCGCTCGCCAAGGCCGCCGCCTACGCCAAGCGTGGCCAAGCAGAACCCGACCGAGCTACGGCGGGATCAACCTGATCACCCGCCTCGAGGAGCGCACGGCCAACGTGCCGGCCGACCCGGTGGCCGAGCCGCAGGCAGCTGCCTTCGCCGGCCGGATCTTCGACAAGTCGGAGTTCGGCAACTACGCCAACGTCGTGGGCCAGTCCTACGCCGTGCGTGCGCTGACGCTGCGCCCGGTCGACCGAGGCCGGCGCGGCGCGTGACTTCCTGCTCAAGCAGCAGTGCGCGTCGGGCTACTTCCGGGCCGGCTTCGACAAGGCCGACGTGCCCAGCCAGTCGTGCACCGAGGGCGTCGCCGGCAGCGAGGCCGACCCGGACGCCACCGCGCTCGCGGTGATCAACCTGATCGAGTCGGGCGACACCAGCCCGGCCGTCGTGGGCGCCCTGGCCAAGGCCGGCACCTGGCTGGCCGACCGGCAGCGGGGGAGCGGCGCGATCCGCGCCGCTGCGCCGATCAGCCAGATCAACACCAACTCCACCGCCATCGGTGGCTTCGCCCTGGGTCTGCTGAAGAACCGCGACGCAGCCCTGAAGGCGGCCCTCTGGGTGCGCAAGAACCAGCCGGTCGACAAGTACAAGTGCCGCACCGCGCTGACCAAGGACACCGGTGCCGTGGCCTACCGCAAGGACCGGGTGAAGGCGTCCTCGACGACCGGCATCCCGGCCGACGCCCGTGACGAGTGGCGCCGTGCCACCGCCCAGGCGATCCTCGGCCTCCAGTTCGCCCCGGCGAGCAAGGACAAGCTGAAGATCGTGTCCGTGCGCAAGCAGGCTCGCGCCGGCGAGCGCGTGCAGTTCCGGGTCTTCGGCCTGGCGCCGAGCGAGAGCGCCTGCCTGCAGGTCAAGGGTGACTTCGTGCGCGTCAAGGGCAAGAAGTCCGGCGACAAGATCGTGCGCAAGCTGCAGCTGCCCGCCGGCAACCAGCGCCGCGTCGGTCTGGTGAAGACCTCGGACGACGAGGCTCGTACGTCGCTCGCGGTCCGCAACTGACCCACCTGCTCACCACCACTTCGGCCCGGCGTCCCGAGACGCCGGGCCGACGTGCGTCCGGGGTCGGACGAGGCGTAGGCTGCGCTGGCCGCACCCGTCCGGGTCGGCACCACACACGCTCGAGCTGGGGAAAGCCGGTCTGATTCCGGCGCTGACCCGCAACCGTGGGCACGGGAGCCATCCCGTGCGAGCCGGAGCACCCGCCTCGTCGCGTCTTTGACCACCATCGCTGTCGAGGAACGCAGCGGGTCGGGTCGGCCGAGCCGGTCCCAGCCCCGCTGTCGCAGCGAGGAAGGCAACCATGAAGCGCCATCCCCGTGCTGGCAGCCGTCGTGCTCGCCGCCACGACGCTCACCCCGAGCGCCGCCACCGCGGCCGTCCCGGCGGACCCGGCCGGCGCACGCGCAGTCTCCGCCGGTGCCACGTGGTTGAAGGCCCAGCTCACCGACGGCATCGTCGTCGGCAACGACGAGTTCGTCTCGACGACTACGGCCTCTCGGCCGACTTCGCCTTCGCCCTGCGACGCCGTCGGTGGCCACGACGCCACCGTCGCCGCGATCGCCGACGCCGTCGGCCCGGAGCGTGACCTCCTGGTACGACTCCCTTCGGCACGCGTCTACGCCGGCAGTCCGCCGCCAAGCCGTCGCGCTCGTGCAGGTCGCCGGCCAGGACCCGACGGCCTACGGCGGCATCCGACCAGGCGAGTCGGTCGTCGAGGCGCAGGTGTCCGACTCGGCACCGATCGCCGGTCGGCTCGAGGACGCGACGGCGTCGACTCCCGACGACCAGCTCCGACGCGACTTCGCTCAACGTCATCGGCCAGTCGTTCGCCGCCCGCGGCGCTGCCACCGGCCGGACTCGACCGTCGCCGACGAGGCCGACGCGCTTCCTGCTCGAGCAGCAGTGCGACGACGGCTCCTTCCGCTCCACCCTCACCGCGGACAAGGCGGCCCCGAGCAGGGCTGCGTCGCGGGCCCGACGCCGGCAGCGCCGACACGACCGCCCTGGCCGTCATCAACGTCCTCGCAACTCCGGGCGCCTCCCTCCGGCCAAGGGTGCCGCCGCGCCTCGCCGCCAACTGGCTGAAGGGTCCAGCAGGCCGCCGACGGCTCCTTCAGCGCCGGCGTCCTCGGGGCACCAACGCCAACACCACCGGCCTCGCCGGCTGGGCCCTCGCCGAGGCGGGCCACGACGGTGCCGCCGACCAGGGCCGCCGGGTGGCTGCGTGGCCTCCAGATCGCCGACCTGGCGCCGTGCGCGACCACGCTCGCGGCCGACAACGGTGCGATCGCCTACAAGGCCGGCCGACCTCGCCGCGGCCCGCGCTGCCGGTGCGATCGCCGTCGGCGCAGGACCGGTTTCCGCCGCGCCACCGCCCAGGCACTCCCGGCCCTCGCCTTCGTCCCCGCCGGAGGCGACGTCGCCGTCTCCGCTCCGGCCACCGCGGTCGAGAAGAGCACGGTCACCGTCACCGTCAGCGGGCTCGGCGCCGGCGAGCCGGCGTGCGTCAGCTTCGGCGGCCAGGCCAAGCAGGTGACCGGCACCGGCTCGGCCGTCCCGGTGACCTTCACCCTCCCGGCCGGTGCCGCGACCCACACCTTCCGGCTCACCACGCTCGCGGGTTCGACGACCGCCAGCACGACGCAGCAGCGTCGTCACCGTGACCCCGCCCGTGGCTCCGGTCGTCGGTGAGCTGGCGGCGGCCAAGGTCGAGAAGGTGAAGAACAACGCCTTCAGGCTCGCGGTCACCTGCGACAGCGACGTGGCGTGCACCGGCAAGCTCAAGGTGCGCTCGGTCGGCAAGGTCACGCTGGCCAACGGCAAGACCCGCACGCTGGTCCTGGCCAAGTCGTCGTACTCCGTCAAGCCGGGCAAGAAGGCCACCGTCAAGCTCACGCTCACCAAGCCGGCCCGCAAGGTGCTGGGCTCGAAGCGCCTGCGCGTCGAGGCCGTCCAGACCGCGCCGCGGCGCAGAGCCGACGAGCACGAAGTTCTGGTTGCGCCGGAAGTGATCTCGATGAGTGCCCGAGCTCGGCGAGCCGCAGCCTCCTTCGCCGTCCTGGCCGCTGGCCTGGTCGGTGGGGGAGTCGCGCTCGGACTCGTGCCGGCGGCCGTCCTGCCCGCCGCCAGCGCCGCCACCTGCACCTCGGCCGGCGGCGTCAGCGTGGTGGTCGACTTCCGCGAGCTCGGCGGCAGCGTCGTCACGGCATGCGCCGAGGACGGCGGCGGCAAGAGCGCCACGGCGATCTTCGACTCCGTCGGCGTCGCCATGTCGTACTCGCAGCCGTCAGCCCGGGTTCGTCTGCCGCTCGAGTCCCGGCAGCGAGCCGTGCTGACGCCTCGCCCGGCAGACGCCTACTGGGGCCTGTGGTGGTCCGACGGCACCGCGGCGTCGTGGACCTACTCGTCCTACGGCGTCGGCTCCCTGACCGTCCCCGCCGGCGGCTCGGTCGCGCTGGTCCTGGAAGCAGGGGACCGGGAACGCCGTGCCGCCCGGGGTCGCTCCGCCGGTTGCCCCCAGCACTCCGACCGCCTCGCCGACGTCCTCGGCGACCACCTCTCCGACGTCCACGCCGACCCCCTCGCCCACCTCGTCGCCGACCAACGACAGCAACGGCAGCAAGGGCGGCAACGGCGGAAGGCGCGGAAGGGTGACAGCAGCAACGGCTCCTCGCCCTCGGCAACGCCCTCGGCGAGCCCCTCGTCGAGCGCGCCGTCCGAGCCGTCCGAGTCGCCCCTTGCCATTGAGTCTCCTGGAGACTCAACGGCAAGCGAGAGCGGCAAGGGCAGCGACAAGGGAGCCACGGAAGGCTCGAGGAAGAGCAGGAAGGACCCGTCCCGCGACCCTGAGTCTCCTGGAGACTCACCGTCGAGCGCGGACCCTGAGTCTCCCGCAGACTCAGCGTCCGGCGCCTCGTCCGAGGCCGGTTCGCCCAGCGCTGACGAGCCGGCCCGGGTCCCTGCCGCGGTGACCTGGGGCGTCGTCGGGCTGCTCGCGATCGCGATCGCGGTGAGCGCCGTCGTGGCGCGGCGCAGGCGAGGAGCCTGACGCGTGCCACGTGACCTGCACCCGATCGCCTGGTGGTCCTGGGCGATCGGACTGGCCACGGCGGCCTCGCTGACCACCAACCCGCTGCTGCTGCTCCTGATCATGGGGTCGGCGACGGTGGTGGTCATGGCCAGGCGGTCCGGACACCCGTTCGGTCGCTCGTTCCGGCTCTACGCCCTGCTCGCCGCCGTCACGGTCGTCGCCCGGGTGGTCTTCCGGATCCTCTTCGGCGGCCAGGAGTTCGGCCACGTGCTCGCTCGACCTCCCCGAGATCCCGCTGCCCGACTGGGCCGCCGGCGTGCGGCTGCTCGGACCGATCACCAGCGAGGCGCTGCTGGCCGGGCTCTACGACGGGCTCCGGCTCGCCGCGGTCATCATCTGCGTCGGCGCCGCCAACTCGCTCGCCAACCCCAAGCGCCTGCTCGCCTCGGTGCCGCCGGCGCTCTACGAGATCGGCACCGCGCTGGTCGTCGCCGTGACGATCTTCCCGCAGCTCGCCGACAGCGCCCGCCGGGTCCGGGCCGCCCAGGCGCTCCGCGGGGGTACGACGACCGGCGTCGGTCGGCTGCGTCGCTTCCTCGTCCCGGTCCTCGAGGACGCACTCGAACGCTCGCTCGCGCTGGCCGCCGGCATGGACACCCGCGGCTACGGCCGGTCCGGCGGCGCCACGACGCGCGAGCGCTGGACGACCGGCGGGATGCTCCTGCTCGCCCTCACCGGCATCTGCGTCGGGACCTACGCCTGGCTCGACCCGACCGCGCCGCAGGTCCTGGCGCTGCCGATGCTCGGTGCCGGGGTGGTCGTCGCGGTCCTCGGCCTGGTCAGCGCCGGGCGCCGGGTCCAGCGCACCCGCTACCGCCCGGACCCCTGGCGGGCCGGCGAGCTGCTCACGGTCGGAGTGGGCCTCGCGGTGGCGGTGCTCGGCTGGTACGTCGGCCACACCCAGGTGCCGGTCGCCTACCCGGGGGTGGACGTGGTGCCCTACCTCTCGCCACTGGCCCTCGTCGTCGGCGTCCTCGGCACCGTCCCCGCGGTCGCGACCCCCGTGCCGGCCAGCGCCCTCGCGCAGCGCGAGCCCACCGCGCAGCGCGAGCCCACCGCCTGGGCGGCCGGCACGTGATCGAGCTGCGCGACATCTCCTTCCGCTACGCCGAGCACGAGGTGCTCCGCGGCGTCGACCTGACCCTCGACGAGGGCGAGCTCGTCCTCGTCTCCGGCCGCACGGGCGTCGGGAAGTCCACGCTGCTGGGCCTGCTGACCGGCCTGGTGCCGCGGTTCACCGGCGGCGTGCTGACCGGCGACGTGCTGCTGGACGGCGTCAGCATCGTCGACCAGCCGCCCCGCGAGCGCGCGCACGTCGTCGGCTACGTCGGCCAGGACCCGCTCGCCGGCTTCGTCGCCGACACCGTGGAGGAGGAGCTCGCCTACGGCATGGAGCAGCTCGGCACCGCGCCGGAGACGATGCGCCGACGCGTCGAGGAGACCCTCGACCTGCTCGGCATCGCCGACCTGCGCGCCCGCGACCTGCGTACGCTCTCCGGCGGCCAGCAGCAGCGGGTCGCGATCGGCTCCGTGCTCACCACGCACCCGCGGATCCTCGTGCTCGACGAACCCACCTCGGCCCTCGACCCCACCGCCGCCGAGGACGTCCTGGCGACCATCACCCGACTGGTCCACGACCTCGGGCTCACGGTGCTCCTGGCCGAGCACCGGCTCGAGCGGGTGGTGCCGTTCGCCGACCGGATCTGCCTCGTCACCGGCGACGGCGGGATCGTGGTCGACGAGCCGCGAGCCGTGCTCGCGCACTCGCCCGTCGCACCGCCGCTCGTCGAGCTCGGCCGGCTCGCCGGGTGGGACCCGCTGCCGCTCACCGTCCGCGACGCGCGCCGGCTCGCGCGTACGCTGCCGACGCTGGTGCCCCCTGCGCCCGAGCCGCAACCCGACCGCGGCGCCGGGCCGCTGGTGGCCGCTCGCGGGATCACGGTCGTCCACGGCAACCACGTCGCAGTCCGCGAGGTCGACCTGACCCTCAGCGCCGGCCGGGTGACCGTCCTGATGGGTCGCAACGGCTCCGGCAAGTCCAGCCTGATCTGGGCACTCCAGGGCTCGGGCAAGCGCCGCGCCGGCACGCTCGACGTCGGTGGGGACGACCCGGCGACGCTGGCGCCCGCCCAGCGACGTGCTCACGTCGGGCTCGTGCCGCAGACGGCCGCCGACCTGCTCTACCTGGAGACGGTCGCCGAGGAGTGCGCCGCCGCCGACGGCGGCGCCGAGGCCGAGCCCGGCACCTGCCGCGGGCTGCTCGACCGTCTCGCCCCGGGCATCGAGGAGACCATCCACCCGCGCGACCTCTCCGAGGGGCAGCGGCTGGCCCTCGCCCTGTCGATCGTGCTGACCGCGCGTCCTCCGGTCGTCCTCCTCGACGAGCCGACCCGCGGCCTCGACTACGCCGGCAAGGCCGAGCTGGCCCGCATCGTCGCCGACCTCGCGGTGGAGGGCCGTGCGGTGCTGCTCGCCACGCACGACGTCGAGTTCGCGGCCCACGTCGCCGACGAGGTGGTCGTCCTGGCCGAGGGCGAGGTCGTCTCCAGCGGCCCGCCGCGCCGGGTGCTGGCGGAGTCGCCGTCGTTCGCCCCGCAGGTCACCAAGGTGCTCGGCGCACCCTGGCTGGTCGTCGAGGAAGTCGCCCGTGCCCTCGGTCGGGACGGCGCCTCGTGAGCACCGTCGAGCAGAGCCGGGCGAAGACCGTCACCGGCGTCGCCCTGCCCATCGGCCCCCGGACGGCGGCCGTGCTCGTCCTCGCCTCGGTGGCCGGACTGATGATGCTCTGCTGGCCGTTCCTCCTCCAGGCACAGCCGGGGCAACGGGTGGAGCCGCCGTTCATCTTCCTGGCCCTGCTGCCGCTGGTGATGGTCGTCGTGCTCGCCGAGATGGGGGAGGGCGGCATGGACTCGCGCGTCCTCGCCGTCCTCGGCGTCCTGTCCGCCGTCAACGCGGTCATGCGCGGCCTGGGCGCCGGGACGGCCGGCATCGAGCTGGTGTTCTTCCTGCTGGTGCTGGGCGGCCGGGTGTTCGGCGCAGCATTCGGCTTCGCCCTGGGCTGTACGTCGCTCTTCGCCTCCGCGCTGCTCACCGCAGGCGTCGGACCGTGGCTGCCGTTCCAGATGATCTGTGCCGCCTGGGTCGGGATGGGCGCCGGACTGCTGCCCCGGCGCGTCGGCGGCCGGGCCGAGATCGCGATGCTCGTGGCCTACGCGGTCGTCGCGGCCTACCTCTACGGCCTGCTGATGAACCTCAGCTCCTGGCCCTTCACGCTCGGCATCGTGGTGCCCGGGCACGAAGGGTCCCTGGCCTACGTCGCCGGCGCCCCGGTCCTCGAGAACGCCCACCGCTTCGGCGTCTACACGCTCCTCACCTCGACCGGCGGCTGGGACACCGGCCGCGCGATCACGACCGGGATCGCGATCGTCGTGCTCGGCCCGGCGATCCTCACCACGCTGCGCCGGGCCGCCCGCCGCGCCGTCGTACGACCCGGGGTCAGGGCTGGATCTGGATGATCCGGTCGTCGGCGGGCGTCGGGTTGCCGCGGCCGTCCTGGTTGCTCGTGGTGAGCCACAGGACCCCGTCGGGGTCGGTGACGACGGTGCGGAGACGGCCGTAGTCCTCGGTGAAGAAGGCCTTCGGCTGGGACGCCTTCCCGGCCCGTGACACGTTGATCCGCCAGAGCCGCTGGCCGCGGAGGCCGGCCATCCAGAGGTGCCCGTCGGCGTACGCCAGTCCGCTCGGGGAGGCGTCCTCCACCGGCCAGACGAGCTGGGGGTCGATGAACTTCGCGCCACCCCCGACGCCCTCGACCTCGGGCCAGCCGTAGTTGCCGCCCTTCTCGACGAGGTTGAGCTCGTCGACGTCCGAGTCGCCGAACTCCGAGGCCCACAGCCGGTCCTGGTCGTCCCAGGCCAGGCCCTGGACGTTGCGGTGACCGAGCGACCAGACCGGGGAGTCGGCGTCGGGGTTGCCCGGTGCGGGCTCACCGTCCTCGGTGATCCGGAGGATCTTGCCGGCGAGGCTGTCGGGGTCCTGGGCGAGCTCGGGGTCGCCGGTCTCGCCGGTGGTGACGTAGAGGTAGCCGTCCGGACCGAACGCGATCCGACCACCGTCGTGGATGAAGCCCGCCGGGATCCCGTCGAGGACCACGGTCGGCTCGCCGAGCTCGGACCCGTCGAGCTCGGCCTTGACCACGCGGTTGCCCGAGCCCGTGGTGACGTAGAAGAAGAGCGTCCGGTCGCTGTCGAAGTCGGGGGAGACCGCCACCCCGAGCAGTCCGGCCTCGCCCTGGGCGACGGTCGAGGTGATCGCGCCCAGGCGGCTGAGCGTGCCGTCCGGGGTGACCTGGAGGACCCGGCCCGTCATCCGCTCGGTGACGACGGCGTTGCCGTCCGGCATGAAGTCGACCCCCCACGGCACCTGGAGCAGGTCGACCAGGGTGCCGATGGCCTGCGGAGCGCGGTCCTTCTGGCCGCCGTCGCCGGGCTCCTCGGTCGGCTCGCTCGGCGTGGGCTGGCTCGGCAGGTCGGTGGGTTGCGTCGTACGCGGTATCGGAGGGGGCGTGTTGCTGCTGCAGCCGGTCGCCGCACCCAGGGTCAGGGCGAGCGCGGTCACGGCCAGTCGTGGTCTCATGCGGGCCCTCGTCATGTCGCCCCTCGTCATGTGGCCAGTGTGCCGGGTCCGGCCGAACGGGTCGCGCCGATCGAGGCGGCGACGACGCACGCGATGGCCAGCCACTGGATCGGCGAGAGGTGCTCGTGGAGCACGACGATGGCGGCGAGGGCTGCCGCCGCGGGCTCGAGGCTCATCAGGATCCCGAACACCGCGGGCCGCAGGCTGCGCAGTGCCACGAGCTCGCAGCTGTAGGGGATGACCGAGCTGAGCAACCCGACGAGCGCCCCGATCAGGAGGATCCGGCCGTCCCAGAGCCCGCTCCCCGCGGTGAGCAGCGCGGGCAGCGTCATGCCGGCCGCGGCGACGATGCTGGCGACCGCCAGGCCGTCGAAGCCGGCCCAGCGTCGGCCGGTGCTCGCGCTGAGCAGGATGTACGACGCCCAGGCGGCGCCGGCGAGCAGGGCGTACGCCACTCCGGCCGCGTCGAGCCCGCTGCGCTGGAAGCCGAGCAGGGCGACGCCGGCGCCGGCCAGCAGGACCCAGATGAGGTCGCGGGCACGGCGCGAGCCGAGCACCGCGAGCGTGAGCGGACCGATGAACTCGATGGTCACCGCGATGCCGAGCGGGATCCGGCTGAAGGACTGGTAGATCGCCCAGTTCATGGTGGCCAGGCTGGCGCCGAAACCGATCACGACCAGCCAGTCCCGACGGCTGCGACCGCTGAGCCGCGGCCGTGCGATCGCGGCGAGCACGAGCGCGCTGGTGACGAGCCGCAACCACACCATCGCGGTCGGCGAGATCTCCCCGAAGAGACCCTTGGCGATCGCCGCGCCGAGCTGCACCGAGAGGATGCCGACGAGGACCAGGCCCACGGGGCCGAGCAGCGCTCGATCGGGTCGCTCGGTCACCCGCGCAGCCTATTCAGCGGTGTCGGCCTCCTCGCGCCCGGTCTCGGGCCCGGTCTCGGGCCCGGTCTTGGGTGCCGTCTCGGCGAGGCTCGACAGCGCGCGGTGGGCGTGGCGGGTCTCGGCGGCGAAGTAGTCCAGCCCCCAGTCCGCCACGAGGGACGGGAAGCGGAATGCCTCGCCGGGCCGGTCCGCGCCCCGCAGCGCCTCGCGCACCTCGGCGAGGTCCTTGGCCGCGGCGTCCAGCTCGGCGACGTACTGGTGGAGCATCCGGCTGGTCTGCTCCGGCTCGGTGGCGTGTCCGACGAGGAGGCGCAGCAGGACGGTGTGCTTGAGCACCGGGAAGCCGGCGGGCGTCTGGTCCATCCACCCCTTCAGGGCCGCCTGGCCGGCGGGGGTGATGGCGTACGACGTCACCTCGCGGCCGCCGTCGGCGCGGGCCTCGGCGCGGACGAGGCCGTGCTCGGTGAGGCGGCGGAGCTCGGTGTAGATCTGGCTCATCGCGGGGGAGACCCAGTAGAAGCGGAGCGTGATGTCGGCGCGCTGCTTGATCTCGTAGCCCGTCAGCTCGTCGCCGAAGGTGAGCAGGCCGAGGATCGCGTATCCGGTCACGGGGATGTCTTGACTCATCTCGTCCCGAGAGTAGTGTTCCTAATCGGAATAGTCACGGATCTGACACCCCACCGAACGGTCCCGGGAGGCCCCGATGTCGCGCACGCTGCTCATGGTCGGAACTCGCAAGGGGATGTGGCTGGGCACGTCCGACGAGGCCCGGAGGTCGTGGGAGTGGACCGGGCCGCACTTCCCGATGGAGGAGGTCTACTCCGTCATGATCGACGACCGCGGCGACGCCCCGCGGCTGCTGGCGGGGGCGTCCTCGAGCTGGCTCGGTCCGCAGGTCTGGCGCTCCGACGACCTCGGTGCGTCCTGGGACGAGACGCCCAACGGCGCCGCCCGCTTCCCCGAGGACACCGGGGCGACCCTGGCCCGCGTCTGGCAGCTCCAGCCGGGCTTCGAGGACGACGTGGTCTGGGCGGGCACCGAGCCGGGCGCGATCTTCCGCTCCACCGACCGGGGCGAGACCTTCTCGCTCGTCCGTGGCCTGTGGGACCACCCGCACCGCGAGGAGTGGAACGAGGGCTTCGGCGGTCAGGCCTTCCACACCATCCTGCCGGACCCCCGCGACGGCGAGCACGTCCTGGCCGCCCTCTCGACGGGCGGTGTCTACGCCACGGACGACGGGGGTGACTCCTGGGCGCCCTCCAACACGGGCGTGAAGGCGGAGTTCTTCCCCGGCGAGCGCAACTACCCGGAGTTCGGTCAGTGCGTCCACAAGGTCGCCCGCGATGCCGCCGACCCCGACCGGCTCTACCTCCAGAACCACGGCGGCGTCTACCGCTCCGACGACGGCGGGTCCTCCTGGCAGGACATCGCCCCGGGCCTGCCGACCGAGTTCGGCTTCGCCATGGTGGCGCACCCGCACCGCGCCGACACGGCGTACAACTTCCCGATCACGGGCGCCGAGGCCCGCTGGCCGGTGGACGGCAAGGCGCGGGTCTACCGCACCACCGACGCCGGCTCCTCGTGGGAGCCGCTGGGCGAGGGCGCGCTGCCGGACGGCTACTTCACGGCAGTGATGCGCGACGCGATGTGCGTCGACGACCACGACCAGGTCGGCCTCTACTTCGGGGGCCGCAACGGCGGCGTCTGGGCCTCCCCCGACGAGGGCGGGTCGTGGCAGGAGATCCACAAGGACCTGCCGGACGTGCTGGTCCTGCGCGCCGCACAGATCGCCTGAATCCGGCGCCCCGGGATCGGGTCCACCGAGGTCTAGCATCAGCGCCATGGCCGACTTCTCCCTCTCGCGCAGCACCCGCATCCAGGCAGGGGTGACCCAGGTCCACGCCCTCCTCGACGACTTCCGCGAGTGGCAGAAGTGGTCGCCCTGGGAAGGCGTCGACCCCGCCATCCACCGCGAGTACACCGGCCCCGACCACGGCGTCGGATCGACGTACCGCTGGTCCGGCAACAAGAAGGCCGGCGAGGGTGAGATGGCGATCACGGAGTCGACGCCGACCTCCGTCGTCGTGGACCTCGAGTTCCTCAAGCCCTTCAAGGCCACCAACGTCACCACCTTCACCCTCGCCCCGGCCGGCGACGCGACCGACGTGACCTGGACGATGGCCGGCACCCGCAGCGCCGTCATGGGCATCATGGGCAAGCTCTTCTTCGACAAGGCGATCGGCGCCGACTTCGAGAAGGGACTCGCGTCCCTCAAGCAGGAGGCCGAGCAGGTCTGACCACCCTGCTCCCGCCCAGCCGTCCAGCAGCGCACCACCCGGCCTGCCCTCAGCCGATGAGCCCTTGCCGTTGAGTCTCTGGGCGACTCAAGGTCGTCGGCCTGCTCGACGGCGCCACTGAGCGGTCGCTTGCCGTTGAGTCTGTGAGGGACTCATCGGCAAGGAGGGCAGGTGTTGCGTGGCCAGGGGACCGAGGTGCCGGCCGGGATGGCCAGGAATCGTCCACAGGGCCCCGAATCTCGGGCCAGACCGGTGAGCTGTGGACGACCGCGTGCTGGTGTCGGCGCTGGCCGGTGTGCTGGTGCTCAGGCATTCCATGGGGTCCGGATCGGGAGCGGAGTGAAGGGCATGAACGAACGGATGGACGAGCTGGTGGACCAGCAGGCCGGCGAGCAGGCCGGCGAGCAGGCGAGAGCAGGCGAGAGAAGCCGGATCGGGCTTCGTGGGACTGTCTGGCGAACTGGTCGCAGGCCGAGCGGGAGTACTGGTGGATGGGCCCGTTCGGCGGCGGGATCCCGGGACTCGTTCGGAGGGTTCGGCGGATCCTGGATGTCTCGCAGCGCGGCCTGGCTGCGTTGCTGGGGGTGTCGCAGTCGGTGGTGGCGCGCTGGGAGACGGGGCGTACGAGTCCGCGGGCCGAGGTGGTGGAGGACCTGTTGCGTCGCGCGCGGCTGGAGGTGAGGTTGGTGGATCGTCACGGTGAGCGGGTGGCACCGATGCGTGGGGACGGCGCGCGGACGCGTGGGGGGAGTCGGTTCCCGGCACACACGGACCTGCGTGCGACAGGCTGGTGGGTGCCGCGTGCCTTGCGGGCGATGACCTCGGTCGAGGCGTTTGCCTGGCGTGATCGTTCGCGGCGCGATGGGGTCCCAGCGATCAGGTGCCGGACCTCGCGGCGGTTGAAGCAGTACGAGCGGTGGCTCCACGGTGTGCCGGACGACCATCCCGCGTTGCACCAGCTCGTGGCCGAGGTCCGCTTCCTCGACGAGCAACGTGAGGACCGCCGCCGTGCGCGACGACCAGACAGCGCCGCATGACGCCGCGGGATCCGGATGAGACGCGGCGTGGTCCGGCAGGTCGGGCCTACTAGCCTGCAGGCATGAGCCACGCAGCCGACGCACCCGACATGAAGCCCCGGAGCCGAGCCGTCACCGACGGCCTCGAGGCGACCGCCGCACGGGGGATGCTCCGCGCGGTAGGCATGGGCGACGACGACTGGGTGAAGCCGCAGATCGGCGTCGCGTCGAGCTGGAACGAGATCACGCCCTGCAACCTCTCGCTCGACCGGCTGGCCAAGGCCGTCAAGAGCGGTGTGCACGCTGCGGGCGGCTACCCGTTGGAGTTCGGCACGATCTCGGTGTCCGACGGCATCTCGATGGGCCACGAGGGCATGCACTTCTCCCTCGTCAGCCGCGAGGTCATCGCCGACTCCGTCGAGACGGTGATGATGGCCGAGCGGCTGGACGGCTCCGTCCTCCTCGCCGGCTGCGACAAGTCGCTGCCCGGCATGCTGATGGCTGCTGCGCGACTCGACCTGGCGAGCGTCTTCCTCTACGCCGGCACGATCATGCCCGGCCAGGTCGACGGCCGTGACGTCACGATCATCGACGCCTTCGAGGCGGTCGGAGCCTGCCTCGCGGGCAAGATGTCGCGCGAGAAGGTCGACGAGATCGAGCGGGCGATCTGTCCGGGCGAGGGAGCCTGCGGCGGTGCCTACACCGCGAACACGATGGCCAGCGTCGCCGAGGCGATCGGGATGTCGCTGCCCGGTTCGTCCTCGCCGCCGGCCGTGGACCGGCGACGCGACGGGTTCGCCCACAAGTCCGGTGAGGCCGTCGTCAACATGCTGCGTCTGGGCATCACCGCCCGCCAGATCATGACGCGCCCCGCGTTCGAGAACGCGATCGCCATGGCGATGGCTCTCGGGGGCTCGACCAACGCCGTCCTGCACCTGCTCGCGATCGCCCGCGAGGCCGAGGTCGACCTGACCCTCGACGACTTCACCCGCATCGGCAAGACGGTCCCGCACCTCGCCGACATGAAGCCCTTCGGCCGCTACGTGTGGACCGACTTCGACCGGGTCGGCGGCATCCCGGTGCTCCTGAAGGCCCTCCTCGACGCCGGGCACCTGCACGGCGACGTGCTCACCTGCACCGGCAAGACGATGGCGGAGAACCTCGAGGAGCTCGACCCCAAGCCCCTCGACGGCGACATCCTGCGCCAGCTCGACAAGCCGATCCACGCGACCGGCGGACTCACCATCCTCAAGGGCTCGCTCGCCCCCGAGGGTGCGGTCGTCAAGAGCGCGGGCTTCGACGACTCGACCTTCACCGGCACCGCCCGTGTCTTCGACGGCGAGCGCAAGGCGCTGGACGCCCTGGGCGAGGGCGGGATCAAGGCCGGTGACGTGGTCGTCATCCGCTACGAGGGCCCGAAGGGCGGCCCGGGCATGCGCGAGATGCTGGCCATCACCGGCGCGATCAAGGGCGCCGGGCTCGGCAAGGACGTCCTGCTGATCACGGACGGACGCTTCTCGGGTGGTACGACCGGCCTCTGCGTCGGCCACATCGCGCCCGAGGCCAGCGACGGCGGGCCGATCGCGTTCCTGCGCGACGGCGACCAGATCACCCTCGACGTCTCCAACATGACCCTCGACGTGCACGTCGAGGAGGCCGAGCTGGCCGAGCGTGCCGTGGGCTGGGAGCCGCTCCCGCCGAAGTACACCCGCGGCGTGCTCGGCAAGTACCGCAAGGTCGTCCAGTCCGCCGCCCACGGGGCTGTCTGCTACTGACGTTCGCCACGACGGGGTCGGCGGATAGGTTGCCGTGGTGAACAACCTGATCCCGTCCGGCGCTGCACAGCTCGACGCTGCCGATCCCCTCGCCCGGTTCCGCGAGCGCTTCGTCGGCGCCGAGACCGACCTCGTCTACTTCGACGGCAACTCGCTCGGGCGACCGGTCGCGGCCGCCGCCGACCGACTGTCGGCGTTCGTCCAGGGGGAGTGGGGCGGACGGCTCATCCGCGGCTGGGACGAGCGGTGGATGGACCTGCCCACCACCCTCGGCGACGACCTGGGCCGGATCTGCCTCGGCGCAGCTGCCGGTCAGACGGCGATCGGCGACTCGACCACGGTCTGGCTCTACAAGCTGATGCGGGCGGCGGTCGACCACGCCGTGCGGACCGACCCCGCTCGCACCGAGATCGTCATCGACACCGACAACTTCCCGACCGATCGCTACCTCGCCGAGGGCATCGCCGCCGAGCGCGGCCTGACCCTGCGCTGGATCGAGGTCGACACCACCGAGGGCGTCACCGCCGACCAGCTCCGCGCGGCCGTCAGCGAGCGCACCGCGCTGGTCGTGCTCTGTCACGTGGCCTACCGATCGGCCTGGCTCGCCGACGCACCCGAGCTCACCCGGATCGCCCACGACGCGGGAGCGCTGGTCCTCTGGGACCTCTGCCACTCCGCCGGATCGGTCCCGATCGACCTCGACGCGTGGGACACCGACCTGGCCGTCGGCTGCTCCTACAAGTACCTCAACGGCGGCCCCGGCTCGCCCGCCTTCGGCTACGTCAACACCCGCCTCCAGGCCGAGCTCACCCAGCCGATCCAGGGCTGGATGGGGCACGCCGACCCCTTCCGGATGGGCCCGGGCTACACGCCCGCCCCGGGCATCCGCCGCTTCATCTCCGGCACCCCGCCGATCCTCGGGATGGTTGCGATGCAGAGCATGCTCGAGCTGGTCGAGGAGGCCGGCATCGAGGCCATCCGTGCCAAGTCCGTCGCGCTCACGTCGTACGCCGTCGAGCTGGCCGACGCGACCCTGCCCGAGGTCACCCTCGCCTCGCCCCGCGACCCCGCGCAGCGCGGCGGCCACGTCACCCTCCACCACGACCGGATGCGCGAGGTCACCCGCACGCTGTGGGAGCAGGACGTCATCCCGGACTACCGCGACCCCGGTGGTCTGCGGATCGGTCTCTCGCCCCTGTCCACCTCGTTCGACGAGGTCGAGCGCGGTGTCGCCGCTGTCGCGGAAGCCCTGCGATGAGCGGGCCGGTGAGGGTGCAGCTGTCCGCGACTCGGACCAGGTCCACCAACGACCACGGTCAGCTCCTGGGTCGCCCCGTCGACTGGACCCCGGCCACGGCGCCCGCCGCCGACACGGCCCTGGAGGGCAGGGGCGTACGCCTCGAGCCCCTCGGCGACGACCACCTCGACGACCTCCTCGCCGCGATGTGCGGCGCCGACGACGACGCGATCTGGACCTACTACCCGGCCGAGCGCCCCACCGACCGTGCGGGGCTCGCCGCGCTTGTCGGGTCGTGGCGTGCTGGCGGCCTCCTCCCGTTCGCCATCGTCGCGGTGGAGACGGGACGTGCTGCGGGATTCTGCTCGCTGATGCGTAGTGACCGCGCGAACGGATCGATCGAGGTCGGCTGGATCGGCTACTCCCGCCCCCTCCAGCGATCGCGCGGGGCCACCGAGGCGATGGCCCTGCTGATGCGCCACGTCTTCGACGACCTCGGCTTCCGCCGCTACGAGTGGAAGTGCGACAGCCTCAACGCCCCGTCGCGCCGCGCTGCGATCCGGCTCGGGTTCATCTGGGAGGGACGGTTCCGCAACGCGGTCGTCTACAAGGGCCGCAACCGCGACACGGACTGGTTCTCGATCACCGACCTCGAGTGGCCGCGCGTGCGGAAGGCGCTCGACGACTGGCTCGACGACCGCAACTTCGACGAGATGGGCCGCCAGCGCGTCCGCCTGGCCGCCCGCCCGTCCCAGCCTGAACAAGCCCAGCCCGAGCAAGCCCAGCAGGAGGAGCAGTGACATGGACCAGCGCGTCAGCTTCATCACCCTCGTCGTGACGGACCTCGACCTGACCAGGCGGTTCTACGTCGACGGCCTGGGCTGGGAGCCCGAGGTCGACGTCCCGGGCGAGGTGCTGATGTTCAGGGTCGCCGACAAGGTCGTGCTGAGCCTGTGGGTCGAGTCGGGCTTCGTCGCGGAGGTCGGGCACGCGCCCGCGCGCGGCGGCGTACCCCCGGTCACGCTGTCGCACAACCTCGCCACCACCCAGGGCGTCGACACCGTGCTGGAGCAGGCCCGTGCCGCCGGCGCATCCGAGATCGGGGAGGCCAGCAAGCGCGACTGGGGCGGCTACTCCGGCTACTTCGCCGACCCGGACGGTTTCCGCTGGGAAGTGGCCTGCAACCCGCAGGAGATCGGGCAGTCTGTGCTCCCGTGAGCGAGCCCTCGACCGACCTTCCCGACGTCCCCGGCTGGGACGACTACTTCCTCGGGATCACGACGGCCGTCGCGGCGCGTGCCAAGTGCACCCGCCGTCGCGTCGGCGCCGTGCTCACCATCGACCACCGCATCATCGCGACCGGCTACAACGGCGCGGCGCCCGGTGAGGACGACTGCCTGATGGGCGCGTGCCCGCGCGGCCAGCTGGGGTACGACGACGTGCCGGGGCTCGGTGACTACGACCGGCCCGGCACTCCCGGCTTCTGCATCGCGATCCACGCCGAGGTCAACGCGCTGCTGTTCGCGACCCGCGACACCAAGGGCGCGACCGCCTACATCACCGACCCGCCGTGCCCCGGCTGCCGCAAGGCGCTGGCGGCCGCGGGGGTCGTCCGCGCGGTCTGGCCCGACGGCGAGCACGACCGCGAGGGCCTCACGACGTGGGACCTTCCCACGGTGGTCGAGTAGCGAGGAACGAGCGTATCGAGACTCAGTCCTGCTCCCTCTTCGCTCGTCCTGCTGGCGCCGGCGGCGTACCTCGCCGCGGGCCAGGAAGAACGCCAGCACCACGGGGCCGACGAGCTTCGCGGCGTCCCGGACCCACTGCGGGACGTCCGGCAGCGAGAACCACGGCCACCCCAGGTCCGGCCACGGGATGCTCGGCAGGTCGGGCCACGGGATCGACGGCAGGTCGGGCCAGGGGATGCTGGGCAGGTCGGGCCACGGGATCGACGGCAGGTCGGGCCACGGGATCGCCGGCACCGCGAACCTCGCCAGCAGCCACAGCACCACCAGCGGCAGGACCACCCCAGCGGCAGCCGCCACGGTCTGCCTCGCGGTGTGGAGGTGGGGATGGGCCCGGATCCACTCCTCGCGCTCGGCACCCTTCGAGCCGGGCTCCGGGTCGAGGTCGAGCCCGCCCAGGCCGGTGTGCGCGCGGACCTCGTCGTCGTACAACGTGACGCGTCGGGCCGGGCCGACGAACATCGGCAGCCGTACGCCGACCGCGCCGGTGTCGCCGGCATCGAGGACGACCTTCTCGTCGGAGGTCTTCCTGCTCGCGACCTCCTCGCCGTCCACGGTCCACGTCAGTCGTCGGCCGAGACCTGCGTCGGCGATCTCGAGCACGTGCGAGCGACCGTCGCGGTCGATCCTCCAGCGTTCCGTTGCCCCCATGCGGCTAATATTAGAGTGATCACTCCACGAATGAAAGGACAGGACGGCTGATGGCCCGCACCGTCGATCCCGAGCGGCACCTGGCCCGCCGGCTGGTCATCATCGACGCTGCCCTGACCTGCTTCGCGGCCACCGGCTATGCCGGCACCTCGACCGCGGCGATCTGCCGGGAGGCCGGCATCGGCTCCGGCACGTTCTTCCACTACTTCCCGACCAAGCAGTCCCTGCTGCTCGCGATCCTGGCCTACGGCACCGACGAGACCCGCGAGTGGTTCGGTGCCCGCGCCGAGGACGAGGATCCCGTCTCGGTCATCGAGGCCTACCTCGCCCACACGGCCGACGAGATGACCGATCCGCGGATGCCCGGCTTCGTGCGCGCGGTCGGCGCGGTGATGGGGGAGCCGGAGGTCGAGGTGGCGCTGGCCCTCGACACGCAGGTGCTCCAGGACGGGCTCGAGCCCTGGGTGGCCCGCGCCCAGGCCGCCGACCGGGTGCGCACCGACCTGTCGGCGCGGGACCTGACCGCGTGGCTGCTGGTCGTGCTGGACGGCTTCCTCGGCCGGCTCGCGGTCGACGACGACTTCACCGCCGAGGCTCAGCGCGACGTGCTCATCGACACCGCCCGCCGTCTCCTCGCCCCTCGGTGGTCGAGTAGCGAGGAACGAGCGTCGCTTTCGGTGGTCGAGTAGCGAGGAACGAGCGTATCGAGACTCAGTGGGGCTTGATCCAGATCAGCTCGTCGGACTCCCACTTCGCCAGCGCCTCGGGGACCAGGCTGCGGACCGCGTCGGACGGCGAGCCCGCCTTCAGGTCGCTCGCGTGCGCAGCGCCGTAGGCCTGGCCGGCGAGGTTGTTCTGCGCGTCCACGCGGGAGTCCTTCACGTTCGGCGTGCCGACCTCCTGCGCAGCAGCGATCGAGCGCGCCACCTCGACCCCGAAGCGCGCCGTGAGCACGGCCTGCCACAGGAAGTGGCGCAGCGCGTTGGTGCGTCCGGGCACCCCCCGCCCGTGCTGGGCGGCCGTGGCCATGGCGGACTGCGAGATCCTCAGCACCTCGACGGCGCCCGACGGCCCGACGCCCGCCTTGAGGGCGGCCGAGTAGAGCCGCGGCACACCTGTCGCGGAGTGGATGGCCTGCTGGACGAGGTCCCCGAATCCCATGGACACACCCTGCCAGAATCGACCCATGACGCCACCCGCCCTGCGCTTCCCGCGTCCGCTCCGCCACGGTGACCGGATCGGCGTGACCTCGCCGTCCGCCGGGGTCTCGGGCGCGGCGACCGCGCGGATCGAGTTCTGCGTCGAGTGGCTGCGCGGTCGCGGGTACGACGTCGAGGTGGGGGAGTGCATGGACGGCGCCGGGCTCACCTCGGCGCCCGCCGAGCAGCGGGCCGCCGAGCTCACCCGGATGCTCGCCGACCCGGCGATCGCCTGCGTGGTCCCACCGTGGGGAGGCGAGACCGCGATCGACCTCGTCGACCTGCTCGACTGGGACGCGCTCGCCGAGGCCGAGCCGACGTGGCTGGTCGGCTTCTCCGACCTGTCGACCGTCATGGTGCCGATCACCACCCGCCTGGGCTGGGCCACCGTCCACGGCGACAACCTCGCGGACACGCCGTACGTCGTCCCCGACGGGCTGCTGCACTGGCTCGACCTCGTCAGCGGCGACGGACCCTTCGTGCAGCGTGACTCCGGCCTGGTGACCGACTGGGTGCGCTTCGAGACCGACCCGCGCGCGACCGGGTGGACGCACGTCGGCACCGGCCGGTGGGAGCTGCAGGGCGGCGGCTCGCTCGACGTCTCCGGTCGGCTGATCGGCGGGTGCGTCGAGACGATCGCGAACCTCGCCGGCACGCCGTACGGCGACGTGCGGGCCTGGGCCGAGGGGCTGGACGGCCCCACGATCGTCTACCTGGAGGCCTGCGAGGACGGGGCGGTCGACATCTGCCGCTACCTGCACGGCATGCGGCTGGCGGGATGGTTCGAACGCGCCGAGGCGGTGCTCGTCGGCCGCACGGCGGCGCCCGACCACCCGGCAGCTGACCCAGCGCGAGGCCGTCCTCGATGCGCTCGGGCGGCTCGACCTGCCGATCGTCTGGGACCTCGAGATCGGGCACGTGCCGCCCCACCTGCCGCTCGTCAACGGTGCGCTGGCGCGGGTCGTCGTCGAGGGCGACACCCGTCAGATCACCCAGACCCTCGCCTGACCTCGTCGGGGGTCTGGCCGCTGTCGGTGGTGCGTGGCAGGGTCGACGTCATGACAGATCCGTCGCGCAAGCTCACCGCCACCGAGGTCCGCGAAGCCCCCGGGCTCGACGACTGGCGCCAGCTCCTCACCGGCATCCGTGCGCGCTTCCGCACGGGTGACTTCGCCACCGGCCTCGCGCTGGTGGACCGCATCGGCGCTGCCGCCGAGGAGGCCGACCACCATCCCGACATCTCCCTGACCTACCCCGAGGTGATCGTGACGCTGGCCAGTCACGACGTCGGTGGCATCACCAGCCGCGACCTCGAGCTCGCACGCACCATCAGCGGCTTCGCCGCCGAGGCAGGCGCGAGTGCCGATGTGTCGGGGCTGACCCAGCTCGAGCCCGGCCTCGACACGTCCCACGCCGAGCGGCTCGGCGGGTTCTACGCCGCCCTGCTCGGCGGCGACGTCTCCCACGGTGAGCCCGTCGACCCGAGCGGCCAGGTGCCGGGCATCTGGTTCCAGGGACCGGGCGAGGAGGGCGAGGTCGCCCACCTGCCGGAGCAGGACCACGAGCAGCGGTGGCACCTCGACGTCTGGGTGCCGCACGACGAGGGCGAGCGCCGGCTGCAGGCCGTGCTCGACGCCGGCGGCACGATGGTCAGCGACGCCGAGGCGCCGGCGTTCTGGGTCGTCGAGGACGCCGACGGCAACCGGTCCTGCATCTGCACCCGGTTGAGCCGCTGACGGGCGACGCAAGGGCTGCCACATGTCGAGACCGACGTCCCGAATGTTGGGACGACTGTCACACTTGCTTGACGTCGGGACGCCCCGGCGACGACGGTTGTCACATGCGCACCGAGATTCTTGTACGCACGCGACGCGTGAGCTGAGGTCACCAGACCCCACCGCACACGCGTCACCCCTCGTCGCCCACCCGGGCCGGGGGGTTTTTTGTTGGGCACAGCACGACGGACCAGGACCAAGACGGAAGAAGAACCATGACGGAGCAGGGCGGACAGGCCACCGGATCGGACACAGGGGCGGCCAGCGGGACGGTCAGCGGGGCGCAGAGCCTCGTGACGTCGCTGGAGGCGGCCGGCGTCACCGACATCTTCGGCATCCCGGGCGGCTGCATCCTCCCGGCCTACGACCCGTTGATGGACTCGACACGGATCCGGCACATCCTGGTCCGCCACGAGCAGGGCGCGGGACACGCCGCCCAGGGGTTCGCCGCCGCGACCGGCAAGGTGGGCGTCTGCATGGCGACCTCCGGCCCGGGCGCGACCAACCTCGTGACGCCGCTGGCCGACGCGCACATGGACTCGGTCCCGATGGTGGCCATCACCGGCCAGGTCAACGCCGCGATGATCGGGACGGACGCGTTCCAGGAGGCGGACATCCGCGGCATCACGATGCCGATCACCAAGCACAACTTCCTGGTGACCGACCCCGACGACATCCCGCACACCATCGCCCAGGCCTTCCACATCGCCTCCACCGGTCGTCCCGGCCCGGTGCTCGTCGACATCGCGAAGTCCGCGCTCACGTCGATGACCAGCTTCGCGTGGCCCACCGAGCTGCACCTGCCCGGCTACCGCCCCGTGACCACCCCGCACGCCAAGCAGATCAAGGAGGCGGTGCGCCTGATCAAGGAGGCCCGCCGCCCGGTGCTCTACGTCGGTGGCGGCGTCATCCGCGCCGACGCCTCGCGTGAGCTGGCCCAGCTGGCCGCCCTGACCGGCATCCCGGTCGTCACCACGCTGATGGCGCGCGGCGCGTTCCCCGACAGCCACCCCCAGCACCTCGGCATGCCGGGCATGCACGGCACCGTCGCCGCGGTGGCGGGCCTCCAGAAGAGCGACCTGATCATCAGCCTCGGTGCCCGCTTCGACGACCGCGTCACCGGCAACCTCGACTCGTTCGCCCCGCACGCGCTCGTCATCCACGCCGACATCGACCCGGCCGAGATCGGCAAGAACCGGCACGTCGACGTGCCGATCGTCGGTGACTGCAAGGAGGTCATCGCCCAGCTGGTGGCGCTCCTGCAGGCCGAGGGCGCCGACGGCGACTACGAGTCGTGGGTCGCCTTCGTGGCCGGGCTGAAGAAGACCTACCCGCTCGGCTACGACACGCCCGCCGACGGCTCCCTCGCCCCGCAGTACGTCATCGAGCGGCTCGGCGCGATCGCCGGTCCCGAGGCGATCTACTGCGCCGGCGTCGGCCAGCACCAGATGTGGGCGGCCCACTTCGTCGGCTACGAGAACCCCCGCACCTGGATCAACTCCGGTGGCCTCGGCACGATGGGCTACGCCGTGCCCGCGGCGATGGGCGCCAAGGTCGGCATGCCCGACTCGACGGTGTGGGCGGTGGACGGCGACGGCTGCTTCCAGATGACCAACCAGGAGCTGGCCACCTGCGCGATCAACGACATCCCGATCAAGGTCGCGATCATCAACAACGAGTCGCTCGGCATGGTCCGGCAGTGGCAGACGCTCTTCTACAACGAGCGCTACTCCAACACCGACCTGCACTCCAAGCGGATCCCCGACTTCGTCAAGCTCGCCGACGCCTACGGCTGCGTGGGCCTGTCCTGCGAGTCGCCCGAGCAGGTGGACGCGACCATCGAGAAGGCCATGGCGATCGACGACCAGCCGGTCGTGATCGACTTCCGCGTCCACCGCGACGCGATGGTGTGGCCGATGGTCGCCGCCGGGTCCAGCAACGACGAGATCAAGTACGCGCGCGACCTCGCGCCCCAGTTCGACGAGGACGACCTGTGATGAGCGGCACCAGCAGCAGCAAGCACACCCTGTCGGTCCTGGTCGAGAACAAGCCGGGGGTCCTGGCCCGGATCGCGAGCCTGTTCTCGCGGCGTGGCTACAACATCGACAGCCTCGCCGTCGGGCCGACCGAGCACCCCGAGGTCTCCCGGATGACCATCGTGGTCAACGTCGACGAGTCCCCGCTCGAGCAGGTCACCAAGCAGCTCAACAAGCTGGTCGAGGTGATCAAGATCGTCGAGCTCGACGGTCCCGGCTCGGTCAACCGTGAGCTGCTGCTCGTCAAGGTCCGCGCCGACGCCGCCAGCCGCGGCGCCGTGCTCGACGCCGTCCAGCTCTTCCGGGCCAAGGTCGTCGACGTGGCGCCCGACGCCGTCACCATCCAGGCCGTCGGCAACGCCGCCAAGCTCACCGACCTGCTCCGGGTGCTCGAGCCCTTCGGCATCCGCGAGCTCGTGCAGTCCGGCGTGGTCGCCATCGGCCGTGGCTCACGCTCGATCAGCGAGCGCTCCCAGCGTCCGGTCGCCGTGCCCGCCCCACCGTCCGCCATCACCTCTGCCACCGTTGGTTGAGGAGGTCGCGCAGCGACCGTCACGAGACCCCCAGATCCCCGCAGCACCAACCCATGAAGGAGAGCCCCCAGTGGCTGAGATGTTCTACGACGACGACGCCGACCTGAGCCTGATCCAGGGCAAGAACGTCGCGGTCATCGGCTACGGCAGCCAGGGCCACGCCCACGCGCTGTCCCTGCGCGACTCGGGCGTCGACGTCCGGATCGGCCTGCAGCCCGGCTCGAAGAGCCGCGAGAAGGCCGAGGCCGAGGGCCTGCGCGTCCTCACGCCCCGCGAGGCAGCCGAGGAGTCCGACCTGATCGTGATCCTCGCCCCCGACCAGCACCAGCGCAAGCTCTACGCCGAGGAGATCGAGCCCGCGCTCACCCCCGGCGACACCCTGGTCTTCGGCCACGGCTTCAACATCCGCTTCGGCTACATCACCCCGCCCGAGGGTGTCGACGTCTTCATGGTCGCCCCCAAGGGCCCCGGCCACCTCGTGCGTCGTGAGTACGTCGACGGGCGCGGCGTCCCGGTCCTGGTGGCCGTGGAGAAGGACGAGTCCGGCACGACCTGGGACCTCGCCCTCTCCTACGCCAAGGCGATCGGCGGCCTGCGTGCCGGCGGCATCAAGACCACGTTCACCGAGGAGACCGAGACCGACCTGTTCGGTGAGCAGGCCGTGCTCTGCGGTGGCGCCTCCCAGCTGGTCATGTACGGCTTCGAGGTCCTCACCGAGGCCGGCTACCAGCCCGAGGTCGCCTACTTCGAGTGCCTCCACGAGCTCAAGCTCATCGTCGACCTGATGTACGAGGGTGGCATCGCCAAGCAGCGCTGGTCGGTCTCCGACACCGCCGAGTTCGGCGACTACGTCTCCGGCCCGCGCGTCATCACGCCCGAGGTGAAGAAGAACATGGAGGACGTGCTCGCCGACATCAAGAACGGCGCGTTCGCCGAGCGCTTCATCACCGACATGGACAACGGCTCGCCCGAGTTCACCGAGTTCCGGAAGAAGGGTGAGTCCCACCCGATCGAGCAGACCGGCCGCGAGCTGCGCAAGCTGATGGCGTGGGTCAAGTCGCACGACACCGACTACGTCGAGGGCACCTCCGCCCGCTGATCGCGGGTGGACGGTCGTCGAGGAAGGCGTGCCCGTGAGCACCTACACGCACGGGCACGCCGAGGCCGTGCTCCGCTCCCACCGGTGGCGCACGGCCGCCAACTCGGCGGCCTACCTCCTGCCCCACCTCCACGACGACCAGCGCCTGCTGGACGTCGGGTCAGGCCCCGGGACGATCACCGCGGAGCTGGCCCGGCTCGTGCGTGAGGTGGTGGCGCTCGAGGTCACCGAGGAAGCGGCCGACCTGACCCGCGCCGAGCTCGAGCGGCAGGGCGTCACCAACGCGACCGTGGTCGTGGGTGACGCGCACGCGCTCGAGCTCGCGGACGACGGCTTCGACGTGGTCCACGCCCACCAGGTCCTGCAGCACGTCGCGGACCCGGTCGGCGCGCTGCGCGAGATGCTGCGGGTGACGCGCCCGGGCGGCCTGGTCGCCGTCCGCGACAGCGACTACGGCCACTTCTCGTGGCACCCGGCGTCGGCGGGCCTCGAGCGTTGGCTCGAGCTCTACGACGCAGCGGCCCGCGCCAACGGTGGCGAGCCGCACGCCGGCCGGATGCTGCTGGCCTGGGCGCACGCCGCCGGGGCGAGCGAGGTGGAGTCGAGCTCGGCCACCTGGTGCTTCGCGACGCCGGAGGACCGGGAGTGGTGGGGGAGCCTGTGGGCCGACCGCATCACCTCCACGGCGCTCGCCCGCCAGCTGGTCGAGCAGGGCAGGGCCACTCCCGACGAGCTCGCCGAGGTGGCGGACGCGTGGCGCGCCTGGGCGGCCGATCCGGACGGCTGGTTCTCCGTCCTGCACGGTGAGGTGCTCGTCCGGGCCTGACGGGAGTTGGTTAGGGTGACCTAACTCAATCCCCGCGAGAGGTCGATGATGAGTGAGCTTCCCCAGGTCCCGATGCGCGTGCACCGTGCCGAGGTGGTCCGTGTCGAGCAGCTGACGCCGTGGCTGCGGCGGATCGTGCTCGGCGGCGACGGCCTCGCCGACTTCGAGAGCACCGGCGTCGGTGACGAGTACCTCCGCGTGATGTTCCCGCCGGAGGGGGAGAGCGAGCCGGCCCTGCCGGTCGTGGAGGACGGTGTCTTCGACTTCGGCCAGGTCGACCTGGCGCTGCTCCGCACCTACACGGTGCGCCACCACGACGCCGAGGCGGGCGAGGTCACGATCGACTTCGTCGTCCACGAGGGCGGGGTCGCCTCCACCTGGGCGCGGAGCGCGGAGCCGGGCGACGTCGTCGGGCTCAACAGCCCCACTGCGATGTACGACGCCCCCGCGGGGCTGACCTGGCAGGTGCTGGCGGCCGACGCCGCCGCCCTGCCGGCCCTGTCGCGCATCATCGAGAACACGCCCGCCGAGGTCCGGACCCACGTCGTGCTCGAGCTCCCCGAGGGCGCGAGCCCGGCGCCGCTGCCGGAGCACCCGGCCCTGGACGTGGTCCGGATCGTGGCCGGCAACGGGCACGGCCCGAGCCGGCTGCCCGAGGTCGTGGAGTCCCTGGCCCGGCCCGACGGTGTCGGCTACGTCTGGGTCGCCGGCGAGAGCAAGGCGCTGCGCGGGGTGCGGCGCCACCTGCGCCACGCCCTCAAGCTGCCGGCGTCGGCGTACAAGTCCGTGGGCTACTGGATCGAGGACGCCGAGCGCTGGACCCACGACTACGACGCGCTCGATGCCGAGACCAAGGCAGCCCTCGACGCGCTGTGGGAGTCCGGGCGTCCCGAGGAGGAGATCGAGGACGAGTACGACGAGAGACTGACCGCCCTCGGCCTCTGACCGACCGTCTCGACGACCTCGGTTGCCTCGGTGGTTGAGGAGGTCGCGCAGCGACCGTCTCGAAACCTCGTCCGCGAGTATTAGGACTGCCTAACCTTAGGTGTAGTGTCCTGCGCTGTGCTGGCGAACTACTTGATCGGGCTGCGCGAGGGGCTGGAAGCGGCCCTCGTCGTGAGCATCCTGGTCGCCTACCTGGTCAAGACCGACCGACGCCACCTCCTGCCGCGGATCTGGGCCGGGGTGGCGCTCGCCGTCGCCGTCAGCCTGGCCTTCGGCGCGGCGCTGACCTTCGGACCCCGGGGCCTGACCTTCGAGGCGCAGGAGCTGATCGGCGGCAGTCTCTCGATCGTCGCGGTCGGCTTCGTCACCTGGATGATCTTCTGGATGGCGCGCGCCGCGCGCGGCCTCAGCGGCGAGCTCCGCGGCAAGGTCGACGACGCCGCCGAGGGCAGCCGCTGGTCGCTCGTCGTCGTGGCCGTCCTGGCCGTCGGCCGTGAGGGTCTCGAGACCGCCCTGTTCCTCTGGGCGGCCACCCAGGCCGGCACCCGCGCGGCCACCGGCATCTCGACCCCGACGTGGGAGCCGCTGGTCGGCGCAGCCCTGGGCATCGCGACCGCCGTGGTCCTGGGCTACCTGATCTACCGCGGGGCCATCAGCATCAACCTCACCAAGTTCTTCACCTGGACCGGCGCGTTCCTGATCGTGGTCGCGGCCGGCGTCCTGGCCTACGGCGTGCACGACCTCCAGGAGGCCCGGTTCCTCCCGGGGCTCGGCACCGTCGCCTTCGACGTCTCCGACACCATCGACGCCAACAGCTGGTTCGGGACCCTGCTCAAGGGCGTCTTCAACTTCTCCCCGGTCACCACCCAGCTCGAGGCAGCAGCGTGGCTGCTCTACGCGATCCCGGTGATGACCCTGTTCCTGATCACCATCCGCCGACGTCCGAAGGCGCCCTCAGCGGTGCGCCGGGGCGAGGCACCCGTGTCGTCCGCGCCCGCGGCCTGACCTCCACCTCTCGAAAGAGCTCCTCCATGCGCAAGACATCCCTGGCGGCCCCGGCCGTCGCGTTGCTGCTCGCATCGCCGTTCCTGGCCGCGTGCACCGAGAACGCCGACCCCACGGACTCCACCGGTGGCGAGGGCGACGTCCGGGCGCTGAGCGTCGACTCGTCCGCCGACGCCTGCACGCTGTCGGCCGCCGAGGCCCCGGCCGGCACGCTGACCTTCGACGTCACCAACTCCGGCGACCAGGTCACCGAGTTCTACCTCCTCGGCGAGGACGGCCTCCGCATCGTCGCCGAGGTCGAGAACGTCGGCCCGAGCATCACCCGCGCGCTCACGGTCAACGCTCCGGCCGGCACCTACATCACGGCCTGCAAGCCGGGCATGACCGGTGAGGGCATCCGCGGCGAGTTCACCGTGACCGCGTCCGACGAGGCGGTCACCGTCAGCGAGGACGAGGCACAGCTCGTCGACGACGCCCAGGACAACTACGCCGCCTACGTCGAGGACCAGTCCGCGCAGCTGCTGGAGAAGACCCAGGAGTTCGTCGACCTCTACAAGGCCGGCGACGACGACGCCGCCCGCGACCCTCTACCCCGTCGCCCGCACCCACTGGGAGCGGATCGAGACCGTCGCCGAGTCGTTCGGTGACCTCGACCCGATGATGGACGCCCGCGAGGCCGACCTCGAGCCCGGTCAGAAGTGGACCGGCTGGCACCGCATCGAGAAGGACCTGTGGCCCGAGCGCGCCGAGGACGGCTACCGGGCGCTCTCCACCCAGCAGCGCGCCACCTACGCCGACGACCTGCTCGCCAACACCGAGGACCTCGACGGCCGCGTGCAGGAGCTGACCTACACCGTCGACTCGATCTCCAACGGCTCGCGCGGCCTGCTCGAGGAGGTCGCCACCGGCAAGGTCACCGGCGAGGAGGAGTACTGGTCGCGGACCGACCTCTGGGACTTCCAGGCCAACGTCGACGGCGCCCGCGTCGGCTTCGAGGGCGTGCAGCCCATCGTCGAGGCGAAGGACGCCGACCTCTCCGAGGAGCTGACCACCCGCTTCGCGGACCTCCAGACCCTGCTCGACGAGCAGCGCGAGGGCGACGGCTTCGTCACCTACGACGAGCTCACCCCCGAGCAGGTCAAGGGCCTCTCCGACGCCGTCAACGCGCTCTCCGAGCCGCTGTCGCGCCTGACCGCGGTGGTGCTCTCCTGACTCAGCACGAGCCGACCCCACAGCCCAGCAGGAGCCTCAGCAGACGAGGCCTGCTGGGCGGTGGTGTTGCGGTCGCAGGGGTCGCCGGTGCCTACGTCGCGGGGCGCGCGACCGCCGAGGCGGCCGCACCCGAGGTCGCCAGTGCCGGGTCCGCGACCTACGACTTCCGCGGAGCGCACCAGGCCGGCATCGTCACCCCGGCGCAGGACCGGCTGCACTTCGCGGCCTTCGACGTGATCACCGACGACCGCGACGCCCTCGTCTCGCTGCTCCAGCGCTGGACCGACGCCGCGGAGCAGATGACCCGGGGGGAGCCGGCCGGCGCCGGAGCGGTGGGCGGCGACGTCAACCTGCCGCCCGACGACACCGGCGAGGCGCTCGACCTGCCGGCGAGCGGACTCACGATCACGTTCGGCTTCGGCCCGTCACTCTTCCGTGACGCGGGCGGCACGGACCGGTTCGGCATCGCCGACCGGCAGCCCGCCGCGCTGCAGGACCTCCCGCACTTCCCCGGCGACATCCTCGACCCGGCGCGCTGCGGGGGAGACCTGTGCGTGCAGGCCTGCGCCGACGACCCGCAGGTCGCCGTGCACGCGATCCGCAACCTCGCCCGGATGGGCTTCGGCACGGTGTCCGTGCGCTGGTCCCAGCTCGGCTTCGGGCGCACGTCCACGACCTCCACGAGCCAGTCCACGCCGCGCAACCTCTTCGGGTTCAAGGACGGCACGGCCAACGTCAAGGCCGAGGAGACCGCGGCCCTCGACGAGCAGGTCTGGGTCGGCAGCGACGACGACCCGTCAGCGGCCTGGCTGGGCGGCGGGTCCTACCTCGTCGCCCGGCGGATCAACATGAACATCGAGATCTGGGACCGCCAGCCGCTCGGCGACCAGGAGTCCTTCATCGGCCGCACCAAGGGCACCGGCGCGCCGCTCTCGGGCGGCGAGGAGCTCACCGAGCCCGACTTCGACATGCCCGGCAGCAACGACCAGCCGGTCATCCCGGTCGACGCCCACGTCCGGGTCGTGCACCCCGACCAGCACGGCGGGGCCCGGATGCTCCGCCGCGGCTACAACTTCGTCGACGGCTCCAACGCCGTCGGTGGCCTCGACGCCGGGCTCTTCTTCCTGGCCTACGTCCGCGACCCGGGCACGCAGTTCGTGCCGCTCCAGCTGGCGATGTCGAAGACCGACGCCTTGGTCGAATACCTCAAGTTCACCGGCTCCGCGCTCTTCGCCGTGCCCCCGGGCGCCGGACCGGGGGAGTACGTCGGCCAGGCGCTGTTCGCCTGAGCACCTCGAAACCATGGCCCAGTGCTGGTCCCCGGGTCTCGGGTGAGCGACGATTCAGTCATGAGTGACACAGCGACCTCCGGCGCGGGCCTCGAGCAGACCCGCCGGCTCGGCGTCGAGACCACCGGCATCGAGATCATCGAGGAGTCCGAGCGCACGGCGCAGCCCAAGGACCTGTTCTGGCCGTGGTTCGCGGCCAACGTCTCGGTCTTCGGCCTGAGCTACGCCTCGTTCGTCCTCTACTTCGGCATCTCGTTCTGGCAGGGCGTCGTCGTCTCCGTGATCGGCATCGTGGTGTCGTTCCTGCTGTGCGGGATCATCGCGATCGCCGGCAAGCGCGGCTCCGCGCCGACGATGATCCTGAGCCGGGCGGCGTTCGGCGTGACGGGCCAGAAGGTGCCGGGCGTGATCTCGTGGCTGGTCTCGATCGGCTGGGAGACGTTCCTGGCGATCCTGGCGGTGCTGGCGACCTCGACGATCTTCACGCGCCTCGGCTGGGGCGGCGGTGACGGCACCAAGGTCGTCGCCGCGGTCGTCGTGGCCGCACTGATCGTGTCGGCCAGCGTCGCGGGCTACCACATCATCATGCGCATGCAGTCGGTGCTGACCTGGATCACCGGCATCGTCACCGTGCTCTACATGGTCCTCACCCTCGACGACATCGACTGGGGCGCCGTGCAGGACATCCCGGCCGGATCGCTGCAGTCGGTGATCGGTGCGCTGGTGATGGTGATGACCGGCTTCGGGCTCGGCTGGATCAACATCGCCGCCGACTGGTCGCGCTACCAGAAGCGCACCGCGTCCGGCCCCTCGATCGTCGCGTGGAACACCATCGGGGGCGCGCTCGCCCCGGTCGTGCTCGTGCTCTTCGGCCTGGCGCTGGCCGGGTCCTCGACCGCCATCCTCGACGGTGTGGCCGGCGACCCCATCGGCACGCTGGCGACCCTGCTCCCGACGTGGTTCCTGGTCCCGTTCCTGCTGGCCGCGATCCTCTCGCTGGTGAGCGGTGCGGTGCTCGGCATCTACTCCTCCGGCCTGACGCTGCTCTCGCTGGGCGTGAAGCTCAAGCGTCCGCAGGCCGCCGGCGTCGACGGTGTGCTGCTGACGCTCGGCACCTTCTACGTCGTGTTCGTGGCCGAGGACTTCGCCGGACCGTTCCAGAGCTTCCTGATCACGCTCGGCGTCCCGCTCGCCGCCTGGGCCGGGATCATGATCTCCGACATCGCGCTCCGCAAGCGCGACTACGACGACGACGCCCTGTTCGACGCGGGCGGTCGCTACGGCGCCTTCGACTGGACCGCGATCGGCACCATGGTCGTCGCCTCGGTCGTCGGCTGGGGCCTGGTCATCAACACCTTCTCCGACGACGCCTCGTGGAACAACTGGCAGGGCTACCTCCTCGGCCCGCTCGGCCTCGGCGGCAAGGACGGCGCCTGGGCCTTCGCCAACCTCGGCGTGCTCTTCGCGCTGCTGATCGGCCTGGTCGGGGGCTACCTGCTCCGCCGTACGACGGTCGCGCGCCAGGAGGCGTGAGCCGCGGGAACACGTCGGTCGGTCCCGGCGTTGGGGCGGACGTGAAGATCGAGATCTGGTCCGACGTCGTCTGCCCCTGGTGCTACATCGGCAAGCGCCGCATCGAGAACGCCCTCGCCGAGTTCGGCCACGCCGACGAGGTGGAGGTGCACTGGCGCTCCTACCAGCTCGACCCCGGCGCCCCGGTCGAGCCGACCGAGAAGACCGCGGCGATGCTGGCCCGCAAGTACGGCCAGTCGGCCGACGGTGCGAAGCAGATGCAGGACCAGGTCGAGGCCGTCGCGGCCGAGGAGGGGCTGGTCTACCGGCTCTCCGAGACCCTCCACCTCAACACCGTGGACGCGCACCGCGTCATCCACCTCGCCCACGAGCAGGGCGGCAACGACCTGCAGGGCCAGGTCAAGGAGGCGCTGCTGAAGGCCTACTTCACCGAGGCCCGCAACGTCGCCGACCACGCCGTGCTGCGCGAGGTCGCCGTCTCGGCCGGCCTCGACGCCGCGCGGGTCGACGAGGTGCTGTCCGGCACCGAGTTCACCTCCGACGTGCACGCCGACGTCGAGCAGGCGCAGGCCTACGGCGCGACCGGTGTGCCGTTCTTCGTGATCGACCAGAAGTACGGCGTCTCCGGCGCGCAGCCGACCGAGGTCTTCACGCAGGTCCTCGACAAGGCCTGGTCGGAGTCGCACCCCGCGATCGAGCTGCTGGCCACCGGCGCCGACAGCGGACAGGAGTGCGGCCCCGACGGCTGCGCGATCTAGGGCTGCCGTCTAGGGCTGGGACTTCTCGCCCTGCCCCGCCTTCTCCGCGGTGGTCTCGACCCGTCGGGCGCGGGTCTCGGGACGCTTCGCCAGCACGATCCACGTCAGGATCATCTTCTGCGCGGACGCCGACCACGACTCCCAGTGCTCGCGTGAGCCCGGGTGCCGCTCGAACGCCGCGCCGAGGTCGTCCGGGACGACGCAGTCCTCGACGTCGTCCATCAGCGTCCACATGCCGCTCTCCTTGGCCGCGGCGATCGCAGCGGCGCCGGCCGGCTCCATCAGGCCGGACTCCTCGAGGCGCGCGACGCGGCCCTTGTTGATCCGGGTCCACATGCTGCCGCCGCGCCGCGGGGCGAACCACTGCATCGAGCGGTGCTCGTCCACGGGCTTGACGGTGGAGTCGACCCAGCCGTAGCGCAGCGCCTCGAGCACTGCCTCCTCGTAGGAGAAGGGCCGGTCGACGGCCTTGCGCGGGCTGACCAGCCACACGCCCTGCGGCTGGGTGTGGTGCTCGTCCAGCCACGCGCTCCACTGCTCGACCGTGCCCGCCTCGAGCCGCTCCGCATCGTCCATCGCACCCATTCCCCCACGATAGGGCGGACCGGGGACACTGCCGGGTCCGAGATGTGGGGACCCCGCCGAACCCTCGCGCACCCGCAGGTAGTGTGGACCCCGCACAGCGTCGTGCAGTCCCCGCACAAACCCGTGAACTTTCCGAGGACCCCGCTGTGAGCGAACCCGTCAAGCCCGTCGTACTCATCGCCGAAGAACTGAGCCCCGCCACCATCGAGGCGCTCGGTCCCGACTTCGAGATCCGTCACTGCAACGGTGCCGACCGCGCGGAGCTGATCCCCGCGATCGCCGACGTCGACGCGATCCTGGTCCGCTCCGCGACCAAGGTCGACGCCGAGGCGCTGGCCGCCGCGACCAGGCTGAAGGTCGTGGCCCGGGCCGGAGTCGGCCTCGACAACGTCGACGTGAAGGCCTCCACCCAGGCCGGCGTCATGGTCGTCAACGCACCGACCTCCAACATCGTCAGCGCCGCCGAGCTCGCCGTCGCGCTGATGCTCGCCGCCGCCCGCCACATCAGCCCGGCCCACGCCGCGCTGCGCAACGGCGAGTGGAAGCGCTCGAAGTACACCGGCATCGAGCTCTACGAGAAGACCGTCGGCATCGTCGGCCTCGGCCGGATCGGCGTGCTGGTCGCCCAGCGCCTGAGCGCGTTCGGCATGAAGGTCATCGCCTACGACCCCTACGTGCAGGCCGGCCGCGCCGCACAGATGGGCGTGCGCCTCGTCGACCTCGACACCCTGCTCGCCGAGTCCGACTTCATGAGCGTGCACCTCCCCAAGACCCCCGAGACCGTCGGCCTCATCGGCGCCGAGCAGCTCGTCCGGGCCAAGAGCAGCCTGGTCCTGGTCAACGCCGCACGCGGTGGCATCGTCGACGAGGCCGCGCTCTACGACGCCCTCAAGACCGGCCAGATCGCCGCCGCCGGCCTCGACGTGTTCGCCACCGAGCCCTGCACCGACAGCCCGCTCTTCGAGCTGGAGAACGTCGTCGCCACGCCGCACCTCGGTGCGTCGACCGACGAGGCCCAGGAGAAGGCCGGCATCGCCGTCGCCAAGTCGGTCCGCCTCGCGCTCAGCGGCGAGCTGGTCCCCGACGCGGTCAACGTCCAGGGCGGCGTCATCGCCGAGGACGTACGTCCGGGCATCCCGCTCACCGAGAAGCTCGGTCGCGTCTTCACCGCGCTCGCCGGCGAGGTCGCCCAGCAGCTCGACGTCGAGGTGCGCGGCGAGATCACCGAGTTCGACGTCAAGGTGCTCGAGCTGGCGGCCCTCAAGGGCATCTTCGCCGACGTCGTCGAGGAGCAGGTCTCCTACGTCAACGCGCCGCTCCTGGCCGCCGAGCGCGGCACCGAGGTGCGCCTGGTGACCGAGTCGGAGAGCCCCGACCACCGCAACCTGATCACGCTGCGCGGCACCCTCGCCGACGGCACGCAGGTCTCCGTCAGCGGCACGCTGGTCGGCCTGGCGCAGAAGGAGCGCCTGGTCGAGGTCAACGGCTTCGACGTCGACATCGAGCCCACCACGCACCTGGCCTTCATCACCTACGAGGACCGCCCGGGCATGGTCGGCGTCATCGGTGGCATCCTCGGCGACGCCGCGGTCAACATCGCCGGCATGCAGGTCTCGCGCCAGGACAAGGGCGGCGAGGCGCTGGTCGCGCTGAGCGTGGACTCGGCGATCCCGACCGAGACCCTCACCGAGATCGAGTCGGCCATGGAGGCCGCCTCGGTGCGTGCGGTCGACCTGTCCTGATCCTGCTCCCGTTCACGCAGAAGCCCCCGGCGAGCGCTGCTCGCCGGGGGCTTCTCCGTGGTGCGTCAGGTCAGCTGCTCTGCGTGTAGGTCTGCACGACCGGGATCGAGGCGCCCGGGACGCACAGCGCCCAGATCTTGGTCTTCTCCGGCGCGACGCTGCCGACGGTGCCGCCGAACTGCACGATCCAACCGTCGAGGCGGTCGGGACGCGGGGCGTTGGTGGTGCAGTCCATCCGGCCCGGGAAGGAGGAGGAGACGGGGGTGTTGCGGGCGTTGGCGCCCGCGTCGAGCCCGGTGATCTGCACGCCACCGGAGATGGCAACGTCGGTGGGGGCCTTGCAGGCGACCGTGGCGATCGCACCGTTGTTGGTGTTGCCGACGTCGTAGGAGGCCACCGAGTAGTAGGCACCGAGGATGCCGTTGTCGCCGGTGGCGCCCTTGTCACCCTTGGCGCCGGCGGGGCCGGTGTCGCCCTTGGCGCCGGTGTCGCCCTTGGCGCCGTCGGCGCCGGTCTGGCCCTGGAGCTTCTCGCGAGCACCCGTGGTCAGGTCCTTGGCCTGGACGGAGCCGTCCTTGATGTCCTTGCTGGTGATCAGCTTGGCGACGTCGTCGGCCGCCGCGGCGCCGATGGTGCCGCTGACCAGGATCGCGGCGCCGATGGCCACCGCTGCAGAACGATTGAGCTTCACGTGTGTCTCCCCACTAGTACATGCGGCCGATGCCTTCGATCGGCCTCGGCGAACGTAGTGGCGGCGCGGCTGGTGCGGAGGGGAAATCACGTGGGTGTCATCCCAAAGTCGGGGTGGACGCGGTCAGGCGACCATCACCCGGCCGGAAGCGGTGGTGGTCGTCGGCCGGTGTGCGTGGCTCGACACGTGCTCCCAGGCCGCGGCGAGGCGTCGTACGGCCTCGGCGAGGTCGTCGGGCGAGGCGGTCCAGGGGATCCGGACGAAGCGGTCCAGGCCCCCCTCGACGGCGAAGACCGGTCCGGGGGCGACGACCACGCCCCGCCGCTCGGCCTCGACCGTCGTGGCCGTGCCGAGGGCCTCGGGCAGCTCGCACCACAGCGCGAGCCCGCCGTCGGGCACCCGGAACCGCCACTCCGGCAGGTGCTCGCGGACCGCTGCCACCAGTGCGTCGCGCCCCGTGACCAGGCGTTCGCGGTGCACGGGCAGCACCTCGTCGGCCCGGTCCATCAGGTCGGCCAGGACGAGCTGCTCGAAGACCGGCGCCCCGAGGTCGAGGCCGATCCGGGCATGGATGAGGCGGTCCATGTCGGCCAGCGGTGCGCGGACCCAGCCCAGGCGCAGGCCGCCCCAGTAGGACTTGCTCGCGCTGCCGATCGTGATGGCGTCGTCGGCGTAGGCCGCCAGCGGCCGGGGCATGTCGTCGGCCAGCCCGGGCGCCAGCGCGAGCGCCTGGTGTGCCTCGTCGGCGACGACCACCGTCCGGGTGCGGGCGAGCGCAGCGGCCAGCTCCTCTCGCTGGGCGTCTGACATCAGGTGTCCGGTGGGGTTCTGGAAGTCGGGGATCAGGTAGGCCAGCCGGGGCGACGACTGCCGCAGCGTGGCGGCGAGCGCGTCGAGGTCCCAGCCGTCGGGATCGACGGGCGCCGGCACCAGCCGGGCTCCGGCGTGCTGCACGGCCCGGGTGGCGTTGGGATAGGTGGGCGACTCCACGACCACGCGGTCGCCGGGCGCGGTGAACGCCTGCGCCACGACGGAGGCGGCGGCCAGCGCGCCCGCCGTCACCATCACCTGCTCCGGCACCGTGGGCAGCCCGCGCGCGTCGTAGGCCGCGGCGATCCGGGCCTGGAGCGCCGGGACGCCGAGCGGGAAGTAGCCGGGTCCGCTCAGGTAGGCGGGCAGCTCCTCGGTCGCGCGCTGGTAGGCCTCGACGAGTCCGGGTGGCGCGGAGTGGGCGGCGCAGTTCAGGTCGATGACGTCCTCACCGCCGCGTCCCGGCATCAGCGCACGGTCGTGGGCGCGACGCTGCCCGCCGGGGACCGTGGTGAAGGTGCCCGATCCGCGCCGCGCCTCGGCGTAGCCGGACTCGCGCAGCACCTCGTAGGCGCGGGTCACCGTGGTCCGGGACACGTCGAGGGCGCCGGTGAGCTCGCGCTCGCTCGGCAGTCGTACGCCGATGCCGATCCGGCCGTCACCGATCAGCACCCGCAGGCTCTCGGCCAGGCCGAGGTAGGCGGGGGAGCGGGGGAAGTCGCCGGTCAGAGTGGCTACGCGCTGGGCGCTGATCACGCGGCTCATGGTGGCCACTGTTCCACGATTGGATATGTCGGGCAAGGCCAATCGGAGTCATGATGGAGCCATGAGCAGCGCCGCCTCCCTGGGCTCCACCCCCGCACCGATCACGCACCCCGAGCACCGTCCTGGTCGACCTCGGGCCCATCGCGCAGCTGCGTGCCGGCCGGCTGGCCCTGCGCCTCCCGCAGCTCTACATCGGCCTGGTGCTCTACGGCGTCTCGCTCGCGATGATGGTCCGCGGAGCGCTCGGGCTCGCGCCGTGGGACGTGCTGCACTCGGGGTTCATCCGCCACGTGCCGATGACCCTCGGGCAGGCGGTCGTGCTCTTCAGCTTCGTCGTCCTGGTGCTCTGGATCCCGCTGCGGGAGATGCCCGGCCTCGGCACGATCAGCAACGCGCTCGTGGTCGGCTTCTCCGCCGACGCCACCCTCGCGGTGCTGACCCAGCCGGACGCCATGGCCGCCCGGATCGCGCTGATGCTCGGCGGGGTCGTGCTGTGCGGCATCGCCAGCGCCCTCTACATCGGCGCGCAGCTCGGCCGGGGCCCGCGCGACGGCCTGATGACCGGACTGGCCCGCCGCACCGGGCTGTCGCTCCGCCTGGTCCGGACCGGCCTCGAGGTGGCCGTCGTGGTGATCGGCCTGCTGCTCGGCGGCAAGCTCGGCGTCGGCACGGTCGTCTACGCGCTCGCCATCGGGCCCCTGACGCAGCTGATGCTGCCGTGGCTGACCGTCGACGTCGCGCGGCCCGACGAGGGTTGATCGCCTACTTCTTGGCGGGCTTCCCGGCCGACTTCTTGGGGGGAGTCGCGGCCGGCGGCTGCACCGGCGGCTGGATCCCGTCGGACGTCAGGAACGCGATCACGCCGATGCTGATGACCGTCGAGAAGAGCATCCCGCCCCGGCCGAACATCAGCGGCAGCGCCGTGATCGCCCACACGTCGAAGCCGCGCAGCACGCTGAAGATGATGCCGGTCGGGGCGCCACCGGCCGGCGTGCTCACCATCGGCGCCGCATAGTTCGGCGGTTTGCCAGTGATCCAGCGCACCGTGGCCGCGATCGACGACAGGCCGCACGCGATGGCGAGGTTGACCGCGCCGCCGCCGGACACCTCGCCGACCAGCGTGGGTGTGGTCGCCAACGCGAAGACCATCAGCGCGACGCCCGGCACGACGAGGTGGGCCAGCAGGAGTGGCTGCTTGCGGAACGGCAACATCCGCGCCAGCCCCTGTGTCCGTACGACGACCCGCAGCCCGACGCAGAGCGCAGGACCGCCGAGCAGCCCGGCGAACGTCGTCGCGAGCACGACCGCCCGGCCCGCGTCGGCCTCAGCGGCGGCGTAGGGCACGAGCACGAGTCCGGCCAGCAGCACGTAGGGCTGCGGCGTACGGAGCGCCCGGCGGAAGTCACGGTGCACGAGCGCGCTCCAGCCGAGCGGACCTCCGGTGTGGCTGCGCACGTGCGCGCCGCGCCCCCAGCGGCGGGCCAGCAGGACGTCGTACATCAGTCCGAGGTCGACCGACGACAGTGCGCCCGAGAGGCTGGGTGAGAGGTGCTCGGTCTGGCCGAGGACCCGGCGCGAGACCTTGCCGACCGCGACGGCCGAGCGCCATGCGAGCAGGACGGCGACGACCACCATGGCGACCGCGACGGCCAGGACGGCGCCCGGCGGCACCTCCGGCAGCCTGGCGAGCTCCTGGGTCGCTGACAGGCCCAGCACCGCCCAGAGGGCCAGGGTGACCAGCCAGGTGAGCCAACGGGAGACCGGGTTCTCGTGCACCTGCGACAACGCGGCCACCCCGACGCAGGTGAGCGCGGTCGCGCTGCCGGCGACGAGGTAGACGACTGCCTCGTGCCAGGCGAAACCGCCGAGGACGGCCGGGGCGACGAGCAGGAGTGCGGCGCCGACGGCGGTCAGGACAGTGGTCCGGAGCCAGCCCGGACGCAGCAGCCCGCCGCGGTCGACGGGCGAGCTCAGCACCCAGCTGTTGGACGCGGGCGGGCTGAAGACGGGGCCGAGGAGACGGGACATGCCGAGCGCGAGGAGCGCGAGTGCCAGCGCGACCAGCCACGGTGCGGCCGATCGCACCTCCCCGCAGCTGCCGGCGCACGTGTCGTCAGCCAGCTGGCGCAGGTTGATCACGACGTTGCCGGCCATCGCACCGACCATGGCCACGCAGAAGAGTGCGACGTAGGCGTCCGAGATCGCCTCACCCCACTTCAGCTCGGCGCGGCCGCGGCGCCAGTCGCGGATCTCCTGCCGGACCTCCCGTGCAGACGGGACCTCGGTGCGCTGGGGGGCGACGTCAGTCGACATCGGCCGGCTCCGGCGTGGGCCCGAGGCGTACGACGCGGTCACACACGCGCTCGACCAGGCCGGGGTCGTGGCTGACCAGCAGCACCGCGCGCCCGGCCTTCTTCTCCGAGATCAGCTTGTCGCCGAGCCAGGTCACGCCCTCGACGTCGAGCCGGGCCTCCGGCTCGTCGAGCACGAGCAGCTTGCGAGGTCGGACGAACGCGCTGGCGAGCGCGAGCCGCCGTCGCTGGCCGGACGAGAGCGTGGAGGGCAGCTGTCCGGAGACCTCCATCAGGCCGACCTCGGCGAGCACGACGTTGACCACCTCCTCCGCGTCGGCCTGGGAGTGCGCCCGCGCGACGAGGTCGAGGTGCTCGACCACGGAGAGGTCGGGGAAGAAGTCGATGTCGTCCATCACGATCGCCAGGTCCGCGCGGATCTCGGGCCGTCGCTCGTCGAGCACCGTGCCGGCCAGGGTCGACTCGCCTGCGTCGGCCTCGTCCGCGCCGACGATGCAGCGCAGCAGCGTCGACTTCCCGCTGCCGTTGGGACCGACCACGCCGACGGCCTCACCGGCGCGGACGTCGAGGTTGACCCCGTCGAGGATCGTGCGCTCGCCGAACGTCCGGGTGATGCCTCGGACGATGAGCAGAGCCGGCTTCTTCGCGGGCGCCTTCTTGCCGGACGCCTTCTTCGTGGCCATGGACCTCATCCAACCAGCCGACCCTCAGCCTTTCGACGGATGCCCCTGGAGGGGCGTCCGGGATAGGAAGGGGAGCCTTGGTCGCTACCCGTGGGGGGAATCGTGCGCATCAGCCGCATGCTCGTGTCAGTTCCGTTGCTGCTCGCCGTCGTGGTGGGGGCTACGCCGGCAGTGGCCGCCGAGGGTGACATCGAGCCGCGCATCCAGCAGCGCAGCGAACGTGCCGCGTCCGGCGCGGCCCGGCTCCGCGCCGATTCCGCCGATGACGGTGTCGTACGCCGCACCGCACGGTTGACGGACGTCGCGCACGCGCCCGGGGCGACCCCGTCCCAGCAGATCGCTGCCGTCGACGTGGTGGTCGACCTCGAGGCCCAGACCATGAGCGCGACGACCACCCTCAACGGGGCGCCCGACGGGTCGGTCGTCGCGGTCCACGTCGGCACCTGGTCGGGCAGCACGTGCACCACGACGTTCGTCGCAGCCGGGATCCCCGGCGAGGCGACGGCGCAGTTCGTCGACGGCGAGGCCGTGGCAGCCACCTCGGCGGTGCAGGGCAACCAGCTCGCGCTCGTCACTGCCGCGCACCCCCGGCTGCGCAACACCCTCCTCGAGTGCGCGTTCGCCCGCGTCAGCGTCAACACGCCGGGCGGCGCGACGCTGAGCACCGCCTACGCCGACGACCTCGTCGACGCCTACAAGCCGGTGCTCGAGGTCGAGCCCGACGACCAGATGGTGGGGGCGAAGAAGGGGAAGTGGGCCCGCGTGAGCCTCGAGGTCCGCAACGTCTCGCGCGGTCCCGCGACCGCCGTACGCCTCGCCGTCGGCGGCAAGGGCATCGAGATCAAGCAGAAGGCGATCGACATCGGCGCCGTGGGCGCGCGCTCGACCGAGTACGTCGACGTCGACGTGCGGCTGAAGGTGCCGAAGGCGAAGAAGGGCAAGAAGGGCGGCACGGGCACGAAGGTCAAGCCGCGCACCCTCACGCTGACAGTGAGCGACCCCGCGGCCGCCACCGTCGCCGCGAGCACCACCGTGGTGCTCACGCCGAAGCCGACCACGCCCAAGAAGCTGACCGGCACCTACTGGTGGGGCTGGGAGGACACCAACCTCCAGTCGTCGGCAGGCTGGATCAACCACGCGATCTGGTTCGTCGACAAGAAGTGGGCCTACACCGGCTGGGCCGAGGGGAAGAAGCCGCGCTGCTCGGCGAAGGTGAAGGAGTGCCAGCGCTACACCTACAACGCGCGCACGGGCAAGGTGAAGATCGGCAAGCAGAGGGCCAAGGTCACCTCGGAGGGCTTCACCTTCAAGCACCCCGCCTACGGCGACAAGCTGCGGGTCGAGCCGCTGGCCCTGCCCAGGAAGGGCACGAAGCTCGGCGTCGACCTCTTCCACCAGAACTGGTCCGGCTTCTGCGCGATCTCGTGCACGTCCTACACCGACTACCTCACGATGGACACCGGCGGTCGCTTCGTCGAGGGCGGCTTCTCGGTCGGGAGCTGGCCGGGGCTCGGCCAGAGCTGGAGCAGTGCCCCGGCGGACCAGCGCGGCACCTACCGGGTGGTCTCCACCGGCATCGTGGAGATGTCCTACGCCGACGGCACCCGCAAGCGCGAGGTGATCGGCATCCAGCACGACCCCAGCGGCAGGCCCAACCCGGCCGTCGCGGGCGTGGTGCTCGGGGAGACCAACTTCTACGACTGAGCCGGCACCTCGACGACCCGCGCGACGCCCTCGCGCCGCGGGTCGGCGACGGCCTCGAGGCTCCCGTCGCCGCGGGTGAGCGCAGCACCGACTCCGCCGTAGTACATCGACAGCTCGTCCTCGACCCGCACCTCCTCGTCGGGGAGCCCGGCCCGGTGCACGTGCACCCGCGGATGGGCGATCGCTGCCGCCAGGTCCAGGTCGCCGCCGACGAAGCCGGCCAGGGCCGACACGACCGCGGTGGTGATCCGGTCCGCCCCCGGCGATCCGATGGCGAGGGTGGCACCGTCGTCGTGCCGGCCGACGGTGGGGGCCATGTTGGAGAGCAGCCGCGACCCCGCCGGGACGTGCCGCCCGGGTGGGTTCAGCTCCTGCTCACCCAGGCAGTTGTTGAGCCAGATGCCGGTGCCGGTCGCGATCATGCCGGAGCCGTAGCCCGAGGACACCGTGATCGAGCAGGCGGAGCCGGCGGCGTCGGTCACCGAGACCTGCGCGGTGGAGCCCGACTCGAGCACCGCCCGGTGGTCGGCGTCGACGAGGTCGAGCCAGGCGCGCGACGCCCGGTCGAGGTCGGTCGCGGTCTCCAGCTCCTCGCGGCGGTGCCCCAGCACTGCTCGCTGCACGCGCACGAAGTGCTCGACGTCCTCGGCGTCCCACCCCCTGGTCGGATGCCCGTCGAGGAGCCGGAGCATGGCCGCGACCACGACGCCGCCGACGGACGGAGGGGGAGTGGTGGACAGCCGCCACGCACCGACCCGGGTGGTCAGCGGGGCGCGCACCACCGGTGCGTACGCCGCCAGGTCGGCTGCGTCGAGCAGGCCGCCGCGGGCCTGCACGTCGGTGGCGACGAGGTGGGCGAGATCGCCTTCGTGGAGGGCTCGCGGCCCGACGTCTGCGATGTGCTCGAGCGTGGCGGCGAGGTCAGCGACGACGACCCGGTCCGCCCTCACCTCGGCCCTCGGGTCGTGCAGGGCGCGGCGGCTCTCGGTGTCCCACCCGAAGACGGTGTCGTGGACGTGGCGCAGGTAGTAGAGCGAGGCCCGGCCGAGCCGGAAGCCGTCCCGGGCCACCTCGATGGCGGGGGCGACGAGCTCGCGCCAGGGCAGCCGACCGTCGCGCGCGTGGGCCTCACCGAACGCGGCGAGCGAGCCGTGCGTCGCGACCGACCCCGGCCCGATCGTGATCGACACCCCGCCGCCGTAGGCGGTCGACACGTCCCAGGTCTGCGGTGCCGGGGCATCGGCGCGCCGGGCCGTGCCGGGTCGGTCGACCCAGCCGTCGACGGTGTAGGCCGCGCCCGCCGCGGGCTGGACGGCGACGAATCCTCCGGAGCTCAGCGAGACGAGCCCCACCTCGTTGACCATCGCCACCAGGGACGCGGCGATGGCGGCGTCCACGGCCGAGCCACCGGCGCGGGCGACGTCGGCGGCAGCGTCCGCCGCGGCCGGGTTGGGGGCCGCGACGGCCATCGCGCTCATGGGACGGCGATCAGCGGCGGGTGGCGATGACCGCGGACGCGTCGGCAGCGACCATCACCTCGACGGCGGTGAAGCGCTCGTCGGTGAGCCACTGCTCGCGCAGCGTGTCCACGCGGCCGTAGGTGATCGGGGGCCAGGACTCGCAGGGGGCGAAGTCGTCGAGCACGACGATGCCGCCCGGCTCGACCAGGTCGATGATCGAGTCGACGCCGACCTCCGAGGGGCTGCCGGAGTCGAGGAAGAGCAGGGAGAAGGGGCCGTGCTCGCGCAGGACGCTCCAGTCGGCGGCCAGGACCTCGACCTTCTCGTCGTCCTCGAAGATCTTCGACGCCGCGACGGCGAGCTTCTCGTCGAGCTCGGCGGTCAGGATCCGCGCCCCGTTGCGTACGCCGCTGCGCAGCCACGCGGTGCCCACGCCACAGCCGGTGCCGAACTCGGCCATCGTGCCGCCGCGGGTCGCCGCGAGGGTCGCCAGCAGGCGACCGGTCTCGTTGCGGCAGAAGGCGACGTAGCCGGCCTGGCGGCACACGTCGAAGGCGCGCTGGACGACGTGGGGAAGATCCGGAGGGGCAGACATGAGGCCGCCGAGTCTGTCATCCATCGAGGGGAATCCCAGTGGTCGGTCGGCAATCTCACGATCTGACACGTTTGCGGAAAGCCGGTGCGCGAGGCGGGTGCACGGTCGTACAGTCGGCTCACCATGCGGAGCGTCTTCGTACTTATCGATCGCCGCGGCGGGGCCTGACGAAAGGCCACCTCGTCGCGGTGTTCGGCGTTGACGAGGTTCCGCCACCGGCCTTTCGCCCCAGAGCTGTTTCTCTGGTGAGTTCGAAGCCGCCGCCTCCGCGTCGGGTCCACGCAGTCCTTGCGCGATCCGCACGCTCGTAGGCCGGTAGCCGGGCCCCGGGCGATCCCCGCACTCCCGCTCCCTCACCCGTCGCGGTGTCGGTGGCTTCGGACGTCTGTCCCGATCCCACCGATGCACCACCCAGGAGTGAGAGCCATGTACGACATGTACCCCGACTCGTGGGGCCCTTCGGCCCACGACCCCGAGAACGCCCGCAGCGCCGAGAACACCACGGTCGCCGTCCAGACCGCGCTTGACCTGCGAGACAGCGGCGGCGAGCGCCCGGACGACAACTAGCCTTCCGCGCATGTCCGAGACCCAGCAGAACGCGCCCACCGACGTGAGCACCGGAGGCCCGACCCTCGCCGTCATCCCTGGCGACGGCATCGGCCCCGAGGTGACTGCCGAGGCCCTCAAGGTCCTCGAGGTCGCCTCGCCGGTGACGTTCGAGTCGACGCGCTACGACCTCGGCGCCGAGCGCTACCTCGCCACCGGCGAGGTGCTGCCCGACTCGGTGCTCGCGGAGATCCGCGAGCACGACGCGATCCTGCTGGGGGCGGTCGGCGGCAAGCCCAACGACCCCAACCTGCCGCCCGGCATCCTCGAGCGCGGCCTCCTGCTCCGACTCCGGTTCGAGCTCGACCACTACGTCAACCTGCGTCCGTCGAAGCTCTTCCCGGGTTCGACCTCGCCCCTGGCCGACCACGTCCTGGCCAAGGGTGACCTCGACTTCGTCGTCGTGCGCGAGGGCACCGAGGGCCCCTACACGGGCAACGGCGGTGCCCTGCGCGTCGGCACCCCGGCCGAGATCGCCACCGAGGTCTCGGTCAACACCGCCTACGGCGTCGAGCGCGTCGTCCGCGACGCCTTCGCCCGCGCCCAGAAGCGCGAGCGCAAGCAGCTGACCCTGGTCCACAAGACCAACGTCCTGGTCCACGCCGGCTCGGTGTGGTGGCGGATCTTCCAGTCCGTCGCCGCGGAGTTCCCCGACGTCACGACCGACTACATGCACATCGACGCGGCGATGATCTTCATGAGCACCGACCCCGCCCGCTTCGACGTGATCGTCACCGACAACCTCTTCGGCGACATCATCACCGACCTCGCCGCCGCCATCACCGGTGGCATCGGGCTGGCCGCCTCCGGCAACGTGAACCCCGACCGGACGGCCCCCTCCATGTTCGAGCCGGTCCACGGCTCGGCACCCGACATCGCCGGCCAGCAGAAGGCCGACCCCACCGCCGCGATCCTCTCCGGCGCGCTCCTGCTCGACCACCTCGGCCACCCCGACGCGGCGGCCGCGATCGAGGCCGCCGTGCTGGCCGACCTCACCGAGCGCGACCCCGGCTCGAGTCGCTCCACGAGCGAGGTCGGCGACGCCATCGCGGCCCGCCTCTGATCATTCGCTGGTCGAGTGGCCCGAGGAACGAGGGCTGTGTCGAGACCACGACCCCTGGAATAGGTTGACCCCATGCAGATCAGCACCACCGCCAACCCCACGCCCGTCGACGACGCCCGGCTCGCGGAGATCCACGCGAACCCCGGCTTCGGCACCCACTTCACCGACCACATGCTCACGGTGGAGTGGACTCCCGACCAGGGCTGGCACGACGCGCGGATCACGCCCTACGGGCCGCTGACCCTGGACCCGGCGACGGCCGTGCTGCACTACGCGCAGGAGACCTTCGAGGGGATGAAGGCCTACCGCCGCGAGGACGGGTCGGTGTGGACCTTCCGCCCCGACCAGAACGCCGCGCGGATGCTGCGCTCCTCGCAGCGCCTGGCCTTCCCGGAGCTGCCGGTCGACGACTTCGTCGCCTGCGTCGACGCGCTGGTCGAGGCCGACCAGCGCTGGGTGCCGGACAACGCGGCCGCGGGCGGCGGCGAGAAGTCGCTCTACCTGCGCCCCTTCATGTTCGCCTCGGAGACCTTCCTCGGCGTCCGCCCGTCCCAGCACGTCACCTTCATGGTGATCGCCTCGCCGGCCGGCGCCTACTTCAAGGGCGGCGTGAAGCCGGTCAACCTGTGGCTCTCGGAGTCCTTCACCCGCGCCGGCCGCGGTGGCATGGGCGCCGCCAAGACCGGGGGCAACTACGCCTCGTCGCTCGCCGCCCAGCGCGAGGCGATCGAGCAGGGCTGCGACCAGGTCGTCTTCCTCGACGACCAGGAGTTCCGCTACATCGAGGAGCTCGGTGGCATGAACCTCTTCTTCGTGCACCGCGACGGCAGCATCGTCACCCCGGAGACCGGCACGATCCTCGAGGGGATCACCCGCGCCTCGATCATCGAGCTCGCCGGCAAGCTCGGCCACGCGGTCGAGGAGCGGAAGTTCTCCATCGACGAGTGGCGCGACGGTGTCGCCTCCGGCGAGATCACCGAGATCTTCGCGTGCGGCACCGCCGCCGTCGTGACGCCCGTCGGCGAGCTCCGCTCGCCCTCGGGGATCGCCCCGGCCCCCGCCAGCACCGAGCTCACGATGCAGATCCGCGAGGCGCTCGTCGGCATGCAGTTCGGTCGCACCGAGGACACGTTCGGCTGGATGCACCGGGTCTGCTGAGCCTTCCGCTGGTTGAGGAGGTCGCGCAGCGACCGTCACGAAACCCCTCGACCCCGGACGCACCCCATCGGCCGATCGGCTGAGGCACTCCGGCCTCGGGGCCGATCCGTCCCACGTCGTGCGCGGCGAGGCTCGTCGTCATGACGACGACTGCCCTCCGCCCCGCCCCGCGCACGAAGCCCCGGCGCGACTGGTGGATCCCTGCGAGCCTCATCGCGCTGACGTTCGTCCCGGCGGCGGCCGGCGCCGCGCGCCTGGTCGACCTGTCCTCCGGACGGACCGAGGAGAATGCCCGGTTCTTCGACCTCCCGGTCCCGATCATCGTCCACATCTTCGGTGCGACGACCTTCTGCATCCTCGGCGCCTTCCAGTTCATGCCGTCCCTGCGCCGCACGCGCCCGCGGTGGCACCGCCTCGCCGGCCGGGTCCTGGTGCCTGCGGGACTCGCCGCGGCGCTCAGCGGCATGTGGATGGCGGCCTTCGCCGACCTGCCCGTCTACGACAACACCGCGCTGATGTGGATGCGGCTGGTCTTCGGCAGCCTGATGGTCGCCGGTCTCGTGCTCGGACTGCGCGCGATCCTGCGGCGTGACGTCCGCACGCACCAGCGCTGGATGGCCAGGGCGTACGCCGTCGCGCAGGGCGCCGGGACGCAGGCGCTGATCCTCGGTCCGATGGTGCTCGTCGTGGGCCAGCCGGGCGGCGCCGTCAAGGCCACCGGCATGGGAGCTGCGTGGGTGATCAACCTGGCGGTCGCCGAGTGGCTGGTGCGGCGGAGCCAGGCGGGTCAGTCGAGGCGACGGGTCTGAAACGCCCAGAGGGCGAGCTCGACCCGGTTGCGGGCGCCGATCTTCGCCATCAGCGCACCGAGGTGGGTCTTCACGGTGCTGAGCGAGATGTAGAGCTCGGCAGCCACCTCGTGGTTGGTCAGCCCGCGGGCCACGGCGACGAGCACCTGCTCCTCGCGCTCGGTCAGCGCCGAGGTCGGCTGGGTCGGGGTGCCGCGGTCGGCGAAGCTCTTGAGCAGTCGCGTCGTCACGGTCGGCGCGATGAGCGAGCCGCCGTCGGCCGCCGCGCGCACCGCGTGGGTGAGCAGCTCGGGTCCGCAGTCCTTCAGCAGGAAGCCCCGGGCGCCGGCGAGCAGGGCGCCGTAGACGTACTCGTCGAGGTCGAACGTCGTCACCACGACGACCGCCATCGGGTCGGGGACGTCCGGACCGGCGAGGGCGCGGGTCGCCTCGATCCCGTTGAGGCGGGGCATCCGGATGTCGAGCAGGCAGACGTCGGGTCGCAGGCTCCGCGCCTGCTCCACCGCGTCCTGTCCGTCGACCGCGGTGGCGACCACCTCGATGCCGTCCTGCGCTCCGAGGATCATCGCCAGCCCGGTGCGGACGATCTCCTGGTCGTCGGCGACCAGCACCCGCAGGGTCATCGCGCCTCCCCGGTCGGCAGCAGCGCGACGACGTGCCAGCCGCCGTCGGGCCGCGGGCCGGCGTCGAGGGTGCCCCCGAGGAGCGCGGCCCGCTCGGACATGCCGATGATCCCGAAGCCGGGTCCGCGTGCGCGCGCCGGCCCGCCCGTCGTCGGTCACGGACAGCTCGATGGCGTCGTCCCGGCCGCGCACCCGCACCTGCACCAACGTGGAGTGCTGGGCGTGCCGGCGGGCGTTGGCGACCGCCTCCTGGGCGATGCGGTGGACGGCGGCGGCGACGGTGGGGGACAGGTCCTCCAGCCCCGCCTCGACCTCGACCTCGACGACTGGTCCGGCGCCGGCGGGTCCGGCCAGCCCGGCCAGGTCGTCGAGGGGCCGGTCCGGGCACCTCGCCCTCGGTGCGCAGCATCCGGACCACCTTGCGCGTCTCGGCCAGCGTGCGCTTGGCCTCCTCGTCGATCCGTCGCAGCGCGTCGGTGGCCGCCGCGGGCTGTCGAGTCGGCGACCGCGAGTCCGGCCTGCGCGCTGATCGCGATGGCCGTCAGGTGGTGGGCGACGGTGTCGTGCAGGTCGCGTGCCAGGCGCTCGCGCTCGAGCTGGCGTACGTCGTCGAGCTGGCGCGACCGCAGCTGCGACCGCGACCGGAGCGCGACGCCGATCGCCGCCGCAGTCACCACCACCGCTGACCCGCCGATCCGGTCCGCGGGCACGAGCGCCTGGGTGATGAGCGAGGTGACCGCGACGAGGAGGAAGAGGCCCATGCCGACCACGGCGTCCCGGCCGCGCGCCCAGCGGGTGAGGGAGTAGGGGATGAGGAGCGCCACCACGGCGGTGTTGAGGTCGTCGGGCGCGCGCCCGTCCGAGACCCACCCGACGACCATCAGGGCGCCCGTGACCAGCGCGAAGACGGCAGCCATCAGCAGCGGCTGCGTGCGGCGTACGAGCAAGGTGGGCAGCCACGCCAGCAACGTCGCCAGCGCGACCCAGTGCAGGTGCAGGTCGGGGCGCAGGAGCGTGGCCTCGACGACCGCGAGCACCGCGACGACGCCCACCAGGGCGACGTCGAGACGACCGGTCGGTCGCGCGTCCGGCGGCGCGGGCAGGCGCCACAGGGAGCGGAGGAGATCGGCCACGCTCGAAACCGTAGTGCGCCTCGCGGGTCGGCGCGGATCGGCCGGATGACCGAGGAGCAGCGGAGATCGGCGCGTGACCGGACCGCGCGAGTGGTCCATGCTGGGGGATCGACAAGTCCCCGTTCGGGTTCGCGCCCGAGCCACCGGAGATGAGGAGAGCGCCATGACGATGACCGAGAAGGCCGAGCCCGTCGCGACGAGCAGCCGGTGGTCCTTCCTCACCGACGGCCCACCGGTGCGCAAGCCGGTGTTCCTCTCGTCGGTGATCGGGGTGCTGGTGATGGCCACGTGGGCGATCGCCGCGCCGGACAACGCCGAGTCGGTCATCGGGGAGGCGGTCTCGTGGGTGGTGGACTGGTTCGGCTGGTTCTACGTGCTGCTGACGACTGCGGTCCTGCTCTTCGTGCTCTTCCTGGCGACGTCGCGCTACGGCTCGATCAAGCTCGGCCCGGACCACTCCAAGCCGCAGTTCTCCACCTTCGCCTGGGCCTCGATGCTCTTCGCCGCCGGCATCGGCACGGACGTGATGTTCTATGCGGTCGCCGAGCCGGTGAGCCAGTACATGACCCCGCCCACGGGCGATCCGGAGACCGTCGCCGCGGCTCGTGAGGCGACGGTGTGGACCCTGTTCCACTACGGGATCTCCGGGTGGGGCCTCTACGCCCTGATGGGGATGGCGCTGGGCTACTTCACCTACCGGCTCAACCTGCCGCTCGCCGTGCGTTCGGCGCTCTACCCGATCTTCGGACGGCGGGTCGAGGGCTCCCTCGGTCACGCCGTCGACACGGCCGCGGTGCTCGGCACCATCTTCGGCGTCGCGACGAGCCTCGGCATCGGTGTGGTCTTCCTCAACCAGGGCCTCAACATCCTGTTCGGGGTGCCCGTCGGCCTGGGCGCGCAGATCGCCCTCGTCGTCCTGGCTGTCGGGATGGCGGCCGTCTCGGCCACCACCGGGGTCGACAAGGGCATCCGCTTCCTGTCGCAGCTCAACGTGATCCTGGCCCTCGGCCTGGCGGCGTTCGTGCTGGTGACCGGTCGGACCAGCTTCATCCTGAACGCCGTCGTGATGAACGTCGGCGACTACGTCCAGTCGTTCCCCCGCAACACGATGGAGACCTTCGCCTACGACGGCGCCAGCGAGTGGATGTCGCTCTGGACCCTGTTCTTCTGGGCCTGGTGGATCGCGTGGGCGTCCTTCGTCGGGCTGTTCCTGGCTCGCATCTCGCGCGGGCGGACCATCCGGCAGTTCGTCGCCGGCACGATGATCATCCCGTTCACCTACATCGTCATGTGGATCTCGATCTTCGGCAACGCCGCCCTCGACCGGATCCGGGGAGGTGACGCCGCCTTCGCCGACGCCGCGCTCGCCTCACCCGAAGCGGGGTTCTACTCGCTCCTCCAGGACTATCCGCTGTCCGGCGTCGTCATCGCCGTCTCCGTCTTCGTGGGGCTGCTCTTCTACGTCACCTCGGCCGACTCGGGCGCCCTCGTGATGGGCAACCTCTCCTCGGAGCTGCGGTCCGTGCAGGACGACGCCGCACCGTGGCTGCGCATCGTCTGGGCCGCGGCCACCGGGCTGCTGACGATCGCAGTCCTGGCGGTGGGCGGGATCTACACGCTCCAGTACGCCACGGTGATCTTCGGCCTGCCGTTCGCCTTCGTCATCGTGCTGGTCATGCTCGGCCTGCTCAAGGCGCTGCGGGTCGAGGGCCGACGGGCCGGTGCCGTGACGCGAGCGCCGGTCATGGTGCCCGGGCGTGATCCGGACGCCGACGAGCGCGCCGAGTCGTCGTGGAAGGCGCGGCTGGCGCGCGCGGTCAACTTCGTCGACGTCGAGGACGCCACCACCTACCTCGACACGGTGGTCCGGCCCGCACTGACCGAGGTGGCCACCGAGCTGGAGGCGCGCGGCGTACCCAGCCAGGTCACGGCCTCCTCCGGCGCCGGGCAGGGTGACGAGGACGACGAGGACGGCGGACTCGCCTGGGTGGAGCTGGGCACGCTGGAGGGCGACGACCCGTTCGTCTACCGGGTGCAGGTCCACGAGTCCCCGGTCCCGACCTACGGCGGCCGGATGATCGGCGATCGCGACCAGTACGCGCGCCTGGAGGTGCACACCGTCGGGGGCGGGCAGGACTACGACGTGATGGGCTACTCGACGACCCAGGTCATCCACGACTGCCTCACCCACTACGAGGGCCACCTGGAGTTCCTGCGACTGGCGTGAGCCGGGGGAGCACCCTCACGTCCGCCGGCTGAACCTCACGTCACCGTTGGGCAGCCGCTCGACGAGGTAGGCGGGATCGTGCGCGCGGTGATGGTGGTGGGAGCACAGCAGGACCCCGTTGGCGAGGTCGGTGTCACCTCCGGTGAGCCAGGGGACCCAGTGGTGCGCCTCGGCCCAGGTGCCCGGGATGTCGCACCCGTCGGACCGACAGGTCCGGTCGCGGAGCAGCAGCGCTCGCCGCTGGGCGGCGCTGAACAACCGCTGGGAGCGTCCGAGGTCGAGGACCTCCGAGTCGCCTCCCAGGACGGCAGGGATCAGATGGGCATTGCAGGCCAGGCGCCGCGCCTGTGCTGCGGTGATGGTCTCGCCCGCACAGGGGTCGGCGTCCTGGTCGCTGGGGATCGTGCCGGCGCCGAGGACCTCGGCGGCGCCCAGCTCCGACATCAGGGTCGCCAGAGGGATCGTGATGATCATCGCGGTGGCATCGCCACCGTGGACCGGCAGCCGCTTCGGGTCGAGCCGCTCGAGCAGCTGGCAGAAGGCCTCGCCGAGTCGTCGCGGGTAGGGCAGGCGGGTCACGCAATCAGCGCCCGCCGTGTCACCCGCGGAGGGGTCGTCGTCGCGCCTCGGGTTGGCATAGGCCTCGAGGTAGGTCGCGAGCCGGGTGGCGACGGCGTCGGGCAGGACGCCGGAGATCCGGGTCGTCCCGTCGCCCAGCCGGCGCAGGCCGAGACGCGTACGACGTCGTGCGTCGGTCTCGAGCGCGGCCAGCCGCCGGCCCTCGGCGTCGTCGACGAGGTCCGGGGCCACGACCGAGAGGATGTGGCGCCCGATCCGGCCGAGCTGCTTCGGCGCGAAGCGAGCGGCGTGCTCGACGAGTGCGGCCTCCGCGGCGACGAGCACGTCCTGCGGCACCTCGTCGGGGAGGGCGTCGAGCGCGCGGGCGATCACGCGGGACTGCGCGGTGTTGACCCGCCCCTCGCGCACCGCGGCACCCAAGGCCTGCCACCGGCGGTCGAGTGCGGTCGCCAGGCGGAGGTCTGCCCGGGCGTCCTCGAACCTCGTGTGCGTGGCGTCGGCGAACCAGTCCGCCGCGTCCCGTGCGCCAGTCTCCGCAGCGAGGTCGGCAGCATCCGCGAGGATCCTCATCCGCAGCTCGGCGACCCGCGACTCGATGCGGACGAGCTCCTTCAACGCCTCGCCCTTGTCGGCGGCGGGCATGAACGTGGGGTTGGTGTCCGCAACGGCCTTGAGCGCCTCGTCGATCACGGAGGTCGCGGTCAGGATCGGGTGGGTCACGGGCGGCCTCCTCTCAACGACGGTCCACCATGCGCATGCATGGCTGAAGAACAGTCGTCGCTCCTGGAGGCCCGGCCAGCCGGACTATTACGTCACCCTCGCAACTCGCTCCGCCGACTCGAGATTGCGCACTGGTGGCTTGTCCTGGTGGCCCGGTGATCAGCTGAACGTGAAACCGAGAATACCGAACCGCAAACAGTTAACAAACACATGTTCGATCAAGTTCGAATCAAGAATCTCGCCGGCAGCGGGGGTCAAGGCACCTCGGACTTCGGCACAGCTACGTGCCTGACGAGTTCGGTGAGCTCCGCTTCGTGGTGGGCCGCCACCGCCTCGCCAGCCTGCCGGCGACCTGACTTCTGGGACATGAGCCGAGGCTGGTGCGGATCGCCGAACAAGAGAGTGCATGCACTCATCGCGGCAGATCCGGATCCGGATACTTCCTGGTCCGTGGCAGCCACGAGCATTACGGTTCAGCCGTGAATCCGTCCGAGCAGGCCGCGTTCGACACGGTGGTTGCCGAGTTGGACGCTGCTCTTGTCCGACTGAACGAACCTTCTGTGCTGGACCACCCCGCGTTCTCCATCGAGCCGGACTGGCACCCCGAAATCCTATGTGTCACGGTCGAACGGGAGGCCGCTGCCAGCGTGCGGCTCATGGTGGATGGCGAGTGGGTCCGCGTTGACATCAACGGACTCGAAGAGTTCTTTGGAGGTGCCCATACCGGGCAACCGGTCTCGCGCCGCGGGTGATCTGCCAGCGATGCAGGACACCTTCGTGCGATTGCTGACGTCGAGGTTCACGGTGACGTATGGCCGTCGGCGTACCAAAGCGTTCATGACAGATTCAGCGGGCCAAGTCTGGTGCCGCAACACATACTTCGGCGCGAAAATCCCCCCGCGCGGCCAGGCAGGGGGCGGACCTCACGAGTTCTCAGCGATCTGCGCCAAGGACTGACGCGTACATCGCCAGGCGGGCCTCGACGCGGCAGATGAGTGCGTTTCCGGGCGCCAACGCGGGCGTCGCTCACTCAACATCGCTGCCGAAGGCGCACGCCTACGCGCGTCTGGGCTACGTGCTCGTCTCCGCCCTGGAGGTAGGTGACCTGCAGACCCGTCGCTGTGGGTGGTCGTGCCGAGTCCATGACAGCAGCCGTGAGGTGGACGACGAGATTGGCGGCGTCGCCCGGTTCAAGCGGGTACGGCTCGACCAGCGTCTTGCTTGCCTTGGGAGGCCAGCCCCGAAGTGTGCCGACAGTGGGAGAACGAACCTCAGCGAACCAGAAGTCCTTCACCTCGATGCCGCTGGCGCCGATGAGCGATACCCCCACGACCTGTGCCGTGTCCTGCCCGCTGTTGACGAGGATCTCGTTGCCGTGCGAGAACTCGATCTCCGTCTCCCCCTGGTCGGCTGGCAGGCACCACCTGGACACGCCTCCCTCACTGTCGAACGCAACAGCTCCGGCATCGTCCCCCGTGTGTCCTACCAATGTGCAGCCGCTCAGGAACATGAACGCCGCTGCGAACAACGTCGTTCTCGATGCGATGGTGTGACCTTGTCTTGAGGTCGACACTCAGCGGCACGCCTTGAAGATGACCGTGCCGGACGAGGGCTTCCTGATCGCTCCCGATCCGGGGGGCGTCGCCGGTTGTGGAGTGAGCGAACCACGAAGCGAGGTGTACGACGAGGGATCTCCCAGCCGCCCAGGCCATTCCGCCCCGGGGTAGCCACGGCCCACGGGAAGCAGTCTCCGTGTGGTCGACCAGGCACGCATTGCCAAAGGCGAGCACCTGCGAGGCGAGGTCCGGTCCACGGCTGGGAGGCTACATCGAGTCGCACCCGCATCTCGGCAGATCCGCGCACTCATCGCGGCATGAGCGGACGCTTTGGAGAAGCCGTCCTCCGTCTTCTATCGAGGTCGCTGCTTGCTCTGCGCGGTCAGACCGCGTACGGGCCGCCGGGCCGTCCCGGGGAGGGGTACGGCCCGGCTGCTACCTCACCCGCTGCGGGGCACACGAGAGGCGCCTATCGCTGGGTCAGATGCGCTTCTCGCATCCCCGAATCGTCTCGCCCTGGCACACGTCGCGCCCTTTTTGACCCCGCACGCTGTCGTTGCCAGGGCCGCCGATGAGGCGGTCATCGCCGTAGTTCCCGGTGATGTAGTCGTTGCCAGGGCCGCCGTCGATCGTGGCCTCGTAGTCGGAGCACCGAGGCGGGGTCAAAGAGTCTGCGCCATAACTTTTGAGCTTGTAGTCAACGTAGAGTTCGTCCCCGCCCTTCTTTCCCTTGATCGTCGTCCGGCACGCGGCGACCCTGATGTAGTCCGTGCGGTCGGTGCCGATGACGACGGCGCGCTTCGCGGCCACGGCGAGGCCATTGAAGTCGCTGACGCGGATCGAGTCCGTGACGCCCGCCTTGGTGGCCGTCACCCGGGAACGGCTCAGGTCGGCGCGTACCCGGTCGTGGCTCTTGAGGTCGAGCAGCAGTGTGTTGCGCCCGATGTCGCCCTTGATCCGCGTGGCCTTTCCGCCCAGGCTGTTCGACTCGTAGAGGTCGTTGCCGCTGCCGAGCGCGATGTTGCGGTCATACGTCGTCGGCGCGTTGACCTTGATGTGCTCAATGCGGTCGGTTCCGCGGAACGTGAACCGTCCGTACTTGGCCGACGTAGTGAAACCGAGCCGGGCGAACCGGCCCGTCCAGGTGAGCGCCGTGTCGACCCCCGTCACCGTGCCGCTGGCGTCCATGGTGACGTCGCCGTTGGCGGATCGAACGCTCAAGATGCCGATGCCGTGTTACTGGCCGCGGACACCGCGCCCGGGGCGGTTTGGATACCGCTCCACCTGACGTCGCCGAAGACGCCGAGGTCGATGATGTCGGCGTTCGGCTGGCCTGGCATGCCGGAGATGACGAGGCCACCGGTCCAGCTGACGCGGATGACGTCGGCCTCGGTGTCGGTGCCGTCGACGGTGCCCGCGTAGATCGTGGATCCGCTGCGCTCGGAGGGGATGAACGTGTCGGCCCCCGCGCCGAGGATGACGGTGACGAAAGTGGAGGTGCCGGTGGCGGAGTCGTAGCCGCTGCGCTCGCCGGTCGCGCACACGAGGTCATCGCCGCCGAGCGCGTCGACACGTATCGCGTCGTTCGTGACGATGACGTCCGCGCCCTCCGTTCCGGTGATCTGACCCCCGGGCGTCCCGACGATGGTCGCCGCCTGCCCCTGACATGTCTCGCCCGCTGCGGCGGCCGTGCCCACTGGCGCGAGCAGCGCCGCGCCGAGAAGCGCGACGGCGGTCAGACTGATGGTCCTCATGATTCCCCTTGGATCGTTGACGTACCAGTCTGACCACGCATCGGCCCACAAAGTTGTGACGACCTGCTGACGGACGCCGACGTCCGCTCATCGGGGCTGATCCGGATGTCTGCACCGCGCCAGCAGGCGGCGCACTGCCCTGACCCGTCCAGCAACGAAGCGCGGGGCGCGCCCCACGCGGATCGGCGTGATGGGCCGCCCGCGCCCGTATCCTCTTTCCGTGACGATCTCCCCGCGCCCGCAGGCGCCGCCCGCCGGGCTGACCGTGGGCGGCTACTCGCTGCGTGCGCGCCTCGGCGAGGGCGGCATGGGTGTGGTCCACCTGGGCCAGAAGCCGGGGGAGCGGCCGGTGGCCATCAAGGTGCTGCGCCCGCACATCGTCGGCGACGACGAGGCCCGGCGCCGGCTGGCCCGCGAGGTGAGCTCGCTGACCCGGGTCCGCAGCCGCCGCATCGCCGAGATCGTCGACGCCGACCCGTGGGGCGAGATCCCCTACGTCGCCACCCGCTACGTCCCCGGCCTCTCGCTGCACGACCACGTGCAGGAGGAGGGCCCGCTCGCCGGCGCCGACCTGCTGTGGTTCGCCGACTGCCTCGCGGAGGCGCTCGAGGCCGTCCACGCCGTCGGCGTCCTGCACCGCGACATCAAGCCGTCCAACGTGATCATGGAGGGCCGCACGCCCATCCTGATCGACTTCGGCCTGGCCCGGGTCGCCGACGACTCCCGCATCACGATGAACGGCTGGCTGCTCGGCACCCCGGGCTACCTCGCCCCGGAGATCCTCTACGGCGACGACGCCTCCGCCGCCTCGGACGTGCACGCCTGGGCGGCGACGGTGGCCTACGCCGGCACCGCACGGGCGCCGTTCGGCCGCGGCCCGTCGGTCGCGATCATGGACCGCGTCCGTCGTGGTGAGCACGACCTGTCCGGCCTCGACCCGCTCGTCCTCCCGCTCGTGGAGGAGGCGCTCGCGCCGTCCGCCGAGGACCGGCCCTCGCTCGACGAGGTCCGTGACTGGCTGGAGGACCTGGCTTCCCCGCTCGTCGAGGAGGGTCGCCCGGCACCGTCGCGAGACCGCGCCCCCGCGCCCGTCACGCTGCCCTACGCCGCCGCCGCGCAGCTGGACCTCGAGGCCCCGACCCGGGTCGGCACGAGCCCGGTGGTCGAGCCCGTGCACTGGTCGGAGGAGTGGAGCTCCCCGGTCGACGACTTCGACAACCTCGACGACGACACTCCGGCCGAGGACGCCTTCACGGTCCCGCAGCGCCACACCCGCGTGCTGCCGGACGGGACGACGGAGTACGTCTCGGCGGAGTACGGCCCCACCGCCCGCGAGCGGGCGCCCGCCGGCGAGCGGCTCCGGCGTGCGGTGCTGCTGCTGGCCGGCGGCGGAGTCGTGACGGCCGCCATCACGGCCGCGCCGTGGGTGGCGCTGGGCGTGATCTCGCTCGCGGTGTGGCTGCTGCGCAGCGGCTCGCTGGCCGCCGCCTCGGCCGGCAACCGTCGTACGCGTCGCGGGATCAAGTGGTACGACGGGATCCAGGTCCTGCTCGCCGCGCCGTGGCACATCGTGGCCGGCATCGGCGGCACCCTGCTGCTGCTCTTCTGGAGCCTCGGCATCGCCGTGGCGATCGCGCTCGTGTGCTTCGCCGCATCGCTCTCGATGACCACCTCGCTCGTCGCGATCGGCGTCTCCTTCGCCGTCGGGCTGTGGTGGGGCCCGGGCTCCGAACGCTTCCGCTCGCCGATCCACCGGGTCGTCGACCCGGTCGCCCGTCGCGGTGTCCCGTGGCTGCTCACCACCCTGCTGGTGGCCGCAGCCGCGTCGGGGCTGGGCGCGGCAGTGTCGGCGCAGGGCACGGCCTGGACGCCCAACGACGGGGCGCCCTTCTCCGACGTCCACCTCCCCGGCTGGCTGTGACAGCGCTCAGGTGGCGCACCTGATGCACGTGCGGGCAGCCGGCAGCGCCTCGAGCCGCGCGGCCGCGATCGGCTGACCGCACACCTCGCAGAGGCCGTAGGTCCCGTCCTCGACGCGAGCCGCTGCCGCGTCGATCTCCACGAGGTGGCGGCTCACCTGCTTGACCAGCGCACCGATCTGCGAGCGCTCGTAGGCGATGGTGTGTCCCTCGGGGTCGTGCTCGTCGTCGGCATTGGTGTCGAGCGAGGCGGCCACGACGGCGTCGTAGTCGCCGGTCAGGCTCGCCAGTCGGTCGAGTGCCTGCTGACGCTCGACGGCGAGGCGATCGGTGACCGTGTCCATCACTCCATGATGCGACGGCCCACCGACACCGGGAGCCGGGCCGGTCCCTCCGGTCACGTGTGGCGTACGACGACGCGGCCGGCGTCGACCTCCCACCGCTGGTCCAGCCGGACGTTCTCCAGCAGGCGGCGGTCGTGCGAGACCAGCATCAGCGCACCGTCGTAGGACGCGAGGGCCTGCTCCAGCTGCTGGATCGCCGGCAGGTCGAGGTGGTTGGTGGGCTCGTCGAGCACGAGCAGGTTCACCCCGCGCGCCTGCAGCAGCGCCATGGCCGCACGCGTGCGCTCACCGGGGGACAGGCGGCCGACCTCGCTGCTGACCTGGTCGGCCTTGAGCCCGAACTTCGCGAGGAGGGTGCGCACCTCGGCCTGCGTCAGCTCGGGCACGACGGCCTCGAAGGCCGCGCCGAGGGACAGGTCGTCGTCCAGCCCGGTGCGGGCCTGGTCGATCACGCCGACGGCGACCGAGGCGCCGAGCGACGCCGAGCCGGTGTCCGGCGCGGTCCGGCCCAGCGCCAGTCGCAGGAGCGTGGTCTTGCCGGCACCGTTGCGACCCGTGATGCCGATCCGGTCGCCCGCGTTGACCTGCACCGACACCGGACCGAGCTGGAAGTCGCCGAGCCGGAGGGTCGCCTCGTTGAGGGTGGCGACCACGCCGCTCGAACGGGGTGCCGCGGCGATGTCGAACTGGAGCACCCACTCCTTGCGGGGCTCCTCGACCTCGTCGAGCCGCGCGATCCGCGACTCCATCTGGCGGACCTTCTGGGCCTGCTTCTCCGAGGACTCGGTCGCCGCCTTGCGTCGGATCTTGTCGTTGTCGGGGCTCTTGCGCATCGCGTTGCGCACCCCCTGCGAGCTCCACTCGCGCTGGGTGCGTGCCCGCTGGACGAGGTCGGAGCGGGTGTCGGCGTACTGCTCGTAGGCCTCCCGCGCGTGGCGCCGGGCGATGGCGCGCTCCTCCAGGAAGGCGTCGTAGCCGCCGTCGTAGACGGTGACCTGCCCCTGGGCCAGGTCGAGCTCCACGATCCGGGTGACGCAGCGGGCCAGGAACTCGCGGTCGTGCGAGACCAGCACGACGCCACCGCGCAGGCCCTGCACGAACGACTCCAGCCGCGCGAGGCCGTCGAGGTCGAGGTCGTTGGTGGGTTCGTCGAGGAGCACCACGTCGAAGCGGCTCAGCAGCAGGGCGGCCAGGGCCACCCGGGCGGCCTGCCCGCCGGACAGCGTCGTCATCAGCGCATCGGGACCCACGTCGAGACCGAGGTCGCCCAGCACCGGCGCCGTACGGTCCTCGAGGTCGGCCGCGCCGCTCGCCATCCAGCGGTCGAACGCGACGGCGTACGCATCATCGACACCGGGCTCACCCGAGCCCAGCGCCGCCGCGGCAGCCTCCATCGTGGCGGTCGCCTCGGTGGCGCCGGTGCGCCTGGCGAGGTAGGCGGCGACGGTCTCGCCCGGCACGCGCTCGTGCTCCTGGGGCAGGAGCCCGACGAAGGCGTCCTGGGGCGCGCAGTCCACCGAGCCGTCCATCGGCGCCACCGCTCCGCCCAGCAGGGACAGCAGCGTCGACTTGCCGGCACCGTTGGCGCCGACGACCCCGATCACGTCGCCGGGGGCGACGGTCAGGTCCAGCCCCTCGAACAGCACCCGGTGACCGTGCCCGCCGGAGAGGTTCTTCGCGACGAGGGTGGCGGACACCCGGCCGAGCCTAGCGGCGGCCGACGCGTCCCTCGCGGTGCCCTCCTGGCTGGCTGTGGTGTCAGTCGCCAACGGCCTCGATGCCACGCGTGACCAGAAGCGGATCGGGTGCGAGCACGACCTCGTGGTCCTTGTCCTCGTAGTCGAAACGCGAGAGGAAGTGGCGCATGGCGTTGATGCGGGCACGCTTCTTGTCGTTGCTCTTGATGGTCGTCCACGGCGCGAAGTCCGTGTCCGTGCGGCGGAACATCTCCTCCTTGGCGGCGGTGTACGCCTGCCACTTGTCGAGCGACTCGATGTCGATGGGTGAGAGCTTCCATCGCCGGACCGGGTCGACCTGCCGGATCATGAAGCGGGTGCGCTGTTCGGTGGCGGTCACGGAGAACCAGAACTTGGTCATCGAGATCCCGCTGTCCACGAGCATCTTCTCGAAGACCGGGGCGTGGGTCACGAACTGCTCGACATCGTCGTCGCCGGCGAAGCCCATCACCCGCTCCACCCCGGAGCGGTTGTACCAGGAGCGGTCGAAGAGCACCATCTCGCCCGCGGCCGGCAGGTGGCGCACGTAGCGCTGGAAGTACCACGACGTCCGCTCTCTCTCGCTCGGCTTGGTCAGGGCGACCACGCGGGCGTAGCGCGGGTTCAGGTGCTCCATGAATCGCTTGATGGTGCCGCCCTTGCCGGCAGCATCACGGCCCTCGAAGACCAGGACGTGGCGCTCACCGCGTGTTGGCCAGGTGGTTCTGGAGCTTCAGGAGCTCCACCTGCAGGCGGTACTTCTCGGACGTCGTACGCCTCGCGGTCCATGCGCTCGTCGTACGGATAGTTCTCCCGCCACGTGTCCACGGCGCAGCCCGTGCTTGTCCATCAGGATCGGGTCGTCGTCATGGTCCTCGCCGATCGTGTGGCCATCGATGTTGAGCCGGTCGATGTACTCGCGGACGTCACGCAGCACGCGCTCTGCCTTCCTGGTCGCTCCTGGACTTCGTGGTGGCTGAGGGAGCGTGGCACCGCTGGGTGAACAGTGCCTGAACTCCGTGGCCGGGGTATCGCCAAGTCGCGGATCGAGGAGAACAGTCCGTGGGGTGACTCCCGAGCTCATCATCCTGGGGCTGGTCGTGGTGACCGCCCTCGCGTTCGACTTCACCAACGGTTTCCACGACACCGGCAACGCGATGGCCACGTCCATCGCCACCGGCGCCCTGCGCCCCAAGGTGGCCGTCGCCCTGTCCGGCACCCTCAACCTCATCGGGGCCTTCCTCTCCGTCGAGGTCGCCCTCACCGTCACCAACGCGGTGATCAAGGTGCAGGACTCCGAGGGTGCCCCCCAGCCGCAGTTCCTCGAGAACGGCGGGCAGGCCCTGCTGCTCATCATCCTCGCGGGGCTCGTCGGCGGCATCCTGTGGAACCTGCTGACCTGGCTGCTCGGCCTGCCGTCCAGCTCCTCGCACGCCCTCTTCGGCGGGCTCGTCGGCGCCACGATCGCCGGTCTCGGCTTCTCCGGCGTCAACTGGGCCGGGGACGGCTCGAAGCTCGACGGCGTCGTCGGCAAGGTCCTGCTCCCGGCGCTCCTGTCGCCGGTGATCGCCCTGGTCGTGGCGGCGGTCGGCACCTGGCTGATCCACAAGATCACCGACGGCGTGACCGAGCGCTACCGCGAGAGCGGCTTCCGGTGGGGCCAGATCGGCTCCGCCTCGCTCGTCTCCCTGGCGCACGGCACGAACGACGCGCAGAAGACGATGGGCGTGATCACCCTGGCCCTCATCGCCTCGGGAGAGTGGTCCGACACCGGATCGATCCCGTTCTGGGTCAAGCTCAGCTGCGCGCTCGCCATCGCGCTCGGCACCTACCTGGGCGGCTGGCGCATCATCCGGACCCTCGGCAAGGGACTGGTGGAGATCTCCTCGCCGCAGGGGATGGCCGCCGAGAGCTCGTCGGCCGCGGTGATCCTCGCCTCGAGCCACCTCGGCTTCGCGCTGTCCACCACGCACGTGGCGACGGGATCGATCCTCGGCACCGGAGTCGGCAAGAAGGGCGCCGAGGTCCGCTGGGGTGTCGCGGGTCGGATGGTGCTCGCCTGGATGATCACCTTCCCGATGGCTGCAGTGGTCGGGGCGATCACCTGGTGGATCGGGGACCTCGTCGGTGGCCTGGCCGGCGCCTTCGCCGTGTTCGCGATCCTCGTCGGGCTGTCCGCAGTGATGTACGTCCGTTCCCGGCGGGCACCCGTCGACCACAACAACGTCAACGACGACTGGGACGGCGCCTCTGCCGCCTCGACTCCCGCACCCGCCACGACCGGAGGCACGCGATGAACAACCTCGGCTACGCCCTCGACGGCGCCTGGCAGGTCCTCCTCGCCGGACTGCTCCTCGGAGCCGGACTCCCGGCGGTCTTCGCCGTCGGCATCCGGTCCCTGGCCTGGGGCACCGGAGGTACGGCGGAGGTCGAGGGTGGCAGCCCGCACCCGGTCGGGCGCGTGCTCGCGACGCTCTGCTTCGGGATCGTGCTCGCCGGAGTGGCCCTCGGCATCACCTTCATCGTGGCCTCGGGCTTCGGCTATGCCTTGAGCTTCGAGCACATCTATCCGACCCTGGTCGAGAAGTGAGGAGTACGCCGTGCCCGTGCTGCTGAACCGCGTCGTCGCCTGGCTCCGGGAGGGATACCCGACCGGCGTGCCCGCCCAGGACTACGTCGCCCTGCTCGCGCTCCTGCGCCGTCGGCTGACCGACGACGAGGTCGCCCTGATCGCCGCGGAGCTGGAGCAGGAAGGCATGCTCCCGGTGGACAGCACCGACATCGCCGTCTCGATCACGAAGGTCACCGACGAGGTGCCCACCGAGGCCGACGTCGAGCGGGTGAAGGACCACCTGGCCTTCCGCGGGTTCCCGACGTAGCACTCGCCGCTCAGGCGTCGAGCAGGTCCACGCGGTCGAGGAGCAGGGCCGCCAGGTCGCGGGCGCGCGGTCGGTCGGTGCCCCGGACGGCCGGACGCAGCCGCATGGCCAGCTCGCCGGAGTAGAGCAGCACCAGCGCCTCGACCACGGACGGCGCCGCCGGCCCGACGACGGGCGCCGCGAGCTCGCGGAGCCGTGAGCGGAGTGTCTCCGTCTCCTGGCGGACCGCCGCGGCGAGCACGGGTGCGGGCTCGGTGTGTCCGGCGGCGGTGCCGAGGAACGCGCACCACCGGGCGCCGGACCTCCTGCTCCGGAAGGTGTCGATCGCGTCGAAGACGGCGAGCAGCCGGTCCCGGTCCGTGCTCGCCCCCGCGATGGCCGCCTCCCACACCTCGAGCCACTCCGTGTGACGGCGATCGAGTGCGGCGGCGACGAGGTCGTCCTTGCTGCCGTAGGCCCGGTAGAGCGTCGCCGGGGAGACGCCCGCACGATCGAGGATGACGTCGACCGGCGCGTGGGTGTCGCCCCCTGCGAACACGACCTCGTCGACGGCGTCGAGGAGCTTGGTGCGGGTGGATCCACGGGTTGCCACGTCTGAAGTGTAGGCTCAAGAAGTGAAACGATCGTTATCGTTAGATGGATGGCGCGATGTCGGGCTCGTCGTGGCCGGCGCCGGTCTCATCGCCGGGACCTACGGGCTGGTGCGCCTGGCCTACGGCCTCTTCCTGCCCGACATCTCCGGGTCGATCGAGATGGGCACGTCGACTGCCGGCTTCATCGCGTCGGGCTCGTCCGTGGCCTACTGCGTCGGCGCGCTGGCCGGGGTGGTGCTCGACGGCCACCCCCGGGTGCTGGTCGTCTCCTCCGTCGCGACGGCCTCGGGAGGTGCGCTCGCGATGGCGCTCGCGCCGAGCCTGGCCTTCCTGGCTCCCGCGGTCGTCGTCGCCTCGACCGGCGCGGGACTGGCCTCACCGGGACTCGTGGCCGTCGTGGCCCGCTCGATCGCGCCGCAGCGGGCCGACGCCGCCCAGGCGACGGTGAACGCCGGGACCGGGCCGGGCCTGGTGGCGGCGGGCGTGCTGGCCCTGGTGATGCCGGACTGGCGGGCTGCCTTCGTGCTGAGCGCGGTCGTGACCGCGCTGGCCGGTGGCGGCGTGCTGCTGCTCGACCGGGGGAGAGGTGGTCCGGCGGCCGGGCTCCCGCCCCAGCCGGAGGGCGCAGGCGCGTCGCTGCTCGCGCTGCGGGTCCCGGCGGTCGCCGCGATCATGCTGGGCGTCGCCTCGGCCGCCACGTGGACCTACGGCCGGACGCAGCTCGCGGCCACCGGCGCCAGCGACACGGCGACCGTGCTGGCCTGGGTCGCCCTGGGCGTCGGGGGTACGGCCACGGTGCTCACCGCCGGCCGGCTCGCGTCCCTGTCCCCGCAGCGCGCCTGGATGCTCACGTCCGCGGTGGTGGCGGCCTCGACGGCCGGCCTCGGCCTGACGGCTGCACCGCTGCTCCTGCACGTCGCCGCATGCGTGGGCTTCGGCTGGGGCTTCGTGGCGGCGAGCTCCGCCCTCATCGCGTGGGCAGGCCGCGTGCTTCCCGCGCGCGGCGCAGCCGGCACCTCGGTGCTGTTCGTCGCGCTGGTGCTGGGCCAGGCCGCCGGCGCCTCCCTCGCCGGCCTGGTCGCCGACGGGCACGGGATGTCGACGGCCTTCCTGCTCGCTGCGCTCGTGGCGCTCGTCGCGGCGGCGTGCGGATGGCGCGAGGACCGGCGGGCTACGGCGGGAGGCTCCCGCGGAGCTGATCAGCCCGGCCCGTCGGACAGGACAAAGGTCCGGGTGAGGCCGGCGCACGCTCGGGTGGTCCCCGCGAGGCCGGGTTCGTCCTGTTCGACAGGCCGGCCGGTCGTCGTACGCCGTCGGGCTACTTGGGCTCGGCGCGCAGCAGCCGGAGCAGGCCGAGCGCGAACGGCACCACCAGCCAGATCGTGCCGGACACGAGCAGCTGAGCCACGACCTGGCCGCTGGGAGCGCCCTCGTCCTGGAACAGCAGCCCCTGCGCGGTGTTGAACTCGATCCAGGGGGCGAGGTCGGCGAACCACTGCTGGAAGGCGCCGAGGATGCCCACCGCGATGGGCAGCACCAGGGAGTAGATGAAGTAGGTGACGATGGCCGCCGCGCTGTTCATCAGCAGCATCCCGATGGCGAAGCCGGTCAGGATCCCGATGATGTTGGCCACGAGGAAGCCCTTGACGAGCACGTCGGCGGTGATCGACCAGTCGCCGCCCCCGATCAGGGTGCCGATCGCGGCGACCACGATCGAGACGGCGATGAGGCCGGCGCCGAGGATCAGCCCGGCGCAGAACTTGGCACCCACCACGCGACCGCGGTGCGGCTCGAGGGTGAAGGTGGTCAGGCCGGTGCGCTGGCTCCACTCGCTGGTGACCATCAGGATCAGCAGGATCGGCAGGAAGTAGCCCAGCACCGCACCCGCCACGCCGAGGACGTCACCGAAGTCCCGGCTGCTCTCGGGCGCCGCGAAGGCGTAGATGACCACGATGGCCAGGCTGAGGAGCACGATCGAGATGGTGAACCAGCGACCCGCGCGCGTGTCGAGGGCCTTGCGCACCTCCACGCTCACGAGGCGGCTGAAGGGGACGGCCGGGGTGCCGGACACGTCGAGGGTCTCGGGTGCAGTGCTGCTGGTGCTCATGCGGTGCCTCCCTGGGCGGTCGCGGCGGCGGGATGTCCTTCTCGCTGCGTGTCCTCGGTGAGGGCGAGGAAGAGGTCCTCGAGGCCGGCGGCCCCGGACGAGAGCTCGGTGAGCACGACCCGTGCCTCCAGCGCTGCCTGTCCGACGACCGCGGTGTCGCAGTCGACCCGGAGCGCGCCGCCGTCGGTGGTCACCGTGAGACCTGCCGCCGTCAGGTGGCGCGCGAGTGCGTCGTCGTCCTGGGACCGGACCAGCGTGCTGCTGGCCTCGCCGGACAGCAGCGACTTCTTGTCGCCCGAGGCGACGATCTGGCCCCGGCCGATGAGGATCATCTCGTCGGCGATCAGCTCGACCTCGTTGAGCAGGTGGCTGGACAGGAGCACGGTGCCGCCCCGGTCGGCGTAGCTCTTGAGCAGCCCGCGCATCCAGCGGATGCCGGCGGGGTCGAGCCCGTTGGCCGGCTCGTCGAGGATCAGCACGGACGGGTCGCCCAGCAGTGCGTGGGCGATCCCGAGGCGCTGCCGCATGCCGAGGGAGTAGTTGCGCACGCGGCGCTTGGACTCGTCGGCGCTCAGCGACACCAGCGCCAGCATCTCGTCGACGCGCGTGTCCGGCAGGCCCATGGTGCGGGCGCCGATCGACAGCACCTCGCGGCCCGTACGACCGGCGTGCTGGGCGGACGCGTCGAGCAGGACACCGACGTGCCGGCCCGGGTTGGGGATGTCCTTGTAGGCCAGTCCGCCGATGCGGACGCTGCCCGACGTCGCGGGCGTCAGCCCGACCATGATGCGCATCGTGGTCGTCTTGCCGGCGCCGTTGGGCCCGAGGAAGCCGGTGACCCGGCCGCGCTGCGCGGTGAAGCTGACGTCGTCGACGGCGGTGAACCCGCCGTACGTCTTGGTGAGGTGCTCGACCGTGATCATGGCTTTACTCTGGCACGTGCGGCAGCGCATGCGGGTGACCCCGCCCGACACGACCGGGTCACGACCGAGCCAGGACCCAGCCAGGACCGTGGTCGACCGAATCCCGAGATGACTGTCTCAGGTCGCGGCGATCGGTGGCACCATGGATCTCGTGAGCACCAGCACCATCATCATTGCCTAGCGCGACGGGACTTCCCGCCGCGCCGACCTCCTGCACCCCAGGAGGTTTTTTCATGTTCCGGCCCCTAGCCTCCAGACCCGCAACGAGAGAAGACCGATGGACCTGCACGGCTCGTTCCACGTCTACGACACCACGCTGCGCGACGGCGCCCAGCAGGAGGGGCTCAACCTGTCGGTCGCCGACAAGCTGAGCATCGCCAAGCAGCTCGACGGGCTCGGGGTCGGTTACATCGAGGGCGGCTGGCCGGGCTCGAACCCCAAGGACACCGAGTTCTTCCGCCGTGCGGCTGCGGAGCTGGACCTGCGCCACGCGAAGCTCGCGGCGTTCGGCGCCACCCGTCGTGCCGGCGTACGCGCTGCGGACGACCCGCTGGTCGCGGCCCTGCGGGACAGCGGGGCGGGCGTCGTCACCCTCGTGGCGAAGTCGCACGACCGGCACGTCGAGCTCGCGCTGCGCACCACGCTGGAGGAGAACCTCGCGATGGTGCGCGACACGGTGAGCCACCTGCGCGAGGAGGGGCAGACCGTCTTCCTCGACGCCGAGCACTTCTTCGACGGCTACCGCGCCAACCGTGACTACGCCCTCGAGGTCCTCCGCACCGCAGCCGAGGCCGGCGCCGAGGTCGTCGCGCTCTGCGACACCAACGGCGGCATGCTCCCCGACTGGGTCTCGGAGGTCGTGGACGACGTCATCGCCACGACCGGCGCCCGGGTCGGCATCCACGCGCACAACGACAGCGGCTGCGCGGTCGCCAACTCGCTGGCCGCCGTCGCCGCGGGCGCGACGCACGTCCAGGGCTGCATCAACGGCTACGGCGAGCGCACGGGCAACGCCGACCTCGTCACGGTCGTCGCCAACCTCGAGCTCAAGCTGGACAGGGCCGTCCTGCCCCAGGGGCTGCTCCGCGAGGCGACCCGCATCGCGCACGCGGTGGCCGAGGTCACGAACTTCCCGCCGGCCTCGCGCCAGCCCTACGTCGGCACGTCGGCGTTCGCCCACAAGGCCGGCCTGCACGCCAGCGCGATCAAGGTCGACCCCGACCTCTACCAGCACATGGACCCCGTCGGTGTCGGCAACGACATGAGGCTGCTCGTCTCCGACATGGCCGGACGCGCCTCGATCGAGCTCAAGGGCAGGGAGCTGGGCTACGACCTGTCCGACGGCTCGCCCGAGATGAGGGAGCTGGTCACCCGCGTCACCGACCGGGTCAAGCAGATGGAGCAGGGCGGCTACACCTTCGAGGCCGCCGACGCGTCCTTCGAGCTGCTGCTCGCCGAGGAGGTCGAGGGCGCGCGACCGTCGTACTTCGACGTCGAGTCGTGGCGCGTCATCACCGAGACCCGTCCCGGCGGCGAGGCCATCTCCGAGGCGACGGTCAAGCTGCGCGCCGAGGACGTCAGGTACGTCGTCACGGGCGAGGGCAACGGGCCGGTCAACGCCCTCGACGCCGCGCTGCGCGAGGCGATCGGCCAGGCCTTCCCCGAGGTCGCGAAGTTCGAGCTGATCGACTACAAGGTGCGCATCCTCGACCAGGGCCACGGCACCGACGCGATCACCCGCGTCCTGATCGAGACCACCGACGGCGAGTCCTCGTGGGTCACCGTCGGCGTCGGCGCCAACGTCATCGAGGCGTCCTGGGGCGCGCTGGTCGACGGACTGACCTTCGGCCTGCGCCGCCAGCACCGCTGAGCCTGATCTAGGTTTCTCGGCATGAGCGAGCCGGCCCCGTACGACGACGCGTCCCGCGGGGTCGGGCCACTCGACCGGGTCGTGACGGTGATCCTCCTGGTCGGGCTGGCGCTGCTCGCCCCGGTCGCCGGCTTCATGGGCCTGCTCACCGCGATGGCGTCCGACGGGTGCGGCAGCTCCGCCGAGTGCAACGACACGATGATCGGGATCGGGGTCTTCACCTCGGCGGGTGCTCCCGTCGTGGTCGCTCTCGTCGCGCTGGTGTGGGTGATCGTGCGGTGGGTGCGCGGCCGCTCCACCTGGTGGATCCCGCTCGTCGCAGTGCTCGTGGGGGCCGCCGGCTGGGCGATCGGCGCGTTCGTCACGTTCTCGGCCGTCGGCTGAGACGCGGGACCCTCAGGCCCCGACGACCCGCCGCACCAGGTCGTCCCAGCCTGCCTCGATGCGGTCGAGGGGGAGGTGCTCGTGGGTGACCTGCTGCTCCAGCACCACCAGCTCGAGCGGCGCGAGGATCGCGGTGGCGAGCATGAGGAGGTCGCCGGTGACGCCGAGCTCGCCCAGCAGGTAGCGCACGTGCATGTTGGCGAACGACACCGCCGCCGCGGAGCGCGCGCCCGGCCGCCCGGCCGCCGTGATGAGCTTGGCGTGGGTCAGGTTGGTGGCCAACCGGGAGTGCCCGAAGGCCAGCATCCGCTCCATCGGCGGGGCGCCGGGGCCGAGCGGCGGGGGACCTGAGAGCACGGAGGCCTGCCAGGTGGTCTCCGACTCGTTGAGCACCGCGGCCATCAGGCCCTCACGGCTGTCGAAGCGCCGGAACAGCGTCCCCTTGCCGACCCCGGCCTCGGCCGCGACGGTGTCCATCGTCACGCAGTCGACCCCCCGCGTCTCCACCAGGCGCAGCGCCGCGGCGAGGATCGCCTCGCGGTTGCGCGCCGCGTCCGCCCGCTCCGGGGCGGGCTCGTCCGCCATCGGCAGCAGGTGGGTCACGCGCTCCAGCCTAGGTGCGGAAAATCTTCGAGCACCAGGGGAATAGAAGCGGACCGTGGTCCGTTTTGCCTCGCATGACCACTGACAAGCAGACCCGTGTCGCCGTCCTCCTCGGCTCCACCCGCGCCGGCAGCCTCAACCGCCGCATCGCCGAGCACCTCCGCGACCACGCCCCCGCCGGTGTGACCGTCGACGTCGTCGAGGGCCTCGACACCGATCCCGTTCTACACCGAGGAGATCGACGGCGACACCGTCCCGGCCGGCGCCGTCCGCGCTGCGCGCAGGCCGTCGCCGCCGCCGACCGCGTCCTCGCCGTCACCCCGGAGTACAACGGCACGATGCCGGCCGTGCTCAACAACGCCATCGACTGGCTCTCGCGCCCCTACGGCCAGGGCGCCATCGTCGGCAAGCCCTTCGCGGCCATCGGCGCCACCCCGACGCCCTACGGCGGCAAGTGGTCGCACGAGCACGCCCGCCACTCCGCCACGATCGCCGGCGCGATCGTCGTCGACGGCATCGTCGTCGACGAGTCCGCCGTCGAGGGTGACCCGCTGGCCGACGAGGCCGCCGTCCAGCGCCTCCTCGGTGCGCTCGACGCCCTCGTCGCGCACGAGGTCGAGGTCGCGGCCTGAGCCTCGATACGCTCGTCCTCGCTACTCGACCACCGAGGGTCGCCGGTACGGTCGGCGTGTGCTCCACGACCTGACCGCGCTCGAGCAGGGCGACGCCGTACGCCGCGGTGACGTGTCGCCGCTCGAGCTGGTCGAGCACTACGCCGACCGTGCCGGCTCGGTCGAGGTGGGTGCGTTCATCACGACCACCCACGACCAGGCGCGCGAGCACGCCCGCCGGCTGACCGAGGCGGGACGCCCCGACGACGCGGGCCCGCTCTGGGGCGTCCCGACCGGCATCAAGGACCTGCACCCGACGGCCGGGGTGCGCACCACCTTCGGCTCGGCGGCCTACGACGACTTCGTGCCCGAGGAGTCCGACGACCTCGTCCTGACCGTCGAGGCCGCCGGGATGCCGAGCCTGGGCAAGACCAACACCCCGGAGTTCGGCTCGCCCTGCTACACCGAGCCCGACGTCGCCCCGCCGGCCGTCACGCCCTGGGACACCACGCGCACCGCTGGCGGCTCGTCCGGCGGCGCCGCCGCGGCGGTCGCGGCCGGCCTGCTGCCCGTCGCGCCCGGCTCCGACGGTGGCGGCTCCATCCGGATCCCCGCCTCCTGCTGCGGCCTCGTCGGCCTCAAGCCGTCCCGGGGCCGGATCAGCGGCGCCCCGCGCTACGGCGACCCGGTCGGGCTCGCCACACCCGGCACCCTCGCCCGCACCGTCCGCGACGCGGCCGCCCTCCTCGACGTGCTGGCCGGCCGCCGGGTCGGTGACCCGTTCTGGGCCCCCGAGCCGACGACCTCGTTCCTCGACGCCTGCGACCGTGAGCCCGGCCGGCTCCGGGTCGCCCGCTTCATCGCGCCGGTCATCGCCGACGTCGACGTCCACCCGTCCAGCGTCACCGCGTGGGAGGACGCGTCGCGACTGCTCGAGGAGCTCGGCCACGACGTCGAGGACGTCCCGGTGCCGATCCCGCCTGAGGCGGTCGCCGACTTCGAGACCTGCTGGGCCGTGCTGACCGCGCTGTCGCCGGCGCCGCCCGGCCGCGAGGACCGGATCCGTCCGCTGACCCGCTGGCTCGGTGGGCTCGGCCACGCCGTGAGCGGTCCCGAGTTCGGCCTCGCCATCGGCCGGCTGCGGCAGCACGCCGCTCGTGCGCTCGCCGCGCTGGCGACCTACGACGTCGTCCTCACGCCCACCCTCGCGATGCCGCCGGTCGAGGTCGGCGCGCTGCGCGACGACGCCGACCCGGCGCGCGACTTCGCCCGCCAGAAGGCCTTCACGCCCTGGACCAGTGCCTGGAACGTGACGGGCATGCCGGCGATGTCGCTGCCGCTCCACATGACCGACGAGGGCCTCCCGGTCGGCGTGATGCTGGCTGCCCGACCCGCCGAGGAGGAGCTCCTCCTCTCGCTCGCTGCCCAGGTCGAGGCGGCGCAGGCCGATCGGGGACAGGCGTGGGTGGACAGGCGTCCGCCCGGCTGGTGAGGCGCGGTCAGGTGAGTCGGTCGTCGCCGACCCCCCGCGCGTGCAGCGCGTCGCCCGACTCGTGGGCGCGGGCGACGAGGCGGATCACGAAGGGGGAGAGGTACGCCCGCGGGTTGCGGTCGAGCCCGCGCGCCCGAGCAGCGTCCCGCGTCTCCCGGGCGATGGCGATCGTGCCCGGCAGCGCGCCGATGGTCAGGGCGACGGTGAGTGCCACCCGGTCCGGGTCGACGCCGATCACCCGCAGCGGTCGCGCCCACCGGGAGAGGGCGTCCACCATCTCGTTGACCGACGTGGTCGCCGTCAGCGACAGCGCGGCGAGCCCCAGGCTGAGCAGGTCGAGGAAGGTCTCGGTCGCCTTCTCGGCGCCGTACCACCACCACTGGAAGGCGCTCGCGACCACCGCGACGAGGAGCACGCCGCGGGCCGCCCGCCACACCGAGCGCATCGGCACGCGGGCGATCGCCGCCAGCACCAGGGTCACGGCGAGGAAGACCGGCGCCGCCCGCACGTCGCGGACCACCACGATCGACAGGCTGAGCAGCGCCAGGCCGAGCACCTTGGCGCCCACCGGGAGCCGGTGCAGGACGGTGTCGCCGGGCTGGTGGAGCCCCGCCATCAGGTCGCTCATCCGGGGTCCCCGCGGCGTTGTTCGGAGGAGCGAAGCGGGGGAGAAGAAGGCCGTGGGGTGGTCATCCGTCGACCAGCTCGGTGTAGTGCACGATCGACTCGTCGGCGTGGCCGTCGGCGACCACGCGCGCGGAGTCCACGACGATGACCCGGTCGCACCGGGCGGCGAGGTCGAGGTCGTGGGTGACGAGCACCAGCTGCTGCTCCAGTCCCAGGAGCATGTCGCCGACGCGACGGGTGTTGCCCCGGTCGAGCAGCGTGGTCGGCTCGTCGGCGACCACGACGGAGGGCTCGATGGCCAGCACGCCGGCCAGGGCCAGCAGCTGTCGCTGGCCCCCGGACAGCGAGTGCACCGAGTCGTGGGCGTGGTCGGCCAGGCCGTGGGCGGCCAGCACCGCGAGTGCGCGCTCGCGCCGCTCCGCGCTGTCCTTCACCGTCCGCCGCAACGACAGCTCGATGTCCTCGACGCACGTCGGCATCACCAGCTGCGCGGCCGGGTCGGTGAAGCAGAATCCCACCATCCGGCGTACGGCTGCACCGTCGCGCACCACGTCGCGTCCGTCGACCGACACCGCCCCCGACGACGGACGCACCAGGCCGTTGACCATCCGCGCGAGGGTCGACTTCCCCGAGCCGTTGGCGCCGATGATGGCGACCCGCCACTCGGTGAGGGTCAGCGTGGTGGGCGCGAGGATCTCGCGCTCGCCGCGTCCGGGCAGGGGGACGCGGACGGAGGCCGCGTCGAAGTGGATCGTGGGCAAGCCGGTGCGCGTCAGTCGCGGTGCAGGAGCTGCGGGAAGGCGCGGTGCACCTCGGCGGCGATCATCGCGACCAGCGAGGTCTTGACGACGTCGCCGACCCAGAAGGGCAGGTCGTAGGTGCCGGCCTCGCGGAAGGAGACGTCGAAGTAGAGCATCATCCCGAGGATCCCGAGCAGGTGGATGACCAGGATGCTGGCGGTGATCGAGCAGGCGAAGACCACCAGCGCGCGGGTGCGCCGCTCGCGGGCGACGTACTTCACGAGGAAGCCGCCCAGGGCTGCGGCGAGCGGGAAGGCGATCAGGTAGCCGCCGCTCGGGCCGCTGAAGACGCCGATGCCCGAGGAGTGCTCGGCGAAGACCGGCAGCCCGACGGCGCCGAGCGCGAGGTAGAGCGTCACGGCGGAGAAGCCGCGCAGGGGGCCGAGGATGCAGCCGGCCAGCATGACCGTCAGGGTCTGGAGCGTGATCGGCACGCCGGCGCTGCCGACCGGGATCGCGCCGATGTAGGCGCTGGCGCTGATGAGGGCGGCGAAGGCGGCGACCAGGGCGATGTCGCGGGTCGGGGACGAGGAGCCGGAGGAGACGTCGTGGCGGCTCGACCCGGAGGAGGTGTCGGGCTGGGCGGTGGCGGTCATCGAGGGTCCTTGCTGACGGTGCGGGCGACCTGAACGGTGTTCAGGTTAGGCTGGCAGTGAACCCAGCGTCAACGCCGTCCAGGGCTGACGTCCGGGGCTGACGTCGAGGGCTGACTCGAGGGATTGGGGAGGGTGTGTGGCCCATCACCGCACCGACGTGCTGGCGCACGCCGTCACCCTGCTCGACACCCACGGGCTGTCCGCGCTGACCATGCGCCGGCTCGGCGCCGAGCTCGACGTGCAGCCGAGCGCGATCTACCACCACTTCGCCAGCAAGCAGGCTCTGCTGGCCGCGGTGGCCGACGAGATCCTGGTGCGGGGTGCCGGGCCGCGGACGGCGGTGGACTGGCCCGACCGGCTGCGCGAGGTCTGCGCCGAGCTGAGGCTCGCGATGCTCGCCTGCACCGACGGCGCCGACGTCGTCGCGACTGTCTGGGCCTTCGGTCTCGGCGCGGCCGCTCCGGTGGTGGAGATGGAGAAGATCCTCGGGGACGCCGAGGTGCCCGCCGAGCTCGTCGCTGTCGCGTCGCGCACCCTGGTCCACTACGTCTTCGGGCACGCCTTCGAGGAGCAGACCGCCCGCCAGGCCGTCAGCCTCGGTGCCGTCGATCGCTCGCTGGAGTCGCTGCCCGACTTCGACCTGGGCCTCGACCTCGTGATCGACGGCCTGCGGGCCCGCCTGGCCTGACTCAGGCCGAGGTGTCGACGTCGGCTCCGTGGAGCTCGGCCAGGAGCACGGCGCCGGCGAGGTCGAGCCTCGTCCTCTTCAGCGACGCGGCCGTCAGGTCGACGCCGTCCAGGCTCGCGCCGCGCAGGTCGGCGCGGTCGAGGTTGGCCTGGCGGAGCACGGCCCGGTCGAGCCGGGCGCGGGTCAACGTCGCGAGCGTGAGGTCCGACATCGACAGGTCGGCCTCGCGCAGGTCGACGCCGCTGAGGTCGATGCGGGCGAGGTTCGTGCCGCGGATGGTCACCCCGAGCCAGGATCCGCCGGTCACGGTGAGCGGGCGCAGGGTGCACTCGGCGAACGACGACCCGACGAGCTTGCACCCGTCGAGCGTCGCGTCGAAGAACGACGTACGCCGGAAGTCGCAGCCGACGAACGCGGTCGCGGTGTGGGTCGAGGCGTTGAACCGGCCGCCGTGGAACGTGCACCGTTCGAAGGTCGCCCCGGACGAGGTGGTCTCGGAGAGGTCGACGTCGGAGAACGTGCAGTCGACGAACCGGGCCGCGCCCAGCTCGTCGCCGTACCAGTCGTCGCCTCGGAAGTGTTGGTCGTGATGGGACTGGTCGTGATGGGGCTGGCCCGCGGCTGCCTGGGGGTCGGTCACGGCAGCCACCGTATCGACGCGACCCGCGACGGCCCGACGGATAGGGTCGTCCCCGTGATTGCGTCCCACCGACACCGCTTCATCTTCCTCAAGACCCGCAAGACCGCGGGCACGAGCGTGGAGATCGCGTTGTCCAAGGTGTGCGGACCCGACGACATCATCACCGAGATCAGCCCCGAGGACGAGGCCCTCCGCAGGGCCGCCGGTGGCCGCGCGCCGCAGAACTTCGAGACGGGCGACCGCAAGGCCTACAACCACATGGGCGCCAAGCTCACCCGCGACCTCGTCGGGCCGGAGGTCTTCGACGACTACTTCACGTTCGCGATCGAGCGCAACCCGTGGGACGCCGTCGTGTCGCTCTACTTCTGGAAGTACAAGGACCGGCCCGAGCTGCCGGACTTCGAGACCTACGTCCAGGAGATCTGGATCGAGCAGCTCTCCAACAACCGCCGGCTCTACCGGATCCGCGGCACGATGGCGCTCGACCGGGTGCTGCGCTACGAGCACCTCGACGCCGAGCTGCAGGAGGTCTGGGAGCAGCTCGACCTGCCCGGCACTCCGGACCTGCCGCGCGCCAAGGGCAACGCCCGCCCCGCCGGTCACTACCGCGAGCTCTACACGCCGGCCTCCAAGCAGCGTGTCGCCGACGTGTTCGCCGACACCATCGAGGCCTTCGGCTACGAGTTCTGACTCACGCCGGCCGGTCGAAGTCCGGGGTGGTCCCGGTGACGAAGACGTCGAGGTCGATCCGGGCGTTGCTGCTCGCCGGCAGCGACGGCATCGCGCCGAACCGCACCTCGAGGAGTGCCCAACCGATCTCGATCGCCACGGTCGGGGCGACCCGTGCGGCCTCGTCGGCGTGGGACCAGACGACCGCGACCAGGGCGCCGTCGTTCGCGGTGACGAAGTGGCCCATGCAGTCGTTGAAGCCGTCCCAGCTCGGGCCGTACCAGTCCGGGAAGCCGAAGGCCCGCCCGATCTCGGCGTGCGCGGCCTCGCGGGACGTCATCTCGCGGCCGTCGAGGTCGACGCGCAGGTAGTCCCACCGCGCGAGCAGGTCCTCGAGCTCGCCGACGGCGTCCGTGTGCACCTTGAAGAGCGGTGCGGAGCGGATCCAGGGCCACTCCGTGCGCAGGTGCGGTCGGGTGCCGCTCACACCAGCGAACCTACGACGGACAGCAGCCGCTCGCACTCGGCGACCAGGCGTGCCCGGAGCGGAGCACCACGCTCCGCGAACGCACGCTGCGCCTCGACGTAGACGGCCTTGCCCTCGGGCGTCTCGATCCGCACCGGCTCGAAGCCGAGGTCGGCCAGGTCGTAGGGCGCGGCGCGCATGTCGAGCACACGGATGTCCCGGGCGAGCTCGAAGCAGTCGGCGACCAGCTCGCTCGGGACCATCGGGGTGAGCCGGAAGGCGTGCTTGTAGAGGTCCATCCCGGCGTGCAGGCAGCCCGGCTGCTCGAAGGACGCCCGGTCGTCGGGGCCCGGCTGGAGGGTGTTGAGCGGACGCGCGGTCGGCGTGAAGAACCGGAAGGCGTCGAAGTGCGAGCACCCGATGCGGTGCGACTCGACGACGGCGTCGGTGCCCTCGACCCCGAGCCGCAGCGGCCAGTCGTGCCGGGTGCCGTGCTCAGCGAGCACGGTGGACCATCGCCCACTCGTGCAGCCCGAAGCAGCCGAACTGCGGGGCGCGACCGGCCGTGGCGCTCAGCAGGGTGTGGAGCTGGCGGAGGATCGGGAGCTGCGACCGGACGTGGGCGGTCGACACCGTGACCAGGTCTCGTGACGGGCGCTGGGCGCCCTCCTCGACCAACGGTGACTGCTCGTAGCCCTTCAGCCCGGCGTGCTCCGCGCGCGTCCTCGAGCCCGACGTCGAAGCCCGGGTGCCAGCGGCGCAGCTGGGCGGGCCGGTGCGAGTAGTAGGTGAAGAGGAAGTCGTGGACCGGGTGCTTGACCTGCTCGGCCCGGCGCGCGAGGTGCGGCTCGACGAACTCGTCCACGCGCGCGGCATGGGCGTCGGCGAGGGGACGCCACACGGCCGCCGGAAGCACCTTCACCGCTCCGAGGCTAGTGCGTGGACGCGCTTGAGCGGACACTGACGGGATGGACAGCCCACGCAGCGCGGGTCTCGACCGTGCCCACGCACTCGCCCTCGAGTGGCTCGACTCCCTCGCCGACCGTCCGGTGCCGCCGAGGATGACGACCGACGAGGTGGCGGCCCGGCTCGAGACGGTGCTGCCGGACGGCCCGACCGACACCGCCGAGGTCGTCGCCGAGCTGGCCGCAGCGTGCGATCCCGGGTTGACCGCGATGCCGGGCGGCCGGTTCTTCGGCTTCGTGATCGGCGGCACGCACCCGGCCGCCCTCGCGGTGGACTGGCTGGTGAGCGCGTGGGACCAGAACGCCGGCCTGCGGATGCTGACACCCGCGCACTCCGCCGTCGAGGAGCTGACCGAGACCTGGCTCCTCGACCTGCTCGGGCTGCCTGCGGAGAGCGCGGTCGGCTTCGTCACCGGCGGGACGATGGCCAACTTCACCTGTCTGACAGCGGCCCGCGACGAGGTGTTGCGCCGCCACGGCTGGGACCTCGCCGTGCAGGGCCTCGCCGGGTCGCCCGGCGTACGGGTCCTCGTCGGCGCCGAGCGGCACGACACCATCGACCTGTCGCTGCGCTACCTCGGCCTCGGCTCCCCGGAGTCCGTGGCGGCCGACGACCAGGGGCGGATCGACCCGAGCGCCCTCACCGCGGCGCTCGAGGCGGGGGACGGCCGACCCACGATCGTCTGCCTCCAGGCCGGCAACGTGCACTCCGGCGCCTTCGACCCCTTCGACGCCTGCATCGCCGCGGCCCACGACTCCGGCGCGTGGGTCCACGTCGACGGCGCGTTCGGGCTGTTCGCCGCGGCTTCACCGACCCGCCGCCATCTCGTCGCCGGGTACGAGGCCGCCGACTCCTGGGCGACCGACGCGCACAAGACGCTCAACGTGCCCTACGACTGCGGGCTGGCGATCGTGCGCGACCGCGCGGCTCTGCGGGCCGCGATGGGGATGCACGGCGACTACCTGATCTTCGACGCGGCGGGGGAGCCGATGGACAAGGTCCCCGAGATCAGCCGACGCGGCCGGGCGTTCCCGGTCTGGGCGGTGCTGAGGTCGCTCGGTCGCGATGGCGTCGCCGCACTGGTGGACGGCTTCTGCGACCACGCAGCCGCCTTCGCCGACGGCATCGCGGCCATCGACGGCGCCGAGGTGCTCAACGACGTCGACTTCACCCAGGTGTGCGCGGCCTTCGGCGACGACGACGCCACGCGCGCCGTCGTCGCCGCCATGCTCGCGGACGGTACGGCGTGGACGACCGGCTCGCGGTGGCGTGGTCGGGCGGTCCTCCGGGTGAGCGTCAGCAACTGGTCGACGACCGTCGAGGACGTCGAGGTCAGTCTCGATGCGCTGAGGCGTGCGGCCGCTCGATAGGCTCGGCTCCATGCGTATCTGCAGGTTCAGCACAGGCGAGGAGCCCCGCTTCGGCGTCGTGACGGGTGAGGTCGACGAGTTCGGCCAGCCGGCCGAGGACTCGGTCGTCGTGCCGCTCGCCGGCGACCCCCTCTACGTCGGGATCAAGCTGGTCGAGGAGCAGATCGCCCTCAGCGACGTACGACTCCTCGCGCCGATCATCCCGCGCAGCAAGGTCGTCGGCATCGGCCGCAACTACGCCGCGCACGCCGCTGAGCTCGGCAACGACGTGCCGGCCGAGCCGCTGATGTTCCTCAAGCCCAACACGACCGTCGTCGGTCCCGGCGACCCGATCTACTACCCGCCGCAGACGAGCAACCTCCACTACGAGGGCGAGCTCGCCGTCGTCATCGGCCGCATCTGCCGCGACGTCCCGGTCGAGCAGGCCACCGACGTGATCTTCGGCTACACGATCGCCAACGACGTGACCGCCCGCGACCTCCAGAAGTCGGACGTGCAGTTCACCCGCGCCAAGGGCTTCGACTCCTTCTGCCCGCTCGGACCGTGGATCGAGACCGACCTCGACCCGCAGGACTTCGCCGACGGCCGTGCCGTGCAGACCTACCTCAACGGCGACGTCGTCCAGGACGGCACCACCGCCGACATGATCTTCGACGTGCCCGCACTCGTCGCCCACATCTCGTCGGTGATGACGCTGCTGCCCGGCGACGTCATCCTCACCGGCACCCCCGAGGGTGTCGGCCCGATGCAGGTCGGTGACGAGGTCGAGATCTCGATCGCCGGCATCGGCGCCCTGACCAACTCCGTCGCACTCCGCAGCTAGAAGCACAGGAAGCCGAGCACCCCATGACGAGCCCCGTCCGCGTCCGTTTCTGCCCCTCGCCGACCGGATCGCCGCACGTCGGCCTGGTCCGCACGGCCCTGTTCAACTGGGCCTTCGCGCGCCACCACGGTGGCTCGATCGTCTTCCGGATGGAGGACACCGACCGGGAGCGCAGCACCCAGGAGTCCTACGACGCGATCCTGGAGCTGTGGCGCTGGCTCGGCCTCGACTGGGACGAGGGCATCGAGGTCGGGGGTCCGCACGGCCCCTACAAGCAGAGCGAGCGCGGTGACATCTACCGCGACGTGCTCGCGCGCCTGCGCGAGTCGTCCTACAGCTATGACTGCTACTGCACCAACGACGAGGTGACCGCCCGGCGCGCGGCCTCCGGCTCGAAGATGCAGGGCTACGACGGGTTCTGCCGCGAGCTGTCCGAGGAGCAGGTGGCGGCGTTCAAGGCCGAGGGGCGTGCTCCGATCGTGCGGTTCCGGATGCCCGAGGGGTCGATCACCTGGGACGACGCGGTCCGTGGCGACATCACCTTCGAGACCGAGAACGTCCCCGACTTCGCGCTGTCGCGGGCCAACGGCGACCCGCTCTACACGCTGGTCAACCCGATCGACGACGCACTCATGGAGATCACCCACGTCCTGCGTGGTGAGGACCTGCTCTCCAGCACCCCCCGGCAGCTGGCGCTGTTCGAGGCGCTCGTGGCCCTCGGCGTGGCCAAGGAGGTCCCGACCTACGGCCACCTGCCCTACGTCATGGGCCAGGGCAACAAGAAGCTCTCCAAGCGCGACCCCGAGGCGCACGCGCTGGCCTACCGCGAGCAGGGCTTCCTGCCCGAGGGCCTGCTCAACTACCTCGCCCTGCTCGGCTGGGCGATCGCGGCCGATCGCGACATCTTCACGCTGGACGAGATGGTCGAGGCGTTCGACATCAAGGACGTCAACCCCAACCCGGCCCGCTTCGACCTCAAGAAGGCCGATGCGATCAACGCCTCGCACATGCGCCTGCTCTCGGTCGAGGACATCACGCACCGCGCGCTGCCCTTCCTCAAGGAGGCCGGCGTCGTCGGTGACCCGGTGGGCGATGCCGACGCGCAGCTGCTCGAGCTGGCGATGCCGTTGGTCGCCGAGCGGATCAACAAGCTCACCGAGGCCCCGGCGATGCTGGGCTTCCTCTTCGTCGAGGAGGCCGACTTCGAGCGAGACGCCGACGACGTCGCCAAGCTGCTCGACGCGACCGGGCTCGGCGTCGTCCAGGCGTCCTACGACGCCCTCTCGGGGTTGCCCGAGTGGTCGACCTCGGCCATCGAGGAGGCGCTGAGGGTCGCGCTGATCGAGGGCATGGAGCTCAAGCCGCGGGTGGCCTTCGGGCCGGTGCGCGTCGCCGTCACCGGCAAGCGGATCAGCCCGCCCCTGTTCGAGTCGATGGAGCTGCTGGGTCGCGAGCGCAGCCTGGCGCGACTCCAGTCCGCGCTGGCCTGACGCACGACATGGCCACTCCGCTCACGCCCGACTTCCGACCGCGCTACCACCAGCTGCACCGGGTCGGCCGTGTCGGCTGGTGGCGGTCGCTGCTGGGCGCGGTCCTGCTCCTGGTGCTGGTCTTCGGGCTGGTGCCGGCGCTGCTGGGCCTGCTCGCGCTGGTCGCCCTGATCGCCGGTGGCAAGAGCGCCGACGAGGCGGGTGCGCTGCTCGACGTGACCGCCGAGGTCACCCCTGCCGGGCTCGCGCTGCTCAACCTCCTGCTCGGCTCCGCCATCCTGTCGAGCTGGCTGGTGCTGTGGCTCTTCCACCGGCTCAAGCCGCGGTGGTTGTCGTCGGTGGCGCCCCGGCTGCGCTGGCGCTTCCTGCTCGCCTGCCTGCCGTTGTCCGTGGTCGCGCTCGTCGCGAGCCTGGGCGTCTCCCTGCTCATCCCCACAGGTGCGACGGGTGAGCCGGTCGGCGCGATCAACGACTTCACCAGCACGACCCGTGACTTCCTGCTCGTGATCGCACTGCTCACCCCGCTCCAGGCGGCGGGGGAGGAGTACGTCTTCCGCGGCTACCTGACCCAGGCCTTCGGCTCCTTGCTGCCCCACCGCCGGATCTCGCTGGCGCTCGCGGTGCTCGCGCCGGCGTTGCTGTTCGCGCTGGCGCACGGCCTGGGCCAGAGCCTGCCCGTCTTCTTCGACCGGTTCGCCTTCGGTGTGGTCGCGGGCATCCTGGTGATCCGGACAGGCGGGCTCGAGGCGGCCATCGCGATGCACGTGCTCAACAACTTCTTCGCCTACGGCCTCGCGCTGAGCTTCGGAGACATGACCGAGGCGCTCAATGCGAGCGGTCCGTCGAGCCCCTGGATGATCGTGTCCACGCTGACGCAGTCGCTGGTCTACCTCGGTCTCGCGAGCTGGGTCGCGAAGGCGATGGGCATCGTCGATGTCGGTCCGCCGGTCGGGGGAGTGCTGCCCCCGCCGAGCGCGGACCCCGTTTTGGCTGCCCCGCCTCCCCGCGTGTAATGTCCGTGTTCGTTCCGCAAGGGACAACGTGGTGGTCAGCCGGTCGCACTCCGATCGTGTTGATACCCCCATGGGGTATGGTGTAATTGGCAACACGACTGGTTCTGATCCAGTTATTCTAGGTTCGAGTCCTAGTACCCCAGCGAGTCCGGCCCGTCAGGACCGGATTTGGAGCGTCACTCCTTCTTCGATAGAGTTTCGCTCGCCGCTCAGCGAGCGGCAGATGCAAGCCCCCGTCGTCTAGCGGCCTAGGACGTCGCCCTCTCACGGCGGTAACGCCGGTTCAAATCCGGTCGGGGGTACCACACGCATCAACGAAGGGCCCGGTCCTCGACCGGGCCCTTCGTCGTGCGAGCGCGTGGCAGGTGAGCCGGCGCCGGGTGGGGACTACTTCGTGTCGACCGTGATCTTCGCGATGCCCACCAGCAGGCCGCCCTTGACGGCGTCGGTCTTGAAGGTGTCGTTGAGGAGACCGGCGGCGTCGTCGGAGATCATCACCTTGGTCCCCTCGAGGATCGCGGTGTCGCCCTGCACCTGGAGGTCCTTCAGGGTGCGGCCGTCGAGCTGGAACAGGAACGCGCTGCTCACGGCGAGCTTGCCGTTCACGGACACGTCGCCGTAGACGCGCGAGACGCCCGGGTCGACGTTGAGGTTCGTCAGCTCGACCTTGGTGTCACCCGCGGTGAGCGAGAGGCCGGAGTTCACGTGCTGGAGCTGGCCGATCACGTAGGGCGAGACCTGGCCCGGCGTGAACACCGTGACGTTGCCGCCGGTGATCGGGAAGATCAGCGAGCCGTCGGTGAGCTTGGCGTCGCCGACGACTCCGGGCGTCAGCTTGAGCGAGGTGAGGGCGTCGGTGAAGCCGGTGTCCAGCTTGATCGCGGTGTCGCCGCCGGGGACGGCGTCGATGGCCGCCACGGGCTTGGGAGCACCGGTGGAGGCGGAGCTGGAGCTGGACGAGCTGGCCGATGCCGAGTCGTCCGAGGAGCTGCACGCGGCCAGGGGGACTGCGAGGAGAGCGAGTCCGGCGATGGCGGCGATGCGACGCTTGGAGCTGGAGATGGTGGAGCTCATGGGGTTCATCCTTCTGTTGTCTGTGGCTCGGGATTGCCCCGTAGTCGAGAGTGATCCGGCACCGACCGGTCCGACAGATTGCCCGGCGCGCAGAGATCTCAGTCACTTCTCAGACGGTTGGCACTTTCCTCAGGATGCGTGGCCCGCAGTGTCCGTTTCCCGCTGGTGCGACATGGCGGCGCAGGACAGACTGGACGCATGACGCCGACCGGACACCTCGACACCGAGGCCTGCTACCGCGCCGTGCAGAGTCGGGACCGCCGCTTCGACGGGGTCTTCTACACCGCCGTCCGCACCACCGGGATCTACTGCCGTCCCTCCTGCCCGGCGCGGACGCCGGCGGCGGTCAACGTGACCTTCCACGCGACCTCGGCGAGTGCCCACGCCGCCGGCTACCGCGCCTGCAAGCGCTGCCTCCCGGACGCGACTCCCGGCAGCCCGGAGTGGGACGTCGCAGCCGATGTGGCCGGTCGCGCGATGCGGTTGATCGCCGACGGGTTGGTCGACCGCGAAGGTGTCGACGGGCTGGCCCGACGGGTCGGCTACACCCCACGTCACCTGGGCCGCCTGCTCACCCAGGAGCTCGGTGCCACCCCGCTGTCGCTGGCCCGGGCCCGCCGGGCCCAGAGCGCCCGCGTGCTCATCGAGACCACCGACCTGCCCCTGACCGACGTGGCCTTCGCGGCGGGATTCGCCAGCGTGCGCCAGTTCAACGACACGCTGCGGGAGATCTACGCCGCCTCGCCGACCGAGCTGCGTGGCCGACGCGGCGGCGGCGGAGAGACCCGCGGGTCGTTCGTCATGAGGCTTCCGGTCCGCACGCCCTTCGCGGGCCGGCGGCTGCTCGACTTCCTCGCCTTCCACGTCGTGCCGGGAGTCGAGGTGGCGGGTCCCGGCTGGTACGCCCGGACGCTGGACCTGCCGCACGGACCCGGCACGGTCCGCATCGAGCTCGCCGACCTCCCGGCGGGCGACACCGGGTTCGTCACGGCCGAGTTCGCCCTGCAGGACCTCCGCGACGCCGCTGCTGCCAGCGAGCGGGTCCGGCGGCTGCTCGACGCCGACTGCGACCCCCGGGCCGTCGACGAGCACCTGGGCGCGGACCCCGTCCTGGGCGACCTGGTCCGGGCGACTCCGGGGCTGCGCGTGCCCGGACAGGTCGACGGCAACGAGACCGCCGTACGGACCGTGGTCGGACAGCAGGTCAGCGTCACCGGCGCCCGCACGGTCGCCGGTCGCATCGTGGCGGAGCACGGTCGCCCGGTCGAGTCGCCGGTCGCGGGGCTCACGCACCTGTTCCCGGACGCCGCCACCCTGGCGGAGGTCGACCCCGCGACCCTGCCGATGCCGCGTGCGCGGGGCCGCGCCCTGGTCGGGCTCGCCGCCGCCCTGGCCGAGGGCCGCGTGGTGCTCGACCGCGGACCCGATCGTGATGACGTACGCCGGGCGCTGATGGACCTGCCCGGCATCGGCCCCTGGACGGCCGACTACGTGGCGATGCGCGCGCTGGGCCACCCCGACGCGTTCCTGCCCACCGACCTCGCCGTCAAGCGGGTGCTGGCGGAGCTGGGAGGCTCGGCCGACACCGAGCAGTGGCGGCCGTGGCGCTCCTACGCCCTGATGCACCTCTGGAACACCCTGATGCCCGACACCCCGTCTCCCAAGGAGAACTGACATGTGGACCGTGCTGCCCTCGCCCATCGGCGACCTGCGCATCGTGGAGCGGGACGGCTCGATCGTGGCGATCGAGTTCTCGCCCTTCCGGCCTCCCGCCGACGGCCGCCCGCTGGGCGCCCGCAACGACGACGAGCCGGTGCTCGCCGAGACGTCGCGCCAGCTGACGGCGTACTTCGACGGCACGCTCACCGACTTCGACCTGCCGCTGGCGCCGGTCGGCACCGACTTCCAGCACCGGGTGTGGGAGCAGCTGAGCAAGATCCCGCACGGCGAGACCGCGTCCTACGGCGAGATCGCCGGCCGGCTCGGGATGACCAACGCCGCGTCGCGTGCGGTGGGCCTGGCCAACGGCCGCAACCCGATCCCGATCGTGGTCCCGTGCCACCGGGTGATCGGCGCCAACGGCACGCTCACCGGCTACGCCGGTGGGCTGGAGCGCAAGCAGCAGCTCCTCGAGCTGGAGCAGGACGCGCTCTTCTGAGACGCGCGAGCGAGCGAGCCGGCTCGTGCGTCGAGCAGTCCAGCTTGAGCAAGACGCGCGTCGAGATCCCCTTCAGCGCGATTCGGGCGATCGCCCGATGACCGCACCGAGGACGGCCGGGACAGCGACCAGGCCGAAGGTGAAGGGCAGCGAGCCGGCGTCCGCCGCGAGCAGCTCGCCGAAGGACAGCGACGCATCCCGCGGGATCGCGAGGGCGATCCACCAGCCGACCGCGAGGCCGGCGGCGATCACCAGCCACCAGGTCGTGGCGATCAGGGCGCCCTGCTGCCTCGTGTCGAGCAGGCAGCCGACGAAGCCGACCAGCATCAGCACGGCGAAGGCGAGCAGCCCGGCGCCGATGCTGGCGTCACCGGCCACGCTCATCATGGGCACGACCAGCACGGTGTAGCCGGTGAGGGCGAGGCCGATGACGGCGAGGCGGACGAGGATGGCGATGACGTGTCTCATGACCCCACCGTCCCTCTCCCGGTGCGGACGGGCACCCGCATGCGTACTCAGCTCGGCGACCACTGCGGGTCTCGACCCGAGCGGGCCAGCACCTGCTCGAACGCCGTCGCGTCGGCACCGACGCTGACCGACGGACCGAAGAGGCCGGGAGTGCCGCCCTCGTCGAAGCCACCCACGAACGCCATGCAGGCGCCGGCCGTGGCGTCGTCGCAGTCGTAGGCCTGTCCGGTGGCGCGGGCGAGGTCCCACCCGTGCAGCACGATCTCGTCGAGCGCGACGAGGCCGCCGACCTGACCGGGCAGGTCGACGCCCCCGGCACGGGTCATGCCCTCCCAGGCCTCGGGCGCACGCCACGCCTGGGCCATCGCGGGCACCTGGGCGGCGAGGGCCTCGCGCCAGCCCGGCTCGGCCTCCGGCCAGCCCGAGGAGTCGGGGTCGGTGTCGGTGAGCGGGCCGAGCTCCTTGTCGGCTGCGGCCCGGAACGCCTGCGTCAGCCCGGCGAGGTGGCCGATGAGCTGGCCGACGGTGCGCCCCTCGCACGGAGTGGGTGCGCCGAGGTCGGCGTCGTCGATGGAGGCGATGACGGTGAGCAACCGGTCGCCGGCCGGTCCGAGGTCCACGAGGTCTGTCATGACCCCACCCTGCCGCAGACCGCCGACAGTGAGAAGGCGCATGCTGCCGCGGTGGTGCGGTGACTACTCCGAGGCGGCGCGGCGCAACGACTCGGAGAGCCGGTCCGCCGCGGCGAGCACGGCCGGTGCGTGCATCCGGCCGGGCTGGCGCGAGAGCCGCTCGAGGGGACCGGAGACCGACACGGCGGCGATCACCTTGCCGCCGGGGGAGCGGACCGGTGCCGACACCGAGGCGACGCCCTGCTCGCGCTCGCCGACCGACTGCGACCAGCCGCGTCGTCGGATGCCCGAGAGCGCGGTGGCGGAGAAGGCGGCGTTCTGGAGGCCGCGGTGCATCCGCTCCGGGTCCTCCCAGGCGAGCAGGATCTGGGCGGCGGAGCCGGCGTTCATGGTGAGCTGCGAGCCGACCGGGATCGTGTCGCGCAGGCCCGAGGGGCGCTCGGCCGCGGCGACGCAGACGCGGTGCTCGCCCTGGCGGCGCCAGAGCTGGGCGGACTCGCCGGTGATGTCGCGCAGGCGGGCCAGGACGGGTCCGGCGGCGGCGAGGAGGCGGTCCTCGCCGGCGGCGGCGGACAGCTCCGCCAGGCGGGGGCCGAGGACGAAGCGACCCTGCATGTCGCGGGCGACGAGGCGGTGGTGCTCGAGCGCCACCGCGAGCCGGTGGGCGGTGGGGCGAGCCAGCCCGGTGCCGGCCACGAGACCGGCGAGGGTGGCCGGTCCGGCCTCGAGCGCAGCAAGCACGAGCGCGGCCTTGTCGAGTACGCCGACGCCAGATCCGTTGTCCATATGCCGATATTGTCATCTCAGGGAGTGGGATGCAAGCGTTATCGTCGGTCGTACAGCCTGAAGTGAAGGAGATCGCATCATGGGCAAGACCCTGTCCGAGAAAGTCTGGGACGAGCACGTCGTCCGCAGTGCCGTCGGAGAGCCCGACCTCCTCTTCATCGACCTCCACCTCCTCCATGAGGTGACCTCGCCGCAGGCCTTCGACGGCCTCCGCCTGGCCAACCGGACGGTGCGTCGACCCGACCTGACCCTGGCGACCGAGGACCACAACGTCCCGACCATCGACTGGGACAAGCCGATCGCCGACCCCGTCAGCCGCACCCAGGTCGACACCCTGCGCAAGAACGCCGCCGACTTCGGCGTACGCCTGCACCCGCTCGGCGACATCGAGCAGGGGATCGTGCACGTCGTCGGCCCGCAGCTCGGCCTGACCCAGCCCGGCATGACGATCGTCTGCGGCGACTCGCACACCTCCACGCACGGCGCCTTCGGCGCGATCGCGTTCGGCATCGGCACCTCCGAGGTCGAGCACGTCCTGGCCACCCAGACGCTGACCCAGGCCAAGCCCAAGACGATGGCCGTGACGATCAACGGCAGCCTGCCCGAGGGCGTCACCGCCAAGGACATGGTGCTGACCCTCATCACCCACACCGGCACCGGTGGCGGGCAGGGCTACATCGTCGAGTACCGCGGCCAGGCCATCGAGGAGCTCTCGATGGAGGGCCGCATGACGGTCTGCAACATGTCGATCGAGTGGGGTGCCAAGGCCGGCCTCATCGCACCCGACCAGACCACCTTCGACTACATCGAGGGCAAGCCCGAGGCGCCGAAGGGCGCCGACTGGGACGCCGCGGTCGCGCACTGGAAGACGCTGCGCACCGACGACGACGCGGTCTTCGACAAGACCATCGAGCTCGACGCCTCGATCATGACGCCGTTCGTCACGTGGGGCACCAACCCCGGTCAGGGTGCGCCGCTCGGCGCCACGATCCCCGGCCCGGACGACTTCGACGAGCCCAGCGACAAGGTCGCGACCGAGAAGGCCCTGCAATACATGGACCTCACGGCCGGCACCCCGCTGCGCGAGGTCAAGGTCGACACCGTCTTCGTCGGCTCCTGCACCAACGGCCGCATCGAGGACCTCCGCCTCGCCGCCTCGATCCTCGACGGGCGCACCGTCGCCGCCGACACGCGCCTGCTGGTGGTGCCCGGCTCGGTGCGCGTACGACTCCAGGCCGAGGCCGAGGGCCTCGACAAGGTCTTCATCGCCGCGGGCGCCGAGTGGCGTGGGGCCGGGTGCTCGATGTGCCTGGGCATGAACCCCGACCAGCTCGCGCCGGGCGAGCGCAGTGCGTCGACGTCCAACCGCAACTTCGAGGGCCGCCAGGGCAAGGGCGGACGTACGCACCTCGTCTCCGTCCCGGTCGCCGCTGCCACCGCCGTGCGCGGCACGCTCTCCTCGCCTGCCGACCTCCCGCACGCTGGCCTGATCTCGATACGCCGCCTCGTCCCTCGGCTGCTGCTCGATCACCGAAAGGTTCTTCATGGATGCGTTCACGACCCACACCGGCGTCGGCGTGCCGCTGCGACGCAGCAACGTCGACACCGACCAGATCATCCCGGCGGTCTACCTCAAGCGGGTGACCCGCACGGGATTCGAGGACGGGCTGTTCGCCGCGTGGCGCAACGACCCCGACTTCGTCCTCAACAACCCGACCTACGCCGCTGGCTCCGTGCTGGTCGCGGGGCCCGACTTCGGCACCGGCAGCTCGCGCGAGCACGCCGTGTGGGCGTTGCAGAACTACGGGTTCAGGGCCGTCATCTCCTCGCGCTTCGCCGACATCTTCCGGGGCAACTCCGGCAAGGCCGGCCTGGTCGCGGCGCAGGTCGACGAGAAGGTCGTGCAGCGCCTGTGGGACTGGCTGGAGGACAACCCGGGCGGCGAGATCACCGTCGACCTGGAGAGCCGCACGGTGCGTGCCGGCGTCGGTGAGGACGGGGTCGAGGACTCCTTCGACATCGACGACTACACCCGCTGGCGGCTGCTCGAGGGGCTCGACGACATCGGGATCACCCTCGGCCATGATGCCGATATCGCGGCCTTCGAGGACCTCCGGCCGTCGTGGAAGCCCGTCACTCTCTGAAAAACCCTTGTAAATAAGGGCGATGGTGATTGTCCTCACCCTTCCATGTGCCTAGCGTGCCTCGCAGAGGAGTCGGGCACGGGCTCGGCTTCCAGGGTTCATTGGAAGGGAAGCTAGTGAACAAGACAGAACTCATCGACGCGCTCTCTGCGCGTTACGAGGGGAACCGCAAGCAGGCCGCGCACGCGCTCGAGTCGGTCCTCGACACCATCACGCGTGAGGTCGCCAAGGGCGAGAAGGTCGCGATCACCGGCTTCGGCTCGTTCGAGAAGGCCGTGCGCAACGCTCGCTGGGTGCGCAACCCGCAGACCGGTGAGCGGATCAAGTCCAAGAAGAAGTCGGTCCCGAAGTTCTCCGCGGGCAAGGAGCTCAAGGACGTCATCTCCGGCGCGAAGAAGCTGCCGAAGCTGACTGCCTCCACCATGCCGAAGCCCCCGGCCAGCGTCCGTGCTGCCGCCGCTGCGGTGACGGGTGCTGCCACCAAGAAGGCCGCACCGGCCAAGAAGTCGGCGCCGGCCAAGACGGCTGCTCCGGCGAAGACCGCAGCCAAGAAGGCCCCGGCCAAGAAGGCGGCACCGGCGAAGAAGGCGGCTCCTGCCAAGACGGCCGCGGCCAAGAAGGCTCCGGCGAAGAAGGCCGCCCCCGCCAAGAAGGCGGCTCCGGCCAAGGCAGTCGCCAAGGCTCCCGCCAAGAAGGCGGCACCGGCGAAGAAGGCGGCTCCTGCCAAGACGACCGCAGCCAAGAAGGCCCCGGCCAAGAAGGCTCCGGCGAAGAAGACCGCGAAGAAGTCCTGACGCCGCAGCTCGTCTGCGACTCAGCCAGGAAGAAGGCGGGTCACCCCAGTGGGGTGGCCCGCCTTCCGCTTGCCCTCGACGTGTGCGGCCCGACGCCGCCGACCAGGGCTGCGCCGAGGTCGGCCACGTCGTCGACGTCCGTGCGCACGCTGGCGGCCGCGCTGCCCACCTCGACGGCGCCCGACGCCGAGTGGCGCGACGCCGACCCGGAGCCGAACTGCGGGTCGAACCGGTCGGCAGGTGCGGCGTACAACGTCGTCCCGATGCCGGCGCGGTCGCGCACGAACGCCGCACGGCCCGCCTCCAGCTGCTCGAGCACGTCGTGCAGCACCTCGGCCAGCTCGGCCGGGCGCAGGCCGGGGAGGTCGGCGCACAGGGCCACCGGCGCGGCGTGCGGCCAACGACGTACGGCCTCCGCCGCACCCTGCACGAGGGTCGCGTTGAGGTCGTCGCTCGCGCCGTCGGGCATCACCTCCGCACCCAGGTCGCGCATCGCCCCTGCCAACCGGAAGTCGTCGGTGACCACGAGCACGGCCGCGACACCGGGTGTGGCAGCAGCCGCCTGCACGGTGTCGAGGGCGAACGCCTCGGCGAGCTCACGTCGCTGTGCCTGCGGGAAGTCCAGGCGGGACTTGCCGAACGCGGGCGGCTTCACGGGTACGACGAGCACGCATCGGGCATCGGTCGGATCGGTCGGATCGGTCGGGGAGTGGCTGGACATCACGTCGAATCCTCCCACCCGGGACCAGCGCGCCGGTGAGGTCCTCGGGCCCGTGGGACCGAGTAGCCTGCACGCGACGCAGGGAGCGTCCGGGCCTGGCCCGCGAGCAGAGGGGTGACGGGTGCGCGTCAGGAAGCTGGAGCAGAAACGCGGCTGGGCCATGACGGTGGCCGCGAGCATCCTCAAGCCGACGCTGCTCACCGCGACCTCCCGCACCTGGATCGACGGCGAGAAGATCCCCGCCACCGGCGGCTGCATCGTCGCGATCAACCACATCTCCCACGTCGACCCGCTGCTGTCCGCGCACTTCGTCTACGACCACGGCCGGTTGCCGCGCTACCTCGCGAAGTCGGGCCTGTTCTCCAACAAGTACCTCGGTGGCTTCCTCTCCTCGGCCGGCCAGATCCCGGTGGAGCGGCTGACCCGCAACGCGATCGGTGCCTACGACTCCGCGGTGCGCGCGATCGGCGAGGGCGAGTGCATCGTGATCTACCCCGAGGGCACGCTGACCCGCGACCCCGACCTGTGGCCGATGAAGGGCAAGACCGGGGCGGCCCGGATCGCCCTTGCCACCGGGTGTCCGGTGATCCCGGTCGGACAGTGGGGTGCGCAGGACGTGCTGCCGCCCTACACGAAGACCCCGCACCTGCTGCCGCGCAAGAACATCGTGATGAAGGCGGGCGACCCGGTGCGGCTCGACGACCTGCTCGCGACACCCGACAGCGCTGAGTCGACGGCGGAGGCCACTGCGCGCATCATGGCGGCGGTCACCGCGATCGTCGCCGAGCTGAGGGGCGAGGAAGCCCCCGCCGTCCGCTACGACCCGCGCCACAGCGGCCTGCGCGAGACGGGCAACCCGCACGACGAGTCCAGCACCACCAAGAGGAAGCGCAGCCGATGACGAAGATCGCAGTGTTCAGTGCCGGATCGTGGGGCACCGCCTTCTCGCTGGTCCTGGCCGATGCCGGCAACGACGTGTCCCTGTGGGCGCGCCGCGACGAGGTGGTGGAGGCGATCAACGACCGCCGGGAGAACACCGACTACCTGCCCGGCATCGAGCTGCCGCCCTCGATCACTGCGTCCACCGACCCCGAGCAGGTGGCCGCCGACGCCGACGTCGTCGTGCTGACCGTCCCCTCGCAGAGCCTGCGCGAGAACCTCACCAGCTGGGCGCCGATCCTGCCCGAGAAGGCCACCCTGGTCTCGCTCATGAAGGGCGTCGAGCTCGGATCGCTGATGCGGATGAGCGAGGTCATCCAGGAGGTCACCGACGCCTCGGCCGACCGGATCGCTGTCGTCAGCGGACCCAACCTGGCCCGCGAGATCGCGCGGCGCGAGCCGGCCGCCTCGGTCGTGGCGTGCCTCGACGAGGACCGCGCCAAGCACATCCAGGCGATCACCCACGGGCCGTCGTGGCGCCCCTACACGTCGGTCGACGTGCTCGGCTGCGAGATCGGTGGCGCCTACAAGAACGTCGTCGGCCTCGCGGTCGGCATGGCCGTGGGCCTCGGCTTCGGTGACAACACGACCGCGTCGGTGATCACCCGCGGCCTCGCCGAGACCGCGCGCCTCGCCACCGCCCAGGGCGCCAACCCGCTGACCCTGATGGGCCTGGCCGGCCTCGGCGACCTCGTCGCCACCTGCTCCTCACCGCTCTCGCGCAACCGCACCTTCGGCGAGCGCCTCGGCCAGGGGATGACGACCGAGGAGATCTACGCCTCGACGCGTCAGGTCGCCGAGGGCGCGAAGTCGTGCAAGTCGCTGCTGGCCCTGGCGCAGCGGATGGGCGTCGACGCCCCCATCGCGGCCGCGGTCGACGCCGTCGTCGACGGCAAGATGACCGCCCTCGACATGATGAACTCCTTCATCGCCCGCGACACCAAGGCGGAGATGGGTTGAGCGAGGAACGAGGTCAGCCCATCTGTCGGTGGTCGAGCGGCGACCGAGGCTGAGGGACGAAGCCTCGACGGAGCGTGTCGAAACCTGATCAGTGTGCGTAGCAGCCCCAGCTGATCAGCTCCCGGCGCTGCGTAGCAGCGCCGGGCGATCAGCTCAGGACGGCACCACCTCGCACGGACCCACCGCACCGCGCGCCACCTCCGCGGACACCGATGAACCGATCCCGTCGGTGATCGACTCGACCGACAGCACCATCACGAAGGTCTCCCCGTCGCGTACGGCACCCGGCGGCAGCGTCACCCTCACCATGTCCTCGCCGATCGAGAGCGACATCCCGACCTCCCGGTCGACCTCGGTGAAGCGACCCTCCGCGCACGTCTGCAGGCCGGGCAGGTAGGTGATGTCTGCTGCGATGCCCCGCTCCGCCAGGGCACGCTCGAGCCCGTCCGCGTCCTCGGGTCGGTTGACCTCGACCTCGACCTCTCCGGCGTTGCCCTCCTGGACGGAGTAGGCCGCGGTGGTGCCGAGCCCCGGCACGAGCAGGACGCCGACGACCGCCGTGGCCGCGGCCGTGGCGGCGATGGCCAACCCTCGACGACGCGTACGGCGCGGGGCGGGGGAGTCGACCGCAGAGACCTCGCGACGCAGCTCGGCGAGCAGCCGTGACTCGAACGGGTCGAGCTCGGCGGGGGGACTGGTCTGCGTGCTCATGCGGTCACCTCGAAGGGGCTGGGAAGGACGTCCTGGAGCCGCTTACGGGCCCGGTGGTAGCGGACGCGGGCACTGCCGGCGGAGATGCCCAGTGCCTGGGCGGCCTCGGTGAGGCTGAGGCCGTCGACTGCCACGAGCTCGACCACGGCGCGCTGGTTGTCGGGCAGCCCGGCAAGCGAGCGGTGGAGCTGGCGGCCGGCGCGCTCGCCGTCGATGCGTTCGGCGATGCGCTCCACGGACTGCTCGTCGAGCAGGGCCCGGCCGGAGATGCGCGCGTTGGCCCGGGCTTCGCGGACCCGTCGTCGTACGTGATCGGCCACGACGTTGCGAGCGACACCGGCCAGCCAGGCGACGGGCGTGCCGGACGACTCCCGGTAGCCGCCGGCCCCATCGACCACCGCCAGGAAGATGTCGGCCGTCAGGTCGGCTGCGGTGTGCGGGTCGTCCACCCGGCGAGCGACGAAGCGTCGTACCCACGGCAGGTGCTCGCGGTAGAACGCCTCGAAGGCGTCCGGATCCCGGCCGATGACCGGGACGTCGGGTGGGGAGTCCATACCCCTTCTTCGTCGCACAGTCGCGCAGCGTTACACGTGGTGCCTCAGGTGCCGGGCAGGACCGTCAACCGACGCAGCCGTCGAGCGCGGTGCGCAGGTCCTCCCAGAGGTCCTCGACGTCCTCGATGCCCACCGAGAGCCGCACCAGTCCGTCGGGGATGGTCGCGGCCTCGGCCTTCCAGCGCCGACGGCGCTCGAGGGTCGACTCGACGCCCCCGAGCGAGGTCGCGTGCACCCAGAGCCGGGTCTTGCGGGACAGCAGGTCTGCGGCCACCTCGCCCTGGGACAGGACGATGCTGACGATGCCGCCGAAGCCGGGGTAGCGGACCTCGGACAGGGCGGGGTGCTCGCCCAGGCGTCGGACGAGCTCCTGGGCGTTGGACTGGGCCCGCTCCACGCGCAGGTGGAGCGTGCGCAGGCCGCGCAGGGTCAGCCACGCCTCGAACGGACCGGGGATGGCGCCGAGGAGGTCGCGGCGGCCCTTGAGCACGCCGTAGAGGTCGTCGTCGCGGGTGAGGATCGCGCCCATCTGCACGTCGGAGTGGCCGGCGAGGTACTTCGTCGCGGAGTGCACGACGAGGTCGACGCCGTCCTCCAGCGGGCGCTGGAGCAGGGGAGTGGCGAAGGTGTTGTCGACGACGACGTAGGCACCGGCCTCGTGGGCCGCAGCCGTGATCGTCGGGATGTCGGCGACCTCGAGCGCGGGGTTGGTGGGCGACTCCAGCCACACCAGCGCGGCGTCGGCGCAGGCGGCGACCACCGCCTCGGTGTCGGTGATGTCGACCAGCTCGGCGCGGAGCCGGCCGCGGGACTCGAGGTCCGCGAGCTGCATGATCGTGCCGGTGTAGGCGTGCTTGGGCACCACGACGCGGCCGTCGGTCCCGACGAGGTCGAGGACCGTCGCCACCGCGGCCAGGCCGGAGGCGAAGGTCAGGCAGCGGCCACCCTCCAGCGCACCGAGGGCGTCCTCGAGCGCGGTCCACGTCGGGTTGCCGTAGCGGCCGTACTCGACGTCGCCGCCGGCGACGTAGGTCGCGGCCATGGTGATCGGCGTGTTGAGCGGCGCGTCGGGCGTACGTGCGGGGCGCCCGGCGGTGACGGCGATCGTCCCGGGCCGGAAGGACGAGCCGGAACCCGGGTCGGGAGTCGGGTCGGGTGTCGTGTCTGCAGCCATGCGCGCCAGCGTAGGTGGATAGGGTCACGGAGATGAACACGGCGACGAACGACACCTCCTCCGACAGGACCGGACGCAAGCCCCGGGTCGCCGTCGTGTTCGGCGGGCGATCCTCCGAGCACGGCATCTCGTGCGTGACCGCGGGCAGCGTGCTGGCCGCGATCGACCGCGAGGCCTACGACGTCGTGCCGGTCGGGATCGCCACCGACGGCCGGTGGGTGCTGGAGGCCGACGAGCCGACGCGGCTCGCCATCCACGGCAACGACCTGCCCCAGGTGGACGCCGACCGCTCTCCGGTCGCGCTGATGGGGGCCACCACCGGCACCGACCTCGTGGTCACCGAGCCGTCGAGCGTGCCGTCGCTCATCGGCGAGGTCGACGTCGTCTTCCCGCTGCTCCACGGCCCCTGGGGCGAGGACGGCACCCTCCAGGGGATGCTCGAGATGGCAGCGGTCCGCTACGTCGGCTCCGGCGTGCTGGCCTCGGCCGTCGGCATGGACAAGGCGTTCATGAAGATCGTGCTGCAGGCGGCCGGGCTCCCGGTCACGCCCGGCATCGTGGTCACCCGCACGGAGTGGGCCCAGGACCCGGTCGGCTGCCGGGCGCGGATCGAGGAGCTCGGCTTCCCGTCGTTCGCCAAGCCCGCCCGTGCCGGCTCCAGCATGGGCATCAGCAAGGTGCACGACACCTCGGAGATCGAGGAGGCGCTCGAGGAGGCCTTCCGGCACGACCCCAAGGTGCTGATCGAGCAGTCGATGGAGGGCGCCCGCGAGGTCGAGTGCGGCGTGCTCGGCACCCTCGACGGCCCGCCCGAGACGTCCCGACCCGGCGAGGTCCGCACCGGCGGCGAGCACGAGTTCTACGACTTCGAGGCCAAGTACCTCGCCGACCAGCACACCGAGATCGACATCCCCGCTGACCTCCCCGCCGGGACCGAGCAGGAGCTCCGGGCGATGGCGGTCCGCGCGTTCGACGCGCTCTCCTGCGAGGGCCTGGCCCGCGTCGACTTCTTCGTGATGCCCGACGGCTCGCTGGTGATCAACGAGCTCAACACGATGCCCGGCTTCACGCCCACCTCGATGTATCCGCAGATGTGGGCCGCGTCCGGGTTGTCCTACCCCGAGCTCGTCGACCGGCTCGTCCAGCTGGCGCTCAGGCGCGACACCGGACTGCGCTGACCGACCCGGACGGGCGCGGTCACAAGCAGGACAGCCCCTCGCCCAGGTGCTCCTTGAGCACGGGCGCGAGCTCGGCGAGCGCCTCGTCGATGCCCCGGGTGCGGTAGCGCGACGGCACCTGCACCTCGACGTAGGGCGACAGGCTGAGGGCGATCGGGGTGGCGTCGACCCCCAGGTCGGAGAGCTGGCCGTCGGTGACGTACCAGCCGACGCCCTTGACCACGCTGCACTCGGCGGTCGGCTCGTAGTCGTCAGGTGCGGGCACGCCGCACGTGAGGACGTACGCCGGATCGCCCCAGGCCGCGCCCAGGGCGTCGTCCGGGTCGACGGAGCGGCGCGGCTCACCGGCGAGCGTGTCGGGCAGGTCGTCGACGAGCGCCTGGCACGCGGCCCGATCGGCGGACGAGAGGTCGGCATCGTCGATCCCGATCGTGCCCGAGCTGCAGGCGCTGAGCAGGAGGCAACCCGCGGCGGACGCGACGACGCCCCGGCCCAGTGCGGGGCCGAGGCGTCGACGGTGGTGCACGTGTGTCAGATGTGGACGACCGGGCAGGTCAGCGTGCGGGTGATGCCGTCGAGGTTCTGCACCTTCGACACCACGAGCTTGCCCAGCTCGTCGACGTTCTTGGCCTCGGCGCGGACGATCACGTCGTAGGGACCGGTGACGTCCTCGGCAAGCGTGACGCCGCTGACCTGCGCGATGGCCTTGGCCACCTCGGCGGCCTTGCCGACGTCGGTCTGGATCAGGATGTAGGCCTGGACGACCATCGTGGGACTCCTCGGTCTTTGAGCGGCTGTGACCGGCACAACCTACCGCGCGACGCGGGCGACCCGACAGGGGATGGGTGACTGTGATCACCCGCCCGGTCTGGTGGGATGGGGGCATGGCTCTCGCATCGGACGCAACCCTCGGTGACGCAGGCGAGTTCGGCCTGATCTCGGAGCTCGTGGAGATCTTCGAGGGCGACGACAGCGTGCTGGTCGGGCCCGGCGACGACGCCGCCGTCCTGCGGATCAAGCACGGCCACGTGGTGGTCTCCATGGACCTCATGGTCGAGGGCCGGCACTTCCGCCGCGACTGGGCGAGCGCCGCCGACGTCGGGCACCGCGCTGCTGCGCAGAACCTCTCCGACATCAACGCCATGGGCGGCACCGCCCGCCACCTCACCATCGGCCTGGCCGCGCCGGCGGACCTGCCGGTCGAGTGGGCGCTCGACTTCGCCCGCGGCTTCGCCGAGGAGTGCGCCGGCGTCGGCGCCACCGTCGTCGGCGGTGACGTCACCCGCGCCGACCAGGTGATGATCGCGGTCACCGTGCTCGGCCAGTGCACCCAGGCGCCGGTGCTGCGCTCGGGCGCACAGCCCGGCGACGTCCTCGCCCTCACGGGCCGCCAGGGCTGGGCCGCGGGAGGTCTCGCCGTCCTCGGCCGTGGCTTCCGGTCCCCGCGGGTGCTGGTCGAGGCCTACCGTCGCCCCGAGCCGCCCTACGCCGCCGGCAAGGAGGCCGCCGAGGCCGGTGCCACTGCCCTGATCGACATCTCCGACGGCCTGCTCGCCGAGGCCGGCCACATCGCCGACGCGAGCGGTGTCGCGATCGACGTACGCCGTGACGCCTTCGACGTCCCCGAGCCGCTCCAGGCCGTGGGGGCTGCCCTCGGCGCCGACCCGATCCAGTTCATCCTCGCCGGGGGAGACGACCACGCGCTGCTGGCCACCTTCCCCGACACCGCGTCCGTGCCGACCGGGTGGCAGGTCGTCGGGCAGGTCCTCGAGGGCTCCGGTGTCACGGTCGACGGGCTGGCCTACGACGGCCCCACCGGGTGGACCCACTTCTGACCTCCCACGTGAGTCTCCAGGAGACTCACGGCCGACCTCCCGGGCGAGTCGCGAACTTCCCGGGGCGTGCACGACCCCCGAAGTTGGAGATCCCCCGCCTATGCGGGGGATCAAAACGTCGAGCCAGCCGCAGACGACGAAGCCCCCGCCGCAGAGCGACGGGGGCTTCGACGAAGAGTCTGGTCAGGTCAGCGCGAGACCTTGCCGGCCTTGAGGCAGCCGGTGCAGACGTTCAGGCGCTTGGGCGTGCCGTTGACGGTCGCCCGGACGCGCTGGATGTTGGGGTTGAAACGACGCTTCGTGATCTTGCGCGACCAGGGACGGTTGTTTCCGAAGCCCGGCTTCTTGGCGCAGATGTCGCAGACGGCAGCCACCGTGCACTCCGATCCGTTCGAGGGTGATAGATCTCCAAGGCCCACTGCCACAGGAGCGGCAGAAGGCAACCGCGCAAGAGTAGCCGAGGACCGCCGGTGGGATGAAATCGCAGCCGGGCGCAGCCGGGGCACTACCCTGTGGCGCGCACCACATGGCAGCCCGAACCCGTCCAGATCACACCCGGGAGCACACCGACTCGATGGAGCCAGTCACCCACGGCATCGACCTGGACGCGGTTGCCCGGTTCGTCGACATCGCGACCGACGCCCTCTCCTCCGCACGCGAGGAGATCGATGCGCTCAACGTCTATCCCGTGCCCGACGGCGACACCGGCACCAACATGTTCCTCACCGTCTCCGCCGCCCGCGACGCGCTGCGCGAGGCTCGCGCGGGCAACCCTGAGCTCGACCTCGGGTCGGGGATGGCCCTGCTGGCACGCGCCGCGCTCATGGGTGCCCGCGGCAACTCCGGGGTGATCCTCAGCCAGATGCTCCGCGCCTACGTCACGCACCTCGCCACTGCCGGCACCGGGGAGCCTCGTGCGCAGACCATCGCCGCCGCCATGCACGCGGCCACCGACGCCAGCTATGCCGCGGTCGGGACCCCGGTCGAGGGCACGATCCTGACCGTGGCCCGCGCCGCCTCCGACGCCGCGCTCGCGACGGCCACCGCCGAGGGCGCGCGCGCCCGCGACGTCTTCACCGCTGCGGCCGCCGCAGCCCGCGTCGCCCTGGCCCGTACGCCGGAGCAGCTGGCCGTGCTGGCCCAGGCCGGGGTGGTCGACGCCGGCGGTCGCGGCCTCACCGTCGTGCTCGACGCCGTCGAGACGACCGCCACGGGACGTCGCCCGATGCCGTGGACGGCGCCGATCGGCACCCACCACATCCGGGTCGCCACCCGGGCGGCCGTGCCCAGCGACGACCTCACCGAGGACGGACCGGGCTACGAGGTGATGTACCTCCTCGACGCCAGCCCCGACCGGGAGGCGGAGACCATCCCGGTCCTCCGGCAGGCCCTCGCCGCGCTGGGCGACAGCCTCGTGGTCGTCGGCGGCGACGGCCTCTTCAACGTCCACGTCCACGTCGACGACGTCGGTGCGGCCATCGAGGCCGGGATCGCGGCCGGCCGGCCCTACCGGATCCGGGTCACCCACTTCGCCGAGCAGATCGCCGCCGGCCGGCACACGACCTCCACCCGGACGGGCCGCAAGGTCGTCGCCGTGGCCGCCGGTCCCGGGCTGTCCGCGCTCTTCGAGTCCGCGGGCGCCGTCGTGGTGCCCGGCGGGCCCGGCCAACGCCCGTCGACGGGGCAGCTCCTCGAGGCGATCACCGGCTGCGGCGCGGCGGAGGTCGTCGTGCTCCCCAACGACGGCGACACGGTCCGCGCAGCGGAGATCGCCGCCCGCACGGCCGCCGCCGAGCAGGACATCACGGTCGAGGTGATCCCGACCCAGGCCCAGGTGCAGGGCCTCGCGGCGATCTCGGTGCACGAGCCCGGTCGCACCTTCGACGCGGACGTCCGCGAGATGACCGCGACCGCCCGGCACGCCCGCCACGGCGCCGTCACCGTCGCCGCCCGTCAGGCCATCACCATGGCCGGTCCGTGCGAGCCCGGCGACGCCCTCGGCGTCATCGCGGGCGACTTCGCGGTGGTCGGCTCCGACCTGGAGACCGTGGCCAAGGACGTCCTCGAACGCCTCCTGGCCGGCGGTGGCGAGCTGGTCACCATCGTCTCCGGCGAGGACGGCGTGGAGCTCGCCGACCGCGTCGCCGCCCACGTCGAGGAGCGCCACCCGCACGTCGACGTCGCCGTCCACGCAGGGGGCCAGCCGCGCTACCCGCTGCTGGTCAGCGTGGAGTGAGTGACCGGGATCGGCTAGGAATTCTCCATGGTCGCCATCACACCGGAGAGCCCGATCGCCGCGGTCTTCGGCAGCTCCCACAAGAAGCGCAAGCTCGCCGAGGAGGGCTTGGGCCTCGAGACCATCGGTGACCTGCTGCGCCACTTCCCGCGCCGCTACGTCGCCGCCACCGAGCTCTCGGAGGTCGCCACCCCGGTGGTGGGCGAGCAGCTGACGATCGTCGGCGAGGTGCGGTCCTGCGAGAGCGCGCCGTTCACGGCCGGCAACCGCCGCCAGTGGCGTACGACGATCCGCCTTCGCACCGACGGCCCCGACTTCTCCGTCACGCTGTTCAGCCCCTACAAGAACCTGGCCGACCGCCACGAGGCCGAGTTCGGCGTGGGGAGCAGGGCGCTCTTCACCGGCAAGGCCAAGCAGTTCCGCACCAGCTGGCAGCTCGAGCAGGCCCACGGCTTCGCCCTCGACGGCGAGGAGGGCGCGATGCTGAGCAAGCTGATCCCGGTCTACCCGCTGACCGCCAAGCTCTACACCTGGGACCTCCAGAAGGTCATCGCGACCGCGCTCGACCTCGTCACCGGCGTGCCCGACGTCTTCACCCCGGAGCTGCGCGAGCGGTTCGAGCTGCTCGGCATCATGCAGGCGCTGCGGTGGATCCACGGACCCGACGAGTGGAGCCAGCTCGGAGCGGCGCAGAAGCGCTTCCGGTTCGAGGAGGCGCTGGTCCTGCAGCTGGTCCTGGCCCGGCGCCGCGCCGCGCACCGCGCCCAGGGAGCCCAGTCGCGGGTCGGCCGCGACGGCGGGATCCTCACCGAGTTCGACGCGCGCCTGCCCTTCGAGCTCACCGGCGGCCAGCGCGAGATCGGTGACCTCGTCGCCGAGGAGCTCGGTCGCGACCACCCGATGAACCGCCTCCTGCAGGGGGAGGTGGGATCCGGCAAGACGCTGGTCGCGCTGCGCGCCATGCTCCAGGTGGTCGATGCCGGGGGACAGGCAGCGCTGCTCGCTCCGACCGAGGTCCTCGCCCAGCAGCACCTCCGGTCGATCTCCGCGATGCTCGGCGACCTCGCCCAGGGCGGGATGCTCGGTGGTGCCGCGGAGGCGACGACGGTGGTGCTGCTCACCGGGTCGATGGGCAGGGCCGCGCGCCAGGAGGCGATGCTCAGGATCGTCACCGGCGAGGCCGGGATCGTGATCGGCACCCACGCGTTGCTGGAGGACCGGGTCGAGTTCGCCGACCTCGGGCTCGTGGTCGTCGACGAGCAGCACCGCTTCGGTGTCGAGCAACGTGCCGCGCTGACCGACAAGGCGGGCTCGCCGCCCCACGTCCTGGTCATGACCGCGACCCCGATCCCGCGGACCGTCGCGATGACCGTGTTCGGTGACCTGGAGACGTCCGTCCTCGCCGAGCTCCCGGCAGGCCGGGCGCCGATCCAGACCAACGTCGTCCCGCTCGCCGAGCAGCCCTCGTGGGTCGAGCGCGTCTGGCAGAGGGTGCGCGAGGAGGTCGAGAAGGGGCACCAGGTCTACGTCGTGTGTCCCCGCATCTCCGGCGACTCGGGCGAGGAGGGCGAGTCCGACCAGGTCGACCTGGACGACGAGGGCGCCGAGATCGCCCCCAAGCGGTCGCTGGCGGCCGTCGAGGAGGTCCACGAGGAGCTGGCGACCGGTCCGCTCCGGGGCCTCCGCACCGCCGTCCTGCACGGACGGCTCGCTCCCGAGGACAAGGACCGCACCATGCGCGCCTTCGCCGCGGGGGAGATCGACGTGCTCGTGTCGACGACGGTCATCGAGGTCGGCGTCGACGTGCACAACGCGACCGCGATGGTGCTGCTGGACGCCGACCGGTTCGGTGTCTCCCAGCTCCACCAGCTGCGCGGCCGCGTCGGCCGTGGCGGCCTCCCGGGGCTCTGCCTGCTGGTCTCGCACGCCGAGGTCGGTTCGCCCGCCCGCGACCGTCTCGACGCCGTCGCGTCGACCACGGACGGCTTCGAGCTGAGCCGGGTCGACCTCGAGCAGCGCCGGGAGGGGGACGTGCTCGGTGCCAGCCAGTCCGGCTTCCGCTCGGGTCTCGTCACACTTCGGGTATTGCGCGACGAGAAGACGATCGTCCGTGCCCGGGAGGCCGCTGAGGCGCTACTCTCCGAAGACCCTGCGCTCGCCCAGTCACCTGACCTCGCCGCTGTCGTCGACGAGGTCGAACGATCGGCAGTGTCAGGATTCATCGACAAGGGTTGAGAAGGGCTGAGCGGGACAGGCATGAGTCGACAATGACTCGGATCATCGGGGGAACGGCGGGGGGTCGCCGTCTGGAGACGCCGCGCGGCCAGACGACCCGGCCCACGAGCGACCGGGTGCGTGAGGCCCTGTTCTCGGCCGTCGAGTCACGCACCGGCTCGCTCGACGGACTGCGCTTCCTCGACCTGTACGCCGGGTCGGGTGCCGTCGGCCTGGAGGCGTGGTCGCGCGGGGCGGGCGTGGTGACCATGGTGGAGCAGGACCGTCGTACGGCCTCCCTGATCACCCGCAACGCCGCCGCGCTGGGCTTCGCCAAGGCGCGCGTCATCGCCGGCTCGGTCGCCACGGTGCTCGCCGCTCCGCCGGCCGCCCCCTACGACCTGGTCTTCTCCGACCCGCCCTACCCGTTGCCGGACGACGACGTCGACGCCGACCTGGCCGCGCTCGTCGCCCAGGGCTGGCTCGTGCCGGGTGCACTCGTGGTGGTCGAGCGGGCCGCCAAGCGCAGCCGGGTCACCTGGCCCGAGGGCATCGAGGACGACCGGACGAAGCGCTACGGCGAGACCGCGCTTTGGTACGGTCACGCCACCCCAGCACCCACAGCACCCTGAGCCCGTCAGCCCAGGTGCCCCCGCTCGAAGGGAGTCCCGCGTGCGACGCGCAGTCTGCCCCGGGTCCTTCGACCCGGTGACCAACGGCCACCTCGACATCGTCGGGCGCGCCGCGAAGCTCTTCGACGAGGTCGTCGTCGCCATCGGCACCAACATGTCCAAGAACCGGCTCTTCACCCCGGACGAGCGCATCGCGATGCTCGAGGCCGCGACCGGTGACATCCCCAACGTGCGGGTCGCCGGCTTCGACGGGCTGATCGTCGACTTCTGCCGCGAGCTCGACGCGGTCGCGATCGTCAAGGGCCTGCGCGGCGCCGGCGACTACGAGTACGAGCTCCCGATGGCCCAGATGAACTCCCACCTCACCGACGTGGAGACCGTCTTCCTGCCCGGCGCCGTCGGCAACGCGTTCGTCTCCTCCAGCCTGATCAAGGAGGTCGCCACGCTCGGCGGCGACGTCCGCGGGCTGGTCCCGGAGCCGGTCCACGAGCAGCTCGTACGCCGCCTCGCCGAGCGTCGTTCCTGACTCGTCCGTCCCGCGACGCGTCACCCGTTTTGCCCCACTGCCCGGGCGCCGGATACGCTTCCGAGGTTGTGTTGGTGTCCAGACGTGGGAGTTCGCAGTGAACAGCCTGGACCCGAGGGCGCCGCTCGTGCTCGATACTCGCGAGCTCGGCCGCCGCCCGGGGTCCCAGCGTGAGCTGGACCTCTCCGTCCCGGCACCGGCGCAACTTGGCATCGAAGTCCTCGCTGTCCCCGAAGGATCGCCGGTCGAGCTCGACCTGCGTCTGGAAGCGGTCATCGAGGGCGTGCTGCTCACGGGCACGGCCACGGCCGCGCTCGAGGGGGAGTGCGTGCGGTGCCTGGAGCCGATCGAGGACGAGATCCACGTCAGGCTGCAGGAGCTGTACGTCTACCCCGAGCAGCACGACAAGGCCGCGGAGCACGACGACCGCGAACTCGACGACGAGACCAGCCTGCTCGAGGACGACCTGCTCGACCTCGAGCCCCTGCTGCGGGACGCGGTGGTGCTCGCACTGCCGTTCCAGCCGCTGTGCATGGATGATTGCCCCGGGTTGTGCACCGAGTGTGGTGCGCGGCTCGCCGATGATCCGGACCACTCGCACGACGCGCCGATCGACCCGCGCTGGGCAGGACTGCAGGACCTGCAGCAGGACACCCCACGCACGACCCCTGCACGACCAGGACTGACCACTCACCGGGAATCCCCGCGTGACACAAGCAAGCCAGATCTAGTAGGAGACACACCATGGCTGTTCCGAAGCGGAAGATGTCGCGCAGCAACACGCGCCACCGCCGTTCGCAGTGGAAGGCCACTGCGCCGACCCTCGCGACCTGCGCCAACCCCGCCTGCGGCGCCAAGCACCTCCCGCACCGTGCGTGCGGCCAGTGCGGCCAGTACGGCGCCAAGGCCGACCGTCGTCAAGTTCTCTGATCGTCCTCTGACCACCGACGAGCTCCGCACGGCGCTCGGTGATCCGGTCCTGGATCCCGAGCTGCTGGAGCGCGCCCTGACGCACCGCTCGTTCGCCTACGAGAACGGCCAGCTCCCGACCAACGAGCGCCTGGAGTTCCTCGGCGACTCGGTGCTCGGGGTCGTGGTGACCGAGACGCTCTACCTCGCCCACCCGGACTTCTCCGAGGGCCGGCTGGCCAAGCTGCGTGCCGCGGTGGTCAACGCACGCGCGCTGGCCGACGTGGCCCGCGAGATCGAGCTCGGCCAGCACATCATGCTGGGCCGCGGCGAGGAGACCACCGGCGGTCGCGACAAGGCCTCGATCCTGTCCGACACGGTCGAGGCGGTCATCGGGGCGATCCACCTCAGCGGCGGGATCACCGAGGCCGCCAAGGTCGTCCACCTGCTGTTCGACCCGGTCATGGAGGCGGCTGCCTCGATGGGTGCCGGCCTCGACTGGAAGACCTCCCTCCAGGAGCTCTCGGCCACTCTCGGCCTCGGCGTGCCCGACTACCTCATCGAGGACGACGGCCCCGACCACATGAAGACCTTCGTCGCGCGGGTCCGCGTCGGCGAGCAGGTCCTCGGCAACGGCCACGGCCGCTCCAAGAAGGAAGCCGAGCAGGGTGCCGCCGAGACCGCCTACCGCGAGATCAAGGCCGCCCACCCCGACGCGACGGTGGGGGCCTCGGCCGACGTCGCGGCGCTCGGCTCCGACGCCTGACCCGTGCCCGAGCTCCCCGAGGTCGAGGTCGTCCGGGCCGGCCTCGAGCGGCACGTGCTCGGCAGCACCATCGAGTCCGTCGAGGTGCTCCACCCCCGACCGGTCCGACGCGACCTCCGCGGCCCCAGCGGCTTCGCCGCCGCACTCGCCGGCCAGCGCATCGAGGCCGTACGTCGGCGCGGCAAGTACTTCTGGCTGGCCCTGGCCAACGGTGACGCGCTCCTGGGCCACCTCGGCATGAGCGGTCAGATGCTGCTGCAGGAGCCCGGCGCTCCCGACGAGCGGCACCTGCGGGTGCGCTTCGGCCTGCTGACTCCCGACGGCCGGCGGCTCGAGATGCGGTTCGTCGACCAGCGGATGTTCGGCGGGCTCGCCGTCTCGGCCGGTGGCGCCGATCTCCCCGCCGAGATCGTCCACATCGCGCGGGACCCGATCGACCCGGAGTTCGACGACGACGAGTTCGTCCGCCGCACCCGACGGCGTACGTCCGGCATCAAGCGGCTGCTGCTCGACCAGGGCCTGATCTCGGGCGTGGGCAACATCTACGCCGACGAGGCGCTGTGGCGCGCCAGGCTGCACGGCGAGCGACCGGGGGACCGGCTCACCGGCCCGGTGCTGCGCGGGCTCCTCGGCCACGTGCGGGCCGTGATGGGCGAGGCCCTGGCCCAGGGCGGCACGTCCTTCGACGCGCTCTACGTCAACGTCAACGGCGAGTCCGGCTACTTCGACCGCTCGCTCGACGCCTACGGCCAGGAGGGCGAGCCGTGCCGCCGGTGCGGCACCCCGATCCGGCGCGTCGCGTTCATGAACCGTTCGTCCTACTTCTGCCCACGTTGCCAGCGGCCGCCTCGGCGGTGACGCAGCATCGACCCGCCACATTGACCCGCTGCTGTCGCGGTGGGACTCTTGTAGACGGCCGCTCGGCGGCGGCCCCGTCCCCTGAACACCTGAAAGGCGCCCCATGGCCAAGGCTCTGATGGGTCACATCACCAGTGAGCTGCGTACGACCCCCGCACTGTCGGTGGAGAACCGGCGACTCCGTCGCCGGGTCGAGGACCTCGAGACGATGGTCCTGCGACTCCAGGCCGACAACGACCGGCTCGAGGCGGCCGCCCGCGACACTGCTCGCGAGCCCGCACGCGCCGTCGAGGACCTGCAGCCCGCCTGATCCGAATAGTCGGGTGCGATCCCGGCACTCGCGCACGTAGGCTCACCACCTTGTGAGCCGAATCGTCGAGACCGTCTTCCCGACACGTCTCGGCACCGGGTTCCGCTGGCTCGTCGGGTCGTCGTGGGTGACCAACCTCGGCGACGGCATGCTGATCGCCGCCGGTCCGTTGCTCGTCGCCTCCCAGACCCGCAACCCCGTCCTGGTGTCCGCCGCGATGCTGGCCCTCACGGGGCCGTGGCTGTTCTTCGGGCTGTTCGCGGGGGCCATGGCCGACCGGCTCGACCGGCGACGCGTGATCATGGTGGCCAACGCCGTGCGCGGCCTGGTCCTGGTCGCGATGTGCGTCGTGATCGCCACCGGGGCCGTCAACATCGCCCTCGTCCTCGCCGCCATGGTGGCGCTCGGGACCGCCGAGACCTTCGCCGACGCCACCTCCGGCACCCTCACCCCGATGCTGGTCGACAAGCGCGACCTGGGCATCGCCAACTCCCGCCTGATGGCCGGGATGATCACCGGCAACCAGCTCGTCGGCCCGGCGATCGGTGCGCTCGTCTTCTCGCTCGGGATGGTGTGGCCGTTCGTCGTCACCGTCGTCTGCATCGCGGTCGGCGTGGTGCTCGTGTCGCGCATCGGTACGCCGCCGGGCGCGGTCCGCGAGCACGTCGACACCCACATCCGCCAGGACATCGCCGACGGCGTGCGGTGGCTGATGAACAACCCGCCCGTGCGCACGCTCGCGCTCATCATCGTGGTCTTCAACGTGACCTGGGCGGCGCCGTGGTCGGTGCTCGTCCTCTGGGCGCTCGAGCGCGTCGGGATCGACGAGGCCGGCTTCGGCCTGCTGACCACCGCGTCCGCGCTGGGCAGCCTGCTGGCCACCTTCGCCTACGGCCGCCTGGAGAAGCGCGTGCCCCTGGCGACGCTGATGCGGGCGGTGCTGATGGCCGAGGTGCTGTTCCACCTCGCGATGGCGTTCACGACCTCGCCGTGGGCGGCGTACCCCCTGATGTTCTTCTTCGGCGCGTACGCCTTCGTGTGGGGCACGCTCTCGCAGGCCGTCCGGCAGCGGGCCGTGCCCAGCGAGCTCCAGGGGCGGGTCGGCTCGGTCTACATGATCTGCGTGATGGGCGGGATGCTCATCGGTTCGCTGCTCGGTGGCGTCATCGCGCACTTCTGGGGCCTCACCGCGCCGTGGTGGTTCGCGTTCGTCGGGTCCGGGATCACCCTGGCCCTCGTGTGGCGCTCGCTGGGGCTCATCGCCCACAACGACGAGGTCGTCGCCGCGAGCGCGTGACTCGTGCACCCGCGCGCGGAGTGGTTCGATGGGCGGGTGGACGCCCTTGCTGACCTCGTCGAGTCCCTCCCCGCCGGGGTGGTCGCCACCGATCCCGCCACCGTGGCCAACTACCGCTTCGACTGGTCGAAGGACACCGGCGCCGGCACGCCCATCGCGGTGGTGCGGGCCGAGGACGCCGGCCAGGTGCAGACCGCGGTCCGCTGGGCGGCGACCCACGGCGTCCCAGTGGTGCCGCGAGGTGCGGGGTCGGGGCTCTCCGGCGGCGCCAGCGCGGTCGACGGCGGCATCGTGCTGAGCCTCGAGCGGATGCGGGCCATCGAGATCGATCCCGACTGCCAGGTGGCCGTCGTCGAGCCGGGTGCCTTCAACGCGGAGGTGAAGGCCGCCTCGCGCGAGCACGGACTCTGGTACCCGCCGGACCCGTCGTCCTACGAGATCTGCTCGATCGGTGGCAACGTCGCCACCAACGCCGGCGGCCTGTGCTGCGTGAAGTACGGCGTGACGACCGACTACGTCCTCGGCCTGGACGTGGTGCTGGCCGACGGCACGCTCGTGACCCTCGGCGGCAAGCGGATCAAGGACGTCGCCGGGCTGTCCCTGCTCAAGCTCTTCGTCGGGTCGGAGGGCACGCTCGGGATCGTGACCCGCGCGATCCTGCGACTGGTGCCGCTGCCGCTCCCGCCCGCGACCCTGGTGGCGTCCTTCGCCTCGGTCGCGGACGCGGCGCTGGCCGTGGTCGCCGTACGCCGCACGCTGCGGCCCTCGATGATGGAGCTGATGGACCAGGCGTCGATCAACGCCGTCGAGGACTACTCGCCGCGCGGCCTCGACCGCACCGCCGGCGCGTTGCTCGTCGTGCAGTCCGATGCCCCGGGCGACTCCCGTCTCGCGGAGATCGCGACCGTCGAGGCCGCCTGCGTGGCGGCCGGCGCGACGGAGGTCGTCGTCACCGAGGACCCGGCGGAGGGCGAGATGTTCGTCGAGGCGCGGCGGATGGCCTTCCCGGCGGTCGAGGCCCGGGGCGCCCTGCTGCTGGAGGACGTCGGTGCGCCCGTGCCCCTGCTGCCGGACCTGCTGGCGGCGGTCGCGGAGATCGCCCGGCGCCACGACGTCGAGATCCCGACGGTCGCCCACGCAGGCGACGGCAACACCCACCCGATCATCGTCTACGACGCGGCGGACCCCGACTCCGAACGCCGCGCTCGTGCCGCCTTCGACGACATCCTGCGTGCCGCGATCCGGCTCGGCGGGACCATCACCGGCGAGCACGGTGTGGGGCGCACGAAGAAGGCGGCGCTGCCCGAGCAGCTCGGCGAGGACGTGATGGCGCTGACCCGCAAGGTCAAGGACGCCCTCGACCCGGCCGGCATCCTCAACCCGGGAGCAGTGTTGTGAATCAGGGCGGCTTCGTTACGGTCGGTCACATGATCCGCGAGCGCCACCTCTTCGGTCCCGGTCCGTCGAACCCCTACCCGGAGGCCACGCGCGCGCTGGCCGAGCCGCTGCTCGGCCACCTCGACCCGGAGTTCCTCCGGATCATGGACGAGACCTGCGACATGCTCCGCACCGTCTGGGGCACCTCCAGCGCCCGTACGCTCCCGCTCAGCGCCACCGGCTCGGCCGGCATGGAGGCGGCCTTCGTCAACACCGTCCACCCCGGCGACGTCGTCGTGGTGGCGGTCAACGGCCTCTTCGGGCAGCGGATGACCGACGTGGCCGCCCGCTGCGGCGCGGAGGTCGTCGCGGTCGAGCACGAGTGGGGACAGCCCGTCGACGTGGACCGGGTCCTCTCGGCGCACCCGTCGCCCGCGATCATCGCCGCCGTCCACGCCGAGACCTCGACCGGCGTGCGCTCCGACATCGCCGCCCTGGGCGCCGGTCTCCGCTCGCAGGGTGGTGACGCCCTGCTGCTCGTCGACGCGGTCACCTCGATCGCCGGCATCGAGCTGCGCGCCGACGACTGGGGCATCGACCTCGGCTACGCCGGCACCCAGAAGTGCCTCGGCGTCGCCCCGGGCCTGGCGCCGTTCACGATCAACGACCGGGCCTTCGAGCGCCGCGTCGAGACGCCTCGCTCGTGGTACCTCGACCTCGGCATGCTCGGTGGCTACGTCGGCGAGGCGGGCGTCAAGGGCGGCCAGCGGACCTACCACCACACGGCTCCCACGGCGATGGTCGCCAGCCTCCACGCCGGGCTGACCCGGATCCTCGACGAGGGCCTCGACGCGGTGTGGGCCCGCCACCAGGCGGCCGGCGATGCGCTTGCAGGCCGGGCTCCAGGAGATGGGCCTCGAGCTCTTCGCCGCCGAGGGCAGCCGTCTCCCCGAGCTCACCACGGTCAAGGTGCCCGACGGTGTCGACTCCGCCGCCGTGCGGCGCGAGCTCCTCGCGACGCTACGGCATCGAGATCGGCGCCGGCGCGGGTGCCTACGCCGCCACGGTCTGGCGCATCGGGCTGATGGGCCGCAACGCCCGCCCCGACGCCGTGCTCCTGGTCCTCGCTGCCCTCAGGGACGTGCTGGGGCGTGGGTGAGTCGCTGCGGCTGCGTCCGATGACGGAGCAGGAGTACGCCGACTGGCGCGAACGCTCCGAGCGGGACTACGCCGTGGACATCGCCGTGGCGCGCGACCTCGATCAGGACGCCGCTGTCGCGCAGTCGGCGGGGGAGTTCGCCCAGCTCCTGCCCGACGGACCGGCCAGCCCGGACATGCACCTGTGGACCGCAGTGGTGGGCGACGAGCCGGTCGGCATCGGCTGGTTCGAGCTGCGCCGTCACGCCTCGGGTGTCTCGGCCTGGATCTTCGACATCCGCGTCGACCCGGACCAGCCGCGGCCAGGGCCTGGGTCGCCAGCTGCTGGAGGCGCTGCACGCCGCCGCCCGTGAGCTCGGTGCGACGTCGATGACGCTCAACGTCTTCGGTGACAACGCGAGCGCGATCCGGCTCTACGAGACGTCCGGCTACGCCGTCACCGCCCAGCAGATGCGGCTGGACCTCTGAGGGCTCTCAGCCGAGCTTGTCGACCGCCAGCTCACTGAGCGCGACGACCCCGTCCTTGGGCGGCCGGATGTCGACGTAGCTGACGTCGATCACCGAGACGGTCCTGCCGACGCGCACCGCCATCACGCGCCTCCAGTCGACGCCGCGGCCCTGGAACCAGCCGATCAGCATCCCCGCCGACTCGTCACCGCGCCCGGGCGGGAACCACGCGCGGTTCTTGAGCAGGACGTCGCCGCCCTCGCCGTCGTCGGTGCGGACGTTGCCGACGCAGTGCTTGCTGAAGAACCGGTAGCGCTGGACGAGGGCCCGTGCCTCGCGCCTTCGAGGAGAACCGGATGACGTTCTGGTCGATCAGCGCGACCGAGCGCCGTGGGCTGCCGGCGGACACGCTGCCGAAGATCCGGCTGGTGCCGCGCACGGCCTGACCCTGGTCCTCGCAGCCGCGCGGGGCGAAGACGGGGGAGCGCAGCGTGATCCGCAGCGGCTCGTCCATGTCGGGGTAGACCGCCTCGTAGTCGGCCAGCGTCAGCAGCTGTGCCCGGGTGACCGGATCGGGCGCGGCCGGGGTCGCGGCCGTGCCCGGCGCGGCGAGCAGACCCGCCAGCACGGTCGTGAGAGCCGCCAGGGTGAGGGCCGCGCGCCCGCTCGTGATCCGCATCCGGTCAGCATGGCGCCGAGGCACGCCCACGTGCAACGGGTGCGGCACCGCGCGGTGTCGTAGGGTGAGCCGCGCTGAGCTTCCCCAGTCTTCAGTGGCCCCAGTGGCAGAGAGTCAGCCTGATCCGGTGAGGAGCCCGCGTTGTACCTGAAGAGCCTGACCCTCAAGGGGTTCAAGTCCTTCGCGTCCTCGACGACGATGCAGCTCGAGCCGGGCATCACGTGCATCGTCGGTCCCAACGGCTCGGGCAAGTCCAACGTCGTCGACGCGCTCGCCTGGGTGATGGGTGAGCAGGGCGCCAAGAGCCTGCGCGGCGGCAAGATGGAGGACGTCATCTTCGCCGGCACGTCCGGCCGCCCGCCGCTGGGTCGCGCCGAGGTGCAGCTGACCATCGACAACTCCGACGGTGCGCTGCCGATCGACTACGCCGAGGTCACGATCAGCCGCACGATGTTCCGCAACGGCGGCTCGGAGTACGCCATCAACTCCCAGTCCTGCCGGCTCCTCGACGTGCAGGAGCTGCTCAGCGACTCCGGCATCGGCCGCGAGATGCACGTGATCGTCGGGCAGGGACAGCTCGACTCGATCCTGCACGCCACCCCCGAGGACCGTCGAGGCTTCATCGAGGAGGCCGCCGGCGTCCTGAAGCACCGCAAGCGCAAGGAGAAGGCGCTCCGCAAGCTCGACGCCACCGACGGCAACCTGACCCGGCTGGCCGACCTGCTCTCCGAGATCCGCCGCCAGCTCAAGCCGCTCGGTCGCCAGGCCGAGGTCGCGCGCCAGGCGCAGACGGTCCAGGCCGACGTGCGCGATGCACGGGCGCGGCTGCTCGCCGACGACCTCGTCCTCGCCCGCACCTCGCTCGACCAGGAGATGGCCGACGAGTCGCTGCTCAAGCAACGGCGCGAGGAGGTCGAGGCCGCCGTCGCGGCCGGACGCGAGCAGGAGTCCCGGCTCGAGGCCACGCTGCGCGACGACCTGCCGCGCCTGGCCGCCGCGCAGGAGACCTGGTTCGCCCTGTCCGGGCTCAAGGAGCGGCTCCGCGGCACCGCGTCCCTCGCCGACGAGCGGATCCGCAACGCCGCAGGAGCCTCCGAGGGCGACACGGTCGACTCCGGTCGCGATCCCGACGACCTCGAGGCGCAGGCCGAGCGCGTACGCCAGCAGGAGGCGGAGATCGCCGAGCAGGTCGAGCAGCAGCGCACTGCCCTCGACGCCGCCGTCGTGGCCAAGCGTGGCGCCGAGGAGGCCGCTGCCCAGGAGGAGAGGCGGATCGCCGGCCTCCAGCGCGCGGCCGCCGACCGGCGTGAGGGTCTGGCCCGGCTCACCGGACAGGTCAACGCACTCAAGTCCCGCGCCGAGGGCGCCGACGCCGAGATCCAGCGGCTCACCGACGCCCGCGAGGACGCCGCCACCCGCGCGGAGCGCGCCCAGCGCGACTTCACCGCCCTCGAGACCAAGGTCGCCGGGCTCGACGCCGGCGAGGAGGGTCTCGACTCCGAGCACGAGGACGCGGTCACTGCCCTCGACGAGGTCGAGGAGCAGCTGGCCACGGCCCGCGAGGAGGCGCAGCAGGCCGACCGCGACCGCGCCGGGCTGATCGCGCGGCGCGACGCGCTCGAGATCGGCCTCAACCGCAAGGACGGCGCCGGAGCGCTGCTCGCCGCGACCGACACGGTCGGCGGCCTGCTCGGCTCCGTGGCCGCGCTGCTCGACGTCGACCACGGCTACGAGACCGCGGTCGCGGCCGCCCTCGGCACCGCCGCCGACGCCGTCGTCGTGGTGGACTCCCACGCTGCCGTCGAGGCGATCGGCCACCTCAAGGAGGACGACCTCGGCCGCGCCGGACTGCTGCTCGGCGGGGCGCCGCTCGACGACCGCGACTGGCCGGGCCTTCCGGACGGCGCGGTCTACGCCGTCGACGTGGTCTCCGCGCCCGACGACGTACGCCCTGCGCTGGTGCGGTTGCTCCGCAAGGTCGCCGTGGTCGCGGACCTCTCCGCCGCCGGTCGCCTCGTCGCCGACCAGCCCGACCTGGTCGCGGTGACCCGCGAGGGTGACCTGCTCGGAGCCCACTTCGCGGCCGGCGGTTCGACGAGCCAGCCCAGCCTGATCGAGGTCCAGGCGGCCGTCGACGAGGCCACCACGCGCCTCGCCGAGGCGACCGCCACCACCGAGCGGCTCGGCTTCGAGATCTCCCGGCTCGAGGCGACCCGCCACGACACCCTCAAGCGCGTCGACGTCGCGCTCGCCAAGCTGCACGAGTCCGACGCCACCCTGGCTGCCGTCGCCGAGGAGCTCGGCCAGTACGGCTCGCAGGCCCGCGCTGCCAAGGGCGAGGCCGAGCGGCTCGAGCGCTCCATCGCCACGGCCGCGGAGGCCCGTGAGGCGGCCCTGGCCGGCCTGGTCGAGCTCGAGGCCCGCCTGGCCGCCGCCGAGGACGTCACCGACGAGGAGCCCGACACCTCCGAGCGCACGAAGCTCGCCGAGGCGGCGCGTGAGGCCCGGCAGGGCGAGATGGACGCCCGCCTCGCCCTGCGCACTGCCGAGGAGCGTGCCCGCGCGCTCAACGGTCGCGCCGACTCGCTCCTGCGTGCCGCCCAGGCCGAGCGCGAGTCGCGGGCGCGCGCCGCCGAGCGCCGCGAGCGCCTGATCCGCGAGGGCCGGGCTGCCCAGGCGGTGTCCGTCGCCGTACGCCTGGTGCTCCACCAGCTCGAGCGCTCCGTGATGCTCGCTGCCGACGAGCGTGCCGCCGTCGAGGACTCGAGGCAGGGGAGCGAGCAGCAGCTCATGGCCGTGCGCACCCGGCTGCGCGACCTCGGCCGTGAGCACGACGAGCTGGTCAACTCGGTGCACCGCGACGAGATGGCCCGCACCCAGCAGAAGATGCGGATCGAGCAGCTCGAGGAGCGCGCCCTCGAGGAGCTCGGCCTCGACCCTGACGGCCTGGTCACCGACTACGGCCCGACGACGCTGATCCCCTTCACCGGCGAGGTGCCCGAGGGGGAGGAGGCGCCCGAGCCGGCCGCCTTCGTCCGCGAGGAGCAGGTCAAGCGGCTGCGCTCCGCCGAGCGATCGCTGTCCATGCTCGGCCGGGTCAACCCGCTGGCGCTGGAGGAGTTCTCGGCGATGGAGGAGCGGCACAAGTTCCTCACCGAGCAGCTCGAGGACCTCAAGCGCACCCGCAAGGACCTGCTCGACATCGTCCGCGAGGTCGACGCCCGCGTCGAGCAGGTCTTCACCGAGGCCTACGCCGACGTGGAGAAGGCCTTCGACCACACCTTCTCGCGGCTCTTCCCCGGAGGTGAGGGGCGGCTCGTGCTCACCAACCCCGACGACATGCTCAACACCGGCATCGAGGTCGAGGCCCGCCCCGCCGGCAAGAAGGTCAAGCGCCTCTCGCTGCTCTCCGGTGGTGAGCGCTCGCTCGTCGCGGTCGCCTTCCTCGTCGCGCTCTTCAAGGCCCGGCCCTCGCCGTTCTACATCCTCGACGAGGTCGAGGCAGCGCTCGACGACACCAACCTCGGCCGGCTGCTGGAGATCTACGAGGAGCTGCGTGAGAACTCCCAGCTGCTCGTCATCACCCACCAGAAGCGCACGATGGAGGTCGGTGACGCGCTCTACGGCGTCACGATGCGCGGCGACGGTGTCTCGGCCGTGATCAGCCAGCGGCTCCGCGACGCGGAGTCGGCCTGACACGGACCTGGTGACGGCGACCTGGTCCCGTGGCAGGGTGAGCGCGTGTCCCCGACCTTCCTGCTGACCGCACTGGTCATCGTCGCCACACCCGGGACGGGGGCCGTCTTCACCATCGCCGCCGGCCTCGGACGTGGCCCGCGCGCAGCCGTGCTCGCCGCGCTCGCGTGCACGCTCGGCACGGTGCCGCACCTGATCGCGGCCCTCACCGGGCTGGCCGCCGTGCTGCACGCCAGCGGCGTCGCGTTCGCGGTCCTGAAGTACCTCGGCGTCGCCTACCTCCTCTGGATGGCGTGGAGCACCTGGCGCGGGCGCCGTGAGCCGATCGGCAGCACCGACGAACGGCCGGGATCGACGTGGAGCGTCCTCTCCTCGGGCATCACCCTCAACCTGCTCAACCCCAAGCTCACGATCTTCTTCTTCGCCTTCCTGCCGCAGTTCGTGCCGGCCTCGACGCCCCACGCGACCACGCGGATGCTGCTCCTGAGCGCCGTCTTCATGACCCTCACCTTCGTCGTCTTCGCCGCCTACGGGGTCTGTGCCGGTCTGCTGCGCGAGCGGGTGCTGGCCCGGCCGAGGCTCGTCGAGCGGATCCAGGGCTTCTTCGCAGCAGCGTTCGCTGCTCTGGGCCTGCGGCTGGCGTTCGAGTCGCGCTGACGTCTGGTCCGCGGGACGCCCCCACATCGGCCGGTCGCCGGTGAACGCTGGGAGGATGCGGAGCATGCCTCACGACGTCCCGACCCGCGACGACTACGTCACCTGGCGCACCGCCACCACCCGGTGGCGCGACGACGACGCCTACGGCCACCTCAACAACGCGACCTACTACGAGCTGTTCGACACCGCGGTCAACGCCCACCTCTACGAGGCGACGGGCGAGGACGTGCGTGCGCTCCCGCAGATCGGCGTCGTCGCCGAGACCGGTTGCCGCTACTTCCGCGAGATCGGCTTCCCGGAGCCGATCGAGATGGGCCTGGTCGTGGACAAGGTCGGCACCAGCTCGATCGTCTACCGCATCGGCCTCTTCCAGGGTGGGTCCGACGAGGCCGCGGCCGAGGGCCGTTTCGTCCACGTCTACGTCGACAACTCCGGCGGCGCCGGCGATCGGCCGGTGACCCCGATCCCCGACGTCATCCGCGCGGCCGTCGTGCCGCTGCTGCGCCCGGCGTCAGGAGAAGCCCGAGAAGAAACGTGAGGGTCGCCACGACGACGCGCCGCTGACGCGCGCCGTCGTGCGTCCGGCACGGCGGGTGTGCCATGTTGGAGGCGACCTGCTCGCTCCGCTCCACCTCGGGAGGAACCCCGTGCTCGCAATCATCGTGATGATGACCCTCGGCGTGCTCGTCGCCGGCGCCGTGGCCGTCTACGTCGCCTACCCCCACCGCGGTGAGGACCTGCCCGTCGCACCGTCGCTCGGCACCGCCATGCGCAAGGGCGTCGACTCGCTCCCGACGCTGGAGGACTCCGAGTCCCGCGTCTGACACTGCCTGGTGACGACACGCGGCGCGGCAACACGCCCCACGCCCGCGGCGCACTAACGTGCAAGACGTGTCCGGCTCACGCCACGATCCCCGCAAGGCCTACTGCGCGGCCTGTGGAGCGATGGTGTCGCGGCAGTTCCGGAAGGGGCCCGACGGCCGCCCGGAAGCCACCTGCCCGAAGTGCGGCAGCCTCGAGCGCCACCGCTTCCTCTCACTGCTGCTCGGAGTCCTCGCGCCCGACCTGCGCGACCTCGACACGGTGGTGGAGATCGCTCCGTCCCGGCAGTCCACGGCCCTGCTCGAGCGGCTCGGCGCTCGACGCCGGATCAGCTTCGATGCCGGCTACGACGCACGTGACGTCGACGCGCTGGCAAGTCTGACCAGCCTCCCGCTGCGCGACGGCTCGGTCGACCTCCTCGTCTGCTACCACGTGCTCGAGCACGTGCCCGACGACTGTGCGGCGATGCGCGAGATCGCGCGCGTGCTCAGCCCCCGCGGCATCGCCCTCATCGAGGTGCCGATCAAGGTGGGCGTCGCGACCGACGAGGACCCGGAGGTCCCGCCGGAGGAGCGGGTCCGCCGGTTCGGCCAGGCCGACCACGTGCGCTTCTACGGCGACGACTTCGACTCCAGGCTCTCGGAGGCGGGGCTGGCCTCTCTCCGGGTCACGCCACCCGCGCTGGTGGGGGAGGCGGCTGTGGAGTGGTTCCACCTGATGGCCCACGAGGTCGTGTGGGTCGTGCGGCCCGGCGATGAGGCGGCGTCCCCGATGCTGCCGGGTGCCACGACATCGGGACTCACCGCCGCCTTCGATGCCGTCCTGTCCGACCTGGCACGCGTGCAGGCCAACCTGGGCCGCGCCCGGCAACGCGGCGACCGGTTGGCCGCCCAGCGGGAAGCCCTGCGGGCCCGGCTGGCCGATGCCCACCCGTCGAAGGGGGCCGCGGTGCTCACCCGGCTGCGCCGCGTCACACGGCTCTGATTGGATTGCGCCATGGGTGACTGGCTGTATCTGATCATCGGCATCGCCGTCGTCGGCGTGCTCACGCTCGCCGGGCTGCTGACCTCCGGGCGACGCCGCAAGGCGGCACCGCCCGCCGGTGGCACCGACGTCATCGTCCCGGCGCCGACCGGGACCGACGTCGCCACCGACGCGCCGCCGGAGCCGGCGCTCGACACGGCGGAGCCGGTCGTCGACGCGCCGCCCGCGCTCGACAGGCCCGAGGGCACGGCGTCCCGGCTGGTGCGGCTGCGCCAGCGGCTCTCCCGCTCGCAGGGCGGCCTCGGCAAGGGCCTGCTGGCCCTGCTCAGCCGCGAGCGCCTCGACGAGGACACCTGGGAGGCGATCGAGGACACCCTCCTCACCGCCGACATCGGCGTCGCGCCGACGCAGGCGCTGGTCGAGAAGCTGCGCACCCGGCTGCGGGTCGAGGGCGGGCAGACGCCCGACCCGCGCACGGTGCTGCGCGAGGAGCTGATCGAGCTCGTCGGCACCGACATGGACCGCCGCGTCCAGGTCACCGGCACCGACGGCAAGCCCGGCGTCGTCCTGGTGGTCGGCGTCAACGGCGCCGGCAAGACCACCACCGTCGGCAAGATCGCCCGCATCCTCGTCGCCGAGGACCTGAAGGTGACGCTCGGTGCGGCCGACACCTTCCGTGCCGCCGCTGTCGACCAGCTGGCCACGTGGGGCGAGCGGGTCGGCGTCGAGGTGGTCCGCGGGCCCGAGGGCGGCGACCCGGCCAGCGTGGCCTTCGAGGCGGTCAAGAACGGCATGGCCGACGGCGTGGACACGGTGCTGGTCGACACGGCCGGTCGCCTGCAGAACAAGGCCGGCCTGATGGACGAGCTCGGCAAGATCAAGCGCGTCATCGAGAAGCAGGCCGAGGTCACCGAGGTGCTCCTCGTCCTCGACGCCACCACCGGCCAGAACGGCCTGATCCAGGCCCGCGTCTTCAGCGAGATCGTCGACGTCACGGGCATCGTGCTCACCAAGCTCGACGGCTCGGCCAAGGGCGGCATCGTGGTGCAGGTCCAGCGCGAGCTGGGCGTGCCGGTCAAGCTCGTCGGCCTCGGCGAGGGTCCCGACGACATGGCGCCGTTCGACGCGGCGGCCTTCGTCGACGCCCTGCTCGGCTGACCCGGGCTCAGCGGCGGGCGAGCACCGCGCGTACGGCGTCGTCGATGAGCCTCTCGGCGCGCTTGTCGAAGCTGTGCTCGGAGATGATCCGCGTCGCGATCTCGCGACGGGCCTCGTTGTCGGGGAAGGCGTCGTAGGGCGGCTGCACCAGGCGGGCGAGCTCGTGCTCGTTGTCGAACGGGAGCACCAGCCCGGAGAACGTCTCCTCCAGGCCGTCGATGCGGTCGCTGAGGATCCTCGCCCCGCACGCGGCGGCGTCGAAGAGCCGGTTGGACGCGAAGCTGTCGCGGCGCATGTCGAGGTGGTGGTCGTTGAGGACCACGCCCGCCGAGGCGTAGAGGACGCCGACCTCGCGGTTGTCCACCCCACCCGAGGCGATCTGCTCGCCGCTCGACGAACTCGGTCCAGTCGTTGCCGTGGAGCGTGAGATCGGCGCCGATCGCGAGCGCACTGCGGACGGCGTAGCGGTAGACGCCGCGCGAGTTGCCCACGAACAGCAGCGCGGGGCCGGAGTCGGGCTCCGCACGGTCGGGGTGGAACCACCGGGTGTCGGTGCACTGGAGGAGCGGCTCGATCGGGGTGCCCCACTCGCGGGTCATCCGCTCCGACCAGCTGGTGCTGGCGGCGTAGACGAGGTCGAACGCCGCCACCTCGTCGGGATCGATCATGTCGGGGTGGCTGATGATCCACTCGACGTTGAGCAGCCCGGGGCGGGGCGTGACACGGTCCAGGCCGCGCAGCACCAGCAGGACGTCGTCGTGGTCGCGCGAGTCGCGCTCGCGGGCGTCGCGCCGGTCGATGGCGACGTGCTGGCCGCGCTGCTCGAGGGCGTCCGACAGCGAGCGGGCGAAGTAGGTGTCACCCCAACGGTCGCCGCGCTGCGCGGCCGGGGCAGCGATGTCGATGGCCCACCGCAGTCGCGGCGGTGACTCGTGGATCCCGTCGATCGCGCGGACGACCAGCTCGGGGACCAGCACCGCGGGGGCCGTCCGGTGCTCCGGGTCGGTCGTGATCCGGCGGTTGCGATCGTCGGTCACCTCGAGCCCGGCCCGGCGCAGCAGGTCGGAGGCCCGGTCGACGGGTGAGGCCATCGACCCGACCACCCGTGAGTGGAGCGAGTAACGCAGCGACGACATCGCCCCGATCAGCTCCTCGTCACCTGCGTAGGGCGTCCGCGAGGTGATCACGGTGTCGGGCACCACGACGGACCGTCCCAGGCCGGCGTGCTCGGCGCGCAGTCCGAGGTCGGTCTCGGCGAGGACGGAGTGGAACCGGGCGTCGACCCCGCGCAGGGCCACGGCGGTCTCGGTGCGCAGGGCCACCAGCGGCGCCGCGGGGGCGGCGACGGTGCACTGCCCGATCCGCACGGCGTCGCTGGTGGGAAGGCCGGACAGGAAGAGCTCGGGGTGCGGGTTGGCCGCCGCGAACCGGGCGCCCGCGCTGAGGATCACCCCGTCGAGGTCGACGACGAGCGGCTGGGCCAGCGCGATGTCGGGCTGGCGGACCACCGCGGCGAGCCGCTCGGCGATCGGCTGGCGCGGTGGCATCGCCTCCGGCCGGACCAGGAGCACCGTGCTGCCGGCGGCCTCTGCGATCCCGACGTTGGTGGCCGTCGACATCGAGACGGTGGCGGGGATCGAGACGAACCGGGCCCCGGAGATCACCGCGGCGATGCTCGCCGCCAGGACGTGGTGGGCCCGTCGCAGGCGCACCCCCACGAGGATCAGCTCGGACCCGTCGCGCGGCACCGAGCTCAACCACTCGACGGTCCGCCGCGGCTCGGGGCCCAGCGGCATGACGTGGCTGACGAGGTCCTCGGAGGTCGTCCGCGCCACGGCGGCGTCCCAGTCGACGAGCTGGCGCTCGAGCACCACGGAGCTCCAGTCGTCGGCGTAGGCCGGTGGCACGGGGTCCGGACGTCGCAGCACGGGAACGTCGACCGCGACCGGCTCCTGCTCGCGCGTGAGCCGGAGCAGCAGGTCGCGCTCGACCGCGCCGCGAAGGGTCTCGTCGAACCCGCCGACGTCCTTGATCGCGGCGCGGCGCAGGAGGGCGGTGGTCAGGTCGACGGGGCGTCCGCCGAGCAGCTCGAGGCGGGACCGCCCCACGGCGCCGACACCGGCGAGGACCGCCGAGCCTCCGGACCGGTGGGCGTGGGCGAGGAGGTCGTCCAGCATCTCCGGCAGCCACTCGCGACCGAGCGGCAGGAAGGCGACGTGCTCGGCCGTGCTGTGCTCGAGGGCGACGTTGAGGGCACGTGCGTGCCCGCAGCGGGACTCGCGGACCAGGGTGATGCGCTCGTCGAAGGCGGCCATGCCCTGGAGGACCGCTGCGGTGTCGTCGACGGAGCCGCGGTCGACCGCGACGAGGTGCCAGTCGGTGAAGGTCTGCGCCTGGAGCGAGGCCACGGTCTCGTGGACGAGGGGACCCTGGTCCTGGGTGGCCATCACGACGGTGACGGCGGGGGACGCCGCCAGCGTGGTGGGCCGCGGGGGCGTCGGGCCGACCAGCTCGGGCCGCTCGAGCACGACCTCGGCCCGCCAGCCGGCCGCTGCGTCGATGGCGGCCGCGCGATAGGTCGACCACGACACCTTCTTGGGCAGGATCCGCGTCGGCAGGGGAGTGCCGGGGTCGGAGACGGAGAGCCAGTAGGACAGCGCGCCGTAGGGGTGGTGGCGGGCCTCGGGGTGGGCCGCGAAGATGATCCGCGGGTCGACGAGCGGGTGCGGCGAGATCCGGTTGCGGCGGCGGCGCTCCGAGACGTACCAGAGGACGGGGTGCTGTCCGACCCGCTGCCACGAGCGGCGTCGGCCGATCCACTGCGCCTCGAACAGCGGGTGCGGCGACACGTCGCCGGCGTGGATGGCGGCGCGGGCGGCGTCCTGGACGGAGTCGAAGCTGGTGCCGAGCTGGGCCGCGACGTAGTCCGGGTCGATCAGGCCGGAGTCGACCAGGACCTCTGCGGGGTCGTCGAGCCTCACCTGTTGGCGACGCTCACCGCGCATCGGAGTACCTCACGCGTGGGAAGAGGGGCTCCAGGGCGAGGGGTGTCGGCAGCAACCGCTCGGTGTCGCGCAGCGGGTAGTACTGCGCGGTCTCCTCGAGGAACTCCCGGACACCGTCGAAGCGCTGCGGGAACCGGCGCTCGCACAGCTCGAGGAGCCGCTTGGCGTCGAGGTTGTAGGGGTCGTAGCGCAGGGTGTCGATCTTGACGTAGGGGAGTCGGGCGTTGTCGAGGACGCGGTCGGCCAGGCTCCGGGCCGGGTTCCACGGTTCGTTGGCCCGCTCGCGCCACTCGCGGACCTCCGCGCGCGTGCGCGGGAAGTGGGAGCGGTGCGCGGCCCACCACCGCATCCGCTCCCGCGCGATCCGCCGGTCCTCGGTCGTCTCCACGAAGTAGGTGTCGGAGCTGAAACCGGCCTCGTAGAGCCGCCGCGACATGCCGACCTCGTAGCGCCGGATGACCTGGCGACGCTTGGAGATCGGCTCCATCTCCTCCCAGAAGTTCGTGAAGGCCCGGGAGGCGACCACCCACGGGCGGAACGCGATGAAGAACGACTGGATGTGCGGCGCCACCCGCTCGGCCCCGGTCAGGCCCCAGAAGTCGCACGGACGGCTGGCCATCTCCTCGAAGACACGGTCGTAGGAGTCGAGCGCGAAGACGTAGGTGTCGTTGCAGACCACGACCTCGTCGTAGGCCGTCAGGTCGCCCGCGGCGTCGAGCCCGACCTTGTAGCTGAAGAAGTCGTAGCCGTAGTTGGCGCGCTCCACCACCACGGCGCGCTCGGCCAGCCACGCACGCGCGGAGTCCTGCAGGTGGGCGGTCGTGCAGACGAGCAGCGTGTCGACCGAGGCGGCCAGCGCCTCCACCTGTCCGCGCACGTGCGGTCGCAGCTCTCCGGCGACGTCGTAGTGCGCCATCACGGCCAGTCTGGACACGGCCGAACACTAACAAGGAGGGACCCTGGAGGGCTGCTGCCGGTTCTGTTCACACGCCCGTAACACAAGGGTCGAATCCGTTGCCTGCGCGCAACACGTGCCGCGGACGGGTGAAACCTGTCACTTGCACTCTTCGGATGAACATGTGGAGCCCTGCATGACAGCGTCGTCACGCGCTGGGCGGACCCACACCACGTACGTTTTCTGGAGGTCCTGTGGACGGCTATTACGCCTTCATGCTGGTGGCGACTGCTTTCGTCCTGATGATGACGGTGCCCGCGCTGGCCCTGTTCTACGGCGGCATGTCGCGATCGAAGTCCGTGCTCAACATGATGATGATGTCGTACGTCGCGGCGGCCATCGTCGGCATCCTGTACGTCGCAGTCGGCTGGTCGATGGGCTTCGGCGGTGACGGCACGTTCTTCGCCAACCCGTTCGAGCTGCTCTGGCTCGACGGCGTCTCGACCGGGGACTACATCTTCGTGATGTTCCAGATGACCTTCGCGATCATCACCGCCGCGCTCATCAGCGGTGCGGTCGCCGACCGGCTGAAGTTCTCGGCCTGGGTGGTCTTCGTCCCGCTGTGGGCCGTGATCGTCTACTTCCCGATGGCCCACATGGTCTTCAGCTGCACCGACGACTCGCTCATCTGCGGCCGGATCGGCGCCCAGGACTACGCGGGCGGCACGGCCGTCCACATCAACGCCGGTGTCGCGGCCCTCGTGCTCGTGGTGCTGCTCGGCAAGCGGATCGGCTGGCCGCGCGAGCAGATGCGTCCGCACAACCTGACGCTGACCATGCTCGGCGCCGGTCTGCTGTGGATGGGCTGGTACGGCTTCAACGTCGGCTCGATCGTCTTCGGCGACGACCCGGAGACCCAGTTCCCGCTCGAGACGGGTCGCACCTTCGCCACCACCACGCTCGCCACCATGGCCGCCATCCTCGGCTGGCTCCTGGTCGAGCGCCTGATCCACAAGAAGGCCACCTCGCTCGGCGCCGCCTCCGGCATCGTCGCCGGCCTCGTGGCGATCACCCCGGCCACGGGCGCGGTCAACCTCTCCGGCGCCGTCGCCATCGGCGCCATCGCCGGCGGCGTCTGCGCGTGGGCGGTCGGCCTGAAGTACAAGCTGGGCTACGACGACTCGCTCGACGTGGTCGGTGTCCACCTGGTCGGTGGCATCATCGGCACCGTGCTCATCGGAGTGTTCTCGACCGCGGAGGGCGCCGGCGGTGTCGACGGCCTCATCTACGGCGGCGGCTTCGGCTCGCTGGGCGACCAGACGCTCGGTGTCATCGTGGCCGTGCTCTACTCCGGCATCCTCACCACGATCATCGCGCTGGCCATCAAGTACACGATCGGCCTGCGTCTCGACGAGGAGGACGAGGTCAACGGCATCGACCTCGCCGCCCACGGTGAGTCGGCCTACGACCTGCACAGCGGCACCAGCGGCGGCTCGTCCAGCGTCCTGGCCGCCTCCACCGTCGCCCCCTCCAAGCCCGCCACCGAAGGAGCCAGCGCATGAAGCTCGTGACCGCGGTCATCAAGCCGCACAAGTGGGAGGACGTCCGCGAGGCGCTGGAGACCTTCGGTGTCGCCGGCATGACGGTCTCCGAGGTCAGCGGCTACGGCCGCCAGAAGGGTCACACCGAGGTCTACCGCGGTGCCGAGTACGACATCGCGCTCGTGCCCAAGATCCGCATCGAGATCGTCGTGGACGACGCCGACGCCGACGACATCGTCGGCATCGTCGTCAAGACGGCCCAGACCGGTCGCATCGGCGACGGCAAGGTCTGGGTCAGCCCGGTCGAGACCGTCGTGCGGGTCAGGACCGGCGAGCAGGACGCGTCCGCGCTCTGATGCCGACCCTCTCGGGACAGCTCGCATGACCGCAGCACAACGTCAGGCCAGGGCCACCTCGGCCGACGAGCTCTGCCGGAAGGCGTACGCCGCCTCCGCGGGGCCCGTCACCGGGGTGGCCCTGGTCGCGGTCGGTGGTTACGGGCGACGTGAGCTCGCCCCCCACTCCGACCTCGACGTCGTCCTCGTCCACGAGGACGGGGCCGACCTGGGCGACCTGGTCGGCACCCTCTGGTACCCGCTCTGGGACTCCGGGAAGCGGCTCGACCACTCGGTCCGCTCGATGAGCCAGATGCTCGACGCCGCCGGTGACCTGCGGGTCGCCCTCGGCCTGCTCGACACCCGGCACCTGGCTGGTGACCCCGGGCTGAGCCTGCGTCTGCGCACCACGATGCTCGCCGACTGGAGGCGTCAGGCCCGCACCCGGCTGCCCGAGCTCAAGGCGCTGACCCACAAGCGCCACGAGGTGACCGGTGAGCTCGCCCACGCCTCCGTCCCCGACGTGAAGGAGGCCGAGGGCGGCCTCCGCGACGCAGGGGTGCTCAAGGCCCTGGAGGCCAGCTGGCTCGTCGATGCCTCCACCCCCGACCTCGAGGCAGCGCGCCTCCAGCTCCTCGACGTGCGCGACGAGGTGCACGACCTGGCCGGGCGCCCCGGCGACCGGATCGCCCCCGAGATGTGGGGCCCGCTGGCGGAGCGCCTGATGCTCGCCGACGCCGAGGCGGCGCAGCGCCACGTGCGCTCGCTCGGCCGGCGGATCGCACACCTCTCCCGCCTCGCCTGGCGTCGTACGGACGCCGTGGTGGCGCGTCCCAAGGGGGAGAAGGGGCGACGTACGCCTGCCCTCGAGAAGATCGCCCCCGGCATCGCCCTCTCGCGCGGCGAGGTCGTGCTCGACGTCGGCGCGAAGCCGTCCGAGGACCCGACCCTGCTCCTGCGCGCGGCCGCCGAGGCTGCCAGCCGCGACGCCGTGCTCGCCCCGACCACCGCCGCCCGCCTCGCCCGCGAGAGCGGCGAGCTCCCCGTCCCCTGGCCGGCCACTGCCCGCGAGGCGCTCGTCCGGCTGCTCGCCAGCGGTCCGGGCCTGATGCCCGTGTGGGAGACCCTCGACGAGGTCGACGGGATCGAGACCTTCCTCCCCGAGTGGGAGCAGATCCGGCTGCTGCCGCACGCGTCGGCCATCCACCGCTTCACCGTGGACCGCCACGTCATCGAGACCTGCGCCGAGGCGGGGTCGTTGATCCGCACCGTCCGGCGGCCCGACCTGCTGCTCGTCGCCGCGCTGCTCCACGACATCGGCAAGGGATCCCTGCACGACCACTCGGTCGCGGGGGAGCCGCTGGCCCGCAAGATCGTCGCCCGGATGGGTTTCACCGACCTCGACGCCGAGGTGGTCGCCTCCCTGGTGCGCTGGCACCTGCTCCTCGCCAACCTCGGCACCACCCGCGACCCCGACGACCCGGCGACGACCGCCGAGCTGCTCACCCACGTCCCCGACGCCGCCACCCTCGAGCTGCTCCGGGCCCTCACCGAGGCCGATGCCAAGGCGGCCTCGACGGCCGCGTGGACGACCTGGCGGGCCTCGCTGATCGACCAGCTCGTGGCCCGGGCCGGGCACGCGCTGGGCGCGGAGGTGGCCCATGCCGCCCCCACCGACTCGGTGCCGGTGCCCGAGTCCGTGCGCCGCGACCCGGCCGCCGTCTCCGTCGAGATCACGCCCCACGACGTCGGTGCCACCGTCACCGTGATCGCCGCCGACCGGGTCGGCCTGCTCGCCGACGTGGCGGGCGGCCTCGCCGCGCTGCGGGTCCCGGTCAAGGCGGCGCGCGCCTGGTCGCAGGTCGACGCCGAGGGCGAGTGGGCGGTCAGCTCGTGGGAGGTGCCCGACGCCTACCTCGACGCGACCGTCGTACGCGACCGCATCCGGCGTGTGGTCGAGGGCAGCCAGCGGTCCCCGGACCTGTCGGAGCGTCCCGTCGACGAGCTGCCGCCGATCGTGGAGGTGCGCCCGGACGCCTCCCGTGCGTCGCTCGTGCTGGAGATCCGCACGTCCGACCGTCCCGGGGTGGTCCACCGGGTCCTCACCACGCTCGCCGGGCTCGGCCTGACCGTCGCCTCGGCGCACGTCTCCACGCTCGGCCCGCAGGCGGTCGACGTGTTCTACGTCCAGGAGGTCGGCGGGGTGCGCCCCACGGAGGAGCGGGCCGCTGCCGCCGCCCACGCCGTGCGCAACGCGCTCGGTGGCTGACGGTCCTCGAGGAGGCGTCGAGGCGGTCCGACCGGGGTTCGGCGGCTAGGCTGGATCGTCGTAGCACCGACTCCCAGCCCTGATCCAGCCACCGACGCGAGGGACAGACCCACACCGTGTTCGCCACACTCTCCGACCGCCTTGCCGACACCTTCAAGAACCTGCGCGGCAAGGGCCGGCTCTCCGAGGCCGACATCGACGCCACTGCGCGTGAGATCCGGATCGCGCTGCTCGAGGCCGACGTGGCGCTGCCGGTCGTCAAGGAGTTCGTCGGTGCGGTGAAGGAGCGGGCACGCTCCGAGGAGGTCAGCGGAGCGCTCAACCCGGCGCAGCAGATCATCAAGATCGTCCACGACGAGCTCGTCACGATCCTCGGCGGCGAGACCCGCCGGCTGCGCTACGCCAAGTCCGGACCGACCGTGATCATGCTGGCCGGCCTCCAGGGCGCCGGCAAGACGACGCTGGCGGCCAAGATGGCGCTCTGGCTCAAGGACCAGGACAAGACGCCGCTGCTGGTCGCCGCCGACCTCCAGCGTCCCAACGCGGTGCAGCAGCTCCAGGTCAACGGCGAGCGCGTCGGCGTGCCCGTCTTCGCTCCCGAGCCCGGCAACGGCACCGGCGACCCGGTCGACGTCGCACGCGCCTCGATCGAGGAGGCCAGGCGCAAGCTCTACGACGTCGTCATCATCGACACCGCCGGTCGCCTCGGTGTCGACGCGACCCTGATGCAGCAGGCGTCCGACATCCGCGATGCCGTGCAGCCCGACGAGATCCTCTTCGTCGTCGACGCGATGATCGGCCAGGACGCGGTCACGACCGCACAGGCCTTCCTCGACGGCGTCGGCTTCGACGGCGTGGTGCTCACCAAGCTCGACGGTGACGCCCGCGGTGGTGCGGCCCTGTCGATCCGCTCGATCACCGGCAAGCCGGTCATGTTCGCCTCCAGCGGCGAGGCGATGACCGACTTCGACCTCTTCCACCCCGACCGGATGGCCTCGCGCATCCTCGACATGGGCGACATGCTCACCCTGATCGAGCAGGCCGAGAAGGCCTTCGACTCCGAGCAGGCGATGAAGACCGCCGAGAAGCTCGGCACCAAGGGCGGCTTCACGCTGGAGGACTTCCTCCAGCAGATGATGCAGATCCGCAAGCTCGGCTCGATGACCAAGATCATGGGGATGCTCCCCGGCATGGGGCAGTTCCGCGACCAGCTGGAGAACTTCGACGAGCGCGAGATCGACCGCATCCAGGCGATCATCCAGTCGATGACGCCCGCCGAGCGGGACAACCCCAAGATCATCGACGGCTCGCGCCGCGCCCGCATCGCCAAGGGCTCCGGCCGCCAGGTCTCCGACGTCAACCAGCTCGTCGACCGCTTCTTCGAGGCGCGCAAGATGATGGAGCAGATGGCCCGCGGCGGCGGCATGCCCGGGATGCCCGGCATGCCGGGTGCGGGTGGCAAGCGGTCCGGTGCCCGCCAGCCCGCCCAGGTCAAGGGCAAGAAGGGCAAGAAGCGGGTCTCCGGGAACCCCGCCAAGGCGGCGCAGCAGAAGGCCGCACAGGACGCCGCAGCGGCGGAGAAGCCCAGCAACCCGTTCGGCAACCCCGACGCTCCCGACGTCGACTACGAGAAGGCTGCCGAGCAGCTCAACCTCCCGAAGGACTTCTCACAGTTCCTGAAGTGAGACGAGCAGCCGAGATCGAGGAACGAGATCTCGGCGTGGGCTCGGCCAGATCGAGCAAGCGACACGGCTGAGGAACGAAGCCGTACGAGCGCGTCGAGATCTCGGTGCATGTACGCCTGAACTTCCACGCGCTCGGGTGGAAGTTCATCGGGCGCGGAGCGTGCCTGCGCGCCTGTACGCCTGAACTTCCACGCGCTCGGGTGGAACTTCATCGGGCGCGGCAGACGGAGATGCGAGGCCCTACGAGCGCGCCGAGGTCAAGCCGTCAGGGAGGCCTTTGCTGCGGTCGGCACGGCTGGTTGAGTGGTGTCCATGACCACGGAGCCGTTCGACCACCTGCTGGAGAACGACGCCCGCCTGGTCGTCCGGGTGCAGATCGACGGCATCCACGCGGACGGCTCCGTCGTGCCGGTGACCCGGGGCGACGCGTTCGTCCTCACCGACTGAGGCCCCCGATGGCATCGGTCCTGGTCGTCGACGGCGCCAACGTCGTCGGCTCGGTCCCCGACGGCTGGTGGAAGGACCGCGCCGGAGCGGCGCGCCGCCTGCACGAGCGGCTGCTGGTCGCCGACACGACCTACGACGAGATCGTGCTGGTGCTCGAGGGCAAGGCCAAGGGCGGGGTCCGCGCCGGCCGCGACGCCCATGTCACGACCGTGCACGCCGCCCGGGACGGCGACACCGAGATCCGGGAGCAGGCTCGTCGGGCAGCCGTCGCGGGTGGTCGGGTCGTCGTGGTGACCGCCGACCGGGCGCTCGCGGCCAACGTCTCGCCCGCGCAGGTCCTCAGCCCGTCGTGGCTCCTCGACCAGATCTGAGGATCCCGCTCAGTCTCCCGCGGTGACCATCGCGACGGCCATCGTGACGGCGCCGATGACCTCGGCGCGGTCACCGAGCTCGCCCGCCGTCACCTCCACCGCGTGGGCGGTGGCGGGCTGGCCGTAGCGGTCCACCGCGTGCCGTACGCCGTCGACCACGGAGCCGGCGCCGCCGAGCAGGCCGCCGAGGACGATCATCGAGGGGTTGAGGTTGTTGCAGAGGTCGGCCAGCGCCCGACCGATGGTGGCGCCGGCGTCGGAGAGCACACGTCGTACGCCGGCGTCGTCGGCGGCCTCCAGCTCCAGCACCCGGGCCAGGGTGAGCTCCTCGTCGTGGGCCGGCTGCAGGGCGCGCAGCAGGCACTTGGCCGCCACCCGCGTCTCCAGGCACCCGCGGTTGCCGCAGCGGCAGACGTCGCCGTCCTCGCCGATCCGCACGTGGCCGAGCTCGCCGGCCATCCCCGTCGCACCGCGGTGCACCCGCCCGCCGAGCACGAGCCCGGACCCGACGCCGCTGGCGAGCTTCACGTAGACCACGTCCTGGTGCCCGCGCGCCGCGCCGTGGCGGACCTCGGCGAGCGCACCGAGGTTGGCGTCGTTGTCGACGATGACCGGCGCCGCGATGCGCCGCTCCAGCTCGGCCGCAGGGTTGACGCCGCGCCAGCCCGGCAGGATGCCGGTGCTGACCAGGCTGGTCTCGCGGTCGATCGGGGCGGGGACGCACATCCCGGCTCCGTGCACCTGGTCGGGGTCCAGCCCGGCGGAGGCCAGGGTCGTCCGGATCATCTCGGCGGCGATGTCGAGGGTCGGGGGACCTGCCGTGTCGACGTCGAAGCGGCGTACGTCCTCGGCGAGGACGTCGCCCGTCGGCCCGGCGGCCGCGACCCGGACGTGGCCGTGGCCGATGTCGACCCCCACCACCCCGCCCGGCGGGGTCGCGAGCTCCACCAGCACCGGCGGTCGCCCGGACCCGCCCTTGTGGGCGCGGCCGAGCGTGGTCTCGCGCAGGTGCCCGGCCTCGAGCATCTCGTTGACCAGGCTGGACACCGTGGAGGCGGACAGGCCGCTGGAGCGGGACAGCTCGGCCCGGCTCTGCGGGCCCTCGGTGACGAGGTGGCCCATGATCAGGCGTCGGTTGGCCCGGCGCAGGTCCTCCAGCGAGCCGCCGCGAGCGCGTGCCGGATGGGGGGTCGGCATGGCAGAACCTTTCCTGCGGGAATCGGATGAAAGATTCGGCTCGGGGCGACCTTTCTGCATTGACTCGCACGATAGCGCGTTCCTACGTTCGATGTGACGGGCGTCACTTCGACGCTCTCGCCTCGGGTAAGGGAGCACCACTCATGTCACGACCACGTCTACGCCTCGGCCGGGCGCACCGCCCCGGCACCAGCCCCGCCGGCCCCGGACGCACCGCCCTCGGCGCGCTGTCGGCAGGCGCCCTCGCCGTCGGCCTCCTGGCCGGCGTCACCGCCCCGTCGGGAGCCAGCCAGGACACGTCCGAGCAGTCCGACCAAGCGGCGGCCGCGGCCGGACTGCCCTACCAGGACGCGAGCCTGCCGACCCGGCGTCGCGTCAACGACCTCCTCGGCCGGATGACCCTCGCGGAGAAGATCGGCCAGATGACGCAGGCCGAGCGGATCGACGTCGACGCCGACCCTGCGATCATCACCGAGCTGGGCCTGGGCAGCGTGCTGTCCGGCGGTGGCTCGGTCCCGACGCCCAACACCGCCGCGGCCTGGGCCGACACCATCGACCGCCTCCAGCAGGCCGCGCTCGACACCCGCCTGGGCATCCCGCTGATCTACGGCGTCGACTCCGTGCACGGCCACGGCAACCTCCTCGGCGCCACCGTCTTCCCGCACAACATCGGGTTGGGCGCCACCCGCAACCCCGCCCTGCTCGAGGAGATCGGGCACATCACCGCCATCGAGACGCGTGCCTCCGGACCGCAGTGGTCCTTCGCGCCGTGCGTCTGCGTCGCCCGCGACGACCGGTGGGGACGCACCTACGAGTCGTTCGGCGAGGACCCGCGCCTCGTCGAGAGCCTCGAGACCGTGATCGACGGCCTCCAGGGCGAGCCCGGCCAGCTCGACGACCCCGACCGGGTGCTGGCCACGGCCAAGCACTTCGCCGGCGACGGCCTCACCGACTGGGACACCGGCGAGGGTGACTACACCCTCGACCAGGGCATCAACCGGGTGAGCCGCCGCGACTTCAAGCGCCTCGCCCTCGCGCCCTATCCCGCGGCGATCGACCGTCACCACGTGGGCAGCGTGATGCCGTCCTTCTCCAGCGTCGACTGGACCGACGACGGCCTCGGCAACCCGCTCAAGATGCATGCCCACAAGCAGCTGCTCACCGACACGCTCAAGGGCGACATGGGCTTCACGGGCTTCGTGATCTCCGACTGGCGGGCGATCCACCAGATCCCCGGCGACCTGCCGACGCAGGTCGCGGCCTCGGTCAACGCGGGGGTCGACATGTTCATGGAGCCCGGCTCCGGCACCGATCCGGCGTTCCGCGAGTTCATCACCACCCTGACCACGGTGGTCGGCGACGGCCGGGTGCCGCAGGCGCGCATCGACGATGCCGTCGCGCGGATCCTGACCGCCAAGTTCGAGCTCGGGCTCTTCGAGCACCCGATGACCGACCGCTCCCTGGCCGACACCATCGGCAGCCCGGCGCACCGCGCCGTGGCGCGCGACGCGGTCGCCCAGTCGCAGGTCCTCCTGCGCAACGAGGGACGCACGCTGCCCCTGTCGTCGCGCGACTCGCGGGTCTACGTCGCGGGCAGCAACGCCGACAACATCGGCAACCAGGCCGGCGGCTGGACGCTGACGTGGCAGGGCGGCTCGACCAACGTCATCCCCGGTGACACCGTGCTCGACGCCATCGAGTCCCAGTCGCAGCGCCCGGTGACCTTCAGCCAGGACGCGTCCGCCCGCGTGCCGCGTGGCGCCGACGGCGTCGTCGTGGTGGGCGAGACGCCCTACGCCGAGGGGTTCGGCGACGTGGGCGGACCCGAGTGGGCCTACGACCCGGGCGACAACAACGTGCCGCGCCCGGAGAAGACCATGCAGCTGTCCGACGCCGACAAGGAGGCGATCCGTACGGTGTGCGACCGCGCCGCCACCTGCACCGTGCTGGTCATCTCGGGACGACCGATGGTGATCGAGCCCGACCTGCTCCGCCAGGTCGACGCGCTGGTCGCCTCCTGGCTGCCCGGCAGCGAGGGCAAGGGCGTCAGCGACGTCCTGTTCGGCCGCAAGCCGTTCACGGGTCGGCTGCCGGTCTCGTGGCCGCGCTCGGTGGAGCAGGAGCCGATCAACGTCGGCGACGCCGACTACGACCCGCTGTTCCGCTACGGGTTCGGCAAGCGCACGCGTCCCTGACGCCGCGCCGCAACCGTCCGTGGCCCGACCCGTGCGGGGTCGGGCCACGGTCCTGCAACGGCTCACCGGGGCTCGCTAGGGTCGATCCATGCCTCCAGCGCAGCGCTTCCGCGGACCTGTCCTGCCCGACGGCGAGGCCCGCGACCTCTACGTCGTCGACGGCCGGATCACCTACGAGCCGCAGGCCGGCGCCGACACGGTCGCCGAGGGCTGGATCGTCCCCGGTCTCGTGGACGCGCACTGCCACCTCGGGCTCGACGACTTCGGCGCCACGGACGACGAGGCCACCGAGCAGCAGGCCATCGACGACCGTGACGGGGGAGCCCTGCTCGTCCGCGACGCCGGCTCGGCCGCCGACACCCGGTGGATCCACGACCGCGACGACCTGCCGCGGCTGATCCGCTGCGGGCGCCACATCGCAGCGACCAAGCGCTACATCCGCGGCTACGCCCACGAGGTCGAGCCCGCCGACCTGGCGACCTACGCCGCGCAGGAGGCGCGCAACGGGGACGGCTGGATCAAGCTGGTGGGCGACTGGATCTCACGCGACGAGGGCGACCTGGCGCCGTCGTTCCCCGCCGAGGCCTTCGCCGACGCGATCGCCGCCGCCCACGACAACGGCGCCAAGGTCACCGCGCACTGCTTCGGCCACGGCGTGCTGCCGGGCCTCATCGAGGCGGGCATCGACTGCATCGAGCACGGCACCGGGCTCACCGAGGACCTGATCGAGGCGATGGTCGAGCACGGCACCCGGCTCGTGCCCACCGTCATGCAGCTCGACAAGTTCCCCGAGCACGCGGCCGCGGGACAGGAGCGGTTCCCGACCTACGCCGCGACGATGAGCGACCTCTACGACCGGATGCCCGCCACGATCATGGCCGCCCACGAGGCCGGGGTGCCGATCTACGCCGGCTCCGACGGCGGCGGCATCAGCCGGCACGGCAACATCGCCGGCGAGATCGAGGCCCTGGCGCGGATCGGCATGCCGGCCTTCGACGCGCTGGGGGCGGCGAGCTGGCGGGCTCGCGAGTGGCTGGGCGTCGACGGGCTCACCGAAGGCGCGTCCGCCGACTTCGTGGTCTACGACCGCGACCCGGTCGACGACCTGTCCGTGCTGCGCACACCCGCCGCGATCGTGCTCCGGGGAAGGCCAGTGGGCGTCAGTCGAGGTCGATGACGTCCACGCCGGGACCGGGCTCGTAGACGACCAGCGCGCAGTTGCTCTTCACGAGCTCCTCGCCGACCTGGTCGCCGGTGCGGCGGTCGATCACGCGTCGCCAGATCTGGTTGCGCCGGTAGACCTCGCCGTCGCGCCGCAGGAACTGCTCGCCACGGGCCTCGACCCTGAACGAGTGCGCGGGCCGCTCGTCGGTGCGCAGCTGCCCGTGGAGGTAGCGGTCGCCGATCCAGGTCCGGAGCTGGAAGGGGTGGTCGGTGTCGTTGCGGACGACCAGGTCGACGTAGTTGTAGACGATCGAGCAGCCCACGCCCCACGGCAGCACGCGGCCCTTGTCGGGGAACGGGTCGAAGGAGTGCTCGGAGCGCTCGACGACGGTCAGCGGCGAGTGCAGCACCATCCAGTGGACGAGGTTGGCGAGCTGGCAGATGCCACCGCCGACGCCCGCCTCCGCCGAGCCGTTGGAGAGCTTCATCCCGTCGACGTAGCCCTTGCGCCTCGTGCAGTTGCCGACGACCCGGTTGAACGAGAACGTCTCGCCCGGCGCGATGACCAGCCCGTCCACGCGCGACGCCGCGAGCCTGAGGTTGGTGACCTTGTTGTGCTGGAGGTGCATCTGGTCGGCGTCGAGCTCGCGGAGCAGCAGCGACCCGTGCTGCTTGAGCCGCACCGGCAGGTCGGTGACCTCGCGCCGCTTCGCCCAGGTGACCCGTCCCGACCACGCGTCCCGCGCCCACCGCGTACGACGTCGCGCCCGGTGCGCCGCCATCGCCGCGGGCAGCAGCCACGGGTGGCGCTGGGTCAGGCGCGGGGGAGCGGTGAGTCGGGCCGGCAGCTCCAGGGGCTCCAGGGGCTCCAGGTGTGCGGTGGTCATGTACTCAGAGACGCGGGCCGGACTCCTTTGGTTGCGCATCCCGCTCCGTGCGAATCGGTTTGTGCTGCCCTCCGGCACTCGATGAGGATGGGCACATGAGCACCGCCGTCGACCTGTTCCCCCCGCTCGGTCTGCACGTGAAGGCCGGACCGCTCGAGCTGCGGGGGCTCACCGACGAGCTCATCGTGGAGGTGTGTGCGGTGGCCGAGGCCGGGATCCACGACCCCGACGAGATGCCCTTCTACTTCCCGTGGTCCGCCGCCCCCGCCGGTGAGCTCTCGCGCAACACCGCGGCCTACCACTGGGGCAAGCGCTCGACCTTCGCTCCCGACGACTTCTGCCTCGACCTCGCGGTCCTGCTCGACGGGAGGGTCGTCGGGTGCCAGGGCGTCGCGGCGAAGCACTTCCCGGTCACCCGGACCGGTGAGACCGGCTCGTGGCTCGGCCGGGAGTTCCAGGGCCGGGGGACCGGCACCGAGATGCGCCGGATGATGTGCGCCCTGCTGTTCGACCACCTCGGCTTCGAGGAGATCACCTCCGCGGCCTTCCTCGACAACCCGGCCTCGCTCGGTGTCTCCCGCAAGGTCGGCTACCAGCCCACCGCCGTCTCTCGCATCAAGCGGCGCGAGGGTGAGCTGGCGCTCAACCAGGGGCTCGTCCTGACGCCGGAGACCTTCGTGCGCGGAGACGTGCCCGTCGAGGTGACCGGTGCCGCCGCGGTGCGCTCCTTCATCGGTCTCGACCCGGCCTGAGCCGCTCGTCCGCGCCCCGTGGCGGACCGGATTGGTGGCGCACGGCCCACGTCTGGCAGAATCTCCCCTCGTGTCCTGCGCGCCCGGACCCTCTCATCCGAGCGTGCAGCACCCATCGAGTGACCGGACCCGGTGACCCCACCTGGAAAAGGTCTCTCACCCACGACAATTTCTGAGGAGACACCACAAACGTGGCCGTCAAGATTCGTTTGAAGCGCCTGGGCAAGATCCGGGTGCCGCAGTACCGCATCGTCGTCGTCGACTCCCGCAAGAAGCGCGACGGCAAGGTCCTCGAGGAGATCGGCAAGTACCACCCGAAGGAGGAGCCGTCCCTCATCGACGTCGTCTCCGACCGGGCCCAGTACTGGCTCGGCGTGGGCGCCCAGCCCTCCGAGGCCGTCGAGGCGATCCTCAAGGTGACCGGCGACTGGCAGAAGTTCAAGGGCCTGCCCGGCACCGAGGGCACCCTCCGGGTCGCGGAGCCCAAGCGCTCCAAGCTCGACATCTTCAACGAGGCCCTGAAGGAGGTCGCTGCGCAGCCCAAGGCTGGTGCGACGACCTCGAAGAAGAAGGCCGAGAAGGTGGAGAAGACCGAGGAGCCCGCCGCTGAGGCGCCCGCCGAGGCCCCTGCTCGAGGCCCCTGCCGCTGAGGCGCCCGCCCCGGTTCCCGCCGACGAGACCCCCGAGGGTGCCGCCGACGCTGCCGAGGCCGCTGAGACGGTGACCGCCGAGGACGCCGGCAAGAGCGAGTCGTGAGCGACGTGCTCGCCGACGCTCTCGAGCACCTGGTGCGAGGCATCGTCGACCACCCCGACGACGTCACGGTCCGTGACAAGCAGATGCGTCGCGGCTCCATCCTCGAGGTCCGGGTGCACCCCGACGACCTCGGCAAGGTGATCGGCCGCAACGGCCGCACGGCGACTGCCTTCCGCACCGTCGTCTCGGCCCTCGCGGGCCGGGGTGGCGCGCGGGTGGACTTCGTGGACACCGACCGTCGCCGCTGAGCGACGGACAGCTCCGACGCCGGGCGTCACCCCTCACCGGGGTGGCGCCCGGCGTGCATTTGCGACCTCTAGTCTTGCCTCGTGAGTGAGGACATCGAGGTCGTGGTCGGCCGCATCGGCAAGCCGCACGGTCTGCGCGGCGAGGTCACCCTCGACGTACGCACCGACGAGCCCGAGCGCCGCTTCGCCCCCGGCACGACCCTGCGTGCCGAGCCCCCCGCGGGCGTCGACCGCCGTCCCGCGACGCTCACCGTCGCGCGCTCGCGCTGGCACCAGACCACCCTGCTCGTCACCTTCGAGGAGCTGGCCGACCGCAACTCCGCCGAGGCCGCTCGCGGCACCGTCCTGCACGCCATGATCGGCCACGACGAGACGCCGGAGGACCCCGAGGAGTACTACGACCACCAGCTGGTCGGGCTCGACGTGGTCGACCTCGACGGGACCGTGCTGGGCCAGGTGCGGACCGTCGTCCACGGCTCCGCGCAGGACCTGCTGGGCGTCCGCACCCCCGACGGCCGCGACGCGCTGGTGCCGTTCGTCTCCGCACTCGTGCCCGAGGTCGACCTCGACGCCGGTCGCGTGGTCGTCGCCGACCGCCCGGGGCTCGTCTCGCCCTTCCCTGATGAGCACCGCCCGGATGAGCACGGCGCCGACGATCCTCCCGAGGCCGGGGCATGAGGATCGACGTCCTCACCATCTTCCCCGACTACCTCGCCCCCCTCGAGCTGAGCCTGCCCGGCAAGGCGCGCGACAAGGGCCTGCTCGACCTCGCGGTCCACGACCTGCGCGAGTGGACGACCGACCGCCACCGCACGGTCGACGACACCCCCTACGGCGGTGGCGCCGGGATGGTGATGAAGCCCGAGCCCTGGGGGCAGGCGCTCGACGCCGTCGCCCGGGGCGCGACCATCATCTTCACCACGCCCAGCGGCGAGCCGTTCACGCAGCGGGTCGCCGAGGAGCTGTCCGGCCACGAGCACCTCGTGTTCGCCTGCGGCCGTTACGAGGGCATCGACCAGCGGGTGATCGAGCACGCCGCCACCGTCGGCTCGGTGCGCGAGATCTCGCTCGGCGACTACGTCCTCAACGGCGGGGAGGTCGCCGCGCTCGCGATCACCGAGGCGGTCGTACGCCTGCTGCCCGGCTTCATGGGCAACGCCGAGTCCCTCGTCGAGGAGTCGCACGCCGACGGCCTGCTCGAGTACCCCGTCTACACCAAGCCCGCCGCCTGGGAGGGACGCGAGGTCCCCGAGGTCCTGCTGTCCGGCGACCACGCGCGCATCGCACGCTGGCGCCGGGAGCAGGCCGAGCGGCGGACCGCCGAGCGCCGCCCCGACCTGCTGCCGGCCACCGGTGCGATCGGCGGCCTCGCCGACCTCGACGTACGTCCGGTCGTCCCGGCCGACGCCGGCGAGATCTACACCCTCCAGCGCGCCTGCTGGCTCCAGGAGCTGGAGGCCAACCCGGGCGTCGAGATCCCGGCGCTGCGCGAGTCGCTCGACGACGTACGCCGCGGGCTGGGGGAGTGGACCGTGATGGTGGCCCGTGAGCCGTCCACCGGCCGCCTGGTCGGTGCGGTGCGCGGTCGGGTCGACTCCCACGGCGAGTGGGACATCGGCCGGATCATGGTCGCCCCCGACATCCAGGGCCGCGGCCTGGGCCGGGCGCTGCTGGAGCTCGTCGAGGGGCTCGCACCCGCCGACGTGACGACCTACGTCCTGTTCACCGGCGCCGGCTCGACCGGCAACCTGCGGATGTACAAGAAGGCGGGCTTCCGGCTGCGACCCGACCGCACGGCCCCGCCGGGCGCGGTCGTGCTGACCAAGAAGGCCCCACAGCGGATTTCATCCTGACCCTCCGCTCTGGCAGACTTCCCACTTGGTCCGCTCGGGGCCAGGGTCGCCCGGACCCACTCCACCAGGTGGATCACCCCGGGGTCCCGCCGAACCGCACCTGCCACAGGGGGCGCACCGGCCGGCCAGCTCGAGCACCACCAGCATCCATCACTTCAGATTCCGCGGTTGACCTGTGGCACTCGCGAGGAGCACGTCATGACCAATGTCATCGCCGATCTCGGCAACGCCCTCAAGCGCGACGACGTCCCGGACTTCCGCGCCGGAGACAACATCAAGGTCCACGTCAAGGTCATCGAGGGCAGCCGCGCGCGTGTCCAGGTGTTCCAGGGCGTCGTGATCCGGATCCACGGCTCCGGCATCGGCCGCACCTTCACCGTCCGCAAGGTCTCCTTCGGCGTCGGCGTCGAGCGCACCTTCCCGCTGAACTCCCCGATCTTCGAGAAGGTCGAGGTCGTGTCCCGCGGTGACGTCCGTCGCGCCAAGCTCTACTACCTGCGCAACCTGCGCGGCAAGGCTGCCAAGATCAAGGAGCGCCGCGAGGCGTGATCCCGGTGGGCCGCGCGCCGCAAGGCGCCGGTTCGACCAGGGACTGGTTAGTCTCTGCGAGTGACTTCTGATGACCGCGGTTCCACGTCCGTCTCGATGGACGAGGAACCGCGGTCGTCGCATGTGGAGGACGGCAAGGTGAGTGGCCGCAAGGGCAAGGGCAAGCGCAAGCAGCTGCCCCTGTGGCAGGAGACCTTCCTCCTGCTCGGTGTGGCGCTGGTCCTGGCCATCGTCATCAAGACGTTCTTCATCCAGGCGTTCTACATCCCGTCGGAGTCGATGGAGCCGGGTCTGATCCTCAACGACCGGATCCTGATCCAGAAGGTGTCCTACTGGGGCGGCGGCGAGCCCGAGCGTGGCGACGTCGTCGTGTTCAAGGACCCGGGTGGCTGGCTGCCGCCCATCGACAGCGCCGGCCCCACCAACCCGATCGCCCAGGGGATGGCCAAGATCGGCCTCTACCCGACCGGCGGGCACCTCGTGAAGCGCGTCATCGGCGTCGCCGGCGACACCATCGAGTGCTGCGACGACCAGGGGCGGCTCATGGTCAACGGCCAGCCCCTCAACGAGAAGGCCTACATCAAGCGCGGCACCGGCAAGTGCAACGGCCCGATGCCGACCGACGGTCGCTGCGACGTCGACTGGGAGGTCGGCCCGATCCCGGAGGGCCACATCTTCGTGATGGGCGACAACCGGTCGCGCTCGGCGGACTCCTCGCAGAAGATGTGCCGCCCCGACGAGACCGAGTGCGTGCCCGGTGACGAGTTCGTGCCCGTCGACCTGGTCGTCGGCAAGGTCTTCGTGCTGCTCTGGCCCGCCGACCGCTTCCGCTGGAACACCCGTCCGGACACCTTCGCGGACGTGCCCGAACCCTCCTCGTGACCCAGCCTCCCCAGCCACTCCAGCCTCTCCGGGGCGGTGTGACCGTCCGTCGTGACGCCGGGCTCTACGGCTACGAGCGCGCCCTGCGTCGAGCCGGCCTCGAGCCGATCGCCGGTGTCGACGAGGCGGGGCGCGGTGCCTGCGCCGGTCCCCTCGTGGCCGGGGCCGTCGTGCTGCCGCCGGGCAAGGCCGGGATCGTCCCGGGGCTCGCCGACAGCAAGCTGCTGACCGAGGCCGCGCGCGAGCGCGTCTACGCCCACGTCCTGCGCCGCGCGCTGTCCTGGTCGGTCGTGGTGATCGACTCCGAGGAGTGCGACCGGCTCGGCATGCACGTCGCCAACGTCGAGGCACTGCGTCGCGCGGTGGCGCGCCTGGAGACGCGGCCGTCCTACGTCCTCACCGACGGCTTCCCGGTCGACGGACTCGGCGTCCCCGGGCTGGCGGTGTGGAAGGGCGACCGGGTCGCCGCCTGCATCGCTGCCGCGTCCGTGATCGCCAAGGTGACCCGTGACCGGCTGATGGTGGACCTGCACGGCACGTGGCCGTCCTACGACTTCAAGACCCACAAGGGCTACGTCACCGCCGAGCACGAGGCCGCGCTCGCCGAGCACGGGCCGTGCCCGGAGCACCGGATGCGCTTCGTCAACGTGAGACGCGCCGCGGGACTCGAGCCGATGCCCGAGCCGATGCCCGATCCGGCCACTAGTGTCGGCGCAGAGCAGCCCGGCACACGCTTCGAAGACACGGTGGAGGACGCATGAGCGCGGAAGATCTCGAGAAGTACGAGACCGAGATGGAGCTCACCCTCTATCGCGAGTACCGCGACGTCGTCGGCATCTTCAAGTACGTCGTGGAGACCGACCGCCGCTTCTACCTCTGCAACCAGGTGGACGTGAAGGCGCGCTCGGAGAGCGGCGACGTGTTCTTCGAGGTCTCGATGACCGACGCCTGGGTCTGGGACATGTACCGGCCCGCCCGGTTCGCCAAGAACGTCAAGGTGCTGACGTTCAAGGACGTCAACGTCGAGGAGCTCGCGTCGGCGGAGATCGACCCGCCCAAGGACTGAGCTCCCGGGCCCCGATCCCGGCCCGCCAACCGTCCACAGCCCCGCCGATCCGGCGGTTCTCCACAGCCCTCTCGCGCCACCCGGCCGACCTGTCGGTGTCGCGCGGTCTGCTGGTGCCTCCCGACCTGTCCGACCGGAAGGCACCCACGATGGCCCGACCCGCCACCACGCCCGACCCCGTCGCAGCGCACAACCGCCGGCTCGGTGAGCGCGGCGAGACCCTCGCCGCGCAGCACCTGACCCGGTCCGGCCTGGTGCTGCTCGACCGCAACTGGCGCTGCAGCGCCGGCGAGATCGACCTGGTGCTGCGCGAGGGTGCCGTCCTGGTGGTCTGCGAGGTCAAGACCCGCAGCTCGACCGACTACGGCTCGCCCTTCGAGGCGGTCACGCCCACCAAGGTGGCCCGGCTCCGACGGCTCGCCGTCAGGTGGGTGCGCGAGCACGACTGCCGTCCCGAGGACATCCGCATCGACATGGTGGCCGTCCTGGCCCCACCGGGTCGACCGGTCGAGATCGAGCACGTGACCGGGATCGGCTGATGGCGTTCGCGACCGCGAGGTCCCTCGCGCTCAAGGGAGCCGACGGCCACGTGATCGACGTGCAGGTCGACGTCTCGCCCGGCATGGTCGGCACGACGCTCATCGGCCGGGTCGACAAGAGCCTCTCCGAGGCTCGTGACCGGGTGCGGATGGCGATCAACAACGACTGCGGCGGTTGGCCCGCCACCAAGCGGGTCACGATCCTGCTGGCCCCGGCCGACCTGCCGAAGGGCGGCACCCACTACGACCTCGCGATCGCCATCGCCGTGCTGGCCGCCGACAAGCAGCACGAGGAGCTCTCGCCCGACCAGCTCGACGGGTGGGCCTTCATCGGGGAGCTGTCGGTCTCGGGCGCACTGCGGCCGGTGCCCGGCGTGCTCCCGATGGTGATCGCCGCGGCGGCCCACGGGATCAGCCGGGTCTTCGTGCCCGAGCCGCAGGCGGCCGAGGCCGCGCTCGTGCCCGGCATGACCGTGTTCGGCGTGCGCTCGCTGGCCCAGGTGTCCGCCGTGCTGCGCGACGTGGAGGTGCCCGAGGCCGATCCGGTGGTGGGCCCGTCCGCGAGCCCGCTCGCGACCTGGCGCGGCGATGACCGGCTGGCCGACCTCGACCTGCGCGACCTCGACGGGCTCGAGGACGTCCGCTACGCCGTGGAGGTCGCTGCGGCCGGCGGGCACCCGCTGATGCTCATCGGGCCCCGCGGCACCGGCAAGACCTCGATCGCCGAGCGGATCCCCACGATCCTGCCGGACCTGACGACCGAGCAGGCGCTCGAGGTCACGGCGCTGCACTCGGTGGCGGGCACGATGCCCGAGGGCGGCGGCCTGCTCCGCCGACCGCCGTGGTTCGCGCCCCACCACTCGGCGACGGCGGCCAGCGTCCTGGGCGGCGGCACCGGACGGGTGCGTCCCGGCCAGGTGAGCCTGGCCCACCACGGGGTCCTCTTCCTCGACGAGTTCCCGCACTTCCGCGCCGACGTCATCGAGGCGATGCGTCAGCCGCTGGAGTCGGGAGAGGTGACGATCGCGCGCGGCGAGGAGTCGGCCACCTATCCCGCGCGGTCGCTCGTCGTGCTGGCGGCCAACCCGTGCCCGTGCGGCAACTTCCACGGCCAGACCGGCGGCGACTGTGAGTGCACCGGCCCGCAGCGCGCCCACTACCGGCGCAAGCTCACCGGCCCCATCCTCGACCGCGTCGACATCTGGATGGAGGTGCGCCCACAGGGCCGGCGACGTGCCTCGTCGTTCGCGCCGGCGCCCGAGTCGTCGGCCGATGTCCGAGCGCGGGTGACCGAGGCGCGCCAGCGGCAGGCCCACCGCTACCGGGACTGCTCGTGGTTGCTCAACGCCTCGTGCCCCGGGTCGGTGCTCGCCGAACGCTGGCCGCTGGAGCCCGAGGGCCAGCGCCTCGTCGACGAGGAGCTCTCGGACGGCAGGCTCACCCGGCGTGGGCTGACCCGGGTCCAGCGCCTGGCCTGGACGGTGGCCGACTGCACCGGCGTCGCACGACCGGGCCACCGTGAGGCCGACATCGCGCTCGTGCTGAGGTCCGACGACTCCGCGCGCACGCTGCCCGTGACTGTCGTGCGGGCGGCGTCATGAGTGCCGCCCACCTTCGACCCGTGCCTCCGGTCGGTGGGCCGGTCAGCTCGGTGCCCGAGGCCGAGCGGCTCGCCCGGGTGACCCTGAGCTGCGGCGTCGAGCCCGGCGACGGGACGACGTCGTCCCTCGTCCGGCAGCTGGGCGCGCAGCGCGCGCTGGAGCGCTCGCTGTCCGCGGCCGAGGGCGAGACGGGGGAGATGCTGGCGCAACGGCTGGCCGAGGTCGACCCTGCCCGCCAGCTCGACCAGGCCGCCCGGTGCGGCATCCGTTTCCTCGTGCCGGGCGATCCCGAGTGGCCGACCGGCCTCGACCAGCTCGACGACGCGATCACCGAGGAAGGGTTCGGCGGCACACCGCCCGGCCTGTGGGTCAAGGGACCGATGCCACTCAGCGAGCTCGCCACGTCCGTCGCCGTGGTCGGCTCACGGGCCGCGTCGGTCTACGGCGTCGAGATGACGCGCGCGGTCTGCGAGCACCTTGCGCGTGCCGGGGTCCCGGTCGTGTCCGGTGGTGCGCTCGGCATCGACTTCGAGGCTCACGACGCCACGCTCTCGGCTGACGGGGTGACGGCGGCAGTCCTCGCGTGCGGCGTCGACCGGGTCTATCCCGCGCAGAACCGTCTGCTCCTCCAGCACCTCGCCGCCGAGTTCGCCGTCGTGTCCGAACAACCGCCGGCGTCGGCGCCGACCCGGCCGCGGTTCCTGGCCCGCAACAGGCTGATCGCCGCCATGACCGCGGGCACGGTGGTCGTCGAGGCTGCCCTGCGCAGCGGCGCCCTCAACACGGCGGGATGGGCCGAGAGCCTCCACCGCCAGGTGATGTGCGTGCCGGGCCCGGTCACCAGCTACACCTCGAAGGGCGTCAACAACTTCCTCCGCGAGGGCCGTGGCACCGTCGTCACCCACGGCGCCGAGGTCCTCGAGCTCATCGGTGCGGCAGGAGAGCACCTCGTCGACCCGCCGCGCGGCGAGACGCGGCCGCGCGACGAGCTCACGCCGACCGAGCGACAGGTCGTGGAGTGGGTGCCGGTCAGCGAGCCCGCGCCGGTCGACTCGATCTCCCGCCTCTGCGGGCTGTCCCTCCGCACCACCGAGGGGGCGCTGCGGCGGCTGGGGTCGAAGCGGTTCGTCCAGCAGACCGAGGCGGGGTGGCGGCTCGTGCCTGACGTGTGAGGCGGGTCCGCGCGCCTAGGCTCGGTCGGGTGAGCGACGCAGCGACGGACGCGGAGGCGACGGACCGGCGGCGAACGGAGCCGGCGACCGGGCTGCCGGAGCCCATGGCTCGCCTCCTCGGCGACTACGAGCGTCACCTGGTCTCCGAGCGCGACCTCGCCCCCCACACGGTCCGCGCCTACATGGGCGACATCTCCGGGCTGCTCGACCACTGTGTCCGGCTCGGCATCGACGACCTCGCCGACCTCGACCTCCGTGCGCTGCGCAGCTGGCTGGCCAGGCTGCAGACCACGGGCCGCAGTCGTACGACGATCGCCCGGCGCGCCACGGCCGCTCGCGTGTTCACCGCGTGGCTGCACCGCACCGGCCGCCTGCCCACCGATCCCGGCGCCGCGCTGGGCTCGCCCAAGAAGCACAAGACGCTGCCGGCCGTCCTGCGCGCCGACGAGGCCGAGGCGCTGATCCGCTCGGCCGCCGACCTCGCCGACGACGGCACCCCTGTCGGGATCCGCGACGTCGCGATGCTCGAGCTGCTCTATGCGACCGCGATCCGGGTGGGAGAGCTGGTGGGCCTCGACCTCGACGACGTCGACGCCGAGAGGCGGGTCGTGCGGGTGTTCGGCAAGGGACGCAAAGAACGCTCGGTGCCCTACGGCACCCCGGCCGGCCGCGCCGTCGACCGGTGGTTGACGAGTGGCCGCCCGTCACTGCGGATCGAGGGCTCGGGGGCTGCGCTCTTCCTCGGGGTCCGGGGTGGCCGGATCGACCAACGCGCGGTCCGCTCGCTCGTCCACCGGCGGATCGCCGACGTGCCGGGCGCGCCCGACATCGGTCCCCACGGCCTGCGCCACACGGCAGCCACGCACCTGCTCGAGGGCGGCGCCGACCTGCGGTCGGTGCAGGAGCTGCTCGGGCACGCCTCGCTCGCCACCACCCAGCTCTACACCCACGTCACCACGGACCGGCTTCGTCGGGCCTACCAGCAGGCCCACCCCCGGGCCTGAGCGCCGCGTGCCGGGGCGCCTCGTCACGCGGCCCAGTCGAGCGGCCGGCGCCACTGCTCGAGCGGGGGAGTCCAGGGCAGTCGCACCGTGACCGGCTCGTCCCGCCACAGGGGCAGGAGCCGGATCGGCCCGCCGCCGACCAGGGTCAGCGGATCGAGGTAGGTCTGGTCGGCCCCGCTGCCCTCGATCAGCCCCCAGTGCAGGCACGCGGACGGGAAGCAGTGGCTGTCGGTGACCACGAGACGCCCGAGCACGTCGCCGCCCGCGACCTCCTGCCCGCGCTCGACGGAGGCCACGACCGGCTCGTAGGTCGTACGACGGGCCCCGTGCAGCACGGTCACGACCGGCTTGCCGCCGATCGACCCGACGAACCCCACGACACCCGGCAGGGCGGCCCGCACCGCCTGGCCGGGCGCACCGGCCAGGTCGACGCCGCGATGACCGGACGCGTAGGGGTGGGGCGGCGGCTCGAAGGGGTGGACGACGTCGGGCTCGGGATCCAGGGGCCAGACGCCCACGGGCTCGTCCGCTGCGGCTGACGGGGGAACGGCGACCGACGGTGGACCCAGCGACGCGAGGACCGTCAGTCCGATGCCGAGCAGGGTGGTCAACAGGGTGCGCATCGCTCGAGACTGCGGGTGACGGCGGCCCGTGCGCGAGGCCGGGTGCCCACGCCTGTGGACGCACGGTCCGAGCGGGTGGTTGTGGACGTCCTGTGGCCACTCCTCCACGCTCAGCCTGAGCGTGCGCAGCGATTCGCGCGGCAGCGAATATCTGGCCTACGATGTGCGGAGCAGTCCTCATGGACTGACTTCGCACGCTCGCTGACCGCGTCGGAATGCCTCCCTGGTTCCGGACCGCCCGTGGACGTCGGCCCTCAGTTCCCACCAGCTCCAGCATGATCGGGGTGGGTGCGGATCGGACCGGCGTGTGAGCGTCAGGGCGCCCGACACCCGTCTGGCGCAGCAACTGAGAACAACAGGAGTCACGCTCCCGGTCCGGCCTGTTCCAAGGTCGGGCGCATCGGCCAGTGCCGTCGAGGGAGCGGGGCTCCGCGAAACAGGAGAAATTCATGGCAGTCGTCACCATGCGCCAGCTTCTCGAGAGCGGCGTCCACTTCGGTCACCAGACCCGTCGTTGGAACCCCAAGATGAAGCGCTTCATCATGACCGAGCGCAACGGCATCTACATCATCGACCTGCAGCAGTCGCTGTCCTACATCGACCGCTCCTACGCGTTCGTCAAGGAGACCGTCGCCCGCGGCGGTGTCGTGATGTTCGTCGGCACCAAGAAGCAGGCGCAGGAGGCCATCGCCGAGCAGGCCACCCGCGTCGGCATGCCCTACGTCAACCAGCGTTGGCTCGGCGGCATGCTCACCAACTTCCAGACCGTGCACCAGCGGATCAACCGCCTCAAGGAGCTCGACGACGTCGACTTCGACACCGTCGCGGGCTCCGGTCGCACGAAGAAGGAACTGCTCCAGATGAAGCGGGAGCACACCAAGCTCGAGAAGACCCTGGGCGGCATCCGCGAGATGACCAAGGTCCCCTCCGCGGTGTGGATCGTCGACACCAACAAGGAGCACCTGGCCGTCGAGGAGGCCCGCAAGCTGCGGATCCCGATCATCGGCATCCTCGACTCCAACTGCGACCCCGACCTCGTCGACTTCCCGATCCCGGGCAACGACGACGCCATCCGCGCGGTCGGCCTGCTGACCCGCGTCGTCGCCGACGCCGTCGCCGAGGGCCTCATCGCCCGCTCCGGTGTCAAGACCGGCGACGCTGACCAGGCCGTCGGCGCCGAGGAGCCCCTCGCCGAGTGGGAGCGCGAGCTCCTCTCCGGCGACGCCGAGAAGACCGCTGCCGCCGCCACCGGCGACGCCGCTGCCGAGACCCCGGCCTCCGAGGCCACCGGTGCTGCCGCCGAGGCCCCCCAGGCCGAGGCTGCTGCCGAGGCCGTGACCGAGGCCCCGGCCGAGGCAGCTGCCGAGACCGAGGCACCGGCCGAGGCCGCCGCCGAGATCAAGCCGCTGGCCGCCGTGGCCGACGCCGAGCTCGGTGACGACTCCGCTGCTCCTCTCGAGGACGGCTCGGCCCCCGAGGGCTTCGAGATCAAGGGCAACAAGGACTCGATGAAGTTCCACGCACCGAGCAGCCCCTGGTACGACCGCACCAAGGCCGAGGTCTGGTTCCGCACCGCGGACGCCGCCGAGGCCGCTGGCTTCGTCAACGCGGAGCAGAAGAAGGACTGATCACGTGACGCCGGTCGCGGGCCCAGGCCCGCGACCGGCATCCGTGCTGTCCCACCCCACCTCCTGGCGCCCCCTTCGGGGGAACCAGGCCCCTGAACCCAAGGAAGAAGGATCATGGCCGACTTCACCGCCGCCGACGTCAAGAAGCTCCGTGAGCTGACCCAGGCCGGGATGATGGACTGCAAGAAGGCGCTGACCGAGGCGGACGGCGACTTCGACAAGGCCGTCGAGCTGCTGCGCGTCAAGGGTGCCGCCAAGGCTGCCGCCCGCGGCGCCGAGCGTGAGGCCGTCGCCGGCCTCGTCGCCACCTCCGGCAACGCGCTGGTCGAGCTCAAGAGCGAGACCGACTTCGTCGCCAAGAACGTGGACTTCATCGCCAAGGCGCAGCAGATCGCGGAGGTGGCCGACAGCGTCAAGGCCACCGACCTCGAGGCGCTCAAGGCCGCCGAGCTCGACGGCAAGACCGTCGGCGAGGTCGTCCAGGACCTGGCCATCACCATCGGTGAGAAGATCGAGCTGGGCGAGGTCGCCTACTTCGAGGGCACCACGGTCACCTACATGCACAAGCGTGCCGCCGACCTGCCGCCCGCCGTCGGCGTGCTCGTCGAGTTCGAGGGTGACGAGGCTGCCGCCCGCGCCGCTGCGATGCAGATCGCCGCGATGAAGGCCCAGTACCTCACCCGCGACGAGGTCCCGGCCGACGTCGTCGAGTCCGAGCGCTCGATCGCCGAGCAGAAGACCCGCGAGGAGGGCAAGCCCGAGCAGGCGATCGCCAAGATCGTCGAGGGTCGCCTGGGCGGGTTCTACAAGGAGATCGTCCTGCTCGAGCAGGAGTCGGTCACCGAGTCCAAGAAGTCGGTCAAGGCCGTCCTGGACGCTGCCGGCACCACCGTGAAGCGGTTCGCCCGCTTCGAGGTCGGCGCCTGAGCCACGCACCACCCGATCACCGGACGGGGCCCGTACGCACTGCGTACGGGGCCCGTGAGCGCACTGCGTCACGGGCCCCGCTGCGCCGAGTCTCGTGCGGCGTCCCGGCGGGTTCGACCGGCGACCCCGCGGGCCGGTAGGTTTCTCAGGACCCACCAAGCCGTGTGAAGGGATCCAAGTGACGGCCTACGACCGTGTCCTCCTCAAGCTCTCGGGTGAAGTGTTCGGCGGGGGTGAGGTGGGGCTGGACCTCGACGTCATCAACGCCCTCGCGGCCGAGGTGGCCGAAGTGGCCAAGTCCGGTGTCCAGATCGCCATCGTCGTCGGCGGCGGCAACTTCTTCCGGGGCGCCGAGCTCCAGCAGCGCGGCATGGACCGCGCCCGCGCCGACTACATGGGCATGCTCGGCACCGTCATGAACTGCCTCGCGCTCCAGGACCTGATCGAGAAGCACGGGGTCGAGACCCGCGTGCAGACCGCCATCACCATGGGCCAGGTCGCCGAGCCCTACATCCCGCGCCGCGCGATCCGGCACATGGAGAAGGGCCGCGTCGTGATCTTCGGCGCCGGCGCCGGCATGCCGTTCTTCTCCACCGACACGGTCGCCGCGCAGCGCGCGCTGGAGACCCGCTGCGAGGTCATCCTGATGGGCAAGCAGGGCGTCGACGGCGTCTACGACAGCGACCCCCACAAGTTCCCCGATGCGGTGAAGTTCGACAACCTCACCTACGACGAGTACCTCGCCCGCGACCTCAAGGTCGCCGACGCCACGGGCATCGCGATGGCACGGGACAACAAGATGGACATGGTCTTCTTCAACCTCAGCACGCCGGGCACGATCGTGCGCGCGGTGCGGGGTGAGAGGATTGGCACGCTGGTGAGCAGCTCGGCCTGACGCCGCCGCCGCCCCGTCCACCCGCACCCAGACGTACGACGAGAGAGAGCAACCGTGATCAACGACGTCATGAAGGATGCCGACGCCAAGATGGGCAAGTCCGTCGAGGCCACTCGCGAGGACTTCGCCACCATCCGCGCCGGACGCGCCAACCCGGCCATGTTCGCGAAGATCACGGCCGACTACTACGGCACGCAGACCCCGCTGCAGCAGCTGGCGAGCTTCTCCTCCCAGGACGCGCGGACGATCTTGATCCAGCCCTTCGACATGGGCGCGATGGCGGCCGTCGAGCGCGCGATCCGCGACTCCGACCTCGGAGTCAACCCGGCCAACGACGGCAAGGTGCTGCGCTGCGTCTTCCCCGAGCTGACCGAGGAGCGCCGCAAGGACTTCATCAAGCTCGCCAAGGCGAAGGCCGAGGACGGCCGGGTGTCGGTCCGCAACGTGCGCCGCACGGCCAAGCAGGCGCTCGAGAAGCTCGAGAAGGACGGTGAGGTCGGCAAGGACGACGTCACCGGTGCCGAGAAGCGTCTCGACGCGGCCACCAAGACCCACACGGACAAGATCGACGAGATGCTCAAGCACAAGGAAGCCGAGCTGCTCGAGGTCTGAGGGCCTCCCCATCCATGACGACTTCTGACAGTCCGGCGGCGCCGGAGGCCCCGAAGAAGGACCACGGCCGCGCCGGTCGTGACCTGCCCACCGCGATCGGCTCCGCCGTGGTGCTGGTCGGGGCGATCCTGCTGTCGCTGCTGTTCTGGAAGACCGCCTTCATGGCGATCGTCGCCGCGGCCGTCGTGGTGGCGATCTGGGAGCTGCACAAGGGCCTGGGCGCCAAGGACATCGACATCCCGGAGCAGCCGCTGATGCTCGGCGGCGTGCTCATGGTCGTCCTGGCCTACTTCTACGGTGCGCCTGCGCTCGTCACGGCCACCGCGGTGACCGCGCTGGTGATCATGCTGTGGCTGCTGCGCCGCGGGGTCGACGGCTACGTCAAGAACGCCACGGCGGCGGTGTTCACGCTCATCTACGTCCCGTTCCTCGGCTCGTTCGTCGCGCTGCTGCTGGCCGAGGGCGGCACCAACCCCTCGATCGGGTTCGACACCGACGACCCCGGCGTCCGCGGCATCATCACGTTCATCGCGATCACGGTCGCGTCCGACACCGGCGGCTACATCGCCGGCGTCCTCTTCGGCAAGCACCCGATGGCGCCGGTCATCTCGCCCAAGAAGTCGTGGGAGGGCTTCGCCGGTTCGGCGGTCGCCACCATCGCGGTCGGCGTCTGGCTGGTCACCGCCTTCCTCGGCGGCGACTGGTGGGTCGGTGTGATCCTCGGTCTGATCGCGGTCGTGATGGCGACCCTCGGCGACCTGTGCGAGTCGGTCATGAAGCGCGACCTCGGCATCAAGGACATGAGCCAGGTGATCCCCGGCCACGGCGGCATGATGGACCGGCTCGACTCCCTCCTCGCCACGGTCGCCCCGATCTGGCTGGTGCTCTACTACCTGGTCTTCTGAGCGCCGCCTGATGCGCCTGGTCGTCACCGGTGGCCGCGGCGGCTACCTGGGTCGTGAGGTCGTCCGCGCCGCCACGGCAGCCGGGCACGAGGTGTTCGCCGTGGGGTCTGCCGATGCCGACGTACGCGACCGGGCGGCGGTCGCGTCGATGGTGGAGCGGCTCCGACCGGACGCCGTCGTGCACACCGCCTACGTCCAGTCCGACTGGGACGTCACCGCCACCGGGGCCGCCCACGTCGCCCTGGCGACAGCCGGCGTCGCCAGGCTCGTGCTCGTCTCCAGCGACGTGGTGTTCTCGGGTGCCGACGTGCACTACGACGAGACGGCGCGTCCTGACCCCATCACCGCCTACGGCGCGGCGAAGGCGGCCGCCGAGACCGTCGTGCTCGCGGTGCATCCCGACGCGGTCGTCGCCCGCACCTCCCTGGTCCTCGGCGACCACCACTCGCAGCACGAGCGCCTCGTCCACGACCTCGCCGCCGGTGGGACCGGCGCGCTGTTCGACGACGAGCGCCGCTGCCCGGTCCACGTCGGCGACCTGGCCGCCGCCCTGGTCGAGCTCGCCGACCACGAGCTGCGCGGCGTCCTCCACGTCGCCGGGGCCGAGGCGATGAGCCGCCTGGACCTCGGTCGCCTGATCGCGCTGCGCGACGGGCTCGACGCCGGGCGGCTGCGCGGGGCCAGCAGGTCCGACCTCGGCATCCCCGGCCCCATCGACGTACGACTCGACTCGTCGCTGGCGAGCCGGGTGCTGACCACCCGGCTGCGCGGCGCCTCGGAGTTCCTCGCGCCATGACGCTCGTGCTGGTCCGCCACGGGCGCCCTCGCATGGTGGTCGTCACGGAGCTGACCGGTCACGCGCCGGACCTCGACCGCTGGGCGGCGCTGACGATGCCCGACCTGATCATCGTGCCCACCTGACCCCCAGATGAACTTCCACGCGTGCGAGTGGAAGTTCATCCGAGGGCACGCTCAGGTACCTGTCCGGGCCCTGCATTTCCACGCGTACGGGTGGAAATACATCGCACCGCGTGCCCAGCGAACCCCGGCGCCCGCGACGGCCTAGTCTGGGCGCGTGGAGACGGAACAGGTTCGGCACGACGACGTGGCGCAGGAGCAGCGCCTCGGCTGGTGGCACCACAGTCACCCGACGTTCGCGGGGATCACCGGCTTCTTCGCCGGCATGCTCTTCGTGACGGCCCTCCCGGGTGCCTTCGTGGGCGTCCTCAGGCTGCTCTTCAGCTATGAGACCGCCGAGCAGCTGTTCCCGTTCGTCGTGATCGCGCTCGCGCTGCCGATCGCCATGCTCGTGAAGCGCAAGACGCGTCGTTTCGCCCAGTTCATGTTCGTCGGGATGATCGTCACCGCGCTGGTCGTGCTCGGCGTCGCGTCGCTGGTGCTCTACTTCATGGTCGACGCCTAGCCCGACACCCTCGGGGCGGGTCGTCGGCTCGCTGAATCGACCCGGCACCACCCGAGGTGGGAGGATCGACCCGATGTCTGAGTCCAACCAGGTCGAGCCGATCAAGACCCTTCCCCTCGTGTTCAACGAGCCGCGCGGCCGCAAGAAGCCGCCGCGGCACCTCGCCGACCTCGACGAGGCCGGCCGCAAGGCCCTCCTCGAGGAGATGGGCCTGCCCGGCTTCCGCGCCAAGCAGCTCTCGATGCACTACTTCGGGCGCCTCGTGGACGACCCTCACCTGATGACCGATCTCCCGGCCACGCAGCGCGACGAGCTGGTGGCGGCGCTGCTTCCCGACCTGATGACGCCGCTGCGCACGCTGGAGGCCGACAAGGGCACCACCCGCAAGACGCTGTGGAAGCTCTTCGACGGCGCGCTGGTCGAGTCGGTCCTGATGCGCTACCCCGACCGCGCCACCGTCTGTGTCTCCAGCCAGGCCGGCTGCGGCATGGCCTGCCCGTTCTGCGCGACCGGCATGGGCGGGCTCCAGCGCAACATGTCGACCGCCGAGATCGTCGAGCAGGTCGTCGCCGGGGCCCGGTCCATGGCGCGCGGCGAGGTCCCCGGCGGACCCGGTCGCGTCTCCAACGTGGTCTTCATGGGCATGGGCGAGCCCCTGGCCAACTACAAGGCCGTCATCGGTGCCGTACGCCGCCTCGTCGACCCGTCCCCGGCCGGCCTGGGCATGAGCGCCCGCGGGATCACCGTCTCCACCGTCGGCCTGGTGCCGCGGATCAACCAGCTGACCGAGGAGGGCATCCCGATCACGCTGGCGCTGAGCCTGCACGCGCCCGACGACGAGCTGCGCAACGAGCTGGTCCCGATCAACACCCGCTTCTCCGTGGCCGAGACCGTCGAGGCAGCGTGGAACTACGCGCGCGTCACCAAGCGCCGCGTCTCCATCGAGTACGCCATGATGCGCGGGATCAACGACCAGGCACACCGGGCCGACCTGCTGGGCGACGTGCTCAACTCCTACGGCGACTGGGGCTGGGTGCACGTGAACCTGATCCCGCTCAACCCGATCGAGGGCTCGAAGTGGACCGCCTCGGACCCGGCCGACGAGCGCGAGTTCGTGCGCCGGCTGGAGGCCAAGGGCATCCCGACCACGGTCCGCGACACCCGCGGCCGCGAGATCGACGGCGCCTGCGGACAGCTCGCCGCCAAGGAGTAGCACCGCTCCCAGCGCGTCGGGGAGCGTTCACGTGTCGTCTTCGTGGATCAGGGCGTCCGTTGCCCACCACTTCCTAACGTCCGTGGCATGGACCTGCTCGAGAGGCGGCGTCGCAGCCGCACCGTTCCGGCACCACTCGCCACCCTCCCCGTCCCGCGCACCAACGGGCCTCCACGCCTGCGGGTCCTCGTCGTCACCGAGTCGTTCCTTCCGCAGGTCAACGGCGTGACCAACTCGGTCCGCAGGGTGCTGGAGCACCTGGCCGCCGAGGGCCACGAGGCCGAGCTGATCGCGCCGACGGGACCCGACACGTACGCCGGCTTCCCCGTCACCCACGCCCGGGGCGCCAACCTGCCGTTCTACGCGGAGTTCCGGATCGGCCTGGAGACCCGCCGCCGGCTCCGCGCCGCGATGGAGCGCTTCCGCCCGGACGTGGTGCACATCGCCTCGCCGGCGACCCTCGGCTACCAGGCCGCCAAGGCCGCCCGGTCGCTCGGCATCCCGACGGTCGCGATCTACCAGACCGACCTGGTCGGGTTCGCCGACCGGTACGCCGTGCCGGGCGGCGCTCGTGCCATGGAGTCGCTCACCCGCCGGATCCACCTCGGCGTCGACCGGACCCTGGCCCCGTCCACGGCCAGCATCGCCCAGCTGGAGCGACTCGGGATCGAGGCGGTCGCCCGCTGGCCGCGCGGGGTCGACCAGGTCCTGTTCGAGCCCGCCAAGCGCGACGAGGCGCTGCACGCCGAGCTCGCGCCGCACGGCGAGCACCTCGTCGGGTACGTCGGCAGGCTGGCGCCCGAGAAGGAGCTCGAGCTGCTGGCCCACGTCGACCGGCTCCCCGGTGTCCGGCTCGTGCTGGTCGGGGGAGGCCCCGAGGAGGCGCGGCTGAAGGCGCTGCTGCCCGACGCCGCCTTCCTCGGCGTGCTGCACGGCGACGAGCTGGCCCGGGTCTACGCCACCCTCGACGTGTTCGTGCACACCGGTCGCCACGAGACCTACTGCCAGTCCGCGCAGGAGGCCCTGGCCAGCGGGGTCCCGGTCGTGGCGCCGCGCGCAGGCGGCCCGATCGACGTCGTCGACGACGGTGTCGCGGGCTTCCTCTACGAGCCCGGCGACGCCGAGGAGCTGGTCGCCCACGTGGAGCGACTGGTCACCGAGCCCATGCAGCGACTGCGCATGTCGCACGCCGCTCGCGCCAGCGTGCGGACCCGGACGTGGCAGGCGGTCAACGAGCTCCTGCTCAGCCACTACCGCGACGTCGTCGCGCCTGTGGTCAGTCGGCGACGGGCGGGCTGACCGAGACCACGTCCACGGCCTCGGCCGTGCTGTCCACGAGGTGGATGTGCGACTCCATCGCCCGACCCCGGGCGAGGGCCTGCAGCAGCGGCCAGACCGGGAGCTCCTCGGTCCAGTGGTGCCGCCCGACGAGCACCATCGGCGCGACGGAGGACTCGTCGGCGTAGTAGTTCTCGCAGGCGTCCTGGAAGACCTCCTGCACGGTGCCGCCGGCGCCCGGCAGGAAGACGATGCCGGCGGTGCAGACCTCGAGCAGGACCGCCTCGCGCGGGGCGTTGCGGAAGAACTTGGCGATCGCCGTCGCGAACGGGTTGGGCGGCTCGTGGCCGTAGTGCCACGTCGGGATGCCCAGCGACTCGCGCCCACCGGAGGTCGCGTCGACCACCTCGAAGGCGGTCCGCGCCCACGCGCCGATGTCGGGCCGGAACGACGGCACCTGCGCCACCGCCGCCAACGCCCGGTCGAGGTCGTCGGGGACGAAGGCGCCCAGGTTGGCCGCCTCCATCGCGCCCGGCCCGCCGCCGGTGGCCACGGTCAGGTCGGACCCGAGGGCGTGGCCCAGCCGGGCAGCGTCGGCGTAGGCCTGGCTCCCGCGCTCGAGCGCGTGACCGCCCATCACGCCGACCACGCGGCGTCGCGCCACCCACTCGGTCAGCGCGCCGTCGATGCTGTGGTCGTGGAGCGCCATCGCGAGCGCGTGGTCGGGGGTCCTGCGGCCACGTGACCAGGCGTAGGCCCGGGCGTCGACCGTGTCCTCGTAGGGCGAGGTGTCGTAGAGGTCGGCGGGGGAGTAGAGCGTCGATCGGTAGGGATCGATCGGGGTGCCGCTGATCTCGTGCAGCACGATCCCGCCGGCTCGGCGTACGACGTCCTCGTCACCGTCCGCGAACGTGCAGCCCAGGAAGAGCGACTGGGCCAGCGAGCGCGCCCGCAGCGCCGGACCGTGGGTGGTGAGGTCGAGGCCGACGACCCGCCAGCCGGCGAGCGACCGCACCCCCGTGGCCAGGCGCCGGTCGAGGTCGGCGAGTGAGGTGACGTCGACGACGCGTCCGCGGGTGTGCTTCACCCGGCCAACCTAGGGGGCGTGCGAAGGTGGCGCGATGAGCCCCTCGGACCACGACGCCATCTATGCACTGGCCACCCGCAACCGGCTGCTCGCCGCCTCGATGTTCGCGGGCCTCACCGACGAGCAGTGGACGACCCCGAGCCTGTGCGCCGGCTGGACCGTGCGCGAGGTCTGCGCCCACCTGGTGCCACCGGAGGGAGGATTCAAGCTGCTGCCGCTGCTGCGGGACGTCATCCGTGCGCGTGGCGACCTCGCTCGCATGGTCGACACCGATGCGCGTGAGGTCGCCCGTCGGCCGACGGCCGAGCTCGTGGCGGCGCTGCGCGATCGAGCCGGCGAGCGGTTGAAGGCGCCGGTCGTCGGCCCCTACGGACCCATGGTCGACACGGCGATCCACCTGAGGGACGCGGCGCGGCCGTTGGGGGTCGACGCCAGTCCTCCGCCCGAGGACTGGCGTGCCGTGCTGGACTTCCTCCTGACCCGTCCGGCCGAGCGCGGCTTCGTCGGCACCGGACGGACCGAGGGGCTGCTGCTCGAGGCGAGCGACCTGGACTGGTCGCACGGTGCGGGCGCCGTGGTGCGCGGGCCGGCCGAGGCGCTCGCCCTGGCGATCGCGGGGCGGCCCGTCGCGTACGACGACCTCGAGGGCGCGGGCGTCGACGTGCTGCGGTCCCGCGACCTGCCTCGCGCCTAGAAGGCATGCGCCATCAGCTCGCCGAACAGCTCCTGCTCGTCGACCTCGAGCCCCCGCGAGCGGAACCAGGCGCACATGTTGGCGCAGTCGCGCAGCAGGAAGTCCATCCCGCGCGGGTTGCCCACCAGGTCCACCATCTGCGGGAGGTCGATGATGACGAGCCGGTCACCCGCGGCCAGCGTGTTGTAGGGCGACAGGTCGCCGTGCACGAGCCCGGCCTGGACGAGCGTCAGCAGCGATTCGCGGAGCTGGTCGTAGAAGCCCCGGACGACGTCGGGTCCGGGCCTGACCTGGGCCACGCGGGGAGCGGTCTCGACCTCCCCGTCGACGGAGTGGGTGATCCACTCCATCAGGATCTCGGTCTCGTCGATCTGCACGGGGTAGGGGACCGGCAGGCCGAGCTCCCAGCACCGGCGCAGGGCGTTCCACTCCGAGATCGCCCACTCGCCGGCCGCGACCTGGCGGCCCCAGGTCGACTTCCGCTTGAGGGCGCGCTCGTCGCGCGAACGCTTCATCGAACGGCCCTCGGTGTAGGCGGCCGCCCGGTGGAACGTCCGGTGGTCGGTGTCGCGGTAGCGCTTGGCGGCCATCACGACCGCCCCGTCGGGATGGTGCGGGTCCTCGCGCTCGAGCAGGAAGACGTCGGCCTCCTTCCCGGTCTTGAGGATGCCGAGATCGGTGTCGATGGCGCCGCTGGAGGTCACGACCCAGTCGGGGCGCGGTTCGGGACCCCTCATCAGGGCCTCGAGGTCCTCCCAGCGGGACCATCGCTGACCCTCGCCGAGCTCGTCGGCGTAGGTGTTGAAGCTGAAGACGAACGACTCGTCGATGCCCTCGGTGGGCGATCGGTCGTCAGGCCGGAAGAAGTCCTCCGGAAAGGTGTGGGACAAGGTGACTCCGTGTGTGCGAAAGGTGGTCGGCGGGCAGGCCGAGGACAGTGATGGACATGTCACGGCTCCTTTCGGGCACGGGCGTCGCGGATCGACACCCGGAGTTCGGCAGCAGTCTTGCGCACCTCGAGGGTCGCCGCACCCGAATATCGCGGTGGGCTAGGTTCGGACGGTGACCACACGAGCCCTGTCCCGACCCCTGCTCGCAGCCGCGCTCTGCGCGACCATGACCGTCGGGCTGACCACCGCGACGGCGACGGCGGAGTCGCCCCTCGGCGCGCCGGTCGACGGCGCCACCGGCATCGGCGACCCCTACTGGCCCCTCGACGGCAACGGCGGGATCGATGTGTCGTCCTACGCCATCTCCAACCGCTACGGCCTCACCACCAAGAAGCTCAGCGGCCGCACGAAGGTGGAGCTCACCGCGACCAGCGACCTGAAGAGCTTCTCGCTCGACTTCCTGCTCAAGGTGTCGAAGGTGACCGTCGACGGCGCCAAGGCCGGCTTCGCCAGGTCCGACGGCGGACACGAGCTGCGGATCACCCCGGCCCAGCCGCTCGCCGCGGGGAGCAGGCACACCGTCGTGGTGTCCTACGCCGACCACCCGGCGAAGTACTCCTACGCGGGCGAGAAGAACTGGCTGGCCAACGACCGCGAGGTCGTGGCGATGAACGAGCCGCACATGGCCCCGTGGTGGTTCCCCGTCCAACGACCACCCGCTCGACAAGGCGATCGTGGACGTGAAGATCCAGGTCCCCAACGGCCGCGAGGTGATCTCCAACGGCGAGCTCAAGGGGCGCAAGGTGGGCAAGAAGTCGACCACCTGGCACTGGCGCGCCGACGAGCCGATGGTGCCCTACCTCGCCTTCTTCGCCGCCGGTGACTTCACCATCGCGAAGGGCAAGCACCGTGGCCTGCCGTGGCTGGTGGCGGTCTCGCAGGGGCTCAGCAAGGCCAGCCACGACGCCAACATGCGCCTGCTCAAGAAGACCCCGACGGTCATCTCGGGCCTGGAGAAGGACCTCGGTGACTACCCGTTCTCGGTGGTCGGGCGGCCTCACCACGTCGCTCAACCCGGGCTTCGCCCTCGAGAACCAGACGCGACCCACCTATCCCGCCGTCGGCTCGAGCTACACCACGCTCCTCGTCCACGAGCTCGCCCACCAGTGGTTCGGTGACGACATCGCGGTCGAGCACTGGAGCGACATCTGGCTCAACGAGGGCTTCGCGACCTTCATGGAGTGGCGCTGGACCGAGACCCACGGCGGTCGGACGGGTGCCGCCACGCTGCGCAGCTACTACGACAACGTCGATGCGGGCTCGGACTTCTGGACGGTGTCGGTCTCCGACCCCGGCGCGGACAAGGTCTTCGACTCCGCGGTCTACGGCCGGGGTTCGATGGCTCTCCAGGCGTTGCGCAACCGCATCGGCGACCAGGCCTTCTGGAAGGTGCTGCGCACCTGGATCCAGGAGCAGAAGGGCGGCAACGGCGCGACCGAGGAGTTCGAGGAGGTGGCCTCGCGGGTCAGCGGCGTGGACCTCACCGCCTTCTTCGAGGTGTGGCTGCGCACGCCCGCCAAGCCTGCGAAGACCGCGGACAACGGACTGGCCTGAGCCGTTTTCCTCGCCGTAACACGGCATCCCTATCCTCGACGGATGAGCACCCCCGAATCCTCCGTGGACTGGAGCGCCTACGGCGCGGCACTGTTCGACCTCGACGGCGTCGTGACGCCGACGGCCGAGGTCCACATGCGGGCCTGGAGCGCGATGTTCAACGCGTTCCTCGAGGGGCACAGCGACCAGGCGCCCTACACCGACGCCGACTACTTCGACCACGTCGACGGCAAGCCCCGCTACGAGGGCGTGGCCGACTTCCTGGCCTCCCGCGGCCTCGAGCTGCCCCAGGGTGACCCGTCCGACGACCCCGGGGCAGAGACCGTCTGCGGCCTGGGCAACCGCAAGAACGACGCCTTCAGCGACGTGCTCCGCACCGAGGGCGTCACGCCCTACCCCGGATCGGTGGCGCTGCTCGACGCGCTGCGTGAGCGAGGGATGCCGATGGCGATCGTGTCGTCCTCGCGCAACGCCCCGGCGGTCCTCGAGGCGGCAGGTGTGACGCACTACTTTGCGACGGTGATGCACGGTGGCCTGGCGGCGGAGCGTGGCCTGCCGGGCAAGCCTGCTCCCGACACCTTCGTGGCCGCGGCCGCCGACCTCGGTGTGACGCCCGATCGAGCGGTGGTGCTCGAGGACGCGGTCAGCGGCGTGCAGGCAGGAGCCGCAGGTGACGTTCGCCCTGGTGATCGGTGTCGACCGGGGTGTGGGCGCCGACGCCCTGCGCCTGGCCGGTGCCGACGTGGTGGTCGACGACCTGGCAGTGCTGGCGTGACGGCCTTCTCGGACATCACCGGCGACCCCCTCGACCGCAGCCGCTTCCCGGTCGACGAGTGGAGCCTGTGCGAGGTCCGCTTCGACCCCGAGGACCTCGGCGTCACGGAGTCGCTCTTCTCGGTCGGCAACGGGTGGCTGGGCCTGCGCGGCAACTACGAGGAGAGCCGCGACGCCTTCCATCGACGGCACCTTCATCAACGGCTTCCACGAGACCTGGCCGATCCTGCATGCCGAGGAGGCCTACGGCCTGGCGCGGGTGGGGCAGAGCATCGTCAACGTCCCCGACGCGAAGGTGATCCGCCTCTACGTCGACGACGAGCCGCTGCACCTCTCCACGGCAGACCTGCTCGAGTACGAGCGCTGCCTCGACTTCCGCACCGGCGTGCTGTCGCGCCATCTCGTGTGGCGTACGCCGAGCGGCAAGCGGGTCCGGGTGGAGACCCGGCGGATGGTGTCGTTCACCGAGAAGCACCTCGCGGTGATGACCTTCGAGGTCACCCTGCTCGACGGCCGGGGGCCGGTGCAGATCTCCTCCCAGCTGATCAACCGGCAGGACCGCGAGCTGGACCACCCCGCGGTCGAGACCCCGTCGGGCACCATCGCCGACCCGCGCAAGAGCGAGCGCCTGAGCCGCCGGGTGATGGTGCCGGAGATCAGCACGGTGGACGCCGACTCCGGCCGCATCCGGCTCGGCTACCGCTGCGCGGAGTCGAAGATGACCATCGGCGTCGCAGTCGACCACCAGATCACCGCCGACAGCGAGGTGCGCTCCTCGGAGCACATCGCCGACGACGAGGGCAAGATGATCTACCGCCTCCAGATGGAGGCCGGCCAGTCCTTCCGGCTGACCAAGACGGTGAGCTACCACACGGCGCAGCACGTGCCCTCCCGCGAGCTGCTCGACCGCTGCGAGCGGACCCTCGACCGGGCCGCCGAGGAGGGCACCCAGCACCAGTTCGCGGAGCAGGAGACCTGGCTCGACGACGTTCTGGGCACGCTCCGACGTGCGAGCTGCCGGGCCAGCCCGAGCTCCAGCAGGCGGTGCGCTGGAACCTCTTCTCGATCATCCAGGCCTCGGCACGGGCCGAGGACCAGGGCATCCCGGCCAAGGGCGTGACCGGCTCGGGCTACGGCGGCCACTACTTCTGGGACACCGAGATCTACGTCCTGCCGTTCCTGACCTACACCTCGCCCTACGCCGCCCGCAACGCGCTGCGGTTCCGGCTACTCGCTGCTGCCCGCGGCGCGCAAGCGAGCCCGCGAGCTGTGCCAGAAGGGTGCGCTGTTCCCGTGGCGCACCATCAACGGCCACGAGGCGTCGGCCTACTACGCGGCGGGCACCGCGCAGTACCACATCGACGCCGACGTGGCCTACGGCCTGAGCCAGTACGTCGGTGCGACCGACGACCTGGACTTCCTGGTCCGCGAGGGCATCGACATCCTCGTCGAGACCGCCCGGCTCTGGGCCGACCTGGGCTTCTGGCGCAAGCAGAACGGCGACGCCGACTTCCACATCCACGGTGTGACCGGCCCGGACGAGTACACCACCGTCGTCAACGACAACACCTACACCAACGTCCTGGCCCGCTTCAACCTCCGTCGCGCGGCCGACGCGGTCGCCGAGGTCCGCCAGGCAGACGCCGACGCCTACGACCAGCTGGTGCGGCGCACGGGCCTGGCGGACGACGAGGTCGAGGAGTGGCGCGAGGCGGCCGCCGGCATGCACATCCCCTTCGACGAGGCGGTCGGGATCCACCCCCAGGACTCCCGGTTCCTGGACCGCGAGATGTGGGACGTCCAGAACACCCCGCTGGAGGTGCGCCCGCTCCTGCTGCACCACCACCCGCTGGTGATCTACCGCTTCCAGGTGCTCAAGCAGGCCGACGTCGTCCTCGCCCTCTTCCTGCAGGGGGAGGAGTTCACCTACGAGGAGAAGCTCGCGGACTTCTCCTACTACGACCCGATCACCACGGGCGACTCGACGCTCTCGGCCGTGGCGCAGTCGATCGTGGCGGCCGAGGTCGGCTACCACGAGCTGGCGTACTCCTACTTCCTCCGGGCCCTGTTCGTCGACCTGGCCGACCTGCACGCCAACACCAGCGACGGCGTCCACGTCGCGTCGGTGGGAGGCGTGTGGGGGTCGATCGTGTTCGGGTTCGGCGGATTCCGTGACGTGGGCGCGGGGCGGTGGACCTTCGACCCGCGGCTCCCCGACGAGTGGGAGGGCCTGACCTTCAGGCTGACGCTGCGCGGGACCCGGCTCAAGGTGTCGCTCGGCCGCAACGAGATCTGCTTCGAGATCGAGGACGGTGATGGCCCGCTGAGCTTCGCCGTGCGCGGCGAGGAGGTCACGGTGACGCCCGAGGCGGCCGGTCGTCGTCGCCCTGGCCGACCAGGGGCCACGGCTCGCGGGCGGCCCGGCCAACCCGGCCGGCACCGTCCGTGCCGACGGCACCGTCATCTCGGCCACCGTTCCGCGCGGGGACTGAGCGACCCACCCGCGGTGGACGTGGCCGGTGAGCGTCCGGCGAGAGTACGGGCCATGGGTGACTACCGCAGGGCCTACGACCGCTCCATCGCCGACCCGGAAGGGCTTCTGGGGCGAGCAGGCCGGGCTCGTCGACTGGTTCAGCACGCCCGAGCGGGTGCTCGACGACAGCGCGCCACCGTTCTACCGGTGGTTCCCCGCGGACGCTCAACACCTGCTACAACGCCCTCGACCGCCACGTCATCCGGGGCGCGCCGACCAGGCGGCGCTGATCCACGACTGCCGCGATGACCGGCGAGCGCACGACCTACACCTACGCGGAGCTGCTGACCGAGGTGGCGGCCTTCGCCGGTGTGCTGCGGGCGCTCGGGGTCGGCAAGGGCGACCGGGTGATCATCTACCTGCCGATGATCCCCGAGGCCGTGATCGCGATGCTCGCCTGCGCGCGCATCGGCGCCGTGCACTCGGTGGTCTTCGGCGGCTTCGCGCCGCACGAGCTCGCCCTGCGGATCGACGACGCCCAGCCCGACGGTCGCTCGTCACGCGCCAGCTGCGGTATCGAGCCGGCGCGCATCGTCGAGTACAAGCCGATGCGTCGACCAGGCGCTCGAGCTGGCCGAGCACCAGCCGCCCGCCGTGCGTGGTCAAGCAGCGGCCGCAGGCCGTGGCGACGATGGTCGAGGGCCGCGACGTCGACTGGGACGTGGCGATGCGCGCCGGGCGCACGGACCCCGCCGCGGTGCGTGGAGGTCGCGGCGACCGACCCGCTCTACGTCCTCTACACCTCCGGCACCACCGGCAAGCCCAAGGGCATCGTGCGCGACAACGGCGGTCACGCGGTCGCGCATGGCCTGGTCGCTGCCCGACGATCTACGACTGCGGCGCCGGGGACGTGTGGTGGGCGGCCTCCGACGTCGGCTGGGTCGTCGGCCACTCCTACATCGTCTACGCGCCGCTCATCGCCGGCGCGACGACCGTGCTCTACGAGGGCAAGCCCGTCGGCACGCCGGACGCCGGCGCGTTCTGGCGGGTGATCGCCGAGCACCAGGTCAAGGCGCTCTTCACCGCGCCCACCGCGATCCGGGCGATCAAGAAGGAGGACCCGGACGGCGCGCTGCTGGCCGACGTACGACCTCTCCTCGCTGCGAGACCCTCTTCCTCGCCGGCGAGCGGCTCGACCCGGACACCTGGGAGTGGGCGACCCAGACACCTCGGGGTGCCGGTGGTCGACAACTGGTGGCAGACCGAGACCGGCTGGCCGATCGCCGCCAACCTGCGCGGCCTCGAGCCGCTGCCGATCAAGCCGGGCTCGCCCGTCGGTCGCCGGTGCCCGGCTACGACGTCGAGGTCCTCGGCGACCGACGGCCGGCCGGTCGCCGGCCGGGGAGGAGGGCGCGATCTGCCTGCGGCTGCCGCTGCCGCCGGGCACGCTGCCGACGCTGTGGGGCGACGACGACCGCTTCGTCGCGCTCGTACCTCTCCGCCTTCGACGGCTACTACCTCTCCGGCGACGGCGGCTACGTCGACGAGGACGGCTACCTCTACGTGATGGGCCGCACCGACGACGTCATCAACGTCGCCGGTCACCGGCTCTCGACCGGGCTCGATGGAGGCGGTGCTCGCGCACGCACCCGGCCGTCGCCGAGTGCGCGGTCGATCGGCGTCGCCGACGCCCTCAAGGGCCAGGTGCCGCGCGGCTTCGTCGTGCTCAAGGCGGGCGTCGAGATCGACCCGACGAGCATCGCGGCGACGAGCTCGTCGCGCTGGTGCGCGACCAGATCGGCGCCGGTCGCCGTCGTTCCGCGAGGTCGCGGTCGTCGACGGCCTGCCCAAGACCCGGTCGGGCAAGATCCTGCGCAAGACGATGCGCGAGATCGCCGACGGCGGGGACCCGGCCGTGCCCTCGACCATCGAGGACGCGGCGGTGCTCGATCGGCTCGCGCCGGTGCTGCGGCGGCGAATGAGGGCGAGCCACCGTTCGCGAGGCGTCCTGACAGACTGAATCGGTGAACCGCGCGACATCGTGATCCTCGGCTCGACCGGATCCATCGGCACCCAGGCGCTCGACCTCGTGCGTGCCCACCCCGACCGGTTCCGGGTCGTCGGGCTCACCGCGGGTGGCTCGCAACCCGAGCTGTTCGAGCAGCAGGTCGCTGAGTTCGCCCCCGCGTGCTCCGGGCTGGGGGAGGACGCCTCCACCGAGGCAGCCGGTCGCCCGTGCGACGTCGTGCTCAACGGAATCACCGGTGCGGTCGGGCTGCGACCGACGCTCGCCGCGCTCGACGCCGGCAACACCCTCGCGCTGGCCAACAAGGAGTCGCTGATCATCGGCGGACCGCTGGTGAAGGAGCGCGCTCGGCCCGGCCAGATCGTGCCGGTCGACTCCGAGCACAGCGCCATCGCCCAGAGCCTGCGCGCCGGATCCGCCGGTGAGGTACGCCGCCTGGTGCTGACCGCGTCCGGCGGACCGTTCCGCGGCCGCACCGCCGCCGGGCTCGCCGAGGTCACGCCCGAGGAGGCGCTGGCCCACCCCAACTTCGCGATGGGTCGGGTGATCACCACCAACTCCGCGACGATGGTCAACAAGGGGCTGGAGGTGATCGAGGCGCACCTCCTCTTCGACATCCCCTTCGAGCGCATCGACGTCGTGGTGCACCCGCAGCAGCTGGTCCACTCGATGGTGGAGTTCGTCGACGGCGCGGTGGTCGCCCAGCTCGGCCTGCCCACGATGCTCGTCCCGATCGCACTCGGCATGGGCTGGCCCGACCGCGTCCCCGACGCCGAGGAGCCGATCGACTGGACGACGGCGTCGGACTGGCGCTTCGAGCCCCTCGACGAAGAGGTCTTCCCGGCCGTGTCCCTCGCGCGGGTCGCGGGGGAGCGCGGCGGGACGGCCCCGGCGGTCTACAACGCAGCCAACGAGGTGGCGGTCGACGCCTTCCACGACGGGCGCCTGCGATTCCCCGACATCGTTGCCACGATTTCACAGGTCCTGGCCGCCCACGACGTACCATCGAGGGAGCACCTCTCCGTGGACGACGTCCTCGCCGCCGACGCCTGGGCGCGCGCGGCCGCGTCGGCCCTCATCTGACAAGGACCTCCCTTCACATGACCGCCCTGCTCTACACAGTGGGCGTCGTCACGTTCGTCGTGGCGATCCTCGTCTCCATCGGGCTCCACGAGTTCGGTCACCTGGTCCCGGCCAAGAAGTTCGGCTGCAAGGTGCCGCAGTGGTTCATCGGGTTCGGCCCGACCGTGTGGAGCAAGCAGATCGGTGAGACGGAGTACGGCGTCAAGGCCATTCCGCTCGGTGGCTACGTCAAGATCGTCGGGATGCTGCCCCCGGGCGCCGAGGGGCTCGTCGAGGAGACCACCTACGACGAGGACGGGGAGCCGGTCCACAAGGTCCGCCGCTCCAACACCGGGATGTTCACCCAGCTGATCTCCGACGCCCGCGCGGCCGAGTGGGAGTACGTCAAGCAGCACGACACCGACCGCCTCTTCTACCGACTCACGTGGTGGAAGAAGGTGATCGTGATGGCGGGCGGGCCGATCGTCAACATCGCCATCGCCTTCTCGATCTTCATGCTGCTGTTCGCGACCTACGGCAACCCGCGCGACGAGGTCGTCGAGCCCACCGTCGCCGCGGTGCCCGAGTGCGTCATCCCCGTCGAGGAGCTGCCGCGCGACTGCACCGCGCAGGACCCCGCCACCCCGGCCAAGGAGGCCGGCCTCCAGCCGGGCGACGAGATCCTGAGCTTCAACGGCACCCCGTTCCGCGACTGGGACAGCTTCCAGGCGCAGATCCGCGACAACGCCGACGGCGACGCGGTCATCGAGGTCCGTCGCGGTGACGAGACGCTGACCCTGACCACCAACACCACCGTCACGCTGCGCCAGACCTCGGTCGAGGACCAGACCATGACCGAGGTCGGCTTCCTCGGCGTCCAGCCCGTCACGCACTTCGCGACCGGCGGCCCGATCTACACCGCCATCCAGATGGAGACGATGACGGTCGAGACCGCCAAGGCGCTCGGCCAGCTCCCGGTCAAGGTCTACGAGGTCGGCCGCGCGATCGTCGGGCTCCAGGAGCGCGACCCGGCGAGCCCGGTGTCGATCGTGGGTGGTGGTCGGTTCGCCGGCGAGGCCGCGTCGAGCGACGCGTTCCCGCTGACCGACAAGCTCGTCACGCTGCTGTTCCTGATCGCGAGCTTCAACTTCTTCATCGGCATGTTCAACTTCGTGCCGCTCCTGCCGCTCGACGGTGGCCACATCGCCGGTGCCCTCTACGAAGGTCTCAAGCGCGGCGTCGCCCGGCTCCGGGGCCGTCCCGACCCCGGTCACGTCGACGTCGCCAAGCTGTTGCCGGTGGCCTACGTCGTGGGGCTCGCGATGCTGGTGATGGGTGTGGTCCTCATCGTCGCCGACATCGTCGTACCCCTCCACCTCAGCTGACCACCGTGGAGTCGGGCCGACGAGGCCCCTGCTCCTAGACTGGCGGCATGACGACTGTCGGTCTGGGCATGCCCAGCCTCCCTCCGCCCGTGCTGTCACCGCGGCGCAAGACCCGCCA
>CAVVQR010000007.1:0-86615 GCA_963750445.1 uncultured Actinomycetota bacterium | reverse complement strand
AGCATGTCGACGACGGCACGCGTACGCCGTCCGCCGGCAGGCAGCTGGGCCGCCGCGGCCTCGAGCTCGGCACCGCGCCGCTCGGCGAGGTGCTCGACGGCAGCCACGACGAGGTCGTTCTTCGTCGGGAAGTGGTGCAGCTGGGCGCCCCGGCTGACGCCCGCCCGCTCGGAGACGAGCGTGGTCGAGGTGCCGGCGAAGCCACGCTCCACCAGCAGCTCGACGGTCGCCTCCATCAGCCGGGCCCGCATCGCACGCGTGCGGTCGGCCTGCGGCACGCGGGTGCCTGGGCGGAGGAGGTCACGGGGCCAGCCTGCCGTCGTACAAACAAACAGTCAAGCCTGACTTTTAGTGCCCCCCGCCCCCGGTAGTTCAGGGCAGGACGGTCGCCGCACCCCCGTGATGACGACCGTCCTCCCCTGAACTACCGGGCTCCTCAGTCGAGGCGCGCCACCAACGGCAGCCTCGACCGGGCGGTCAGGCCGACCACGGCCGCGGTCAGCAGCGGCAGCGCGACGACGATCACCGCGATCAGCAGCCACGGGATCGCGAGGAAGCTCGGGTAGTCGCCGAGGAGGTTCCCCTGCGAGTCGGTCTGGTAGCCGTTGCTCATCGCCGTCAGCGGCCGGGAGATCGCGATGCCGGGGATGAACCCGACGCCCGCTCCGAGGATCGCGCCGACGAACCCGATGACGAGGGCGTACGCCGCCGCGACCCGTCGCCGGGTGCGTGGCGCTGCCCCGACGGCGGACAGCGTGGCGAGGTCCGGGCGCGCGTCGGAGAGCGCGAGGAAGGTCGCGGTCAGGGTGCCCCCCAGCATCAGCACACCGCCCAGCGCAGCGAGGACGAGCAGGACGATGAACACCTCGGGCGGACGCTGGTATCCGCGCTCGACGTAGAGATAGGTGTTTCCGTCGACGGCACCGGCGACTGCTTCGTCGATCCGGGTCTCGGTCGCCTCGTCCAGGTCGCCGGTCAGGCGCAGCGACGCGGTGACGACCGAGAGGCCGAGCTCGTCGGCGACGGCACCGGGCAGGACGGCCTGAGCCGGCGCGTTGCCCTCCTGCTCACCCCACTGCACCAGCTGGGCCTCGAGGGTGTCGGCGGACCGGCTGACCGGCTCCTGGCCGTCGTTGCGCCAGACCTCGCGGCGCAACGTGACGTCCGCGACGCTCGACCCAGAGGTGGTGAAGGCGACCACCTGCCCCTCGGCCAGGGCCGAGTCGACGAGCTCGGCGACATCCCCCTCGATGCCCAGGTCCGCGGCGGAGTCCGCCACGGCGATGCTCGCCCCGAAGTAGGAGACGCCGTCGCTCGCGAGCTCATCGGGCAGCTCGACGTAGGTCGAGGTGAAGCCGTCGTCGCTGGCGAGGTCGTCGGTCCCGTAGAGCTCCTGCACCTCGACGTCGGGTGCGGTCGCGTCGATCACCTGCTCGATGCGGTCCCACACCGGACCGGGGTCGGGCGCCTCCTCACCCGGAAGCACCTCGGAGCCCCAGGTGAGGAATCCGGTGCCCATCTGCGCCTGCGGCGTGTAGGTCCGCTCGTCCGCGAGCTCCTGGCTGGCGGTGGCGATGCCCAGCGCGACCACACCGGCGACCGTCGCGGCCACCGCTGCGACAGCCGGGACGGTGCGGGTGCGGTGGCGGGCCGCGTCGCGAGCGGCGTACCTCGCGGTCAGCGGGAGGCGACCGGACAGGCGCGCGATGGTCGAGACCACGACGGGGACGACGAGGATCATGCCCAGCACCGAGATGATGGCCGAGGCTGAGATCCACACCGCACCGCTGCCGTCGTCGGAGGTGATCGCCCCGATCGTCGAGGTGGCGATGCCGATCCCCAGCAGGACCATGCCGACGACCGGGGTCGAGGCGCGCGGGCGACGGTCTCCGCGACGCCCCGCCAGCACGGCGACGACGTCCTGGCGGCTGGCCAGGAAGGCGGGTACGACCGAGGCGAGGACCGCGGAGACGAGACCGAACACCATCGTCGCGGCGAGGTAGAGCCAGGGCAGCTCGAACGGACCGAACCACTCCGGTTGGAAGAGCTGCACCAGCGGTAGCAGCGCCCAGCCGAGCACGATGCCGAGGACGAGGCCGACCGCCGCGGCGACGAGCCCCAGCACGATGCCGCTGCCCAGGATCACCCGCCGGGACTGGGCGGGAGTCCCGCCCGAGGCGGCGATCAACGCCAGGGTGCGGGCGTGGCGCCGGGCACCGACGGCGAAGGCGGGCCCGGCCAGCAGGACGACCTCGATCAGGGCCATCACGATGATGAGTGCGACGACGGCGTACGCCTCGTCCTGCCCGGTGTCGTAGCCCATGGCCTCGGCCATCGACGCGACGTCGGGCGGGTCGTCGAGGACCGCGCGCGAGGTGACGAGACCGCCGATCTTGTTGGCCGCCAGCACCTGCGACCAGGGCACGGGCCCGGAGTCCACCAGCCACTCCCGGATGTTGTCGCCCTCGGCCGGGAGGTCGTCGGCCGCCCCGATGAGGACCGGGTAGTCACGCGCCGTGGCGTCACGACCGACTCCGACGATCGTCAGCTCGACGCCGTCGACCTCGAGGTCGTCGCCCATCGCGAGGCCCTTGTCGAGCATGGCGGCGTTGACGACGACCTCACCGGCCGACTCCGGGAGGTGGCCGCGCTCGAGGCTGAAGAGTCCCTCGGCGAGCGGGTCGGAGAGGTCGACGCCGGTCGTGGCGAAGCTGATGATGCGCGTGTCGACGCGCGCCTGGGACCAGCTGGTCCGGATCGGGACCAGGCGCGCGTCGTCACCGAGGACGGTGCGTACGTCGGCCTCGGTGAGCGGGTCCTCGTAGTCGAAGTCGCCGAGCTGGGACCACATGCCGCGGCCCGGGTCGGGGGCCTGGATGACCTGACCACGGCCCTCCGTGCGCACCCGTGCGTCGGCGGCGCCGAGGGTGCGGGTGGCTCCCTCCGGACCGGTCACCTCGGCGGTCTTGATGATGACCGCCGCAGCGCTCACCGCGAGCACGGGCAGGCTGATCATGACCAGCACGAGCACGCTGCGGCCCCGGTGGCGCAGCGCGTCGCGCCAGGCGATCAGCAGCGCCGGACGCCAGCCCTTCACGCGAGGTCCCCGCGGCGTCGTCCGGGGGTGCTCATCGACCGGCTTCCTCGGCGAGCAGCTCCTCGGGCTCGTCGGCACCGGTCTCGTCGACCACGACGCCGTCGCGCAGGAAGACCACCCGGTCCGCCCAGGCGGCGTGCCGTGCCTCGTGCGTGACCATCACGCCCGCCGCACCGGCGTCGCAACGGGCGCGGAGCAACCGGAGGATCTCCTCGCCGGTGTCGGTGTCGAGCGCACCCGTGGGCTCGTCGGCCAGGATCAGCCGGCGCTCGCCGACGATCGCCCGCGCGATCGCGACGCGCTGCTGCTGGCCGCCCGACATCTCGTCGGGGAACCGGTCGGCGAGGTCGGGGATGCCGACCTCCTCCAGCGCCGTCAGCGCGAGGCGGCGGGCGATCCTGCCCTTCTCGCCGTCGAGCTCGCGCGGGAGGGCGACGTTCTCGGCGGCGGTCAGGGCGGGGATCAGGTTGAAGTCCTGGAACACGTAGCCCACCGACGTACGCCGGATGCGTGCGCGGCCCGCGTTGTCGAGCGAGGCCAGGTCGGTGCCCTCGATCCAGACCGAGCCGGAGGTCGGTGCGTCGAGTCCTCCGGCCAGCGTCAGCAGGGTCGACTTGCCGGAGCCGGACGGGCCCATGACCGCGACGAGCTCGCCGGGGCGCGCGCGGAACGTGACGCTGCGCAGGGCGTGCACCTCGGTGGCGCCCTCGCCGTGCACGCGGGAGACGGCGGCGAGGTGGAGGACGGCGTTCATCGGGTGGCTCCCGTCGGAGTCGTGGTGTCGGCGGGTCGTGGGTCGTTGCGCTCGGCGGCTGCGCGTCGGAGCCTGGCCTCGCAGTGGTCGAGCCACCGCACCTCGGCCTCCGCGTCGAAGACGAGGGAGTCGAGCACGAGGCTCCACGCCAGGTCCTCCGGCGCCTCGGGCCTGGCGGCCCGCCCGGTCCGCTTGAGCCGGGTGTAGTCCTGGAGCGAGGCCATGGTGGCGGTGCGCTGGCGCTGGATGATGAGGCCGACGTCGACGCCGGGGAGGGTCACCGCGATGGCCAGCTTGATCGCCAGCTCGTCGCGCGGCGGCTGGGTCCGCGCGACCGGCTCGGCGAACCACTCCGACACCTCCGCGCGGCCGGCGTCCGTCGCGCGATAGCTGACGTGCTGGCGGTCGGACGCGAGCGGATCGCCGACACCCCCGTGCCCGGCGACACCGCTCGCTACCTGGTCAACGACGACCTCCACCAGTCCGTCACGCTCGAGGCGGGTCAGGGTCGTGTAGACCTGCCCGATGTTGAGCGGCCAGGTCTCCCCGGTCCGCTGCTCGAACTCCGCCCGGAGCTGGTAGCCGTACATCGGCCCCTGCTCGAGGATCGCGAGCATCGCCTGCCGGATCGACATGGGAGCCTCCTTGACCGCCATCACCCCCGTGAGCGATGGATACCGGGTATGTATACCACGTATGCATGGCGTCCCGGAAGCGGCGCGAGCCCAACCTCGTGAGTGTGTCGCGAACATCTGGGGCTTGGCACGCCCCCGGAAGTTCGGGTTCCCCCGGCTAAGCGGGGGAACCCAAGAAGGGTCCGAGCCGAGCGCCGAGAGCCCTCAGACGGCGGCGACGGTGAGCACGACCCGCGCCCGCTCCTCGCCGGTCAGCCAGCGGCGACGGGCGCGGACGAGCTTGCGGGTCGACCAGGCGAGGAAGGGCAGTGCGAACACGACCGGCACCCAGGCCCACGAGAGCACGGAGAGGCCGGTGAAGAGCATGCCGGTCAGCGTGGTCACCAGCGACAGCTTGCCGGCGTAGGCCGCCATCGAGGCGTGCGGTGCCGGCGTCGCGCGGGGGGAGGAGAGGTCGACGGAGTAGGGCGAGCGGATCGACCAGGTCATCACGATCGCCAGGATCTGCACCACCACGACGAGCCAGCAGGACAGCACCGAGGCGCCCACCACCAGCGGCGGCATGCCGTTGCGCAGGAAGGCGAGCACGACCGTCACCCCCGAGACCATGACCATGCACTCGGCGATCACGAGCGCGCGTACGTCGAACACGTCGGCGGCGCTGACCGGCAGGGTCTCGCGCCAGACCATCCCCTTGCCGTCGAGGCACCAGGCGTTGACGCCGAAGAGGAGCGCGGCGCCGCTGGCGGTGAGACCGGGCAGCAGCATGACCGAGCTCCACTGGAGCCCGGCGACGAGGGCGACCAGACCGGGGCCGACGCCCAGGACCATCAGGCCGCGCCGCATCCCGACCGAGCGCCACACCGAGTCACGGTCGAGGCGGTGCAGCAGGGCGCGGTCCGCCGAGCCCCACCGGGGCTCCGGGACGGGGCGGGCCTCGTGCACGCCCGACTGGACCCGCAGCTCCTCACGCGGCGGCAGTCCGAGCGCCCAGGCGGCGGGACGCGCGCCCGACGCGACGCCGGCGACGGCCAGGACCAGCAGCACCAGGACGGCCCACGGCCAGCTCGACGTCTGCGCCGACTCGGCCACCCAGGTCGTCGGCAGCGCGCGCACCAGCGGCCCGAGCGCACCGGCCAGGTGGAGCCCGGCCAGGACGACGACGACCACACCGATGGCGACCCGGACGACCACCACGCCGTGCGTCGTACGTCGTACGCCCTCGGCCGTCCAGCCGACCGCCTGCCCGAGCGCGGTCGCGGCCAGCACCCAGGCGAGCACGACGAGCTGGGCCCCCAGCAGGCGTTCGGGCGGGGTCACGAGTGCGGTGACCGCGAGCAGGCCCCACATCTGGACCAGCCACGCGAGGTTGAGCGGCGCCAGCGCCAGCGCACCGAGGTGCTCGGTGACCGGGCTGATCGGGTGGATCGCACCTTCGCTGCGCGACATCAGCTCGCGGCCGCCGCCGCTGCCCAGCGAGGCGCTGATCGCGAGCAGCAGGAAGCCGACGAAGGCGGCCCCGAGGTTGCCCTCCAGCGAGCGGAGGGCCTGGGTGAAGGCGGAGGAGTCGACCGCGTCGACGTCGATCATGGTCGGTCCGACCGCGACGCTGGCGGTGAGCGCCAGGACCACGACGAGGCCGAGGACGCTGGCGCGGCGTCGGCGCACGGTCCGGCCGCGGAAGGCGATCAGGTGGCCGGTGTCGCGGATCGCGTCGGCCCAGGTGTCGGCGGGTGCGTCAGTCGAGGAGCGCACGGTAGGCCTCGCCGGTGAGGTCGGCCGACTGCATCGCGGCCACCCGGTTGCCGCCGCGCAGCACGATCGCGTCGCCGCACGCCTCGAGGGCGAGGTCGCGCAGGTGGGTGGAGAGCAGGACGCAGGCGCCGCGGGCGCGGGCGTCGGCGACCACCTCGAGGGTGGCCTCGACGCCGAGCGGGTCGACGCCGTCGAAGGGCTCGTCGAGCAGCAGCACCGCCGGCTCGTGGAGAGCGGCCAGGACGACACTGAGCCGACGGCTCATCCCGTGGCTGAAGCCGCCGACGACGCGGTGCGCGACGTCGCCGAGCTCGAACCTCTCGAGCAGGTCGCGGCCGCGCTCCTCCCACACGTCCATCCGGCGGAGCCGGGCGCTGAGCTGGAGGTGCTCCCACGGGGTCGCCCGCGGCACCAGGCCGCCGACGTCCGGGCAGTAGCCGACCGCGCGCTTGACCGCGAGGGTGTCGACGACGACGTCGATGCCGGCGACGGTGACCTCGCCCGAGGTGGGCGGCACCACGCCGGCCAGGACCTTCATCGTGGTCGACTTGCCGGCGCCGTTGCGCCCGAGCAGCGCCGTCGCCCGACCGCTGTCGGCGCTCAGGTCGACGCCCGAGACGGCCTCGACGTCACCGAAGCGGACGTGGAGGTCGCGCACGACGACCGCGGGGGCGAGGGGCTGGATCACCCGTCGATTCTCCCCGAGTCGGGCGCTCGTGGGAGCGGTTTGCCAAGACCCGCCCCCGCTGTAACGCCGGGTTGCTGCAACTACCCACCCCCATGCATCAGGGTCGCTACAGCAACCAACCCGGCGTTACAGCGCGGCGGCGCCCGGACGTCAGGCGGGGAAGGTCTCGCCCGACGCCGCCAGGTCGCGGAGGTACGCCGTCGGGCGGAAGCGGTCGCCGTAGGCCTCGGCCAGCTCGTCGGCACGGGCCAGGAACGCGTCCAGCCCGACCGGGCCGACCCCGTGGCCGGTCTCGTCGAGGGCCTGCCACCCGGTCATGAACTGCGCAGCACCACCGGTCAGCGCCGGGAAGCCGATGCCCATGATCGAGCCGATGTTGGCCGCGGCGGCGGACGTGATGACGCCCTCCTCGAAGCACTTCGCCGTCTCCAGCGCCTCGATGAAGAGCATCCGGTCGCGCACGTCGCGGATCGGGACCTGCTGCTCGGCGACGGGGAACGTCTCGGCGAGGCCCGACCACAGCGTCGTACGCCGGCCGTTGTCGTCGTAGTCGTAGAAGCCGGCGCCCTTGAGCCGCGAGGGCCGACCGAGCCCGATCATCGTGGCGATGACGTCGCCGGCCGGGTAGTCGCCCAGGTCGATGCCCTCGCGCTCGGCGGCGTCCTCGGTGGCCTTGCGGATCTTGGCCATCAGCTCCATGTTGAGCTCGTCGGAGATCTGCAGCGGCCCGACCGGGAAGCCGGCCGACGTCGCGGCGCGCTCCAGCGAGACCGGGTGCACGCCCTCGGCGAGCATGGTCAGGCCCTCGTTGATCTGGGTGCCGATCACGCGGGAGGTGTAGAAGCCGCGCGAGTCGTTGACGACGATCGGCGTCTTGCGGATCTGCTGCACGACGTCGTACGCCTTGGCCAGCGCGACGTCCGAGGTCTCGGCGCCGCGGATGATCTCGACCAGCGGCATCTTGTCGACGGGGCTGAAGAAGTGCAGCCCGATGAAGTCCGCGGGGCGGTCGATCCCGCCCGCGAGCTCGGTGATCGGCAGGGTCGAGGTGTTGGAGCACAGCAGCGCGTCGTCGTCGACGAAGGGCGCCACCTCGGCGAAGACCTTGGCCTTGAGCGCCGGGTCCTCGAAGACGGCCTCGATGACGAGGTCGCAGCCGGCGAGGTCCTCGGGCGAGCCGGTCGGCGTGATCCGGCCGAGCAGCTCGGCGGCCTTGTCCTCGGTGAGCTTGCCGCGCTCGACGCCCTTGGCGTTGAGCTTCTCGGTGTAGGCCTTGCCCTTCTCGGCCGCCTCCAGCGAGACGTCCTTGAGCACGACCTGCATGCCGGCGCGGGCGCACGAGTAGGCGATGCCGGCGCCCATCATCCCGGCGCCGAGCACGGCGACCTTGGTGGCCTCCAGCGCTCGATGCCCTGGGGGCGGAGCGAGCCGGAGTTGATCGCCTGGAGGTCGAAGAAGAAGGCCTGGATCATGTTCTTGGCCTGCTGGCTGACCACCAGGCTGGTGAAGTAGCGGCTCTCGATGCGCGAGGCGGTGTCGAAGTCGACCTGCGCGCCCTCGACCGCGGCGCTCATGATGGCGCGGGGTGCGGGGTAGATCGCGCCCTTGGTCTGCTTGCGCAGCAGCGCGGGGAACGCCGGCAGGAACTGCGCCAGCGCGGGCGTCCTCGGGGTGCCGCCGGGCATCTTGTAGCCGGCGCGGTCCCACGGGTTCTTGGCCGCGTCCTCGTCGTCGCGGTGCTCGAGGATCCACGCCTTCGCGGCGGGCACGAGCTCCTCGCGGGTGGGCAGCACCTCGTCGATGAGCCCCTTGGCCAGCGCGCCCTGCGGGTCGAACTGGGTGCCGGGCATGAGCACGTCCATCAGCGCGGACTGGAGCCCCAGCATGCGTACGACGCGAGTGACCCCGCCGCCGCCGGGCAGCAGGCCGAGCGTCGACTCGGGCAGGCCGATCTTGACCGAGCGGTCGTCGACCGCGATGCGCCGGTTGGCCGCGAGCGCGATCTCGAGCCCGCCGCCGAGCGCGGCACCGTTGATCGCGGCGACGACCGGGCGCGGGAAGGTCTCCAGCCTGCGGAGGCTGGACTTCATCGCCTCCCCCATCGCGAAGATCTCGTCGGCGTCGTCCGGGGTCGCGCTCATCATGCTCTTGAGGTTGCCGCCGGCGAAGAAGGTCTTCTTCGCGCTGGCGATCACCACGCCGGTGACGTCGTCCTGCTCGTCGTGGAGGCGCTGCACGGCGGCCTCCATCGACGCGCCGTAGAGCTCGTTCATCGTGTTGGCGCTGGCCGTCGGGTCGTCCAGCGTCAGGGTGACGATGCCGTCGGCGTCGCGGTCGTAGCGGACCGCGGTCTGGATGTGGGTGTCAGTGGAAGTCATGTGTCTCTCCGGAGCATTCGGTGGTTGAGGAGGGACGAGAGTCCCGTCACGAAACCAGGTCGTGCGAACAGGGGCGGTCTCGTGACGGTCGCTGCGCGACCTCCTCGACCAGCGGGAGGGTCAGACCAGCTCGACGATGGTCGCTATGCCCATCCCGCCGCCGACGCAGAGCGTGGCGAGGCCGCGCTTGAGGTCGCGGCGGGCGAGCTCGTCGACGAGGGTGCCGAGGATCATCGCGCCGGTGGCGCCGAGCGGGTGGCCCATGGCGATGGCGCCGCCGTTGACGTTGGTGATGTCGTGGCTGATGCCGAGGTCGCGCATGAAGCGCATCGCGACCGCGGCGAACGCCTCGTTGATCTCGAACAGGTCGATGTCCTCGACCTCGAGGCCGGCGCGGGCGAGCGCCTTGCGGGCGGCCGGGGCCGGGCCGGTGAGCATGATCGTCGGGTCGGCACCCGACACGGCGGTCGAGATGATGCGGGCGCGCGGCGTCAGGCCGAGCGACGTACCGACCTCCTCGGTGCCGATCGCCATCACGGCCGCGCCGTCGACGATGCCCGAGGAGTTGCCGGCGTGGTGGACGTGGTCGATGGCCGGGACCCAGTGGTACTTCTCCAGCGCGACGTCGTCGAAGCCCGCGTCGCGGCCGATCTGGGCGAACGACGGCTTGAGCCCGGCGAGGCCCTCGACCGAGGTGTCGGGACGGACGGTCTCGTCGCGGTCGAGCACGGTCACGCCACTGAGGTCGCGGACCGGGATGACGGCGGAGTCGAAGTAGCCGTTGGCCCACGCCTTCGCGGCGCGGTGGTGGGACTCGGCGGCGTAGGCGTCGACGTCCTGGCGGCTCCAGCCCTCGATCGTGGCGATCAGGTCGGCGCCGATGCCCTGGGGCACGAATCCGGTCTCGAGCGCGGTGGCCGGGTCCATCGCCCAGGCGCCGCCGTCGCTGCCCATCGGAACGCGGCTCATCGACTCGACACCGCCGGCGATGATGAGGTCCTCGAACCCGGAGCGCACGCGCTGGGCCGCCTGGTTGACGGCCTCGAGGCCGGAGGCGCAGAACCGGTTCAGCTGCACGCCGGCCACGGTCTCGGGATAGCCGGCCTTGAGGGCGGCGGTCTTGGCGATGTCGCCGCCCTGGTCGCCGATGGGGGTCACGACACCGAGCACCACGTCGTCGATGCGGGCCGGGTCCAGGGTGGGATTGCGGGTCTTGAGCTCGTCGAGGAGTCCGACGACCAGGTCGACCGGCTTCACCTCGTGCAGCGAACCGACGGCCTTGCCGCGGCCGCGAGGTGTGCGGATGTGGTCGTAGACGAATGCTTCTGCCATGTCAGCGATTGTGACACCATTACTGTCACAGTCAAAGGGCTGTGGTCGGCGTCACCCCGACCGCGGCGCTGCGCGTTCCGGGGCACGCGCAGGAGAGGATGGTCCGATGAGCGACACCGACGAGCTGCTCACCCTCGAGCAGCTCACCGAGCGCACCGGGGTGAGCGCCCGCAACGTGCGCTTCTACGCCTCGCGCGGCCTGGTCCCCTCCCCCATCCGCCGCGGCCGCTCGGGCTACTACGGCCCCGACCACGTCGCCCGTCTCGAGCTCGTCCGCGAGCTCCAGGGCCACGGCTTCACCCTCGCTGCGATCGAGAAGTACGTCGAGCAGATCCCGGCCACGGCGACGCCGTCCGACATCGCGCTGCACCTGTCCCTCCTCGCGCCCGTCACCGGCGACCGCCAGGTCGACGTGCCGGGCGGCCTGTCCGGGATGGGCATCTCCCCGGAGGCGGCCCAGGCCGTCGCCGAGGTCTACGCCGCGCACGGGCGGCAGGTCGCCGAGGAGCTCTCCGAGATCGTCCGCACCATGGTGTGGCCGCAGTTCCGCGACCACGGCTACACCGCCGAGCAGCTGCGCGAGTTCATCCACCGGCTCAAGCCGCTGACGATCGCCGGCCTCGTCAGCGCCTACGAGCAGGCGATCGACCAGAGCCAGGCCGCCTACGACGGCAAGCACCCACGCGCTCGATGACCGGAGCCGCGGTCTACTTCCTGCTCGGCCTGTCACTCCTGCTCGCGACGGTCCTCCCCCACGTCACCCGACGCATCGCCCTGTCACCTCCGATGGTGCTCGTCGCCGTCGGCATGGCGATCGGGCTGCTGCCGCTCGCCGACGGCACGAGCCTCCACCCGCAGGACCACCGGGTGCTGCTCACCCACGTCACCGAGTTCACCGTGCTCGTCTCCCTCATGGGCGTCGGCCTGGCCATCGACCGGCGCCTCGACCTCAGGTCCTGGCGCTCGTGGCGCACGCTGGTCGCCCGTGTGGCGCCTGCTCCTGGTCACGATGCCGCTGACGATCCTCGGCATCGCGGTCCTCGGGTGGTGGGTGGCCGGTCTGGCGCCGGGGGTCGCGCTGCTGCTCGGCGCCGTCCTCGCGCCCACCGACCCGGTGCTCGCCTCCGACGTGCAGGTGGGCGAGCCGCTCACCGACGACATCGACGACCCGGACGACGAGAACCGGCCCGAGGAGGACGACGACATCCGGTTCTCGCTGACCGCGGAGGCCGGGCTCAACGACGGCCTGGCCTTCCCCTTCGTGCACCTGGCGCTGCTGCTCCTCGCCGGCGGGTTCACGCTGGTCGACGCGGGGTCGTGGGTGGGCTGGTACGTCGTCGGCAAGATCGTGCTGGGTGTCGCCATCGGCATGGTCGCCGGCTGGCTGCTCGGCCGCCAGGCCTTCTACGCGCGCAGCGACAACCTCCGCCTCGCCGACACCGGCGAGCCCCTCCTGGCACTGGCCGCGCTGCTGGCGTCGTACGGCGCCGCGGAGCTGGTCGGCGGCTACGGCTTCCTCGCCGTCTTCGCCTGCGCGATGCGGCTGCGCTCCTCCGCGAGCGGGCACTCCTACCAGCGCGCGATGCACGGCGTGGTCGAGCGGCTCGAGCGCCTGATGACCCTCATGGTGCTGCTGGTGCTCGGCATGGCGATGACCCGCGGGCTGCTGGAGCACCTCGACTGGCGCGGGATCGTCGTCGCGCTGGCGCTCGTCCTCGTCGTACGACCTGTCGCCGGTTACGCCGCCGTCCGCCTGTTCTGCCGCGAGGAGGCAGCGCGAGGGCGGCCTCGATCGTGGAGAGATGGCCGCCGTCGCGTTCTTCGGCGTCCGTGGCGTCGGCTCGCTCTACTACCTGGCCTACGCCACCAGCCACGAGGAGGTGCCCGGGGAGGCATGGCTGTGGTCCACCGTGGCCTTCACCATCATCGTGTCGGTGCTGCTGCACGGGGTGACCGCGACACCCGCGATGTCGCGCCTGGACGCGCGGCGGGGACGGACCTCCTCGCAGGGATGAGCCGCCCGGTGGGCGGGGCTGACACAGTGGGTCCATGGCCACCGTCCTCGTCACCGGTGCGACAGGCTTCATCGGCCGTCGCCTCGTCCCTGCTCTGCTCGACGCCGGGCACGACGTCCGCGCCATGACCCGTCACCCGGAGACCTACGACGGTCGCGGCGAGGCGGTCGGCGCCGACGTCATGGACGCCGACTCCCTGGTGCCCGCGCTCGACGGCGTCGACGTGGCGATCTACCTCGTCCACTCCCTCGACGACCCCGACTTCGAGCGCAAGGACGCCGATGCCGCACGCAACTTCAGCGCCGCGGCGGCCCGGGCGGGCCTGAGCCAGATCGTCTACATGGGCGGGCTCGGCGACGACGACCAGCAGCTCTCGGCCCACCTCCGCTCGCGGCGCGAGGTCGAGGGCCTGCTCGGCGAGGACGGTGTGCCGGTCACCGTGCTGCGCGCGGCGATCGTCGTCGGCCACGGCGGCATCTCGTGGGAGCTCACCCGCCAGCTGGTGAAGAACCTGCCGGCGATGGTGGTGCCCAAGTGGGTCGGCACCCGCACGCAGCCGATCGCGATCGACGACGTGGTCCGCTACCTCGTCGGCGTCATCGGCAAGGAGGAGGCGCTCAGCCGGGTCTTCGAGATCGGCGGACCCGAGCAGCTCACCTACCGCGAGATGCTGCAGGGCGTCGCCCAGGCCATGAACGGACGCAAGCTCCCCATCGCCGTCATCCCGTTGCTGACCCCGGGGCTGTCGTCGCGGTGGCTCGCGCTCGTCACCGACGTGGACGTGACGACGGGGCGCAACCTCATCGACTCGATGTCGACCGAGGTCGTCGTCAAGGACACCTCGATCCGCGACGTGGTGCCCGGAGAGCCGTTGACCTACCAGGAGTCCGTACGCCGCGCGCTGGCCGAGCGGAAGGCCTCCGGGGCCTGATCGCGACGACCGGCGGCGGTCAGTGCACCGAGAACCCGCCGTCGACGTGGATGGCCTGCCCGGTGACGTAGGCCGACGACGCGCTGGCCAGGAACACTGCCGCGCCCGCGAAGTCGTCGGCCAGGCCGTTGCGGCCCACCATCGTGCGTGCCGCCAGCGCGGCCACCCTCTCGGGATCGGAGGACAGGCGCTCGTTGAGCGGGGTCATCACGAAGCCGGGCACGAGGGTGTTGACCGTGACGCCCGGAGGACGACCAGGCCTCGGCCTGCGAGCGGGCCAGCGACTCGAGCGCCCCCTTGGACACGCCGTAGGCGCCGCTCTGGACGAAGGCGCGGTGCGCCTGCTGTGACGAGATGTGGATGATCCGACCGAACCCACGCTCCGCCATGCCCGGGCCGAACCGCTGCCCCAGGACGTAGGGCGCCTCCAGGTTGATCGCCATCGTGGCGTCCCACACGTCGTCGTCGAGCTCGCCCATGGGTGGGCGCAGGTTGATGCCGGCGCAGCTGACGAGGATGTCGGGCTCACCGAAGGCCCGAACTGCCTCCTCTGCGGCCGCGCGTGCGCCGGCGCGGGAGCCCAGGTCGGCGGAGACCCAGGCAGCGGTGCGGCCCGCGCCCGTCAGCTCGTCCACGGTCGCCGCCAGCTCCGCCTCACGTCGCGCGACGACCACGACCCTCGCCCCGGCTCCGGCGAGCGCTGAGGCGATGGCGCGGCCGATGCCGGAGCTGCCACCCGTCACGATCGCCGTGCGGCCCTCCAGCGAGAAGAGCCCGGCCAGGTAGTCATGGGACGTCATGGCCACATTCTGGGCCCCGGCCCGTCGGTCACGACACGGCGATCTTCTCGGTCGCCCGGTAGCCCGCCGGCACGCCCTCGACGATCGCCGCGATCGACCGGGAGTTGTCGGTGCGCAGCGGCAGGATCTCCTGGTAGGCGGGCGAGTCGTACCACGCCTGCGCAGTGCCCAGGCTGGGGAACGCGATGACCACGATGTCGCCGTCCCACTCGCCCTCGAGCGCGACGAGCCGACCGCCGTGGACGAGGAAGCGACCGTCGTAGGGCGCCATCGTGGCCTCGATGCGCCGGATGTAGTCGACGACCTCCTCGTTGAGGTCGACGTCCTGCAGGTAGGCGATGGCGTAGGCAGGGACCTGTGCGTGCTGGTCGTCCATCATGATGACTCCTCTTCTCGCGGTGGGGATGGGTGGACGGCCCACTCCACCGCGCCGGAGTCATCTGCGCGATTACCTCGCAGGTAGGTGGCCGGACGTCGCGAGCGCTCTAGCGTGCTGCCATGACGGATCACCCGGGTCTCCTCCTGCGCGAGTGGCGACAGCGGCGCCACCTCTCCCAGCTCGACCTCGCGCACCGCGCGGGGGTGTCCAGCCGCCACGTCAGCTTCATCGAGACCGGACGCTCGCGTCCCACGCCGTCGATGATCCTGCGGCTGTGCGACCACCTCGCCGTGCCCCTGCGCGAGCAGAACCGCTGCCTGCTCGCCGCCGGCTTCGCGCCCGCCCACCCCGAGCACGCCCTCGACGCACCGCCGATGGCCGAGGTCGCCGGCGCGATCGAGGCGATCCTCACCGCGCACCTCCCGTTCCCTGCCCTCGTCGTCGACACGGGGTGGGACCTCGTCGCGGCCAACGACGCCGTCTACGCCCTGCTCGACGGCGTTGCCCCGCACCTGCTCGAGCCGCCGGTCAACGTCATCCGCCTCACCCTCGACCCCGCCGGCCTGGCTCCGCGCATCGCCAACCTGGCCGAGTGGCGCGCCCACCTGCTCGCCCGCCTCCGCCATGAGTACGACGCCGACCGCGACCCGCGCCTGGCGCGCGCTGCTCGACGAGCTCGACGACCGGGCGAGCGTGACCGACGAGGGCTCGGCCGCGATCCTGGTGCCGCTCCGACTGCGCGGCACCGACGGCGGTCCCGAGCTGTCACTGCTCTCGACCACGACCGTCTTCGGCACCCCGCGCGAGGTGACGGTCAGCGAGCTGGCCATCGAGGCGTTCTACCCCGCCGACGATGCCACCCGTACGGCCCTGGCACAGGGCTAGAACAGCAGCGGCAGCAGGAAGAGCATCGACAGCGACCACGTGATGTGGGTCAGGATCGGCGCCAGGATGCCGCCGCTGGCCCGGCGCTCGAGACCGCACACCGCTCCCAGCAGGATCGCGGCGAAGGCCAGCATCACGTTGCCGGTCGCGAGCGTCGCGACGACGTAGGCGAGCGTCGTCCAGAGGACGGGGTGCTTCGGGATCGCGGCATACATCGCGCCTCGGAAGAAGAGCTCCTCGGCGATGCCGTTGAAGAAGGTGATGACGGCCAGCAGGGTCAGCGACCCCTCGTCGGCGTACTCCAGGACGGAGCTGACGTAGCGCGCCAGTGGATCGATCTCGCGGACGACGAGCGAGCCGAGGACGAAGACCCCGACCAGCAGCAGGCCGAGCAGGATGGGCGCGACGATCGGGCGGACGAAGACCTCGGTGCCGCGCGCCATCCGGCCCAGGTGCAGCTGGCCGGAGAGGAACGCGCCGACGGCCCAGACCCCGGCCAGCACGATCGCCGCGACGTAGAACGTGTTGCCACCCGGCTCCAGCCGGAGCGAGTAGCCGAGCACGACAGCGCCCACGAGCACGACGACAGCCGCGACGACCTGGCGCCGGCGGAAGGCGGCGTCGCTGTCGCGCTGGTCGCGCGGGACCACGTCCCACAACGACCGCCGGATGAAGTTGCTCATGTCCACCACCCTAGGAGCCACTCACTCGCCGACCGAGAGCCGGCACAGGGAGACGACGGCGCGACCGAGCGCGTCGGCGTCCTCGGCGCCCTCCAGCAGCTCGCGTTGCCGGCGGGCGCCGGTGCCGTCGGCGAGCAGCCGGGTGACCCCGCTGGTGACGTGGTCGAGGTCACCGGCGTCGCGGAGGGCCTCGCCGACGTGCTCGAGGAGGGCCTCCATGACGTCCGCCGCCGGCCGGCTCGTGCCGGTCGGGGGGTGCACGAGCTCGGCGGTGAGCCCGTAGCGCCCGGCCTTCCAGCTGGCGAGCTGGACCAGTGAGGCCGGTACGTCGTCGACCGGCGCACCGGCCGCCCAGTCACGCGCGGCGGTCTCCACCAGGGCGCGGGCGAGCGATGCGACGAGCACCGTGTCGCGGACGTCGAGGCACACGTCGGCGGTGCGGATCTCCACCGTCGGGTGCTCGGCCGACAGCCGGGCGTCGGTGTAGACCTGCGCCTCGTCGAGCGGTACGTCGGTGGCCAGCATCGCCTCGACGTAGCGCCGGTAGGCGTCGGTCGAGCCGAGCACCGGCAGGGCCCCGGAGCTCGGCCAGCGCATCATCATCTGCGAGCGATAGCTCTCGTAGGCCGTGTCGACCGACTGCGACCACGGCGAGTTGGCGCTCACGGCCAGGAGGAGCGGGAGCCAGGTCCGGATCCGGTCGAGGACACCCACGCCCTCGTCGGGCCCGGACACGTCGATGTGCACGTGGCAGCCGCAGACGAGCTGCTCGGCGACCATCAGTCCGTAGCGCTGCGCCAGCACGTCGTACCTCGGGCTCCGCTCGACCAGGGTGCGACCCGCCACGGGCGCCGTACCCGACGCGAGGACCCGGGCCCCGACCTCGAGGGCTGCGGAGCGGACCCGCTCGCGCCAGGCCCGCAGCGCCTCGTCGAGGTCGGCCAGGGTCTGCACCGGCGGCGTGTCGGTCTCCACCTGCGACTTGTGCAGCTCGTGCTCGAGCGAACCGCCGCGCTCGTCGCTGGGCGCCGGGTTGTCCCGGTCGCGGGCGCCTGCGGCACGGATCACCTCGGAGGCGATGTTGCGCGGCTCTCCCGTGCGACCGTCCACGAGGAGCAGCTCCTCCTCCACCCCCATCGACCGCATGGGTCGATCAAAGCACCGCTCCGCAGGCCGCCGCCTCCTCCCAAGGGGGCTGGTGCACCGACGGGCGGTCGCCGGGAGATGGCCGCTCCGCATGGAATCCCGGGCTGACCGCAGCGATCGCTGAGACCACGACTCAGGCGTCGCGTGGCCTCGACGTCGTCGCTGGAGCTCCTCGCACCTCGACCAGGAGATGCCGTCAGACGTCGAGAACGATCAGCGGCCGCGGCTGAACGACGACGCGCTGTGCGCGCGACCGCCGGTCGACGTGCCAGCGGACTGGCCGCCACCGCTGCGACGGCGACGGTTGCCGCCACCGCCCTGGCCCTGACCGCCCTGACCGCCGCCCTGGCCGGCCTGGCCGCCGCCGGAGCGACGACGCTGGCCGCCACCGGCGGAGGGGCTGGTGCCACTCTCGCTGGTGTAGGTGGTCGGGTTGCCCCGACGCGACTGGCCGTTGGTCTGGCCGTTGCTGCGGGCGCGCTTGCGCTGGGCGTTGGCGCCGTTCGAACGACCGCCACCACCGGTGGAGGCGGGCGCCTCGACGACGAGGCCACCGGGCAGGCTGCGGACACCCGGCGCGAGCTGCTCGAGCATCGCGTGGCCGGGGCCGTTGACCTTGGTGGTGGTGGCCTTGATGCCGGCGAGACGGGTCAGGTCGCGCACGTCGCGCTGCTGCTCGTCGGTCATCAGGGTGATCACGGTGCCCTCGTTGCCGGCACGCGCCGTACGGCCCGAGCGGTGCAGGTAGGCCTTGTGCTCGGTCGGCGGGTCGGCGTGGATCACCAGCGCGACGTCGTCGACGTGGATGCCGCGCGCGGCGATGTCGGTCGCGACCAGCGTGGTGGCGGTGCCGGAGTGGAACGCCTCCATGTTGCGGGTGCGCGCGTTCTGGCTGAGGTTGCCGTGCAGGTCGACGGTCGGCACGCCGCTCTTGTTGAGCTGGCGGGCGAGCGCCTTGGCGCCGTGCTTGGTGCGGGTGAAGACGACCGTGCGGCCGGGGGCGCTGGTGAGGTCCACCAGGACCGGCACCCGCTGCTCACGCGAGAGGTGCAGCACGTGGTGGTGCATCGTCGCGACCGGCGACTGCGCCGAGTCGGCCTCGTGGGTCTTGGGCTGGCTGAGGTAGCGCTTGACCAGGACGTCGATCGCCTTGTCGAGCGTGGCCGAGAACAGCATGCGCTGACCCTGCTTCGGCGTCTTGTCCATGATCCGGCGCACGCCGGGCAGGAAGCCGAGGTCGGCCATGTGGTCGGCCTCGTCGAGGATGGTGACCTCGATGTTGGAGAGGTCGGCGTAGCCCTGGCCCATCAGGTCCTCGAGGCGGCCCGGGCAGGCGATGACGACGTCGACGCCCTTCTTGAGCGCGGTGACCTGGGGGTTCTGGCCGACGCCGCCGTAGACGACGACGCTCGACAGACCGGCGGCCTTGGCCAGCGGAGCCAGCGCGGCGTGGATCTGGCCGACGAGCTCGCGGGTCGGGGCGAGGATCAGCGCGCGCGGCTTGCGCGGCATGGCCGGCAGCTTGCTCGCGTCGAGGCGGGCGACCAGCGGCAGCAGGAAGGCGTACGTCTTGCCGGAGCCGGTGCGGCCACGGCCGAGGACGTCGCGGCCGGCGAGGCTGTCGGGCAGCGTCGCGGCCTGGATCGGGGTGGGAGTGGTGATGCCCTGCTGCTCCAGGATGTGGGCAAGCGACGAGGGCACGCCGAGTTCGGCGAAGTTCATGTGAATGCTTTCGGTTGGCGTCTCGCCAACGTGAGCCGCGTTGCGTTTCTTTCAACGACGTGCGGCGTACGTGCCTCAGAAGTGAGGGAGGGTCTCGCTAGGAGACCTGCGCCCGGGGCAAGACAGAACGGGTGCGTGGCGTCAACACTAGCGGGACTGGTGGTGTTCCCGTGAATCGCAGCCCGTGTGACCTGGCCCCTACACGCAGCAGATCTCCGTGTCTTGCACCCGGACATCGATGTCTGTCAATATCGACGGGTGTCGAAGTCCCAGCTGACCCTCACCCCGGTCGAGACCGCCGCCTGCTGCTCACCGCTGCTGCGCGAGCCGCTGTCGAGCCACCAGGCCGACCGGCTGGCGCCGCTGCTCAAGGCGCTCGCTGATCCGGTCCGACTGCGCCTGGTGTCGATCGTCGCGTCGAGCGAGGGCGGGGAGGCGTGCGTCTGCGACCTCAACGACGCCTTCGACCTGTCGCAGCCCACCATCAGCCACCACCTCAAGGTGCTGCACGAGGCCGGCCTGCTCGACCGGACCAAGCGGGGCGTGTGGGTCTACTACGCCGTACGCCGCGAGGTGCTGTCCGACATCGCCGCCCTCATCGGCGGGAGCGCGTGAGCGCGCAGCGCGGCGACGACGTCGTCGGTGGCCTCTCGACCCTGGACCGTTTCCTCCCGCTGTGGATCGGGATGGCCATGGTCGGCGGCCTGCTGCTCGGACGTGCGGTCCCGGGCCTCGGCGAGGTGCTGTCGGCAGTGGAGGTCGACGGGATCTCGCTGCCCATCGCGATCGGGCTGCTCGTGATGATGTACCCCGTGCTGGCCAAGGTGCGCTACGACCGGCTCGGCTCCGTGACCTCCGACCGACGGATGCTCGTGGCGTCGCTCGTGCTCAACTGGGTCGTCGGTCCGGCGCTGATGTTCGCCCTCGCCTGGCTGCTGCTGCCGGACCTCCCGGACTACCGCACGGGACTGATCATCGTCGGCCTGGCGCGCTGCATCGCCATGGTCATCATCTGGAACGACCTGGCCTGCGGTGACCGCGAGGCGGCGGCGGTGCTGGTCGCCCTCAACTCGGTCTTCCAGGTCATCGCCTTCGCCGGCCTCGGCTGGTTCTACCTCCAGGTCCTGCCTGTCTGGCTCGGTCTCGACAGCGCCGACCTCGACGTCTCCGCGTGGCAGATCGCCAGGTCCGTCCTGATCTTCCTGGGCGTCCCGCTCCTGCTGGGCTGGCTGTCCCGGACGTACGGCGAACGGATCCGCGGCCGCGAGTGGTACGAGTCGGCGTTCCTGCCCCGGATCGGCCCGTGGGCCCTGATCGGGTTGCTCTTCACGATCGTCGTGCTCTTCGCGCTGCAGGGTGATCAGGTCACGAGCCACCCGCTCGACGTGGCGAGGATCGCGCTCCCGCTGCTCGTCTACTTCGCGCTCATGTGGGGCGGAGGCTTCCTGCTCGGCCACGGCCTCGGCATGTCCTACGCCCGCACCACGACGCTGGCCTTCACCGCCGCCGGCAACAACTTCGAGCTGGCCATCGCGGTCGCCATCGCGACCTTCGGCGTGACCTCCGGCCAGGCGTTGGCCGGCGTCGTCGGTCCACTCATCGAGGTGCCCGTGCTGGTGGGCCTCGTCTACGTCAGTCTCGCCCTGCGCGACCGCTTCTCGGACCCGTCCGTCACCCCCGCCGTCGAGGAGAACGTCCGATGACCACCCCCACCGTCCTCTTCGTCTGCGTGCACAACGCCGGGCGCTCGCAGATGGCCGCCGGCTGGCTGCGCCACCTCGCCGGAGACCGGGTCCAGGTGCTCTCGGCCGGCTCGGCACCTGCCGGCAGCATCAACCTCGTCGCCGTCGAGGCGATGGCCGAGGTCGGCATCGACATCGCCGGACATCAGCCCCAGCTGCTGAGCGACACGGCAGTCCGGGCGTCCGACGTGGTGATCACGATGGGGTGTGGCGACGCCTGCCCGTTCTACCCCGGCACGCGCTACGAGGACTGGAAGCTCGACGACCCCGCCGGGCAGGGCATCGAGGCCGTCCGACCGATCCGCGACGAGATCCGAGCCCGCGTCGAGGACCTGATCGCCTCGCTGGCCTGAGCGGCGAGGGCGCGGCTTCGGTGATCGAGTAGCCCGAGGAACGAGGGCGCGGCTTCGGTGATCGAGTAGCCCGAGGAACGAGGGCGCGGCTTCGGTGATCGAGTAGCCCGAGGAACGAGGGCGTATCGAGATTCAGGCGCTCTCGCGCCGCACGAGGGTCGGCGGGATGATCAACCGCATCGGGTGGCTGCCGTTGACGGCGTCGACCCGCTCGACCAGCAGCCGGGTGGCGCGCTCGGCCATCTGCTCGACCGGCTGGCGCACGGTCGTGAGCTGGGGCGAGGTCCGCTCGGCGACACCGAGGTCGTCGAAGCCGACGACGGCGATGTCGTCGGGCACGCGCCGACCGAGGTCGGCGAGCACCCGCAGCGCACCGGCCGCCATCAGGTCGGAGGCGACCACGAGACCGTCGAGGTCGGGGTGCCGCTCCATCAGCGTGCGCGCCGCGAAGACGCCGCTCGCCTCGGTGAAGTCGCCGTGCTCCACCGCTTCGGCCGAGAGCCCGGCGGCGGCCATCGCCTGCCGCCAGCCCGCGAGGCGGTCGGCGGCGGCGGTCATGTCGGAGGGGCCGGCGATGGTGCCGATGCGGGTGCAGCCACGCGCGATCAGCAGCTCGGTCGCCTCGCGCTCGCCCAGGGTGTTGTCGACGTCGACGTAGGCCACCCGGTCGCCGCCGGTCCACGGTCGCCCGCCGAAGACGCAGGGCAGGCCGAGGTCGGCGAGGTGCTCGGCCAACCGGTCGTCGCGGTGGTGGGAGACCACGAGCGCGCCGTCGACGTGGCGGCCGTTGAGGTAGCGCAGGGCGCGCGCGGCGGAGGCACCCGGTCGGGCGAGCAGCAGGACGAGCTGGATGTCGCGCTCCCCCAGCACCCGCGTCACGCCGCGCAACGTGCCGGCGAAGTACGGGTCGGAGAAGATCCGGTCGTCGGGCTCGGGCACGACGACCGCGATCGAGTCCGTACGCCGGGTGACCAGGCTGCGGGCCGCGGGGTTGGGGACGTAGCCCAGGGTGCGGACCGCCTCGTCCACCGCGGACTGGGCGCGAGCACTCACCCGCTGACCGCCGTTGATCGCCCGCGATGCCGTGGCCCGCGAGACGCCGGCGACCCGGGCCACCTCGTCGAGGGTGGGCGAACCCGAGGTTGACGAGGTCCGCGGGATGCTCACCCGCTCCACGCTAGTGGTCTTCGGGTTCGGGTGAGCGAAGGATCCCGGTGCGAGCGAGGTCGGCGTACCAGTGGGCGCTCGCCTTCGGTGTGCGCTTCTGGGTCGCGTAGTCGACGTGGACCAGCCCGAAGCGCTTCGCGTAGCCGAAGGCCCACTCGAAGTTGTCGCAGAACGACCACTGGAAGAAGCCGCGCACGTCGACCCCCTCGGAGATGGCGTGGTGCACCGCGCGGAGGTAGGAGTCGAGGAACGCGATCCGGTCGGGGTCGCGCACCTCGCCGTCGGCGTCGACCCGGTCGGCGAAGGCGGCGCCGGTCTCGGTGAGGTAGATCGGCAGGTGCGGGTAGTCGTCGTGGAGCCGGCGCAGCAGCCGGTGCAGGCCGTCGGGCTGGATCTCCCAGCCCATGTCGGTGACGGGCAGCCCGCGGCTCGGGAAGGTGACGTGCTCGGAGCCGACGAACGGCGACAGCGCCACGCGGTCGGGCTGGTCGGAGCCGATGCCGACGACGTCCGTGCGCGGGTGACCCGAGACCTCGTTGCCGTGGTAGTAGTTCACGCCGAGCACGTCGATCGGCGCCGAGATGGTGGCGAGGTCGCCGTCCTGGACGACGTCGAGCCACGGCGCGCCCTGCCAGGTGAGGTGGGCGGTGTCCTCGAGCAGGTCCGCGGGGTAGGAGCCCCGGAAGATCGGGTCGAGGAACACCCGGTTGTGCAGCGCGTCGATGCGCCGCGCGGCGTCGACGTCGGCCGGGTCGTCGGGGTCGCTCGGGTCGGGAACGGTGAGGTTGAGGCTCAGCCCCAGCCGGTCGGCGCCGCGGCTGCGCAGCTCCTCGGTCGCCATGCCGTGGGCCAGGAGCAGGTGGTGGGCCGCGACCAGACCGGCCGCGCCCTCCTGGCGACCCGGCGCGTGGTGTCCGGCGGAGTAGCCGAGGAACGACGAGCACCACGGCTCGTTGAGCGTGGTCCACGTCGGCACCCGGTCGCCCAGCGCGTCGTGCACCGAGGTGGCGTAGTCGACGAAGCGGTGGGCGGTGTCGCGGTTGGTCCAGCCGCCCGCGTCCTCGAGCACCTGCGGGAGGTCCCAGTGGTAGAGCGTCAGCCAGGGTGCGATGCCGTGGCCGAGCAGCTCGTCGACGAGCCGGTCGTAGAACGCCAGCCCGGCGGGGTTGACCGGGCCGGCGTCCGGACGCACCCGTGGCCACGCCACGGAGAAGCGGTAGGACGTCGCGCCGAGGTCGGCGAGCAGCGCCACGTCGGCGGGCATCCGGTGGTAGTGGTCGCAGGCGACGTCGCCGGTGTCCCCGCCGATCACGGCACCGGGGACGCGGGAGAACGTGTCCCAGATCGACGGCGTACGTCCGTCCTCGGTGGTGGCGCCCTCGATCTGGTAGGACGCGGTCGCCATCCCCCACGCGAAGTCGGCGGGGAAGCGTGCGGGAGCGATCTGCACGGCTGTTGCGGTGGAAGTGCTCTGGATGGTCATCCCTTGACGGCTCCTTGCATGATGCCGGACACGAGCTGGCGACCGGCGACGACGAACAGGACGAGGAGCGGGATGGTGGCCAGGGTGGTCCCGGCGAGGACCAGGGCGTAGTCCTTGAAGTACCCGCTCTGAAGCTGGTTGAGCGCCACCTGGACGGTGGGGTTGTCCGGCGGCAGGGCGATCAGCGGCCAGAAGAAGTCGGTCCACACCTGCATGAAGGTGAAGAGCCAGAGGATGGCGGCAGCGGGTCGCGCCGCCGGGACGGCGACGGTCAGGAAGGTGCGGATCTGGGAGCACCCGTCCATCCGCGCCGCCTCGATGAGCTCGTCGGGCACGGCATCGACGAGGTACTGGCGCATGAAGAAGACGCCGAACGCGGTGACCAGCCAGGGGATGACGACCGACCAGACGCTGCCGGTCCACCCCAGCTTGGACATCAGGATGAACAGCGGTACGACGCCGAGCTGGGTGGGGACCGCCATCGTCGCGATGACGAAGACCATCAGCGGAGCGCTCCCGCGGAAGCGGAGCTTGGCGAACGCGTAGCCCGCGAGGGTGCAGAAGAACACCACCGAGCAGGCGGTCACCGTCGAGACCATCAGGCTGTTGACCAGGGCCTTCCAGAACGGGATCGAGTCCAGGACGCGCTGGGCGTTGCCGATGAAGTGCCCGCCCGGGAGGAGCGGCGGAATGCCCTGGGCCGCTCCCTCCTTGGTCTGCGAGCCCAGCAGGAAGGACCAGTAGAGGGGGGCGGCCGAGCCGAGCACGAAGGCGATCAGCAGGCCGTAGACGAGGAATCCGGGACGACGGTTCATGCCCTGCCTCCGATCCGTCCGAGACGTCTGATGACCAGGAAGTTGAGGATGGCGAACGCGCAGATCACCAGGAACAGCAGCCAGGCCGTCGCGGAGGCGCGGCCCAGGTCACGCAGCTGCCAGCCGAAGTCGTAGATCAGCATCGTGATCGTGCCGAACTGCCGGTCGCTGCCACCGTTGCGCGCGGTCGTCTCGTCGAAGAGCCGGGCCTCGGCGAAGATCTGCAGCCCACCGATCGTGGACGTGATGATGACGAAGATCATCGTGGGCCGGATCATCGGCACGGTGATCGAGACGAACTGGCGCACCCGACCCGCACCGTCGATCGCCGCCGACTCGAAGAGCTCACGCGGCACCGCCTGCATCGCGGCCAGGAAGATCAGCGCGTTGTAGCCGGTCCAGCGCCAGTTGACCATGGAGGCGATCGCCACGTGGCTGGCCAACCGGTTGGTGTGCCAGGCGATCGGGTCGATGCCCACGGCCCCCAGGATCTCGTTGACGAGGCCGTAGCGGTCTCCGTAGAGGCTGCCGAAGATGATGGCGACGGCCACGGGTGAGACGACGAACGGGAGCAGGATGCTCATCCGCCACGCCGTGCGGGCGCGCAGCTGGTTGTCCAGCAGCGCGGCCAGCACGAGCGCGATGAGGATCTGGGGCACCGAGGAGATCACGAAGATGCTGATCGTGTTGACCAGCTGCTTGGTGAAGTAGGGGTTCTCGAGGACCTCGCGGTAGTTGTCGAGGCCGACGAAGTCGCCCTTGCCTCCCAGCAGGCTCCAGTCGTGGACCGAGACCCACGCCGTGTAGGCCAGGGGAAACATCCCGACCACGAGGAACAGCAGGAAGAACGGCGAGATGTAGAGGTAGGGCGCGAGCGAGTGGTCGAGCCGACTGAGCCGTTGCTTCCACGGGGGACGCTCCGGGCTGCCGGTCGGGCTGCCGGCCGACCGGCTGGCCGGCCGGCCCGGTCGGGGTGGCGACTCCTGTGCGGTGTCGCCACCCCGGGTGGGGAGTGATGTGCTCACGTGGTGCCGTTCCGTGGTGGTGTGGTCAGGACCGTCAGCCGAGGGCCTCGACGTCGGCCAGGAACTGGTCCCACGACTTGTCGGGGTCGTTGGAGCCGTCGTCGACCCGGAGGATGGCCGCCTGGAACGCCGAGAGGATGTCGGAGTACTTCGGACCCTTGAAGGGCTGCACGGTGATGGCAGCCGCCCGGTCAGCGGTGATCTCGCCGATGGGTGCGTCGTTGAAGAACGGGTTCACCGCTTCGTTGACCTCGGTGGAGTCCTGGGCCTCGACCTGGCTCGGGAAGGCACCCACGGCCTTGAAGGCCTTCGCCTGCTGCTCGGGGGCGGTCAGCCAGGCGGCGACCTTCTGGGCCTCCTCCTGGTGCTCGCCCTGCGCCGGGACGGTGAGGAACGAGCCGCCCCAGTTGCCGCCGCCACCGGGGAAGACGTTGGCGATGTCCCAACCGTCGACGCCCTCGGAGTTGCCCTCGATGATGCCCATCATCCAGCCGGGGCAGGCCATCGTGGCGAAGGCGTTCTTCTGGAACTGCGCGTTCCAGTCGTCGCCCCACTGGGCGACCTGGGTGGAGAGACCGCGGTCCACGTTGTCGGTGACGGCCTTGTAGACGGCCTCGAGCTCGGGGTTCTCGACGTCCACGGTCTCGTCGTCGGTCTCGAAGGGGTTCGCGACCTGGTTGAGCATGGCCTGGGCGAGCCCGCCCGAGGAGTCGTACCACGCGGCGCCGGGCATCGCCTCGACGAACTTGTCGCCGGTGGCGAAGTAGTCGTCCCACGTGCCCATCAGCGCAGCGACCTCGTCGCGGTCGGTCGGCAGGCCTGCCTCCTTGAAGAGGTCGGCGCGGTAGCAGATGCCCTCGGGACCCACGTCGGTGCCGTAGCCGATCATCTGCCCGTCGGCGTTGGTGCCGGCGGCGGCCTTCCAGTCGAGCCAGCGGCCGTCGAGCTCGGAGTCGGTGAGGTCGGCGAAGGCGTCGCTCTCCGCCATGATGGCGGGCATCGCGTCACCCTCGATCGCCTCGATGTCGGACAGGCCGGAGCCCGCCGCCAGCTTGGTGTAGAGGTTGGCCTTGGCGTCGTCCCAGGTGCCGACCTTGACCTGCTTGAGCTTGATGTCGTCGTTCTCGGCATTCCACTCGTCGATCAGGCCCTCGTAGCCGAACTCGTTGAAGGTGGCCACGCTGATCGTGGTCGTGCCGTCCGCACTCGCGTCGTCGTCCCCGCCGCCACAGGCGGCCGCCGTCGAGGCGAGGGTGAGCGCCAAGAGTGCGCTCGTGGCGAGTCGCACTCGCCGGGTCTTCGGTGTCTGCACCACTGCACTCCTGCTTTCCCTACGAAGCGCCGGACTGGTTGCCCGGCGAGGACGTCGGTGGGTGTGAGAGCGCTTCCACTTCTGTCCGCGCCTCACCATGACACCCGTCACATCGGGTGTCAATGGTGCGCTCAGAAGTCATGGAAAACTTGTGAGAGCGCTTCCATCAATGAGGGACATACATGGGCTGGGCGCTCGCTCAGGACCAGCGCAGCACACCGTCGTCGAGCCTGGCGGTGCGCAGGGCCACGGCGTCGTGGAGGTAGCTCTGCTTGAGCGCCCAGGGCGCCACGGTGCCCTGGCGCGGCAGGGTGTGCACCATCCGCCGGACGTAGCCGGAGTCGAAGTCCATCAGCGGCACCTCGCCCACCGACTCGTCCCGCACGGGTACGACGGAGCGCGAGCCGGTCGACCGCATCCGCTTCAGCACCCGGACGACGTACTCGCCGACGAGGTCGGCCTTCAGCGTCCACGAGGCGTTGGTGTAGCCGATGGTGAAGGCGAAGTTGGGCACGCCGGAGAGCATCATCGCGCGGTAGGCCATGGTCTCGGGCGGCTTGATCGGCTCGCCGTCGACGCTGAGCTCGGCGCCGCCGAAGATCTGCAGGTTGAGGCCGGTGGCGGTGACCACGATGTCGGCCTCGAGCCGGTCGCCGGAGGCCAGGTCGAGCCCGGTCTCGGTGAAGGTCGCGATCCGGTCGGTGACGACGGAGGCGGAGCCGTCCTTGATCGCCCTGAAGAGGTCGCCGTCCGGCACCAGGCACATCCGCTGGTCCCACGGGTCGTAGGTCGGCTTGAAGTGGGTGTCGACGGCGTAGCCGGGCGGCAGCTGCGCGACGTTGGCCTTGCGCACCGCCGTGCGCACCAGGTCGGGTCGACGTCGACTCACCCGGTAGAGGGCGGACTGGAGGGCGATGTTCTTCCAGCGCGTGACGGTGTAGGACGTCCGCTCGCCGACGAGCGAGGTGAGTCGCCGCTTGACCGCGTCCTTGCCCGGCACGGACAGGACGTAGGTCGGCGACCGTTGCAGCATCGTCACGTGGGCCGCACCGGCCGCGGCCATCGCCGGGACGAGGGTCACCGCGGTCGCACCGGAGCCGATCACCACGACACGCTTGCCGGCGTAGTCGAGGTCGTCGGGCCAGTGCTGCGGGTGGATCACCTGGCCGCGGAACCGGTCCTGGCCCTCGAGCTCCGGGGTGAAGCCCTGGTCGTAGTCGTAGTAGCCGCTGCACGACCACAGGAAGTCCGCGGTCATGGTGATCGCCTCGCCGTCCACCTGCGAGGTCACGGTCCAGCGGGACGTCTGCGAGTCCCACGCGGCCGAGGTGACGTGGTGGCCGTAGCGGACGTGGCGGTCCACGCCGAACTCGCGTGCGGTGTCGCGGACGTAGTCGAGGATCGCGGCCCCGTCTGCGAGCGCGGTGTCGCCGCGCCACGGGCGGAACCGGTAGCCGAGGGTGTGCATGTCGGAGTCCGACCGCACGCCGGGATAGCGGAACAGGTCCCACGTCCCGCCACTGACGGCGCGGCGCTCGAGGAGGGCGTACGACGTCCCGGGCAGGTCCTTGGCGAGGTGGGCCGCCGCGCCGATGCCCGAGAGGCCGGCTCCGACGATCAGCACGTCCACGTGCTCGGCTGTCGTCACGCATCCAGCCTAGGCGATCCCGCGCCAAGTTGTAACTATGAGTTACACCTCAGGCGAGGTCGCGATCGCCGGGGTCTCGATACGCCTCGCTCGTTCCTCGCTCGGCTACTCGACCACCGAACCAAGGCTCGGTGATCGAGTAGGCCCGAGGAACGAGCGCCCCTCAGGATGATGCCGGACCAGGCGTCGAGGTCGACCTCGCCCAGCGACCCTGAGCCGGACCCGGACCAGCCCCTCGGTGATCGAGTAGGCCCGAGGAACGAGGGCCGTATCGAGATCCACCTCAGGCGTCGAGGAAGAAGAAGGGCTTCATGCCTGCGTGGCTGCGCCACCGTCGAGCAGCGCGTCGATGTCGTCGATGCCCCACGCGGCCAGCGCCTCGCGGGTGTGCTCGCCGGGCAGGGCCGGGGGTGCGCCGAGGCTGGCCGCGGTGCGGGAGAAGCGCGGCGCCGGTGCCGGCTGGGTGACCCCGTCGGGCGCGACGAAGGTGCCGCGCGCGGCGAGGTGCGGGTGGGCGGGCGCCTCGGCCAGGGGTACGACGGGGGCGACGCAGGCGTCCGTGCCGTCGAAGACCTCGGCCCACTCGGCCTGCGTCCTCTCCCGGAACCGCCGCTCCAGCGCGGTGCGGATCGCGGCGTGCTGGTCGGGGTCGTTGCGGTCGGGCAGGTCGACCCCGATGCGGGCGACGAGGGCGTCCCAGAACTGCGGCTCGAGCGCGCCGACACTGACGTGCCTGCCGTCCGACGTCTCGTAGACGTCGTACCAGGGGGTGCCACCGTCGAGCATCCCCGAACGCCGCTGCCCGGTGTCGAGGCCGACGGCGGCGAAGGTCGAGGCGATGGCGTTGAGATGGGCGGTGCCGTCGACGATCGCGGCGTCGACGACCTGCCCCCGACCGCTGGCCCGGGCCTCGAGCAGGGCGGCGAGGATGCCGATCACGAGGTAGGTCGAGCCGCCGCCGAAGTCGCCCAGCAGGTTGCTCGGGAAGTGCGGACGGTCGCGGTCCTGGCCGAGGCCGTGGAGGGCGCCGGTGATCGCGATGTAGTTCATGTCGTGGCCGGCGACCTGGCTCCACGGGCCGTCCTGGCCCCACCCGGTCATCCGGGCGAAGACCAGGCGCTGGTTGCGCGCGAGGCAGACGTCCGGCCCGAGCCCCATCCGCTCGATCGCGCCCGGCCGCATGCCCTCGACGAGCACGTCTGCCTGCTCCACCAGGTCGAGGACGGTCGCGACGGCGTCGGGCTTCTTGAGGTCGAGCGCGACGCTCGGCCGGCCGCGGTTGAGCAGGTCGGCGCGACCGCTGGCGAACATCCCGCCGCCCGGCCGGTCGATCCGGATCACGTCGGCACCGAGGTCGGCCAGGATCATGCACGCGTGCGGCCCGGGCCCGATCCCGGCGATCTCGACCACCTTCACGCCTCGCAGCGGACCGGTGCCCTGACCCAGCTCGTACGTCATGCGCCGATCATGACACCGCCGCTGTCAGCGTCGCGAGAACTACCCGGCGGGCTCCGGGCGAGCGAGCCCACCTTGCAACTCGTTGCATAGGTGCGCCACACTCACCCCATGGCCCTCGAGCACGCACTCCTCGTCGCGCTCAGCGAGCGACCGGCGAGCGGGCTCGAGCTGACCCGCCGCTTCGAGAAGTCGCTCGGCTTCTTCTGGCACGCCACCCACCAGCAGATCTACCGCGTGCTCGCGCGGATGGAGGCCGACGGCTGGGTGACGGTCGAGGTCGTCGAGCAGGACGGCCGACCCGACAAGCGCGTGCACACCCCGTCGGCGCAGGGCCGCGAGGTCCTGGCCGACTGGCTCGCCGCCCCGATGCCGATGGAGACCTTCCGCAGCGAGCTCGCGGTCAAGCTCCGCGGGGCGTCGTACGGCGATCGCGCCCGGCTGACCCGCAACCTGCTCGACGTCCGCGCCGACCACGCGGTCCGGCTGGCGGAGTACGAGCGGATGGAGCGCGAGCAGTTCCCCGACCCGAGCGGCCTCGAGCCCGCCCTGCTCGACCGCTGGCTGGTGCTGCGTGGCGGCATCGGGCTGGAGCGGTTCTGGATCGACTGGGTCACCGACTACCTGGACGCCCACGGCGCCGAGCCCACCCCCCTTGGAGAGGCATCCGCATGACGCACCCCACCTACCCGCACCTGCTCGAGCCGCTGACGCTCGGCGCCGGCCCCGACGCGCTGACGCTGCGCAACCGCGTGGTGATGGGCTCGATGCACACCGGGCTCGAGGACCACCCGTGGGACATCGACAAGCTCAGCGCCTTCTTCGAGGAGCGCGCGCGCGGCGGCGTCGGCCTGATCATCACCGGCGGCTACGCCCCGACGAAGCGCGGCTGGCTCAAGCCGTTCGCGAGCGAGATGACCAACCGCCTGCACGCGATGCGGCACGAGCGGATCACCGGCCCGGTGCACGACGCCGGAGGCGCGATCGCGATGCAGGTGCTGCACGCCGGCCGCTACGGCTACCACCCGCTCTCGCAGAGTGCGTCGGACAAGAAGTCGCCGATCACGCCCTTCAAGCCGAGCGCGATGTCGACCAAGGAGGTCGACCACACCGCGACCGCCTTCGCCAAGAGCGTCGCGCTGGCTCGCAAGGCCGGCTACGACGCGGTCGAGATCATGGGCTCCGAGGGCTACCTCATCAACCAGTTCCTCGCCGCGCGGACCAACGACCGCGACGACCAGTGGGGTGGCTCGGCGGCCCGCCGCATGCACTTCCCCGTCGAGGTCGTACGCCGCTCGCGCGAGCTGGTCGGCGACGACTTCCCGATCGTCTACCGGATCTCGTTGCTCGACCTGGTCGAGGGCGGCCAGACGTGGGACGAGACCGCCGAGCTGGCGATGCACCTCCAGGCCGCCGGCGTCACCGTCTTCAACACCGGCATCGGCTGGCACGAGGCGCGGGTGCCGACGATCATCACGCAGGTCCCGCGTGGCGCGTGGCGCTCGTACACCGCGCGCCTCAAGGCGGTCGTCGACGTCCCGGTCTGCGCCTCCAACCGGATCAACACCCCCGAGCTGGCCGAGGACATCCTCGCCGCCGGCGAGGCCGACCTGGTCTCGATGGCCCGACCGCTGCTGGCCGACCCGGCCTTCGTCGCCAAGGCGATGGACGAGCGCGCCGACGAGATCAACACCTGCATCGCCTGCAACCAGGCCTGCCTCGACCACGTGTTCGCCAACCAGCGGGCGTCCTGCCTGGTCAACCCGCGCGCGTGCCACGAGACCGAGCTGGTGCTGATGCCGACCCTGCGCAGGCAGACGGTGGCCGTGGTCGGCGCCGGTCCTGCCGGGCTCGCCGCCGCGACCAGCGCGGCCGAGCGCGGCTTCGCGGTGACGCTCTTCGAGAGGTCGACCTCGCTCGGCGGCCAGTTCCGCCTGGCGATGGCGGTGCCCGGCAAGGAGGACTTCGCCGAGACCCTGCGCTACTACACCCGCCGGCTCGAGGTCCTCGGTGTCGACGTACGCCTCGGCACCGCGGCCGGGCCCGACGACCTCGCGGGCTTCGACCAGGTGATCGTCGCGACCGGCGTCGAGCCCCGGATGCCGTCGATCCCCGGCATCGACCACCCCAGCGTCGCGTCGTACGCCGAGGTGCTGAGCGGGGCGGTCGTCCCGGGCAGGCGCGTCGCGGTCATCGGTGCCGGCGGCATCGGCGTCGACGTCAGCGTCTTCCTCACCCACACCGAGGAGGACCTCGACGACTGGATGGCCCACTGGGGCGTCGGCGACCCGGCCCTCACCGAGGGCGGACTGACCGCGGCCAAGCCGCGGACGCCCGCGCGCGAGGTGACCCTGGTGCAGCGCAAGACCACCCCGATCGGCATCGCGCTGGGCAAGACCTCGGGCTGGGCGCACCGCGCCGTGCTCAAGCAGTCGAAGGTCACCCAGGTCAGCGGTGCGACCTACGACCGCATCGACGACGACGGCCTGCACATCACCGTCGACGGCGTCGCCCGCGTCATCGAGTGCGACACCGTCGTGGTGTGCGCCGGCCAGGACTCGGTGCGCGGACTCTACGACTCGCTCGGCCACGGCTCCGCCCACCTCATCGGCGGGGCCACGGTGCACCTGATCGGCGGAGCCGACGTTCCGCCGAGCTCGACGCCAAGCGCGCGATCAAGCAGGGCACGGAGGTCGTCGCCGCCCTCTGAGGTGGTCCGGCCCCGGTCGCATCACCCCATGCTGGAGCGATGACCACCTCCGATGTGTCCGCGCCCGGCGTCGACGACCGAGCACTGCGGTCATTGAGGGTCTGGAACCTCGCCCTCACCGTGCTCCACCTCGCGCAGGCGATCGCGGTGGCGGTGCTCGCGACCGACTTCGCGATCACGATCACCCGGTCGCTGCCCACCGGCCCGCCGGGATCGACGAACGCCTTCGCCGGAAGCGTCTCTTCGACCTGTACGATCAGTGCCGCGATCGCGCGCGTTCCTGGTGCTTGCGAGCCTTCGACCACCTGCTCACCTCCGACAGCCCTCCGGCGCACCTCACGAGTGACGACCTCCGCGCCGGGGATCAACCGGTTCCGGTGGGTGGAGTACTCGTTCAGCGCGACTCTCATGGTGGTGCTGATCGCGCTCTACGCGGGCATCGTCGACATCTCCGCCCTCATCGGCATCATCGGCGCCAACGTGTCCATGATCCTGTTCGGCTGGCTGCCAGGAATCGGCCAACCCGCCCGGCAGCACGACCCGTGACGATGAAGCCCTTCTGGTTCGGCTGCGTCGCGGGAGCCACGCCCTGGGTGGCCATCGGCTACAACCTCGTCGCGGCCGAGGAGGTCCCCGGCTTCGTGGTCGGGATCTTCGTGTCGCTGCTTCATCTTCTTCAACAGCTTCGCCCTCAACCAGTGGCTGCAGTATCGGCAGGTCGGGCCGTGGCGCAGCTATGCCTTCGGCGAGAGGGCCTACCTGGTGCTGAGCCTGGTCGCGAAGTCCGCGCTCGCCTGGCAGATCTTCGCCGGCTCGCTGGCGTCGTGAGCCAGGAAGCTCAGCCAGCACCGACGAGCAGCAGTGTCACGGCGAAGACCAGCCCGGACGCGATGAGCGTCACCAATGTGTAGCCGAGGATGTCGCGGATCTTCAGCCCGGAGATGGCGAGCACCGGCAGGGCCCAGAAGGGCTGGATCATGTTCGTCCACTGGTCGCCGTAGGCGATGGCCATGATCGTCACCGACGGGTCGACGCCCAGGCGGCCTCCAGCGTCGAGCATCACGGGTCCCTGCACGGCGAACTGCCCCCCGCCGGAGGGCACGAAGAAGTTCACCAGGCCGGCCGAGAGGAAGGCCAGCACGCCGAAGGTCGACGGGCCGGCGGTGTCGACGATGAAGTCGGAGAAGACGGTGATCAGGCCCGAGGTGGCCATGATCCCCATGATCCCGGCGTACAGCGGGAACTGGAGCAGGATCTCGCCCACGTGGGAGGCCGCGTTCTTCACCAGGGCGATCAGCTCGAGCGGGCTGCGCACCAGCAGGAGGATCAGCGCCAGGAAGGTCCAGTTCACGATGTCGAGGGTCGCGGTGCCGCCGTCGGCGTAGTGGATCACCAGGTAGGCGACCAGGGCCAGGCCGAGCAGCAATGTGAGGACCCGGCTCGCGTCCACGCGGTCGGCCGGGGTGACGACCTCGTCGTCGATCGCGACCTCGTCGTCGAAGCGGGCGTCGGCCTTCATCTCGACGATCGTGTCGCCTGCGCGCGGCGCCACCAGGGCGAGCCCGAGACCCACCACCACGAACGCAGCAACGATCGCGAGCAGGTTCCACCAGGCGAACGTGGTCTCGCTGATCGGGATGGTCTCGCCGAGCTGCTCGGCGATGAACGAGCCCTCGGTGGCGGCCGTCAGGGTGCCGGAGCCCGAGTAGCCCATGTGCCAGAGGACGTAGCCGGAGTAGCCGGCCGCGACCAGCATCGGGAAGTGCAGGTTCAGCCCCTTCTCGCGACCCTGCTTGGCGACCTCGACGGCCAGCAGCACGCCGACCACCAGGCCGAGGCCCCAGGTGATCAGCGAGGCCACGCCGGCGACCACGAACACGAACAGGTAGCCCTGCAACGCCGTCTTCGGCAGCCCGCCCAGCGAGGCCAGCAGCCTGCGCACCGGGCCCGTGTTGGCCAACGTGTGGCCCAGCAGCAGGATCAGCGCCATCTGCGTCATGAACGCCAAGCAGGCCGGACAGGCCATCGCCCCAGCCCCGGACGACGTCGACGGGACCGGTGTCGGTCAGGAGCAGCGCCAGGATCGCCACCACGAAGGTCAGCACCATGGCGAAGACCAGGGCGCTGGGGATGAAGCGCTCGACGACCGAGTTGACGGGTCGCATCACTCCGGACAGTCCGGACGACCGTTCCTTCGAGCTGGCGGGTGGCGCTGGGCATGGGCTCTCCTCATCTCGGGCGTCACGGCTCGGGGCCGCTCACCTGGCCACCATTCGATTCCTCTCCGCCGCTGTCAAGGCGGGCCGTACCGTCCTCGTCATGCTCAGACGTCCCTCGGCCGAGACCCTCCTCTCCGGCGCCGGCCTCCGCTCGCGAGCGCGCGAGGCAGTCCGACGCGCCATCCCTCGACCGCCCCACCGGCCCACCCGCGACGCGCACGGCCCTGGGCGAGCTCAGCACCCCCCTCGGTGCCGCCCGGCTGATCGGCGCGGTCCCCCGGCTGGCGTCAGCCCCGCGCGGCGACGGCCACCTCGTCGTCGACATCCCCGGCTGGCGTGCGCCCGAGCTCTCCGGGCGCCGTTGCGCGCCTACCTCCGGCGACTCGGGTACGACGCCCACGGCTGGGGCTTCGGCACCAACCTCGGCGACACGAGCCGCGACATCGATCGGCTGGCCGAGCGGCTCCTCGAGCTGGTCGAGGAGACGGGCTCCCCGGCGTCGCTGGTCGGCTGGAGCCTCGGCGGAGTGATCGCCCGGGAGGTGGCCCGCCGCCACCCCGCCGCCGTACGCCGGGTGATCACCTACGGCACGCCGGTGGGCGGACCGACGTACACCACGGTCGCGCGGGCCTACAGCCGCGGGCCGGACCCGGACGGGCATCGGGAGGCGCGTCGGCTCGACGAGACGAACCCCGATCCCGGTGCCGCTGACCGTCCTGTTCTCGCGGCGAGACGGCATCGTGGCGTGGCAGGCCTGCATCGACCACACCTCGCCCCGGGCCGAGCACGTCGAGATCTGCCTCGACCCATCTCGGCATGGGGGTCGACCCCGACGTGTGGGCGATCGTCGCGGACCGGCTCGCGCGTGGCGACACCGCCCACGAGTGACCCCGCCGTGGCCCGGAACGACGCCGCTGCGCTCCTGGTGGCCTCGAACTCTCGACCACCTGCTCACGTCGACAGCTCCTGCCGTGCACCTACGAGCGCGACCACGGACTATGAAGCCCTTCTGGTTCGGCTGCGTCGCGGATGATCTCGAAGTACGACACCCCCGAGCGCTACGGCGGGCGCGACCCTCGAGGTCGACGTCTCCTAGTGGCACCCCGGCCGTCGCTAGCCTCGAGCCATGACCACTCCTGACCCCGCCCCGAGGGTGGCGGCGCCCGCGCTGGGCGTACCGGCTGCGGAGGCGCTCGACCGGGTGCGGACGTTCGCCGACGACCTGGCGCGGCGGCGGTCGGTGCGCGAATTCGACGAGCGCCCCATCCCCGACGGGGTGCTGGAGGAGGCGATCCGGGTCGCCTCGACGGCACCCAGCGGCGCACACGTCCAGCCGTGGCGCTTCGTGATCGTGACCGACGCCGAGGTGCGGGCGCGGCTCCGGGAGGCGGCGGAGGCCGAGGAGCAGGAGTTCTACGCCCGCCGTGCCTCCGACGGAGTGGCTCGCCGCCCTGGGACCGCTCGCGACCGATGCGGACAAGCCCTTCCTGCAGACCGCACCCGCGCTGATCGCGGTCTTCGAGGTCCACAAGGGCCCGCACTCGCCACGCCCCTACTACGTCAAGGAGTCGGTCGGCATCGCCGTCGGCTTCCTCCTCGCCGCGCTCCACGTCGCCGGCCTGTCCACCCTGACCCACACGCCGAGCCCGATGCGCTTCCTCAACGAGATCCTCGGTCGCCCACCGGAGGAGCGGGGCTTCCTGCTGGTGCCGGTCGGCTATCCCGCACCCGCCGCGACCGTGCCCGCGCTGGAGCGCAAGCCGCTCGACGAGGTGCTGGTCCGGCTCTGACCGGCCGGACCCTGCGACCCTGTGGGGATGCGCATCGAAGAGCTGGACGCCACCGACACCCCGATCGGCGTGATCAGCCTGCGCCGCCGCTTCGACCGCGTCGTCGGCCACGACGTCTACGAGGTGAAGATCGACGACGAGTTCTTGATGTCGAGCCTCTTCACGGTCGTCGAGCAGGAGCTGGCGCACCTGTCGCTGGCGCGCATCGACGAACCGACACCTCCACGTGCTCGTCGGCGGGCTCGGCCTGGGCTACACCCTGCGCGCCGCGCTCGAGGACGCGCGGGTCGTCCAGGCGCAGGTGGTCGACGCGGTCGAGGCGGTCATCGACTGGCACCTCCGCGACCTGCTGCCCGACACCCGAGGGCTGGCCGCCGACCCGCGGTGCGACCTCGTGCACGGCGACTTCTTCGCGATGGTGGCATCCGGCTCGACCCCGCGAGAGACGTACGACGTCGTCCTGCTCGACGTCGACCACTCGCCGCAGCACCTGCTCGACCCCAGCCACGGCGCGTTCTACACGGCCGAGGGACTGGCGCGGCTGACGGCGATCCTCGCCCCGGGCGGGGTGTTCGGGCTCTGGTCCGACGATCCGCCGGACCGCGGACTTCGAGGTCGCCCTCGACGCGGTCTTCGCGCACCGCGAGACCCACGTGGTCCCGTTCGCCAACCCGATCACCGGTGGCGAGTCCGCCAGCACGGTCTACGTCGCGCAGCACTGAGGCGCGCTCACGGCTCCAGGACGAGCTTGCCCCCGGGGTGCGTGCCCATCAGCAGCTCGGCGGCCTCCATCGCGTCGGCCAGCGCGAAGGTGCGCGCGACAGGCACGACGAGGTCCCCGGACCCGGCCCACCGGATGAGGTCGGCCCGCACCGACGCGCGGTATGCGGCGCTGTCCGGCTTCGCGCCGGCGATCGCGGCGATCCCCTCGTCCTCGGCCCGGGCGGGGGCCGCGATGGTCACGATGCGGTCGCGGTCGGCGACCACGGCGAGGGACACGTCGATCGCCTCGTCCGTGCCCACGCAGTCCAGTGCTGCGACCACCCCGGCCGGCGCAGCGTCTCGGACCCGCTGCTCGAGCCCGTCGCCGTACGCCACCGGCACGCCTCCGAATCGCGTCACCACGTCGTGGCTCGACGGACTCGCGGTGCCGATCACCCGCGCTCCGATCCGGGCGGCCTGCTGGAGGACGCTGACGCCGACGGCGCCGGACGCGCCGTGCACCAGGATCGTGTCGCCCTCGGCAACGCCCGTCACGTGGAGCATCTCGGCGGCCGTCGTGCCGGCGAGCAGGAGGTTGGCGGCCTCACCGAAGGTCAGCGACGCCGGCTTGGCGAAGACGTCCTGGGCCGGGACGGTCAGGTCGGTGGCCCAGCCTCCGCTGACGCGGAACGCCAGGACCTCGTCGCCCAGGGCCACGGGGCCCGACGCGATCTCGGTGTCGGGGCCGATGGCGGAGACGACGCCGGCGACCTCGTAGCCGACCGGCCTCGGGAAGTCACCCGCACCGCTGGCCACGTGCTTGGCGTCGGCAGGATTCATCCCGGCAGCACGCACCGAGATCGTCACCTCTCCCGACTGCGGTGGGGCGACGTCGTGCTCCTCGAACGAGAAGACGTCGAGGCCGCCGGGACGAGCTGCGATCCAGTGATGAGCCATCGTCCGAACCTAGCCGGACGACCTAGCCGCCCTGGCTCGGTCCCTGCGGATCCGTCACTGCGGCTCGGTGCCCGGCATCGGCGGGTCCGGCACCTCGCCCGGGTTGATCGGGTTGAGGTCGGGGTCGCCGGAGGGCACGACCTCCGGATGGATGTCGGGCTCGTCAGGTGTGATCGTCATGCCTCCGTCCTACGCCGACCGGCGCGGGGTCGCCACCTCCCCAGCGGTGGGCTCCAGCTGCCGAGCTGCATGCGTGGACCTCGGCGGACCGGATCGAGGACCCGGTCCGCCGGGCAACCCCTGCCGATGTGGTCGGACCACTGTTCACGGATCACGGTCGCCGCGCAGGTCGTGCCTGCGGAGCCCGTCCGCCCCAGGGGTGAGGCGAGGACTCGAGGTTAGCGGCGTACTGCGTCGAGGTCATCCGACTTCCGCTCGACGCCGATGTCGAGAACCGCCTGCCCGGCTCCGTCCCAGGTGCACGACAGCCCGATCACCTGGAGGATGCAGCAATGAGCCACATCAAGCGTTTCGACCACGTCGGCGTCACCGTCGAGGACCTCGACCTGGTGTCCGACTTCTTCGTCAAGCTCGGCCTGGAGCTGGACGGTCGAGCAGTTCGTCGAGGGCGACTTCATCGACACGGTGATCGCCATCCCCGACTCCCGCACCGAGATCGTGATGCTCACCTGCCCCGGCGGCGGCAGCCCGGTCGAGCTGTCCCGCTTCGTCCGGCCCGACCCCGTGGCGGGCTCGCCGGGTGCCATGGCCAACGAGCTCGGGCTGCGCAACCTGGGCTTCCAGGTCCACGACCTCGAGGCCGCCGTGGCAGCCGTCGCCGAGGACGGCTACGGCCTGGTCGGCGACATCGGCCAGTACGAGGGCATCTGGAAGATGGCCTACGTCCGTGGCCCCGAGGGCATCATCGTCTCGCTCGCCGAGCGGATCGGCTGAGCTGAGCCGTCAGCCGAGCGGCGGCAGGGTGACGACCTGCCCGGCATAGCTGAGCCCGGCCCCGAACGCGATGAGCAGTGCGGTGTCGCCGACGGCTGCCTCGTCCTTGCGCAGCATGGCCTCCATGGCCAGCGGCACCGAGGCCGCCGAGGTGTTGCCGGAGTCCACGATGTCGGTGGCGATCGCGACGGACCCGGGCAGCCCGATGTTCTTGGCGAGGGTCTGCGTGATGCGCAGGTTGGCCTGGTGCGGGATGAAGGCGTCGAGGTCGTCAGGCGTGATCCCGGCGAGACGCAGCGCCTCGTGCGCCACCTCGGCCATCGCGTACGGCGCCCAGCGGAACACCGCAGTGCCTTCCATCTGCACGACCGGGTGGTCGGCACCCTCGGGGTGCCCGCCGATGCAGCTCGGCGTCTGCGTGATGACGTGCGCCTGGGAGCCGTCCGAGCCCCAGGCGGTCGGCCCGATGCCGGCCGCCTCCGCCGGTCCGACGAGGACGGCCCCGGCACCGTCGGCGAAGATGAACGCCGTCCCGCGGTCGGTCGGGTCCATGAAGCGGCTGAGCTGCTCGACGCCGATGACCAGCACGTGCCGCTCGGCGCCCGAGCGCACCATCGACGCGGCCAGGTTGAGCGCGTGGCAGAAGCCCGCACACCCGGCGGAGATGTCGAAGGCCGCGGTGGCCTTCATGCCGAGGGCGGTGGCGACCTGCGGCGCGGAGGCCGGCGTGTGCTCGGGGTGGGTCGAGGTGGCGACGATGACGCAACCGACCTCCTCCGCAGCGACCCCGGCGGCCGCCAGCGCACGCTCCCCTGCCGAGGTCGACATGCCGATCAGCGTCTCGTCCTCGCCGGCGAAACGCCGCGTCCGGATGCCGGAGCGGCTCTGGATCCACTCGTCGGTGGAGTCGAGGACCTCGCAGATCTCGTCGTTGGTGACGACCCGCTCGGCTCGATGGACACCGAGGCCCAGCATGGCGGCGTGGGTCAGGTCGGTCGACTGCTGGATCGTCATGCCGCGAGCATAGGCATGCGGGGGCGCGCGCACCCGTCGGGCGGGATCAGTACGGTGACCGCGTGACCGATGCCCCCTCCCGCGCCGTCCAGCTCGGCGCGCTCGTCTTCCTGCTGCGACCGACCTACATCGCCACCGAGATCGTCACGGCAGCAGCCACGACGGGCGGCTACAGCTTCGTCTCCGACTCGGTCAGCAAGCTCGGTGAGATCGGGTGCTCGGCCGGCTACTGCTCGCCGCGGCACGAGGTGATGAACGGGTCGTTCATCGGCTACGGCGTGATGCTGGCCGGCGGCGCGCTCCTGCTGGCCCGGCCGCTCGGGCCGTGGGTGACCGGCCTGCTCGTCGTCTCGGGGGTGAGCTCCGTGGCCACCGGGCTGGCGCCGCTGGACCAGGACGCCGCCCTCCACGCGTTGGCGGCGACCCCGCTGTTCATCGCGCAGCCGATCGCGCTGCTCGCGCTCGGTCACCGGCTCAAGCACGACCGGCCGCGGCTGGCGAAGGCGCTGCTCGCAACCGGGCTGGTCACCGCGGCGGCCGCAGTCGGCTTCGTGGTGTCCGGTGACGAGCGGGCCGGAGGTGCGCTCGAGCGCGCCGCTCTGTGGCCGGTGCTCGGCGGGCTCGCCGCTTTCGCCTGGTCCTACCGCCCCCGTCGCACCTGAGGCGTCAGGGGCGCGTGCCGCCGTTGCGGCGCGCCTGCACCTTCCGGACGGCCGCCTTGATCTTGGCCTGGTTGTGCGGCTTGCGGGCCTCGTCGTAGACCTTCTTCGCGATCGCGAAGGCCCCTGCCTTCTTCGCCATTCCCATGCAGTGACCGTAGTCAGCGCCTCCAAGCCGGACCACGCCACCGGCGAGCCCTTGTTTGGGGGCTGCCACTGGGGGAACTCTCTTCCCAACAGGGAGGGCACCATGACGATCATCCTCAATCCCGAGGCCGTCCGGGCCGGGTGGCACTACGGCGACAACGCGCACGCCGAGGTCCAGGACGCCATCGGGCGCACGGGCGAGGCCGCCGGCCACGACATGGCCGACCTCACCGCCACCCTCTCCGACGCGGCCGGTGACATCGACGGCGTGCTGCGCGTGGTGCTGGGCGTGATCGCCGAGCACCACATCAACACCGAGCAGTGCATCGCCGACTTCCTCGCCAGTGACGGCAACTCGGCAGGAGAGTTCCATGGGCTTGCTCGATGACGCCATCGGCCGGCTGAGGGACACCCTCGCCCGGGTCGAGGACATCGACCTCTGGCCGCCGTGGGACGCCGCGCAGACCATCGTCGACGCGGTCGCCCAGGCCGTGGAGATCGCGACCGAGCCGCCCGCACCGGAGCCGGGCGACCTCACTGCGGCGGCCAACGTGTGGCGTCGCATCGCCACCTCGGTCGAGCGCAGCTGCGACGAGCTCGACACCTGCACGGGCAAGATCGACGCCGCCGCCTGGGACGGCACCTCGGGCGACGGCTTCCGTACGTCGATGGGCCGGCTGCAGCACCCGCACGGCCACCGTCCCCCCGGCCGCGCGCGGCGTCGCCACCGCACTCGACACCCTGGCCGACGCGATGACCAAGGCCCGCGACCGGCACCGTCGCGCGGACGACATGCTGCGCGACAACCTCGAGCTGTCGTGGGGCGACCTGTGGCCGTGGGAGCTCGTCGACTTCCTCCGGGGCGTGGTCGAGGGCGTCGTCCATGCCATCCGCGAGGCGATCGGCGCCTACGTCGACGCCCGCGACGCGATCCACGTGGCGCGCAACGCCATCCGGTCCGCGATGGACGACATCGACCTCCCCGACCACCTGCCCGAGGGCATCAGCCCGGTCTCGCTCGTCAACGGGTGGGAGGACGAGGACGGGCCGCTGTCCGGCTCCGCGCTCGAGGACTACGACGCGGCCTTCGACGAGCTGACCCCGGCCCAGCAGCAGGCCGTCCGCGACGCCCTCGCCGGCGCACGCAGCGACGAGGAGCGCGCCTGGATCATCGCCGGCGTCGCCTCCGGCCTCACCGGCACCGCCCTCGTCAACTACATGAACCAGCTGCACACCATGAGCCCGTCCGAGCTCGACGACCTCGACCCGCCGACCGACGGCAGCTACGAGCAGCCCGACCAGACGACCTGCGGGTCCTCCAGCCTCGTCATGTCGCGCATGCTCAACGACCCGGCCTACGCGCTCTGGATGGAGACGGGCTACGACCCGGAGACCGGCCAGACCGACCCCCGCACCCCCGAGCAGCGCTTCGCCGACGAGTCGCTGGCCATGCACGACCGCACCAACTCCATGAAGGACCGCGACGGCGACCTGCAGTTCCCGTGGCCGGAGGCCGCCGGCACGCAACCGTGGGCGGTGGCCAACGAGATGTCGTCGGACGGCGGCAGCGGCGTCCCCGGCACGGACTACGAGGTGCAGACCGTCTCGCCGAGCGACCGGGGCGACACCTACGACCGCATCGCCGACTCCGTGGAGGGCGGCCACAACGTCCCCCTCTACATCGGCGACACGACCCGGCCCGGACACGTCGTGCTGGTCACCGGGAGCACCGGCGACACCCTCACGATCTTCGACCCGGCGTCGGGCCACGAGCAGACCGTCTCGCGCGACGACTTCACCAGCGGAGACCTCGGCGTCTCGGGATGGGACGAGCCGTGGTTCGCCGTCACGCCGTCGTCCTGACGCTCGCGCTGGCGGCCCCCCTGCTGACGGCCTGCAGCGGCGACCCGGGGATCGTGTCCGACGCCGACGACGTCGACGCGGCCGTGGCCGTGTGGTCCGACCCCTGGGTCGCCCCCACCTCCGCGACCGTCGCCGGGCCGGCGCTCGGCAGCAACGGCCAGGTCAGTCGCGTCGTCGCCCGGCGCACCACGACGTACGACCGTGACGTGGAGGCAGCCGCGCGCTCCGAGCTGCACGCGGCCAAGTCCCACGGCTGGCGTCGGACCTCCAGCACCTGTGGGGACACGGTCGAGGTGGCGCTGGTGTCCTCCGACGGCGCCGCGCTCGCCCAGCTCGTGGTGACACCCGATCGGGACGGCGCCGAGGCGGCGCTGCAGGTGGTGACCCGCCACCACCTCGACGCCACCTGGCCTGCTCCAGAGCCGGTCGAGCTCACGTGCCTCAACGGCGAGTCGCCGCTCTTCGTGGCGCCCCCACTCCAGTCGAAGCCTCTGGGCGACCCCGACGCCGTGGACGGCTCGGCGACCGAGTGGCAGGACGACGCCCCCGACACGACACTCCTCGACGAGGTGAACGCCGACCCGGCCCTGCAGGAGCTCGGCATCCGCGTGGCGGCTCCGTCGCTCGACGACGGGGTGAACCGGCGGCTCGCCCCAGCGGGAGCGGGCACCGCGTCCGTCGCGACCCTCGGCGGCCTCGCCGCTGAGCTGGGGGGCTGGACGCTGACCTCCGCAGCCTGCGGCGGCGGCGGCGCCACGCTCGGGAGCTTCGTCCGCTCCTACGGCGAGCACCATGTCGTGCTCGCGGCCAGCCTCACGTCGGGAACCGCCGACCTCCGGGTGACGCTCCCTGTCGACGAAGGCCCCGAACCGATCGGGCTCGCCGACCTCGTCCCACTGCAGAACTCGATCTGCCTCGGCGACACGACGCGGTTCCCACGGAATGCCGACGGTGTCCCCGCCGTGCTGCCGAGCGAGCTCACCCCGATCGCCGACTGACGGCCCGGGTTTCGTGACGGGACTTCGTCCCTCCTCAACCACCGGGTGGAAGGTGCGGCAGACTGACCGCGTGACCACGAAGATCTCCGTCGCCGGCCTCGGCTACGTCGGCCTGTCCATGGCGGTCCTGCTGGCCCGGCACAACACCGTGGTCGGGCTCGACCTCGAGGCCGACCGGATCGAGATGCTCCGCCGCGGCGAGAGCCCGATCCACGACGAGGACATCTCGCGCTTCCTCGCCGGCGAGGACCTCGACGTCACCTTCACGACCGACGCGGAGGAGGCCCACACCGGCGCCGACTTCGTGATCATCGCGACGCCGACCAACTACGACCCGGTCAGCAACTACTTCGACACCACCTCGATCGAGGCGGTGATGCGCGACGTGATGCGCCTCAACCCGCAGGCCACCATGGTCGTGAAGTCGACCGTGCCAGTGGGCTACATCGAGGACGTACGCGCCCGCCTCGGCACGGCCGACGTCATCTTCTCGCCCGAGTTCCTGCGCGAGGGCCGGGCGCTGCACGACAACCTCCACCCGGCGCGGATCGTCGTCGGCGAGGACTCCGAGCGGGCCCGCGCCTTCGCCGAGCTGCTGGTCAAGGGCGCCGACGCCGACGACGTACCGGTCCTCTTCACGGCGCCGACCGAGGCCGAGGCGATCAAGCTCTTCGCCAACACCTACCTCGCGATGCGGGTGGCCTACTTCAACGAGCTCGACTCCTTCGCGATGTCGCGCGGGCTCGACTCGCGCTCGATCATCGACGGCGTCGGCCTCGACCCGCGGATCGGCACGCACTACAACAACCCGTCGTTCGGCTACGGCGGCTACTGCCTGCCCAAGGACACCAAGCAGCTGCTGGCCAACTACTCCGACGTCCCGCAGACGCTGATCTCCGCGATCGTCGACGCCAACACCACCCGCAAGGACTTCATCGCCTTCGACATCCTCGACCGCGCCCCGAAGGTGGTCGGCATCCACCGCCTGATCATGAAGGCCGGCTCGGACAACTTCCGGGAGTCGTCGGTGCAGGGGATCATGAAGCGGCTCAAGGCCAAGGGCGTCGAGGTCGTGGTCTACGAGCCCGAGCTCGGCGAGGACGAGTGGTTCGGCTCCGAGGTCACCCGCGACCTGGCGTCCTTCAAGGACCGGTCGGACGTCATCGTCGCCAACCGGATGTCCGACGAGCTGCGCGACGTGGCCGGGAAGATCTACACCCGCGACCTGTTCGGCGCCGACTGACGGCGGTCAGCGGCGGCGGCCGAAGAGGCCGCGCCTGCCGCTGTCGTCCTCGGCGGGCTCGCTCGCCTCGACCGCGGGAGGCGCGACACCGCTCTCGGCGGCCTTGTGCAGGGTCTTCATCAACCGCTGCTCCGACTTCTCGGGGTCCACGGCCGGTCGGGCGCCCAGGGTGAAGCGCTCCACCACGCGCAGGTCGACGGGCACGAAGCCGACGTCGGTCGCGCGGTAGGTCTTCACGCCGAAGGACTCCTCGAGCAGCGCGTCGCGGTCGTCACCGTCGGCGGCCAGCCGCGCCACCCGGGCTGTCGCGGACGTGCGCTCGATCCGGGCGGCCACGCCGGTGTCGTACGTCAGCAGGCGGACGCCGTGGTGGGTGCGCTCGAGGTCGTCGAGCAGCGCCGACAGGGTCGTCGGCAGCGGGGCGAGCGAGACGTCGGGGAGCGTCAGCACGAACTCGGCGTCGCTGGCGCCGGCACCGTCGCCCTGGGAGGACTCCACCAGTCGCACCCGCGGCTCGTGGAGGTAGGAGCGGTGCACCAGGCGCGTCTCGAGGACGGGGTCGTCGACCGGCTGGACCCGGTCCTCGTGGACCGAGCTCCACGGACCGACGATCGTCACCCGGAGGTCGGGCACGTCGCCGTCGAGCAGGGAGTCGACGACGTGGATCGTCTCGTCGGCCGGCCCGGCCTGGAGGACGACCTCGAGGTAGGGCACCTGGTAGGCGCGGCCGCGCCGGTTGCGCTTGGGCCGCATCGTCGGGACGAGGTCGGCGAGGTAGGGGTCGTTGTAGCGGTTGACCTGCTCGGCGCGACGCAGCACCTGCGAGCGGCCGAGGTGCCAGCTGCGGGCCTCGCGGTCGACGACGAAGACGCCGCCGGCCTGGGCCAGCGAGTGCCCGAGGTGCATGTCCTCGCCGAGGCGCAGCGTGCAGGTCGAAGCCGTCGGAGTCGAAGTAGAGCGCCTTGGTCACCGAGCCGGTCATGCCGATGTGGAAGCGCTGCGCGCGCGGGCCGGCGGTGCGGAGGTCGTCGGTCTTGGCCCAGTAGTCCTCGACCCACTGGTGCCGCTCGTGCTCCTCCCCGGGGAAGAGGTCGCCGGCGCCGCCCGCCGCCACCCGGTCGCGTACGACGGCGGGGTCCAGGTCGAAGAGCGACGTGGGGTCGACGAAGAGCTTGTAGCCACCGGGGACGGCGTAGTCGACGAGGTGGTGCCAGCGCGCGTGTGCCTCGACCTCCTCGCGGTGGGCGAGCATGTCGGCGTCGTACCAGTGGAGGACGTCGCCCTCCGCGGCGAGCGCGCCGAGGTGGCACGCGTTGGCGCGACCCCAGCCGTCCTCGACCCGGATCAGCCTCGTGTTGTCGGGACGGACCTCGGGGAGCTCCTGCGTCGGCGAGCTCTGGTCGTCGACGACGACGACCTCGAGCAGGTGCGCGGGATAGGACTGCGCGGCGAGGCCGGCGAGCACGTAGGGAAGGGTGCGCTGGTAGTTGAAGGTCGGGACGACGACGGTCACCGACAGTGTCGGCTCCCAGTCACCGAGGGTCGCCGGCGTGAGGCTGCCCCAGTCGTTGTGGCGCACCACTGGTTGCGAAGCCATCTCGCTGCTCACCCCCCGTCGGCGCCGGCTGCATCGGGCCGGTCGAGCGGATCGACCTCCAGCGCCAGGCTCGGCTGGAAACCCTGCCACTCCGAGGCCACGATGTCAGGTCGGCGGAACTCCTCGTCGTCCCGGACCCAGGTGTGTCCCTCACCGGTGCGACGCAGGATGTAGCCGAGGCCGTGGGTGCGGTAGATCCGGCCACCGGCCGCCTCGACCCCGGACAGCAGCTGGGCGTCGACGAACTTGCGGACGCGACGGAAGTCGCCGAGCGAGCGGAGCAGTCCGCGGTCGAGCAGCAGCGTCCCGCCGGCGACGAACCGGGCGAACAGCTCGGACGGGTGGTTGCGCCGCACGGTGAGGTCGTCGCGGTGCAGGTAGACGAACTCGGACGGCATGCCGACCACGTCGGCGCCGGAGAAGCGGCGCGCCATCAGCAGGTCGTGGACGGCGTCGGGTGAGTACCAGTCGTCGTCGTCGATCTTGAGCAGCACCTCGCTGGAGGCGGCCCGCGCCGCGGCCGTGAGGACGTCGCCGAAGAAGGTCGACTCGTCGAAGGTCAGCACCTGGTGCGGTCGGTCGCCGAGCGCACGTCGTACGGCGTCGCGGTCGGGCTCGAAGCCGTGGGCGGCCAGCACCAGCTCGACGTCGGCGCCCCGCTGGCGGGCCACCTGTCGCAGCGCGAAGTCGAGCATGTCGGGGCGCCTGGTCGACAGCAGCGCGCTCACCGGCGGCAGGCCGACGTGGCGGGTGCCGGAGCGCTCGGCCAGCGCCGAGCGCCAGGCCAGCGTGGAGTGGTGGTCGAAGGTGGCGCGACGCACGGCCAGGCTGTGCTCCTCGCGGCGCAGCGCGTCGTCGAGGTCGACCTGGGCATCCAGCGCGGCGGCGAGCGGCGGGGCCACGTCGATCACGCCCTGCGTCACGACCGGGACGCCGGACATGGCCAGCGCGAGCAGGTCGGCGGTCGGGGTGTCGGCGGTGAGGCGCACGCCCTGGAACGCGCGCGCAGCCGCGACCACGCCCTCGGTGACCGCGCCTGGGCCCCGGCCATGGATCAGCCGGGCGAGGTCGACGACCGGGTGGTCCCAGTCCTTGCGGAACCCGATCGGGTTGAACACCCGCTCGTCGACCGGCTCCGGGCCCGGGTCGGTGACGACGGTCGGCGCGCGGTCGATGACGTGGTGCTCGGCCATGTCGCCCCCGCGGCGGGCGATCACGACGTCCGGCGGCACGTCGCGCTCCGCGTCACCGGCACCGGCGACGTCGGTCAGCAGGACGCTCCGCGCGTCGAGGCCGGGAGCGGCGGGGCGGCCGGCGTAGGACACGACGAGGCCACCGTGGGTGGTGTCCCCCTGCCCGGCCGCCTGCCGCGCCATCTCCATCACGACCAGCTGCGCGCGGGCCCCCGACTCGAACCGGGCGACGGTGAGCACGCCCCGGTCGCCGGCCTCGCGGGCCGCGAAGTGCACCAGGCGCGGCCACTCGGGGCGCGGCACGAGCACCCACGGGGTCGGGGTGTCGGTCAGCCAGCAGGCGACGGCCTTGCACTGACCCAGGAGGGGTACGGCGCTCGCCATCCGCCGCAGCCGGGACCGGTCGGCGGCCACGACGAGCACCGAGCCCCACCCCTTGAGCGGACCGTCGATCGAGGAGAGGGTGACGACCTGCGGCTCGATGCCGGGGACGTCCTCGATGCCGTGGAGGGCCTCGAGCGCGAGACCGTCGGAGTCGTCGACCAGGACCAGGGTGGGTCCCGGGAGGCGGAGGTCGTGGAGCGGGTGCCGATCAGGTGTGTTCACGGGCGCACGCGTTCCTTCAACGAGGCGGGCAGCGAGTGCTGCACGAGCGGTCGGGGCTGGCGCCAGAGCCAGTCGCGGCTGACGTGGTCGATGATGTGGACGCCGTCGGGAGCGGTCACCCTGACGAGTCCGCCGAGCTGCTCGGGGTCGCCGTTGCGGATCGCCTCGTCGACCTCGAACTCGCGCAGCTTGCGGTAGAGCCGGGTGTTGGTGAAGTCGACACCGTCGCGGCGCCAGTGGGCGTACTCGTCGGCGTCGAGCCACTTCACCTCGACGCACAGCCCCTGCTGGAGCACGATCCGCTCGACCCCCGGCGGGAACTCGCGCAGCTCCCAGTCGAAGGCCTTCACGAAGGTGAAGTCCGGGCCCATCGGGTAGACCCAGGGCTCGAGGAAGCGCAGCGAGAGGTCGAGCCAGCCGGTCGACTCGTCGACCACGGTCAGCGGGTGCCGGGGCATCGCGACGATCGCCCGGGTGGACTGGAGCTGCCACGACAGGTCGCGCAGGATCCCGGTGCCCTCCGGGGTGAGCACCATGTCGCCGTCCCACTTCATCGAGTAGGTGGTGCGGACGTGGGAGAAGCACCAGTTGTAGAAGTGCGTGAGCGAGTGGACGCTCGTCGCGGGCGTGGCCAGGTGCTCGCCACCGGCGCGCGCCACCTGGTGGGGGTAGTCCAGGACGGTGAGCCGGTCGGTCGCCCCGCACTCCTCGGCGACCCGGCGCGCGACGTCGGCGGTGCCGTCGTCGGACCCGTTGTCGACCAGCAGCACGTGCTGCACCGCGGCGAAGATCGGGGGCAGCACCCACGGCAGGTTGCGCGCCTCGTTGCGCACCCGGAACACGCACGTCAGTCCCGGGGCGAGCGGCTCGCCGGACGTCCACGGCCAGGTGACGTCGTAGGCCGGGTCCTGCTCGAGCGAGGCGATGTCGGGCATCAGGCCTTCCCTTGACCCTGGCCCTGGCCCTGGGGACGCTCACGGCCCAACGCCCGGCGCAGCTTCTGGCGGGCCGCCGGGGGCACCATCGCGCGCACGGCGTGGGGCACGCGGTCGGCGCCGCTGCGGGCTCCCGGGGACTGCTCGGCGGCCGCGCGTCGCGCCTCGGCAGCGGCCGTACGTCGCTGGGCGACGATCGTCGAGTGGGCGAACGCCTCGGCGTCGGCGTAGTGCGCGGTGTAGGCGGTGATCAGCTGGTCGCACCACGCCTGGTTGTCCGCGGAGTCGTCGGTGGCGACGGCGTCGAGCGCCTGCCAGGTCTCGTCGGCGAGCTCACGCAGGCGGTCGGGCACGCCGATGTCGTCCCAGGTCATCGTCACCCGACGCAGCGAGGGGTCGATGAAACGGTGCACCTCGGCGATGTCCACGGCCATGGCGGTCTTCACGCCGGCCAGGTCGAACGCCTCCCCCAGCGCGAAGACGGGCCGGGTCCAGTCGTCGAGGAGGTCGCCGTAGCGGACGAACGCGCGCTGCTGGCCGCGGGTGGCGCGCTCGGTGTGGAGCATCATGTTGACCCAGGCGGCGGTGCGGGTGATCGCGCCCTGGTCGGAGCCCGCGCCGACCTTGCCGTAGTAGGCCTGCTTGGAGCCGACCACCTCGGTCACCGGCCGCAGCATCGTGACGTAGGACGGGGTGGCGTCGCAGCGCTCGGCCGCGGCACGCCAGAGACCGAGGAACCAGGACGCGCGCGGGTCCTTGACGACCAGCTCGTCGCCGACCTCGAACTGCCCCTCCAGCCAGGTCGTCACGCGCTCGCGGGTGGCGTGGTCACCGCTGGTCGTGCCGGCGTCGAGCCAGGCGCGCGGACGGGCGTCGGAGACCTGCACGTTGCTGCGCGCGAGCAGCTCGGCGTGGAGGTCGACCACCCAGCGCGGCTCGCCGAAACCCTTGGGGTTGGTCGCGTCGGCGACCACCTCCGGCTGGGGCACGTGCAGGCCCAGGGTGCGCAGCGTCCCGGCCATCGTGCTCGTGCCGCTGCGGCCCGAGCCGACGACGAACACCACCCGTCGATTGCTCACGCGGCAGAGCCTATCGGTGGACTCAGTGCTGGGGGTTGGCCCGTTCCTGCTGTGCCCTGGCGGCCTCGTCGGCCTCCTGGAAGGCGTCGTCCTCCTCGAGCTCGTCGCGGAGGGCCGTCAGGTTGGCGCTGAGGTGGACGCGGGCCTCCTCGGCGCTCGGGTCGTCGTCGGCACCGGTGGCGATGTCGCGCCACGAGGTCTCCCCTGCGTCGACCCGCCGCTGGAGCCGCTCCTGGTCCGGGCCGAGCTCGCCGCGGCGGGCCTGTGCCTGCAGGTCCTGGATCCGGCGGGCCGACTCGGCGCGGAACTTGTCGCGCTCGGCGCTGAGGTGGGCGGCCATCTGGCGCAGCGACGCAGTGGCTTCGCGGGCCTGCTGGCGCGACTCGGCGAGGGCGGCCTGGAGACCGGGGTCGTCGGAGAGGGCCATCAGAACCCCTGCGCTGCGGAGTCGTCGGTGCGGTTGCCCGCGTCGGCGTGCTGGGCGGTGCTGATCGAGGTGAGCACCGCGTTGGCGCCACCGAGGCCGGCGTTGACGTAGCGCAGCACCTTGAGCAGCGCCTCGGCCGCCTTGGTGAGCTTCTCGATCGCGCGCAGGCCGTCGTGGATCAGCTCGACGATGCGGCGCGCCTTGCCGGGCGCCGAGACGCCGGCCTTGAGCCAGCCGATCGGTCCGGCGAGTCCGGAGATGATGAGCTCCTGGATGACTCCGTCGATGAAGTCGATGGCGATGACGAGCACGTCGAGGGTGGCCTTGCCGACCTCGATGACGTGGCCGAGCTGCTCGGCGATGTAGCCGGAGGCCTCCTGCTGGTCGGCGTGCATCTCACCGATGTCGGCCATCCGGGAGGCCGCCGAGCTGCCCGCCGGTCCGGTCCAGACGCCGGGCAGCTGCTGGCCGAGCGAGGTGTAGTTCTGCCCCACGCCGGCGCACGCGTTGCCGACGTTGCCCCAGGCGAGCTGCATCGACGACACGGCGTTGAAGTCACCGGCGACCGGCTTGAACAGCGCCTCGAGGAGGCTCCAGCCCGTGACCTTGTCGACGATGCTGTCGATCGCGGGGATGATCAGGCCGCACTCGCCCTTCTTGTCCTCGATGTACTGGCCCTGCGTGCCGGGCGGGGTCGCCGCCGGCGACCGCCGAGACCGGGTTGACGTGCTCGGTGATGGTCATCGCCCTGCCCACTCCTGTGCGCTCTCGTCGTCGTCCTGGGACTCGTAGTCGTCGTACTCGTTGAGGTCGTCGTTGTTGTCACCGATCTCCTCGACGTTGTCGATGAGGTCGTTGACGTTGTCGATGGTCTGCTTGCCCTCGTTGTAGAGGTCGTTGTAGGTGCTCGCCGTGCTGCCGATGTCCTGGCGCCGGTCGTGGTCGGCGGAGTCGCGCGAGCGGGACTCGGAGTAGGCGTCGTTGGCCCGCTCGCGGGCGTCCTCGGGGCTGGCGCCGTCGGCGATCGCCCGGTCGTACTCGCTGTTGTAGGCGTCCTCGGCGTTGCGGTTGATCCGGTCGTGGTTGATCGTGTCGGCCCGGCCGTCGACGCCGTCCGTCTTGGCGAACTCCAGGGCCTCCTCGTCGGAGTAGCCCATCGAGCGGTAGTACTGGTACTCGTCGGTGCGGCGCTCGATCGCGTCCTTCACCGCGTCCTCGGCCGCCTTCTTCGGGTCCATCCACGACGGGCGGCTCGTCGACGTCGTTCCCGGGCTTGACCTGGTCGATCCCCTTCTTGGCGACGTCGTCCATGCCGGGGCCCTTGTCCTCCAGGTCCGGGATCTTCGTGCCGTCCTGCGGGGCGTCGGAGAGCGGGCCGCCGGGGGTGTCGTCGCCGCTGCCGGCAGGGTCGTAGGGAGGGAAGCTCGACGGCTCGGGCGAGAGGCCGCGGAAGACGTCGTAGGCCGCCTGGTCGGTGTCGAGGTAGTCGTCGCGCGACTCGATGTAGGCGTCGCGGACCTTGTCGGCCACGGCCTGCGAGTCGCGCAGGCCGTCGTGGGCGGTGCTCACGGCCGACTCGTAGCTGCCCTGGAACAGGTTGAGCACGCCGGAGAAGGCGCCGAAGTTGCTGCACGACGAGCTGATGTAGTCGTCGATCGTGCCGATGTGCTCGCGCTGCTTGGACGCGAGTCTCGACGACGCGGTCAGCGCGTCGGGGTCCACCTGGAAGCTCATCGGTCGGTCCTTCGTCGGGCTCGGGTCGGGCTGGTTCTGGTCGGTCGAAGTCGATCCGACTTCTACCCGGCGAGCCCACCCGCAAACGCCAGAACCCTGTTCAGACCGGTGATTCACCCTTCTTCAGGCGTGAACGGACCCGGAACCAGCCGCCGATCATCACGACCAGCAGGACCAGCCCGACGCCCCAGAAGACCACACCACCGGCGGACTTCTCCGACGTCGTACGCCACTCGCCACCGCGCTCGTAGACGGTGATGTCGTCGCCCTTCTCGGCCTCCCCGAACCGGCGCAGCTGGTAGAGCGCCGAGGCCTCCTCACCGTCGGGGAGCCGGAAGTGGATCGAGGCGTACTCCGGCGACCCGTCCCCCGGTCGGCTGCGGCCGAGCTCCTCGAACCCGAGCACCGTCGCCTCCTGGGCCTGCACGCCCGAGGGCGCTTGCCTGCTGTCCCAGAACTCGAAGAGCCGCCAGCCGCAGATCGCGACCATCGCGACCAGCAGCACCAGCGCCACCCAGGTCATCCCGTAGCTGTCCTTGGCACCCCCGCCGGAGAAGCCACCACCCCGGGCACCCGACCGGTCGGGCACGGGACGGTCAGGGACAGGTCTCTCGTCGGCCATGCGCACCATCGTGCCAGCCCCCCTCCGCTGGTTGAGCAGGGCGAGGAACGAACCCCCCGCTGGTTGAGCAGGGCGAGGGACGAGCCGTGTCGAAACCAAGGCCCCTCATCCACAGATCACCAGCGGGCACTGTCGAGCGCCCGACCGATCGGCTCGACTGGCCCCATGCCCTGGACCTACATCCTCGAGTGCTCAGACGGCAGCTTCTACGTCGGCAGCACGCGGGACCTCGAGCGTCGGGTCTTCGAGCACAACGAGGGGCTCGGAGCTGCGTACACGAAACGTCGTCGCCCGGTGCGACTCGTCTGGGCTGCCGAGTTCGAACGGATCGACGCGGCGTACGGCTACGAGAAGATGATCCAGGGCTGGCGGCGCGAGAAACGCATCGCCCTCATCGAGGGTCGCGAGGCCGACCTGCCTGAGCTCGCGCGGGGCTACTGGCGGCGCAAGAGCCCGTGAGTGAGCCTTGGTTTCGACACGCTCGCTGCGCTCGCTGCTCAACCAGCGGCTGCGGCCGCCCCCGCCGCTGGTTGAGCAGGGCGAGGAACGAGCCCGTGTCGAAACGTCAAGGCCACTACAGGTGCTGCGGCTGCGCCTTGATCAGGTCGGCGTACCACTGGAAGGACTTCTTGCGGGTGCGCTGGAGCGTCTCGTAGTCGACGTGGACCAGGCCGAAGCGCTGGGTGAAGCCCTCGGCCCACTCGAAGTTGTCCATCAGCGACCACGAGTAGTAGCCACGGACGTCGACGCCACGGACGACCGCCTCGGAGACCGCGTTGATGTGGGACCGGAGGTAGTCGATGCGCGGCTGGTCGTCGACGACGCCGTTCTCGTCCGGCCCCATGTTGTAGGCGCAGCCCGACTCGGTGATGTAGATCGGCGGGAGGGCGGCGCGGAAGCGCGCGCGGAACATGACCAGCCACTCGCGCAGCGCGTCGGGCACGATCGGCCAGCCGAAGTCGGTGGTCGGGTAGCCGACGACCTCGCGGAAGTCGAAGGGGACCTCCGACTCCTCGTCGGCCGCGGCGATCTTCATCGGGTTGTAGTAGTTGACGCCGTAGAAGTCGAGCGGCTGGCGGATGGTGGCCAGGTCGCCGTCCATCATCACGTCCTCGAAGAGCGGCATCAGGTCGACGGGGTAGCGGCCGAGCAGCATCGGCTCGAGGAACATGCCGTTCCACAGCGCGTCGAAGATCTTGCTCATCCCGACATCGGCGTCGTCGTCGCTGGCCGGCCAGATCGGCGCGTGGTTGTTGGCACAGCCGATCGACGTCGCACCCGCCCGGCGCAGCTCGATGGCGGCGCGGCCGTGGGCGAGCAGGAGGTGGTGGGTGGCGGGCAGGCAGTCGAAGAGCATCGCCTTGCCCGGCGCGTGGGTGCCCATCCCGTAGCCGAGGATCGAGGCGACGTTGGGCTCGTTGACGGGGATCCAGTGCTCGACGCGGTCGGCGAACTTCTCGCCCACGATCGCGGCGTACTCCGCGAAGCGGTCGACGGTGTCGCGGTTGAGCCAGCCGCCGTCGTCCTCGAGCGCCTGCGGCAGGTCCCAGTGGTAGAGCGTGACCATCGGCTGCTGGCCGTGGGCGAGCAGCGTGTCGATGAGCCGGTCGTAGAACGCGAGGCCCTTCTCGTTGGCCGGTCCGCGACCCGTCGGCTGGATCCGCGGCCAGGCCATCGAGAAGCGGTAGCCCCCCGTGCCCAGCTCCTGCATCAGCGCGACGTCCTCGTCCACCCGGTGGTAGTGGTCGCAGGCCACCGCACCGGTGCTGCCGTCGACCACCCGACCCGGCTCCGCGGTGAACGTGTCCCAGATGCTGGGTCCTCGTCCGTCCTCAGTGGCAGCACCTTCGATCTGGTAGCTCGCGGTGCTGGTGCCGAACCGGAATCCGGGCGGGAGCAGGGGGAAGTCATGCGGGGGAGGCACGTCCGCGAAGATATCGGCATGACCATGGCCCTGTACGCGGCTTCGGAGAGGTCGTCCCAGACCGTTACCGGACGGCTGACCAGGCACTCCTTCTCCTTCGGCCCGCACTACGACCCCGCCAACCTCGGCTTCGGTCCGCTGGTCTGCCACAACGACGACGTGCTGGACCCGTCCCAGGTCGAGGTCGCGGGCTATGCCGAGCACCCGCACTCCGAGCTCGAGATCGTCACCTGGGTGCTCGAGGGGGCGCTCGTGCACACCGACTCGACGGGCGCGCGGCACGTGGTCGGGGCCGGCCGGGCCCAGGTCCTGTCAGCCGGCTCCGGGATCCGGCACAGCGAGATCGCGGACGCCCGCTCGGGGCGCTGCCGGTTCGTCCAGGCCTGGCTCACCCCGACCGAGCCCGGCACCTCACCGTCGTACGTCCTGGGCGAGGCGCCGTCCGCCTCCTCCGGCCTCGCGGGGGTGGCCGGCGGCGACGGCCTGCCGATCGGCACCACCGGTGCCCGCCTGCTCGTCGCCCGGATGGCTCCCGGCGAGTCCGTCACGCTGCCCGAGGACCCGCGCCAGCACGTCTTCGCGGCGACGGGTGCGGTCGACCTCGACGGCGTCGACCTGCGCGCCGGCGACGCCGTACGCCTCTCCGACGAGCCCGGCCACGTGGTCACCGCCAGCCAGCAGACCGACCTGCTCGTCTGGTCCTTCGCCTGATCCTCGTTGGACCGTCCCGATGAACTTCCACGCGTGCGGGTCGAACTTCATGCCCCGCGAGCGACGTTCACGCTCACGCCGGATGGACTTCCACTCCTACGCGTGGAAGTTCATCAGGACCCCACGACCAGCTGCCGACCCGCTGGTCGAGGAAGGACGAAGTCCTGTCACGAGACCACCGACCCGGTGCGGTCAGGGGATGAGCACGCCCGGGTTGAGGATCCCGCGCGGATCGACCTCGGCCTTGACCGCGCGCAGCATGCGGACCCCGACCTCGCCGATCTCCTGGGCGAACCAGGGTCGGTGGTCGGTGCCGACGGCGTGGTGGTGGGTGATGGTCGCGCCGGCCGCGATGATCGCGTCGCTGGCCGCGGCCTTGGCGGCCTGCCACTGCGTGATCGGGTCCTCGCCCTGCCGCGCGGCGACGGTGAAGTAGAGCGAGCAGCCGGTCTCGTAGACGTGCGAGACGTGGCAGAGCACCAGCGATCCCTCGCCGAGCGTCGAGTGCAGCGCACCCTTCACGTCGGCGTACAGCCGCTCGCGGTTGGACCAGAAGGTGGCCGTCTCCAGCGTCTCGACGAGGACACCGTGGTCGAGGAGCGAGTCGCGCAGGTAGGGAGCGTCGAAGCGGCCGTGCGACCACCTCTCCCCCGGCTCGGTGCCGAGCGCGGTGCCGCCCAGGCCGGCGAGGACCGCGGTGATGGCGGTCCGCCGCGCGTCGACCTCGCTCGGCCGTGCCTTCGTAGCCGGTGATCATCAGGCACCCCGGGTCCTCGGTGCCGCCGATCGACGACGGGTCGGCCAGGTTGATCGCGGTCTCGGACTCGTCGGAGAGCCGGATGACCGTGGGCAGCAGGCCCGACTGGGCGAGGGTGCGCATCGCTTCGGAGCCGGCGTCGAAGCTCGGCCACCGCCAGCCCTCGTACGTCGTCACGGCGGGCGCCCGACGCACGCGCACGGTCACCGAGGTGATGACGCCGAAGGCTCCTTCCGAGCCGAGCAGCAGCTGGCGCAGGTCGGGGCCGGCGGCGTTGGCGGGCGACGAGCCGAGGTCGAGCGAACCCGTGGGGGTCGCAGCGGTGAGCCCGACGACCATCGCGTCGAAGCGGCCGTAGCCGGCGCTCGACTGGCCGCTGGAGCGGGTGGCCGCGAAGCCGCCGATCGAGGCGTGCTCGAAGGACTGCGGGTAGTGGCCGAGCGTCAGGCCGTGCTCGCCGAGCAGCGCCTCGGCCTCCGGGCCACGCAGGCCGGGCTGGAGCGTGGCCGTCATCGACACCTCGTCGACCGCGAGCAGCCGCTTCATCCGGACCAGGTCGAGGCTGACCAGCCCGGCGAAGCCGTCGCGACGGGCAGCCAGGCCGCCGGTGACGCAGGTGCCTCCGCCGAACGGGACGACCGCGACGCCGTGCTCGGCGGCCCACGCCAGGACCGCCGCGACGTCGCCGTGCCCGTCCGGGCGGACGACCGCGTCGGGTGCGTCGGCGAGGTCGCCGGCACGCGCCTTGAGCAGGTCGGGCGTGGACTTGCCGCGGGTGCGGAGGATGCGGGTCGCGTCGTCGACCAGGACGTGGTCGGTGCCGACGATCGCGCGGAGGCCGTCGAGCAGCACGTCGTCGAGCGCGGTCGCGGGCGGCGTCGCGCCGGTGACGGCCGGGCGCTCCTGGAGCCCGAAGGCCAGGTCGACCAGGCCGAGCGCCGACGCGGGCAGGTCGGTGGCGGCGGCCGGGTCGCCCCAGCGCTGCGGGTGCATCTCGACTGCGGGCGTCCGGAAGGTCATGCGTTACAGTGTGACACATGTCGTCACTTCGTCACACTCCACCGCAGCGGAGCAGCGAGCCCCGGCTCGACGGCTACCTCGACGCGGCCCGCGACTGCATCCTCGACGTCGGCTGGCGGCGTACGACGCTCACCGAGGTGGCCAAGCGGTCCGGGGTCTCGCGGATGACGATCTATCGGGCGTGGTCCGACATGGGCTCGCTGCTCGGCGACCTGATGACCCGCGAGTGGGTCGACATCGCTGCCGCGACCCGGGTCGCCGCGGTCGACACCACGACCCCGGCAGGGATCGCGGCCGCTGCGCTCAGCACGATCCGCGCGCTGCGCGACAACGAGCTGTTCGTCCGCATCGTCGAGCTCGACCCCGACCTGATGCTCCCCTACCTCCTCTCCCGCCGCGGCCGCTCGCAGGAGGCACTCATCGGGATCCTCGCCTCGGAGATCGCGAGCGGCCAGGCGTCCGGCGCGATCCGCGAGGGCGATCCCGTCCTGATGGCGCGCTCGCTCACGCTCGCCGGACACGGCTTCGTGTTCTCGGCGCTGACGATGGTCGACGCAGAGATCGGGCTCGAGGACCTCGACGCGGAGTACGTCCGTCTCGTCACCGGATCCCTCTCCCCGTGAGCGCCAGGTTGATCACCCCGGGCCTGGTCGGCATCCCCGACGAGGTCGACGTGGTGGTCGTCGGGCTCGGCATCACCGGGGCCGGCGTCGCCCTCGATGCGGTGACCCGCGGCCTCACGGTCCTCGCGGTCGACGCGCACGACCTCGCGTTCGGCACCTCGCGCTGGTCGTCCAAGCTCGTGCACGGCGGCCTGCGCTACCTCGCCCAGGGCCAGCTCGCGATCGCCCACGAGAGCGCCGTCGAGCGCGGCATCCTGATGGACACCACCGCTCCCCACCTGGTCCGTCCGCTGCCGATGCTGACCCCGGTCAACGACGTGATGACGCGCGGCCGCACCGCGATGACGTGGGCCGGTCTGCACGCCGGCGACGTCCTGCGGCGCACCGCCCACACCAGCGCGCGCACCCTGCCGCGACCCCGCCGGCTCAACGCCACCGAGGCGCTCAACCTCGCGCCCGCCCTGCGCGCCGACACCCTGCGCGGCGGGCTGCTCGCCTGGGACGGGCAGCTCGAGGACGACGCGCGCCTGGTGACCACCGTGGCCCGCACCGCAGCGTCCTACGGCGCCGAGGTGCGCACGCGCGCCCGGGTGACCGCTGCGACCGGGACCCGCGTCGAGCTGCGCGACGAGCTCACCGGCCAGACGTACGCCGTCCGCGCGCAGGCGGTCGTCAACGCGACCGGGGTCTGGGCCGGCGACCTCGACGACCAGGTGCGGCTGCGGCCGAGCCGCGGCACCCACCTGGTCCTGCGTGGATCGGTCCTGCCGCACACCCGGGTCGCGGTGATGGTGCCGATCCCCGGCGCCTCCGCGCGCTTCGCGATGGTGCTGCCGCAGCCCGACGGCACCCTCTACGTCGGACTGACCGACGAGCCGGTCACCGGCCCGGTGCCTGACGTGCCGGTGCCGAGCGAGGCCGAGATCGACTTCCTGCTGGGGGTGGTGGCCTCGGCCTTCACGACGCCGCCGGGCCGCGACGACGTGGTCGGCGCCTTCGCCGGCCTGCGACCGCTGCTCGAGGTCGCCGGCACCGACGCGACCTCCGACCTGTCGCGCCGTCACGCGATCCTCACCTCCACCACCGGCGTCACCACGGTCGTCGGCGGCAAGCTGACGACCTACCGCCGGATGGCCCAGGACACCCTCGACGCCCTGGTCGCCGACGGTCGGCTCGAGGCCGGTCCGTGCCGCACCGCCCACCTGCCGCTGCTGGGCGCCGGCTCCGCCGAGGAGCTCGCGCCGCGTCGCGGCCCCTGCCCGGCTCGTACGCCGCTTCGGCACCGACGCCGGGCTCGTCCTGTCCACGGCCCGCGAGGCCACCGGGCTCACCGACGACGAGCTCCTCGCGCCGGTCTCGGACGACGTGCCGGTGACGCTCGCCGAGCTGGTCTTCGCGATCACCCACGAGGGCGCGCACGACGTCGACGACCTGCTCGACCGGCGTACGCGCGTCGGGCTGGTGCCCGCCGACCGCACGGTCGCGGAGGCCGTCGCGAGGCGCGCACTCGAGCTGGTCGCACCTACCTCGCAACCAACCGCCCCCGCGTAGCGTCTCCCGATCAGGCGCACGGTGCGTCGACCTGATCGGGGGATCACATGCTTCGTCGTCTCGGAGGCTGCGCGATCGCGCTGGCACTCCTGCTGCCCACCCAGGCGACTGCCTCACCAGCATCGTCCGCGGACGAGCGTCCCGGCGCGGCCGCGACGAAGTCGCGCACCGTCAAGCTCGGCCACGACCCCGTGCGTGCCAGGGGCCACGACCGCGTCCGACTCACGTTCCACGGCCGCAAGGGACAACTGGTCAACCTCGCCCGCTGGAGCCACCGCGAGACCTGCGGCTCCCGCACGCTGCGGGTCGGATCGCGCGTCGGATCAAAGCCCGTCAAGCCGTGGGCCACCGGCTACTGGAAGCTGCCGCGGACCGCGATCTACACCGCGATCAGCAAGCCCTGCTCGCGCGCACCCCAGGCCGTGGTCCGGCTCCAGCTCCGCCGTGCCGAGCGCCTCGCGGCCGCCGTCCCCGGCGTGATCACCACCGCGGCAGACCGGTCCACGCTCACGTACCTGGTGCCGGTGCACGTCGGCGCCGACGAGCAGGTGGGCCTCGAGTCGAGCACGCCCGACGTCCAGGTCATCGGACCGGACCGCAGGACCACCGTCACTGCTGGCGGCTCAGTACTCCGCGAGGCGGGTCGCCACTGGGTCGTCCTCGACCCGAAGTCCTCCCTCACGACGACACTGACCGTACGGCGCTCGGCGCAGGTCGACGGCGCCACCATCGCGCTGCCCAGAATGGGCACCGCGAGGACCACCCATGAGGTCGCCTTCACCGCCAACGCCGGCCAGTGGGTCTACGCCGAGCTCCTCGACGCGACCGGCCAGGTGGCGACCGACACCACCAGGGCCATCCGCGTCATCGGCCCGGACGGCAACGAAGTGCTGAGCGTCGCGCTCAACTCCTGCCATGCCGTCAACGCCAACCGGGGTTGCACCGTCCGCGGCCCGTGGTTGCTGCCGACGACGGGTCGCTTCGTCATGACGATCTCCGCCGACACGCCCGTCGCGGAGCAGGCGACCACGCTCCGGATCCGGGCAGCCGCTGTGGCTCCCGACCTCGCCATCGACGGTCCGGCCGTGACGTACGCCGCCACGTCACCCGGCCAGTGGGTCATCGGACGTTACGCCTGGTCTCACACCACCTACGTCGGTGGCGTAGGTCGCACCGGCACCTATCTCGCGGCCAGCCACGTCGCGCCATCTCTCGGGTCCTGGGTCGTCACGGCGTTGCCCCACCTTCCCTGGTCCTACGACTGCGGCTACGACAAGGCGTGCGACTACAACCGCACCGAACTGACACCGACGGCTCCCGGCAACGTCACACCAGCCTCCGTCTGGGACGACGAGCACCAGCCCTGGGCCGTGCTGGTGGTGCCGCCCGGCGCCCAGGGGTCGATGGAACTCACGCTGACGAAGCCGGCGCAGTCCTGACGCACCCCGGATCCGCCCACCGCCACGTCACGAGAACGGTCGTCGGCAGGGTGTGATCCAGCGGACAGCAAAATCCGTCGGGAGTTCCGAGGAAGCTCAGACAGGAACCCGGGCCGGATGGGATTGTTCTCCACGGCGCGCCCCTTGCTGACCCCATGCAGCAAGGGGCGCCCAGTCCATTTCCGGGCCCTCTCCGCTACTCGACCGTGACCGACTTGGCCAGGTTGCGCGGCTTGTCGATGTCGTGACCCAGGTGCTGGGCGGCGTGGTAGGCCAGCAGCTGCAGCGGGATCGTCAGCAGGATCGGGTCGAGCTCCGGCTCGTTGCGCGGCACGACGATCCGGCGGGCGCCGATCTCGCCGAGGTCCACCTCGTCGTGGGTGATCACGACCAGCGGCCCCCGACGGGCGGCGATCTCGTGCAGGGCGCCGACGTTGCGCTCGGTCAGCTCGTCGCGGGGGACCAGCGCCACCGTCGGCACCTCGGGATCGATCAGCGCCAGCGGGCCGTGCTTGAGCTCGGAGGTCTGGTAGGCCTCCGCGTGGCGATAGCTGATCTCCTTGAACTTCTGCGCGCCCTCGCGCGCCACCGGGAACCCGCGCACCCGCCCGATGAAGAACAGGCTCCGCGCCTCGGCCAGCGACTGCGCCACCGCGATGAGGTCGTCCTCGCCGGCGAGGATCTCCTCGATCTGCGACGGCAGCCTCTCCAGCCCCGCGACGAGCCGCTTGCCGTCGGCGATGGAGAGGTCGCGGACCCGGCCCAGCTGGAGCGCGAGGAGGGCGAAGCCGAGGAACATGTTGGTCAGCGCCTTGGTGCTGGCGACGGCCACCTCGGGTCCCGCGTGCAGGTAGATCCCGCCGTCGCACTCACGCGCGATGGCCGAGCCGACGACGTTGATCAGGCCGACGCAGCGGCCTCCCTTGCGGCGGATCTCCTGGACGGCGAGCAGGGTGTCGATGGTCTCGCCGGACTGGCTGACCGCGACGTAGAGGGTGTCCGGCTCGATGACCGGGTCGCGGTAGCGGAACTCGCTGGCGGCCTCGGCGTCGGCCGGGATCCGGGCCAGCTCCTCGATCAGCGCGGCGCCCATCTGGCCGACGTAGTAGGCCGATCCGCAGCCCAGGATCTTCACCCGCCGCACCGCCCGGAGGTCGCGGGCGTCCATGTCGAGGCCACCGAGGTGCGCGGTCCCGAAGCGCTCGTCGAGCCGGCCGCGCAGCACCGCCTGGGCAGTGACGGGCTGCTCGTGGATCTCCTTGCGCATGTAGGACTCGTGCTCACCGGCGTCGTACGCCGACGCGTCGATGTCGACCTGCGTCGCGGTCTTCCCCGTCGAGGCGAGGTCGCTGTGCCGCATCGTGCTGAACCCGGCCGCCGTGACGGTGGCCATCTCACCGTCGTCCAGCATCGCGACGGTGGTCGTGTGGCGCACGATCGCGGCGAGGTCGGAGGCGACGTACATCTCCTTGTCCCCCACCCCCACGACGAGCGGGCTGCCGTTGCGGGCCGCGACGATGCGGTCGGGGAAGTCGGCGTGCAGGACCGCGAGGCCGTAGGTCCCCACCACCGCTCCGAGCGCGTCACGGACCTTGCCCTCGAGGGTGTCGGCGTCGCTGCGGGCGATGAGGTGGGCGAGCACCTCGGTGTCGGTGTCGCTCGCCAGCGCCACGCCGGCGTCGGTGAGCTCGGCCCGCAGCGCGGCGGAGTTGTCGATGATCCCGTTGTGCACGACGGCCACGCGGCCCGACTCGTCGGAGTGCGGGTGGGCGTTGACGTCGGTGGCGGGTCCGTGGGTGGCCCAGCGGGTGTGGCCGATGCCGGTGGTGCCGGCGAAGCGCTTGGGGAGCACCTCGCTCAGCTCGCGCACACGTCCGGCCTGCTTGACCACCTTGATCCCGCGGCTGCCGAGCACGGCGACCCCGGCCGAGTCGTAGCCGCGGTGCTCGAGCCGGGTGAGCCCCTCGAGGACGACCGGTGCCGCGTCCTGGCGGCCGATGTAGCCGACGATTCCGCACATGTGGGGTTCCTTATCCGTAGATGATCCGGCGCAGCTGGCGCTCGGAGAGCTGGGGAGGTGCGACCACGCGCTGCTCGAGCTCCTCGGCGATGAGCGCGAAGATCTCGGGGTTCCTGACGCCGTACGTCTTCAAGTGGGCGTGCCGCTCCCGGACGTAGTGCTCCACCGGCTGGGCGTGGAACGCGACCACGTCCTCGATCACGCGCGCGGCCTCCCCCTCCGTCATCGACGTCGTCGCGACGAGGTGGGAGACGAGGTCGGGGTCCGGCACGTGACGAGGATGCCCCGCCGACGCACGCAACAGCAACTTCTTGCCCGAAATCGGGCAGATTTCCAGATCTCAGCCCGCTGTCAGCTCGGAACACGTCGCCCCATCCACCCCAAGTGGGGTGGTATCACCGCTCTGCACGCCCAGATACGCCGCAAGTGGGGGATTCTCACCAGATCCGAGCGAAAGAAGTGTGCGTCAGTGGGGGCGTGCTATGTTAGGTGAACAGAAAGTGAACGGGAGGTGTCACATGAGCAAGCACACGATGACCGGAGTGCCGGTCTGCAGCTGGGTCGCCGTCACGGACGCGTCGGGTCGCACTCGCATGGAGGCACGCTGGTCGGTCGCCACGGTGGCCCACTCGGCCGCTGCCTGACCGCTGCCCCTGGCCTGAGCCACGTCCCCCTCGGGGGACGTGGCTCGCCGCATTTCACCCCCACACGAAAAATGCTTCCAGCTGCAGGGAATGAACCGCGACAGTTGCTCGTTCTGGTGGTTGAATGTTCTACCAACTACTTCCAGGAGCCAGCATGACCAGCGCCTTCGACCCCTCCACCACCGCCATCGACGACATCACCGGCGACTACACCCTCGACGTGAGCCACAGCCGCCTCGGCTTCGTGGCCCGCCACGCGATGGTGACCAAGGTGCGCGGCCAGTTCGGCGCCTTCACCGGCACCGCCCACATCGACGAGGCCACCCCCGCCGACTCCAAGGTCGACCTCTCCATCGACGTGACCTCCGTCGAGACCGGCAGCCCCGACCGCGACGGTCACCTCAAGTCCGGCGACTTCTTCGACACCGAGACCTACCCCTCGATCACCTTCGTGTCCACCGACGTCAAGCGCGACGGCAGCGACTGGGCGATCACCGGCGACCTGACCATCAAGGACGTCACCAAGTCCGTCACCATCGACTTCGAGCAGACCGGCTCGGCCGTCGACCCCTTCGGCAACACCCGCGTCGGCTTCGAGGGCGAGACCACCATCAACCGCAAGGACTGGGGCCTCACCTGGAACGCCGCGCTCGAGACCGGCGGCGTCCTCGTCTCCGAGAAGATCAAGCTCGAGTTCGACGTCTCGGCGATCCGCAACGCCTGAGCCTGACCGGGCACTTCGTCCCCGTCACACACGCTGACCGGGCACTTCGTCCCCGTTGCACGACCGACAGCCCCCTGCCTCGACCAGGCAGGGGGCTGTCGACGTTCAGGGACGGGGAAGAACCGCCCGCTCGGCGTACCGGACGGGGAAGAACCGCCCGCTCGGCGTACCGGACGGGGAAGAACCGCCCGGTCAGCGGGGGTTCTTGCCCTTGTAGCCGCCGCCCCGGGAGTGGCCGCCACCGGCACGACCGCGGAACGGGCCGTTGTCGGGCTTGATCTCGATGAGCTTGCCCGAGATCCGGGTGGCCGCCAGGCGCTCGAGCGTGCCCGCGGGCAGGTCGGCCGGGAGCTCGACGACCGAGAAGTCCGGCTTGATCGAGATGTAGCCGAAGTCGCCGCGGGACAGGCCGCCCTCGTTGGCGAGCGCACCGACGATCTGGCGCGGCTCGACCTTGTGGCGCTTGCCGACCTCGATGCGGTACGCCGCCATCGGCGCGCCGCTGCGCGACTCACGCGGCGAGCGGTCGGCCTTGCCGCCGTGGGTCGGGCGCTCGTCGAAGCTGCGGCTGGTGCGCTCCGGCTCCGGCTCGAGGAGGAGCGGCTGCTCGCCGTGCATCACCGCGGCCAGGGCGGCGGCGACGTCGACCTCGGGGACGTCGTGCTCGCTGACGTAGTGCGAGACCACGTCGCGGAAGAAGTCGATCCGCTCGGGCTGGGTCAGCGCCTGGGTGATCTGCTCGTCGAAGCGCGAGAGGCGGGTGGCGTTGACGTCGTCGACGCTCGGCAGCTGCATCTGGGTGAGCGGCTGGCGGGTGGCCTTCTCGATCGCGCGCAGCAGGTGGCGCTCGCGCGGGGTGACGAAGGCGATCGAGTCGCCGCTGCGGCCCGCGCGACCGGTGCGGCCGATGCGGTGGACGTAGGACTCGGTGTCGGTCGGGATGTCGTAGTTGACGACGTGGCTGATCCGCTCGACGTCGAGGCCACGCGCCGCGACGTCGGTGGCCACGAGGATGTCGAGCTTGCCGGCCTTGAGCTGGTTGATCGTGCGCTCGCGCTGCACCTGGGCGACGTCACCGTTGATCGCCATCGCGGAGTAGCCGCGGGCACGGAGCTTCTCGGCGAGGGTCTCGGTCTCGTTCTTGGTGCGGACGAAGACGATCATCCCCTCGAAGTTCTCGACCTCGAGGATGCGCGTGAGGGCGTCGACCTTCTGGGGGTAGGACACGATCAGGTAGCGCTGGGTGATGGAGGAGACGGTCGACGTCTTGTTCTTGACGGTGATCTCGACCGGGTCGTCGAGGTACTTCTTGGAGATCCGGCGGATCTGCGACGGCATGGTGGCCGAGAACAGCGCGACGTTCTTGTCGGCCGGCGTGTCGGCGAGGATCGTCTCGACGTCCTCGGCGAAGCCCATGTTGAGCATCTCGTCGGCCTCGTCGAGGACGAGGAAGCGCAGCTCGGTGAGGTCGAGGGTGCCCTTCTCGAGGTGGTCCATGATCCGACCGGGCGTGCCGACGACGACGTGCACGCCGCGTCGCAGGGCCGAGAGCTGGACGCCGTAGCCCTGGCCGCCGTAGATCGGCAGGACCTTCACGCCCTTCATGTGGGCGGCGTACTTCTCGAAGGCCTCCGACACCTGGATCGCGAGCTCGCGGGTCGGGGCCAGCACGAGGGCCTGCGGGGTCTTCTGGCTGAAGTCGAGGCGCGACAGGATCGGGAGCGCGAAGGCAGCGGTCTTGCCGGTGCCGGTCTGCGCCAGGCCGACGACGTCACGGCCCTCGAGCAGCGGCGGGATCGTCGCCGCCTGGATCTGCGAGGGGGTCTCGTAGCCCACGGCGGCCAGCCCCTTGAGGACCTCGGGCGAGAGGCCGAGGTCGGAGAAGTTCTGCTCAGGTGCCACGGGCTGGTCGTCACTCACCCCCCAACGGTAGGGCTTCAGGCGTGAAACGGGGATTCCGCGTGGGCGAAATTGGCCATGACGGCGTCCTACGTGAGGCAGCACACTCCACCCACGGCACCGACGCGCCCACCGCCGCGTGGGGCCTCGACCACCCGACCACCAGGCGGGAATGAGGACGACCAACATCTGAGTCAATCGTGGGATCGAGCCGATGTGGGCCAAGGATTACGCATAATGGCGGCATTCCTACAGAAGAATCCGTCAAAACCACTGGTCTAGACATGCATCCGGTGCGCTGATTCGATTCTGCCATTGACCGTTTCCACCCACTATCATCGAACAGCGCTGTTCGGGCGGTGGCATGGCGGGGGCGTGGGGTCCCTGCCTTGAGAATTTCTGTGGGGGTTCAACGTGCAAGATCTTCATGCTTTGGTCGTCGAAGACGATCCAGACATCTCCTCGGCGCTGGTGGAGACCCTCGAAGGGGCGGGTTTCCGAGTCACTGCGGCGCGCGACGGTCGGGCCGCAGTGGGTGTGGCGGCCGCCGATCCGCCTGACCTCGTGACGCTCGACCTGACGCTGCCGCACATGGACGGCATCGAGGTGTGCCGTCGGATCCGGGAGACCAGCGACTGCTACATCGTGATCGTGTCCGCACGGTCCGACGAGGTGGACAAGCTGATCGGCCTGGAGGTCGGCGCGGACGACTTCGTGCTCAAGCCGTTCTCGCCGCGCGAGCTGCGGGCCCGGGTGGCGGCACTGTTCCGCCGTCCCCGCTCGGCCGTGGTGGCCGAGGACGTGCCTGCCCCGGCGCCGCACGTGCCGAGCCCGTCGCAGCCCGCTGACGAGCCGACGACCATCTCCGCCGGTGCGGGCCTGGTCATCAACTCGGCACGGCGCGAGGTGCAGATCGACGGCACGATCGTCGACCTGACGCGCATCGAGTACGACGTCCTGGAATACCTCGCCACGCACCTCTCGCGGGTCTGCACCCGCGAGGAGATGGTGCTGGCCATCTGGAGCAGTGCGCTCACCCACGACCACCACCTGGTGGACGTGCACGTGGCCAACCTGCGCGGCAAGCTGCGTCGCCACTCCGACGCCACCTGGATCCACACGATCCGTGGCATCGGCTACCGGATGGACCGTGAGGGCGCCCAGCAGGAGCGCCGTGCCGGCGGAGGTCCCTACCTCGTGGCGCGCATCGACTCCGAGGACTGGGCCCACGGCCTGGACTTCTGAGCGGTCCGTCTCGGGAGCAACTCAGCGGAACACGACACCCATTCGTCGTAGCCACCTACCATCGGTGTCGGGGGTAGGTGTGTTCGTGGGGTCTTCATCACGAATGTTTCGGTTCATCGCACCCGGGTAGATGATTTATCAACTGGGAGCATGACTGATGATGAACGAACGCACCGCCGTGGTCGTCGAGGACGACCACGATGTCGGCGACGCCATCTCCGCCCTGCTCGACCAGGCCGGTTTCAACGTGTTCATCGCGCGCACCGGCGCCGATGCGTTCGACCGTGATCACCGAGCAGAAGCCGGACCTGGTCACGCTCGACCTGTCGCTTCCTGACATCGACGGCGTCGAGGTGTGTCGCCAGATCCGCATCGTGAGCGACTGCTACGTGATCGTCGTCAGCGCACGCACGGCCGAGGTCGACCGCCTGATCGGCCTCGAGGTCGGCGCCGACGACTACCTCGTCAAGCCCTTCTCGATGCGCGAGCTCCAGGCCCGCGTGGCCGCGCTCTTCCGCCGACCCCGGGCCTCCGACGTCCTCACCCCGACACCGGCCGCGGAGCCGCTGGCCGCCGCGGTCACCCGCCCGGTCGCCGCCGGCGGCGGCGAGTCCTACGGCTTCTCGCCCAACGATCCGGCGTCCCCGCTGGGCTGCAGCGACCTCACCCTCAACCCGGTCTCCCGCGAGGTGCTCGTCTCCGGCGAGGAGATCGACCTGACCCGCACCGAGTTCGACCTGCTCGCACACCTCGTCAGCAACCCCGGCGTGGTCGTCCCGCGCGAGGAGCTGATGCGGGCCGTCTGGGCCACCGACTTCGTCCCGGACAGCACCCACGTCGTCGACGTGCACCTGGCCAACCTGCGGCGCAAGCTGCGCGCGGCCGCCTCGGACAACAAGTGGATCCGCACCATCCGCGGTGTCGGGTTCCGGTTCGACCCCTGCTGCAGCTGACCTCGGTCCCCGGCTCAGCGGGCCGACTCGCGCAGGGTCGCGCCGCGCGCGCCGCGGACCGTCATCGTCGCGCTGATCAGCGCGACCGCACCGAACACCGCCGCCGCGAGCAGGGCGAGCACCACCAGTCGTACGGGTGAGATCGCCGCCACCAGGGCAGGCGTCGTCGCGTCGTCGGCGTATCCCAGCGTGATGGTGCGCAGCACCACCCACTGCGCCAGCGAACCCGCCAGGATGCCGGCCAGCGCGGCGCTGCCCAGCACCACGCCGAGCTCGCGGACCACCGCGACCATCACCGACCGGCGGGGTACGCCGACCACGCGCAGCGCCGCGGCGTCGCGGCGGCGGGCCGGGAGCTGGACGGCCGCACTGACGAACAACCCGGCCAGCGCCATCACCAGCACGAGCGCGGCGACCACGCCGTAGAGCCGCAGCGCCAACGCGTAGGCACTCTGGTCGAGCACGTGCCGCTCCTGGGCGAGCGTGGTGCCGATGCTCAGCCCGGCCTTGGACAGCGCCTGGTTGATCGACGCCGGTGTGCCCTCGCGGGCCAGGACGTGGGTGGTGAAGAGGTTGTCGAAGACCGGGCGGTCGGTGATGAAGGACGAGTAGTCGACGAGCAGACCCGAGGGCCCGGTGAACGGCATCCCCTCGACGGCACCGATGCCGCCGACCGGGTCGACCGGGATCAGGCCGTAGCCCTCGTCGAGCTTGTCGAGCGCCCGTTGCTGCACACCGGGACCGGCCAGGACCGGTCGGTTGCGCGAGGTGCCGCCCGCGGTGATGCGGGCCATCCCGACCGAGTCGCCGGTGTCGACGGTCATGTCGAGCCCGCCGTCGACCTCGGTCAGCTCGGTGATGGAGGTCTTCACGGCCGGGTCGGGGGTGGGCGTCCACGCCGCTCCGTCGATGCTGCCCGGAGAGGTCTCGCCGTCGACCGCGATGTCGACCAGGCGCAGGGTGCCGGTCATCCGGGTGTTGGTGCCGGCGCCGCCGCCGAGGGTCATCCCTTCCAGCGGGCAGCCCTCGCGACAGAACGGCACCCGGGCCGACCTGGTGTGCTCACCGGGCGGGTAGGGACCGAGGTAGGCCTTCAGCGGCACCCCGGCGCGGCTGCCGAAGCGGACCTCGACCGCCAGGTCGCGGTCCATGTCGGCCTCGTTGTCGATCGTGATCGAGATCCGTCGGCCCTCGACCGTCGGCACGACACCGCCCGGCGCGATGTCGTCGACCACCTGCTCGACGCTGCGTCCGGGGCTCCAGGTGGCCGGCCAGGTGGCGACCTGCGCCAGCCGGCTGCTGTCGACCACGGAGAAGTTGGCCCCGGGGTTGGTGACGCTGGCGGCGGCCATGATCCACTCCCCGTCGGGGTCGATCCGGCGGGTGAGGTCGACGGTCTCCGAGATGGACAGGGTCGTCGACCACGTCGTCTCCGCGGGCGAGGCGGTCGCGGCGACGCTGGTGCGCCACGTGGCGGCCGAGTCGTAGACGCCGACGCCGAACACCGCGACGGCGATGGCAGCCGTGATCGGCAGGATCACCAGGGTGCCCTCCTGCCGCCGCGAGATCGCGCGGGAGGACACGAAGCCGCTCAGCGAACGGCTGCGCGAACGGCTGGTCCACCAGGTGGCGAGCACCGCGGTGAGCCTGGTGGCGGCCAGGCCCGCGACGACCGCGAGCAGGACGGGCAGGACGAGGTCGGTCGCGTCGGGCTCGCCGGGGCCGCTCGCGGAGAGCTTGCTCGCGAGCACGGCGATGGCCAGCGCGACGAGGGTCAGCTGCGCGATGACCGACCAGCGGCGGGCGGCCACGGGACGGCGTACGCCGGAGAGCTGGGACGCCAGCGACTCGCGGACCACCAGGCCGACGGCCACGCAGGCCACCGCGACGGCCGCGAGCAGCACCAGGCCGGCGGCGGCCCAGCTGGCCCACGGCAGCGGGACCGGGAGGTCGGGCACCAGCCAGCTGCGGACCAGGACGAACGAGAGGCCGAGCCCGAAGCCGATCCCGAGCGGGGTGGCGAGGAGCAGCAACGTCAACGGCTCCGCCAGGCCGAGGCCCCACAGCCGACGCGCGGTCACGCCGCGCAGGGAGGCCAGGGCGAGCTCGGGCACACGGAGCTCGCTGGCGGCGTTGAGCAGCCGCATGAGCAGGGCGAGGGCGACGAGGACGAGGGACAGCACCGCAGGGGCGATCGAGCTGCGCGCGGTCGACTGCTGGAAGCGCACCTCGTCGACCACGGAGGCGAGGGAGTTGGTGTCGTCGGCGACGAGGGTGCCGCCGTCGACCTCGACGGCGGTGTCCGGCGGCACCGAGCGCGCCGAGTCCGCCGCCACGTCGAGCTGCTGCGGGGTCAGGTCGGCCGGCACGTCGAGGTGGGTGTCCACCCGGACCGTCCAGTCCCCGACCGCGGTGACGGTGTCGTCGGTCGTGATCAGCGGACCCGGGGCGTAGGGCTGGTAGCCGCCCCGGATGGACGACTGCTCGTTGGTGCTGGTGAGCCGACCCGGGATCAGCCAGTCGTCGCCGGCCGTCGGGGTGTCGTAGGTGCCCACCACGACGACGTCCGAGAGCCCCGGTCGGGGCAGGCCGAGCGCCTGGGTGCCCGGGGTCTCGAAGATGGCCAGCGGGAGCGGCTTGCCGATCTCCGCACCCGTCTTCTCCAGGTCGGCGGTGAGCATCAGCACCTCGCCGACCTTCTCCGGGCAGCGTCCCTCGATCTCGAGCACGTCGCAGGCGTCGGCCCGCGACCAGAACGTGACGACGCCGCGCAGGGCGCTGAACCGCTCGGACTGGGCGATCGCGACCGGCTCCTGCCACGGCCCGGTCGTCAGCTCCTCCGACGCCGCGACGGCATCGCGCTCGGCCTGCTCGAGCGAGGACCCGGAGTCGGGCGTGAAGACCCGGCTGAGCCCGGTGAGCCCGGGCGGCGTCTCCTGGAGCCGGGTCACGACGTAGGAGTTGGTGACGGCCTCGGAGAAGACCGGGCCGAGCACCGCGGAGCCGATGGCGAGGGCGGTGAGCAGCACCGAGCCGGCCGAGAGCAGGGCGCGGGAGCGCAGGCCCCGGACGATGGCGCCGAACAGCTGGATCATCTCGGGGTCCCTGCGACGTTGTTCGGAGGAGCGCAGCGGGGGAGAAGAAGGTCGTGGGGTGAGGTCATCAGCCCTCCTCCTCACGGAGCAGGCTCGGGCGGGTCGTGGCCGCGCGGACCGCACGGGCCCGCCCGCCGACCAGCACCATGGCGGCACCGGCGAGGAGCGCAGGGACCGCCAGCGGCCAGAGGTGCGGCGCGGTGTCGAGCGGCAGCCCCGCGACCGGGACGTCGAGCAGCGGGAGACCGTCGAGGAGCAGCCTGACGGCCAGCCAGCCGCCCGCGACGACGGCACCGAGCACGAGGACGGTGAGGCTCACCAGCTCCGTGCGACCGGCCTTGCGCGCCGTGCCCGTCGAGACGCCGAGCACGCGCAGGGAGGCCACGTCGCGACGGTAGTCGCGCAGGTGTCGGGCCACGCCCGCACCCAGCGCGAGGAGGGCGACCAGGGCACAGGCCAGCGCCGTGAGGGCGTACGCCACCGACTGCTCGCCGCCGAACCGCTCACCGAGCGACTCGCGCACGGTCGACCGGGTGCGCCAGGTGGTGCCGGTCGTCTCGGCCACCTGGTCGAGCATGTCCTGCGGGGTGCCGTCGGCGGCGACGATCTGGACCTCGGCCGAGGGCACGGTCGGCCCGGACCCGGCGGCGGAGGTGCGGATGTCGGAGAGCAGGCCGATCGACCCGACGATCGGCATCGAGTCGGCGACCCCGATCACGTCGGTCGGCAGGTCGTCACCGCCGAGGTCGAGTGCCACCGGCTCCTCGACGTCGGCCGCGAGCACCGGGACCCGCAGGCCCTGGAGGTCGACGTCGAGACCGAGCGCCACCGCCGGGAGCATCGCGACCTGGAGACCGTCCGGGCGGTTGACGACCAGGTCCGCGGGGGGCTCGTAGTTGCGGAAGAAGTTGCTGTTGAGCGCCGACTCGACCGAGACCGGGTCGGGCACCCAGGGCCGCGCGAGCAGGTCGTCGTCGCCCACCTGCATGCTCTCGAAGAGCACGACGAAGTCGCTGCCGTCGATGAGTCCGCGGCTGTCGCGGCCCACGTCGAGCCCGGTGACCGAGCAGCCCGCCGCACAGTCGCGCACGCGGACCGAGCGGGTGTCCGCGGTGCCGTCGCTCGCGATCGGCATCCGCAACGTCACCGCGCCGGAGGCGTTGGCCGTGGTCACATAGCTGAGGGTCAGCTCGATGCGGCCGCCACCGACCTGGACGTCGCGCCCGCCCGGACCGCGGAAGGTGCGCGGCGGCGGCACCGTGAGGCCCGAGGCCGACACCGTGAGCCGGTCGCCGGTCACCTCGAACGGGTCGACGTCGCCGGCGAGCCGGTCGATGGCGTCGGACGCGGCGCGGGCGGGAGTGCCGTCGTAGAAGTCGCCGACGACGGCGTCCCAGCGGCCGGCATCGACGTAGGCACGGCGTTCGGCCAGGCGGTCCTCGTTGCGGACGATGGCGGTGGCGATGAGGTGGTCGCCGTCGGGGTCGACCTTCTCGGTCAGGCTGACAGCACCCATCGCGCCGAGGTCGTCGGCGTCGATGGTGCGGGCACCCGGGACCTCGACCGCGGCCTGCTCCCTGGTCCATCCGCTGACGGCGACGGCCCCGCTGAGGGCGAGCGCGCCGACCACCGCAGCAGCGACGACGAGGCGGGTGGGGGTGACCAGGTCGTCGGCGCGGGCCAGCCGGCGGGTGGCGAGGAAGGCGCCGAGCCCGCGCTTCTCGGTGACCGGGGTCAGGCCGCGCGCCGCGATCCGGATCACCCAGATGGCGACCTGGCCGAGCGCGAGGCCGACCAGCGCCGGACCGAGGAGGACGACGAGGTCGGGCTCCCCGTCGGACTGGCGGCTGCGGTAGGCGGCGACGCCCGCTCCGACCAGCACGAGCACGCTGAGGAACACCGCCAGCGTGGTCGCGCGGCGGGGACGACGACGCGCCGAGACCTGGACGGCGAGCGGCTCGCGCAGGGCGGCGGCAGCCGACAGGGCGACGATCAGCAGCCCCACGGCGGCGATGCCGGCCGCGGCCAGGAGAGCGGTCTGCTCGAGGGCAGGGGCCGCCTCGGCCAGCCAGGTCCGCGTGGCCAGGACCGTGCCTGCGGCGCCGAGCGCCAGCCCGACCAGGGTGCCGAGCACGATCGCCAGCAGGGGCTCGACGAGCAGGAAGCGCCACAACCGGAGCCCGTGGATGCCGCGCAGGCGGGCCAGCCCGATCTCCTCGCGACGGGCCACTGCCAGCTCCGCACCGATGCTGGGCACGGCCACCGCGCCGAGGAGGAGCAGGGGCGCGGTGAGCCACGGCGAGGTGTCGGCGGCAGCGGCGAACTGCAGCACGACGACGGACCCTCCGACGACCACCACGGTCATCAGCACCAAGGTCGTCAGGGCACCCCGACGACTCCAGGCACCCCGGAGGACTCGGCTCAACGGACGACCCGGCCCTCGTCGAGCGCGTAGTGGAGGTCGCAGGCGTCGACGACTGCGGGGTCGTGGGTGGCCACCACGACGACCGCACCGCGCGCGGCCTCCTCGCGGAGCTCGGCCAGCACCACGCCGCGGTTGCCCTCGTCGAGCTCGGAGGTCGGCTCGTCGGCGAGCAGCACGTCGGCCCCCACGACGAAGCCTCGTGCGCAGGCGACGCGCTGCATCTGGCCGCCCGAGAGCTCCTCGACCTGGCGCTCCCCGAGGTCGGCGATGCCGAACCTGGCCAGCGCGGCCTCGGCGGCCTCGTCGGCGTCGCCGGGACGTACGCCGCGGGCGCGGAGCGCGATCGAGACGTTCTCGCGGGCGGAGAGGATCGGGACCAGGCCGTAGACCTGGAGCACGAAGGCCACCTGGGGCAGCGGGTCGCCGCTGCCGGTCCACATGTCCTGGCCGTCGAGCGCGGCCGTGCCCGAGGTCGCCTGGAGCAGCCCGCCCGCGATGGAGAGCAGGGTGGTCTTGCCCGATCCGCTCGGACCGGACAGGGCCGTCACCTTGCCCGCGGGGAAGCTGACGCTGACGTCGTCGAGGAGCGTCCGGCCGGCGACGTAGGTGATCCCGTCCATGCGCAGCCGGCGCCCGATCGGCGGGTCCGCGGCCGCCGACCCAGGTGCCTGGGGAGGCTCACGGCTGCGCTCCTTCGCTGCTGGCGCGGGTCACGATGATCCGACCCTGGTCGTCGTCCTCGAACCGGACGAGCGTCCCGGGAGGCCACTCGGCGGAGATGTGGCCGGGCAGGTGGATCACGCCGTCCTCGCCGACCACGGCGTACTCCGAGCCGCCGTGGCCCTCGGCGCCGACCCGGCCGCCCTTCATGGTCACGGTGCGCGGGAAGGTCGCGGCGACCTCGGGCTGGTGGGTGACGACCACGATCGTGGTGCCGAAGTCGTCGCCCAGGGAGTGGATCAGGTGCAGCACGTGGTCGCGGTCGGCGTGGCTGAGCTGGCTGGTCGGCTCGTCGGCCAGCAGCAGGCGCGGGGAGGTCGAGACCGCACACGCGAGGGCCAGGCGCTGGCGCTGGCCGCCCGACATGGTGCTCACGACCTGGTCGGCCTGGTCGACCAGCCCGACGCGGTCGAGCAGCTCGGTGTCGGCGAGCGCGCCCTCGCGCTCACCCCCGGAGAGGGAGAGGCGGGCGAAGGCGATGTTCTGCCGGGCGGTGGCGTAGGGCAGCAGGTTGCGGGTGGCGCCCTGGAGCATGGTCGAGACCTGGCGCGAGCGGATCCGGGCGAGGTAGCGCTCGCCCATCCGGGAGACCTCCTCGTCGCCGAGGAAGATCTTGCCGGCGCTGGGGCGCTGGATGCCGCCGAGGAGGGCGAGCAGGGTGGACTTGCCCGAGCCGCTGGGTCCGAGGAACGCGACCCGCTCACCGGCCCGGATGGTCAGGTCGACACCGCGCAGGGCCACGACGTCGTGCCCGCCGAAGGTCTTGTAGAGGTGCACGACACCCTCGCACCGGATGCCGAGTCCTCCCGTGCGGGTCTCCTCGACCACCGCGCTGTCCCGCACATCGCCCCCCACTCGTCCGAACAAGGGCTTCAACATACATAAACGGCAGTACGTTGATCGCATGGTCATTCGAGTCGCGCTGGTCAACGACGACGAGGTCGTCGTCCGTGGCCTCGACGCGATGCTGCGCAGCTACAACCAACGCGTCGAGGTCGTCGAGCTGGTCGCGGGCAGACCGGTCGCCCAGCCCGTCGACGTGGCGCTCTACGACACCTTCGGGATGGGGCAGGGCAACGGGCCCGCCGTCCAGAGACTGGTCGGCAGCCCGCAGGTCCGCCACGTCGCGGTCTACACGTGGAACTTCCAGCCGTGGCTGACCCGCGACACCCTCAACCAGGGCGTGCGCGGCTACCTCTCCAAGAGCCTGCCCGCCGCCCGGCTGGTCGAGGCGGTCCACGCGATCGCCTCCGGCCAGGTCGTGGTCTCGCCCTCGCGGGGGCGCTCGTCGCTCGTGGGTGGCGACTGGCCCGGGCGCGAGGAAGGCCTCACGGCGCGGGAGGCCGAGGTGCTGTCGCTGATCACCATGGGCCTGAGCAACCAGGAGATCGCGGAGCGCACCCTGCTCTCGCTCAACTCCATCAAGTCCTACATCCGCTCCGCCTACCGCAAGATCGACGTCGACTCCCGCTCCAAGGCCGTGCTCTGGGGCGTCGAGCACGGGATGCGCGCGGACCGCGTCCGGATCAACGGGTCACCGGCCCGCGAGGGCTGACTTCGCCCGCTCGCGCCGTACCCTTCTCCGGTGAGTGACCAGCAGCACCAGCCCGACGAGAGCGGCATCGATCCCGAGGATCTCGCCACGACCCTGCGGGTGCTGCAGACCCTCCACCACCTGCCGGGCGAGCACCCCGACCACATCGCGGTGAAGCGCGCGGCCTCGCACATGTACAAGTCGATCAAGTCCGAGCGCAAGCTCGCCAAGCGGGCCGAGGAGCTCGCGCACGACCGCGCGATCACTGAGCTGACCGCCACCGGATCGCCCGTCCGGATCGACGACGAGACCTCGGGCATCCCGCTGGTCTCCACGGCTCCGGGCGCCTTCGCCGGTGAGCTGATCAACCCCCGCGGCTGCTACATCTGCAAGACCGACTTCACCCTGGTCGACGCGTTCTACCACTGGCTCTGCCCCGCCTGCGCGGCGATGAGCCACGCCAAGCGCGACCAGCGCACCGACCTCACCGGCAAGCGCGCACTGCTCACCGGCGGCCGCGCCAAGATCGGGATGTACATCGCGCTGCGGCTGCTCCGCGACGGCGCCCACACCACGATCACCACGCGCTTCCCGAAGGACGCGGTGCGCCGCTTCTCGTCGCTGCCCGACTCGCACGAGTGGATCGACCGGCTCAAGATCGTCGGCATCGACCTGCGCGACCCGACCCAGGTCGTGTCCCTGGCCGACGACGTCGCGGCCGCCGGGCCGCTGGACATCCTGATCAACAACGCCTGCCAGACCGTACGCCGCACACCGGGCGCCTATGCGCCGCTGGTCGAGGCCGAGTCGCTGCCGCTGCCCGACGACGCGATCCCGGAGATGATCACCTTCGACCGGATCTCGGAGGCGCACCCTGCCGCGATCGCCGGCGTGCTCACCGACACCCCCGTCGCCCACCACGAGGGCGAGTCCGCCGACCACGCGCTCGCCGCGCACAACGCCGCGTCGATGACGGCACTGGCGCTGAAGGCCGGCCACGCCTCGCTCGACGCCCACCTCGCAGGCACCGCGGTCGACGCCGGTGGACTGCTGCCGGACATGCAGACCAACAACTCGTGGACCCAGACGGTCGGCGAGGTCAACCCGCTGGAGCTCCTCGAGGTGCAGCTCTGCAACTCGATCGCGCCGTTCCTGCTGGTCTCCCGGCTGCGCCCGGCGATGGCCGCCGCCGCGCGGACCGCGACCTCGGGTCGGGCGTACGTCGTCAACGTCTCGGCGATGGAGGGCCAGTTCTCCCGCCGCTACAAGGGCGCCGGCCACCCGCACACCAACATGGCCAAGGCGGCGCTCAACATGCTCACGCGGACGTCGTCGGGCGAGATGTTCGAGACCGACCACATCCTGATGACGGCCGTCGACACCGGCTGGATCACCGACGAGCGACCGCACCACGAGAAGCTCCGGATCGCCGCCGAGGGCTGGCACGCGCCGCTCGACCTGGTCGACGGCGCGGCCCGCGTCTACGACCCGATCGTGCTCGGCGAGGCCGGCACCGACCTGTTCGGCTGCTTCGTGAAGGACTACCAGCCCTCGCCCTGGTGAGGACGAGGGCCGACGCAGGTCAGGAGCCGGTGACGGCCTGGCTCAGGTTGTCGAGGGTGGTCTCGAGCTGGGCCTGGCTCACCAGCGGGAAGGTGACCTTCTTGAGCAGCTCCTCGTCGGTGACGTTGCTCCAGTCGTAGGTGTGGCGCACGAGCGTCGAGTCCGAGCCCTCCGCCTCGAGCTCCCACACCCACTGCCACCCGGGAGGCTCCTGGCCGGCCGGGGCGGTCTGCCAGGCCAGCAGCTGGTTGGGCGAGTAGCCGGTGACGTGGTTCTCCGTCTGGTAGTCGCCGCCCATGTGGTCGCCCGTCATGTTCATGGTGAACACCTCGCCCGTGCCCTGGATCCGGTTGGACCGGTCGTCGCTGACGACGAAGCCGGAGCCGTCCAGCTGCACGTGGCGCTCGGGGTTGCTGAGCACGTCGAACACGTCACTGCTCGACGCCTGGATGGTTCGTTCCACGGTGATCTTGTTGTCGCTCATGTCCTCGACACTGCCTCGCCGCGCGGAGCCGGACAAGCTCCTAGGGGTGGGGCGCTGGTTGACTCACCCCATGAGCCAGCTCGAGAGCGCCGAGGAATTCCACGCACGCGTCGCCGCCGCGACCGACGACGAGGGCCGGCTGCCGGTGGCCATCGAGCTGATGCCGGGCTGGGACATCTTCCCGTTCGAGCTCGACGGCCTCCGGATCAAGCCGCTCGAGCCGTTGGCCGACGCCGAGCCGGACAGGCACGGGGAGGACCCGGCCACCTGCTCGTGCCGCGAGCCGCTGACCCCCGAGCAGGCCGCCCGGATCGCCTGGAGCAACGAGCGCTGGACCCTCTCGGAGTCCGGGATGAAGCTCCCGGTCACCTTGATCCTCAAGCCGCGCGGCCACCACGACCTCGCCGACCTGCCGGACGACCTCGCCTCCGAGATGGGACGCCTGATGGTCGCCGTCACGGCCGCGGTCGAGTCGCTGCCGAGCGTGGGGCGCTGCCACGTCGGTCGCTACGGCGACGGCGGCGCCCACCTGCACCCGTTCTTCTTCGGCCGCCCCGCGCGGATGCCCCAGCTCCGCGGCTCGTGCGTCCTGGACTGGGAGGAGAACCTGCCGCCCGTCCCCGAGGACGTACGCCGTGCGAACGCCGGCCACGTCGGGCGCCGCCTGGTCGAGCGGCTCGGCGGCGACGGCCCCGCATGGGAGGGCTGACCCGAGTGCACGTCACCACCCGCCCCGCCACGCTGGCCGACGTCGGCTTCCTGACCGACGTCGTGGTCGAGGCGACCTACGACCAGGGCCGCTTCCCCGACGACTTCGACGAGGTGGACTATCGCGCGGGCTTCGGCGAGTGGACCGCCGAGCAGGTCCGCGGCGACGGCGCCGGCTCGTCGATCGCGGTGGTGCAGGTGGACGGGGAGGATGCGGGCCGGCTGCGCGTCGTACGACGTGACGGGCTCGTCGAGATCGCCGGCCTCCAGCTGCTGCCGGAGCACCAGTCACGCGGCGTCGGGCGCACGGTCGTCGAGGCCGTGGTCGCGCAGGCGCGCGCCGACGGGCTGCCCGTCGAGCTGGGCGTGGAGATGGACAACCCGCGTGCCCGGGAGTTCTGGGAGAGGTGCGGCTTCCGCTACGTCGGTGAGGGCGAGGGCGAGCACCGGCTGCGGCTGGGGTGACCCCTAGCCCGTGGCTGCCCGGTGGCGCGGCTCGTCGCCGCTCTGGTCACCGGTCTGGTCGACGCTCCTGCGTCGCGTCCCCTCGGGCCCGGAGGTCCGGACGATGTCCGCCCGGGGCACCTCCGCGTAGACGTGCCCGTCGAGCCGGCCCACGTCGTCGGCCTCGTGCGACACCGTGATCCAGGACTCGGACCCAGGCTCGGTCTCGATGCTGACGGCGAAGCCGAGCGCGCGCAGTCCCGCCGCGAGATCGTCCTCAGTGCCACGTTCCCCGAGATTGAACGTCGTCATCACACCACCAGTAAGGCCGAGTCGCGCTCCCTACGCAAACCCCGCGCCGAACCGTGACCGCTCCGTGACCGGGCGACCCACCCCTTGGGGTGGCCTATCTGCGTCGGTGGAACCTCAGGTCGCCGCTGGCAAGGCGCTCGGAACGGTAGGAGAGGTCGTGGACCCGGTGGTGGTGATGGGTGCAGAGGAGCTCGCCGTCGTGGAGGTCGGTGAGCCCGCCTGCGCGCCAGGGGTCCCGGCGGTGGTGGGCCTCGCACCAGGTGCCGGGGACGTCGCAGCCCTCCGCGCGGCAGGTGCGGTCCCGGATGAGCAGGGCCTTGCGCTGGGCGGGACTGAAGAGCCGTCGAGCGCGGCCGAGGTCGAGAGGAAGGCTCTCGCCGCCCAGGACGGCGGGCAGGATGCTCGCGGTGCAGGCCAGGCGCCTGACCTCTGCGGCGGTGAGGCGGTCACCGGTGAGGTCGTCGCCGGGGACCAGCCCGGACCCGACGAGGTCGGCCGCCGCGAGGTCGGCTCGCAGTGCGGCGAGCGGGATGGTGACGATCACGGTGGTGGCGTCCCCACCGTGGACCGGCAGGCGTCGCGGGTCGACGGCCTCGAGGAGCTGGGCGAACGCCTGTCCCATCCGCTTGGGATAGGGCAGCCGGGCGAACGGACCACCGGAAGGCGCGCTCGCGCCGTCGGTCGCTTCGTCGCGTGCGCTGCGAGGGTTGGTGAACGCCTCGAGGTAGGTCGCGAGTCGCGTGCCGACCGCGTCGGGCACCCGCCCGGAGATGCGGGTGGTGCCGTCGCCCAACCGGCGCATCGTGAATCGGGTCTGCTCCTCGGCCTGCGCTTCGAGGTCGGCCAGCCGTGCCGCTTCGGCCGCTTCGGCGATCTCGGGGGCGACGACGTCGAGGATCCGGCGTCCGAGCCGGCCGAGCTCCCGGGGTCCGAACTCGGCGGCCTGGGCCACGAGGTGCTCCTCGGCCCGCACTGCGACGGACGCGCTCACCTCGCGGGGCAGTGCGGCCACGGCCCGGTGGATCACGTGCGCCTGGGCCAGGGTGGCGCTGCCCTCGCGCATGGCGTCGGCCAGGACCCGGTGCTCGCGCTCCAGGGCTGCCGCCAGCGCCAGGTCGGCCCGAGCGTCAGCGAACCGGGTGCGGGTCGCCTGGGCCAACCAGCCCGCCGCATCCTTGACTGCGGTCTCCTGGGCGAGATCGCCGGCATCGGCCAGGATCCGCAGCCGCAGCTCCGCCAGCTGTCCCTCGGCTCGCACCAGCTCCACCAGCGCGGTCGCCTTGTCGTCGGTCGACATGAACGTCGGGTTGGTGTCCGCGACCGCCTTCAGCGAGGCGCGGATGTCCGAGGCAGCAGCAAGGATCGGGTGCGTCACGACTTCATCGCTCACGATCGGCCTCCTCTCGACGACGGGTCGCCACGCACGCGCGTGACTGACTGTGGTCGTCGCTCCTGGAGGCCCGGCGCACCGGGCAATTACTGACCCTCGCAACTCGTCTCAACAGCCCGGGTTGAGCGCACTGGTGACTATGTCCTGGTGGCCCGAATCTGAGGTGACGTGGAATCCACGATACTCCGTCTCGACACTATTCGCAAGCGTGATCGACTCGGTGGGCATGCGGCGCGACCGCGGCAGATCTAAGGTCGTGACGTGAGCGAGCTCCCCGTCCTCGATGCGACCGACCAGCGCATCCTCGGCAGCCTGCTGGAGAAGCAGACGACCGTTCCCGCCACCTATCCCCTCTCCGCCAACGCACTGACGTCGGCGTGCAACCAGTCGAGCAGCCGTGACCCCGTCACCGACCTCGACCAGCAGACGGTCGAGCGGACCGCGAAGTCGCTCAAGGACCGCGGGCTGGTGCGGATCGTGTGGTCCGACACCGGGCGCCGGACACTGAAGTACCACCAGATCCTGGACGAGCACCTCGGCCTCGAGCCCGACGAGCGGGCGCTCCTCACGGTGCTCCTGCTCCGCGGCGCGCAGGCGCCGGGCGAGCTGCGCACGCGCACCGAGCGGTTGCACGGGTTCGCCGACCGGGGCCAGGTCGAGGAGTGCCTGCACCGGATGGCGAGCCGCCCGCAACCCCTCGTGCGCGAGCTCGAGCGCCGGCCTGGCCAGCAGGACCCGCGCTGGATCCACCTCCTGGGCGCAGCGCCGGAGCAGACCTCGGGCGAAACAGCACCAGCCGGGAGTGCCGACCCTCAGCGCATCCGCGTCACGCAGATCATCGCCGACCTCCGCGTGCCCGATCTTCCCGCCGCCAGGAGCTTCTACAGCGACTACCTCGGGCTGGCCGAGGAGGAGTTCAACCTGGGCTGGGTGGCCCGCCACACGTCCCCGGCATCCAGGGCGACGCTCCAGGTCATGACCAGCGACGCCACCGCGCCGGTGGACCCCGTGGTCTCGGTCATGGTCGACGACGTCGAGGCCGCCTACCGCCAGGCACAGGAGCGCGGCTACGAGATCGTGCATCCCCTGACGACCGAGGCCTGGGGCGTGACTCGCTTCTTCGTCCGCGCTCCCGACGGCAACGTGCTCAACGTCGTCCAGCAGCATTGACGGGCGGGGTGAGTGAGGTCTCCTACCCCAGCTTCACCTTGCCGACCACTGATCCGTCAGCGGCGTAGGCCACGAGCGTCGGGTCCGCCGACTTCGGGAACCACCCCCAGAAGTCGCCACCGACGAGCAGGGCCGGGTACGTCGTTCCGTCCGGCGTGCTGACCACTGCCCGCACCGCATCACCCGCGGAGACCACGTAGGTTGCGGCGAGCTCGTCGAAGGTGACGCCCGCGCCCCCGAAGGTGGGGAAGGTCGGTCCGCTGGAGCAGAAGTCGCCGTACACGCCCGCGAAGCTGGACGGCGCCGGCTCTGCGGCACTCTCGGCGCTCTCGAAGACCGCCGTGCGGCAGCCGTACCCGTTCTCCCCGCCGGTGCTCAGGACGCTGAAGACCGTCCCCGCAGGGCCGGGCGCCTCGGCGACGCGCACCGCGGTCGCGGGATCGGCGTCGTCGTTCCCCGGCCAGTGCTTCCAGCCTGCGAAGGCGTCGGTGAACACCTGGGGTGTCAGTCCGGTGGCTGCGGCAGCGATCCCGGCCCCGGACACCGTTGCCGCGGCGAGCGCGAGACCCACCACTGCACCGCGCAGTCGACCGCTGCGCCTGGAGCGCGGACGACGCGTCGGCTCGGTGGCCAGGATCGCGGAGATCGTCTCGTGGGACCAGTCGGGGTCCAGGGCTGCCGGCTCGGGGCGAATCGCGTCGATCGTCTCGCTGCTGATCTTCATCACATCTCCTGCTGGGCGAGTGGGGCGGGGACGACGAGCGACCGGGGTCTCGGACTCGGGCGGGGTTCGTCGCGACTCAGGAGCTCGCGAGCCCGGCTGAGTCGTTTCCGGAACGCAGCCGGTCGCAGGCCGAGGACCTCGGCCGCCTCATCCGGGCTCAGACCGTCCCAGCTGACCAGCAGCAGGGCTTCACGTTGGTCGTCGTTGAGCGACGCGAGCCGCCGGAGCGCCTCGTCGCGCTGCACCACGGCGTCCGCCGTGTCCGAGACCGCCGCAGTGGCGTGGCTCAGGAGAGCGACCCGGTCGGTCAGTCGGTTCCGTCGCCGGGTGCTCCTCGACCGGTTCTTCATCACCCCGGCCGCTGTGCGGATCAGCCAGCCGATGGGCGGGTCGGGGATCTCGTCCCACCGACGCCACGCGACCATGAAGGCCTCCGCGACGACGTCTGCTGCCTCGTCCGGTCCCAGGTGCCGACGCGCGTATGCCAGGAGGCGGGGTGCGTCGCGGTGCCAGCAAGCCGTGAAAGCCTCGGCGTTTCTGTCCATGCTCAGTAATGTCCGCTCCGGACACGTTGTGACCGTCCGCATCGGTCGACGAGCAGATTGACCGGCGCTGTGGACCAACGAGGACCTTCGATCTAGGAGGGCTGGTCGCCCGACGGGGCGGGTCCGTCCTGCGGGTCCGGGTCCTGGGGGAGCTCGCCGGAAGGTCGGCGCCGGTAGTCGGGCCGACCGTCGGTGGGCGACTCGGGCTCGACCGGCGGCTGCGCGGCGACCTTGGCGACCCCGTCGGTCACCGAGCGGTGGGCGCGGGCCAGCTTGTCGGCGTACTTGCCCTTGGTCCGGCCGTCGACCGTGGACTCGATCTTGTCGAGCGCCTGCTCGAGCCGTCCGCGGTGCTCGCGCGCGAGCTCGCCGGCGGAGCCCTTCGCCTCGGCGATCAGGCGGTCGGGGTCGACCTTGTCGATCGCCTGCTTGATCTTGTCGTTGAAGGACATGCCCCCACGCTAATCACCCGCGGGTCAGTCGGATCCGCTGTGGCCGCGGAGGAGGTCGCCGAACGGGGTCACGTCGGACTCGACCTGCGTGCCGGACGTACGCCGGGGGCGGGCCGCCAGGTCGGGGGCGAACCCGCCGACGCCGTAGCCGCCCTGGCTCAGCACGAGCGAGGCGAGCTCGGCCGCCGACCGGGTGATCCGGTCGGAGAGGCCGTGGCTGCCGAAGTCCTCGGTGGCCGCGAACACCCCGGTGGGTACGACGATCGCGCGGAGGTAGGCGAACAACGGTCGCATCGCGTGGTCGAGGACCAGCGAGTGGCGGGCGCTGCCGGCCGTGGCGGCGATCAGCACCGGGGTGCCGGTCAGCGCGTCCATGTCGAGGGCGTCGAAGAACATCTTGAACAGCCCGCTGTAGCTGCCGTTGAAGACCGGCGTCACCGCGATGATGCCGTCGGCCAGCGAGACCCGTTCGCGCAGCTCGGTGAGCCGGGGCGTCGGGATGCCGCCGGTGACCATGAACGTGGCCAGCTCCCCGGCGACCTCCCGCAGCTCGATGAAGTCCACCTCCACGGCCTCGCCGCGCGCGGTGACCTGCGTCGAGGTGGCCTCGGCGAGCTGGTCGGCCAGCAGCCGGGTGGACGACGGGACGGTGAGTCCCGCCGTCACGACCACGATGCGACGGGTCATGCCTCGACCCGGTCTCGTGACGCGCGCTGCGCGCGCTCCGCGACCAGCGAAGCAGCGGGCTCGACGAGGTGGTGCGGGGCGTCGGCGCCGGCGGCGACCAGCGAGGCGTGGGTCGGCGGGTCGCTCGGCACGTGGGCCGGGCGGCGGCGCTCGAACTCCGCGCGCAGCACCGGCACGACCTCGGTCCCGAGCATCTCCACCTGCTCCATCACCAGCGACGTCGGCAGTCCGGCGTGGTCGACCAGGAACAGCTGGCGCTGGTAGTCACCGACGTAGTCGGCGAAGCCGAGGGTGCGCTCGATGACCTGCTCGGGCGTGCCGACGGTCAGCGGCGTCATCTTCGTGAAGTCCTCCATCGACGGGCCGTGGCCGTAGACCGGGGCGTTGTCGAAGTAGGGACGGAAGACCCGCTTGGCCTCGGCCTCGGTCGCGCCCATGAAGACCTGTCCACCCAGGCCGACGATGGCCTGGTCGGCGGAGCCGTGGCCGTAGTGCTCGAAGCGACGGCGGTAGAGCTTCACCATCTGCTCGGTGTGCTCCTTGTTCCAGAAGATGTGGTTGTGGAAGAAGCCGTCACCGTAGTAGGCCGCCTGCTCGGCGATCTCGCTGCTGCGGATCGAGCCGTGCCAGACGAACGGCGGCGTGCCGTCGAGCGGGGCCGGCGTGGAGGTGTAGCCCTGCAGAGGCGTACGGAACTCGCCCTGCCAGTTGACGACCGGCTCGCGCCAGAGCTTGCGGAGCAGGTGGTAGTTCTCCACCGCCAGCTTGATGCCGTCGCGGATGTCCTTGCCGAACCACGGGTAGACCGGGCCGGTGTTGCCGCGACCCATCATCAGGTCGACGCGGCCACCGGAGAGGTGCTGGAGGAAGGCGTAGTCCTCGGCGATCTTCACCGGGTCGTTGGTGGTGATCAGCGTGGTGCTCGTGGAGAGCAGCAGCTTGTCGGTCTTCGCCGCGATGTAGCCCAGGTGCGTCGTCGGGGAGGACACGACGAACGGCGGGTTGTGGTGCTCGCCGGTCGCGAACACGTCGAGCCCGACCTCCTCGGCCTTGAGCGCGAGCTGCGTCATCGACGCGATGCGCTCGGCCTCGGAGGGGGTCCGGCCGGTGGTCGGGTCCGTCGTGACGTCGCCGACGCTGAAGATGCCGAACTGCATGGTTCCTCCGGTGCTAGTTGAAGTTTGTATCATCTCCAACGGGGGT